>JACPNQ010000020.1 GCA_016185425.1 Acidobacteriota bacterium | reverse complement strand
GGACATCCAGACCGACAAAGCGTAATTTAGACATGTGCGACCAGCTCCTTTCGTATGCGGCTCTGCGCCGCTGGCTTCACCTACTCGCAGCGTAACCCGCGCTACTGCGATTCGGCGGTTGGTCGCTCCATAGTGACTAGCTGGTTTAGCGGCGGTTTCCGATTTGCCGCAAGATCTCTGCCGCTTGTTCGCGAGTGGCGGGGTCTGAGGAGGAGGCCGCCTTTTGGAGGTGAGGAAGCGCGCCGGCGACATCGCCAGTCATCGCCAACGCCGCGCCGAGGCCCAGGCGCGCCTGGCCCGATTCAGGCTGGATGCGGACCAGTTCGCGATAGTGTGGGAGCGCCGCCTGCGTTTGGCCCTTGGCCATCAGCAGTTCCGCCAGACGCTGACGGGCATCGGCATGTTCGGGATCCGCTCGCAGCGAGGCTTCCAACTGCTGTTGCGCTTCGTCGAACTGGCGCGCGCGGCCGAGCGCCATGGCGAAGTTATAACGGGTGGTGGCATCGCCGGGTCTGAGCTTGAGTGCCACCTCAAAGTGATGGCGCGCCTGATTGAAATCGCCGGCCGCCGAGAGTAGGTTGCCCAGGTTGTTGTGCGCGTCGACGTAGTCCGGTTGAATACGGATGGCCTCGCGGAAGGCCGCTTCGGCCCGTGTCCGGTCTCCCGCCGCCGACCAGACGATACCCAGATTGCTGTGCAACTCGGGCATGTCCGGATCCAATGCTGCGGCCTTTTGAAGGGCGGCTAGTGCCTCTGGCATATTCCCTTGCGCGCGATAGGCGAGTCCGAGTTCGTGCCAGTTCGAGGCGTTATCGGGCGCCGCGGCGACGGAGCGTTTCAGGGCGTCGACGGCCTCTGTAAGTTGTCCGGAACGTCTAAGCGCGGAACCGAGTTTCTGCAGGCCGGGAGTGGATTTCGGGTTTCGCTGCACCGCCTCCCGGTAAAGCGGCAGGGCTTTTGCGAGCTGCCCGCTGTTTCGCCACGCCTCGGCAAGTTCGTAGTAAAACTCCGCTCGTTGGGGAGCATGGCGTTCGATGGCATCGGAGAGGCGGCTGATTCCGTCTGTCAGATTGCTCTTTTCGACCACCTGGGCGACGGCGGGATAGAGATCATTGTCCGGCGGCGGCAATTTTTCCGGATAGTAGAGTACGACCTCGCCGCGATAAGCCTTGTCACCGGATTCGTGCCGCTCGGCAATATCGGCCAGGAGATCGCCCGCGGGCTTGCGCCGCTGGATGAAGTGGTCGGTGGCGACCGCGTGCACGACGTCCTCGGTGCGGCGTTTCGGCATGTGGCATTCGGCGCAACCCGCTGAGCGGGTGTGCTTGCCGGCGGCGACGATCCGATCGAAGGAGGAGTTATGGCATTGGCGGCAGGCCGCGTCGTAGTGCGGCGTGGCCTGCGCGCCGCGGGGAACGTCGTGCGGGTTGTGGCAGGTAGTGCAATGGAGCGTATTGTTGCTTTGCAGGAAGCACTTCGAACGCCGGATGCGGTAGACCGCATTGACGAGTTCGAACTTGTCGTCGTGCCCTGTGCCGGCGGCGTGGTCGAAGAAGAGCCAGTAGTCGCTCAGCGGTTCACCAGGACGGTAAGTAAACGGGCCTTTGCCATACCGCTGGATCGAGTTGGGGAGAGCGAAACTCGTAGTTTCCAGGTGACATTGGATGCAGACCTCCTCGCGGCGCTCCGCGCTCAGCCGCGCCGGGTTCACGATAGCCTTGCGAATACTCTCCAGCTTAGCCCCGTTCTCCGCCAGTCGCACGTGATCGCGCCCCGGTCCGTGGCACCGTTGGCAATCTATTCCTTCCGGCAATGAAGCCAGATAGACGGGTTCGGCGAAAGACTGGTCATGCCCGGACGGAATCTTCGGATATCCGTTGTGGCAGAACATGCAGTCGTAGGAGATCTTGCGGCGGAAGCCTTCGTGATCGGGGCGGTCGTACCCCGGGTTCATGCCCCAGTAGCCGCCCTTTTCGGCGTACCACGCCAACGGTAGTTCGACCAGAGTGTTGCGGGCGGTCCGGTGCAGGAACGCGCGCGCGTGGCCGCCCGAGCCCATGATGTAGTCGATCTGCTTTTCGATGACGTTGATCTGCCGGCCGGCGGGATCGATCTGGTGGCGGCGCTGATAGTATTTGTCATCGCGCCGGAGCATGGTGAAGTAGCTGTCCGACGGCTTGTGGTAGAAGGTATTGTTCGCGGTTTCGTTTCCCACGGTATTCGCGGGAGAAGGACGGGAGAAGGACCGCCCCATGCCTGTTTGCCGGTAGGTTTGCCAGATGCTTCGATGGCAGGCGGCGCAGGTTTCGGGCGCCGCATAGGCGGATGCGGTGGACGGGGTTTGGGCGGGCGCCTGTGTGAGCGCGTAAGCCGCCAGTGCGAGGAGTCCCAGGAGGATACCGGTATTCGTTTTTGCCGGCCACATGATTCGAACTCGACGCGTGCCTCATCCTATCATCGACGATTTCCTGTACCTGGAACGGCGCGCCAAATTGATGGTACCAGTACTCGACATTTCCATTCCCTTGTGAATTTAGCGGCATTAAAATTCCCTCGGTACTCTCTAGGAGGAGTGAACTATGCTCCAACACAAATTGCTGAAGCCTGTGACGGCCGGTACGGCGTTCGTCGCCGTCCTTGCTCTGGGAATGTCGGTTGTTTCTACGACGGGAAGGGCAGCCAACGATAACAATGGCGCCCAGGACGAAAAGCGGATGATCGAAATCGGTCTCGCGATTGCCGCAAGCGATGGGATTCAACTGAACATGGCCGGCAAAGACCCGGACATGGTCGGACTGGGAAGCTACCTGATCAATGTGTCCGGCGACTGCAACGGTTGCCATAGCTCGGGCCCGGAAGCTCAGTACACTCCCCAGGGGAATCCCTACCTGTTGAAACCTCCAAACGGCCCATTTGGCGGCGTCAAGAAAATTAACCCGGCTACCTATCTGGGTGGAGGTTTCGATTTTGGAGCGTTTCCGAGTCCCGGTGGAACGGTACACATCGTCTCCCGAAACCTGACGCCGGGTAAATCCGGGATGCCCGCGGGCGACCTCACGCTTTCGCAGTTTACGCGGATTCTCAGGACAGGCGTTGACCTCGACAATGCCCACCCCAACTGCACACTGAGCACAAATCCTCCGATAACCACCAATTGCCTGCTTGGACTTCCTCCTTTCAACCCTCCTGGGGTCCCGCCGTTCGACGGCTCAAAGCTTCAGGTGATGCCCTGGCCGGCGTTTCAAAACATGACGGATCGCCAGATCGCCGCCATGTACGTATTCATAAGCGCGATCCCGTGCCTGGAAGGCGGCCCCGGCCAAACCCCTGGCCGATGCAATTAGGAGCATCCTTCTTTTCTCCGGTGCGGTGGTGTAGTGTTAGGGCAACGCCTGCGAATGCAGGCCTCTCTTTGAGATCGATTCATGGAGGAGGCATCGTATGCGATACGTAGCAGCCGTTGTCCTTTGCGGCATGGCGTCAATTCTTTGGGCTTCCGATCCCGTGCTCGGGAAGTGGAAGCTCAATGTCGAGAAGTCCACCTACTTGCCCGGTCCCGCTCCGAAGAGCCAGACGCGGGTATACGAGGCGAAAGGGGATGGGATCAAAGTCACGATCCGAACGGTATCGATCGACGGGCAAGTGACCGTCGTCGAACATCCGGTAAACTACGACGGCAAGGCACAGCCCGTAACGGGATCGCAAACCAGCGATGCGATCGAATTGCAGAGGATCGATGAATATACCTCGGAATCCGTAATGAAGCACGCTAACCGCGTGATCGGGACGAACCGGCGCGTGGTGGCGAAAGACGGCAAGACGATGACGATCACTTTCGAGGGAACCGATAGCAGAGGCCGCCAGGCGAAGATCACGGCCGTGTACGACCGGCAGTAGGCATCTCCCTGTTCTCACGGTCGAGTCCCGTCACGCTTCCAGTACAATGTTGCGTGATCACCTGTGGACAATTGGAGCCGAGTCGAGGAGTTGTTCCAGGCAGCCCTGGCGCAGCCACGCGAGAACCGCGCGGCGTACCTGCGGGACGCCTGTCCCGATGACGAGCAATCCCGCCGCGAGGTGCTCGAACTCCTCGATCACGCGGATTCGAAAGACGGCTTTCTGGAAGGGTCGCCTCTAGCCTCTCTGGCCGCGCCGCCGGCCCGGTTGGCTCCCGGCAAAATGGTGGGCAGGTTCCAGATCGTCGATCTCATCGGCGCCGGCGGGATGGGTGAGGTCTACAAAGCCCGCGATACCCGGCTCAATCGCACGGTGGCGGTGAAGGTATGCCGCGAGCGGTTCGGTGAGCGCTTTGAACGCGAGGCCCGGGCAATCGCCGCTCTCAATCACCCGAACATCTGCACTCTCTACGATGTCGGCCCCGATTACCTTGTGATGGAGTACCTCGAAGGACAGCCGTTGCGAGGGCCGTTGCCGTTGCCGCTTGCCTTGCACTACGGCGCGCAGGCGGCCGATGCGCTCCATGCCGCGCACAGTAAGGGAGTGGTGCACCGCGATTTCAAGCCTGCCAATGTTCTCGTCACCAAGACCGGCGTGAAACTGCTCGACTTCGGGCTGGCAAAGCTCGCTGCGACAGGCGACAACCTCTCGAAAGAAAACAACATTCCGGGGACGCTGCGATACATGGCGCCGGAACAAGTGGAAGGCAAACCGGCGGATTCCCGCAGCGACATCTATGCGTTCGGGCTGGTCCTCTATGAAATGATTTCCGGCAGCCCGGCATTTGGTGCGTCGAGCCCGGCCAGCCTGATTTCCGCGATCTTGAAAGAGGAGCCGCCGGCACTTTCCTCCGTACAACCGTCCATCCCAGCCGCGCTCGACCGTGTGGTGAGCAAATGCCTCGCCAAAGATCCCGACGCCCGTTGGCAGACGGCAGCCGATCTCCACGACGAGCTGCTCTGGATCGCCCAACCAGGCACGCCCCGCGTCTCGCCGGTCACTGCGCGATCGGCACACCGCCAATTCCTTCGCTGGCTTCCCGCCGGAGCCGCGGCCGCCATTGTCCTGGCAGGCGGGTTGTTCTGGCAACGTTTCGGGAGTTCGCCGGCGCCATCATGGGCAGCCACGCGGCTCGGCGGAGCTTCTACTGGGATGTGTCCGCGCATCTCTCCGGATAAACAACTGGTGGCATTTCTAACGCTGGTGGGCGATCTGCTGCAGGTTGCCGTAATGAAGTCCGATGGAAGCAGTTGGACGGTCCTGACAAACCAGACGGAGTCGGGATGGGCGAACGAACTGGCATGGTCGCCCGATGGTTCAAAGATCTACTATTCGAGGCATTACACACGGCCGCAAGGCGTCTACTCGGTGCCGACGCTGGGCGGAGAGCCGAGTCTGATCCTGGCAAACGCGGCCGGCGGGCTGCCGCTGCCGGACGGGAGCCTGATTGTGGCGAAGATCGGCACTGAGGGGCACTTGCAGTTGCACCGGTTCTGGCCCGAGTCGGGGCGAATTGATGCATTGCCCGCGTTCCTGGCGCCGGTGGGAAATTTTCCGGTCACTGTGCTGCCTGGGGGCCGTGAGATTGCATTTCAGGGCTACTCGGAAACCGTGTCCGGGCCGACCGGGCTGCACGTGCTCGATTTGGCGACGGGAAAGGCTCGCGTGGCCGGTGCCGCGCTGAAAACCGGCGGGCCGGTGGCTGCGATGCCCGATGGCACAGGAATGGTCACTACCGCGCGTGCGGAGGATCTGGTGCAGGTCGTCAAAGTCTCCCGCGACGATTCCCGTCCGGCCGAAGTCCTTTTCTCGCTGCCTGGCGATAACATCGTCCGATCCCTGGATGCCGGACAAGACGGGTCGATCTTTGTTGGTACCGCGCGCAACGCCGCGCTCCTGCTACGCTTTGCCGTTGACGGAGGCGACCCTAGACAGTTCGTGATGCAGGATCTCGGTGTCGCCGACTTCGGTTCACTGAGCGGCGACCGCTTCATCCGTCCGTCGATTGTCGCCGGCAAGTCGCGGCTGCTGGTGAGTACTGGAACAGGGGAGACGCGCCCGTTGGTTCAAACGGCCGAGGAGACCGGAGTGCCGTTTGCATTATCCGGAGGCGGCGGCTTGGCGTGCATGATCGGAACCGGTCCGAAGCGCCAGATTGCGATCGCCTCCGTGCGTGACGGGCGAATCCTCAAGCGGGTTCCAATGCCCGCGGCGAATATTCGCAGCATGGCTCTTTCGCCCGATGACGGGACGCTGTACTATGCCTCGGGCGGAGCGGTGTGGTCGCTTGCCTTGACTGGGTCTGCCCAGCCGCGAAGGGTGATCGACGGCAACCAGTTATCGCTGGATCCGCGCGGACGCTACCTCTATGTGAAGCAGATGGCCAAGAGTCCGGCCCTGCTGGTGCGGGTACCGGTAGCGGGAGGGGCAACGGAGACCGTCCCGATTCCGAAAGAGTGGAGGCTGACTGTAGACAATCCTCCGGCGAATGCCGTCGACGCGCGCGGCCGCATGCTGTTTGAGGTGGCTTCCGCCGACTCGCTATTCTTCAGCGCGGCGCTTTTCGATCCGGCGCGCCGTACCGTCACGCGAATTCCACTGCGGTTTCATGGCGAGATTTGGGCTCCGGCGTGGACTCCGGAAGGTCAGATCGCGGCGTTAGGCGGACCGTTTTTCGGGGCCATGTGGCACTACCACCCCGCGCGGCGGTAGGCCGCTCACAAGTTTTCCGGCGACATCTCCCGTTTTAACCATGCCTTCGCGAGGGCCCAATCGCGAATCACAGTATTCGGGTGAACCCGTAGCGCCTCGGCAACCTCTTCCACATCCAGCCCTCCGAAGTACCTCAGTTCCACGATCTCCGCTTTCCTTGCGTCTTTTTCCGCCAGCCGCTTGAGGGCTTCGTCCAAGGCCAGTAATTCCGACGACTTCTCCGGCGAGAACACTAAGGCCTCATCGAACGGCACGTGGAAACGCTCTCCACCGCGTTTGACCGACCCCGTCCTGCGGGCGTGGTCCACCAGAATCTGCCGCATCACACGGGCAGAGATGGCATAGAAGTGGGCGCGGTTCTGCCAGTTCATCTGCGGTTGTTCGATCAGGCGCAGGTATGCTTCGTTGACCAGAGCCGTGGTCTGCAGCGTGTGGTCTGGCCGCTCACGCCGCATATAGCGATCCGCGATTCGATGGAGCTCCTGCTGCACAATGCGGAACAGCTCATCCCGGCTGCCCGGATCTCCGTGACTCCATTGAATCAACAGGTGAGTGACGCTGGCCATTGCTCGCGGATTCTCCATTCTAAAAAATCCGGAACCGGTTGTGTCCGCAGGAGCGGATTTGCGCATTGCGGCAGTGAAAGGGGAATCCAATGCTCAGAAACCTGCTGATGGTATGTGCGTGTTTGCTTTTGATGGGTGGCGCAACGCCCGGCGGGACTGTCGCCTGGCGCCAGGCCATCGAAACGTCGGAACGGCTCCAGGATGTGGGAAAGCTGCGCGAGGCCGAGCAGGTGTTGTTGGAGATTCTCAAGGATGAATCACGCCTTCACGCAGACGGTCTGGCCTACATCTACAACAACCTCGGTTCGGTGTGCCAGGACCAGCGCCGCTTCGCCGATGCGAACCGGCACTACCGCCGTTCGATCGCGGAGTGGGAGCGAGCCGGAGATAGGCATCGTATGGAGCTGGCCAGGACACTGAACAATCTGGCTTCTCTTCTTTGGGATGCCCGGAAACGGGCGGAAGCGGAACGGGTTCTGATACGCTCAGCGGACATCCAGATCGCAGCGATCGGCACGAGCCACCCGGAGGCGGCTCAGTTGTTTTATAACCTGGGTACTCTGCATTTGAACCAGAATCGCTGGACGGAAGCCGGCGCGGCGTACCGCCAATTTCTGGCGGTCCCGGGCCACTTGGCCAACGATCCACTGAAAACTGCCGTTGCGGCGAGTAACCTGGGGGTCATCTGCAGGAAAACGGGACGGCACGCCGAAGCGGATGACTTATTCCAGCGAGCCCGGATGATCTGGGAGCAGTCCCGCAATGTGCTTGATCTGGCGCCAATGCTCCTCCTGGATCTGGCAACGAGCTTCTGGAGTGGCAGTCTTCCTGTCGAAGCGGAATCCGCTGGCAGGCAGGCCTTGGCCGCGGCGGAGTTCCGTTTCGGCCCCACCCATCCGAGAACGGCGCAAACACTTACTCTCTATGCGGCGATTCTACGGCGGACGCACAGGAAGGCGGAGGCGCGGGCCATGGAGAAGCGAGCCAGTGAGATCGAGGCCGGCGATGCGCAGATGCGACTGTCCAGACAGACGATCGACGTGAACGAGCTCAAGCCTCGGGGGACGTGGAACCCCAACTCCAATAAACCGCGCTCGTGACGATGGTAGAGAGTCTACCAATTAGGGTACAACATCGAGCATGAATCGGGCCTGGCTGCCCGGGCGGAGAGTTGATATGAGCGTTTGGAAACGTATCAAAGAACTCGGACCACCGCGAC
The DNA here is from genome assembly GCA_016185425.1 of Acidobacteriota bacterium. GTDB lineage: Bacteria > Acidobacteriota > Terriglobia > Bryobacterales > Bryobacteraceae. The sequence continues at coordinate 174,438 of JACPNQ010000020.1, read as the reverse complement.
TACTTCCTCACCGTCGGCGCGCGTCTGCACGAGGGCCGATTCTTTGACGCATCCGGCCGAAGGTCGGAATCGCCCGTCGCCATCGTCAACGAGTCCTTCGCGAATCGCAACTATCCAGGACGTTCGCCGCTTGGAGCTACTGGTACACGATTGCTGGCATAGTGAAGGAAATTCGCGATCGCGGCGTGTCGAAAGACTTGAAGCCGACGATCTATCGCCCGCATGAACAGGCGGACCAAAGCGGGGACAAACCGAGCGGCATCGTGGTTCGTACATCGGTCGACCCGGCCTCGATTGTCGCGGCGGTTCGGGAAGCGATCTGGTCCATTGATAAGAACCAGCCGGTTGCGCGCGTGCAGTTGTCCGCGCCGTCGCAGAATACAACGCTCTTGGGCACTGCCGCCCTGCTGGCGCTGTTACTCGCGTCGCTTGGATTGTACGGGGTGCTCTCCTATGCTGTGACGCAACGCACCAATGAAATCGGAGTGCGTATGGCATTAGGTGCGACTCCCACCGGCATATTGCTCTCCTTCGGCAGACGCGGCCTGGCGTTAACACTCTCCGGCCTGGCCATTGGTTTGGTACTGTCAGCCATCGCGGCGCGCTTGATGACCACGCTGCTCTACGGCTTCCAGCCCGGCTATATCCCGGCTGTGGCGCTGGTGTCTCTCATCCTTCTGGCGGTGGCGGCTCTGGCGTGTTTTGTTCCTGCCCGCCGCGCTTCGCGCATCGATCCACTGGTTGCCTTGCAGCATGAATAGAGTGGCGAGGATGGGCTTTTTTACCCAACCCGCCTCATCTTGGCTCGGCGTCGCGGGCGGGCTCACGGAGAACCGCCTGCGGCGCAGCGGCTTCCGGCGCGTTCTCGGACGGATCCGCCTGGTGAATGGACATGTCGCCCAATTCGATTTCGTCGCTAGGGGCCTGGCCGGCCTCACTTTGCTTTTTGCGCTCCAGTCGCTTGGCAAATTTCTCCTGTTGCCGCTCTTTGCGCTGCTGCTCTTTCTGACGTTTATTAAAGGTTTGTGCTCCTCGGCCTGCCATACAGCTCCTCTCTTCCACCTCGCCTAATCTGACGGATTATCGGCGCCGTGCCGGCGCCTTCCACTCTTTTCCCGCATCTCTTGCCGCTTCCAACGCTCCACCGAGATCCTGTTGCCCCATAAGCGTTCGTGCTTCGTCGATGGCAAACATCGTCTGTTGTGCCTGCTGCATCTGCAAACTCTGGGGATCGAGCCCGGACAGCAGAATCGCTTTCAATTCCGTGGCAACGGCCTCAACCAGCGGTTCTGCCTCTGCCCTATTGCCGCGGTGCAGTTGAATGATGAGCTCTCGAATATTGGCGGTGACATCTGAAGTATTTGGCAAGTCGGTATCTGTCGATTCTCAAGTTGTGCGGACGGCCGCAATGCGCGGCCCCGACAGCGTCTCTTCGTCCGGCTGAAAACTGCGAAGTACCGTGAAGGAGCCTGTCGGGATGACAACCTCGATGCCGCCGTGGCTCGGTAGCCGATCGAATGTGGTGGCTGCGGCAAGGAGTCTATACGTTCGTTCGCCCATAGCCTTTCTCCGTACTGCCCTGAACGTGGCGAAACGCCCTGCGCTTACGAATGCGTCACGACTCTAAGAATCGGGACACTTCAAGTATTGCAGCTATTGGATCAATGTTCAATCGGCAGTCTGTTGCCACATCAGGGCGGCGCTCGTATCCCGGCCCGCCGTCCGGCTTATGATAGTTCGGCATGTTTATCGTGTTCGGGGCCAGGACTATCCAGCGTGACGTGAAGAATGGCGTCCCAGAGCGGCGGCACTGCGCGCTATGCGGACTGGTCTCGGATTTTCGCCAACAACGCCGCCGGCTCTTTTTTACGCTGTTTTTTCTGCCCGTCTTCCCTATATCCAGAGCCGAGTCCATCATTACTTGCAACCGCTGTGGAACCTCTTATCCCGCGGGCCATCCCGAAGTTCCACCTCACGACGGCGAAGAGCCCGGCCTCGAAAAGACGATTCTCGTGTGCCCCTCCTGCTCGCGTAAAATGAGCATTTCTCTCAAGCTGGATAACGCCATTCGCGTTACGTGTCCGCATTGTGGCGATCAATTTACCGTCAGCGTGAACAGGTCTTGATCGGCAGCAGAGTCTACCGCAAGCCCATCAGGATCCGCCGGTTTCCCTTGCGGAAATGCGGTTTGTCCGGCGGCCAGCGCAGCCGCCAGAAAAAGTAGGCAAGCTTTACGCGGTTAACCCCGTCTAATTACGAGGTAGTGCCGATTCCACTCGCCAGCCCCGCTCCGTCACTCGTATCGCAGACAGTGCATCGGATCCACACGCGCCGCGCGCCGGGCAGGGAAATAACTCGCGCCCAACGCAACGATAAGCAGCAGCGCCGCCATCATCGTAAGTGTCAGCGGATCCGTCGCCTTCACTTCGTATAATTGCGTCTCCAGGAATCGTCCCAACGCTAGCGCGCCGGCAATGCCAATCAGCAGTCCGGCAGCCGCCAGACGCGCCCCGCGCCCCAATACCATCCGCGCCACATCGCCCCTCTGCGCGCCCAGTGCCATGCGGACGCCGATCTCATGCGTGCGCTGCGCCACGCCATAGGACACTACGCCATATATGCCGATGATCGCCAGCACCAGCGCCAGGCCCGCGAACGCCGCGAGCAGGCGCGTCTGGAACCGCGGCCGCGCGACGGAATCGTCGATCCACCGTTGCATCGCCGCCACTTCCGCGATCGCGAGCTCCGGGTCCATCTCGTGTATTAGGTTCGCCAGCGGCTTCGCAAGCTGTAGCGGATCGCTCTCCGTCTGCAAAACTACCGTTCCGAAATTGAAGAACAGTTGTGCCTGCGGATAGTAGACCATCGGCCTCGCCTTGGAATCCAGGCCGCCGTGTTTCACATCGCCCGTTACGCCGATAATTTCTCCCGGCAGGTTCTCGGCCTTCATCTGCACAATCAGCCGCCGCCCGATCGGCTCCTCGCCGGGGAACATCGTCCGCGCCATTGTGTCGTTCACAACAAATCGAAGCGGCGCTTTCGCATCGTTGTCAGCGCCGGTGAACGTGCGGCCGCGCCGCAACGGAATGTTCATCGTCTCGAAGTATCCGGGCTGGATCATACGCACGTCGGTGACCGGCTCCTGGCCCGGCGCGGGTTTCGGATGATCGTCCCGCCAGAAGTAAGTGCCCGATCCTGGACCTTTGAACGGCAGGAAGGTGATGTTACTCGCGTTGACCACGCCGGGGATCGCGCGCGCACGCCTGCCCAGTTCGGTAAAGAATTGCACACCCTTCTGGTCGCGGTAGCGATCGCCTGGAAGCGAGATATTTGCCGTTAACACCCGATCCGAACGGAAGCCCGGCTCAACCGCGGTTAACTTCGCGAAGCTCTTCAGCAACAGCCCCGCGCCGACGAGCAGGATCAACGACAGCGCCACTTCCACCACCGTAAATCCATCGCGCAAGAGGTTCGTCCGCCAACTCGCTGTCGCGCCGCGCGCGCCATCGCGCATAGCGATTCCCAGCGTTTGCCGGGTCGCGCTCAACGCCGGCGCGAGTCCCACCAGCAACCCGGTCAATAGCGTCAGCGCCACCGTGAATCCCAGCACGCCGGCGTCCAGTGTCGACCGGTCCAGCCTGCGGATATCTTGTGGCCCGTAGATCTTCAACACTTCCAGCAGCCACCACCCGAGCGGAATGCCTACTGCCGCTCCCAGTGCCGCCAGCGTCAGGCTCTCCGCCAAAAGCTGCCGGATGAGCGCTCCCCGCGTGGCGCCCAGCGACATCCGCACAGCGAGCTCCCGCATCCGTCCCGCCGCGCGAATAAGCAACAGGTTGGCGACGTTGGAGCACGCAATGAGCAACACGCAGCCCACGGCGCCAAGCAGGAAGAACAGCGGCGTGCGCACTAGACCAGTCATCTCCTCGGTCAGGGGAACGACCCGCGCGCTCCACTTCGCATTGAATTGCGGATAGTCGCGCTCCAGTTGTTTCGCCAGGCCAACCATGTGTCCGTCGGCCTGTTCCGGAGTGATGCCACGCTTCAGCCGCGCCAGCACAGCCATATTCCTGCCTGACGACCGGCTGCCGTTGGCGTTTGTGCCGGACAGGCGCGCGTTCCGCCACAATACGGGATTTCGGAAGCTGATTGCCAGCAAATCCGGTGGCGCAACACCAATCACGGTCACCGCGTCGGCGCCCAGCCGGATCGTGCGCCCGATGACGCCGCGGTCGGCCCCAAACTTCGCGCGCCACAGCGAATCGGAGAGGATGGCTGTCAGCGGAGCGCCGGGCTTGCACTCCTCGGCCGCAAATCCGCGTCCAAGCTGCATCGACGCTCCGAGCATCGGAAAGAACTCCTCGCCCACCATCAGCGTGCGAATCTCTTCCGGTTCGCCAGTCACGTTCAGGCTGGCGGTGCCGTTGAACATTGGACTCATTGCGTCGAACACCTGGTTCCTCGCCTTCCAGTCCAGGTAATTCGCATTCGACACGACGTTGCTCCTGGACCCAAGGTCCGGCCGCGTTTCCCACACCATCACCAGCCGCTCCGGCTCGCTGAACGGCAGCGGTTGCAAAATGACTGCGCGGACAATACTGAAGAGGGCGGTGTTCGCGCCAATCCCAAGGGCGATGGCGGCGACGGAAAGGAGAGTGAAGGCCGGACTGCGGCCCAGAATGCGGAGAGCGTATTGGAAGTCGCGCGGCATGTTCGATAATACGCGCGAGACAGGGAAAGGTTCGGCCGGCTTACCGAATTACGGCAGATAGAGGAACTCTTTGCTGTTAAACAGCGTATGAGCCAGCTTCTGCCACAGCCTGGCGTCGTCCAGCGATGCAGGCCCAAAGCCGCTCGCGAAAGCCCTGTAGCGCGTCAATTCCGCATCGTTCGGCGGTCTGCCAAGCGCGGCGTTGAACATGGCGGTCAGCCGCGCATCGAATGTATCGTCCTTCCGTTCGACCAGCTTCTCCGCCCATACTTTCGCCTGCTCCAGGACGAATGGATCGTTCAACATCGCGAGCGCTTGCGACGGAACATTCGTCACGTCGCGATTGCCGCGAGTCTGCAGCGGAGCGGGGAAGTCGAACAGCTCCAAAAACTTCGGTCCCTGCATCCGCGTCACTTTGACATAGATGCTCCGGCGCCCGTTGCCGTCGAGTGGCCCTTGGAACAGGCGCCGGTAGTCGGTGGGCGGGTTGCGGTAGGGCTGCACGCTCGGCCCGAACATCGTTTCGTCCAACCTGCCCGACACGCTCAGCAGCGTGTCCCGCACCGATTCCGCATCCAGCCGGCGAACGGTGCCCGCGCCTGCCTGCCGGAAGGCGTCGGTAAGTAGTAACTCGCGGAGTAACTTCTTTGTGGACCAGCCGTTCTTCATAAACTCGCCGGCCAGGTAATCGAGTAACTCCGGATGCGATGGCGGATCGCCCAAACGGCCAAAGTTATCCGTCGTAGGGACAATGCCCCTGCCAAATACGTGATGCCAGACGCGATTTACGTACACGCGCGCCGTCAGCGGGTTCTCCGGGCTCGCGATCGCCTCGGCCATCTCCAGGCGCCCGGACCCGCGCGGATCGACTTTGCGCAGATTCTCCGGCATCAGGCTCAGGAAGTGGCGCGGCGCCGGACGGCCCGGATTCAGCGCCTGACCCGAAAGCAGAATCGGATAGTCCGCGCCCGGGTCCATGTCGGCCATCGCATTGGCCACAGCGGGCGCCGCAAGCTTTGACTCAAGATCCCGATACTCCGCGACAAGTCGATCGAGCGAAGCGCTTGCCTTCCTGTCATTGGAGAGCAGTTTGTTCTCTATCGCCCAGTTGATCCAGAAGGCATCGTCATCGGTTGCTTGTCCATCGCGCCACCGGCGAATCGCCGCCGGCAAAGTTTCATCGGTGCGCACGGGAACTACCGTTTGCGGCAGCGCTTTTTCGTCGCTATGGAACCACGCCTTCGTCACAACGAACCAGGAGCGCTGTACGCTTTCGGCCGGATTTGTTTTGAACTTTCCGGGGCGCTCGGGGAGGCGCGGATTGTCCGTTACCGTGTTGATTTCGAGGTATGTGGACAGCGGCTGGTCATTGCGTGTGGCGACGCGCTCCAAGTGAAGCCGCGCATTGTCGAGAAGCTTGTGATCCTCGCCAATCACGCAGTGGTCCATCACCACGCGTGTTGCCGCGGTCTTTGACCCTGCGATTTCGAACGTGATGAACTTCTGATCTCTTGGCAGAATCGGCGATCGCAGCGTGCCATTCCATTTATCGGTCGCCGCGTTCGTCGCCAGTCCGCTCGGGAAAACTATCTCGATCGCCGCGTCGCCTTGCGTCGCGATTGCGAAGTCGCCGCTCTTCACCGTTCTGATACCGAGTCCCTCGACAGACCAGCCCGGCGGAACCCCATTCGCGAAACTGACCGATGGGGAAGCGCTCCGCCATTCCGCGATCGGAACATCTTTCGCGTTATCGGCAACTTCTTTCAACCACAGCGTCGCAAGCTCGGTCCGCAACTTCTGTTTAAGCTCTTCGAGGTTCGGGGGAGTGGCGCGGTTGAGCGTCCGGGTGACTGGGCGGGAGCTGTTCAAGATCCCATAGAGCGCGTAGTAGTCCTCGGTCGGAATCGGGTCAAATTTGTGGTCATGACAACGCGCGCAGGAGACGGTGAGGCCCTGAAATGCTTTGGTCAGCGTGTCGATCTGGTTGTCGACGACGTCCGTCCGTATCTCTCTGAATTGATTGCAGTTATCGTGCCCCATCTCGCCCAGGCGAAAAAAAGCCGTCGCCAGGGCGGATTCGTTCTGTGTGTCGGAAAAACGCGGTTTTTGCAACAAATCACCGGCAATATGCTCACGAATTAGCGTGTCGTAGGGTACATCGGAGTTAAACGCTCGTATTAAATAGTCCCGATACCGCCAGGCGCCGTGAATCTCGTAATTCCACTCATACCCGTAGGTCTCGGCGAAGCGGACCAGGTCCAGCCAGTGCCGCGCCCACCGCTCGCCGTAGCGCGGACTGCCCAACAAGCCATCGATATACTCAGCCCAACTGCCTCCGTCGAGGAAACGATGGAGCAGATCGGGCGAGGGCGGCATTCCGGTTACGACATAAGCGGCCCGGCGGGCGATGGTAGGTTTATCGGCGAGGGCGAGTTTCGATTGCAGAAAAGTGTCGATTGGCCGGGGTTTTGGGTGGGATAGCGGCTGAAAGGCCCAGTGCGGCGCCTGTGTTTTCCCAGCTACAGCGCCGGGCCATTGGAGTCCTTGCGCGGCCCATTTTTCGAGCGCTTCGATTTCAGGAGCGGAGAGCTTTCCGCCCGGCGGCATTTTCAGCGCGCCATCGTGGCGGACGGCGGCGAGGAGCGTTTCCGATAGCGGGCCGCGCTGGCCGCCTTTGCGAATGCCATCGATATTGTCCAGACGAAGGTTGGAGAACTGCCGCTCGGCGCCGTGACAGCTCCAACACTTGGCGGCTAAAACGGGACGGACGCGGCTTTCAAAGAAAGCCGCGTCCGGGGAAGGGTTCTGCGCGATCGCGATGGTGGTGTAGAGCGCGATCAGGAAGAACGGGCGCATGATTAGAATTGTAAGTTCAAACCAAGCTTCAAGAAACGGGGCAGGTTGCCCTGCGTCGGATTCAATCGCCCGAATTGCGCGTTGGTTACGTCGACGGAAGCGATGCCTGTGTACCACGGATGGTTGAGAGCATTGACTCCTTCGAAGCGGAACTGTGCGCGGAGACGTTCGTGAATGGGGAAGAACTTCGAGACGGACGCATCCCAGTTCTGATAGCCAGGGAGGCGCACGTTCGAGAAACGAAGCGGGAACGTACGCAGTGTAAACGCTTCCTGCGCGCCGACACGGCGGCCGTTAGCATCGTTCCACAGGCCGGTGTTGAAGTAACGTTCGATTGTCGGATTGTCGAGCGCGGCGCTGCCCGGTTGGACCTGCGCGGCGTTCGGGTAGTTGATATTGAAGCCCTTCATATAAGTGATGTTGGCGTTCAATTCCCAGCCGCCGATGAAGAAGTCGGCGACCTTGTTGATGTTGGACACGAGCTTCTTGCCTCGGCCGAATGGGAGTTCCCAAACGGCGGCAAGATTGAACTTGCGCGGAATATCGATCTGATCGGCCGATTGCTTCACGAGCGGTGAGTTGATCGGATCGGCGAGGATCAGATCCTGTGCGTTCAGCAGGCTTACCTGTTCGAGGGTCTTCGCGCCAGTGTAGCTGGCGAGGAAGGTCATACCGGCTGAGAAACGCTTGGTCGCTTTCAGTTGAAACGCGTCATAGCGCTGCCGGCCGAACGGGATGTTGCCGATGGTCACTTGCGAGAACTGCGGGAAGGCGTTGAACAATGCCTGCCGTGTGATCGTCGCGCCGTTCAGAGCCGCATTGTTCGGAATCAGACCACGCATCGGGTTCGGCACCTGTGTGTTGTAGTAAGCCGTGTCAATTGCGCCGGTGGCCGTGCGGCGGCCAAGTTCGCTGGCCGGCACGTAATTCGCATTGACGTTGATCGGCAGCTTCTTTGTTTGGTTGCCGACGTAGGCCGCTTCAAACAAAATCCCGCCTGGCAGCTCGCGTTGGATATCGAACGAATACTGGTGCGAGTAGGGCAGGGGCCGATTCTGGAAGTTGACGTTGATCCCCTGACCGAGAAAACTCGCCGCACCCTCCGTGTTGCCCACTGCGGCAAGCAACCGGCCTCCCGGAAGATTGACGAAGGCGTTTGACAGCGAGACGGCAGGACGAAGGTTGTCGATCGTGACGGCAGCCGTCGTGCGTTGGCTGTAGCCCTGGTTTGAGCCTGTGGCGCTTTGGCCCAGATAGTAGAGTCCGTAGCCGCCGCGGACTACCCACTTGGTTCCGATACGATATGCGAACCCGGCGCGAGGCGCCCAGTTATTCCGGTCCGACGCGAACGAGCCGCGAGGCGCGCCGCCGACATTGGCGAACTTGACCGCGCCTTTTAGGTTCAAGCCGGCGGCTTGCGCGGCGATCGGGCTGGCGGCGTTGATGTCGAGCGATTGGACCATGCGGTCATATCGTTCATAGGCAGGCGACTCGTAATCCCAGCGCAGGCCCAGGTTCAAGGTAAGCCGGCTGGTCACTTTGAAGTCATCCTGGATGAAGCCGGCGTAAAAGAAGTGAACGAAGGCCGGATCGATGTTGCGATCGACGATCGCCGAAGACGGGTAACCGAGCAGGAATGTCGCGAACTCGTTGCCGGATGTAGCGTCTGCAGTATTCGATTGGCGCTGCGTCCAATTCTTATTAAACGAGTACTGGCCGGATGCGAGGCCGGGGCTCTGCGAATTGTCGTTGTAGCGGCGAGCTTCCACGCCAAACTTCAGGAAGTGCCGGCCAACGACTTTGTTGAAGTTCGGCTGGATGGTGTAAGTATCGTTCGTACCGGCGCTGGTCAGTGTTCCTGGTCCGATTGACTGATAGGCATTGTTCGTGAAATCGAAACGCGGGAAGGCGAGGCGTGTGAACTGGCTCGCGAGATTCGTTTCGAAGCCCAGAGAGCGGGGGTCGTAGCCGGTGCCGTAGGAGTTGCCCGACGATTCCTCCCAACGATTGAGGCCGAGCCGAAGGTCAAAGGTAAGGGTAGGCGAAAGCGTTGAAGTCCAATTGAATCCGATCGTCCGGCCATTACGCAACAAAGGCGCATTTCCCGTTGGCTCGGCGGGATTGGAATCGGACACATTGCGAACAAACACCAAGCCTCGATACTCACTGAACGGGTTCTGGCCATAGCGGAAATTGGTGGTGTTCTTGGCATTCACCTGATAATCGAGGCGGCCGGACCACTGGAACATATCGGCGACCCAGCGGGAAGGATAGGGGTAGTTATTCACCTGTGCGGGACCGCTGCCGGCGGAAGTCGGGCCCGGGACGAATTTCATCACCGCCGTTGCGATGGGGCTGACGCGGCTGGGCGGGATGACGTTGCCCGGGAATGCCGTGCGCGTGCCGTCGGCGGCGGTCGTGAGCGGATCAAAAATCGAAACGAGCTGATTCTGCGCGTTGCGAAGCGTAGAGAAATCACCTCCGCGCCATTCGTTCGCTGGCACAGTCACGACCCCGGGATCGGCGGAGCGTTGGCGCATCGCTTCGTAGGAGAGTGTCCAGAAGAGCTTATTGCGACCGTCAAAGAGTCTTGGCACCAGCACCGGGCCCGAGAGGAAAAAGCCGTAGGCATTGATATTGTTCGGCGATTTCCTGATGCCGCCGGCGTTCAGCTCAGTCTGGTTCGCGTTGAGTTTGTCGTTCTGGAAATATTCGAACAAATTGCCATGGAATTGGTTGGACCCGGATTTGGTAACGATGGTGACCACACCACCGCCGGTGCGGCCGTATTGGGCGTCGTAGGTATTGGCAAGCACCTTGAATTCCTGAACGGATTCCATCGTCGGGACATTCATGACCGTGCGGGAAGAGCGGACATTCGACATGCCGTCCATCAGCACTTCGTTTTCGCCACTTCGTCCGCCATTCACGGAGAAGCCGGTAGTGCCGCCGATGTCAAAGGAGCGAAGATAGCGCCACCCGCCCGTCTTGAAGACGCCAGGCGCGGCCCAGGCGATTTGGAAGGGGTTGCGGCCCTGCGTCGGCAGGTTGGCGATGAGTTCGTTATTGATGGCGGTGTCGCGGTTCGCCGTTTCGGTTTGCAACGGGGAGACGGCGGAGTTGACGGTGATCGAGTCGGCGACAGCGCCGATCTGCAATTGGATGTCGAGGCGCGCCTTGTCCAGCGATTGCAGGACGATATTTTCGCGGACTACGCGGCGGAAGCCATCCTTTTCTACGGTCACGGTGTAGGCGGTGGGTTCGAGAAGCGGGGTGCTGTAGAGGCCGCTCTCATTGGTGGAAGTAGTAATTTTGGTATTTTTTGCGACGTTTGTGACGGTTACCTGCGCGGCGGGAATGGGCGCGCCCGACGGATCGGAAACGATACCGGACAGGCTGGCGCGTACTTCTTGCGCGGAAAGGGTAGTAGCGGCCATAAGGCACGCTAGAACCGTAAACAACAAGGTCTTTCGATTCATGCGAAGCTCCAAAGCGATTGCTGGTCCCAAAAGATGAAGCGGCTCTAAAAATCATATCGCATTTCCTAAATCTTGAGCGCTCAAAGGCTCATGCCGGGGTAGCGTAAGCAGATGCCGCCTGTTCATGTGGCTACAGAATTGCTTCACATATTGCTGTAAGCGCTCCCCTTCGCGATTTACCGAAGGCCGCTTGCTGGAAGGGAAAGAACAGCGCCTATGGACTGGGCGACACTGCTTTCGGTTGCCGCCGTCGTTGTGTTCGTCTTCCTCATGATGAGGGCCTGCGGCGGCATGATGCGCGGTGGTTGCGGAGCGGGAGGCTGCGGAATGGGTCATCCTCGCCGATCGCCGGGAGATCACGGAAAGGACTCTGGCGCCTTGCCCGCGGCGGGGCCGCCTGGCAGTCCAAAGAACACCGCGCAAGCTATTGCTTCGGTGGAGGAGGTACGTGATGGACGACAATGATCGACGGAAAGAACCCACGCCCAAAGACCCTTGGTATTACTTGCTAATGGTCCTAGTGGTTTTACTGCCACTGACGATTTTGTTCCTTCTCCCTGGCGGCGGCCTCTATGCGGGGATGCTCTGGTTCTGGCTCCTTCTTCTACTCTGTTTCTGGTTCCTCCTCCGGATACTAGAAGGGACCGTTGAGGCTCCGGTACCCCACCCGCTTCCGGCGCCGCGCATGTTGCAAGAGCAGGAGCAGCCACCGGTTGTCCGGGAGGTCATGGACATTCGGGTCGCCACCGAGCAGCCGGCGGGTGTACAGATCTTCCGGGGAAACCTGCGTGAATCGGCCGCCGCTGTATACCAGAAACTGAAACAGGCATTCCCGAGCCGTACGGTGCCCATGGTTCAGGAAGACGAGGAGTTGGGGGCATCCATTTTGTTACTCCCCAAGCCGGTGGAGGAGGCGACGATGGAGCGGCCGGTTCGGCCTTGGCTGCACTGGCTCCTTTTCTGTTTGACGATCCTGACAACAACCTTTGCCGGCGCGGCGCACCAGGGCATAAACCTCTTGCGAGAACCGGAAAGATTCGCTGTTGGATTGCCGTATTCGATGGGTCTTCTGGCGATCTTAGGAATACACGAGCTCGGTCACTATTTCACCGCCCGCCGCAACGATATCCGCGTGACGCCGCCGTATTTCATTCCAGTACCCTTTGCCCTTGGCACGTTCGGCGCGTTCATTCAGATGCGGTCACCCACGGAGAACAGGCGTGCACTATTCGACGTTGCGGTCGCCGGGCCGCTGGCCGGCCTCGTGGTGGCCATACCGGCGTTATTCATAGGGCTTAGATCTTCCGAGGTGATCCCCGGTGAGGCGGCCGCGGCATTCGGGCACATGGGCGGAGCATCGGTCAGTTCGTCGGTGCTGTTCGCGCTGGTTTCCAAGCTCTCGCTCGGCGAAGCCCTCCAATATGGACACGTCCTCCGGCTGAGTCCGCTTGCGTTTGCCGGATGGCTAGGCCTTTTCGTAACGGCGCTGAACCTCTTGCCTATCGGACAGTTGGATGGAGGACATATCGCGCATGCCCTATTCGGCCGCCGTGTAGGCGACACGATCGGAGCAGTGGCGATGTGGTCGCTCCTGTTGCTGGCAATTTTTGTTTGGCCCGGTCTCACTGTATGGGCAATCATCGTCTTTTTCCTGGCAGGCCGGACGACACCGCCGCTCAACGATTTGACGCCGCTCACTCCCGGCCGGCAATGGCTGGGCTATGCGGCGTTTGTCATTCTGGGCTTGATCCTTGCGCCGCTGCCGCATTCGCTGTGGCAGACGGCGGGAATCCATTGCCCCTATATGTAAGCGCCGGCAGCACGGGACCAGGAGGCCCGATTTTGTGAAGATGTTATGGATTTGGCCGGTCCGGCTGATCCATGGCGAAGAGTGGGAAACGCGCGAGATCCCCAAGGGCACTGCAAAGACAGGCGCTTGGATCCAAGAACAGATTCCGGGAGAAGAGCCCTTTATCAAACCGTGGATGATCGATCATGCCGACGATCATTACCATCTCGATATCGGCAGAGCCCGCGAACTGTTTGGGTGGCAGCCGCGGCAATCGCTGCGCGAGACGCTGCCCCGCATGGTGGAGAGCTTAAAAGCCGATCCGTCGAAATGGTATCAGGCGAACAAGCTGCAGGCGCCCGCGGACGTGCACCACGCCTGACTGAATCGATTCATCGGTATGTAGATACGGGCATCGAAAGCCGCCGAGCAGTACCTCCGGTACAGTATCGGCCATGCCCTAAGTAGAACTACCTAAGAGTACGGAGTTCCTATGGTGCGACGTCCGGTTTTTCCCTTATTTTTGGACATGCACATCAACAGCAAGGTTCGCGCGGCATGGGTCATTCTCTGGCTGTAATGTTCGATACCATCGCGCAGATCCTGCACCACTCGATCGACCCGGTGCCGGAGCGGTTTTTTCATCTGATGTCGGGCACGATATTGATCGTGGCCGGCATACGGCTGCGCCGCTCGTTCCAGTAGTTATTTTCGCAGGCGTTCGAGCACTTTGCCGACCGGCAGGGCCCGCACGGTGCGTCCGTTTCCAGTGATCGCCGCCGCTTGTGTCAGGGAATTGAGAATGGCTTCTTCCGTCGCTTCTATGACGGCCGCGAAAAGCGGCGACATGCCTTCGTTAGATAACGCGGGAACGGAGTTGCCGGTGCCGAAGGCGATGGCGTAATCGCCGCTGCCGTTCGAACCCGCGGCTCCCGTGCGGCCGAGTCCGAGCATGGTTCGCGCGGCGAGCCGCTGTAGATTTCTGGGTGTACAGGGCGCGTCCGTGGCGACGACGATCATGATCGAGCCGTCGTTATCGGCGGCCTCGTTGAGTCCTTCCATGCCGACGCCGTTGATGGTGAGCCTTCCGCCGAAATTCGACTGCACCAACACACCAACGACGTGAGCGCCGGCCTGCCGCGACGAGGTTCCGATTCCGCCCTTCCAACCGAACGCGATGGTCCCGGTTCCGGCCCCCACCGATCCTTCTTCCACTGTTCCGTCCTTCGCCGATTGAATGGCGCGGAACACTTCGTCATGCCCCACTGCGCGGGCGCGGATGTCGTTCAGCGCGCCATCATTCGTCTCGCCTACCAGCGGGTTGATGGATCGAACGTTCTCGTTGCCGGGGAGGCTGAGCATATAGTCGACCACCGCGTCGGCGACGCGAAACGCGTTGAGCGTGGCGGTGAGGAGGATCGGGGTCTCAATCTCGCCGAGCTCATTGACCTGGGTGGAACCGATGAGCTTGCCGAATGCGTTGCCGACGTGGACGGCACCAGGAACCTTGCGTTGAAAGAGATTTCCGGCGTGTGGAAGAATGGCGGTGACTCCGGTGCGTATGCGGTCGCCACGAATTACGGTGGCATGGCCAACTTTCACACCGGGGACATCGGTGATGGCGTTATTGCGGCCGGTGGGGAGCACGCCTATCGGAATTCCCGCGTCGCGAAGGCGCATGGCTTAGTTGGGCCTCGCGGTGGGGCGTGTGGGATAGGCCATCTCCAGCTCTGCATAGAGCCGCAGAACCGGGTGCCCGGTGGCGTGCAGCGCTTGTAGCAGTTTGGTGAACTCGCCGCCGTGCAGTCCGCGACCGAGCTCGGTCATCGTACGGAGCTGCGAATACCAGACAATGGGCTCGATATGGGGCGCGTTGATCAACAGGAAGGAGATGTACTGTTGGAGCGCCCGGTCCCGGACGGGGCCTGCGGGCGAAGCCATCAAGACGCCTGACCAGAGTTGGGATTGGCGGTAGAAGTATTCGATATCGGATTCGTCCGCGGTGCGGGTACGGCCTTCGATCGCCTGGATGTAATCTTGCATCGTTTCCCGCCACTCCGGCGTGTCCTTTTCCGCCGGCGAGAGGCCGCGGCTCCCATTTCCGAACATTAGTTTCCGCAGGAGTTCCGTCTGCCGGCGTGTCCCATCACTCTGCGCGAAGATGCCCGTGTCGGCGGCTTCTCCGGTACCGGCAGGTTTGAGCAGATCGGCCGGAAGTGGCGAGGCGAGCGTCTGGTTTAGCAGATCGAGAGCTTTCTGGCGAGCCTGTTGCAGAGAACCTGGTTTCCGCGACTCTTCGCACGCTGGCGCTTCCAAACCGGCCTGCATCCAGGCGCGCCATCCTTCGGCGAGCGCGCCAGTCGACAGGTTCCGCGCCACAAGTACGGAGTACAAGTGTTGAACTTTCCCGGGCGCGTCAAACAGGGCGGCATTGAACTCGCGCTCGGATGTGCGAAGGGAGCTTAACCGCTGACCGATGGCGCCGGCGTATAGAGCGAGAGTCTCCGGGGTGTTGCGGCTATGAAAAAGGAGATCAATGGCGGGACCGATCTCACCCGGCGATTGTATGGACTGGATGATAGGCAGCGGATCGGCATCGAGGCCGGCGGCCGTTTCATACCAGGCAGAGAGGTCATCCACCATCGCGTCCTTACACGCCGATGGAGCCGGCTGGGGGCGGGGAAGCTGGGCGAACGCCTTGCCGGCCGCGGCGCGATCCCATTTTCGCAGGTGGTCAATGGCCCGGAGGGAAAGAGAAAGTGTGTCGAGACGCTCCGCGTAACCGCTTGTCCACAATGCGGTGCGGCTGTCGACGGCAACAATCCCGGGCGCAGCGCGGCGCGGATGGGGATGACGCGCCGTTTTGGCCAGAATTAACACCTCATTCGCGACGCTGATTTTCCACTCCCGGGTTGGGATAGCGCCGGCATCCAGGAGCCGAAGCAGCCCTCCCGCCGCGAACTCCGAGGGGGCCGACCGCGCCAGCTCGGATAAGGCGTAAATCCGCGGAAACTGGGCCCGGCGCTGTTCCTCCGCCTCCTCGGCGATCAGTGGAACCCAGGAAAGCAGTAAGAGGAAAGTGCGCACAACTTTACGGTAGCGTGGAACGGTTTCCAGTGCGAGAGGCAGGGTGGGGGATACCAGAACACCCCCCTTTGCGTCCGGTACCGGTACCTAAGTTAATATTTGGTACGATGAATGTATTGCAAACCTAGTGTTTTCGTTCTAGAATCGAGAGGTAGTTTAACAATCATCGGTTCTAGACCGTTGGTGCCCCCCCCATCGACGGCGGGGGACCAAAATTAAAAAGATAAATCAGAGGCTAGTATGAAGCGACAGAGTGTATCGAATCTCCTACTGGGGGCTGCGATGCTTTTTGCATTGTCAACACCCGGCTATGGGATTCAGTTTGATTTGAATTGTGTACTATCTAATACTGCATGTACTCCGTTTCCGCAGAGCTTCGGCACGGTGACTATTACCGACATTGGAGGTAACACCGGCGTCAATGTGACCGTGACCACCGCTTTGGGCGGAAAGTATAAGGATCTCTATCTAAATCTTGATCCTTCGCTGGTTTCGGGCATAACCCTTACTTCTCCAGCCATTGCATCGTCCAATGGCTTTTCGCTTGCCCCGTACAACGGACTCTTCGATGTGGGTACCAACCTTAACCCGAGTGCGGGATTTGACGGCAACTCCGGCGTGACGTTCCAGATCCTTGGAAACGTGAGTGCAATCAACTTTAATGCGCTGGATTCACTTGGTCTGGTGGGCTTGGCGATTCATTTACAGGAAATCATCTGCACCACCACGTCCTGCACGTCCGGTGGCAATTCCATCAAGGTCGGCGGAACGTTCGTGCCCGGGCCTCCGGGCGGCGACGACCCCGGCGTGCCGGAACCCGCCACCTACGCGATTGTTGGTGCCGGGTTGGCAGCACTAGGCTGGCTGCGCCGGAAACGATTGTAATCTAGAACGAGCAGGAAAAAGAAAGGCCGCCCCTATCGAAGGGCGGCCTTTTTTTGGTTAGCGTTGATCGTGTCTACTGTTTAACGGTAACTGTCGTGTTGCCGATTGTTATCGAGCCAAGCTGCGACCTGTTCCCGTTCTTCTTTCCCACAGAGAAGGTGACGACGCCTGAGCCCGCACCGGAGGCGCCGGAAGTAATCGTGATGAACTTGTCGTTCGATACCGCCTTCCACGCGCATCCACTGTTTGACGTCACCGAGATGGACCCGGTGCCGCCAATAGCAGGGAAAGTGAACGCGGTGGGAGCCGCCGTGATGCTGCCGGTTTGGAAGTTTCCGGTAATGCCGTAGGACTGATTGACCGTCACCTGAACCGGTGTGCCTGGGGGCGCGATAATACCGGACCAACTGCTGAGGCAGGAATAGCCGATAGGCGAGGCGGTGACGCTAATGGACGAGCCTTCGTTATAGAACGAATCCGCCGAGGCCGGGGAGTTGGTGACCGATCCGAGGCTGGTGTTCGAGCTCTTGGCGCTCACGGAATACTGCTTCTGGTAGTTCGCCGTGAGCGTGTAGGCCGAGGCCGGCACGGTGATCGTGTGGGTTTGCGCACCGCCGTCGCTCCACGATTTGAAGTTGTAGCGATAGGTGCCGTAACTGACGTTCGGGGCGGATATGGTGTGTGCGCTCCCGGCAGTCCATTGGAAGGTGACCGGTCCCACGACGCCGACCCCGTCAACCACCAGCGCCAGGCCGCTCGGATTGGAACCGACGGTTACGCCGACAGTGGAGATGACGGTGTTCACCGGAGGATACATCGTCCTGACTCCCGCGATGTCTCCCGACGAAAGCCCGTTGCGCTGTCCGATGGAAATTCCGGCGGGAATGGTCACGATTGTCGGCAGGCCGTTGGAGGAGAACGCGTAGGCGCCGTAGTGCATGATGGAACCGTAGTCGTAGGCGCCTATATCATCGCTGCTGGAGATAGCCTGGTCGAAGTTGTAGCTCAAACCGGAGGTGATGTTGGCTGTATTGATCGTGACGTAGGTGTTGCGATCTTCGCGAGTATGCTCATGGTACAGCCCGACGGCATGGCCGATCTCATGGATGGCGTTTCCTGTACTGCAAGCGCTGCCCAGCGTGATCGCCTGCGCCGCCATGTGGTTGTTGCCGATGTAGGAGGAGCAGGTGCCGGAACTGGTGGTGTTCACGAAGCGTACGTAATAGGCTTCGCCATTGCGGGGCCGGATCGTAATCGTCCCGGCGAGCAGGTTGTTCCAATGCGCGATCGCGTCGGTGACGCGATACTGGCTGGGCAGAGTCGGATCAATCTCGTAGGGGACGACACCGCCGGTCCAGCGATAATAGCTGCCGGTGATGCCCTGGCTTTGGCGTTGGCCGGCGGCGTCCTTGCTCGACACCGGTTGAATGTCGCTGGCGCTGCCGACGACGATGTCGCCTTCGAAGACGGCAAGGCCGTCCTTCACTTCATAAGGGACGACCGCGCCGCGGAAGCGCGTGAATCCACGCTGGCCTTCGAGCTCGGGCCGCGCCAATCCGTCACTAACGGCCGGCGTCG
Source organism: Acidobacteriota bacterium (assembly GCA_016185425.1). Lineage (GTDB taxonomy): Bacteria > Acidobacteriota > Terriglobia > Bryobacterales > Bryobacteraceae. Next base: position 156,053 of record JACPNQ010000020.1, on the reverse strand, counting down.
AAGCCTTGTCCAGTCCTTCCGAGGACAGGTTGCGCATCCTGGTTAGCTGGAAGGGCAGGTCACTGACGGCATCGCCGGCGAAGGCAACTTCCAGCAGCGCTTCCGAGCCGGGGACAGCGGCGGTCCAGAACGCATCGCCGTTCAAGGGGCCGACGGTAGAATAGATAGCCGATGGAGACGTGAGATCGCCGTTCGAGTCGAAGCCCCGCAACGTCAAAGTGGCGCCTTCGGGGAGCCGGAGGTTTTCCACAAACAGTTGTAGTCCGTCAGCCCCGGGGCTGGAAACCCGGAGGGACATCGTCCAGTTCCCATCGCGTTGCTGGACATTCAGTTGATCCGGCTGTATAGCAGCCACCGCGAAGGTCTGGCCCTCCGAATCCGCATTCAATTTGTCGGCGATGGTAATGGCTCGCTCCTGAGCCAGCATCGTAAGACCGGTAAGATAATACAGCACGAGTAGTGCAGAATTTCGCATGACGAAATACTCCGAAGTGGGATCCTTCCCTGCCAATCTGGGTTGGTATACCCAATGTTCGGACGAAGCCGGAGCGGTGTATCTAGGGAGAGCTTCTCGTCTGGATGCCCATATTGCCTTAGAGATTTGCCGGGCGGGTGGTAGGGTTCCAGAACCTCAGCTCAGGTCGGCCTTAGAGGAGCTCGCTGTGTGCGCGGAGTACTGCAACTCATACAAACGCCAGTAGATACCGCGCAGAACCAGCAACTCTGTGTGCGTTCCCGCCTCCAGCAATTGGCCCTTGTGAAAGACCAGAATGCGCGTTGCGGACTGGATGGTGGAAAGCCGGTGGGCGATGACGATGGCCGTCCGGCCCGCGAGAAGCTCCTGCTGGGCGATGCGAATGCGGATTTCGGTCTCGGTGTCCACGGACGAGGTCGCTTCGTCGAGAATCAGGATTTGCGGCTGGTGGGCGAGGGCGCGCGCGAAGCTGATGAGCTGTTTTTGTCCGGTGGAGAAGTTGGCTCCGCGCTCGGCGACCTGCTCGGAAAGGCCGCCGGGGAGTGAGTCAATGAAGGCAAGCAGGTTTACCCGGCGGGCGGCCAGGCGGATCTGCTCCTCGGTGAGGCCCGGCGTTCCCAAGGTAATGTTTGACCGGATGTCGCCGGTGAATAGCCACGGATCCTGCAATACGACGCTGAAGAGGCCGCGCAACTCGTCCGGACGAAACTCCCGGATATCCACGCCGCCGATCGTGATGCGGCCGCGCTGCACGTCATAGAAGCGCAGCAGCAGATTCGTCAACGTCGTCTTCCCGGCGCCCGTATGGCCGACCACAGCGATTGTCTCGCCCGGCCGGATGGTGAGGCTAACATCGCGGAGAACCCAGTCCTCGTCCTTATAGGCGAACCAGACATTCTCAAACGCAATGGTGGTGCCGGCGGGGATCGCTACCGGCGATGGCGGAGCCTGGATTGCCGGAACGGTGTCGAGGAGCTGGAAGATGCGTTCGCCCGCGGCGGTAGCGGCTTGCAGCACGTTGTACTTCTCGCTCAAATCCTGGATGGGGCGGAAGAAGCGGATGGCGTATTGAAAGAACGCCACGACGGTACCAAGCGACACCGCGCCGCCGGGGATGGAGACACCGCCATAAACCAGGAGTCCGGCGAGGGTCATCATGCTGAGGAACTCGACGACCGGGTAGAACCAGCCGTAGGCGTGAATCGAGTCCTTGTACGCTTCCATATGATCGCGGTTAATGGCGGCGAAGTCCTGACGGCTGCGGAACTCGCGATTGAAGAGCTGCACCACGCTCATCCCATTGATGTGTTCCTGCAAAAAGGCGTTGATCCGCGCGACGGCGGTGCGGATGCGGCGGTTGGAACCGGCTACATCCGCGCGAAAGCGCATGGTGGCCGCGAAGACCAGCGGCGCGGCGGCCAGCACGATGAGCGTCATCCCCGGACTGAGCGAAAGCAGGATACCAAGCAGCCACAGCAACATGAGCAGATCGCCGAGGATGGCGACGAGTCCCGAAGAGAACAGCTCGTTCAGCATATCCACGTCGCTGGTGACGCGGGTGACGATGCGTCCAATGGGATTGCGGTCGAAGTAAGCGATGTCCAGGCGGTGGAGCCGGGCCATCAGGTCGCGCCGCAGGTCGAACATGGCGTATTGGCCGGTGCGGTTCATGAGCAGCGTCATCCCGAATTCAGTAATCAAGGTGAGAATGACGACGGAGAGATAGGCAATGGAGAGAAGCGTGAGGCCGCGGGCGGGATCGGCCGGCAACTCGAAGGGCAGGGCGGTGACGGGAGTGTGCGTGAAGTACCGGTCGACGGCATAACGAGTAAGGAGCGGGCCCAGGGAGTCGAACAGGCCGTGCAGCGCGACAAGGAAAAGCGTCGCGGCGACGCTCCTTCTATACGGCTTAAGGTAGAGGGCCAGGCGCCGTAGCATGCGGCCGTCGTAAAGTTTGCCTATGGGTTCGTCGGCCTGCACTATTGCTAGTTTATCGGCTGGGGCTGATACGCTGGTAGAAGATGGACGGAGTGATTGTCGTTGACAAGCCCCAAGGCTGGACTTCTCACGACGTAGTAGGAAAGATGCGGCGGATCGCCGCGACGCGCCGGGTAGGGCACCTCGGCACACTGGACCCGATGGCGACCGGAGTGTTGCCGCTTGTGTTGAATCGCGCCACGCGATTGAGCCAGTTCCTGATGAAAGCCGACAAGGTCTATGACGCGGAAGTGCGGTTTGGTTTCGCCACGAACACCTATGACGCCGAGGGACGCGCCACGTCGGAACCGGTATCCGTTGCGTTGGACCGAAGCGCGGTGGAGCAGGCGCTGAGCGCATTTCGGGGGGAGATCTTACAGACGCCGCCTCCCGTTTCCGCGAAGAAGATCGACGGCGTACCGGCGTATAAGCTCGAACGGAAGAACAAGCCGGTGGAGTTGGAGCCGGTGGCGGTGACTGTGTTCGCGCTGGAGCTTACACACTGCGAGGACGCGTCGGCGCGTTTGCGCATCCACTGTTCTTCCGGCACCTATGTACGCAGCATCGCACACGACTTAGGCCGCGCGTTCGGTTGCGGCGCGCATCTTTCGTCGCTCCGGCGGACCCGGGCGGGCTCGTTCACCATTGAACAGTCGCGCACGTTGGAGCAGTTGGCGGATTTGGCGGCCGAAGGACGGTTTGCCGAGGCTGTCGTCCCGGCGGTGGATCTCCTACCTGATTTTCCGTTGGAACGCGTCGACCTTGCCACGGCCACGCTCATCCGGCAGGGCCGGGATTTCCACGTGTCGCCATTCCGCGTGCGAAACGGGGCGCCGTTCGTGCGCGCGGTGGGGGCGGACGGGGAATTGGTGGCCATCGGACAGATGAAGTTGCCGAATCTTTACCATCCGATGCTGGTATTGTAATTTTCGGGAACATTTGCACCGGTTACGCCGTAAGGGCTATTTGAGCTGGACTATGATCCGAATCTCTATTGGCATTCTGCTGATGGTTTTAGGGACAAGCGCCTGTACCTTCCGGGAGCGGCGCCAAGTTAGGGACGAACTGTGTGACGCCCAGAGGGAGGTACGCAAGGCGATTCAGGAGGCGGCCCGCGAGATTCGTAACGCGGCCCGGGAGGCGCAGAACGAGGCGCGGAAAGTTCACTTTGAAGCCCGGAATGAATTCCGGAACGCCGTCCGCGAGGCGGAACGAGATGCCCGCCAGATGGAATGGGAAGCCCGCCGCGCCGCCGAAGAGGCTCGCCGGGAAGCAGACCGCCTGCGCCGCGAAGCCGAGCGCGCCCGCCGCGAAATCGAACGGGAGTTTGGGCGCTAGCCGCCCTTTTTTTTCGCCACCCATCCTTCTTTATTGGATTGGCGCCCGCGCGCAATGGCCAGCGCGCCGCCCGGAACCTGCTCCGTAATAACGGAGCCTGCCGCGATGTAGCTTCCGTCTTCCAGCGTCACGGGGGCGACCAACGTTGCGTTGCTGCCCACGAACACACCGGCGCCGATGTTGGTGCGATGCTTCAATTTCCCGTCGTAATTGCAAGTAATGGTCCCGGCACCGATATTTGTCTTTGCTCCGACCTCGGAGTCGCCGAGATAGGCAAGGTGGTTGGCCTTCGCTCCATCGGCCATCGCGGTATTCTTCAACTCGACGAAGTTACCGATATGCACGTGCGCGCCGACGCGGTTCTTCAGCCGCAGCCGTGCAAAGGGGCCGATGCGGGACTCTTCGCCGATGGCGGAGTCGTCGATGACGCAATAGGGTTCGACCGTTACGGCGTCCGCAATGGCGGAGTTGGAGATTACCGTACCGGTGCCGATCCGTGTGTTTGCCCCGATAACGGATTTGCCGAGGATGCGGACATTGGGTTCTACGACTGTATCCGCGCCTATTAGGACATCCAGGTCGATCGAGACGGTCTCCGGCCGCTCGATGGTGACCCCATCGAGCATCAACTGCGCTGCCTTGCGGGCGCGGAACAGGCGGTCGACTTCGGCCAGTTCCACTTTGGTGTTGATACCCAGGAGTTCCGAGGAGTCGGTCATAACCTGACCCTCCACGCGATGCCCATTGGCGCGCAGGATCTCGACCATGTCGGTGAGATAGAACTCGCCGGCCGGATTGTTTGTGGTGATGGAGTCGATATGTTTCCAGAGCAGAGCGGCATCGAAGCAATAGATACCGGAGTTGATCTCGTTGATGGCGCGCTGCGCATCACTCGCGGCTTTGTATTCGACGATCGCTTCCACGCCGCCGTCTTCGCCTCGAATAATTCGTCCATAGGCGGCGGGATCGTTGAGAATCGCCGTTAACACCGTGGCCGCGGCGCTTCCCGACGTCTGCTGCATGATGAGGCGCGCGAGTGTCGCTTCCGAGAGCAGAGGAACGTCGCCGTACAACACAACGAGCTGGCCGCCGGCGGGAGCGGATTCGCGGGCGCAGCGCAAGGCATGGCCAGTCCCGAGTGGTGCGTCCTGCAGCGCGGTGCGAATGCCGTACGGAGCAATCGCTTCCGCAACGCGGTCTCCCTGATGGCCGACGACGGTGACGATGCGATCGGGCGGCGCAATCGTCAACGCGGTGCGAACGACGTGTTCGATGAGCGTCAACCCGCCGGCGTGGTGCAGAACCTTCGTGGTCCGCGACTTCATGCGAGTGCCGAATCCGGCGGCAAGGATAACAACGGAGAGGGAGGACGGCATGGATGCTACTGTCTATGTTCGCGCAGCGGCGCTGGCCATGAGTTGGCGCCGGCGCCGGCCGAGGCGCGCCAGTTTCAGGACGAGTTCCGCGGTGCGGCTGGGACTGTGGCGGATTTTGGGATCGCTTTCGGCGAGGTTGGCTTCCAGTACGCGCAAGCCCATGGACTGCAGCCGTTCGATGTCCATTTCCACCGGCAGAGCCTTCTGCGCGGCATACCGGCTGAGCGCGGCACTATGGAGCGGGGCATTGTTGACGACCACATAGTCCAACAGGCGGCTTGCGTTTTTCGCGGCGACGCCGCAGTGTTTCAGAATCGCGCGGACATGGTCGGAAGCGGTGAAGTTTGTTGTCTCTCCGGGTTGCGCCATCAGGTTCGTCATGTAGGCGCGGACACCGGTTGCGCGGATGATCTCGCGCGGGATCGACCGCACGAGCATGTTTGGGATGACGGAGGTGAAGAGCGATCCGGGGCCGAGTGTGATCAAGTCGGCCTGGCGGATGGCCTCGAGAGACTCGCGAAACGGCTCCGGAGAACGCGGGAGGATGTGAATCCACTCGATGGGGCTGCGGCTTTTGCTGATGTTGCTTTCGCCTTTGATGACGCGGCCGTCGGCGAGCTGCGCTTCCAGCACGACGTTTTCGGCGGTGGAGGGGATGATGTCGCCGCGGGAGGCAAGGATCTCGGAAGCCAGCCGCACGGCATGGGCGAAGTCGCCGGTAAGGTCAGTGAGCGCGGTTAAGAATAGATTGCCGAAACTGTGGCCTTTCAGCCCGCGGCCGCCCCTAAAACGGTATTGGAACATACGGCTGAGCAATGTCTCGTCTTCCGACAGCGCGACCATGCAGGCGCGGATGTCGCCGGGAGGAAGTACGGAGAAATCGCGGCGCAACCGGCCCGAACTGCCGCCGTCGTCGGTTACCGTGACGATGGCGGTGATGGAGATCATCGGCCGCTCCGGAGCGGCGTAGGTTTTCAGGCCGTGAAGCAACGCGGAGAGTCCGGTGCCGCCGCCGATAGCTACGATGCGAAGGGGCTTCCGGTAGAGATCGGAAGACGTGAGATTAGAAGACAAGATCGCGAATTGGCTGATGGTGCAGCAAGTCGTGGAAGTCCGGATCCGTGCGTGCCGTGGAGCGATTGGCCGGTTGAATATCGATGGCGCGCGACAGGAATCCGGCCGCCGAAGAGATGTCTCCCTGCAGCCCTTTCACGAGCGCCAGGGTGTAAAGGATATGATCCCCGCGCGGCGCCAATTGCAGGGCGCGCTGGAGGTACTGCTCGGCGCCGTTCAATTCGCGGCGATTGGCCAGGGCCAGTCCGTAGGCATAGTTGTCTTCCGACGTTTTTAACTGCGGCGAGTCACGCTCCAGCCGCTGGCGGCACATGCGCGCGTGAAGCTGCGCCGTGTGCGCGATGGATACATCCGTGCCCTTGGAAGCGTCCTCAAAGAGCGGCAGCGCGCCTTGAAAATCTCGCTTGTGGAAGAACTTCATCGCCTTATCGAAGGCGGTCAATTGAGTATCGGATGAGCCCGCTTTAGCCGGGTTGGACTTGGAAATGGGAGTCTCCTGTTTGCCTGTCAAGCTTTTCGGTTTTGACTTGGACATGGATCACCACTATAGATGATCTGAACGGTCTTCTGTTGCAGGTCAATTTTCCATTATCGAACAAATGGCCGGCCTATAGCAGGAAGAACAAACTGAGGCGGCGGACGCCAATGCGATCGAAGAGACGGCGGTCCAAAAAGCTCTTTTCGAGCATCGCCAGTTCGGCCGCGGAAAGCCTGCCGCGGTGGGGCCGCAACTCATTATCGAGATCGCGCCGCGCGGCGAGCAGTTGCTCCTCCGTCTGCGCGGCCCTGGCCTGCGCGAGGATCTTCTCTTCGATCGCGCTGAGCTGCTGTTCGAGCTCTTCGAGGTTCTGGTGATGTGCAGCGAACTCGGCGACGATTCGCCGCACGGCGGCCGCCTGTGTGGAGAAGCCATTCGCATCGAGCTCCGGTATGCGGCTCTCCAGGGCTGCGCGCAACTGTTCGTTGGGAAGCGATTCTTCCGCTGTCGGCGCCACCTTCCTCGGCACGCGGTTGTTCAACATTTCTTCGGCTGCCTTCGTCACGGCTTGAGCGCAATAAGACAACGAGTTGACCTGCTGGGCGGTCTTCTTCTTTCGGGAACGGTATTTCTCAAATGAGTCGTCGATGCCGCGAAGCACGGCCTCCAAAGGCACGCCGGTATTTTTCCATCCTTCCACCAACGCCCAATCCAATGGCGACATCAGAAACAGGCTGGTGCCGCGCGCCTTCTGGAAGTGCTCTTCCACTTCGGTGAAGTAGTTGAAGTAGTTCCCGGCCCAGTTTTCCGGAGCGCCGCTCGTCTTTTCCCGCGCGTCGCTCATCTCCTGGGCGTTCGCTCCCAAATCAGACGCAGTCCTTTCAGAGTCAGGTCCTCGTCGACGTGCTGAATAAGCTGCGAACCTTCGCGAATCAGGGTCGCGTTGCCGCCGGTGGCGATCAGTGCCGTCTCCGGTCCAAGCTCGGCGACAAGCCGCGAGAGTATGCCGTCAATCATTCCCAGGGAGCCATAATAGAGCCCGCTCTGGATGCTGCTCATGGTGTTGGTACCGATCACTTTCTCCGGAGCGGCAAAATTGACCATCGGCAGCAGCGCCGTTTTCGAGAAAAGCCCGCTGATCGCCATCCCGATTCCCGCGCAGATGACGCCGCCGAGATACTCGCCCTTTCGGGAGATGACATCGAATGTAATTGCCGTTCCGAGGTCTACGACGACGGCCGGGCCGCCATATAGGTTCCAGGCGGCAACTCCGTTCACCACCCGGTCCGCACCCACTTCGCGCGGATTGTCATAGAGCACGCGAATGCCGAGATCGGTCTCTGGCGTCACAAAGAATGCTTCCCGTTCGAAATACTTCCGCACCATCTCGGCAAGCATGTTGTTGATGACGGGCACGACGCTCGAGATAATGATGCCGCGCACGCTGTTCAACTCCAAGCCGGCGAGCGAGAAGATGTTGCGGAGCAGGATGCCCCACTCATCGGCTGTTTGTTCGCGGATCGTGCGCAGGCGCCAGCGGCCAATCAGACGCTCATTTTCAAACGCGCCGATGGTGATATTCGTGTTGCCGACATCGAGAGCAAGAAGCATGGATCAGATCTCCGGGCGAACGCCGCCAGCCAAGATGGTATGCCGCCTGCCGTCATCGCCGTCAAGCAGAAGATAGCCGTCGGCGGTGAGTCCGGCCGTCGTGCCGGTGATCGGCTTTCCAGGCAAGTCGACCTGCACGCGGCGGCCGCGCGCGTAGCTGGATTGCACGGTGAATAGAGCGAGAACGGGAGGTGCGCCATCCGTCTCAAGCAGGTTCAGCATGCGATCCACGCCTCCGGCCAGGGCGCAGAGGAGTTCCTCGCGCGAATGCGTGCGCCGGGTGGCCAGGCGCAGGCTGGTGGCGATGGTAGAGATCTCCGGAGGCAGGGAAGAGTGATTGACGTTCACTCCGATTCCGGCGAGCACGCGGTCGCCGTCGAGCTGGGTCAGGATGCCGGCGCACTTACGGTTGCCAATCAGTAAGTCATTCGGCCAACGTAAATCGGCCTGCGCGTTGCACACTTGGGAAATCGCCTCCTGCACGGCCAGTCCCAGCGCGAGTGTAACTACCGGCAAGAGGTCGACAGCCAGGCGCGGCGCCAGGACGATGGTGAAATACAATCCACTTCCGGGCTCGGAATGCCAGCTATGTCCATGGCGCCCCTGGCCGGCCGACTGCTCATTCGCGACCACGATCGCGCCAGGTTCGCGGATCGCCGCCGCCGCGTTCATCGTGGAGTCGATCGATTCGTAATAGTCGACACGCCGCCCGGGCAGCGCGGCCCGGACGTGAGTGATGTCGAAACTCATGCCGTTTCCAGGGAGACGCGGAAGTTGATATCGACTGCGATTGCCGAGTGGGTCAACGCTCCCACGGAGATGAAATCTGCGCCCGTCGAGGCGTATTCCCGCAGACGTTCCAGCTTCATGCCGCCGGACAATTCGACTTTCGCGCGGCCGCCGATGAAATGAATCCATTCCGCGGCTTCGTCGGGCGTCAGGTTGTCGAGCAGCAAGTGGTTGGCTCCGAATGTGAGCGCCTCCTCCAACTCGACGCGTGTGCGAACCTCGATCTCCACCTCTACGCCGGCCGGCACGCCGGCCTCGTGCACACGTTCCAGCGCCTGCCTGACGCCGCCCGCGGCGGTGACGTGATTATTCTTGATGAGAATCGCGTCGAACAGTCCGATGCGGTGATTCGTCGCGCCGCCGCATACCGTTGCCCATTTCTCCAGCCGGCGCAGGCCCGGAGTTGTTTTCCGCGTGTCCAGTATTTTGCATCCGGTGCCGGCGACAGCGTCGGCGTGGCGGCGGGTCATCGTCGCAATCCCGCTCAACCGTTGTTGAAAGTTCAGGGCAACGCGCTCTCCGGTCAGCAGCGTCCGCGCCCTGCCTCGCACGGTCGCAAGCACGTCGCCGGCCGCCGCTCGTTCTCCGCTCGCCAAGTGAACGCCGAGAAAATCCACGCCTCCGAGCTCCTCGAAGATAAGCTCGATCAGTTCCACGCCGCAAACCGTCATCGGCTGCCGCGCGATGAACCGGCCGGTCGCCATCAGGTCGGGAGCGACGGTTGCGTTCGTTGTCAAATCCCCGGAGCCGATGTCCTCCGTCAGCGCACGGCGCACGGCGTTAATGATCTCAGGGTGACGTACATCGAATTCCATTCCGCTTATTCCGATCTGAGCTCATCCAGCGCTTGCATGCTCTTCTCAAACTGCGCCCGGTAATCGGTCAGTTTTTCCCGCAGCGTGGCGAGCACCCTGTCCGGCGCCTTCGCGATGAAGGCTTCATTCGACAACTGCTTTTCCGAGTTGGCGATTACGCCCTGCAAATTGGCGAGCTCTTTTGTGAGACGTTCGCGCTGCTTTTCCAGTTGCGCCGCCGGAACCGCGATCACCAGGTCGAATTCCGGTGTCGATCGTTTGGCGCCGCGCTCCCGTTCCGCCTCCGGTCCGGCCATTTGCAGCGACACGTTGGCCAGGCGCTCCACTGCTTCCTTCTGCGCGTTGACCAGCGCGGCCACGGGTCCTCCGCAATAGATGAAGGCATCAAGTTGTTGCTTGGGGTCGAGCTTGGCGTCGGCCCGCAAGTTACGGGCGTTGCCGATGATCTCCTGTAGCATGGCGAAGGAACGTTCAGCTTCCGCGTCGTGAACAGCCTCGTTGTACTGCGGGAACTGCGCGAGCGCGATCGACTTCGGCCGGCCGGCCGAGTCCTTGCACAAGCGCTGCCACAACTCCTCTGTGATGAACGGCATCGCGGGGTGCAGCAGCCGAAGCGACGTTTCGAACACCGTAAGAATGTTGCGCCAGTTCGCGTCGAGCCCGGATCCCTCGCGGAATCGCAGCTTTTTCATCTCGATGTACCAGTCGCAGAAATCGTCCCAGAAGAAGTGCCAGAGAATGTGGGCCGCTTCGTGGAAACGGTAGGAGGCGATGGCCTTGTTCACCTCGCCGGCGCAGGCGTTGAGCGAGGAGAAGATCCAACGGTCCTCGAGCGCCACGGTGCCGTCGATGGCTTCGGGGACATACGAAATTTTTTCTTCGGGTGCCCAAGGCTCGGCTCCGGCGCGTTCCAGGTTGAGGACCAGGAAACGGGCCGCGTTCCAGATCTTGTTGGCGAATGACCGCGCCGCCTGCATGCGGTCTTCGCTCGAAATGATGTCGGTTCCCGGGGGCGCCGCCAGCACCAACGACATGCGCACCGCGTCCGTGCCGTATTTCTCCGTCACTTCGAGCGGGTCGATCACGTTGCCCTTGGTTTTCGACATCTTCTGGCGTTCGGCATCGCGCACCAGGCCGTGGATGTAAACCTGACGGAACGGGACCTCGCCCGTGCATTCCAGGCCCATCACGATCATCCGCGCCACCCAGAAGAAGATGATGTCGAAGCCGGTGATGAGGAGGGACGTCGGATAATACTTCTTCAGGTCTTCCGTCTGGTCGGGCCAGCCAAGCGTCGAAAACGGCCACAAACCCGAGCTGAACCAGGTATCGAGCACGTCGGGATCCTGTGTAATCTTCACCGACTGGCACTTCTCGCAAGCCGCCGGGGTTTCGCGGCTCACCGTAATGCCGCCACAATCGGCGCAATGCCATGCCGGGATGCGATGGCCCCACCAGAGTTGGCGCGAGATACACCAGTCGCGGATGTTCCGCATCCAATGGAAGTAGGTGTGCGCCCAGTTCTCGGGGATGAATTGAATGCGGCCGTCTTCCACGCACTCGATGGCGGGTTTCGCGAGCGGTTCCATCTTCACGAACCACTGTTTGGAAACAAGCGGTTCGACGATCGTGCTGCAGCGCTGGCACAAGCTGACTGGAAGGTTGTGCGGTTTGGTGGCGGCGAGCAAGCCCTGTGCTTCGAGATCGGCGAGGATCTTTTTCCTTGCGTCGAACCGGTCCATACCGGCGTAGGCGGGGCCCGCTTCCGCAGTCATCGCGGCGGTGTCGTCAATGACGCGCACGTGCGGCAGATTATGCCGCTTTCCGGCTTCGAAGTCGTTCGGGTCGTGCGCGGGCGTGATTTTCACAACACCGGTGCCGAATTCGGGATCGGCCATGTCGTCGAGAATGATCGGAATTTCGCGGCCTGTAAGGGGCAGGATAACGGTCTTGCCGTGGAGGTCGAGATACCGCTCGTCGCGTGCGTTGATTGCGACGGCAGTATCGCCGAGCATCGTTTCCGGACGGGTTGTGGCGACGGTGAGAAAACGTCCGGGCTGATCCTTCACTGGATAGCGGATCTCCCACAGGCTCCCCGCTATTTCCTCGTGGTTCACTTCCAGATCTGAGAGTGCGGTGCGGCATCGCGGACACCAGTTCACCATGTACTCGCCGCGGTAGATGAGGCCCTTTTCGTAGAGGCGCACGAAGATCTCCCGCACGGCGCGGGAGAGGCCCGGGTCGAGCGTGAAGCGGTTGCGCCTCCAATCGACGGAGTCGCCGATTTTGCGCATCTGGCGCTCGATATTGCCACCGTACTGCGCCTTCCACTCCCAAACTTTCGCCTCGAATTTCTCCCGGCCAAGGTCGAAGCGAGTGAGCCCCTCCTTGGCCAGTTCGCGTTCCACCACCATCTGCGTGGCGATGCCGGCGTGGTCGGTTCCCGGAATCCAGAGCGTGTTGTCGCCCAGCATCCGGTGATACCGGATGATCATGTCCATCTCCGTATGGCCGATCATGTGGCCGATGTGCAGCGAGCCCGTTACGTTAGGCGGGGGAATAGCAAGGGAGAAGGGACGGCCCGGTTTGGCGGGATCGGCTTGAAAGATGCCAGAGCTTTCCCACCATTCGGCCCAATGCGGCTCAAACCGCTGCGGCTCATAGATTTTGTCGAGTTCCATGCGGAATCTTCCAGTTTAGCAACGGGGGCAAGGAAAGCGCCTTCCAAACAATCTCTCGCAGGATTGTTTAGAAATAATGGCGCCCTGATGAAGGGCTGGTTACCAGCGGCCCGCAGCGGCTACTGCAGGCAGTCTTCCAGGGTGGCGGCGGTGAGCACTCCTACAGCCCACTGGTTCAAGGTCTCCACGTTGGCATTGGTAAGGCGGTCTACGGCCCACGGCGGGAGCGCGCCGAATTTTGCGGTAAGTTGGTGGGTCAAAACCTCAGAAACTCCCCGCTTCTCGCCCTTCTCCATGATCCACTGATAGAAGTAGGAGTCCTGGATAATCTCTTCCGTCGTCATATGCGCCAGCCTCTCCTCGAACAACTCTTTTTTACCATATCGAAGGCCCATTAACAGCGCCATTTGCGCCGTCAACCCCGCTTGCCCCGACCGCGCCAGAATGCTCGCGGCTTCTTCGAGATCGCGCTCCTCCGTCCGCATCAGCGCCGTCCAGGGCACCAGCGACAAGCGCCGCAGCCGTAGAATGCGCTGCGCCGGGATACGCCATAACCGTACCGGCCGCAGGCGGACCCGCGAGCCGTAATCCCCGAACCGGCTCTCCAGAAACCGCGGCAGCCGGTCCGGCACTCCGTTCTCGGTCAACAGCAGCAGGTAGCTCCGGCACGCCAGTTTGTGTTTGGCGATGATCGCCCGCACATACTCCGTCTGGCGCTCCAGGACATCCGTTCGGTACCGCGAAACGGCTTCAAAATGAATGAGAAATTCATCCCCGTTCTGCCGGCATCGATACAGGTTATCGACGCGCAAAGTAGGAAGGTTCAGCTCCCGGTCGGCGGGCTCGACTTCAATCTCCGCCTCCAGCGGTATCCCGGCAAAGGCCGCCAGCGCCGCGCGCGGATCGTCGTCGGCAAGTAGTTTGAAGGATTGATCGTAAGGCTGCGGCACGCTCAAAACGGTAGTGCCTGCGCGCCGCCGAAATTCTCACGAAAAATCAGGGCCGAAGCGCGTTCCACTTTTTCACAAGGTCAGTGCCCACCGCCCTCTCCCACGATCCGTACATCGGATTCGGCAGCACAAACCACTTCGTACCCCACATCGGCTCATAAAACTTTTGCAGCTTCGCCCGATCCTCAACGGACTCCGGCACTGCCGTAAAGTCGTTGAAGTCGTCGCCGATCAACAACAACACGCGGTATTTCTCTGTCACCAACTTCCGCCGGTCGGTCTTGTTGCTGCCCGCAGTCTTGCAAAACAGCCGCTCCGGCGAGAAGGGAATCCGCAACTCCTTCAGCATTTTCACCGTGGGATCGTTGGGATCGCCAGCATTACAGAGGCGGTTCGTGATATAGAACGGAGCAACTCCCTTCAAGATGGCCACATGTAAAAAGGCGACGGCGCCAGGCACCGCGCCGGCGCGCACCTCTTTCGCCCAGGCCATAAAAGCGGCTTCCGTGAACGGTTCGCCCGTTTTGATCCACCGCCCCTGAATCGTGGAATTGTCGAGGACGGTCTCGTCCAGGTCCAAAATCACGGCCGCCGGCAGACCACGGAAGTCGTTGGTCTGCTCGTAGGCAGCCGTCCAATTCGGATCGGCCAGTGCTGCCGACAACGCCAATCCCGCCGCCCGATACGTTTGCGTCGCCAACGCCGCATACTCGGCCGAACCCTGTACCCAAAGCGTGGCATTCAGATTCTGGTCCTGCTTGGGAACAGGCTGCGCGAACGTTGCGATCGCACTTACGACTGCCAAAAACGCATAACGAAGCATACGCGGCAGAATAGCAAAACAAAAGCGGGAACCCAAAGGTCCCCGCTAATTCGCGCAATTGTAAACCGGACTTAGATCTTCTTTGCCGGCGCCGGTTTGCTGCGTTGGTCGAACATCTTTTCCATCTCGGCTGTTGGCAGCGAAATGGTCAAACGGGTCGTCCGCGCATCGGTCGTCAGTTTCATCGCGTCCAGTGCCTCCGCCAACGCCTTGACTTCCGGCTTCTCGCGGTTCATCTGGACCATTGTCGAAAGGAACCGGATCACATCGGCGATGCCCGTCGCGTCCTTTTCGGTGCGCGAAACGGCCTCGGCTGTCAGATCCATCTGGTTCGCACTGAAGTGGATACCCATCGCGGCCTGTTCAATCGCCTTGAACGCGTCACCGCCCATCATTGCCTGGGGCGCATGCTTTCCGCCTGGCAGCGCATTCGATAATTCAGCCACTGGAATCGATGTCACCATCCAGATGTCATTCCCGCGGCTCATGCTCTGAACCTTGGAATAGGTGGCCGCCGTCATCGCGGATCCCGAACCGCCACGCCGTTTCAATGCGGCCCGTACTGTCTCTTTGCTTCCTGCCACTGCCAGCGAGGAGTCAAGGAACGCAAACCCCATATCTTCTTTGGAGTCGGCTTTCGTGTAGAAATCGATGCCTCCCAGATTCTCCGCCGCCGCGGCGCCGGAAACCTTCAAAAAGCCGTTGATCTTGCTCGTGTCAAACGCGCCGCGCACCACGATCAGCGCCGGCGGGTTCTTGGTGTTCGTATCCGGGGTTGCGAAAATGATCTCCCGTAAATCCCGGCGCGGATCGAACCCGGTCATCGCGACAAACTTCGCGAATTCTCCGTCTTTCCCGGAATCGATTTGCTCAAGCATCTTCCGGCCCAGAAACGAATCCCGTGCGCGTTCGACGTCGATCCCCGCCACCATCCGCGCCTCTGGCATCACCAGATTGAGAAGTGCCGAATCCGCCGCGAGAGCGGCTGAAGCGGAAAGCAATACGGACAAGAGGACTGGCTGCAAACGCATGATCTGTAAGAACTCCTTCGTTTCTATAAACGGTCTCGCTTGCGCAAGTGTTCCAACCTTTTATGCGTATTTTCTAGCTGAGAGGTATCGGGACCTGCTCAATTATCTTGATTCCGTACGCTTCTAGGCCCAAAACCTTACGCGGATTGTTGGTAAGTAGCCGGATGCTGTGCAGCCCCAGGTCGGCCAGGATCTGCGAGCCGATGCCCGCCTCGTGCATAACCTGCGTACCGTCGGCGGTGGCAATCACCTGCGGACCGCGTGTTCGAGGCTCGATCAATGTCGACCCATCGGGCTGGAGTGTAAATCGCATCCCTTCCGAGTTCTGGTGCAGATAAACAAGAACGCCCGTACCTTCCCGCGCGATCATCGCAAGCGACCGGTCTACAAGTTCCGCACCATCGTGTTCCACCGAGCCGAAAATGTTCCCATAGGCGCAATGCGCGTGCATGCGCACCAGCACGTTCTGCGAATGCGCCAGGTCCCCCATCACCAGCGCGGAGTGAATCAAGGGCTGGATTGGCGAATGGTATGTGATGAGCTTGAACTCGCCGTGCCTGGTGCGCACCCGTCCCTCGCCCTTCCGCAGCAGAAACCGTTCGTTCCGCAACCGGTAGCGGATCAGTTGCGCCACCGAAATCATCTTGATGCCGTGCCGCTCGGCGAACTCCTGCAACTCCGGGACGCGCGCCATGGTCCCATCTTCGTTCATGACTTCGCAAATCACCCCACCCGGTCCCAAACCGGCCAACCGGGCCAGGTCCACCGCCGCCTCTGTCTGCCCGGCTCGAACCAGCACACCGCCCTGTTTGGCCCGCAGGGGGAACATATGTCCCGGCCGCGCCAGGTCCGACGGTTTTGCATCCGGCCGCATCGCGACTTGAATCGTGAGCGCCCTGTCGGCCGCCGAAATACCCGTCGTCACGCCCGCCGCCGCGTCAATCGACTCGGTGAACGCCGTGCCAAACCGCGACGTATTGTTCGGCGACATCAGAGGCAGATTCAACGCGTCGCACTTCTCCGAGCTCATCGCGAGACAGATCAGTCCGCGTCCACGCACCGCCATGAAATTGATGACTTCGGGTGTGATCTTCTCCGCGGCGATCGTGAGATCGCCCTCGTTCTCTCGGTCTTCGTCGTCTACAACGACGAGCATCTTTCCTTCGCGAAAATCGGCAATCGCCTCCTCAATTCCCGCGAAGGGATAGGCAGGAAAGGGCATTGGGCTACTTAGTACAGGGTACCGCGCGGCGTTACTCTGTGGCGATTGGCGTCGGGAACGTATGCGAGATATGATCCTGCCAGGTCAGGCTTTCTTCGTCCACCAGCGCCCAAAGCAGCCCCAGACCGGCAGGAAGCACGCTGACGAACGCGCCGAAAATGCGCATCTGCAACTGCTCGTCGCTTGTCTCGCGTCCATCGAAGTCCACCAGCCGCAGCCCGGCGAACTGCATGCCCGGCGTTTGTCCGCGTACCGCAAGAAATACCGTGTGATACAGCAGCCCGATCAACACGACGCCGGACGCCATCACCGCCGCGCTCACAGGATCGGACAACGCGGCGCCTAAATCGTCGCATCCCCAATACAGCAGGCCCAGGAACGCGATCACCATCGTGCCGATTATTCCAAGGTCGTACAGCGCCGCGAACATCCGGTGCGGCACAGACGCCACTTCATGCTCACAGAAGATGCGCGCATCCACCGATGTCGCCAGCTTACGTGCCTGAGGAACTGCCATGGGTACGAACTCCAACACTCCCTGTTGCGGCAAATAGGATGCCGTGGGCTGCCGCCTCTTGTAAGGGATGGGCGGGCGTTTCGCCGGCCGCGGCGCGGCCTCCTCTCCATCGATCGAAACAATCTTCCCGGCTTCCCGCAATGCGAACAAGGACTGCTGCAGAGAGGTGACGTAGCGCGGCATCCGCGGCTTCGTCTCTCGCTCGGGCTCGATAGCCGGAGGCGCCTCCAATAGCGCCGTTGCCGATTCCCTCGCCAGGGGCTGCATCGCCAAAGCGCCCTGGCTGTGAAATGCCGACTCGACCTGACGGTCGCTCAATCTCGCCGCACACTTCGCACAGCGGTGGTCGTCTTCGTTATTCCAATGAGCGCATCGGGAGCAGATCATTTGGTTGCCTCGGTTTTCAGGTCCGTGCTAGCGTTGCAGGGTTGAGCCATCCTTCCAATACTCACGGTTTGGAACCATCTGTACAGGACCAATGGCCTAGACCGTACCCTTTCAGATACTGTAACACTAGTCCTTTATTTTTCAAGCACTTTTGTCCTATCCCCTCGACTTTTCTTCTTACGACTCTCCCCTCATTATCGGGGGCAGTTTGCGTTTTCTTTACGGTACTAGTCAACATCCTATCGGCGCAGATTATCCCTAGGCCAACCCCGGTGGTTCCCCCACCTCCAGTGGCCCACGTAAAATCTACCGCCCCGACTCGACCCAATGCCCCGGCGCCCGACGAGATAATCACATCCGCCGTCCTTCGGCAGGAGATGGATGGCCCGATCCGCAAGCTCCGTGTTGCCGCCCGCCTCGAAACCACGGAGATGCTCCTGACGGCGGATGAGATCGATTACAACGAGCAGACGGGCGATGCGGAAGCTCGCGGGAACGTCACCTTCGAAAACTTCACGAACGGCGAAAAACTCTCCGCGGTTCGCATGGAGTATAACTTGAAGGAAGAGAATGGAAGATTCTATGAAATAAAGGGTTCTGCACCTGCAAAAGTGGACTATCGCCCCGGTTTGCTCATGACCGCTAATCCATTTGTTTTTCAGGGCCGCTGGGCGGAAAAGATCAAGCATCGCTACATCCTCTACGATGGTTTTGTCACGAACTGCAAAATCCCAAAGCCCTGGTGGCGGCTAACCGGGCCAAAGTTCGACATCATCCCGGGCGATCGCGCGCTGGCCTACAAGTCTTACTTTAAAGTTCGTCGTATACCTATTCTATATACACCAGTTTTCTACAAATCATTGGAGGAAGAACCGCGCCGCAGCGGCTTCCTGACCCCCAATGCGGGACGGAGCACGCGGCTCGGATGGATGTACGGGCTCGGCTATTTCTGGGCGATCAATAGAAGCTACGACGCCATGTACCGGGCGCGCATTTTCACCCAGCGCGGTATGTCGCACGAGATCGATTTCCGCGGCAAGCCTCGCGCCGGAACCGAGTTCGGGTTTACCCTCTACGGCGTCAATGACCGTGGCCGCCTACAGGACGACGGGACCCGGTTCAAGGAAGGCGGCTATCAATACCACATCTCCGCGAAGTCCGATATCGGCGATGGATGGAAAGGCTTTGCAAACATAAACTACTTGTCTTCATTTCTTTTTCGGCAAGCCTTCACGCAAAGCTTTAATGAGGCAATCTTCTCCGAGGTTAACTCCATAGGCTACGTCACGAAGTCCTGGTCGAACTACTCCTTCCACGCCGTCATTTCCCGCCATCAGCTTTTCCAGGGCAGCCGCGAGGTCGACCAGATCGTCATTCGTAAGCTCCCGAGTTTCGAGTTTTACGCCCGCGACCGCCGCATCAGCAAGAAGGTTCTGCCGGTCTGGTTCTCCATGGAAACTAGTGCCGGCTTCTTCCGCCGCCAACAACTCCTGTTTGAGACCCGCTCCTTCACCGAGCGGCTAGATGCCGCGCCTCGAATATCAACTGCGTTAGATTTAAAAGGATTCCGCATATTACCTTCGATAACACTTCATGGCACCGCCTACGGTGCACGGCGCGACCCAACTACCTTCCAGGTCTCCGGCCAAAACCTCAATCGCTTCGCGTCTGATGTGAATGTTGACATCGTAACTCCTTCATTAGAAAAAACTTTCGATGCGCCAAAATGGATCGGTGGGAAACTCAAACACGTCATCGAGACCCGTCTCGGCTATCGACGCGTGGACGGCGTCAGTCATTTTCTCGAAACTCTGCGACTCGACGAGATCGACATTCTCAACAACACGTCAGAGGGCGAAATCGCGATCATCAACCGTCTCTACGCGAAGCGCGGCGACCAGATCGAAGAGATCCTCACCTGGCAGGTCTGGCAGCGCCGGTATTTCGATCCGACCTTCGGCGGCGCGGTCGTCGCCGGGCAACGCAACGTCTTCGCCTCCACCATTGGCTTGACTGGCTACGCCTTCTTCAACGGACCGCGAAACTACTCCCCCATCGTTTCCGCGCTCCGGCTGAAACCCCTGCCGAGCACCGCCCTCGAATGGCGAACCGATTACGACCCGCTGTTCCCCCGCATGTCCAACTCCTCCATCACCGCCGACTTCCGGATCAAGCAGAAGTACAGCGGCGCCGTCGGCCACAATCAGGTTCGCGGCGCCCAGGGCATTTCGCCGAATGCGAATCAGTTGCTGGCGCGCGTTGGATGGGGTGTTGAGGGCAAGCCCGGCTGGCGCGCTGGGTTCAACGCCGTCTACGATTACCGAATCAACATTCTGCAGTACGCCACCACCGAGATCAGCTACACCTCCGACTGCTGTGGGCTGTCCTTCCAGCACCGGCGGTTCAGTTTCGGAACGCGCAATGAGAACCAGTTTCTGGTATCGTTCTCGGTGGCGAACATCGGCAGTTTCGGCACCCTCCGCAAACAGGAGCGCCTGTTCTAGGTTCGGCCATTCACCAGAGGAGATGATCAATGCTTTCGCGTAGAGGATTTGTCGGTTTGTTGGGCGCAGGTGCGCTCGCGGCGAAGACGGGCCCAGGAAAATTCCGAGTCTATGTCGGAACCTACACACGCAGGGACAGCAAAGGCATCTATACCTTTGTCCTCGACACCGCGGCCGGAACGCTGACTCCGGAAGGCCTCGCCGCCGAAACCGAGAATCCCTCCTTCCTCGCCATTCATCCCTCCGGCAACTACGTGTACGCCTGCGGCGAGCTCGACAAGTTTCAGGGTCAAGCCAGTGGTTCGCTCAACGCGTTCAAAATCGACCACGCCTCCGGCAAGCTCGAAAGGCTGAACGTTGTCGCCGCGGGCGGCACTTCCACGTGCCACGTCAACATCAGCCGCAATGGCAAATTCGCCGTCTTAGCCAATTACGGCTCGGGAAGCTGCGCAGCATTCGCCATCGGCAGCAACGGCAAGCTCGGGGAACGCACAGCCTTCCACCAGCACTCCGGCTCCAGCGTCGACCCCGGCCGGCAGACCACTCCTCACGCCCACTCCGTCAATTTCGACCACCAGAACAAACATGTCATCGTCGCCGACCTCGGCCTTGACCAGGTGAAGGTCTACAATTTCAATTCCGGAACCGGCGCCATGACTCCCAACGAGCCTGCCTTCACCAAAGTCAAGCCCGGCTCCGGCCCCCGTCATTTTTCGTTCCACCCGTCCGGAAAGTACGCTTACGTCATCAATGAGATGGCCTGCTCGGTGACGGCATTCCATTGGGACGCCAAAAAGGGGACGCTCAGCGAGATCGAAACGGTCACTACATTGCCCGTGCCGGTCCAGCGTGGCTATTCCACCGCCGAAGTCGTAGCCCATCCGAACGGCCGCTTCGTGTACGGCTCCAACCGCGGTCACAACACCATCGCTGTTTTCCAGGTGGACACCGCCACGGGGAAACTGAAATCCGTGGAGCACAAATCCACCCAAGGCGCCATTCCCCGGAACTTTGCCATCGATCCCACAGGGCAGTTTCTCATCGCCGCCAATCAGAATTCCGATTCGCTCGTTCTCTTCCGTATCAACCAGTCGACCGGCGCGCTCGACCCAGCGGGCCCGCCGGTCAAGGCGCCGGTCCCGGTGTGCGTGCGCTATCTGGCGATGCGGCGCGGCTAAAGCCCCTTTTTGCACTCCTCGGCGGCCTTTTCAATGGCCTCTCCGCTATTCACCCGTTTCAGGGCGCATTCACAGTAGGTCTTTGCCTGTCTCTCTGTCGCACCCTTTCCTTGGGCTGACGAGAGGCAACTCTTCATAAAGCTCGTGTCAAAACTCTTGCGGTAGCCTTCCTGGACGCTTGCACAGCCGGTGGAAAGGAGGCAGAACACGATCGCGCTGCGCATGCGAAGAGTATACAGAAATCCTCACTGTGCGCCGGAGTGCAGCGACCGCCACGACCGGCGCAGAAAACCCTCGATATTCCACCAATTCTCTTCGGTCATCTTGCCGTGCGCGGCCTGCAGGTCTCGTATCGTCGTTGCCCCAGCGCGAAACGCCGCATGTTGCGTTAGCCATTCCACGCGGACCCCGGAGAGCCGCCCACCGGCTCCTACCGCCCCAACCGCGGCGCCCGGAACAATTCATTCGGAGAAATCGGCACGGGAAGCAGGAAGTCAATGAAGCAAACGGCCATCTCCTCCCGGCTCTGCTCGCCCCAGCGCACGGTGGCCAGCGGATCGGGATTCCGCGGGTTCGCGGACGAGTTGTCAAACACCGCTTCCACAACCAGTCGTGAGCCGCGCGGCAGCGGCACCGGTTTCACCGGCCGGTAGACAAGCTGCCAGTAAAAGTCGTAGCGCGGCACGTCAAGCAGCAAGCGTTCCGTCTCGTCCGCATCTACAGCGCGGACCCGCATCGACTTCCCGCGCAAATGCATGTGCGGCGCCAATGCATATACCTCCGTTGCCGTGTGGACGGTGAACGACGCTTCAACGCGATGTGCCGCCGCATTCGGAGGAATCGTGAAGTTGCCCTGGGCGATGGCCGCCGAATAGACACGCACCGAGGGCTTCTCCTTCGCCATCACCAGCCCAATCCGCGTCCGGTCCGTGCTCGCCTTTCCATTCGTCGTGTAGTGGATCTGAAAGATCAGGTCGCTTCCGGCGGGAATCAACTTTGCATGGCCTGGCGGAAAGACATGCGGCTCCGCTCCGGGAAGGTACGCTGCGATCACTTCGTCCAGTGTCGACAATCCCTCCAGCGCCTGCCCTTTCGCCGTGAATAACTCGTCCACCGGCTTCGCCCGCAACCACACCGATTTCGGCGGCCGTACAAAGACCACCGCATGATGCACGTGCGCGCGGCTGTCAGGCCGCACCTCAAGCGCCGCAACCCACATATCCTCCGTGAAGCCCGACGGCACGATCACGTGCTGATACTCCACTTCACCTTCCGCCGGCACCTGCGCCGCCTTGGACATTTCGATCACCACATCCGGCGTGCCAATTCGCCATCCCTCCGTCCATTGCCGCCTGGGAGCGGTTGGCCGCCCGGCGGGCGCACCGCCTTCGGCCCACTGCCGGAGCGTCGAGATCTCGGCGGCGGTGAGCCGGGGATCGTTTGCGAAGACACCCGGTTCCGACCGCGCAAACCACGGCGGCATCGTGTGACGCAGCACCGCGTCCCGAATCGCGCGGGCATACGGACGCGCCTGCTCATAGGTCTCCAGGGCCATCGGTGCCGCCTCGCCGGCGCGGTGGCACGATTGGCAGCGCCGCTCCAGAATCGGCAGCACGTCCGGATAAAATAACGGCACTGCGGCGAGTATCGCCAGCGGCCTTCCGCGCATAGGTCCAGCGTAACTGCACCGTAACTCGGAACTCTAGTAAAATAAACTGAGAGCTCGTTCCTCCTCGCTACCCCGTAGTGATTCGATTTCTCATCCCCCCAAAATCAGGAGTGACCGTATATGCCCAGAAAGTCTTTGAACGAGGCTGCTATTGCTAGCGTTCCCGTTGTAAAAACCACGCGGAAGAAAGTTGTCACCGCTTCCGTCGAAGCAAAACCCGTAAAAGCCGCGGCGCCGCGCCGCAAGGCCGCGCCGAAAGTTGCGGTTCAAGTTGTTAACGGTTCCACGCTTGCCCAACACGCGCTCGACGCGCGCGAAATCGAAGAACGCGCCTACCTCTCCTGGATCGAGCGAGGTTGTCCGATGGGCTCGCCGGACGAAGACTGGTATCGGGCGGAGAGCGAGTTGATCGCTCGATTCGGCGCCCCGGCCTGATAACCGGAACAGGGGTTCCCGCCGTGGTGCCCCTACCCCATATTCCCATTGATATGATGATGGCAACATGCGCCTTGCCATCTGTTTTCTGCTCGGTGCGGCCGCGTTCGCGCAAGCGCCGGCCGATATCGAGTTCTTCGATAAAGAGGTGCGTCCGCTGTTGCGTGCCAACTGTCAGGGTTGTCATTCGGTCAACGTCCTGAACAGTGGCTTGGCGCTTGATTCCCGCGATGGGATCGTCAAGGGCGGCAATCGTGGACCGGCTGCGGTACCCGGCGACAATACCAGCCTGATGCTGCAAGCCGTCCGCCAGGATGGCGCGTTGAAGATGCCGCCCGGCCGCAAGCTCGCGCCCGAGCAGATCGCAAAACTGGAACAGTGGGTGAAGCTCGGCCTTCCTTCCACTCCCGAATTCGCCGCCGCCAAGCGCCGCAAATCCACCCACTGGGCCTTCCAGCCGGTGAAGCGTCCGCAGGTAGGCGGCATCGACGAGTTGGTCCTCGCCAAGCTGAAAGAGAAGAATCTGACGCCATCGCCCGAAACCGATCGCGCCACGCTGATTCGCCGTGTCAGCCTCGATCTCGTCGGTCTGCCTCCCACGCCCGAAGAAGTGAAGGACTTCGTCGCCGACAAGCGGGCAGACGCGTACGAACGCCTTGTCGACAAACTTCTCGCCTCCCCGCATTTCGGCGAGCGTCAAGCGCGCCACTGGCTGGATCTCGCCCGTTTCGCCGATTCCGACGGCTACACCATCGACGCTCCCCGCGACATCTTCCCCTACCGCGATTGGGTGATCCGCGCCCTCAACGACGACATGCCGTTCGACCGCTTCACCATCGAACAGCTCGCGGGCGACCTGCTCCCCACCCCCACCAACGATCAGCTCATCGCCACCGGCTTCCACCGCAATACGCCCTCGAATTACGAAGGCGGCATCGACTTCGAACAGTACCGCGTTGAAGCCGTTGCCGATCGCGTACAAACCACGGGCGCCGTCTGGCTCGGTCTCACGCTCGGCTGCGCGCGTTGTCACGATCACAAGTACGATCCCATCTCCCAGCGTGAGCACTATCAGATCTTCGCGTTCCTGAATAATATCGACGAAGTAGATAAGGAAGCCGACCGTAAGTTCTTCAATAAGCCGTTCCTTGAAATGGGTACGCCGGACGAGATCGCCGCGCTGGCGAAATGGGACGCTGACATCCAGGACGTGGAACTACGCATCCGCAAACATCAGGAGACGCTCACGCAGGAAGGGGACAAGGATCCCAAGCTCATGGAACTCCGCAAGGAGCTCAATCAGTTGCGCCGTAAAAAGCCCCAAGTGCAGCGAACCATGATCATGCGCGACCTCGCCTCGCCTCGTCAGCACTACATCCACCTCGGCGGCGACTTCACCCGTCACGGCAGCCCCGTGCATCCCGATGTCCCGGCAGTTTTTCCGCCGATGAAGAATCCGAATCCCGTGCCCAACCGCCTCGACCTCGCCAAGTGGCTCGTCGACTCAAGCAACCCCCTCACCGCCCGCGTGACGATGAACCGCATCTGGCAGCAATATTTCGGGAAGGGAATTGTCGAAACCGAAAACGACTTCGGCCTCATGGGAGACCGCCCCACGCATCCGGAACTCCTTGATTGGCTGGCGAGCGAGTTCATGGCCGGCGGATGGACAATGAAGCGTATGCATAAGGCCATCGTCATGAGTGCAACTTACCGGCAATCGTCCCAAACGCGTCCGGAACTCACGGCGGCCGATCCCTATAACAAACTTCTCGCGCGTCAGAATCGTCTGCGGCTCGATGCCGAAATCATTCGCGATTCAGCGCTGCAGGTGACCGGGTTTTTGAGCCATAAGGTCGGTGGCCCGAGCGTCTATCCGCCCATTCCCAAAGGTGCCAACGACGTCACACAGGTCAAACGCGAATGGAAGGTGTCGGAAGGAGAAGACAAGTACCGCCGCGGAATGTACACCTATTTTCAGCGATCGGCCGCGCACCCGGGCTTGATCACATTCGATGCGCCCGATGGCACCGTCACCTGCACACGCCGCGTTCGATCAAACACGCCGCTGCAAGCGCTGATTCTGCTGAACGATGATGCCTATTTCGAATTCGCCGAAATGCTCGCCAAAGGGATCCTTATGGGCGCCGCCAGCCGGGACGATACCGGTAAACTCGCCTACGCGTGGGAGCGGGTATTGCAACGTGGCATGAAACCGGCGGAGACGAAACGCATGCTCGCCTTCCTCGCCGCGCAACGTGACGCGCAAAAGGAAAAGAGCGAACAGGCCGCCTGGACCGCCGTATCGCGCGTGCTGCTTAACCTTGATGAGTTCATGACGCGGGAGTAACTCCATGCATCCGGAAGACAAATACCTACAAAGAGTCACACGCCGCCACCTGTTCCGCGAATGCGGATTCGGCGTCGGCAAAGCCGCGCTCGCCAGCATGATGGCCGACAGCCTGTTGGCGCAGGTCAACGCGCGTCACCACGCCCCGAAAGTCGATCGCGTCATCTTCCTCTTCATGGCCGGCGCGCCCACGCAACTGGAGTTGTTCGACTACAAACCGGAACTCGTGAAATGGGACGGTAAAGTCACGCCGGAATCGTTCCTGAAGGGCAAACGCTTTGCCTTCATGGACACCTTTTCGAAGGAGCCGCCTAAGCTTCTCGGCACACGCCGCATATTCAAGCAGGCTGGCGGCAACGGGATGTGGTTCTCCGACCTGCTCCCGCATCTCGCCGGCGTTGCCGACGAGCTCGCCATGGTTCACGGCGTGTCGACGGAAAACTTCAACCACGGTCCTGCCAAGCTCTTCGCCAACACTGGTTCCGTGCGCACCGGCAGACCTTCCATCGGCGCGTGGGTCACTTACGGCATCGGCAATGAATCCAAATCTCTCCCCGGTTACGTCGTTCTCCAGTCCGGCCCCCGCGGGCCTCGCGGCGGCGCGGCGTTGTGGGGCAGCGGCTTCCTGCCGTCCTCCTATCAGGGCGTCCCCTTCCGCTCGGCCGGCGATCCGATTCTCGATCTCTCCAACCCCCATGGCGTCGACGCCGAACAGCAGCGCCGCACCATCGAAGCCATTCGTGACCTGAACCAACTGGAGCTCGAAGAGACTGGCGACTCGGAAATCTCGACGCGCATCGCGCAGTACGAAATGGCGTACCGCATGCAAACCAGCGGGCCGGAGTTGATCGACTTCAAACAGGAATCGAAAGAAACTCTCGAAATGTACGGTGCCGAGCCCGGTAAGGCGTCCTACGCAAACAACTGCCTCCTCGCCCGCCGTCTGGTCGAGCGCGGTGTCCGCTTCGTGCAGCTCTACCACACCGATTGGGATCACCACGACGACATCACCAAACCACTCGATCGTGTTGCCGGTGAAGTCGACAAGCCCACTGCCGCGCTCATCAAGGATTTGAAGCAGCGGGGCCTGCTCGACCGCACGCTCGTCATCTGGAGCGGCGAGTTCGGCCGCACGCCGATGGGCGAAGTACGCGAAAAGGGCAAGATCGGCCGCAATCACCACATTGATGCGTTCAGTCTCTTTATGGCTGGCGGCGGCATCAAGCGCGGCGCGGTTGTCGGCGGCACCGACGAGTTCGGCTTTTCACCGAGCGGAGAAAAGATCGACGTGCATGACATTCAGGCGACGATCCTTCACCTGCTTGGCATCGACCACTTGAAGCTCACCTATCGTTTCCAGGGCCGCGACTTCCGGCTGACTGACGTATCCGGCAACATAGTCAAGCCGCTGCTGGCTTAGGGTATTTTTCGAAGTACTCGACGCTTGGCAGCCCGGCGAAGTGCTTGTCCTGCGTCCACAGCATCGCCTCGTGTTCCAGCGCCGCGGCGTAGATCAATGCATCAGCCGTGGATAGACGGTACTCGACCGCCACGTCAACTGCAATATTTACAGTTTTCGCGCCTATCTCGACAAATACTCCAGTGTGTAGGAAGTTCCTGGCGGCGATGGCGAACCCTTCTCCGACAAGTACGCGAGACTACTTCGTAACCTCATAAACGACGATCGCAGGTACGAGTAATGACCGGACATCCCTTATTAACGGTCTGAAGACCCGGTCGTTCGGGCCGCTTAGGAAAATCTCAAGCCAGCCCGAAGAATCCAATACGTTCAATTCGGATCCGGCTCGTCCCGATAGCCGCTGACATCGTAGCCCTTCAAAGTCCCCGCCATTTCTTCAACGGTCGGAACTCGCACGAACTCCACGCCTTTGCGACCGCAAATCCAAGCGACTCCGTCACCGGGCTTCAGCCCCAAACAGTCGCGGACTTCTTTAGGTACCTCGATCTGAAATGATTCAGGCAATTCGTACCGCATACCTTCACTTTAACACCCTACTTTTCCGTCAACGCCGCCACACCCGGCAATTCCAGCCCCGACAAATACTCCAACGAAGCCCCGCCACCCGTCGATACATGCGTGATCTTGTCCGAAACTCCCGCCGACTTAATGGCCTTCTCCGAATCGCCGCCGCCCACCACGCTAACCGCGCCCGACCCGGCCACCGCCTTTGCCAGCGCCACCGTACCGGTATCGAACGGCTTCATCTCGAACACACCCATCGGCCCGTTCCAAATGATGGTCTTCGATGACCGAATCACCGCCTCAAATGCCGCAATCGTCGCCGGACCGATATCGAGCGCCATCTTCCCATCCGCAATCGACGTCACAACCTCATGCGGAGCATCCGCCTTGAACTCTTCGGCAACCACATGATCCGCCGGCAGCATCAACTTATCGCCCAACGAGCTCATCAGCTCCGACGCCAACGGCAGCTTGTCGTCCTCCACCAGCGATTTCCCCGTCGTCTCGCCGCGCGCCTTCAGGAACGTGTACGCCATCGCGCCGCCAATCAGCAGCCTGTCGACCACCTTCGACAGGTTCTGAATGACTTCGATCTTATCCGACACCTTCGCGCCGCCCAGGATCGCGATACACGGCCGGTCCGGATTCTGCGTCGCCTTGCCAAGCCACTGGAGTTCCTTGTCCATCAGCAACCCCGCCGCCGCTTGCGAAACATAGGAAATCATTCCCACCGTCGAGGCGTGCGCGCGGTGCGCCGTGCCGAACGCGTCGTTCACATACACATCGCACAATGCCGCTAACTGCCTCGAAAACTCCGCATCGTTCGCCTCCTCCTCCGCGTGAAAGCGCAGGTTCTCGAGCAGCAGAACTTCACCTGGCTTCGGCTTCAACGCCGCTACTTCCGGTCCCACGCAATCGGGCGCCATCGTCACCGGCTTTCCCAGCAACTCCGCCAATTTCACGGCCACCGGCTGCAGACTCATCTCCGGATTACGCTTGCCCTTCGGCCGGCCCAGGTGGCTCGCCAGGATCAGGCCGCAGCCCTGCTCCAATGCGTACTGAATCGTCGGCAGCGCCGCGCGAATGCGTTTGTCGGAGGTGATTTCCTGGCCGCCCGGAGCCAGCGGGACGTTGAAGTCCACGCGCATGAAGACAGTCTTGCCTTTGAGATCGAGATCACGGATCGAGAGTTTTGCCATAAATTGTTGGGGTTTGAAACGAGGAGGGTTAAAACTCTGATCGTATCACGTCGAACATCATGTGCATGCCGATATGGAACTGATCCAGCGGGATCCGCTCTTCATCGGAATGCATCGTCGCCAATATCGGCGCGGTCAGAATCATCGGTGTGAATCCGTACGCGGGCAACCCCTTCCGCCGGAACTTCGGAGAATCTGTCGAATACGGCACCATCATCGGCGTCACCTCCGCGCCCGGATGATGCTTCTTAATCACCCGCTTCAAGGTCTCAAAGAGCGGCGTCGTAAAGCTTGTAGCCGGCGTGTCGTCGATCGTCGTCAACAGCTCCACCGTTACCCGTGGATCGTTGATCCTTGCCCGAATCTCGCTGATGAACTCCTGCGCATTCACGCCTGGTAATAACCGGCAATCGAGCGTCGCCTCGGCCGTCGATGGAATTACATTCGCGCGCGGAGGATCGCCGACGCCGGACTTCATCGTCGTCAGCGTCAGCGTATTCTTCTGGATCGCGTTCGTAAATTTGTTGGCATCCATCGCCCCGCCAATTGTCTTCAACATCTCGGCAATAATTGGGTGCGCCTTGCCCGACGGCGGCGCGGCCATCGCTTTCTCAATCGCCCGCAGCAAGGTCATGTTCGCGTTATCGGGAATGGGCTGCGACCCGTGCGCCGCCGTTCCCTTTGCGCGAATCCGCAGCCACGCCGGCTGCTTCTCCGCCACCGAAATGCCAAACACCAGCTTGCCCTTCTGCAACACGTCCCGCGTGCCGAATCCGCCTTCATCCAGGACATACTCTGCCTCCAACTCTTCCGGATGATTCTTCAACATCCACCGCACGCCCAGGTCGCCCCCGGATTCCTCGTCGCACGTCGCAAACAACACGATGTCCCGGTCCGGCACGATCTCGTATTTCTTCATCGTCAACACGGCCATCAACTGCATGATGCCGATCCCCTTCATGTCGAGCGCGCCGCGTCCCCAAATCGCACCATCTTTGATTACGCCTTCAAACGGATCCATTCTCCAGGCGGCGCGGTCCACTGGTACAACGTCGAAATGACTCATCAGAATCAGCGGCTTCTTCGCGCGATCCTTCCCGGCCAGCCGCGCGACAAGATTCGTCTGTCCCTTCGGACCCGCTTCGAATAATTTCGCTTCAATTCCAACCCTGGCCAGCTCGGTCTTGAACAACTCCGCCGCCGCCCGTGTGTCCGCCGGCGGATTGATGCTCGGAATGCGCAGATATCGCTGCAGCAGGTCAATCGACTCTGCGTCCACCGTCTTCCAATCCGGCTCGGCGGCAATTAGCAGCGCGGGAATCAACAACAGCGGCACGAATCTCATTTCTCACTCTCCGGTAGGTTATGAAGCGTAACGGCCTGGCCCGCGATGCGGAACGCCTCCAGCAGCGCCCCCGCGGCCGGCCCCATCGCGGGCGGCGCGAACGAATTCAAGGGGTTCGCGCGCGTCCAGCGTTCCACGAAGCTCTCCCGCAGGATACGGCATTTCCAAACGCTGCCGATAGGCGACAGCCGCGCTGCCTCGTTGCCGGCAAACAGGTTTCCACGCACAATCGCGCTGATCGTTATCAACTCGGAAGCGCCGCGCTCTAAAATGTCCCGCGCCTCCGCGTCTCCCCCCTCCGCCTCTTCGTCCACAAGGCGCGACAACGCCGCCAGCCGCTTCCGCGGCCACTCCGCCGTGTACATCGCATGCATCATGGCGTTCGCATCGGCAAACCCCGTCGACTGCAACAGCCGTCCATGCAGCGAAGTAGAAACGCCCCATCGCTCGTGCACCCGCATCGCGGCTCGCACGGCCTCGCGCGCAATCCAAAACCCGCCGCCCTCGTCGCCGAACAGATATCCCCATCCGCCCGCTCGCGCCACGCGTCCGTTCCTTCCTCTGCCCATGCTGATGTGTCCCGTACCCGCGATCGTGATGATCCCCGCTCCTCCGCCGCATGCCCCCGCAAGCGCGATCGCCGCGTCGGTCGTCACCAGCAACTCCTCCACGCGCAGCATCTCGCGCAGAATTGCCCCCTTGTCCTCCGGCCCCCCGCTGAATCCCAGGCACGCCGCGCGAAACGCAGGTATCTCGTCGCCCAGTCCCGCTTCCAACGCCGCCGCCCGCACACAACCGCCGATCACGCGGATAAACTTCTCGCGCCCCTCCTCCGCCGACCGCACATGATTGCACGGCCCGTCCGCCCCGCGCCCCAGCACACCTCCGGTCTCATCGGCGATCAGCGCCGTTGTGCTCGACTGCCCTCCATCCACACCCAGGTACAGCGTCACTTCGCACCCTTCCGCCGCGCTTCAAACTCCTCGCGCGGTATCAGCCGGAATAGCCGCACATCGGCGACGTTTGCCAACTGTTCCACACCCCACACATCCTTGTTCAACACCAGATCGTCGCACCCGAAATCGCTCTCCGACAACACCAGGTACTGCACGTTTCGGCGCAGTAGCTCCTCAACGGCCGCACGCCGCATTCCGGGCATGGTGGTTACCTCTACAAGTTTGAGCTCTGTTTTTACCTTCTCCCACTTCCCGTCCGCGCCCCGCGCCTCTACATGATAAGTGTCCAGCGGTTGGTCCGGCGTCAGCAGCAGCACTACGTCGTCGACCAGTTCATGCATCCCGAAATCCACTTCGATGTACATGCCGTTGTACCGGCCCTGGTCGCTAATCCACCGTGTGATCGGCGAACCGTCAAACGCCCTCTGCACATCGTGCAGCGTCGGCTTCGCGCGAAGCCGCCACAACGGCGAGCGCGGCACTTCCTTCCCCCCGCTATAAAAACGCATCTCGGTCACCGACCATTGCCCGCCCGAATCGTCCCTGTTCTGTACCACTCGCAGCGCCTTGTGCCGCGCCGAGGGTATGAACAAATGCGCCAATCGCCTCGGCTGGCGCTCCTCCGCCAGCGCGGACACAAAGATATCGCGGAGCCCGCCGCCCTCCGCGGATTGAAAACCTACCATGTAGTCCCGGTTCGTATATGCTTCCGGTAATTGACTGAAGCCCAGCACGCGGCGCCCGGCCGGTACTAACTCCTCCAGCTTCCGTGTCAGTCCATATGCCGGAATGTGAGAGAGAATGTAGTTATCCTCGCTCCGCAGCCGCAGCGCTTCCTTCCAGGTTACTTTCTCCAGCCGCCACGCCCACTTACTCGCATAAGCTGGAATCGCGTTCGGCCAGCTCAATACGGCATGAATAACTACCACCGCCGCCGGTAGCCAGCGCACCATGTTGAACGTCATTGCCATGCCCATCGCCACGAGAGGCAGCGCCGGAATTAGAAATCGCGTGCCGATGTTCGACGGGTACGCCGCCAGCGCGAACAGCGCCGCGGCCAGTACTCGCCGCCCTTCAGGAAACCGAAGTGCCAGCAGTGCGAACGGCGCCAGCAGATAAACCGGCCCCAGCAGCCCATTCAGGTCCGCGCCGTGTACCGTAACCTGCATCGGTATCTCCGTGAGCGAGGTCAACGAATACATCGACATGTGCCGCCTGTAGTCCAGCTCAAACCAGTAAGTCACATAGGGATTCGGGAATAACTTGTTGAAGAACGGCGCCAGCGGATTCGCCCACCAGATCGTATTTCGAATCACCCACGGCGCGATCGACGGCAGCGCTCCGGCCGCCAGTAACAGTATTGGCCGCATCGCCATCTTCCGGTAGACCCAGATGATCCAGACCCCGGCGAACAGCAGGGCGGGGAACAGCGTGTACTTCAGTCCGTATGCGCTCCCCGCCAGCACTCCCGCCAGTACGGCCAGCCCCCGCGATTCCGGAAGATCTTCGATTCGCCGCAGCACCGTGAAAAGCGCAAACCACAGGCACGCCGCCGCAACGTCGTTATACGCGCTAATCCCGTCAAGCCCAACTACCGGCGACAGATAGACCAGTAGCGCCGCTGTCATTCCGGCGCCGGCCATTCCATACCGCCGTCCGTAACAAAGCAGCAGCCATGGCAGCGTCAGCAGGTAATTGAAATGCATCAGCGCCGCCGCGGAGTGGCGCCCTACCGCGTACGCCGCAAGGAATAGCATCTCCATACCCTGCGAGAGCGCCGCGTACAGGTTCGTTGTCACGGGCACCATCGCCCGCTCGCGATAGTACTTCGCCACCAGGCCCAAGTGATAGGACGCCCCGTCCGGACTCACTTCCGGCGCCATCGCGTTGGACAGGTAGAGCAGCGTGAACGGCGCCGTTATCCACAAGATCCTGCGCCACAACAGCGGTAACGGAGTCAGCCGTTCCCCGGGCAGCGCCAGCGCCCCCATCCGCCACGCCGCCAACGCCAGCCCAAGCGGCAGCGCCACAAACGTTGCCCGATAGTAAAGGTGCAAAATCCCCAGCAAAAACACCAGCAGGCTATAAACACCCGCGCCCGCCACAAACCGCAGCGCCACCGATTCCTCGCGGCTCCACCGGTCGCCGAGCCGTGCCATCAACAGCGATCCGGCCGCGTAACATCCAACCGTCGTCAGCGTCCAGCCAAGAACGATATACAACACCATTACTGGTTCCGTTCCAGCCCAACCTCGGCCACAATCATGCTCAGCTTCACACCGTCGGCCTTGGCCACATACGGCGGATCGATCTCCCAGCGAATCAGGTTGTCCACGTCGGTCTTCAACCAATCGGCCGGTACCGGCTTGCGATACTCCAGCACGCCGGCCTTCCGGTAAACCACGGTGTCCAGCAGGTGATCGTTCACGAAGTACTTCACCGTAATCGGAAGCAGTGGTTTATGGCTTTCCTCGGGAAACGCAAAATTCAGCCGTAGCCGTAGTCCGGCCGCTTCGCTCACTCGCACGCGCACCGTCGGGTTTGTCGAAGCCCACCGCCACGTATCGTCGGGCGCTCCACGAAGGAATCCGCTGATGACGTAATCGGCTGCGCGCCCGTCGGAGAACCGTATCCATCTCCCCAACGGCTCCGGTTCCGGTCCGTCTTTCTGCTGTCTCTGCTCGGGCACCGGGTACGACTCGGGCAGCGGTGTACACGCCGCCATCGCAACCAGGGCCAGGGTCAGCCCAACGCGCTTCATGCCCGCTTGTCCTTGGCGTAGCACAGCGGGTTCATCTTGCACTCCGCGCACTTCGGTTTCCGCGCCACGCAGATCTGCCGCCCGAAATGAATCAACTGATGCGAAAACGAGATCCACCGCTCCTTCGCCAGTATCGTCATCAGGTCGCGCTCCACCTTCACCGGATTCTCTTCCTTCGTCAAATCCAGCCGGTACGCGATCCTCCCTACGTGCGTATCCACCACCACGCCGCTTGCAATTCCGAACGATGTTCCCAGCACCACGTTCGCCGTCTTCCGCGCCGCTCCCGGCACCGTCAGCAACTGGTCAATATCGCGCGGAACCTTCCCGCCAAAATCGCGCAGGATCTTCTGCGCCGCGCCCACGACGCTCTTCGCCTTGTTGTTGAAGAATCCGGTCGAGCGGATGTCGTTCGCCAATACGTCCGGCCGTACGGCGGCGAAATCTTGAATTGTCGGATACTTGCGGAAGAGCCCCGGTGTCACCTTGTTCACCCGCTCATCGGTGCACTGCGCCGACAGGATCGTGGCGACCAGTAGCTCCCACGCGTTCGAATGATGCAGCGCGCACGTGACGTTGGGGTACAAATCGTCCAAAATGCCCAGAATCTGCTGCAATCGCGCCTGCTTTTCCGCCTTCGATCGGGGCTTTTTCATGAACCTTTCATGTTAGCATCGCGCCCGCTTATCGCCCTCGCCGCGGCCTTCCTCTTTTGGCTCGCGCTTCCCGGCACATTCGTTTTTGACGATCACTCCCTTTTCGTCGATCCAGCCGTCGTCCCGGCGGACGCGTGGCGCCAGTGGATCAGGCTCGAACAGACGCGCCCACTCACCTACATCACCTTCTGGTTCGACTATCGCATCTGGGGCCACGCGCCGCCCGGCTTCCGCTTTACGAATCTCCTCATCCACGCCGCCGTCGCGTCACTCCTCTTCCTCACCGCGCGCCGGCTCTTCGACGCGCCGGTCGCACTCACGGCTGCCGCTCTCTTTCTATTCCATCCACTCACGCATGAGCCGCTGCTCTATGTCTTCGCCCGTAGTTCCAGCATCGCCGCGCTCTTCTGTCTTGCGGCGTTCTATTTTTGGCTGCACGACAAACCCATTCCCGCAACCGCCGCATTCGCCTTCTCCTTGCTGGCCAAAGAAGAATGGGTCGCCTTTCCACTCGTCCTTCTCCTCATCGACTTCGGCCGCAAACGCAACCCACGCTGGCCATGGATCGCAGCCATGCTCGCTCTATCCGCCGCCGCCGGCGCGCGAGTCCTCTACGCAACGAAGGCCATTGCCGGTTCCGGTTCCGGTTTCGGACAACAGACCACACCCTGGAACTATCTCCTCTCCCAGGGACACACCATTCCCAGCTACATCTGGCGCATCGCCATTCCCGTTCAGATGTCCATCGACCCGCCCGCGCCCGCAACTTCTCGCGAACCGGCCGTCCTCTTCTGGATCGTGGCCATAGTCGCCACTGCCCTTGTCTCCTGGTTCTGGGCGAAGAAGGACCAACCGGGCTTCTGGCTCCTCCCTTCATGGCTGCTGCTGCTGCCGAGCTCTTCCCTCTTTCCCGCCGCGGATGCCGTCGCCTGGCGCCGTCTCTATCTGCCGATGGCATTTCTCGCTATCGGCGCCGGCGTCGCACTGAAATCCTGGCCCAGGTTAGCGGCCGCTCTGGTCCTCTTCTTCCTCGCTTTTGCCGCCGCCCGCCGCGACACATGGCAAAGCGAAATTGCCATTTGGAGCGAAGCGAACGAACAGGCTCCCAACAAACTCCGCCCTTATCTCCAACTCGCCCGCTTCTCCCCAAAGGACGATGCCTTACGTTATCTCGATAAGGCGAAGGAGATTGCGCCGAACGATCCGGCCATTGCTTCCGAAAGGGGTCGAGTGTGGTTGGAATCGGGCAATGCCGCACAGGCGCTATCGGAATTCGGCCGCGCTCTGGCCCTCGCTCCCGGCGTGGCTAGCCACTTGCAAAACCGTGGCGTCGCGCTCCTGGCCCTCGGCCAGCGCGACGCCGCGCGGGCGGATTTCGAACAAGCTCTTCGGCGAGACCCATGTCTCGCGCCCGCGCGCGAAAACCTCGTTCGCATGGGAGTCCCGCCGCCACGCGCCGCCTGTCCCGTTAATCGGTAGTCTGCACCACCGCTTTCGCTTCCAGGAACTGCCAGTCCGGAAGGTCGAGAGCGCTAACCTCCGTCTTCGCCTTAGCCGTCACCTCGGCCGATGCGAACGGACCCAGGTGCTTCACCTTCACCGAGAAGACCGCCACTTCCTTATTGGTTCCCTTCGCTCCCAGCACCACGTCCATCGATAGCCCGGAGATGTCCGCCGCGCTGTGATTCACCACCACCATCTGTACCTCGGCCAACCCCTGCTTCGGCACACGCAACCGTACGCCGGTCACTTCAATCTGCCTGGCCAACGGATGCGTGCTCTGCGGGCCCTTTACGCTTTCCAACTCCATCTTTGGCGCGCTTGCCGCTTTATCCGCCCGCTCACTCCGCGTGTATAGGAAGTAGCCCACACCCAGCAAAACCACCGCGACTCCCAAGGTCACCAGCGCGTCGCGCAACCCCGTCGACCGCGGCTCAGGCGCGTCATAGCTCATCGAATGCGACCCGGAAGAAGGCTGCGCTGGCGCTGGATACGGTGCTGGAAACGGTGCGGGAGCCGGCGTGGGTGCCGCAGCAGGTACGGGCGCGGGAACGGGGGCCGCCACCGGAGTGGGCATCGGTGCTGGAGCCGCAACCGGGGCGCCGGCCGGCTCGGGCTCGGCAGGTAGTGCCGCCGGCTGTGGCGCGGCCTTTTTCACGCAACGCGGGCATTCCTCTTGCGACGGCAACACTTCCCCGCCGCACTGCGGACAGATCCAGGTGAACATTGAGCCTCTCAATTCAAGAGTACGACAGAGATAATAAGGCGATGGAGATTGTCCAGGGAGATTTCACATCGGGCAACACAGCCGCTATTTTGCCCGGCAGCTTCCATCCTCCGACCATCGCCCATTACGGCCTCGCCAGTGCCGCGCTCGGCCGCGTCGGCAACGTGGTTTGGACCCTCCCGCGTGCCTTTCCTCACAAGACCTACGGCCGTGTGTCGCAAGCGGACCGCCTCCGGCTGGTCCTCGCGCTCACCGAAGGCGAACCTCGTTTTCTTGTCGCGCTCTCCGACGGCGGCCTGTTCATCGACATGGCTCGCGAACTTCGCGGCCTCAGGCCGGACACACGCGAGATCTTTCTCCTCTGCGGACGCGACGCCGCCGAGCGCATCGTCAATTGGCACTACCCCGCGGGCGATTCCATCGAGTCCCAACTCGCCCACTATCGTCTTCTAGTTGCCGCCCGCCACGGTGCCTATCGGCCGCCCGCGGCGCTCACCGCCAGTATCGAGGAGCTTCCCGTCGAGACCACATGGGACGACGTCTCATCCACTCGCGTGCGCGACGCCATCGCAGCGGGCGAGGAGTGGAAACCCCTCGTTCCCGCGCAAATCCACGAACTCGTCGAAGCGCTCTACTCGCCGTCGCGATTCGACTCAAGAAATGTCCGCAGCCGGTGACTCCGGCTCGGATGCCGCAGCTTCCGCAACGCCTTGGCTTCAATCTGCCGGATGCGTTCCCGCGTAACCGCGAAGTGCTGGCCCACTTCCTCCAGCGTATGTTCGCTGCCGTCCTGCAGCCCGAACCGCATCTTGATGATCTTTTCCTCGCGCGGTGTCAGGCTTTTCAACACCTCCGCCGTCTGCTCGCGGAGATTCAGGTTGATCACCGCTTCCGACGGCGAGGCCACCCGCTTGTCGATGATGAAATCGCCAAGGTGCGACTCGTCTTCTTCTCCTACCGGCGTCTCCAGCGAGATCGGTTCCTGCGCAATCCGCATGATCTTGCGGACTTTGCCCACTGGTAGCTCCAGCTTCCGCGCCAGTTCGTCGGTCGACGGCTCGCGGCCCATCTCCTGTTGCAACTGCCGCTGCGTCCGCACCAGTTTGTTGATCGTCTCGATCATGTGCACCGGTATGCGGATTGTCCGTGCCTGGTCGGCAATGGCGCGCGTGATCGCCTGCCGGACCCACCATGTCGCGTAGGTCGAGAACTTATAGCCGCGTTGATAATCGAACTTATCCACGGCCTTCATCAGGCCGATGTTCCCTTCCTGAATAAGATCCAGAAACTGCAGCCCGCGATTCGTATAGCGCTTCGCAATCGAAACAACCAGCCGCAGGTTGGCTTCGATCAACTGTTTCTTCGCCGACTCGGCCTCGTTCTCGCCACGTTCGACGATCTGCAGCGACCGCCGCAATTCCGTGTAGGTCGCGCCGTACCCCAGCTCCAATTGTTCCAGCCGGTCTGAGCACAGCCGCAACTCCTTCCGGAACTCGCGCGCCTGCTCGGCGTTGCCGGGAATCGCCGCTGGCGCCTGTTCCTCGCAGGCCCCGCTCTCCAAAGGGGGCAGCGACTCCATGTCTTCGATGCGCCTCTGCGTCTCGGCGATCTGCTTCTCTATCGGCCGCAGCGTGTCCACTGCCACTCGCAACTGCTTGCTCATCCGGCGGTTTACCAGTGAACTGAACGACATCAGCCGGATCAACTGGCTGATCTTTACCACCGTGCGCAGGAAGCTCCAGCGCATCGCGCGATACTGCTTCGGCTTGGCCGCGCGGGGCGTCGAAAGCATCTTCTCCCGGAACTGACCGGCCCGATCCATCAGCTTGTCCAGCTCTTCGAAGAATTGCGCCAGCTCCGCGCTCTCGCGCGGCTCTTCTTCATCGTCGGACTCTTCCACTTCCTCCTGCCGCAGCAGCACGTCGTCGAGCAGAATGTTGCCGTTCGCGATATCCTCCCGGATCTGGTACAGCTCCCGCACCGCCACCGGAGACCGCGACAGCGATTTCGCCACGTTTCGCTGACCCCGCTCGATTCGCCGCGCCAGCTCAATCTCTCCCTCGCGCGTCAGCAGCGGGACCGTGCCCATCTCCCGCAGATACATCCGCACAGGATCGTTGGTTTTGTCGGCAAATTCCGACGTGCCGTCGCCTTCGCCCGAGTCGTCGCCGTCTTCGAACTTGGCGCCGAACCCGGGTTCTTTCGGCTCCACAAGCAGTTCAACACCGGCGCCTTCGAGATCCGCGAGGATGTCTTCCAAATTCCCGCCGGAACTTAGATCGTCCGGCAGGATTTCGCTCACGTCGTCATAAAGAAGGTAGCCCTTCTCTTTGCCGGCTTCGACTAGGTTGCGGATACGGCCAATCTTTTCTTCCGATGCCACTGCTACCCCTGCATTTGGAAACCTTATTGTATCGCAACGGTTCCCCACTCTAAGCTTCAACTCTCGCGTTCGAGCCTATGTAGCTCTTCGGCAATTTCCAGCGCCTCCATAATCGCGCCGCGTTGCTCTGCCTCTCTGATTTTTTGCTTCATATCGGTGATTCGCAGCTTTCGGTTGCCTGCGCCCAACTGGGCCAGACAGGCACCGGCCTGCTCCACCATGTTTTGGTCTGTATGTAAATGATCGGCAAAAGCCATCGCTGCCATTAGAGTACGCGCGGGCGGACTGAGTTTCCCCTCCAATTGCTCCCAATGAAATGCTCCTGCGTCCGGGAAGGTTAAAATCCCTTCCCAAATCTCCCGCGCCGCCGATTCCAACAACCGAGGGTAATTCCCTAGTAGTGGGAATACATATTCCCTTACCTCCGCACTGTGGAGGAGTAACTCAAGTAACATTCGCTCCGCCGGCGGTACATCTACTGCTGGAAGCGCGATCTTCTCTTCGCCGCGCCCGCCCGCCGCGCGCCGGAACTGCTCCAGCAGCAATCCCTGTTCCACTCCCAGCACCGCCGCCAGTTCGTTCGCCAGCGCCGCGCGCTCCACGCGGTCGGCCACCTGCCGCACTCGCGGCAACAAAAACTCCAGAGCCTGTACCTTCCCTTCGCTCGATCGAACGTCGAAACGCTGCCGCGCCCGCCCGGCCAGCCAGTGAAAATACGGCTGCGCATTCGCCAGACGCTCCCGGTATGCCTCCGCGCCGTTCGCCTTCACGAACTCGTCCGGATCCAGTCCTCCCTCCAGCGAAGCCACGCGCACGCGGAAGTTTTCGTCGAGCAACAGTTGGATCGACTTCTCCGTCGCATTCTCCCCCGCCGTGTCCGGATCGAAGTTCACCACCGCCAACCCGGCCAGCCGCCGCAGTGCCCGCACCTGCGGCGCCGTCAGCGCCGTCCCGCATGGCGCAACCGCTTCCGGTACGCCGGCCGCCCATGCTCCCATTACGTCCATGTAGCCCTCCACCAGCACAATCCGGCCGCTCTTCCGCGCGCCGTCGCGCGCCCGATGCAGGCTATAGAGCACGCTACTCTTGTGATAGATCGCCGTTCCCGCCGAGTTCAGATACTTCGGCTCGTCGCCATCCTGCATCGCCCGCCCGCCGAAGGCGATCACTTTGCCGCTCTCATTGGCAATCGGAAACATCAGCCGTCCGCGGAAATAATCGTAGTAAGTGCCGTCGTCGCGCCTCTTCACCAGGCTCGAGACTTCCAAAGCCTGCGCCGGGAAACCCTGTTTCTGCAGCAGCCGCGTCAATGCGCCGCCGCGCTCGGAAAGCCCTAACCGGAACTCCGCCGCCAACGCCGCCGTCACGCCTCGCCGGCCCAGGTAGGTACGCGCCTCCGCTCCCGCCTGGCTTTCCAGGTTCTGCTGAAAATGCCGGGCCGCCACCTCATGCATCTCGAGCAGCGCCGCGCGCAGTCTCGATTCCGGGTCGTCGGACGGCGCTTTCTTCGGCATCGGAATCCCGTACCGTTCCGCCAGCGCCGTGATGGCCTCCACAAACGGGATGTTCTCGTACTCCATGACGAACTTGATCACGTCCCCGCTCACCCCGCACCCGAAACACTTGTAGAACTGCTTCTCCTGGTGCACGTGAAAGGAGCCGGATTTTTCCTGGTGAAACGGGCACAACCCGACATAGCTATACGTGCCCCGCTTTTTCAGAGGCACGCGCTCCCCGATCACCGCAACAATATCGACCGAGGATTTCAGTTGTTGCGCGAAGTCCATGCCTGTTAATCCATTATTACTGGTCAAGGAAATGGGGGGCTTACCGATAAGCTCTCCAAGGAGATGACAGCGCCCAATCCCAGCTCTGCGCTCGCCACCGTTCGTCAGCAGGTCCGACGGTGGATTTGGGTGGGCGTCCCCCTCGGTGTCATGTCGCTGGCCGTCGCTGGCTCGTTGCAATTGGAGCAGACTCTCTCGGCCGATATGGAGCAGTCCATCGGACGCGCGGTCTCGATGCGGGTGCAGACCCTGGAGAGGCTGTACCGCCAGAACCGTCAAGTTGTCGACTCGGTTTCGCGCGATCCTGTCTTCGCCGAATGGCTGCGCCGCGGGCCGGGCGGTTCCGCATTCCTCCTTCCGGAAGCGACGCGCCGTTTGCTTAGTGCGCAAGGCTACACGGGGTTCCTGCTCGTCGACCGCGCGCGCCGGATTCACGCCGCGGCCCCCGGCAGGGAGATAACCGGTCTCTCGCTTTCCCTGGCCAACACCGCCTTTGACCGTGCCCTGCGGGGGACTTCCGGATTCTCCGAACCCTATCGTGAAAAGGAGGTGCGGCTGCCGGATCCGGACGGTGAGCCCGCGCTCGGCGTGCCGACAATGACCTACGCAACACCGGTTCGTTTGGCGAACGGACCCATCGAAGGCGTGCTGTTGCTGCGCGCCGACCCGGCCCGCTGGTATCGGGAGATCGTCGAGACGGGCCTGGAACGCGATGAGGAGGTGATTCTGGTCGACGGGCAGGGCCGAATGCTCAACGCACCCC
The DNA here is from genome assembly GCA_016185425.1 of Acidobacteriota bacterium. Classification (GTDB taxonomy): domain Bacteria; phylum Acidobacteriota; class Terriglobia; order Bryobacterales; family Bryobacteraceae. The sequence goes on along the minus strand of JACPNQ010000020.1, from coordinate 114,312 downwards.
GTTACGACTCCGAGCTGCGCGAGCTGGGCTGGCTGAATGAAACGAACCGATACAGTTTGATCGGTGAGATGCGCGTCGCGCAGCCCGATGCCGCCCCGCTGCCCCGGGGTGGGGCGCGTCCCCAATGGCCCCTGACTCCCGCCGCCGCAAGCGTCATCGCGCGGCAGGAATCGGTCCGGATCGTCCCCTATCGCAGCTACCATGGCCGTGAGGTGATCGGCGGCTGGCACTGGCTGCCGTACCTCGGCATCGGAATGATCCTTGAGCGTGACGCCCACACGGCTCTCTCCGCGTTAACAACGGCGCGCTGGTTGATGGTGGGCAGGCTGACCGTGCTAATGGCGCTGACAACTCTCGCGGCGGGCTTTCTACGCCGTCAGGCCAACGAGAAATACCAGATGTCAAAGGAGCTTGCCAGGTTTTCCGCCATTACCGAAACTTCGCCATTCGGTATCTTGCTCCTCGACACGCGCGGCCACTGCCAGTACGTGAATCGCGCGTACTCCTGTATTACCAAACAGTCGCCCGCCGCCGCCGCGGGTGACGGGTGGAAGAAGGTCATTTTTTCGGACGATCGAGATGCGTTCGCCGCGCAATGGTATGAGGCCGAGACCTCCCCGAACGGTTTCGACACGCAGATCCGCCTCGACCGCGCCGATGGGTGGACGGTGATCGCGGATCTGCACTCGGAGCGGGTGCGGATCGACGGAAAAGACTACGGCTTCATCATTTCCCTCGAAGACATCACGCGCCGCCACGCGCAGGAGGCGGAGATGCACCGGCAGAGCGAGCGTCTGCGCCTGGCGCTCGAAAGCGCCCGCGAAGGCACATGGGATTGGGATCTGGAAAGCGGCGTACTCATCTGCTCGGAAGTGCTGGTGTCGATGCTCGGCCATCCGGAGGAGTTGCTGAATGGACCGCGCGCGGTCTGGCTCCGTCTTGTGCATCCGGATGACCATGCGAAGATTCAGGCGTCGCTGGTGCCGCATCTCGAGCAAGATGTCGAAATCTACGAATGCGAATACCGGATTCGCAACGCCGCCGGCGATTGGTGGTGGGTGCTCGACCGCGGCCGTGTCGTCGAACGGGGCGAGCATGGAGCGCCGTTGCGCATGGTCGGCGTCATCGCTTCCATAGAAGAGCGAAAGCAATTCGAGGATGCGCTGTTGCAGGCGATGGAGCGCGCCGAATCGGCGAACCGCGCGAAGAGCGAATTCCTCGCCATGATGAGCCACGAGATCCGCACACCGATGAACGGAGTCATCGGCATGACTTCGCTGCTGCTGGAGGAAAATCTCACGCCCGAACAGCGGGAACTCGCCGAAACGGTGCGCGTGTCGGGTGAGGCGCTACTCACGATCATCAACGATATTCTCGACTTCTCGAAGATCGAAGCCGGAAAGATGCAGCTTGAGAACATCGCGTTTCAGCCGCGCGCTCTCGTCGAAGAGGTTGTCGACCTGATGGCCGGGCGCGCCGGGGCGAAGCGGCTCGACCTGATCGCCATTTTTGAGCCCCGCCTGCCGCAGCTTCTCTCCGGAGATCCGGGGCGGTTGCGGCAGATCATCCTCAACCTCGTTTCGAATGCCATCAAGTTCACCGATGCCGGAGAGGTCCGCATCCGCCTGCGCATCGACGCCGCCAGCCCGCGCACGACGGTCATTTTCTGCGAGGTAACCGACAGCGGCATCGGCATCTCCAAAGAGGCGCAGGCGCGGCTCTTTCAGTCGTTCTCGCAGGTCGACAGCTCTACATCGCGGCGCTATGGAGGAACGGGCCTTGGCCTGGCGATCTCGCGGCGGCTGGCCGAGTTGATGAATGGCGAAGTGGGCGTCGCCAGTGAGCCGGGCAAAGGCAGTACCTTCTGGTTCAGCGCGCAACTGCAGAGCGTTGACGCCCCCGAGCCGCTGCCCTCGCCGTTCGCGGGCCGCCTCGCGGTGATTGTCGATCCTTCGCGGGGAACGCGCGAGCAGACGGAGATGCAAGTCCAGGGGCTCGGTATGCGCACCCTTGGAGTCGGCTCGATCGCGGAAATTAACGAAGCGCGCGGCGTCGATATTGTTCTCGTCAACTATCGCGCTGTCGATGCGGCCGGGTGGAGCCTTGTCGGGCGGTTGAACGCGATGGTGCCCGCCGGAATGCCAATTATCTATCAGGCCGCGCCGTGGCAGCGCCATCAGACCGCCGAAGCCACTGCCGCCGGATGCCAGGTCTTCCTGACGCGGCCGGTCCGGATGTCGCAGCTCGAACGCGCCATTTCGCAAGTGCTGGCGCCGCGTCAAGACTGCGCGCAGAGCGTGTTGCACCTTTGCAGCGCGGTACTTGCCCAACCCGCCCCGGCGGGGACGGCGTGCGTCCTTCTTGCCGAAGACAATGCGGTCAATCAGAAGGTCGCGCTGCGGATCCTCGAACGGCTCGGCGCGCGAGTCGATGTTGTGCGCAATGGTGTCGAGGCACTGGCCGCCGCCGGCGGCCGCCACTACGACATCATTCTTATGGACTGCCAGATGCCGGAGATGGACGGCTACCAGGCCACGCGGGCGATCCGCAAGTTGGAAGGCGCCGAACGAAGAACGCCGATCATCGCCCTCACCGCGAACGCGATGCAAGGGGATCGGGCGCGTTGCGTCGAAGCCGGGATGGACGACTATCTTCCGAAGCCGGTCCGCAGCGACGAACTGGCGCGCATCCTTAGCCAGTGGGTCAAGGCGTCCGGATATCATGAAGGAGATGTGGTTCCTGGCGATACTGGTGGCGATCCTGCCGTCCCTGTCCGCGCAATCGGGCGGTAACTTTGAGATGCGCGGCGAAGTGCCCGCCGGTATCTCCGCTGAATTGCGATTTCGCGCGCAGGGCGCGCTTGGTTATCGCGTTCGCTTCTTCGGCGACGGTGTTGGTCAGCTCGACGATCCGGGGCGTCGCGAAGGCCTGCTCGCCGCGCCGGCTTCGCCGATCGCCGGAGGCAAGCCAATCGCCTTCCGGCTTACCGCGAACGGACCGAAGATTGAGCTCGAAATCGATGGCAGGCCGGCGTGGTCTTATACGGAGAAGGTTGCGGCGATTCCATCGATCGGCGCCGCGTCGTTCGGTCCGGAGAACGGACCGTTAATCCGGAATCTCCAACTTCGTGCGCTGTCCGATACGCCTCGCTCATTCGCGGAAAGATACGGGCCGGGTATCGGCGAGAGAGTGCCGGAATTTCGCGCTGTTGACCAGGCCGGCAAGTTGCAGGACTTGGTCTCCCTACGCGGGCCGAAGGGATTGTGGCTGCTCTTCGTCCGCTCAGCCGACTGGTGTGTCTATTGCAAGACCCAGCTTGTCGAGCTCGGTATGCGCGCAGAGGCGATCGCGCGGCTCGGCTATAACGTCGCGGCGTTGAGTTACGATCAGCCCGCCGCGCTGGCGCATTTCGCCAGGCGAAAGAGTATCGCCTTTCCGCTCCTCGCCGATCCGGACTCGAAGATCATCGACGCCTTCGGTATTCGCAATGAAGCCGCCACGACTGGATTCGCCAAAGGCGTGCCGCATCCTGGGTACTTCATCCTCGGCGCGGATGGCCGCGTGGAGGCGAAGTACATGGAGGAGGACTATAAGGAGCGGATCACCGCTTCGGCCGTGATGAGCGGGTCCTTCGGCGAGCGCGCAGCACCGGCGGGAGCGGCGGTGGATCGGCCGCGCATCCGCGTGACACCGACCGCGAGCGTCTCGGTGGTTCGTGGCGGGCAGAAGGTGACATTGTCGGCCGAGGCGATGCTCGGCCGCGGATTGCACGCCTACGCGCCCGGGGCGCCGCAGGAGTTCATTCCCGTTTCGTGGAAGTTATCTCCTTCCCCGTTGTTCAAAGCGGCTGACCCGGAATGGCCCGTGCCCGAGACGACGAAGATATTCGGCTTCGACGAGAAGGTGCCGAACTACACCGGCGTCTTCCGCGTGAGCCGCGAGATTTCGCTCGCGCCACAGGCGGCGTTATTGAAGGAGTCGGCAGGCGGGGCGCTTACGGTTCAAGGAGAGTTCCGTTACCAGGCCTGCAACGATCATCTCTGCTTTCCGCCGGAGACGATCCCGCTGACGTGGAATCTGCTCATCGAAGGCGCTGATCGCGAGCGTGTGCCGAAAGAGTTGCAGCGGCCCGATCGCTAGCGATCGACCCAAAAGAGCTCTGCGTCGGATTTGCGTACATAGTTCGCATCGAGGAGCGCTGGATCCTTCGCTTGTGACCAGGCGAGGCGCGCGATGGCCCCGGCAAGGGCGCGTCCCGCCGAGATGCGCGGGGCAGCCGCGAAGCGGCTTGCGTCCAGAGCGGGAGCGAACGGCGCGGCATCCGTGAATACGAAGGAGGTCTCTTCGAGAGGAAGCGTATCCATCCACTGCGCGAATGGCGCCACGACTTCCGCGCTTAGCGGATTTGCGTTGTCGTCGAACACCGCGCCGTAGATCTCGCCGCGCCTCGCGTCGAGCACCGCCGCCCGCCGCGATCCTTCTCCAAGCAGTGCCAGCGCTTGCAAGTTGCTCACGCCCGCGGCCGGCTTCCCCATGGCCGCGGCGAGGCCTTTGGCCGCGGCCAGCCCCACGCGTACACCGGTGAATGAGCCGGGCCCGGCGGCGGCCGCGAAGAGAGCGATGTCTTGCAGCTTTACGCCACGCGCGGTGAGCAGCGCGTCGATCCGTTCAAACAACACGTGCCCATAGCCATCGGTCGAATGCATGAGCACCTCCTCGATCACGCTGTTGCCTTCGGCAAGCGCGAGGCTGCCGAATTCGGCGGTCGTGTCGATGGCGAGAACCAGGGAATCGCTCACGGAACGAGACGGAACACGCGGTCGAGCGCGTAGGCCTTTCCATTGGCATTGAGCGCGGTGACACGCAGCACCATCACCGCGCCGCCGTTCTTCGTTAGCGCGGCGGGGATTTGCAGTTGCCCCTTCGCGCCGGTCGCGAGCACTCGGAATCCCTGGCCGTTCGTGGTCACCTCTCCGGTGATGAGATACGACATCGCGCGGGTGGCGCGCGTCTGGCGCTTCAACTTGAGTTCGAAGGCGGGCGGCTTTGATACGGAAATAGTGTCGCCCGGCGGCTCTGCGAGCGTGAACGGCACGGATTTGTCCAGCGTCTCGACGTCCTGCACGGGTACCGGGCGCGCCTCGAATTTATAGGACTTCAACATTCCTTCCTTCTTACCGTCGCGGGAGAGGAAGAGGATCCAGTCCTGGTTGGCGCTGGGCGGCTCGCCAACAAATTTCTCGCCCTTCCAATCCTTGTCCTTGGGCCGCGTGGCCTCGCCGCTTAGCGGGTTGATCCAATAGACCTCGTAGTTGTGCTTCTCGGTGAGCACCTCAACCGGGCCGGCCGGCTTTTCGACGTAGAGGATGTATTCGATGCCTTCGAGCGCGACACCGTGGCCGCCATCGATATCGAAGTACGGCTCCATGTCCCAGTAGCGCGTCGTCGAGAACAGTTCATACCACACGCTCATTGCCTTGAGATCTTCGCGGGCATCGCCTTTGCGGCGGCAGGTGAGGTATTGGCCGTTCATCGCGGCGCGCCAGAGACGATGGCGGAACTCGGCGCCGGTCGTAGCCGGCTGTCCGGAGAAGCCGACATTGACGAAGGGCTTGGCGTAAACCTGGCGCTCGACGGCGTTGAGGTTGTCGTTGTCGGAGTCATAGACGATGTAGTCGAGCCAGCCATCGTTGACAAGCGGCGCGGCGGTTTGCGCGGCGTGCGTGCTGCGCGGGTGCGCCATCGGGTCGTAGAGCTTGACGTAGCCGCCGAGCTCTCTGCAAAATGCGCGGCCGTTCTCGTAGGTCTCAAACTGTTCGACGAGCTGCCATGTGACCCCGTAGGCCGAGTAGCGTGCGGCGACGAAGCGGGCGAAGCGTTCGCGCTGCTGACGTTCGGGGAGGAGTTTTGCGAGCTGGTTTTGCGCGTGGCCGAGAACGAGGTCGACGGTCAGGCCTTTTTCATTCATCGCGCGGACGCGTTTGTCGAACTCCTGAAAGTAGGCGATGTTGGGCTTGTCGGCCGCGGGGAAGGCCTTCGACGGATCGTCGCTGAGGAGATAGCCGCGTACGTGATTGAACTTGTCTTTCGCGCGCGCGTCGACGTATTGGTCAAATGCCGCGCGGTCGATGGCGGCGAAGTTCATCAGCGTGTCGCCGAACCAGAGGTGCGGCTTCTTGCTCTCTTCGTAGGCGAAGTGACGAACGTTCCTCACATGGACGAAGCCAGGGTGATCGGATGGCGTGGCTTCAAATCTTCCTTCCTTGCCGTTGAAGCGCGGAAGGTTGGAGGTGATGCGGAACTCCCATGTCCCGGCTTCTGTGGGCGAGAAGCGGATGACCATGCGGTTGCCGCCGTCATGAAAGGCGTGTGCCTGGTAGGTTTTGAAGCGCGGAGAGCGAACCTCGGCGCGGAGATCGACAGACCAATAAGGATTCGGATGCGCCTTGATTTCTGCCGCGTCGAGCTCAAACGCGACCTCGCACGGCGAGTAGGAGGGCACAGGCTGACAGACCGTTTGCGCGCCCAACGACGCCATTGCAAACGCCAGACATGCACACCAACGAATACTCATCCCTGATCTCTTAAACATACGACAATGCAGGGATGCGTGTGATACTCGGGCTACTCCTCTGTCTCTGTGCGGGCGCGAACGCCGCCACGATCGCCGAAAAAACGGCGGGAATGAAAAGGCTCAACGGATTCTACCCACTCTATTGGGACGAAAAGGGCGGGAATCTGTTTCTGGAAATCGAGCAGTGGGGAGAAGAGTTTCTCTATTACACGTCGCTTGCGGCGGGGCTTGGGTCAAACGATGTCGGCTTGGACCGCAACCAAGTGGGGCGGGAGCGTCTGATGCGGTTTGACCGCGTCGGCCCGAAGGTGCTGCTGGTCGAGAAGAACGTAAAGTTTCGCGCCAACTCGGATAATCCGGCTGAGCGGCGAGCGGTAGAGGATGCCTTCGCGGCATCGACGCATTGGGGATTTCCGGTTGCGGCGGAAGAGGGCCGTCGAGTGCTGATCGACCTAACGCCATTCGTGTTGCGGGATGGGCACGGCGCGGTGGCGCGGATGCGGCAAACGGGACAGGGGACGTTCCGCGTGGATGCGTCGCGGTCGGCCGTCTATTTGGACCGGACGCGGAGTTTTCCGGACAACACGGAGGTGGAGGTCTCGCTGACGTTGACTGGCGAGCAGGCGGGGAGGTTTGTACAGTCCGTGGCACCGGACGGCGAGTCGGTGACGCTCCGGGAGCATTATTCGTTTGTGCGATTGCCGGATACGGGCTTCAAGCCGCGCGCGTTCGACACACGGTCGAGTTTCATTCCGGTGGGATATGCCGATTACGCGACGCCGCTCGGTGAGCCGATAACGAAGCGGTTCGCGATGCGGCACCGTTTGGCGAAGAGAGATCCGGCGGCCGAAGTGAGCGATCCGGTGAAGCCGATCATCTACTATCTCGATCCGGGCACGCCGGAGCCGATCCGTTCGGCGCTGCTTGAGGGCGCGCAGTGGTGGGACCAGGCGTTCGCAGCCGCGGGTTATCGCGACGCGTTTCGTGTGGAGATGCTGCCGGAGGGCGCCGATCCGCTCGATGTGCGGTACAACATGATCCATTGGGTGCACCGGTCGACGCGTGGCTGGTCGTATGGGAGCGCGATCACCGATCCGCGGACGGGCGAGATCTTGAAGGGAAACGTGACGCTTGGCTCGCTGCGGGTGCGGCAGGACTATATGATCGCCGAGGGGCTGTTGTCGCCGTATGAAGAGGGCAGGCCGGCGAATCCCGCGATGCGGGAGATGGGGCTGGCGCGGCTGCGGCAGTTGAGCGCGCACGAGGTAGGACACACGCTGGGGCTGACGCATAATTTCGCGTCGAGCATCAGCGGGCGAGCGTCGGTGATGGACTATCCGCATCCGGTTGCGAAGCTTGGCGCGGATGGCGGTGTCGACCTCAGCGGCGCGTACGCGGTGGGGATTGGCGAATGGGACAAAGCCGCGATTTGCTGGGGCTATCAGGACTTTCCAGCGGGCGCGGATGAGCAGAGGTCTCTCGACGGGATTCTGCGCGCGGCTCATGCGAAGGGAATGCGGTTCCTTTCCGACGACGAGGCGCGCGATCCGGCGGGGTCGAGTCCGGTGGCGCACTTGTGGGACAACGGTGCGAACGCCGTGGACGAGCTGACGCGCGTGCTGGCGTTGCGAAAGGCTTCGCTGGACCGTTATTCGGCGGCGGCGATTCAGCCGGGTGCGCCGATGTCGGAGTTGGCGAACACGCTGGTGCCGGTGTTCCTGATGCACCGCTATCAGACGGAGGCCGCGGTGAAGGTGGTGGGCGGCGTGGACTATAACTACGCGCTGCGCGGCGACGGGCAGACGGTGACTTCGATTGTGCCGGCGGCCGAACAGGCGCGGGCGCTTGACGCGGTCTTGCGGACGCTTGATCCGGCGGTGCTGGAGATACCCGAAAGACTGTTGGCGGCGATTCCACCGATCGCATACGGATATCCGATGACGCCGGAGCAGTTCCGGAGCCGGACGGGGCGGACGTTCGATCCGGTGGCGGCAGCGGAGAGCGCGGCGCAACACACGCTGGGATTGGTGCTGAACGCGGGGCGAGCGGCGCGGCTGGACCAGTTGAAGGCGCGCGACGCGGCGCAGCTTGGGTTTGACGGCGTGCTGCGGAAGGTGATGGCCGCAACGTGGTCCGCGACGCCGCAGCGGGGGATGCGAGCGGAGATTCAGAAGACGGTGAATATGGCCGTGTTGCATCATTTGATGGCGCTGGCGGCGAATGAAGCGGCGGCTCCGGCGGCGCGAGCGCAGGCGCATGCGACATTGGTTTCGCTGCGGAAAGATTTGTCCGCGCGGCGGACGGCCGACGCGGCATGGAACGCCGTGTACGGTTTTGCCGCCGCGCAGATTGAGCGGTTCGAGCGGGACCCGAAAGTGATCCCGGTTCCGAAGCCGATCGAACCGCCGCCCGGTCAGCCGATCGGGTGCCTGATGGAATAGTCATGCCGCGAGCTGGCCGGCGAGGGTGTCGAGCGACCTCGCGTTGTCGCGGACGAGCTTTTCGCCCACCAGCCGCAGACCGCGGATGTGGCCGGGGCTGGTTTCGTCCATCTGCTCGCTGCCGCGCTGTAGCGAAGCCTGGAAGCGATAGTAGCTACCGGCCGGCAGCAGTTGCGTGAGCTGATAGTCGACTGTTTCCGAGACGCTGTCGAGGACGATGTCCAGCACGGGCTTGGCCCAGCGGGCGAGGCCCCAATTGCGCGCGTCGTCATAGGCGATGCGGCGAGTGAGCGCACCGGTTCCGATGGAGCAGACGAGGAAATTCGCCGCGTCCGGGAACTGCGTGCGCGCTTCGACGAGCGCGCAGGCGGCGGGGTTGTTGGCGAAGACGCCGCCGTCGATGAGCGCCCAATAGTCGCCGGGGCGCATGGCATCGAGACGGGCGGGCTCGAAGTAAGTCGGCGCGGCAGAGGTAGCGCGAGCGACTTGCCACATTGGGAAATCGTGGGTCGGCTGCCGCTTTGCCGCGGCGCTCTTGAAGAAGAACGGGACGCGGCGTTCGATTTCGTAGCTGGGCACAACGAGGCTGGTGAGCGCTTCGCTGAGCCTGGTTTCGCCGAAGTAGCGTTGCAGCACTTCGTCGACGCCTCTCGATGGGTATTTCTGATCGCCGATGGCGCCGAGGGAGCGGAGTTTGTGCCAGAAATTGCTGGCAAAGATGCGGTCGCCTTCGCGCTCGTAGAGGGCGGCCATGTCTTCGGCGGAGAAGGCGGGTTTGCCGTTTTCGCCGGGCCGGGTGAGACCAAGGGCGAGGATGCCGCCGGTGGATGTGCCGGCGATGAGATCGAAAAGTTGCGACACGGGTTGACCGGTCCTGCGCTCGAGCGACGCGAGCAGCATGGCGGGGAGAATCCCACGGATTCCACCGCCATCGATTGATAAGATGCGAATGGTTTTGGACATAATACAGTTCTTTATTTGAGCGGCGGCAGCATTCGGCTGTTGAGGCTCGGGTCGTACATTTGCTGCAGGCGTTCGCGGGAGATGAGCCGGCCGGGGGCCGGGGTGAACTCACAGTAGAATTCCTGCCGGAACAACTGCGGCGCTCCCTTTCGATGCAGCTCGATGAACTCTTTGGGTATGTCGGGGCAGTCGTCGACTGTCGACAGGACGCGGGTCCACTGCGGGTCTTTGTCGTGCCAAAGGTTATAGAAGAATCCGGTCTGGCCGCGGGGTGTCGACAGCAGCCAGACAGCGCCGCCGGTGCGGGCGACGAAGGGCAGGGCGAGCGAGAAGACGGTGTCGTGGACGATGGCCGCTTCGTCGAAGATGAGCACGTCGGCGGTGCGGCCGGGCCCGGACTGGGTGGAGTGGGCGATAGCGTAGATGCGCGCGCCGTTGGGCAGTTGGAGCGAGTGCTCGTAGCCACGGACGCGCTTCGGCGGGCGACCGGTGAGAGTGGCGAAGTCGATGGCTTTTTGGATGAGCAGGCCACCCTGGCGTTCCGTGCGCGAGATGACGACGATGCTGGAGTTAGGGTGCTGGATGGCGTGGTGGAGCGCTTTGAGAGCGATGACGGTGCTCTTGCCCCACTGGCGATTGCAGCAGAGGATGAGGCGCTTGGTGCCGGTGTCGAGTACGCGCTTCTGGATCGTGGTGGGTTTGAAGTTAAACTGTTCCTCCGCCCACTGGGAGAGCTTGGGTAGCTTGACGGGCCCGGCGGTTTCGGCTGCGTCCGGACGCGCGGGGGCACCCCAGGCGGAGTTATAGAGCAGTTCGCCGGATGGCTCGTCGTTGATGGTCCAGAAGCTGGGCATGGTGCGTCCTTAGTTGGGTTTCGTTGAGTGCTCGTCTTCGTTCTCGCCGGCAGTTTCGGTGCGTTCGACGACGATGAGCTCGCGTCCGGGGAAGAAGTACTGATATGCCTGCCGGACCGATTCCGAGCCGTCGTCGGTGACGAGAGGCAACTCGTTTTTTTCGACCGGTTGTGTGTCTTCCACGGGTTGCGTTGGTTCGCCGCCGGTTCGGTCGTAGTGTTTCGCTTCGTCTTCGCATGAGGCGATCTGGGCGCCGAGACTGGGGAAATTGAGACTAACGTAGCGGAGGCGGCGTTCGAGCCTGGCGATGCGGCCGAGCAGGCGGTCGATGGCGGAGTTGTAGGTGGCATCGGACCTGACGAGATTGTTGGAGACATTGATGGCGCATTCGATGGGGACGAGCTCCTCGGGGAGGTTATGGTCCTTGTGTTTTTCGCGAATGAATTGACGGTTCCAGGAGGAGGTTTTGATGAGCTGGAGGCGCGTCATTTCCCAACGGGCGGAGGCGATTTCGCGGACGATGTCGAGGGCGACTGGGCCGATGGGGCGGTAGAAGGCGATGAGGTCGTTGAAGAGTTTGAAGTAGGCGCGGCCGTTTTCCGAGCAGAGGACGGCCGGGTGGGGTTCGGCGAGATGGCGAAGGGTTTGGGCGCGGCGGCCGTGGACGAGGCCGTTGGCGCGGGAACGGTCTTTGCCTGCCTGCGTGGTTGGGCCTTTGGACTTGGCTCCGTTTTCGCGGGCGATTTTTGCTTTATCTTCCTTGGTCATGGTTCTGGCCTCGTTCGTTTTTTTGGTTTTTTCGAGACAAAAAATGCGAAGGCCTCTCCGGCCGAAGTGGCTGGAGAGGCCTTCGCTTAATTTGTATGGTTCCCGAACAGAGTGCGCGTTGCGCAACCCTATACGATTAGTAGCAGATTGGTTGGGGAAAACGGATCGGGGTGTTGTTTGGAATTCCTTGTATCGTATTGATTGTGGGGGAGATACATTTATTTTCTAGAGCTGTAAATAAGGATTGTTAATGTGCGTGGAAGAGCATTCCCCGCGGGAAATCAGCCGAGGCAGGCACGTTGGGGCCTTCGGCTCGAGCCGGACATGGACGGTCTCGTATCTGTATTGCACGATAGAACCGTTTAAGGTCGCAATGCCGGCTGCCTGTTTCGTTCGATCAACCGACGCCGCAGTGGTTTGCCAGCGGATTCTGTTCCGGGACCGGCATGAACAGATCGAGCTCGAGCGGAGGCGCGGGGAACCGAGCCTCCGCGACTGGCGCAAGGAACAGTGCAAGGACGGCCGAAGCAATCATCGCGATACCTTCAGCATGAGCAGGATTCAGGGATCAAGTAAATGCCCGGGCGGATCGGAAACCTGGAGGTCGCGGGGACTTTAAAAATGTTCCATCCGCGGCAGGTCGAGTGCCGCCGCCACAAATTAGAAGGACCCGCGCCCGAGATTAGCGGCCGTCCGGCGCGCTTCGTGCGCCCAGGATGAAAAATGGCACAGAGGCAAGTTGCGCCGCGACTGAGAACACGATGAGCGCCGGACGCGAGTAGTCATAAAGAAGACCCGCCGTTACGCTTCCAAGCAGCCATCCAGCGCCGTACCCAAGATAGAAGACACCGAAGGCCATATTCCGCCGGCCTTCCGGCATCACGCCCGCGATCAGAGCTTTGAGGAGCGTATCCTGGGTGGCATATCCGATTCCCCACAGAAGCAAACCGGCAAGCGATATCCAGAAGCCGCCAAGAAAAATCAGGGGCGCGAAAGAAGCGCTGAGACAAACGGCGGCGACAACGACCCAGATCCCGATCCGATCATAAAGCCTGCCGAGCACAAGGCTGGCAATCACTCCCATAGCAGTAGAAATCGCAAGAAAGACCGGTATCCAATGCCGTGTGACAATTCCGGCGTTGGAGAGATGGTAGGAGACAAATTCGAAGCTCATCAGGCCCGCCGCGAAAAGCGCTCCCGCAACCATGTAGAGCCGATAGCCGGTCGTGAATCCCTTTGCTTGCGTCTTGGCTCCTTCTTCCAGCCGCGATGGAAGCGGAAAAACAAGGCGAGCAGCAGCGAGCGAGGAAAGCGCCAGCAGCGAGGAGATGAGGAGCATCGCATAAGCGGTCCGGTAGTCGTGCTTGAGAAACAGAATCAATGCGATCAGAAGCGGGCCAATCGTCGCCCCGGTTTCATCCAGAGCGGTGTTCAGTCCATAGACCCAACCCTTCCCGAGCGTGCCGGTCGAATAGGAGAGCATGGCTTCGACAGTAGGTTTTCGGATGGCACGTCCGATGCGTTCGGCGAGTACCAGCGCGGCCGGCGGCCTGCCAGGAATGGACAAGGGCCATCGCCGGGACTGCAAGCAGGTTGATGCTATATCCGATGAACGTGATGAGCCAGTGCCTGCCGGTTTTATCGGCGATGTAGCCGGAGACAGCGCGCAGGCTATATCCAAGCAACTCACCCAGTCCCGCAACAACGCCGATTGCCGCCGCGCTAGCGCCCAGGGAGCCGAGAAAAGGACCATTGATGCTGGAGCCGCCCTCATAGGTAGTGTCGGCGAATAAATTGACGATGCCCATCGTCAGCACGAACCGGAACGCGACGCCGGAAGGCGGGCCGGGACTCGTAGAGGGATTGTTTTTCACCGGGTACAATTCAAAATCGTTTGAGCATGTCGAATCACTCACGCAGTAAGCCAAACGCACGTGAATTACTCCACTTTATCTTCTGCCACGGCTTTCCACCGCGGCAAGAAACGCCTTCGTTCTGCAATTCCCCAAACACATACAGATGAGCCGCGCCTTCGCTCCAGGACGCCGCGGGTGCCGACATCTTGGTGCCGGATTTTGGCATATCAGTGGCAGCGGCCATGTTGGTTGTGGACGAGAACTTCACGAGGCTCCGAGGATGGCGTGGTCATTCCGGTGGGCCGCGTATTTGACGGCGGCAATGACGGAAACTTCCCGGCGCGATGTCGATATTCCTGAGAATTTCGGCGACGCGCAGGCACTACCGTTTTGAGCGTGCCGCAGCCTTACGATCAATCCTTCAAACTACTTGCCGACGACGATCCGCGCGCGGCGCTGGCGGCCTTTGCCGGGATACCGCTGGAGGCGGAGATCGAAGTCGAGCCCGCCGACCGGGAGCTGAACCTTCCTACTTTGCGCGTCGATAACCTGTATCGATGCCGGCAGAACGGGGATGAATTTCTCATTCATTTTGAAGCCGTTTCGCGATACCGAACGGATGTCCTGGAGCGCCAGGCGGAGTATGTGCGGGCGATCATCGCCAAACATAAACTGGCGTGCCGGAGCTACCTGCTGCTGTTGACCGAGAACGGAGTGCCGGACCGGCTGCCGCGGTTTCTGGAGAGCCGGTTCGGGGATTACGGCTCACGCGTCCGACTGCGGCCGGTACGGTTATGGCGTATCCCGGCGCAGCGCATTCTACGGCTGCGGCGCTTGTCGCTGGTGCCCTGGACGGCGCTGATGCGGACGGAGGAGCGCGATCTCGAAGAAGCCGCGAGTATTCTGGCGCGGTCGGGGCAAGCGGGGTTGACGGCGCAAATGGCGCTGTTAATGGGGCTTCGATATGGTAAAAAAGAGTTGTTCGAGGAGAGGCTGGCGCATATGACGACGGAAGAGATTATCCAGGACTCCTACTTCTATCAGTGGATCATGGAGAAGGGCGAGAAGAAGGGTGAGCAAAGAGGTGAGCAGAGAGGTGAAAAACGCGGTGCCGCCGAGATTTTGACCCACTTACTTACCGCGAAATTCGGCGCCCTCCCGGCGTGGGCCGTAGACCGCCTCACGAACGCCAATGTTGAGACCTTGAACCAGTGGGCTATACGGGTGCTCACGGCTGTTTCCCTGGAAGACTGCCTGCAATAGCCGCTGTGGGCCGCTGGTAACCAGCCATTCATCAGGACGCCATTTTTCCTAAACAATCCTGCGAAGGATTGTTTGGGAGGCACTTTCCTTGCCCCCGTTGCTAAACAACGCCTGCCAGCGGCGCCCTCGATGACGGCGTTCGTTTTCGGCCGTTCGGCGATGTCTGTTCCGGCCAGTGCGCCGCGTTTGAGATCGGCGATGGGTCCGTAGTCGCGCCAGACGTAGTACAGGTCGCCGGGGTCCTTGTAGGGCATCGGGTCAATCAGAATCTTCTGCACGGCCGTATACACCACGGCGAACATGCCAAGCCCGATGGTCAGCGTGCCGATCGTCGTTGCGGCAAAGATCGGAGAGCGCACTATTCGCCGTCTGACGAGTTCGATATCGCGGCCCCAATTGCCAGCGCGCCGCCAGGAGGCCGCCGGCCGCGCCCGCTCGGCGGGGCCGTTGTGCATCGAGTCGACGAGCGCGCGGACCCAAAGGGCTACGAGGCGGATCCTCCCGCCGGATTTTAGGACGTCGCGGGCGCGATCCATGTACGCCTCGACCACCGCGTTGCTCATGTCGTCGCGGAAGTCAGGCGGATAGAGACGCTGCAGGAGCCTGAACCAGCGCTCCGACATGTTGAGCATCCGATTGCGCATCATTTGACCTCCTTCGGCAGCAGGCCGCCAAGGCGCGCTGCCTGCGTCAACAGTTCCAGGCGTTGCGCCTCCGCGCGCGCAACGCGCCTTCCCAGGGCCGTAATGCGGTAGTAGTTTCGGCGCTCGTCGCCGGTATCGGGCGCCGGCCGGCGAGGCGCGGCCTCAATCAGCCCGCTCTCCGCCATGCGTGCCAGGGCACGGTACATCGTCCCTACGTCAGGGACCGACGTTTCGCCCCGCGCCTCGATCTCCTGAATGATTCCATAGCCGTGCCGTTCGCCGGCCACAAGACTAAGGAGGATGTGAAACTCGACCCGCCGCAGCGGCAGGTATTTGTCTATCCCGCGGTCTCGATCCATTTCGGCTAGATACCTCCCCAGCCCTGATTTAATGTGTTCCATGTGTGGCGCATATAGTATGGGTTAGTATATGCGCCACGCATGTATTGTTGTCAAGACCCACTGGCAGATCACAGCCGGCTTTTCGCGCTGCACGAGCGCCCGCTGGACGCGAGCGCTTCAAACCGCCGCCCCGTGTCGCGGGGGCGGACTTGGATCTCGGAGCAATATGATAGTATTCCTTCGCGTGAAGGACGCATCCGGTCCGCGGAAAGGGTAGAAGCCCACCTGTCAGCATCCAGTTTTCGCTACCTTCTTTCAGCCCGATGTGCGGACAACGGGCGCTTCGATGAAAGGAGGTCGCTATGTCGACTGATTCACAAGCGGCGCCACGCCCGCTTCCCGACCGTCCCAATCTCCGCCACCTGAAGGACCAGGCCAAGGACCTGCTCAAGACCGGCGCGGCGGCAACGATCACCGATGCGCAGTTCCAGGTCGCGCGTCTCTACGGGTTTGCGAGCTGGCCGAAGCTCAAGGCCCACGTCGACTCCTTCAAAGAGATCGGGCAGCTCGAGCAGGCGATCGACACCAACGACATCGTTCGCGTCAAGGCCATGATGACGCGCAACCCGGCGCTGCACGCTGCTCCACTCGGTTACGGCAAAGACGGGCCGCTGACGTGGGTTGCCGAATGCCGCGTGCCATGGGAACACCCCAGTCCTGCGAGATTGGCCATGGCGGAATGGATGCTCGCGCACGGATCGGACGTGCACCAGGGGGGCGACGGACCGCTGATGCGGGCCGCGCTCAATGGATATCGCATCCCGATGATGGAGGTTCTGGTGTCCCACGGCGCCGATGTGAACGCCCTGTGGCACGGACATTTCCCCATCCTCTTTGCCCCTTGCGAGTCATTGGACGCGGCCGCTCTTAAATGGCTTCTCGATCACGGCGCGAATCCGAACTGTCGCGACCATGGGTATGAGATAAGCGGTCATTCCTATCCGGGCACGGCTCTCGACTACGCCATTGCGGGTTACGCGCGTTCCCTGGAACGGCTGAGCGCCTGCATCGACGTCCTTCTCGATGCCGGCGGCGAGACCAGGTACGACACGCCGGCTGTGCTGGCACTGCTCCGCGGCCGACTGGATGACCTGGCGGAGCTGATTGGCGCTGATCCCGCACTGGTGAATAGGCGTTTCTCAGAACTCGATTGCGGCCAGACTGGCGGACGTCTCCTCTTGCTTCGAGGAGGAACGCTTTTGCATGTGGCCGCGGAATACGGCAACGCTGCGGCGGCCGCTCTGCTCCTCGACCGTGGGGCCGACGTCAATGCCCGCGCAACAGTCGATGAGGCCGGCATCGGCGGGCAAACGGCAATCTTCCATGCGGTGACACAGTTCGACGATGGGGGATTGCCGGTAACGCAGCTACTGGTTGAGCGCGGCGCAGACCTCGCCGTTCGCGTGAAGCTTCCCGGGGACTACGAGCGGCCGGGTGAGATCGTAGAGTGCACGGCCCTGGGGTATGCGCTGCTGTTTGGCGGTGCGAGCCAGAGGAGAACGGTGACTCTGCTGCGGGAGCGAGGGGCCGTTGCGTAATATCAAACGGCAGATCGATGTAAACACTCGAGCCGCCGCCGCCAAACGGCTCCGCGATGAGAACCAGCCGGTTTTCCTGTTTTAGGAGAACATTCGCGCCGGCCGGTTTTCGTCCCGAGCCACTAGTCCAGGCTACTGACTCCGCACCGTGCGAAACGATCGAGCAAAGGGCGCTGGCCGTGGGAATTTTCCAGCAAGGCAGCGATTCTCGCCCCAATTTCGTTTTCTCAATCGAAAGCCTTGCACTCCGTACCGAGGTACGGACCTATACTCGGAGCATGGAAGGACTCACAACGGCGCAGCTCGCAAGCGAAGGCGGGGTCAACGTGGAGACGATCCGATACTACGAGCGCCACGGTCTGTTGCCGAAACCGCCTCGAACGCCATCCGGCTACAGGAAGTTCTCCGAAGAGGCCGTCACCCGTCTGCGCTTCATAAAGCGGTCTCAGGAGTTGGGCTTCTCTCTGCATGAGATCAAGGAACTTCTGGCTTTGCGAGTGAAGCCCGGGGGTAGCTGTGTGGACGTTCGCAGGAAGGCGGAAGCAAAAGTGGTTGCTGTCGATGAAAAAGTACGTCACCTGCAAGAGATCAGGAAGGCTCTCATGGAACTGACGAACACCTGTTCCGGGCGGGGTCCGGTCAGTACGTGTACGATTCTCAAAATACTGAATGCCGGAGCGACTTCGTGACACGAGCCTGGAGACAGACGTTTCTTGCTATGCCGGGGGCCGGGGTTGCGCTGCTGCCGAAGTTGCTTTGCCCGATGTGTTGGCCCTTGTACGCGGGGATCGTTTCGTCCGTGGGACTCGGTTTTCTGGTTGGGACGGCCTACTTGCTACCGATCACGAGTGCCTTTCTGATCCTGACGGTTACGGTTCTGGGGTTTCGAGCGAGGCAACGGCGTGGCTACGGTCCGTTCCTGATCGGACTCGCCGCTTCCGGGGCGATCCTGACCGGGAAGTTCTATTTGGAATTGAATCCGCTCCTGTACGGCGGTGTCTGCCTTCTAGTGGCCGCATCCGTGTGGAATGCCTGGCCCCGCCCAACGAATTCAGCCGTGTGCCCGAGTTGCACTCCGGACACCACGGTTCCAATCGCCGGAGTGCATGAAAAGGGAGATATGAACTATGAACAACAAACGAAAAGTTGAAATTCTCAGCGCCGGATGCGGCTGCTGCGAAGAGACGATCGAACTCGTGAAGAGCATTGCGTGTCCTTCGTGCGACATCACCGTGCTCGATATGAAAGAAAGTCTCGTCGCTGAACGGGCGAAGAGCCTTGGTGTGCGGAGCGTTCCAGCCGTCCTGATCGATGGCAAGCTGGCAGGTTGCTGTGCGGGGCGTGGGCCGGAAGAGGCAACGCTTCGCGCGGCTGGTCTAGGCGCTCCGCTGTGAGGATGCCGGGGAATCGTATTAGAACCGCCGCGAGAGGCTGAACATGAGGGTGTAGTCGGCGAAGGCGGCATCGCCGTGGCGTCGATTGGCGTAGTCGGCGACACTGGTTTTGCGGTTGCGTTCGACGGCGAAGGGGATGTTGCAGGAGAAGGTATACGGGCCGCGGACGTAGAGGAAGCCGGGGTCGAGGGAGATGGCGTAGCCGGGGCGGCGGAACCCGTCGCTGCCGCCGAAGGCGTCGCGGACGGGCACTCCTTCGATGCGGCCGCCGAAGCTGACGGCGAGGCCGCGGACTTTCGGTACCGGCCGGCCGACGCCGCCCCGGTAGAGGTATTGATCGGTGACCGACATTACGGTTTCGCCGCGTGCGGTGCGGAATGTGCTGACGCCGTTCGTATTGCGCGGGTTGAAGAGATAGGTCGCGGTGAAATAGAGCTCGCTTTGGAGCGGGATGCGTTTGAAGCCCTGGATTTCGAGCGCAACCCCGGTGCCGCCGTCACCGGCCTGGATGGATTGATCGGCCGTTGCGACGATCGATTGTCCGTTGGCCGCGGTGGCGCGGCCGGTGGCGTTGTATTTCCCAGTGGGCAGCTTCAGGAACATGCCGACGGAGATGTTGTCGCCGGATTCCGTGGGTGGTTTAAAGATCCATGCGCGGCCGCCAATAGAGACGTCGCCGATGCTGTTGACGACGTAGCGTCCACGCGGATTGTAGAGCTGGTTGCGGTGCGCGAAGAGGATGGGCAGGCTGGCCGCGACGCTCCAACGGGCGGTGAGCTGACGCTCGATGCTGAGATCCACAAGATGGTAGATGTTGAGGATCTGGGTGCCGAGAATTTCGCGCTGCTTCTGTTCGACGGTTCCGACGAAATGGCGGAAAGACGGCTGGTACCGGTAGCCGACACCGATGGTCCACAGGCGGGGATGTTTGTGTTCGTCCCTGCCGCAGGTATTTAATGCGAGCACGCCAAGCCCGGGAGTGCCTTGTCTTGCGGCGACTCAACCTTGCGCCGCGCCCGGCTGCGCGAAAAGCAGCACGTAAGCAGCGACGAAGAGCGCGGGGGTGATTTTGCACATGGGGTACTTGAACAATTCCAACCGAGGCTAACATGGCAAAGACGGCCCGCCAATAATCTAAACTAATTACCCGATAGGCGAATTTGCATTGCTGGTATAGAATTGCCTTACCACTACAAATCGAGGCAAAAATGTTTAGACTCCTTGCCCCCTGGATGTTCGCGGGCTTATGCTGCGCCGCGCAATGTACGCTGCCGTTGACGCCGAATCTACCGGCGGGCGCGCTGGGCGCGGGCTATCCGGGCACCATCACGCACGGCGGCGGCGGGCCTTGGAGCTATGTGGTCTCCGGCGGAGCGCTGCCCAGCGGGCTGGCGCTGGCGCCAAGCGGGGGAGTGGCGACATTTACGGGCACGGCAAGTGCCGCGGGCACCTTTCCGTTCACACTGCGGGTGACTGACTCGGCGGGGTGCGTGGGGACCGGCAGTTTCACCATTTCGGTTGGCGGAGAGCTGGCGGTACAACCGCTGGCGCTGCCGAATGGGACGATTGGCAGGTCCTACGGGCAGACTTTCGGGTTAAGCGCTGGATCCGTACCTCTCCCGGTCGCGAACGCAGGCATCATAAGCGGCGTGCTGCCTCCAGGGCTTGGGATTTCCGGCTCCGGGGGAATCTGGACGTTGAGCGGCACGCCGTCGACGAGCGGCTCGTTTGAGTTCACGATTCAGGTATCGAGCGGGACCGGTTATTCGGCTACGCGGCGCTATGCCGTCACGATTTCCGGCCAATCCGTGCTGGTGGTGAATCCCACAGCCTTGCGGATTTCGACGCGAGTGACCGACCCTCCGCTGCCGCCGCAGCGAGTGGATGTGTCGGCGGCGGACGGAGGCAACTACCGATACCGCGTGACGGCGTCGAGCCCTGGGTTCCGGCTGGATGGTGCGGCGGGAGATTATGCGACACCGTTCACACTGAGCCCGAATATTCAGCAGTTGACGAATTCGCCGGGTGTGTTCATCGGGTATATCGAAGTGACCGCGCTTGATGGGGCCGCGGCGACCGTGCGGATTCCGGTTGAGCTGACGGTGCAGCCGCAGCCGAATCTGCTGGTCGACAAGACCGTGCTGACCGTGGCGATGCGGCAGAACGATCCGCCGGTGACGCGGGCGTTCCAGGTGAGCTCTTCGGACTTGCCGCTGAAGTATGTTGTGGAGGCGCTGAGTCCGATCGGTGGGAATTGGCTGACGTTGACACCGGCATTCGGCGACACACCGGCCATTATCAACGTTGTGTTCAACCCCGTAGGGCTGCCGCAGGGAACTTATCCGGGAACGATTCGCATCACGGCCAGCCGTGAGGGCGTCTTCGCGGTTGGCAGCCCGAAGACGATTGCGGTGAGCATGACGGTGGATGCGGCGAATCCGACGTCCGGGTTTGGCGCGACTCCGGCGTCGCTATCCTTTACCGGCCAAGTGAACGGACCGCTTCCGGCGTCGCAGCCGCTGCGGATCGACAACGCAGGCGGGGCGATTACGTGGACTTCCGGTGCAAATGCCGGGTGGCTTGGATTGAGCCAGCCCACGGGCACGACGCCGAGCGATGTGATGGTGAGCGTATTCCCCGGCGGACTGGGGGCGGGTACGCATGCGGGCTCACTGACATTTTCGAGCGGCGGCACCAACGTTTCCGTTCCTGTGACATTGACGCTGAGCCCATCCGCTCCCGGATCCAGCGATCCGATTTTGCGCGTTTCGCCAGACAGCCTTTTCGGCTCGGTGACGCCAAGCACGCCGCAGAAATCGTGGACGATCAATGTGGACGGGCTCGGGAAGAACCTGGATGTGGAGTTTGTTCCGACTGTGGAATGGATCACAGTTTCGATGGGGAGCGGGACGACGCCGACGGGTTTCAACTTGCTCGCGGACGCGAGCAAGCTACAGCCGGGGACGTATCAGGGCGCGGTGATTGTCCGTACGACGAACCCGAACGGACTGAAGACGAGCGCTCCGGTGAACGTGACGCTTTACGTCGCGCAGCCGGGCGGGCCTTCGGCGCCGGGGGTTTTGCTGACGGGCAAATCGACAATGTTTTTTGACTGGCGGCAGGGCGCGGGAGTTCCGCTGCCGCAGACGCTGCTGTTGGCCTCGGCAGGCGCGCCGGTGAACTGGGATGCATCGACGACGGTGACGTGGCTGACGCTGTCGAAGTATACGGGCACGACACCGGAGGAGATTGAAGTGCGTGTGAGCCCGCAGGCGCTGGGGGCGGGGAACTATCGCGGCGAGATTCGATTCCGGCGCGGGACGGAAGAGGTGGCGGTGGTAACGGTGGTGTTGTCGATCGGCGGCGCGGGCGCGTTGCGCGCCGAGCCCTCCGTGCTGGTGTACCTGGTGGAGACGGGGCGCGAGGTGGCACCGCAGTTGTTCAGTTTGGGACGGTTCGATTCGACGGTATCGGCGGATTATCTGGTGCGGTCGGCGCCCGACTGGTTGGTGGTAGCACCGTTATTAGGCAAGACGCCGGCCACGGTGGAGGCTGTGATCCGGAAAGACAGGCTGCCGCAAGCGGTGACGACGGTGGTGCGCATGGAGGGAGAGATTGCGATTGAGAGCGCGGCCGGCGGCGTGCGCGTGCCGGTGCTATTGACGATTGTGCCGCCGCAGGGTTCGCCGAGCGGACGGGAAGCGCCGTGGATCTTGTCGGTGACCAACGCGGGGAGCACGCAGCCAGGACCGGTGGCGCCGGGCGAGCATGTGACGCTATACGGCGGGTTTGAGGGGCGTGAAGTGAAGGTTTGGTTCGACGCGAATCGCGCGCCGCTGCTGGCGCAGGAGCCGAACCAGTTGACCGTCGCGGTGCCGTTCGCGGTAGCGGGCCGGGCATCGACGCGGGTGCGCGTGGAAGTGGATTCCCTGACGAGCCGCGACCTGGAGATTCGAGTCGTGGATACGGTGCCGGGGATCTATACGGTGAACGGTTCCGGGCGCGGCTTCGCGGTGGCATTCAACGAAGACGGGTCTAAGAATTCTGAAGGAGGGGCGGCGCCGGGCTCGTTGGCAGCGGTCGTCCTGACCGGTGTGGGGCAGACGGATCCGCCGGGAACGGACGGCGCGAAGGTGGAGGGCGACGGCGGGCCAAAGCCGCTCACCGCGGTGGAAATTAAAGTGGGCGGACTGGTGGCTGAGCCGATGGGCTGCGCGACACCGGCGGGCGAAGTGCAGGGTGCAATGCGCTGCCAGTTCCGCGTGCCGCCCATTGGCGACGCGGGGGATTACCCGCTGCTTGTGACGGCGGGCGGCGTGGCCAGTCAACCGGGGGTATTGTTCCGGGTACGGTAATTCGGCTATCCTGGCCTTAATTCTGTTGGGGCGGAAGGCTAACTGCCTTCCGCACAAATCCACATTTCAGGGGCCGATATGTTCTCCCAACAGAATTTTGTGCGTTTTGTTGTTGTGCTTTGCGCTTGCGCGGTATGGGCGCAGGATGCAGCCCGCTTGATCGGGACGGTGGTGGATGCCTCGGGCGCCGGTGTGCCGGGAGCGACTGTTTCGCTTGCGTTGGCGGGCGCCAACGGGGCGGCGGTGCGGGCGAAAACGGGAGAGTCGGGACTCTTCACGATTCCGGGATTGCGGCCGGGCGCGTACGACCTGAGCGTTGAGGCGAATGGATTTCAGCGGCAGAGTATCCGTGGCCTGCGGCTGGAGACGGGCAGGGAACTGAGTCTGGCGGCGATCCGGCTGGAGGTTGGAGCCGTTGCCGAGACCGTTGAAGTGACCGCGGGAACCGCGCACGTGGAGACGGCGAACGCCGAAGTATCGACCACAGTGACGCATGAGCAGATCAGCCGGCTGCCGGTGTTTAACCGGAGTCCGCTGGGGCTGATTACGACGCAGGCCGGCGTTTCGAGTGGACGTGGGCCGACGACGATTAATGGAATGCGCGTGTCGTTTTCGAATGTGACCCTGGACGGGGTCAACATACAGGACAATGCTGTGCGGACGAATAACCTGGATTTTCTTCCGAACTTACTGTTGCTTGACCAGGTGGCGGAGATGACGATATCGACGTCGAACGTGGTGTCGGCGGTGGGGGGCGGCGCGGCGCAGGTGAGCTTTGTGACGCCGTCGGGGACGAATAGTTACCATGGGTCGGCGCTCTGGTACAACCGCAACAATGCGTATGCGGCGAACACGTGGTTCAACAATCGCGACCGGATCGCGCGTCCGTTCCTGAATCAGAACCAACTGGGCGCTTCGGCGGGCGGACGAATCATCCGGAACAAGCTGTTCTTCTACTCGAATTTCGAGGCCTTCCGATTGCGGCAGCAATCGTCACTGAACCGGACGATTCCAACGGCGACGGCAAGGCAGGGCGATTTCATCTATCGCAACTCGGGCGGCGCGGTGCAGCAGGTGAATCTGTTGCGGCTGAAGGGCGTGGCCGTGGACCCCTTTACCAAGGGCATCCTGGACCGCGTTCCCGGACCGGAGAACATCAATAATTTCCGGCTGGGCGATTCGAGCGACGGCTTGTTGCGGAACTATGGCGGCTACTCATTTACGTCGCAGAATAATCGCACACGGAACAACGCATTGGGGAAGATCGACTACATCCATTCGGAGAAGAACCACCTCAGCGCGTCGTACGCGTGGAATAGCGATCTTCTCGACAGGACGGACGTCAACAACCACAACGACTATTCGCGTGTGCCGAAGGTGCGGAACGACAACACGACGCAGTTTGTGTCAGGCACGTGGCGGTGGAATCCCAGGCCGTCGCTTACCAATGAACTACGCGGCGGATTCAATTTTGCGCCGGGCGATTTTGTGACGAGCGAGCAATTCGGCTCGTTCCTGGTGACGGGTTTCCCGTTCAGCAATCCGGTCAACACAATTGGCCTGACGGACCTGCGGATGACGCGGACGTTTAACTACCAGGACAATGCCAACTGGCTTAAGCGGCGTCAGAACCTGAGCTTCGGATTTCAGGGGCAGACGGTGAATCTCCATACGGCGTTCGACAACGGCATACGTCCGACGTGGACCGTTGGATTTCCTACGGGGAGCGCATTTTCTTTGAGCGCGGCGGATTTGCCGGGAATCGGAACAGCGGATCTGAACGCGGCGAATGCGCTGTTGGCGTCGCTGGGCGGGTTCGTCTCGACGGGAACGCAGTTGTTTAATACGCTGGACCCGAAGACCGGCTTTACGCCGGGCGCGCTGCGTGAAGCGAATTACCGGTATCACACCTGGAGCTGGTATCTGCAGGATCAGTGGAAGGTTTCGCGGCGGCTGACGATTATGGCGGGCCTGCGGTATGAGTATTGGACGCGCCTGGACGAGCGAAACGGGCGCGCGCTGCTGCCGGTGATGGCGCAGGGGAAATCGGCGATTGACACATTGTTGTCGAATTCGACGCTCGACTTTTCGGGATCGATCGTGGGGCGGCCCTGGTACAACCGCGACCTGAATAACTTCGCGCCTAACTTCGGGTTGGCATGGGATCCGGTTGGCAAGGGAAAGACGTCGATCCGGGCGGGGTACTCGGTGAATTTCGTGAACGATCAATTGATTGGCGCGCTAGACAATAACGTGATCACGACGAACAAAGGTTTGCAGCAACAGGTGACGCTGCGGAATCAGAATGCACGTGTGAGTAACGGACTGCCGGTGATACCGGCTCCGGTCCTGCAAGTGCCGCGTAAGTTTTCGGATAATTGGGCGCTTGACCGGACGAGCGCCTTTGGCATGCCGGACCCGAATCTGCGGACGCCGTATGTGCAGCAGTTCCACATCGGCGTGCAGCATGAGATCAAGGGCGCTGTGGTGGAAGTGCGGTATTCCGGCAACCGGCAAACGAAGCTGTTCCGGGCGTTCGATTTCAACCAGATCATCGTCAAGGAGAACGGATTCCTGGACGACTTTTTGCGAGCGCAGGGAAACGCGAATGCGGCGCTGGCGGCGGGTCGCGGGTACGATCCGCGCTATAACGCGGCGGTACCGGGCAGCCAGGTGCTGACGGTATTTCCAAAGGTTGGCGGCGGCGGGTTTTTGACCGATCCTGTGGTGACGCCGTTGATCCGGCAAGGGCGAGTTGCGGACCTGGCGCAGTTGTATGTGGATAATGCGCTGGAGGGCGATGTGCGGTTCTACCGGAATAACAATTCCCTTGGTACGAACCTGATGACGAACTATTCGAATGGCACTTACCATTCGCTGCAGGCCGACATCCGGAAGCGGCTGCCGAAGAACGTGTTTTTCCAGGGAAATTATACGTGGTCGAAAGTGCTGAGCGATTCGAGCGGCGACGTGCAGACGCGGTTTGAGGCGTTCCAGGATGCCGCGAATGCGAAAGTAGAAAGGGCGCGGACCGTTTTCGATTTGCGTCATGCCTTGAAGGCGAATTTTGCCTATACGCCGCCGTTTCGGTCCGGACGTTTCCGGCGGCTAACGGAGGGCTGGGGACTGAGTGGAGATACGACCTGGCAGAGCGGCAACCCATTGAGTATTTTGTCGGCGCGGGCGACGCTGAACCGGGCGGCGCGGTCGGCGCAGAACACAGCGAATACGACGCTGAATATGGATCAGTTGGATTCTCTGATTGGCGTGCGGATGACGCCGCAGGGGCCGATGTATATTGCTGCGCCGGCGTTGGGGCCGGACGGACGCGCGGTGGTGAGCGATGGGCAGACCCCGTTTGCCGGGCAGGTGTTTTTCCATCCGGTGCCGGGAACGATCGGCGGGTTGCAGAGGCGGATGTTCTCCGGACCGGCCACGTTCGATTTGAACGGCAGTGTGCAAAAGACGACGCGAATTCGAGAGGGCCACTCGCTGGAGATTCGCGTGGAAGCATTCAATGTGCTGAATCATCCGGCGTGGTATCTGGAGGATCAGAATATCGAGTCGACTAACTTCATGAAGATCGCGCAAACGTTCACCGGACGGCGGCTGCTGCAGTTTGGAGTGTATTATCGATTCTAGACTTCGTGAAGATCCGGATACTGTATTTACTCGCGCTGGCGGCAGTGATTGGGGCATATCTTGCGCCACGGATCGGGCAGGACCCGGCCTATCACTTTTTCGCGGACCAGCGCACCCTGCTGGGTGTGCCGCACTTTTGGAATGTTGTTTCCAACGCGCCGTTTTTGTTTGTCGCGGCGTATGGAGTGGCAGTCTGGCGGCGGGCACGGTGGGCGCATCATCAGGACCGATGGGCGTGGCTGGTGGTGGCACTTTCCGGTTTCCTGATTGGCGTGGGGAGCGGGTATTACCACTACAGTCCGGATAACCAGACGTTGTTCTGGGACCGCCTGCCGATGACGCTGGGATTTATGGGCGTGTTCTCGGCGGTAATCGCGGAGCGAGTGAGCGCGCGGGCGGGTTGGTATTTGCTGGTTCCGTTTTTGGTTTGGGGAGTGGTCAGCGTGGAGTGGTGGCGGGAGACGGAGCTGGCGGGAGCGGGCGATCTGCGGATGTATGCGTTGGTGCAGTTCTATCCGATGCTGGCGATTCCGCTGATGCTGTGGCTGTTTCCGCCACGGTATACGGCGTCGCACAGGATCTGGCAGATGATTCTTTGGTATGTGGCGGCGAAGATTCTGGAGGCGGCCGATGTAGCGGTGTTTCATGCGTTGGGGATGCAGATGAGCGGGCATGCATTGAAACATCTGGCTGCGGCGATGGCATTGTGGATGCCGCTGCGGATGCTGGCGGAGAGGGAGCCTACTTCGCCTTCGGCGTGAATGCCGGGTTGTACTTACCTTCTTCGGCGAAGCCGCCGAGTTCGGGACGCATGGGAGAGTAGCGTGGGTAGCTGTCGAAGATAGAACCTGTGCCGAGGATGCGGGGATCGCCTTCGGATTTGAGAACGGTTTCGAGGCGTTCCCGGAGATCGGCGGCTGTGCGTGTATGGGCGGGGTTCAGCGCGAGGTTGTGGAGGCAGGCCGGATCCTTGACGATGTCGTAGAGCTCCTCGGCGGGGCGTTTGGCGAGCGCGAGGTCGTGGAATTTGTCATTGCGATTCACGACGACTGTTTTGCTGGGACCGTTATCGATGTCGGCGTAGAAGGGCGGGTCGCCGGCGGGCCAGAGGTCCGGAGCGAAGTTGCGGATGTAGAGATATTGCCTGGTACGGAGAGCGCGGCAGGGATAGCCGAGGTTGTCGCGGCGGGCGTGGGAGTGGCGCTCGCGGCCGGCGGTTATTTGAGTGCGGGCGGGGTCGGGGCGGCCGGACTTGAGTGTGCCTAGAAAACTGCGGCCGGACATGGCGGCGGGGATGGGGAGTCCGGCGGCTTCGAGAAAGGTAGGAGCGAAATCGCGGAAGCTGATGAGGTCGTCGATTTTGCGGTTGCCCGGGACCGCGTAGGGCCAGGCGATGGCGGCGGGGAGGTGGATGCCGTATTCGTAGAGATTGGCTTTGGAGCGGGGGAAGGACATGCCGTTGTCGGCGCAGACGAGGATGAGTGTGTTGGCGAGTTCTCCGGCCTTTTCGATGGCGGCGATCATGCGGCCGAGATGGGCGTCGAAATATTCGATTTCCTGGTAGTAGTCGAGGAAGTCGGATCGGACCTCCGGGGTATCAGGGAGGAAGGCAGGGACTTTGACTTTGGCGGGGTCCTTTCCGGCCGCGGCGCCGGAGCCTTTAGTGTAGCCACGATGCGGTTCGTGCCCGCCGTACCAGAAGAAGAAGGGGTGGCTCTTGGGCCGTTTAGTGAGGAATTCGTCGAAGTTGGCGGCGTAGTCATCGGCGTTGACGGTGAGGTTGCCTTTGGGGGCTTTGCGTTCGTCGAAGGCTGGCCCGGCGGGGTTGTGAGGCCACCCAGCGTCCTTGAAATTCGTGGGACCGGCGCCTTTGCCTGTGAGGCCGATGAAGTAGCCGGCTTTTTCGAGAAGGTCGGGGAAGACGGTGAATTTCCTGGGGAAGAGGCTGGCGTGGGTGCCGGCTTCTTCGAGCTGCCAGATCCCACGGCCCGTGAGGATGGAGGCTCGCGAGGGGGCGCAGCCGGGGCAGGTGGAGAAGGCGTTGGTGAGAAGAGCACCGGATGTGGCGATGCGGTCGAAGTTGGGGGTTTTGACGATTGGGTCGCCGGCTGCGGAGGTGTGGAGCCAGGATTGGTCGTCGGCGATGGCGAAGAGGATGTTGGGGCGGGATTTTGTTTGGGCGGCGAGGGCTGTGGACGCGGCGAGGAATTGACGGCGGGTCATGATGCTCACCAGGTCTCGGGCCGCTGAGCAGCCCCGCAGAGTTTGTCGAGGATGGCCTTGGCCTCTTTGAGCTGCGGGTAAAGCTTCTCCGCGTCGCGGAATTCTTTTGGGTGAAAGCGGCGGCGTGCGCCTTTGGTTTCGACAGGGTAACGGAGATGTAACATCTCGTGGTACATCACGTATTCGACGGCCAGGCGGGGGGTGTTGGGTTTGTCGAGAAGGCGGGAGATGATGATGGCGTTGTGGGAGGGGTCGAAGTGGCCGAGGATCGACTTGGAGACCTGGCGGCTCCAACCCAGGGCGGGTTGGGCGAGGAGGCCGTTGAAGAACTTGTCATTGTTTTCGGCGAAGATCTCTTCCAGGTTGTAGCGCTCCCCTTGGGGGCCGGAGATGTGTTTACGGCCGCGGGTCTGCCGGAGCAGGTGCAAATGCCGCCGCATGTCCTGCCGATTCAGGTAAAGATTGTAACGGTGGCGTTGGGAGGCGGGGACCGGTTTTCGGTAGAGCTTGCAGATAAGGATAAAGGCGAGGGCTTCGAGGATGGGCGCCGGAGCGCCTTCGAGCGCGTCCGTAATACGGAATTCCAGGCGGCTGGCGTCCGAGCGGATGAAGGAGTTGGCGTTGGCGAAGCGGCAGAATTCGACTGAGAACTCCGGGAACGGGGTGCGCGGGCGGACCGCGCGGAAGACGCGGCGGCAGATTTCGACGGGCGTTTCGAACAACGTAGCGGCGGGCGGATAGGTCACCTGGGGCGTGTCGTCGTCCTCAAAGCCCGGCAGCCTGGGCTGGCCTCTCTCGACTTGCATGTCTTTCGAACGGTACCATATCAGTCTGGTACATCAATCTCGTTCCGTGTTGAGACGGGGGTTTATTTGGAAATCGCTGGAAAGACGCCGAATCCTTACCGAGCAAAAATTACGGCAATTGGCGGATACGTACCGCCGGGTATTCTTACGAATCATGATTTGGAAAAGATTGTCGAGACCAACGACACATGGATCACGGAACGGACAGGAATTCGGGAAAGGCGGATTTTAGAAAAGGGCCTGGCGACGTCGGACATGGCCGTGGAGGCCGCGCGCGCGGTGCTCGAAGCCCGCGGCATTGCGCCGGGGGAGCTGCACGCGATCATCGTCTGCACGGTGACGCCGGATATGTTTTTCCCGGCGACGGCGTGCCTTGTGCAGGAGCGGCTTGGCGCAGCCGGGGTTTGGGGATATGACCTGATCGCGGCGTGCTCCGGCTTCGTCTATGGATTGACGACGGCGGCGCACCTGGTATCGGCGGGGCCGCCGAAGAAGGTCCTGGTGATCGGGTCCGACACCATGTCGCGGATTTTGGACTATACAGACCGCGCGACCTGTATTCTGTTCGGCGACGGCGCGGGCGCGTTCCTGGTAGAGACGGCCGAGAACGGCAGCGAGGGGTTCCTGGATTTCATCAACGAAGTAGACGGCTCCGGCGGGCAGTATCTGAAGATGCCGGGCGGGGGGAGCCGGATGCCGGCCTCGCACGAGTCGATCAACTCCAAGCAGCACTTTGTCCATCAGGAAGGGCAGCAGGTGTTCAAATACGCCGTGCGGAAAATGGCGGAGATGTCCAATACTTTGTTGTCCCGCAACGGGTTACGGGGCGACGACGTAAAGCTGCTGATTCCGCACCAGGCGAACCGGCGGATCATCGAAGCCACCGCGAAGGCGTTGGATATGCCGCTTGAGCGCGTGATCATCAATATCGACCGGTTTGGAAACACCACTGCCGCAACGATTCCGCTAGCGACGCTGGACGCGGTGGAAAGCGGCCGGCTGAAGAAGGGCGACCTGGTGCTGTTTGCAGCCGTCGGCGCAGGGTACACGGCGGGGGCTAATCTCTGGCGCTGGCAATGTTAAGATTCGGTTACAGGCTCTAGGAATCCGTGCCCGTTTTGGTGTAGCCTTCGAGTATGGGAACTACGACGAACGGGCCGTTGGAATCGCTGGATCAATGGGATGACGACGTCCGGGCGCGGTACCGCGCCGACCGGAAGAAGGACGAGTTTCGGGTCTACGACGACTCGACGCCACAGGTGGTGCGGGATTTTTACAAGCAGAACCACGCGCTGCAGACATTGGAGTTCGCACGGGGCAAGCGCGCCGAGTATGAGTCGCGCCAGAAGGCGGAAATGGGCATTTGGGAGGCGATGGAGCGGCTGAATACGCTGGTCGACGACTCCGATCCGGATACTGACCTGTCGCAGATTGAGCATAACCTGCAGACCTCGGAAGCGATCCGCGCCGACGGGCATCCGCGGTGGTTCCAGTTGACCGGATTCATCCATGACTTAGGCAAGGTGCTGACGATGTGGGGCGAACCGCAGTGGGCGGTGGTGGGCGATACGTTCCCGGTTGGATGCCGTTGGTCGGATAAGATCGTGTATCCGGAGTTCTTTTCCGCGAATCCGGACTCGCAGAATGCGGAGTTGATGTCGCGGTACGGGGTGTACAGCGAACAGTGCGGGTTGGAAAACGTGAACCTAAGCTGGGGTCACGACGAGTATCTCTACCACATAACTAAGGACTACGTCCCTGAGCCCGCGCAGTATATGATTCGCTATCACTCCTGGTATTCGGCGCACCGGGAAATGGACTATCAATACCTGATGTCGGATCACGATATGGAGATGATGGAGTGGGTGCGGAAGTTCAATCCCTATGATCTGTACTCGAAATCGGCGGTGAAGCCGGACCTGGCGACGCTGAGGCCTTATTACGAGGATCTGGTTGCCGAGTTCTTCCCCGCGAAAATCAAATGGTAAGCTAAGTCGTTTCGTACTAAGGGATATCAGTAGGGGTACTAAGTCTAAAACAACGTTGAGTCATTTTGACTCCTCGCTCAAGATGGTTGTAGATTCATTTGCCACAAGAAAGAGACGAGAACCATGAGGCTCAAACTAAAAACCGTTTGTAAACGCAGCTTGGACCGTGTGAATCTCGTTGCCATCGTTTGCCATTCGAGAATCTTCCAGAACCAAAGCGGCCAGGATCTGATTGAATACACTCTGATGGCAGCGACGATTGCAGTGGCAGTCGGAGCGATCTTTCCGGCGTCTGTCGCGCCGAATATCTCGACCATCTTCTCGAAAATCAGTTCTTCGCTGGGTGCAGCAAACAACTAGAGTCCCTTCCCGGTTTCGTCACCGCGCGGGATTTTTGAGGCGAGCGTGCTTTTTCCAAGTGCGCTCGCCTTTGTCTTTCTATTCGAGGTACTTCTTGAGATCCGGTTCAAGCTGAGCCTTGATTTCGGCCGAGTCAAGGTTGGTTTTCGTCACCAGACGCGGGGGCATGGGGCGATTCTTTTCCACCGTCTTGCCGTCGAGTTTGCTAACGGCCGTGATGACGGACTCGTAACCCATATTGAAGGGGTCCTGGACGACCAGGGAATCGATGAGGCCAGATCGAAGATCGGCGAGGAGTGTGGGGCTCCAATCGAAACCGACCATCTTCACGGTTGACGATTTGCGGCCCTTTAGGGCCAGAGCGGCGCCGACGGCGCTCGATTCGTTTGAGGCAAACAGTCCCGCAGCATCGGGAAAAGCTGTCAACATGTTCTCGGCGACCTGGAGAGACTTGGCAAAATCGGCCATTCCGTAGCGTTTGTCGACGATCTGAATACCGGAAAATTTCTTGATGCCGTCTTGAAAACCCTGCTCGCGCGCCATGGTGGAGGCACCGCCGGGCTGGACGGCTACGACGACCACCTTACCCTTTCCGTTGAGTATTTCACCCATGCGAGCGGCGGCAAGCTGGCCGGCGGCATAGTTATCGGTGGCCACCATGGAGACGTAGTTGTCGGTGTCGATGCCGGAATCGAAGATGACGACGGGGATGTTTTCTTTGCCCGCGCGTTCCACGACAGAGACCATGACTTTCTTGTCGATTGGAGCAAGAGCGATCGCGTCGACACGCTGGTTGATCATAGCGTCGACGATCTGGATCTGGCCGTTGTAGTCGGTCTCTGTGGGCGGGCCCTTCCAGACGATCTCCACGTTGGTTTCGCGCGAAGCTTTAATGGCGCCGGCATGGACCGATTGCCAGAAGAGATGGGCAAGGCCCTTGGGGACGACGGCGATGCGGCGCTTGTCCGATTTATTGCAGGCCGAAAAAGAAAGCGCGGCAGCCGCGAGGGCGCCGCGCAAGAAGGTTTTGCGTTCCATTACTGTGGGAATTCCTTCGGTTCGGTGAGTTGCTGCCACCCGGTGCCGCTGAGCGCTTTCATGAAGGCAACCAGATCGGCTTTATCCTGCGCCGTGAGGTTGAGTTTCTTGATGCGTTCGTCGAGGTTCTTGTTGGGAATGCCACCCTTGTCGTAGTAGTCGACGACCTCTTCGAGCGTCTTTAGACTGCCGTCGTGCATGTAAGGGAACGTGTGTTCGATCTCCCGCAACGTGGGGGTTTTGAAGGCGCCGAAGTCGGCGGGGTTTTTCGTAACGCCGTAGCGGCCCTGGTCGGGGTTGGCTTTGTTTTGTCCGACGCCAAGGTTGTGGAAGGAGTTGAGGGTGAAGCTTGCGCCCTCGTGGCACTGGTCGCATTTTGCCTTGTTGAAGAAGACGTCCATGCCGCGGATCTGCGACGCGTTCATCGCCGCCTTGTTGCCCAACTTGTACTTGTCGTAAGGAGCGTTGCCGCTTAGGACGGTTCGTTCAAACGTTGCGATTGCCATCGCAACGTGATCGAGGGTGAAATCCCCGGTGCCGAAGACCTGCTTGAAGCGGGCGCGGTAGCCGGGGATTTTGCGAAGCGATTCGATTACCACTGGATGAGTGCTGCCCATCTCGATGGGATTCGCCATAGGACCGATCGCCTGTGCTTCGAGCGAGCCGGCGCGTCCGTCCCAGAACTGCAACATGCCATAGGCGCGGTTGATCACCGTTGGAGCGCTGACGCCGCCTTTCTGGCCGCGGATGCCGGTGGAGACAGGCGCCTGGTCGGTGAAACCCTTCTTGGGGTCGTGGCAGGTGGCGCAGGCGAGCGTTCCGTCGCCGGAGATGCGTTTGTCGAAGTAGAGGAGACGGCCGAGATCCGCTTTCGCGGGTGTGTACGGGTTGTCCTTCGGCCAGACAAGAGGCGGAAGGCCGCGCGGAACGACAAAGGCCGCGGGCCTGGGCTGCGCTTGGAGGGTGATAGCGGGAACGGCGGCAAGGACCGCCGCTCCCAGCCAGAACTTTCGTTGCATAGATACGAATTCTACTCCGAGCTACTTTTTGACGAAGCCCTGGACGTAGATCGCGCGATACCCGCCGAGGCTGGCGAGGGTACCGGTGACTTCCATGACGTGGGCCATGTGGTCGGCGGCAGTTTTGCGGAAGTCGCTGGTGGCACCATCGCGGCGGGGGTCATGTTCTTCTTCCATCAGCATGTAAAGCGAACCATCGGCGGTGAGCAGGCCGACGGGCTGGCCGCTGGCGACGCACTTCTGTCCGCAGGCGCGATGCTTTTCGCCGTGTTTGCCGAGTTGGAGGTAACAGGAAAATTCAACGAGTTCGCCGACGACGGTGGTTTCCTTGCCCGCGCGGGGCTTGCCGTCGACTCCGGCTGCGATGGTGGTCTGGGTCCATGTGTCGCCCTTGGCGCCGATGTTTCCCATGGGCTTCTTGTAGGTAGGGTCGCCGATGGGAGCCATGGCGGGATTCAGCGGGCCGGCGGCGCCTTTCTTGGCTTCCTGGGCAAAGGCCAAAGAGAGCGACGCGAGGGCGACTAGCGCGAGAGTTGTCAGTTTCATGTTTTTTTTGTTTCCTTGTGAGAATTTAGCCGCGGACGCTGGCCGCGGGGATTTTGCGAAGGAGGTCTTCCATTTCGACGCGGCTTTCACTGCCGATGGTGAAGCAATCGAGGACATCTTGCGCGAGGGCGAACTGCAGGGCTTCGTCGACGTTGTTCCGGAGTTTCCCGGCGCCGAGAATCTTCATGCCGATGACACCCTTTCCAGCGGCTTTCATCTGTTTCAAGACACTGATGACGGTGTTGGGATCGGCGTCCATGGCGGCCTGCGCGGGATTTAGGCGCGCGAGATCGACTTCCACCCACGGTTCAGCGGCGGCGGTGCGGAGCGCTTCGATGGTATGGCAGGAGACGCCTTTCGTGCGGATGACACCTTTAGCCTGGGCTTCGTCGATGACATCCATTGCACCACGCTTCTTGCGGTTCCAATCCCTATCCAACATGCAGTGGAGCAGAAGGATGTCGATGTAATCGGTCTTCAACTCGCGGCGGAAACGGTCGATATCCGCTTTCATCTCGGCGGCGGTGTTGGCACGCGTTTTGGAGAGCAGAACGACCTTGTCGCGCGGGATGGTGGTGAGGGCGCGAGCGACGTGAGGATGGGTGCCGTACTGATCGGCCGCGTCGAAGAACGTGATGCCGTTGTCATAGCCTGCGCGGAAGAGGTCGGCAAGGCCTTCCACGCCGAGCTTGCGCGTCTGGTTGGAACTGCCTCCAACGCCGTTGGTGCCGGAGCCCTGGGCCAGGCGGCTGAGTACGATTTTGCGGGGACCGAGAGTAATCCGATCGGTGGCGGACTTCTTTGTTGGCGCAGCGAAGAGGTGATACGGGAACTGGTTGAGGCTGATTGCAGCGCCAGTTGCCGTACGGAAAAAGCGGCGTCGTTGCATCATAGGTCCGTCCACTTGGTACGATATCACGGCACGGACTACTTTTTGATGCCGACACTCCTCTTTCTTCTTGTTTTTCCCCTGGTTTTGACCGCACAAGAGCGGTGGCAGGCCAGGTCGATGGTGATCTCGACTCGAGGCATTGCCGCGACGAGCCAGACGCTGGCATCGCAGGTTGGAGCGCAGGTGCTGGCGCGGGGCGGTTCGGCGGTGGATGCGGCAATTGCCGCGAACGCGGTGTTGTCAGTGGTAGAGCCGATGATGTGCGGGATGGGCGGCGATCTGTTTGCGATTCACTATGACGCGAAATCGGGGAATTTGAGCGGGCTGAACGCAAGCGGATGGGCGGGTAAGGGCCAGACGCTGGACGCGTATAGAGCGAAGGGACTGGTTGGGATTCCGCCATCAGGCATTCACACGGCTACGGTTCCGGGAGCAGTGGATGGATGGTGGCAGATGCACCGGAAGTTCGGGAAGCTGCCATGGGCCGAGTTGTTTCAACCAGCCATTTATTACGCGCGGAGCGGGTATCCGGTGACGGAGATTATTCAGGAGGATTGGGCGGGCACGGAGTCTAAGTTGCGCGGGGACGACAATGCGAAAAAGTACTGGCTGATCGATGGACGCGCGCCGAAGCTGGGAGAGTTGTTTAAGGTGCCGGCGCTGGCCGATGCATTGGAGTTAGTAGCGAAAGGCGGACGGGACGCTTATTACAAAGGGCCCATTGCACGATCGATTCTGAAGACGTCAAAGCGGCTAGGGGGAACGCTGGAGGCGGCCGATTTTGCGGAGTTCACGTCGGAGTGGATCGCGCCGATTTCGACGGACTATCGGGGTTGGAAGGTCTACGAAATGCCGCCGAACGGGCAGGGGATCGCGGTATTGGCGATGTTGAACCTGATGGAGAAGTTTTCGCTGCCGGCGATGGAGCAGCGGTCAGCGGAGGCGATGCACGTGAAGATCGAGGCGCAGAAACTGGCCTATCGCGACGTCAACGCCTACGTGGCCGATCCGCGGCAGGCGAAGGTGCCGGTTAACGGGATGTTGTCGAAGGCATATGCAGCGGAACGGGCGAAGGGGATCGATGCGTCGCGGGCGAATTGCGACACCAAGCCGGGCGAGCCGGACAAAGGACACACGGTGTATTTGAGCGTGGTCGACCGCGAGGGCAACACCGTGAGCTGGATACAGAGCATCTCCGATATGTGGGGCTCCGGTGTGTCGGTGGACGATTTTGCGTTCCATCTGCATGACCGTGGCGGGAATTTTTCCTCCGAGCCTTCGCACCCGAACGCGATGGCCGCGCGGAAAAGGCCATTTCATACGATTATTCCCGCGTTTATGGAGAAGGGCTCGCAGAAGATTGCGTTCGGAATTATGCGCGGGTCGAACCAGGCGCAGGCGCACGCGCAGTTCGTATCGAACGTCGTGGACCATAACATGAGCATTCAGGCGGCGCTCGAAGCGCCCCGGTTCACCCGCCGAAACGTGGAAGGGTGCAGTGTAATGATTGAGGGACGCCTGGACGCGGCGGCGATGGAAAAACTGAAATCGCTGGGTCACTATGTCGACTGGCGCGCGGAATACTCGGGCCAGATGGGCGGCGGGCAAGCAGTAATGCTCGATGCGGTTACCAAGATGCATTACGGAGCGTCTTCTCCCCGGAAGGATGGCGCGGCGATTCCGGAGCCGGATCCTTACTTTTCCCAGTCAGCAAAGAAACCATGAAACAAGTACTTACTCTTTTACTAAGCGCCGCGGCGCTAGCGGCCGCCGAGCCATCCCAGGAACTTGTGGAGATGGCTAAGAAATCGCCGCAGTCCTCCGCGTTCCGAGAGAAACTGCTGGCGGCGACGAAAGAGGCCGACCGCAAGGCGGGAAAGGCCTGGGCTGGCTATCAAGGGCAATACGTATTTGCCCTGGATTCAGCGCCAGCGCCAGAATTCTTCTTCGATGAGACGCCGGGCGGAAAACCGGTTCGATTGAATGGGAGCGACACGTGGATTGTCACGGCCTCCGGCGCGACGGGGCGTTCCCACAATTTCTACTGGCAGGTGGACGGGAAGCCGGTGCTGGCCGCGCCACTTCTGCTGCCGAACGACATACAGGGGTACGGGCCGCTGAGTTATGAGAAGCCGGGCGTGCCGCAGGGTAAGCTCTCAGAAAAGATCGTGCACACGAGCACGATCTATGAGGGGATGAGGGCGGACTATTGGGTGTACGTGCCGGCACAGTACGATGCGTCGAAGCCGGCCGCGTTGATGGTCTGGCAGGATGGCCAGGGACTGGCGAACCGGGCGGGTAATGCACGATTGCTGACCGTCATCGATAATCTGACTCACGAAAAAAGGATTCCCGTGGCGATTCAGGTGTTGATCTCGCCTGGGTTGATCGGCGAACAGCGGATGCGTTCGGTGCAGTACGACTCGGTGGACGACAAGTATGCCCGTTATCTGCGAGATGAGATTCTGAAGGACGTGGAGGCGAAGTACAACATCCGCAAGGACGGCTATTCCCGTTTCATTTCCGGAGAGTCGTCGGGCGCGATCTGCGCGTTCAATGTTGCCTGGTGGCACAACGAACACTTCACCCGCGTGCTTTCGCGAATCGGCAGCTATACGAGCATTCAATGGAAGCCCTGGGAGAAAGAGGGCGGCAACATCTACCCATTCCTGATCCGGAAGTCCGACAGGAAGAACATCCGCATCTGGATGACGGACGGGCACAATGATCTCGAAAACAACCATGGATCATGGCCGCTGCAGAACATCGCTTTCGCGAATTCATTGAAGATGAAGGAGTACGATTTCCACTTTTTCTTCGGTAACTCGCAGCACAACGGCACGCAGGGCGCGTCAGACTTACCGGAAGCATTAACGTGGATCTGGCGCGGCTACGACGCCGCAAAAACGTCGGAGACATTCGTGATGGACCCGGCCGAGAAGGCAAAGCCGTACTTCCGCGTGAAGACGCTCAACCGCGAGTAGTGCATTACCGGGTGCTCATTCCGCTGGCCGGCCGCGCGTCCGAAGACCTGTGTGCGCGGCTGGCGGATTTCCGTGTCGAAGGAATCGAGGAGCATGACGATTCGCTGGCGGTGTATTTTGCATCGGCCGACGAAGCCTCGGCGGCAGCCGATCTCGGCGGCGGTACGCCGGAGGCGATGCCGGACCGCAACTGGTCAGAGGAGTGGCAGGCACAGTGGACGCCCGCAAGCGTGGGAACGCGATTTTTTCTGTGCCCGGCCTGGATCGACGCGGAGACGCCGCCAGGACGGATTCGTTTGGAGATGGTGCCCGGGAATGTATTCGGAGGAGGCGATCACCCGACGACGCAGTTGTGCCTGGAATTGCTCGAAGAGGCGGTTTGTGCCGGCGCCGTTGTGGCCGATGTCGGAGCGGGTACGGGTATTCTGACGCGGGCGGCCCGCGCACTGGGCGCCCGGGCGGCCGGGTGCGATATCGACCCCGCTTCGATGGGTCTCGTGGATTTTGTCGGCTCCGCGGACGCGCTGGCCGGCGGGCGGTTTGACGGCGTGATTGCTAACATTCACGCCGGTGTTCTGCGGGAGATTCGTCCGGAACTGTTGCGGCTCCTGCGTCCCGGCGGCTGGCTGCTCCTAAGCGGTTTTCTGCCAGAGCAGGCGGAGGAGATCACGCAGCTTTTTGGCCCTTGGGAGAGGCTGCGGGAGTGCGACGGATGGTGCGCCGCTTGGATACGAATTTCGGTGTAAGTCGTGTAAGTAAGGTATTCTTTCCACACATATGCGCATCTGGATTGCGTTGGTAATCGGCCTAGGCTGCTGGGCGGAGCCGCCCGCGGATCTCGGCGTTGTCTACACGGGGCGGCTGATCGGGTATGCACGGGCGTGCGCGGAGGAGCGGTTTGTCCCGCTGCCGTCGCAACAGCAGTACTCCCTGCCGCATTACAAGCGGGAGTGCGTAGGCGCAGGCGAGGGTTACGGCAGTGCGTTGCGAGGCTTATTGGAGAAGGCGAGGCAGCAATCGAAACAGTCGCTGCTATTGGGGGTTGGCGATCATTTTTCGCTGGATTACCGCGCGAGAAGTGTTGTCGTGGAAGGGAAGGACGGGCCGCGAGCGGTGGGGAAGGACGAGTTGTATTTCGACGAGCCGCGCGGATGGATCGTGTTGAGCGACGCGGATGGGAACGAGGAAAAGTTCCGCGCGATTGTGGAGGGGCAGGCCGGTGCGAATTCATCGATAGATGGCGATGCCGTGGCGCAGTTTCTGATCGACGCCGGTTACGACGCCCTGGTTCCCGGCAAGCACGATTTTTACTTCGGCGCGGAGCGGTTGCGGCAGGTGGCGCGGCTGCTGGCACGGCAGAGTAAACCCGTGCAGATGTTGGGAGCGAACCTTGTGATCAACGGCATCCTGCTCGATCCGCCGCATCGCGTACCCGAACGATTCCGGAAGAAGAACTACGTGGACAGGCACCCCGACGTATCGATGGATATCCCGGTTATTCCACTGCCGTGGATGCGGCGCGTGGCGGTTCGCGGGACCGGGAAGTTCAAGCAGCTCGTGCTGTGCCGGGTAGGGAAAGATGGCCGGGATCAGGCGTGTACGGGATCGGAGCGGGCGGTGGTGCTGGAACCGGACGCCGACGGGAAAATTTACTCGCTGCCGAAAGAGGAGAAGCCGCTCGACGAGGTGCGTTCCTATCATCTATGCGCGCAAGGCGTAGCGGCAAAAGGCGACGCGCCGCCGCAGGTGTGCCGCGTCTTCGACGTTGCCCAGCCGTACTTTCAATATGGATCGGAGAACACGAATGTGCCGTTTCCCGAGCCGTATTTTGTAGATCGTGAGCGCAACGCGGTGGTGTTGGGAGTCGTTGCACCGGGGTTGGAGAAACAGATCGGATTGTTGAACACGGTGTGGCTGGACCCGAAGAAGCGTCATGAGATCCGTGTGACGGCGGTGGACGCAATCCAGTCAGTTGAACAACTGCTCGACTATTGCGAGGCGAAGGGCGACTGCGTGAAGGGAAGGCGAACGATCCTGCTCGCGCAGATGCCGGGAGAGGCCGCGGCGGCGATACAGCGACGCACGCGCGGGCGGTTCGACCTGGTGATCTCGGAGGCGAATCCCTTCACCTTCACGCCGTTTCCCTCCATGCAGTACCCGCAGGATTATCCGGCGCTGGTGGTGAGTCCCCGGCCGGTGTTCGATCCCAAAAAGCCGGAACAGCTTGCGCTTCATGCGCAGATGGTGCACTTCGACGGAAGCGGATTTCGCACTCTTGCGATGGAGTCGGCGGCGTTCCGGCCCGCGACACAGGAAGGGGTGCCGCTACGCGAGCGAATAGACAAGGCAATGCAAACGCTGGAGCGGGTGCCGGGCGCTGACGTGGCGACGGGTTTCCGCCAGTTGGTGCTGGAGACGATGCGTTACCGCGTGAAGGGTTCGGTGGCCCTGCTCCAGAAGCGGGACCTGTTCGACATTGAGCAGAGCCTGCGGCTCGTGAGCGCCGGATTGAAGTCAGATGACGACAAGCTGCGGGCGATGGTGGAGACGCTTTTGTGGAAGGGCGATTTCCTGGCGCCCAGATTGGTGCGGGGTTCCGCGCTGCGCCGGGCAATGGAGCGGTCGCGCGATTTTGACGCGCTTGATAGCGATATTTATTTTTACGAGAACGAGTACAACCGCGGCCTCTACGTGCTGGGCATTTTCCAGGATCCGGAGACGCGGCGATTCGTCGTGAACGGCGCGCCGGTTGAAGACGACAAGCCGTACCTCGTGGCGATGACGGACTTCCTTGCGTTTGGCGATACCGGTTATCCCGAACTGGCGCAGGAACTGGTGGGTGGAACGCCACGAGCTGCCGCGCTGGAGGCGCAGCCGCGCATCTCGGAGTTGGTTCTGGATAGATTGCGCAACCCCGATAACAAGCTGGCGGCTCGGGGACGGGGAACGAATTTCGGCACGTACATGGACTACCTGGAATGGCCGGGGTTCCCGGTGGAACCGGAGGCGACGCTGGCGATGCAGTTCAAGGAATATTTCCAGACGACGGCAAACGGAAGCCCACAGTTCCCCGGTATGACGGGCGGCCGTCCGAAGAGCAATGAAACGCTCACGCAGACGCGCGACCGGTGGCGGCTGGTGCTGGAGCGGGTCGAAGTGGCGTGGTCGGACTATTGGAACAACCAGCCGAATCAGAGCGCGCTGCTGAGTGCGTTTGAGGGGATCACCGAGAGCCGTGTTGCCACACCGGAGACACATGCACTGAGTGCGTCATGGGCGGCGGAGCTACGCAGAGAAAGGTTCCGCTCGATCGGTTTTATCCGGTCGGAGGGCCGGCTGCAGAGCGTGCGGCTGGAGAACAGTGAATCGCGATTCGTTCACAGTTATCCGCAGAATGAAGTGGCGCTGGAAGGCGGTTGGCGGATGTCGATGCGCCGTGCGTACTACCAGCGGCCGTGGTTGGGATGGCTCTTATCGGGCGTATTGAATTCGCAGCCGCAGAATCCACTGTTCGCCACGCGGGCGAACTATTTCACCGGCTCCCCAGGGACCGACGGGAGATGCCCGGCGGGCACCGTGCCGCTCGATGGGAATTGCAAGGCGACGCTCGCGTACGATGCAATGCTCGGGCGTACGACCAGGGCGCTCGTGAAGGCCGGGCTGCGGCGTGAGACCCGCGACAGTTGGGCGGAGACGGGTTTCTTTGCCGGAGCCGTGCGGCGGCCAAGAGAATATCAACTGGAGGACTTGGCTCCGTGCCAGTTGCGATTTGAGAGTTTGAGGAGCTGCCTCGATAACAATTCGCGGGTCCTTCCGGGAGCGAAACCCGCCGAGCGCCTGGAACAGAACACATTGATGGGCGGCGGGATGGAATCCGGCGTCTTCATGAATTTCAGTTGGCGGGTGCCGTTAACGCCGTCTAACTCCGCGCAGTTGGTTTTGGAAAATCGCGGACGTTGGTACTTTAACCATGGCAAGGATATTCCGCTGGATACGCGGCTGTCGAACCTGTTCAGCATGGGACTGTCGATTCCAATCGCCGGCCGATTGGCGCTGAAGCCTTCGTGGACCCTGTTTCACTATCTGAACAAGTCAGGACTGATTTTAAACCGCGGCGTCTATGCGCAACGGCCGGGCGTGCTGCTGATGGGGAATACGTTCGACATTCGAGCAGAGTACCGGTTTGACTGGACCGAGGGGCAGGCGTGGCTGAAGGTGCTGCGTTACGGAGGAGGCCGGTAACGCTATTGGAGGTTACGGCGCGGTGCCGCTTTTCTGTACTGATCTTTCCAGTAGATCGCGCGCGAAGGCTCAATCTGCGCCAGGAGTGAGTAGGCCTGTTCGAGCATTGGTTCGAGCCTGACGGCTTCCATCGCTTCGCGCTTGGCCTCTTCGGCTTTGCCCGCACTGGCTAGACCGGCGGCGAATTGAAGGCGGCGAAGCGAATCGTTGGGCTTCTCCCGCACCGCGCGCTGAAGCCAGGGAAGGGCGAGGTCCGGCGTTTTTTGGCGGAGGTATTGAATCCCGGCGGTGAGCGCAACGTCGCCGTCGGTATGCCCCTCGCGTACCGTCTCGCTCAGCAAATGCAAACCTTCCCGGAGCCGCTTCAGGCTGCGGGAGCGCTCGGCGTTATTGAGATAGGCGAGTGCCAGGTTGCGGTCGCGAAGCGGCTCCGGCGGTTCACGCCACGCGCGGAGCAGTTCACCACGATCAAGAAACTTCTCTTCGCTTTTTTTGTTCCGAATCCAGTGGTCGGTGCGTGTGGCGTGGCTTCCGTCGAAGGGCCGCAGGCGCGGCATGTGGCAGCGGACGCAGTCCTCGCCCACTTTGCGGCGGTGCGTCTCGGCGGGCTCACCCTTGTGGCATTGGAGGCATTTGTCACGGTACCAGGCGGCCCTTTCCTTGTCGGCGGGTTCGCGGTGAGAGTTGTGGCAAGTGCCGCACCAGAGCTTGCCCTGCGTCGCGATGGCGCAGCGGCTGGCGGCGATCTCCTCGGCGTGGCTTTCCGCTTTCAGGATGGTGTCCTCGGCGTTTCTACGCGCCACGTAGATGGTGAAGACGTCTTCCATCGTCATGCCAGGCTGATAGTCGGTGAACTGTTTGCCGGGGTTGAAGACGCGCGATTCGCCGTGCAGGTGGCAGGCGTCGCAGACGGCGTCGCGCCGCGGAGGAGGGAGCTTGGCTGGGTTGACGATGTTGGCCGCTTGCGCATTTGCCAGGTGCGCGGCGGCGTCACCATGGCAGCGTTCGCAGCCGATGGCCGGCTCCGGAATCGGCGGGTCCGCATACCGGTTCAGCGTGCCCGCGACGGGAGTGGAGCGTCCGGCATGGCATTGCAGACAATCCTCCTGCAGGGGCCTATAAAATGTGGGGTTCGCATCGATGACGTAGCCAGGCGCCATGTCCCAGATCATCCGGTTGCCGAACCACGCGAGTGGCGACTGGAAGAGCGAATCGGCGATGCGAACGACGAAATTCTTCGCCTCCTTGCCGGAACCGATGGCCCACTCCACCTCGTAGGACT
This sequence comes from Acidobacteriota bacterium, assembly GCA_016185425.1. Taxonomy (GTDB): domain Bacteria; phylum Acidobacteriota; class Terriglobia; order Bryobacterales; family Bryobacteraceae. The sequence goes on along the minus strand of JACPNQ010000020.1, from coordinate 70,239 downwards.
CCACTGTGCCGCGGCCCTCCATCCAGTGTGTCATCTTGTTGTGCTGCCATACGACGCCCATCCGGCGGCCGGAGAAATCGTGGAACCACTGCCGCTGCGACTGGACCTCCGCCTTGGGCTTGGAAATACTCCTTGCCTTCCCTGTTTTCGCATAGGAGTCCACGATAGACTGATGGCAACCGACGCAACGCGGGTCCGCCCACAGGAAGGTTACCGCGGCGATTAACAGGAACGCGCGGAGCATCATTTGTATTAGACCCCGGATGCGTCGGAATCTCCAATTATGGTATTCTCTATCGAGAAGAGGGAGATTTGAAGTGCTGCAAGATCCGAACCTCGTAACCCGGCAAGCGGTGGAAGCCGAGTTCGATGCCACCGTGCGTGAGGATATTGAGAAATTTCGTGCTGCCGCGACCGAATATACAGCCGGCGGCTTAACCGACGATCAGTTCCGCGCGCAGCGCTTGCGGCGCGGTGTGTATTCACAACGGCAGGTGGGTGTGCACATGATCCGGACGAAGATTCCGGGCGGCATCCTGACGGCCGATCAGATGGACACTTTGGCGGAAGTGGCGGATGTGTATGCCGAGGGCAAAGGTCATCTGACCACCCGGCAGAACATGCAATATCACTTCATTCCGCTGCCGAAAGTAGCCGACCTCCTGCACAGACTGGCCGATGGCCGTTTGACGACACGGGAAGCCTGCTACAACACGGTTCGCAACGTAACCGCGAGCCCGCTATCCGGCCTGTTGGCCGATGAGGCTTTCGACGTCCAGCCGTATGTTCGCTCCACAGCGTTGGCATTCCTGCACAACGAGCTGACCGACAGCATGCCGCGCAAGTTCAAGATCGCGTTTTTCAGTGGCGGCAAGCAGGACGACATGGCTCTGGCCATTCACGACCTGGGCGCGACGGCCATGATTCGCGACGGCAAGCGCGGATTCCGCATTGTGATTGGCGGCGGGCTTGGTCCGCTGCCGAATGAAGCGGCGCTGCTCGACGAGTTCCTGCCCGCAGAGCAGTTGATCCCGCGCGTGGAAGCGGTGCTGCGGCTCTTCAACCAGCATGGCAACCGCCAGAACAAGAATAAGGCGCGGCTGAAATTCGTCCTGCGTGAGCGCGGCTTCGAGTGGGTGAAGCAGACGGTTGAGGCCAATTACGCCGACATTCTCGCCAACGGCGGTACCCGCACTCCGGAGATTGTTCCCGAGAACTTCGGCGGCTACCGGACCATCGATCCGCCGCTCGGCGACGGCGGCCAGTTGCCGGTGATCGGCGCCACGCCCGTCGATCCTGAATTCGATCGATGGCTGGAAACCAACGTCCAGGAGCAGAAGCAAACCGGTTATTCGATCGTCGCCGTCCGAATCCCACAAGGAAATCTGACTGGGTCCCAAATGCGCGCCTTGGCGCAGCTTTCGCGCGACGCGGGCGATTCCGTTGTGCGCGTCGACATCGATCAGAACGTCCACTTGGCGTGGATTCCGGTGCATAGCCTGCGGCGCGTGTTCGCGGCGTTGAAGATTGTGAACATGGCCGCGGCCGGCGCGGGCGAACTGGTGGATACGGTATCGTGCCCCGGCGCCTATTCGTGCAATCTGGCGTTGACGAAGTCGATGAACCTGGCGGCGGCGATGAGCGAAGCGGTATCTGGCTACACCGATAAGCAGGTGCGCGGCTTGTCCGTAAAGATCTCGGGATGCCCGAATTCGTGCGGGCAGCACTGGATCGGCAGCTTGGGTTTCTATGGCAACTCGCGGAAGGTGGAGGGCAAGGAAGTGCCCTACTACCAGATGATGCTCGGCGGCGGGTACGACCGTGAAGGCATGCTGCGCTTCGGATTGGCGATTTCGAGTCTCCCCGCTAAGCTCGCGCCGGTGGCGGCGAAGCGGGTGCTCGATCACTTCATCGTGGACCGGCAGGAAGGCGAATCGTTCCGCGAGTACGTCGTGCGCAACAAAGTGGAGTTCTTCCGCAAGATGGTTGCAGATCTGGCAAAGCCGGCGCAATACGATGCCGAGTGGTTCATGGACTGGGGCGACCAGGAAACCTTCAGCCTGCAGCTTGGCCGCGGCGAGTGCGCCAGCTAACGAGTTTCCCCTGTATTACCTATGCTTCGGGCGCCATTTAACCGGATGGCGCCCGGCCTTTCTGGTATCATGAGTAACGGAAGGCGGTTGAGTCAAGCGGGAGTAACTCAGTGGTAGAGTCTCAGCCTTCCAAGCTGTTGGTCGCCGGTTCGATCCCGGTCTCCCGCTCCAGAATTTGCGAAAAGAGGGCTACGATCATGTGTCGTAGCCCTCTTTTACTGTAAGCTGTCGATTTTCCTCAAAAAAAGTTACGTTTTGTTAAACGAAATTGACCTCTTAGGCGTCAAAGAAGATCAGTAACACACTCTTTGATTGGAGAACCCGTACCCGTGGGCGTTCTTCGTACCTTGATCGCGGCGGCAGTTGCGCTCCTGACCTCGTGCGCAAATCTACCGGGGACGCTGGAGGACTCTGCCGTCCGTCCTCCGGCAACTCCGGAACGAAAGCCCGGAGAGCGCGTCGTCCGTGTGACCGGAATGGTCCAGGCGCTCAAGTCGGTGTCGATGCGCGTTCCGCAGATTTCAGCGCAGTCCGGACGTGTCACGCTCGCCACGCTGATTCCGAACGGCACATCTGTGAAGGCAGGCGACACCTTGGCCGAGTTTGACCAGACCGCTGTCATCGATGAAGAGCGGGACGTAAAAGCCAAGTTAAGCGAGGCAGGCTTCCAATTGGAGGAGCGGCAAGCAAAGGCACGGAGCGATGCCGCCAAGCGGGGCGCGCTTCTTGTGGAGGCCGAGGCCGACCTGGCGAAGGCGCAGATTCAGCTTCGCAAGGCCGAAGTAATCAGTGACATCGACCGGCGTAAGAACGAGGTGCTGGCCGAGAGCGCCAGGGCGCGCGTGGCGAGCTTGAAGAAGTCGAACGGGCTGCGGGACTCGGAGGAGGCTGCCGCGACCGGCGTTCTGGAAAAGAAGCGCGAGCGGCTGGCCGTGCAGTTGGAACGGATCAAGACAAACCTGGAAAAGCTCACGGTGAAGGCGCCGCATAGCGGCATGGTGGCGTTGGAGAACACTTGGCGCAACGGCTCGATGGGACCTCCGCAGGAGGGCGACATGCTCTTCCCGGGTCAGCCGGTGCTGCGGATCTTTGACCCAGGTGAGATGGTTGTGGAGGGCACGGTCAGCGAGGCGGATGTCGCCGCGCTGCCGCACGCCTCCTCGGCGCGCGTGTTTTTGGACGCCTACCCGGGCGTGTCGTTTGACGCGAAATTGGAATCGGCCAGCCCGGTGGCGACGGCCGGGCTCGATAGTCCGATAAGAACTTTTTCGGCGCGATTTCGTCTAGCGGGAAGGGACCCGCGATTGCTTCCGGATCTGTCGGCTTCCCTGGAAATCGTTATAGGGCCGGCAAAATGAAGCGAAAGAAATCGATCTATGCCTTCCTGCTGTGCGCCGTCGCGGCCTCCGGGGCATGGGCTTACTACCGATTTGCCCGAACGATCGGCAGCAATACTCTGCCTACGGCCGTGTCGCGAAAGGGTGAGTTCCTGGTGATTGTCTCCTCGCGCGGAGAACTGGTTGCGGACCACTCCGTACTGGTGAACGCGCCGCTAAACGTGCCGAATCTGCAGCTTATTTGGACGGCTCCGCCTGGCGGGCCTGTGAAAAAGGGCGAGGTCATTCTGAAGTTCGATGTCAGCGGGGCCACCCGTCAGCTTCAGGAAAAGGAAGCCGCGTTGAAACAGGCCGAGGCGGCACTGGACCAGGCCATCTCGAATGCCCGTATCGCCGAAGAGCAGGACAAGCTGGAGCTGGCTTCGCTGGCGCACGCCGTGACCAGGGCGGAGTTCGAAGTATCCAAGCAGGAGATCGTCAGCAAAATGCAGGCCGAGCAGAGTAAAATCGACCTCTCGCTCGCCAACAACAAGCGCACCGTCCAGGAGGCGACCCTGGGGCTGAACCGGGCGTCGAATAACTCCAAAGTGGCATCGCTGCGCGCGGTGGCGGACAAAGCCCGCAACGAGGTGGAGATCAACAAGCGCCGCATCCAGCGAATGGAAGTCGCCGCCCCGTCGGACGGCATTTTGAGCTTCCTCATGAACTATTCGCAGGGGTGGATGAACGCCAAGCCGTTCAAGGTGGGCGATAACGTCTGGCCCGGCAGTTCCGTGGCGGAGATCCCCGATCTGCAGAGCCTGCGCTTCAAAGGGAAGTTGGAGGAGATCGAACGCGCCCGCGTGCAACTGAAGCAGATGTCGCGCCTTCACCTGGACCCGTTCCCCGAGACTCCGTTCCCGGGAGAAGTGGCTTCCATTTCGCCGCTCACGGAACAGAACTTCGAGTGGCCGCCATCGCGCAGCTTCCGCGTCTATGCTTCGCTGAGCAAGATCGACTCGCGCTTGCGGCCGGGAATGAATGGGCGCGCCGATGTCGTTGTTGAGCGTATTCCCGACGCGATCAGCATTCCGAACAAGGCGGTTTTCTCGCGGAACGGGAAGCCGTTTGTGCTGGTGGTGACGCCGGAGGCGAGCCGCTCCATGCCCGTGGAAATTATTGCGAGAAACCCGGACGAAGTGGCCGTGCGCGGAATCGATGCCGGCGTCCGCGTGGCGCTGATTGATGAGTCCGCCTCCAAGAAGAAGGGAGGTTCCAAATAATGCGGAAGACCTTCGGACTGTTGCTGGCAGTGGCGGTGTTGCTGCTGGCGGGATGGGGTGGGTCACACGTGTATCAGGAGCTGCGGACGCAGCCGGGAGCAGCGGTGCCAGTGACGCGCGTGAAGCGTGGCGATGTGACATTCCATGTTTCGGCGCAGGGTGCGCTGCAGGGCGGAAAATCGCGTGTTTTAACGGCACCGATGACGGGCAGCCGCGAAATCGTGTTGACCTCTCTACGCCGGCCAGGGGACCTGGTCCAGGAAAAGGACGTGGTCGCCGAATTCGACACGACCGAGGAGACCTTCAAGCTGCGGGAAGCGGAGGCCGACCTGGGAGAATCCGAACTTGCCGTGAAGCAGTCGGAATATGAGACGCAGGCGCGGGAGGAAGAGCTTCTCTACGAGTTGATCAAGGCCCGCGCCGACTTAAAAGTTGCCGAGATCGAGTGCCAGCGCAACCCGCTGATCGCCGTGTTGACCGCGAAACAGAACGACATCGCGCGCATCGCGGCAAAGGAGCGGCTGGATAAGTTGGAAAAGGACTACCCTTCGCGAAAGGCCGCCGCGGCCGCGTCGATCTCCATTCAGATTGCGGCGCGCGAAAAGGCGAAGATGATGGCTGGCACGGCGCGCCGCAATATCGACATGATGACCCTTCGAGCGCCGATGGCCGGCTATGTGAATGTCGAGCGCAACCAGAACAGCAATTTCTTCTATCAGGGCATGCAGTTGCCGCTCCTGCAGATCGGCGACGCGGTGCGGCCAGGGATGCCCGTTGTGCAGATTCCGGATCTCTCCACGTGGGAAGCCACGGCGCAGATCGGCGAGGAAGATCGCGGGCATATCGCAATCGGGCAGGAGGCGGTGATCGAGCTAGTGGCGCTGCCGGGAAGGAAGTTGACAGGAACCGTCGCTACTCTCGGCGGAACGGCTGGCCCGCCCTGGAACCGCCGGTTCGAGTGCAAATTGAACGTGCAGGGCGCTACGGCGGAGATGAGGCCAGGTATGACGACGCGCATTGTGATCACCACGCACACCGCCAAGAGCGCACTGTGGATTCCGGCCCAGGCGCTGTACGAAAGTGACGGGCGCAAGTTCGTCTACATACAGAGCGCGGGCGGATTTACGACGAAGGACGTAACGATGCTGCGGCGCGGCGAGAGCCAGGTGGTGATCGACGGATTGCGCGAGGGTGACGTGGTGACGATGGCAAACCCCATTCAAAATCAGGACACGACGAAGTCCTCGAGCGGCCCGGCGAAGGCGATCTCGAAATGAGAATGATGGACATTTTCGGCGATGTGCATGAGGCCTTCGCCAACTTGTATGCGCAGAAGATGCGAACTCTCCTCACCGCGCTCGGCATTGTGTTCGGCGTGGGTTCGGTGATCGGCATGTTGTCAATCGGCGCCGGCGCGCGGGAAGAGTCCTTGCAGTTCATTGAGAACCTGGGCGTTCGAAACATCCTGGTGGAGTCCCGTCACGCGACAAGCGCCGAGGAGTTGCAGCAGCGGCGGCGCGTCTCGCCCGGGCTCACCGAACGCGATATCCGCGTGCTGGAGGCGAATCTCGAAGGGATGGAGCAACTTTCGCCGCGCCGTTCGCTCCACCCGGCACGCATTCTTCCGAAACCCACCGGCTCCATTCCCGATCTCCATGGCGTGCGCCCATCGTATTCGGGCATTCATAGCCTGGCCATTCATGAGGGACGGTTTTTTAACGAGAGCGAGAACGACGGCAGCGTGGCGGTTTGCGTTTTGGGACAGGCGGCCAAACAGGCGATGATCGGTTTCGGTCCGGCCGCCGGCAAACAGATTAAGGTGAACGACACGTGGTTGCTTGTGGTCGGGGTGCTGGCGGATCAGGTGGGCGATGGCGGGCTTGGCGTGAAATCGCTCGATCGCGCCAACGCAATCTTCGTGCCGGCGAATACCTTCCGGTTCCGTTTCTGGGATACCAGCCGGTTTCTGAAGGATGAACTCGATGGCGTCGACGTGCGCATGAAGCCGAACACCGACAGTGTGGAAGCGGCGAAGGTGGTAACGGCGGTGCTGGCGTCGACGCATCGCGGCGCCGAAGATTTCACGGTCACCATCCCAGCCGCGCTGCTCGCGCAGCAGAAGCGGACGCAGACGATCTTCACCTACGTCATGGTGGCGATTGCCGCGATCTCCTTGCTCGTCGGCGGTATCGGGATCATGAACATCGTGCTGGCGACAGTGATGGAACGCACGCGGGAGATCGGCATACGGCGCGCGGTCGGCGCGCGGCGCGGCGATATCGTGCGCCAGTTCCTTACGGAATCGATTCTCATATCGGTTGCGGGCGGCATTCTCGGTGTGGCGTGCGGCCTGCTGATCGCCTGGGTCATCGCGCAGGCCGCCGAATGGAAGACGATCGTCACGACGCCGTCGGTGTTGATCGCGTTCGGTGTGTCGGTGTCGATCGGCGTATTGTTCGGAATCTATCCGGCGATGAAGGCTGCCGAGATCGATCCCATTGAAGCGCTGCGATACGAATAGCTCTATTCGCGCGCCGCCAATGCGGCCAGGACGCGGTCCGGTGTGAACGGAACCTGCCGGACGCGAGCGCCGGCCGCGTCGAAGATCGCATTGGCAATGGCCGCTGCGACGACTGTAATAATCGTCTCTCCGGCGCCCATTTGCTGCTTGTCTCTGCGGTCGATGAGCACCGTCTCCACGACTGGCAAAACATCCCCGAACTTGTACACCGGGAAGCGCCGCCAATCGGTGGAAGTGACCGATTCCTCGTTCCACTTGACCTCTTCAAACAGTGCCCGGCTCATCCCCTGCAACGCGCCGCCCTCCATCTGTGCGCGCAAGCCATCGGGGTTCGAAATGGGCCCTGAGTCGTTGCTGGCCACGATCCGCGTGACCGTCACGTAACCGGACGCCTGATCGACAGAGACCTCAGCGACCAGCCCGCCGTACCCGTTATTGCCTTCGTAAAAGACAATGGCGATGCCGCGTCCGGTAACGACGCCGGTCTTCGCGTTCCGCGGATTCGGCGAAGGACGTGTGTCCCATTTTGCGGCGCGAGCCGCACCGTTCATCACGTCGATCAGCCGTGAGTCCGTGAGATGCCGTAACCGGTAGGCGACCGAATCGACCTTCAGCGCGGCTGCGATCTCATCGATAAAGCTCTCGTTCGCGAATGTGTTCTGCAAGCGGTTCGGCGAACGCAGCGGACCCGTGAAGAACGGCGACGCGATGGTGTGTGTGAGGATCCGCTCGCTCTGCACAGTGCCCGTGCCGCCGCATGAACCGCCGACGCAACCGGTTCCGTACGCCGAGGCCACGTTGGCGTTGTTGCTGAATGAATTCGGCACAGAGGGCGTCGTCGTTGGGGTATTTGCGGGAACGGGAAAACCCAGCAACGCTCCGGCGATGACATTTCCCGGTGTCGTGGCATTCGGCCGGTTGCCTTTGCTGAAGGTCCAGCCCTCGTAGTCCCAGGCGATGATCTGCCCTTTGTCGTCCACGCCGGCCTTGAGATCGATGACATAAGCCGGCCCGTAACTCTCACCAGCGGTCATCTCATCTTTTCGTGAGTACTGCACGCGTACAGCGCGCCCGGTGGCTTGTGAGACGACGGCCGCGTCATAGGCGACGGAATCCGCGCCATTGAGACCGTAGCAGCCCGAGCCCTCCACGAAAATGCAACGTACATTTTCCTTCGCGGTTCCGAGAATCAGCGCCAGGCTGTCCCGCTGCGGATAGATGCCTTGGGAAGCGGACCACACGGTCGCCGTCGTATTGGCGCCGGTGCCGCGAACATCGGCCACGGCGCACGACGTGCCTAATGACCCATGCATCTGGAACGGGTGAAAATACGTGGCCTTGAACGTCTGCGCCGCGGACTTGAGCTTGGCATCGACATCGTTCGCGACAACCGCGTAGGCATCGCGAGACGGCAATTTCCGCATCGTCCCGAAGATCGTGTCCTGGTCGGGCAGCTTGTCGCCGCCGGACCACTTCACTACCAGCGTGTCGGCGGCCTGCATGGCTTCCCACTGCGTATCCGCTGCGACAGCGACGAAATCCTTCCGCGCGACAACCTTCACGTTTCCAGGCAGCGATTTCACCGAACTCTCATCCACGCTCACCAGCTTGGCGCCGACACGCGGCGGCCGCACGACACGGGCGTGAATCATCGCCGGCAGACGGATGTTGTGGACATACTCGAATTCGCCCGTCGCTTTGGGCGGAACGTCGTATCGCGGTACGGATGTGCCGAGAATCTTATAGTTCGCCGGATTCTTCGTCGCGGCCCGCGCGTCGAGCGCCAGGCTGATCTTTTTGCCGCCGATCAACCGGCCATAGCTCATGCCCTTCCCGCGATCCGACTTCACGAATACAATCCCGTTCTCAACGTCCAACTCGTCTACCGCAACGCCGAGTTGATCGGACGCCATCTTGAACAAGGCCTCGCGCGCCGTGGCCAGCGCTGTCCGCAGCGCGCCATTCCCAAACTGCGTCGGATGGCCCTGGCTGCCGGAACTGACACCCTGGTCTGGACACTGCGCCGTGTCGCAGATGATCATCTTCACTCGCGCCAACGGCACGCCGAGTTCTTCCGCCACCAGTTGGTGCTGCACGGTCCGAAATCCCTGGCCGAAGTCGCACTTTCCGGTGTACGCAGTCACGCTATCGTCGGAAGCGATCGCGATCCAGGAGTCCACCTGGTTCGTCGCGATGGTTGGCGCCGGAAAACCAGTTGCCGTTTGAGCCTCCGCGTTCTCCAATGCGCCACTCATGCTAAAGCCGACGATCAGCGCTCCCGCGCTGCGAAAGAAGTTGCGGCGGGAAAGCCCTTCACCGGCAAGGGCGGAAAGCGCTTCCGGTCTCATCGCGGTGCTCATGCCTTCACCTCCTTGCCGTAGCGGAGCAGCGCCTTCACCATCCGTGGATGCGCGTGACAGCGGCACAGCAGCCCGTTCAACGCCTCGACAATCTGCGTCTCCGAGGCGCCGGGATTCTTATCCACAAACGCCTTTCCGTAGAGCACGGGACCGCTGATGCAGAAACCGCACTGCAACGCCTGCTCTTCGATGAATGCGCGCTGAATCGGGTGTGGATTCTCCATCGTGCCCAAGCCTTCCAGCGTCACGATCTTGCCCTTCGCTTCGGAAACCGGCAATGTGCACGAGCGGTACGGCTCCCCGTCCATCAACACCGTGCAGGCGCCGCATTGCGCGAGTCCGCACCCGAACTTTGGGCCCCTTAATCCATAGGCGTCGATCAATACATATAGCAACGGACTATTGGGATCGACCTCGACGACGTTGTCGCCGCCGTTTACATTCAGTATGACTTCAGGCATGCAGTCTCCTGTCCCGTGCAAGAAGTCGACGGTACGCGGCCGCCGAGCCACTCGCAGCTTATGCCCCGTTTTTTTGGCCGTCAAGGGGGGAGCCAGGAGGAGTTAACAACTCGATCGAGGGGCTACTGGCAAACGGCCAGACGCTTCGTCATTTCCACGAACTTGCCGTCGCGGCTGGTCTCGCGGAAACCTTGTTTGGCAAAGAAATCGGCCGCCTCAGCGGGCGCCCGTAATCTGACGAACTCCACGCCCTTATTCTTTGTGATCTCCCGCATGCGGTAGAAGAGCAAAAACCGTCCGGCGCCCTTTCGCTGCCACGCGCGATGAATCATTCCCCAGCGCAGCGCCGCGGCATTTTCCGCTAACGCAAATCCGCCGCAACCGATCAGTTCGCCGCCGTGCGCCGCCACAAAAAAATGCTCGTTCAGGCCGTCCAGGAAACCGGCGAATTCCACGCGCATTTGCGGATCCGCAAAGTTCGAGTCGAACACAGCCAGGCACGCCTCGCGGTCCGCCGGAGCGTACTTGCGAATCTCCATATCGGCTAGCGCCTCCCGCGCCAACGCTCGATAATCGGCGGCGCCAGGCGAATTGTTGCGTAGGCGATGATCATGGCAAACAATGTCAGGCTCGTGGCGATCGTGTAAAGCCGGCGCTGCGGATCCAGGTTTCTCGCCGCGGAAGGCGGCGACGGCTCTGGCCGCGAACCAAAGACGAGCGTTACCTCAAGGTCAACCAGCGCATGGCCCAGGCGCTGCCGAAGGTTTTCCAGCTCCACCCGATATTCGTGGTCTTTCACAAGCGGTGTCTTCACTGTCCCCGCCAACTCATATGTCGTGCCGGCGATCGCTTCGGTGGAGCCCTTCCCGTACACGGCCAGCCGCACCCCTTCGCCGCCGAATATCGACTTGAATTTCACTTCCAACTGCGCGCCCTGCTGCTCCAGCGGAAACATTACCACTGTCTTCCGCTCCATCGCCTCCAGGCGTATCAATTCCTGTACCAGAACCACACGCCGCGGTTCCGCATGTGCGCACACGATGGCCAACATCGCCAACGACAAACGCATCATCGGTCGCCGTACACCGTCTGGCCGGCCACGAACGTCATGCGTACGCCGACTTTGGGTAACTGGGAAAAGGGCAGAGTCATGATGTCGCCCGAGAGAACCAAAAAGTCGGCGACCTTCCCAACGGCCAGCGAACCCTTCCAATCTTCCTCAAATGCCGCGTATGCGCCCGCCCATGTCCAACTGCGCAACGCTTCCTCGCGCGTGAACCGTTCTTCCGGCCGCCAACCGCCCGCCGGCTGGCCCTGCGCGTCCTGCCGGCTCACCGCCGCATAGAACCCCATCAGCGGGTTCGGCTCCTCCACGGGAAAGTCGCTGCCGTTTGCTACAGTTACTCCCGCGTTCAACATGTGTTTCTGCGCATAGGCGCCGCTGATGCGGTCCGGACCCAGCCGCGACAGCGCCCAACGCATGTCGGACGTCGCATGTGTCGATTGCATCGAGGCGATCACGCTGTATTTCTTGAACAGGGCGAAGTCCGGCAGCGCGATCGCCTGCGCGTGCTCAATGCGAAATCGCTTGGTATTGTTCTCGCCCAGAACCTTCCCATACGCGTCCAGCACCATACGGTTCGCACGGTCGCCAATCGCGTGGGTGTTCACCTGAAAGCCTTTTTCCGCCGCCTGCCGCGCCACCCGCTCCACGGTTTCCTGCTTCAAAATCATGAGTCCCGAATTGCCCGGATCGTCGGCATAGGGCTGCCAGAATGCCGCGCCGCGCGAACCCATCGCGCCATCGGCCATCAATTTGATACTCCGAATCGTCAGACGCTCATTCACCTCCGGGCCGCTCGCGAGAAACGTGTTCCACATCGCTCCCTCACCGCCGATCATCGCGTAAACACGCACCGGCAACTGGTTCGCCGCCAGCAGTTTTCGGTAGGCCCGCAACTCCGCCTCACCAATCCCCGCATCGTGCACGGTCGTCAACCCAAGCCGCGCGCATTCCCGCGCGGCGGTCCGCAGCCGGCTCAGCACTTCCTCATCGGAGGCCGCCGGAATCTTCGAACCCACCAGGCCCTGCGCACGGTCGATCAGGACACCAGTCGCGTGTCCGGCGGAATCCCGGATAATCTTCCCGCCCATCGGGTCGGGGGTGCTGTCATCGATCTCCGCGATTTCCAGTGCCTTGCGGTTCACCCAGGCCGCATGTCCATCCACACGCGTTAAAAAAACGGGATGTTCCGGCGCGGCGTCCGTCAAAGCCGTATGCAGCGGGAACTCTCCTCCCCAATTTGTCTGGTCCCAATTGCGGGCCCGTATCCAAGTCCCCTTGGGCGCCCGAGCGGCGCGTTCGCGTACGAGGGCGGCCACATCGGCGACGCTCTTAAACCGGCGCAAATCGGTCCATTCGATCATCTGGCCAAGGCCGTTCATGTGGACATGGCTGTCGATCAATCCCGGAATGACCGGTGCGCCTTTCAGGTCCAAAACCTGTGTTTTCGAACCGATATTGGCGCGAACGTTGTCCCCGATCGCGATAATACGCCCGTTGCGAATCGCCATCGCTTTGGCCTTCGGATGCGCCGGATCGGCGGTATAGATCGTGGCATTGTCAACAACCAGATCGGCGGGCTCCCCCGCCATCGCCATCCCAAGCATCGCTAGAATGGAGAACATGCAAGATAGTATGGCACAGGCCTCTTCTGCTGCCTCGTTTATAGAAATCCCCGCCTGGAAGAACATCATCGCGTGGATCTGCGCGGTTCTGATCGGTATCTTTTTTATTGGCGCCGGCCTCTGGAAATTGACCGATCATCTTGGCGCCGCGACGCGTATGTCACAGATGCTGGTGCCCGCTTCATTGAGCGTATTCGCGGCTTTGTTTTTTGGTATCTCCGAAACGCTGGGCGGCCTCCTGCTGATGGTTCCCCGCTATCGCCGTTGGGGCGCGTTGCTCTGTTCCGCCCTGCTGGTCGCCTTCATGGTCTACATGGGTTGGAACTACAAGACGCTGCAGGGCCTGGACTGCACCTGTTTCCCCTGGCTGAAGCGCGCTGTGGGACCGGCGTTTTTCTGGAGTGACGGCGCGATGATCGTTATGGCCGTGCTCGCCGGATGGTGGGCCCACAGGAGTGAAGGGTTGAAGGGCGCTGGATTGATATTGGGATCGATACTCGTTCTCGCCGGGGCGGCCTTTGGCATCACCGAATCCCGCCAATCCGGCACTCCGGCGCCCGCATCCATCACGGTTGAGGGGCAACCCTATTCGCTGCAGCAGGGCAAGGTTCTGCTTTATTTCTACGATCCGGAATGCTCTCATTGCAACGACGCGGCGAAGCGCATGGCGAAACACATCTGGAAGGACGTGAAGATCGTCGGCTTGCCCACACGCGTACCGCAGTTCGGCCAATACTTCATGGAGTCGACGGGGCTTAGGGGAAAAAACTCGCCCGACCACGTTTCGCTGAAGGCCCTCTTTCCGTTCGGCGATCCGCCCTACGGCGTGCTGCTGGAATACGGCCGCATGAAGACAGGCCTGCAGCGGTTTGACGATGTCGAGCCCGAGGCCACGCTGCGCAAGTACGGCTTTATCGAGTAGCCGCATGAGCCAAACGTTCTACCGGCTGGCGCAGGGAATGCGGCTCAGCTCCCTCGGGATCGGCACGTATTTGGGGCCGATGGATGACGCCACGGACGCGAGCTACGAAGCGGCCATCCGGGCGGCCATCGAGGGTGGAATCAATGTGATCGACACGTCGCGCAATTATCGCGGCGAACGCTCAGAGCGCGCCATCGGCCGCGTGATTTCCAAGGCAAATCGCGACGAGCTCGTGGTCTGCACAAAGGCCGGGTATTACATCGATCGCCGCGGCCACAGCCTTGCGCCGGATTTCCTCGAAGAGAATCTCCACGCCAGCCTCGTCAACTTAGCCACGCCCCGCGTCGAGATCTTCTACCTCCACAACCCGGAGACGCAACTGCAGTCCGTCCCGGCCGAAGACTTCTACTCGCAGATCCGCAACGCCTTCGAACGCTGCGAATCGATGGCCGCCTCAGGACTGCTCCGCTTTTATGGCGTCGCCACCTGGGATGCGTTTCGAACCGGGCAGAACACGGTCAGCCTGCACCGTTTGGTCGCTATCGCTCGCGAGATTGCGGGACAACGACATCGTTTCCGCTTCGTTCAATTGCCGTTCAACCTCGCGATGCTCGAAGGGTTCAATAAGCGCTGGCAGGAGGGCGGAATGTCCCTGCTGCAAGCCGCGGCCGAGCTCGGCATCACCGTCGTCGGCAGCGCCACCGTCTTGCAAGGACGATTGACCAGGGGCCTTCCAGAAGCGCTTACAGCCCGGTTCAACGGCCTAGCGACGGACGCGCAACGGTCCATCCAATTCTCGCGGTCCACGCCGGGCCTTGCAGTGTCGCTGGTCGGCATGAGCGCGCCCGCGCACGTGGTGGAGAACCTGGCGGTGAAAGAGGTTGCGCCGCTCAGCGAGCGGGAGTATTACGCCATATATGGCCGCTGATCCTGTATCGTTGCCGCTGCCGCCGCCCGGGCCGGAACTCGACGCGCTACTGGCGGCGTTGCCCGACGTACCGGCCGTATTCTTACTGACGGCATCCAGCGGGCAGCCATACCTGTCAAAGACAGCCCTGCTTGGGCGTCGTGTGCGGCGTTTATTAAAAGCGGACGATCGGCGCCGCGCCGCGCTGAATCTACGCGGCGTCGTTGAACAGCTCGACTACTGGCCCACGGCCTCCCGCCTCGAATCGGCGATCCTGTTCTACCGCCTTGCGCGTGAGTATTATCCGGATTCCTACCTCAAGCTCTGCAATCTGCGAATGCCTTCGTATATGCGGCTGCTCGATCGAAACGAATTTCCCCGCACGCAAGTCACTGCGCGACCGCCGGGCAGGGGACTGGCCTTCGGACCATTCCGCTCGCGCGTTTCCGCGGAGTCGTTTGAAAAGGCGGCGCTCGATCTGTTTCAGGTGCGCCGTTGTCAGGAGGACCTCCACCCTTCTCCCGAGCATCCCGGCTGCATCTACGGCGAAATGGCGCAATGCCTCCGCCCCTGCCAAGCGGCGGTCACGCCGGATGAGTACGCGAGTGAAGTCGCGCGCCTGGTCGAGTTCCTCACCACCGAAGGCCGCTCCCTGGCGGACACCGTCGAGCGAATGCGCGACCGTTTCAGCGCCGACATGGAATTTGAAGAAGCCGCCAAACAGCACAGGCGTTTGGAAAAGATTCAGAGCGTCTGGAGGCTGCGCGATGCATTGGCGACCGGTGCCGCGTCGATGAACGGTGTCGCGGTTTTGAAAGCGTCCGAACCTGGATCTGTCACGCTGCTCTTCCTCCTCGATGGCGTCTGGCTCGATCCGGTATTGTTCAACCTGCAGGCGCAGGACAGCCGGCCCATCTCGCTTGACCGCCGGTTGCGCGAAGTCCTGCAAGCGTTGCCGCCGCGCCTGATTTCGCAAGCCGAGCGCGCGGAACATCTCGCGCTGCTGGCGCGCTGGTTTTACTCCTCGTGGCGGGATGGCGAATGGCTCGCCTTCGCAAATCCGCGGGATGTGGCGTATCGAAAGCTCGTCAACATGGTTCATCGTGTCTCCGGCACCTAATGACGCCGAAATGTTGGCGTGCTAGCCTGATTAAAATCTATGTCTCGTCCGCTAGTCTTAGCAACGCTCCTGATATCGCTCGCTGCGAATTCAAACGCGCAGTCAACATTTGGTGTGGTCCTGGGGGAGGTTAAAGACGGCTCTGGCGCTATCGTTCGCGGCGCCCGCGTCCGCCTCACAAATACCGCTGAGAATACCACTCGCGAAGGCCTCAGCGACGCGAGCGGTAATTATGAATTCCAGAACGTGAAGGCCGGCCCGTATTCCGTGTCGGTCACTTCCGCCGGATTCCGAACCTTCACAGCGACCGAGTTGACACTCGTCGCACGCCAGACGCTTCGCGTCGACGCCACGCTCCAAGTCGGCGACGTGACGCAAGTAGTCGAGGTTTCCACCACTGCCGGCGTCATAGCGACCGACAATCCCGCTATCTCGTCCACACTCACCCCGGAAAAGGTGCTGAACCTTCCATCAAACGTTCGCGGATCGGGCAGCACCAGCCCGTATGGTTTGCTCCAGGCGCTTCCTGGAGTGCAGTCCGATAACGGCGGCGGTTACTCGATTCAAGGCGGGCTTCCCGCCCAGTCGGAAACCAGTGTCGACGGCATTGCCATCACGCAGTTAACCGGTAACAGCGCCAACCGCAACCAGTTCCTTTCCGTTGAGTCGATCGGCGAAATTCGAGTGCAGGGCGTCGGCAATACCGCTGAGTTCGGCCAGCCTGGCGACATTACCATCACGTCGAAGAGCGGCACCAACGAATATCATGGCGCGCTCTTCTGGTATCACCAGAACCGGGCTTTGGACGCGCGCAGCTTCGGCCAGGCGGCGCTGCCCGCAAAGATCGGCAATACCTTCGGCGCCACTTTTGGCGGACCTCTTGTCCTACCGAAACTTTACAACGGCAAGAACAAGACCTTCTTCTACTTCACTTGGGAATCCATGCGTTATCCGCGCCAGGGCTCTATTCAAAACACTGTGCCCACTACGTTCGTTAAAAGCGGCGACTTCAGCCGTGAAGGAGTGAACATCCGGGACCCATTCACGCGCGCACCGTTCCCGGGAAATGTCATCCCGGCATCGCGCATCAACCCCGTTGCCAAGGCGATACTGCCGCTTTATCCGGAGATCAACTTCGGCGCCACGGATCGCCGCACGAACGGCAACTATCGCAATAACGTGGCGACGAATATTGAGTCCGATCAGATCGACGCCCGCGTCGATCACACATTCAACGCGAAACACTCTCTGTACGCTCGCTTCACCACGAAGAAGAACCCGTCTCTTGGCGCGAACATTCTTACGCTTCCTAGCGACACGAATGCTAACAAATACTACCAGGGCACCGCTTCCTGGACGTGGACCATTCGCCCCACACTGCTCAACGAGTTCCGATTCGGCGCCGTGAATTCCGACGAATCCACTATCTTCAATTTTGATGGCCGGACATTCACGAATAACCTGAATCTGAAAGACATCCAGAAGGACATCTTCTTCAACGGCCTTCCCGCTTTCGGCATCACCAACTACACCGGTTTGAGCAAAAGCCGCCCCGGTTTCGGCGTGTCGTCCAACACGCAGTTCATCGATAACGTCACGTGGATCAAGGGCCGCCACACCATCAAAACCGGTATCGACATCCGCCGTCTGGTTGGCCAGTCCGCCCTCGGCTTCACCACAGGGAACAACTACGGTGACTTCAGCTTCAGTGGCAATTTCGCAAACGAACCTTTTGCCGACTTCCTGCTCGGTGTCCCGGTATCGAGTGCGATCGCCGTGGTCAGCCGCGACAACGACGGCCGCGCGAAACACTATAAAGCCTATGTGCAGGACACGATGCGCGTGACGAAGAAACTCACTATGGACATCGGCGTCCGTTATGAGTTGCACCCCGGCTATGCGGATAACGGCCTCAATATCGGCAACTTCGACCGCACGGTTCCCGTTACAGGCAAGGTCGTCATCATGTCCGATCCGAAGGCCAAGGAGTTCCTCGCCCCTGGCGCGCTGCTCTCCATCAACGCCTGCCCCGGCGCGCCGATTAACGGCGTCCCCTGCACGCCCATCGTCACCGCCAAGGAAGCCGGCCTGCCCGAAGCGCTTCGCAACACCTACAAGACGCAGTTCCTCCCGCGCCTCGGCTTCGCATACCGGCTCAACGACAAGACCACGGTCCGCACCAGCTACGGCATGTACAACATGATCCTGCTGGGTTCCATCTTCTTCTCCCTCACCGGCACTGTGCAGAGCGATGTGCGCAACTTCAACAACGTCGGCGCCGATGGCAACCCTGTCTTTACCCTCCCGGAAACACGCACGCCCGGCAGCGGTGTTCGGGCGGGTGCGCAAGGAACGTTTGAGTTCCGCACGGCGAATCAGATCGACCTCCGTCCGCCCTACATGAGTCAATGGCAATTTTCCATCGACCGCGAGCTCGGCAGAAACCTGGGCCTCCGCGTCTCCTACATCGGCAACAAATCGACCAACCTGCCCTGGGCGCCCGACGTCAACCAGATGCAGCCGTCCACCAACTTCTACTCGCGCCGGACCAGCCTGGATCGTCCGTTCCCGAACTGGGGTCTGATCTTCAGCCGCGATGCCGGCGCCAACGCGCTCTACAACTCGCTGCAGACGGAATTGAACCGGCGCTTTTCCAACGGCGTCAGCTTCACCGCCGCCTATACGCTGGCGAAGAATCTCGCTGACAACGCCGGCCCGAGTCCAGGCAGCTTCGCCGGCGAAACGGGCGGCGGCCGTTTGACGAATTCGCTCAACCGCCGTGGCGACCGTGGCGATGTTTATGCCACGCGCCGCCATAGGTTCGTAAGCACCACGGTCTATGAGCTGCCGTTCGGGAAGGGCCGCAAGTACATGAACGGTACCGGACGTGCGGCCGATCTGGTGTTTGGCGGTTGGCAGATCTCAAGCATCCTGACGCTCCAGACGGGCCCGTATCTCACGCCTACGTTCTCCGGCGGCGATCCTTCCGGTACCAACGCTGCCAGCCGCGGCTCATCTCGTCCGGACCGCATCGGGAACGGCACGCTGGACAATCCGAATCGCGATCTGTGGCTCGATCGTAACGCGTTCCTTTGTCCCGGCCGCGTCCCTGGCGCGCTACAGTTCAACTGCGCGGTCGGTGTGAATCCCGCAACAGATCCTAGCCCCATCGCCCGCTTCGGCAACTCCGGAGTTGGCATCGTAAGGGGCGCTGGCACCTTCGGCCTGAACGCAGCGGTCAGCAAGAAGTTCCAGATCGCCGAACGTGTCCGCCTCCGCGCGGAGGGAAGCTTCACCAACGCACCCAACTGGACCAATCTTGCCGATCCGGAACTGAACATCGCCAATAATAACTTCGGACGAATCACCAGCGCCCGCGGCGTCGATTTCGGCGGCGGACGCACCGGCCAGGTGTCACTCAGGCTGGAGTTTTAGTCCCGAATTGTAATCCCAATCTCCGGACTGGTTCGCGCGCCGGCGCTCACTTCTACAGTGTTCGCGCCCGGCGCGCAGCCGTTCGGTATCCGCACGTTGAGCTGCCAGGCGCCTGCTACCAGGCCGGGCGCTTGACCGCTATAGAGTACCTCAGCCCTTTGCCCGCACATCCTCGCGGTTGTCGTCTGGCCATCTCCCGCGCCAGTTCCCCACAGTTGAATGATGTCGCCAGGCCGGCCGCTTGGCCGAGTGCTGAACAACGCGGGTGCTGACGCAGCCACCGGCACTTCCACACCGTATGCCTTTTGTCCGTTGCGTTCCAGCGCCAATTCCACCGTCCCGCCGACCGGTAGGTCGAGCGGCGCGGCGATGCTCCACTGCGTGGCGCTCTGATAAACCAAGGTCGCCGTCCGGCCGCCTATCGTCATGCGCGTTCCATTCAGATCGCGGCCAAAGACTGTCAGTATCTCCCCGGGCGCAATGCTGCCGGTCTGATAGCTGGCGGCGCTCGTGATGCTCAACGCAGTGAACGGCGCCGCGTCCGCGCGGAACCAGGCGACCGCCGCGTCATGATCGGAGATCCTTGCCGGACTGGCCGCATCAGCCCGCGCTGACTCCGGATAATCGGCATTGGCGCGCGCATACGCGGCACGAGTCATCCACTGGCGCATCGCCGGGTTGACCAAGATGTGATCGAGTGCCTGCGTCGCGCCATTGAATACGTACGAGTAGCTGTCGCCGTTTTTTAGCAGCGGATTGATGCTTGTCAGGCTCAGGCCACTTCCAATCAACCCCAGCATGTCCGCATAGCCGTCATCGAATGGAAAGGAGTTAAAATCACCGAGTATCGCGAACGGAACATTCTCCGCTGCGATGCCTCGTGCAATGGAGTTGATCGACTCCGCCTGCGCCCGGCGTTTCGCCTGCACACGCGGATCTTCGATGTCGTTGAGCGAACGGATGTGCACGCAAAGCAGCGCCATCCGCTGCCCGCCAATCCGAACGTCCAGCCTAAAGGGCGGCCGGTCGTGAACCAGTTGATTATCGGTGCCGAACTTCAGATCGGAAGCGTAAGGCGCCGTGGAAAGCGCGGTCGCCGTCGCATTTTTCACTAAAAATCCCGGCGCAATGCCTGATGGATCATTCGATCCGCCAACAAATGCCCGGTATCCGCCCAAATCCGCGGCGACGCGATCCAGCGCCGTCTGACTGCCCACCTCCTGCACCGCGATCACATCCGGCGAGCGCAAAATGTCTTGGATATAGAGCTTCAACTTCGCCACGCGCGTAGCGAATGCCGTTTGCGTCGCGAAGAAACGCTGGAGATTCAAGGTGGCGATTAGGAATTCGCCTTGCGTGGGAGCGGGAACGGGTACGGGTTGGGAAGCGAGCTGCCCAAATCCGACTTGCTCCGCTAACAACGTGTAAGTGCGGCCGCCGTGATCCAGTGCCCCGGATGCACTCCAAAAGTCGCCGGACGTAGTCTCCGCGGCAACTCCTCCGAGGGCTCGCGAATCGACGCGCAAAATTCCTTTCGTAGAGTCGCCGCTTTCACCGGGTCTGCGAAACGGGCGTTGGTGGCTCAAAGTCGCATAGAACACGCCGTTAGAAGCCGACTGGCCAGAGGACTCATTAAATGTCCCGCCCGTTGGACCGCTTACGTATCCGCTCGCAAGCATAATATGCATTCCCTCAAAACGCTCCCAATCACCGTCGCCGGAAAGGAACGTCAGTCGCCGGAATCGGTCGCCTGTGCCGATTCTCGAATAGGCGACGTTGATCAGCTCGGTAGTTGTTGAGCTTCTGGGATCTGAAGCCGGCCGAAACTCGGTGACAGTGCCCTCCACTTCTACCAGGTCTCCGATTACCGCACTCTCCGCAGCCGAACTCGTGAACACAAAGAGTCCCTCGCTTGTCGTGGGGTCGTTATCCTCATCCGCAGCGAGACTCTCGAGGAAAAAGCCGTTGGATTTTTTCGCATGCACCACCCCCCGCGTCACAACCCGCTTGTCCACGTACGGCGACGTATCCCCGCTGCCCTGAATCTCACTAATCTTCAACCGCAGCGCCGTCCCGGGCCCCGCGCTGCAATCATTCCTTGCCGATGCCCTGTTCCTCGGTACGGGCGCGCCAATCGCGAAGTCCGCCTGATTATTGCCCGTATCCACACACCCGCCGCCCGCGCGGATCGCCGCCGTCGTGTTTGAGAGGTCGCGCGTCGGCGCCACCTTGAAATCGGTCGCGGCCGCCCCATACCCCACCAGATCCTGTACAAACGGCCGGCCCGACGCCTCATGCAGCGGCGTCGTATTCCGCGATAACGCAATTTTCCCCGCCGTCGACCCTAGCGCCAGCGAACCGCTCGCGTCGGGAGCCGGCAAGGATTGTGTCCCGCCCGCTCCCGCGGCCAACTGCACCAGGAAATACTGCCCCGGTTCGATCGTCCCATCAATCGGCGCTACCTGCCATGTCGTCCCCGTCGCCGGCGCATACTGCACGCTCCATCCGGACATGGAAACCGGCGCGGCTCCGCGGTTAAACAGCTCAACGAAATCGTTCCGCCAAACCGCGCCCGTATTTCCGCCTCCGCCATAAATCTGGCTGATCACGACGGACTGCGCCGAGAGTCCCGCGGCGCCCACTAACAACAGCCAAACCCGCATGGAAAATACCTCTACCGGATGTATTCGGGCGTCACGCCTCGTAAACGCTTCCACACCGTTTCGCACACAGCTAGCGTTGCTTTTTCGAGCGGCCCCTCTTTGCACGCGGCGATGTTCGACGTAAGATGCCGCATCGTCGACGCCCCCAAAATCAGTCCCGTTGCTGTCGTGTGATGCAGTATCCAATTCAACGCCAGGCTCACCAGGCTCCGGTGCGCCTCACCGGCCGCGAACGATAACTCCTCCACTGCCTCAAATTGCTCGTCATACCAGTAGCGGTCCCTGTACATCTTGTTCCCGTCAAAACGGCTGCCTTTGACGGTCTCCACGGGTTTATGCTTCCCGGTCAGGAGCCCCCCGGCCAGCGGGTTATAGACGAACGTCGAAACGTCGTGTTTCTTCGACATCGGCAGCAATTCTGCTTCAATATTTCGCGCCAGCAGGTTATACATCGGCTGGCAGACATGCACCGGCGTCCAACCGCGCGCCGCGGCCATCTGCTGCATGTCCACAATTTGCCATGCCGCGAAATTCGATACCGCCGGATAACGCACTTTCCCCGCCTTCACCAGAGAATCGATCGCTTCTAACGACTCTTCGATGGGCACGGCGTGGTCCTGCATGTGCATGTAGTAAATATCCACATAGTCCGTCCGTAACCGCATGAGCGACGCATCGCATTGCTTCCATATTGCCGCGCGCGACAACCCCTGTTCGTCCGCCCCGTCACCCATTTTCCCGCGCACCTTTGTTGCGAGCACGAACTTGTCGCGCCGTCCGGCCATGGCCTTAGCCATGATCTCCTCGGACCGCCCCGCGTTGTAGACGTTCGCCGTGTCGAAGAAGTTGATCCCGGCGTCAAGTGCCGTATCCACCATCGCCAGCGAACCTGCCTCGTCCACCTGCGAACCAAACGTCATCGTGCCCAGACACAGCCGCGAAACTTCCAGAGCCGTGCCGGGAAGGGCAATCCGCATCATTTCTGCAATTGCTCCTCGATCGCCTTTGCCACGAATTCGGCCAACAGCGCCGAACCGTCCTTCGTGAAATGCACGTTGGCTTTGCCCTGTATATCCGCCAGCCGCGGCTTGGCGAATGCGTACAGATCCACAACTCGAATCTTATGCTTCGTCATCACACGCAGGGCCGCTTCGTTGAACAGCGATTCATCGCCCGGCTTGCGCGGCGGACTCAACGTCCCATCCGGTACCGGCGTCGTCGACACAAACAGCAGCTTCGCGCCCGTCTTTTGCAGCCGCGTGGCAATCGCCTCTAAATTCTTCTCATACTGAGCGATCCCCACCTGGTGCTGCCCATTCTCCATGATCTTCAAATCATGCAGGCCGAAATTGAAGGTGATGACTTTCCACTTCTCCGTACCCAGCCACTCCTCCAACTTCTCGACGCCGTTGTTGGTATGCGCAGCGTTCCCCTCGTTGTGCTTCACTTGCGCCTTCCCGGCAAGCAGGGTCGTCACCACCGGCGTATACCCGATCGAAATCGAATCGCCGATGACTAGCACCGGCGGAGCCTCGGCCGCCATGCCGAGGCCAATCCACAATAGTCCAAGCAAATATCGCATCTGGAAATCCTACTTTGCCTTCAGCAGCGTGCGCCACGCCAGCCACGCGCAGATCGTCTTTCCATCAATGATCCTTCCGGCCTTAATCATCTCGTTCATCTGCTTTGGCGTGTACCACTGCGACTCAATGCGTTCATCGTCCATGAATTGCGTCTTGCCCTGCTTTAACTCCTGCGCGACGTAGATATGCATCTTCTCCGCCAGAAATCCGGGACTCATGAACAGGCTGAAGAGCCGTGTCCACTTTTTCGCTGACAGTCCGGTCTCTTCCTTCAACTCCCGCTTTGCCGCCTTCAACGGCGTCTCGCCCGGATCCAGCCTGCCCGCCGGAATCTCCCACAAATAATCGTTCGCCGGCAATCGAAACTGCCGGGCGAGCAGCACCCGTCCCTTCTCATCCACTGGCAGCACCACAGCACTGCCTCCGTGCCGGATGATGGCGCGGTCGATCTCAAACCCTTCCGGATCGACAGCCCTATCCATCGTCACCCGGAAAATCGGAGTTCGCAGTAGCTCCTTGCTCTCAATAATCTTCATTTCCTCAGTGCCTTCCTGAATTCTTCATATGGCAGCGTGTTCAACACATCCTCCCGCGTCAGCCATCCACGCCGCGCCATTCGTACACCGAACTGCATGTTCGCCATGTGCTTCGGATGATGCGCATCGGTCGAGATCGTGAACTTACAGCCCTTCGCCTTCGCAATCCGGATCAATACGGCATGCAGATCCAGCCGCTCCGGACTTGCGTTAATCTCCATCGCCACGCCACGCGCCGCCGCCTCAGCCGCGATCCGCTCAAAATTGTAAACATAGGCATCCCGATGCAGCAACACGCGGCCGGTCGGATGTCCGAGCACCTTCACGTACGGATTCTCCAAACACCGCAGATACCGGTCCGTCATCTCTTCGGACGTCAGACTCATGTGGCTATGCACGCTGGCAATGACAATGTCCAACTGTCCCAGCGCCTCATCGTCCAGATCCATGCGCCCGTCTTTCAAAATGTCGCACTCAATCCCGCTCATCACGCGGATTCCCAACGCTTCCGGATCGATCCCCTTCACGCGCTGGGCAAACGCAATCGCCCGCTCTTCGTTCAACCCGTTCGCCATCGCCAGCGCCTTCGAATGATCCGTAATCGCGACATACGCGTACCCGTGTCCCCGCGCCGTCTCCGCCATCTCTTCCAGCGTCGCCCGCCCATCGGATTCGCGCGTGTGCATATGCAAATCGCCGCGCATATCCTGCATCGTCAACAGCGCCGGCACCGTGCCCCGTTCGGCGGCGTCAATTTCTCCCTGGTTCTCGCGCATCTCCGGCGGAATCCACGCAAGCCCCAACTTCCCGTAGATCTCCTCTTCCGTCTCAGACGCCACGAGCGTGTTCCCCTCCAGCGCGAATAGTCCGTATTCGTTCAGCGTCATGCCCATTCGCAGCGCCCGCTGCCGCAGCGCTACGTTGTGCTCCTTGGACCCGGTAAAATACTGGAGCGCCGCCCCGAAATGCTCCGCTGCCAGTGCCCGGACATCCACCTGAATCCCTTCAATCCCTACCTGTGCGCTTGCCTTGTTCTCGCCCTTCGCCAGCACTTCCTGCACCCTTTGATGGGCAACAAACCGGTCCAACGCCCCGGCCGCGCCAGGCCCCGTCACCAGCAAATCTAAATCTCCAACCGTCTCCTTCGACCGCCGGTAGGAGCCCGCCGGCGTCACCTTCGTCACACCTTCCACGGCCAGCAGATACGTCGACAACTCGTCCGCTGTCTGCTTCGCGAAGTTCAGCAGGAAGCGCCCCGCCAACTTCCTGTACTGCTCAATGCCCCGCAGCACCTTCTCTTCCAGCTTCGCGCCAAGCCTCGGCAGCGTCCGAATCTTCTGGTCGAGCGCTAACTGCTTCAAATCGTCCAGTGTCGATATGCGAAACGTCTCGATCAGCAGCGCAATCGTCTTCGGCCCCAGTCCCTGGATTCGTAACATCTCGAGCGCCGTCGGCGGATACTTCTCCAGCAGCTCCTCGCGCCGCGCGAAAGTCCCGCGCTCTTCCAGTTCCTCCAGCACTGCAGCGATTCCCTTGCCGATCCCCGCAATATCAGTCACTTTCCGCGCCGGGTCGCGCAGGATCGACGCAATCCGCTCCGGGTACCCCTCGATTGCCGACGCCGCATTCCGATACGACCGGATGCGAAAACCGTCTTCCGCCGCAATCTCCATCAAATCGGCGGTCTCAGCCAATACACGTGCTAATTCGATGTTCTCCATGCGCCTCCTCTCATCATAAGTCCCTGTGATAGAGTTGCCCTTTATGAAACGGAAACTTCTTGTTATCGGCGTTGTTTCATCGGCGATTTTGCTCCTCATGGCGCAGACCCAAAAGAAGAAAGGCGGCTCCGATCGCTGGAATCAACCCGTAGGCTACTCCGACACGCCCATCATCCCCGAGCAGAAGTGGAAAGTTCACGACATCGACCGCCCACACCCCCGTCAAATCACCCCAGGCGCCCTCCCCGTGAACCCGCCTTCGGACGCCATTGTCCTGTTCGACGGCAAGAACCTCGATCAATGGGATTTCCGCGGCAAGCGCGATAACCCGCCCAAGACGTGGAAGGTGGAAAACGGTGTGATGCAGGTGGCCGGCGGCGCCGGAGACGCGGTGACCAAGGAAAAATTCGGCGACATGCAATTGCACATCGAATGGGCCTCGCCGCAGGAAGTCCTCGGCAATTCGCAGATGCGCGGCAACAGCGGCGTCATCTTGATGAGCCGTTATGAAATCCAGGTTCTCGATAGCTGGGAAAATCCCACCTACGCGGATGGACAGGCCGGCGCAATCTACGGGCAGTGGGCGCCGCTCGTCAACGCAATCAAAAAACGCGGTGACTGGAACTACTACGACATATTCTTCGAAGCCCCCAAATTCGAGAGTGACAAGCTGGTCAAAAACCCCTACGTCACCGTCGTTCACAACGGCGTCCTTCTCCACCATCACCAGAAGATCGTCGCGCCCATGGCCCACCGCGTCGTCGCCCCGTTCAAGGCTCACAACGCCGAAGAGCCTCTCATGCTCCAGGATCACAACGAACCCGTCCGCTACCGCAATATCTGGGCCCGCAAGCTTCGCGGCTATGACGAAAAATAGCCTTCTTGTCGTCGCTCTCTCCCTTATTGCGCAACCTGGCCACTGGGAATCGCTTTTCGACGGAAAGACGACAACCGGCTGGCGCACCCAAAGCAAGCCCACCTTCCCCTCCAAATCCTGGGATATCGAGGAAGGCGCCCTTCACTCCATCCCTGCCGCGCCGCAGGCTGACCTCTCTACGGCCCGCAATTTCCGCAACTTCGAATGCGAGTTCGAGTGGAAGATTGGCAAGGGCGCTAATAGCGGCGTGAAGTATCTCGTCTTCGGTATGAGGCCCAATCCAAAGGTCGGCTACATCGATCCCGAGGTCCCCAAGGCCCTCGGCCTCGAACTCCAGCTTATCGACGACGCCAACGTTGCCGATGCCAGACTGGCCCCCAGCCATGCTACCGGGGCGCTCTACCTTTTCAAAGCCGCGGCAAGCGTTCCCAATCTTCCCGTTGGCCAATGGCACCGCGCGAAAATTGTCGTCAATGGCCGCCACGTCGAACACTGGCTCAACGCCGTCAAAGTACTCGACGCCGATCTCGAATCGCCTGAGATCTACGGCGCCATGAAAGCGCAGCCGCGCCCCGACATTCCCAAGCCCGCCAACCTCGACGAACTGAAAGCCGACCGCAAAAAGGCTTACCCCATCGTCCTCACGCACCACGGCGGCGATGCCTGGTACCGCAACATTCGCATCCGCGAACTGCACTAAGATCGTTCGTTTTGACGAACGATTCATTTGCCTCTACATTGGGGATCGTGCTTGCCAACAATGTTGCCCTGATTCAGGCTTGCTTCCCCGAGATCTATTTCGCCTGCCACACGCGCCACGCCGATCCCGGCGAGAATTGCGGCCTGACTCCACGTGACGGCACCCTACTCGCTCACATCGCCGGTCTTGACGGCATCGAACCGGCCGGCCTCGCCCGTCACCTCGGCCGAGCCAAATCCACGCTTTCCCCTGCGCTCAAGAAACTCGAGTCGCTCGGCTTCATCGAACTGCGGCGTCCGCACAACGACGGTCGCCGCCGTCTCCTGCGCATCACTCCTGCCGGCCGCGATTGCGTCTCCCGCACCTCCGTCCTCGAAACGGATCGCCTCTCCACCATACTTTCCACGCTCACCATGGCTGACCAACATGCTGCGGTGCAGGGCCTCCAACTCCTGGCCGCCGCCTGCCGCCGCGTATCCAACAATGGAGTCGAATAATATGCCCATCGCCAACTTTCTCCCCCGCGAGCATTCTGTGGAACGCAGTCAATCCATTGCGGCCCCGCCGGCGGACGTCTTCGCCAAAATCGCCGACATACCTAACCGCGCCCAATGGCGCACCGGCCTCAAAAACATCACCGTGGAACCGGGCGGCCGCTTCTTCACGGAGGTCCATGGAATGGGTCCGCTTCGCATGGAAATCGTCGAACATACGGCGCCCAGTCGCATGGTTACGCGCATTGCCGACAACAAGCTTGCATTCGGCGGCACATGGACCATCACCGTCGCTCCAGCGGCCGGTGGCTCCATTGTCACCATCCGCGAAGACGGCTTCGTCAAATCCCTCCTTTTCCGCTTCGTCTCCCGCTTCATCATGGGCCACACTCGCACCGTGGATCGATTTTTGAAAGACCTCGCCGCGCAGTATTCGCAACCAGTATCCTAGTGGGAATGTTTCGCCTGCTATCCGCCCTGCTTTGCGTTGGTCTCTATGCCGCGGCAGATCGCAACCGGCAGTCCACTTCACTTGAAGTCGACTCGCCCACCGGCGTCCCCGTGCGCCTGGAAATACCGGTCGCTCGCGGATTCGCTGTCGATTCGCTGCGCCTTTACGACGAGATCGGCCGCAAATCCGTGCCTGTCAAGGTGGAGTATCGCCGTCCCTCCGCTATTCTTTATTTCGTCTCCACCGGTGCCCGCAAATACACGGCGACCTGGGATGCGTTCGGCCTGGGCGAGACCGAGCGCGTCGCACCGCCCGCTATGGTCGGTAGCGGCGACCGCGTCACCTACGGTCGCGCTGGCGTCCGCGGCAAACTCTCGGTCGGGCTCTACGCACATGCGGTCGCAATAGATTGGGATAACGATGGCGACATGGATCTGATCGTCGCCTCCCCGGATCGTCCCTACAACGGTACCTATTTCTTCCGCAATATCGGTACCGCCGAACAGCCTCTCTATGACCGCGGCGTCTGGATGGCCCCGGCGCTGAAGGGCCTCAACCTAGGTGATGTCGATGGCGATGGCAAAATCGATGCCACCGCATCCGGCGGCCGTTGGTTTTCCGACATTCGCCGTCAGTTCTTCAACCAGCCGCGCCAATTCAATGTGCAGCGGAGTTACCATGTTGGCCGCGACGACAACTGGGTCCCCGTCGATTGGGACGGCGACGGCAAGATCGATCTCCTGAACGGCGTCAGCGACTGGCGCGACTACGGTTGGGACGACGCCTTTAACAACAAAGGCGAGTGGCAACGCGGACCGCTCCACGGCTACGTCTATCTCTGGAAAAACATCGGCACGAACTCGGAGCCCAAATACGATGCCCCCATCCAGCTCCCCGTCGATTCCTACGGCTCCCCGTCGCCCCAGATCTTCCGCTGGAAAGCCGAAGGCGCACCAGACCTTCTCATCGGCAGCTTTCTCGACTACGTCGCCATCCATCAACGCAACGACCTCGCCAAAGCTGCCGTTCTGCCCTTCCGGCTCGACCTCGAGATGATCGAACCCCGCGTCGTCGAATGGCACAAGGATCATCGCCCGTCAATCCTGATCGGAGAGGAAGGCGGCGGCGTCACTCTCGTCGAGAACCTCGCTCCCTTCGGCCAAACGCCCAAGTGGGCCGAACCCAGGCAACTCGAGCAGATGGATCCCTACGTGAAGAGCGGCGCGCTCTCGCGGCCCGTTGCCGCGGATTGGAACCGTGACGGTAAACTCGATCTCATCGCGGGCAACTCCGCGGGCTACATCGAATGGTTCGAAAACACCGGCACCCGCGAAGTGCCTGAATTTGCCGCCCGCGGCCGCTTTACCGCCGGCGGCCAGACCATTCGACGTGTCGCTGGTGCCAATAGGTCGGTGCAAGGTCCGGCCGAGGCGAAATGGGGTTATGCCAATCCCACCGTCGCCGACTGGGATATGGACGGCAAACTCGATATTTTAGTCAACGACATCTGGGGCGAAGTCGTCTGGTACAAGGGCACCGGTAACTTACAGGATCTGGAGCCCGCCCGTAATATCGAAGTCGAGTGGGACGGCCCCACGCCAAAACCGGAATGGGTTTGGTGGCAGCCGGCCGGCAAGCAATTGCTCACACAATGGCGCACCACTCCGGAAGTCGTCGATTGGGACGGCGATGGCCTGCCGGATCTCGTCATGCTCAATCACCAGGGTTATCTCTGCCTCTTCCGCCGCGCGAAACGTGACGGCCGCCTGGTCCTTGGCGCGCCCGAAAAGATATTCGTCACTGAATCCGGCCGCTTCCTGAACCTCTCTCTCGGCCGCGCCGGAGCCAGCGGTCGCCGAAAAATTGAACTCGTCGATTGGGACGGCGATGGAGATCTCGACCTCATCACCGATTCCGACCAGGGCCCCATCTGGTACGAAAACCAAGGCAACCGGGAGCGGGCCGTCATGGCCCACCGCGGCCTGGCGGTGCGGGCGCCCATCTCCGGCCATAATCCCACTCCCAACGCCGCCGACTGGAACGGTGACGGCAAGCTCGATTTACTCATCGGCGGAGAAGACGGCTTCTTCTATTTCTATGACCGCCGTTTTATCGAAGCCCGCCGCCAGCCGCCGCGCTAGCGGCAATTTTTTCCACCAACCCAAAGTAAGTTAAAATCTGGAGCGTGCCGAATAACCGACGCCGCAGCTTCCTCCATCTCTCCGGGATTGCCGCCCTTGCCGGCTGCAGCCAGCAGCCGGCTGCGAAAACCGAAGAAGAAAAACTGCCCAGTGCCCTCGGCAAGCCCATTAGTTCGTACGGCGAACGTTCCCATTACGAAACCGCAAAGCGCGCCGTCCCCGACCTCAAGCGTCCCCAGATCGGCTCGACGCGCACTCCTCTCGCGGACACCGAAGGCATTATTACCCCCTCCTCGCTCCACTTTGAACGCCACCACGCCGGTGTCCCCGATCTCGATCCCGCCAGGCATACGCTCCTCCTCCACGGTCTTGTCGAGCGCCCTCTCGTCTTCAGCATCGCCGACTTGAAACGCCTTCCATCGGCCTCGCACATTTACTTTGTCGAATGCGCCGGTAACTCGGGCGGTGAATGGAAAGCCCCCGGGGGTCCGAACGTCGCCGCCGCATTCGGCCTCGCGAGCTGCAGCGAGTGGACGGGGGTGCCGCTTAAAATCCTGTTGGAGGAAGCCGGCCTGAAGAGAGAAGGGAAGTGGCTCGTGGCCGAAGGCGCCGACGCCTGCAAAATGAGCCGCAGCCTTCCTATCGAAAAAGCACTCGATGACTGCCTCGTCGCCTACGCGCAAAACGGCGAAGCCATCCGGCCGGAGCAAGGTTATCCACTCCGCCTCGTCGTCCCCGGCTACGAAGGCAATGTCAACGTGAAGTGGCTTCGTCAGATCAAGATCGTGGATCAGCCAAATCAGACCAAGGACGAAACCTCGAAATACACGGACCTCCTCGCCGACGGGACTGCCCGCCAGTTCACGTTTCTAATGGATGCCAAGAGTGTCATCACGCATCCCAGCGGCGGCCAGAAACTTACCGGCCCCGGCTTCCAGGAGATCCGCGGTCTGGCCTGGAGCGGCCGAGGTGTCATTGAACGTGTCGACGTCTCCGCCGACGGCGGCAAGACTTGGCAGAAGGCCGCGCTACAGGAACCGCGGCTGCCTAAGGCTTTCACTCGCTTCCGCCTCCCATGGCAGTGGGACGGCAAGGAGACCGAACTGGTTGCCCGCGCGGTCGACTCTAGCGGCTATACCCAACCCACGCGCGCCGAACTCACCGAAGCGCGCGGCATGAACTCGGCCTATCACTACAACGGCGTCAAAGTGTGGAAGATCGCCGCCGACGGGAGCGTGAGAAATGGTTAGGCTCCTGGTATTTCTCTCGCTCGCCGCCATCTGTTCCGCGCAGAAATACCATGTCGGCCGCCCGGCCACATCCGATGAGATCAAGTCCACCGACCAGTTCATGGCTCCCAGCGGCGCTGGCCTTCCGCCCGGTAAAGGCACCGCCGCTGAGGGCCGCGATATCTACAGCCGCCGGTGCGCCCGCTGTCACGGCGCGCAAGGCCAGGGCGATGAAGAAGGTCCGTTGGCCGGAGGCAAGGGCACGTTAAAAACAGCAAAACCCCTGAAGACAGTCGGCAGTTTCTGGCCTTACGCCACCACCATCTACGACTATGTCCACCGCGCCATGCCGTTCGACAACCCCGGTCTCCTCGACGCCAACCAGACCTATTCGGTCGTCGCGCTGATCCTGCACATGAACGGCATCATCGGCGAGAAGGACGAAATGAACGCGCTGAGCCTGCCAAAAGTGAAAATGCCCAACCGCGACGGGTTCATAAAGGACAACCGCCCGGATACCGGGAAAAAGAAGAGGTAGCTCATTTCCCGGCGCGGTGGAAATGTCTGTCCGCAAAATTCATCCACTGCTCCCAATCGTAGCCGGTCACATCATGCTTCCCCTGCCGGATGTGATACCCGATCGTCCCGTCAATCGTCGGTTTCTCCACGGCCGGCTGCTCCTTCACCAACAACCCCGGCGTTCCCAGTAGCCTGTAAACCGGATCAGCCCCCAACGCCCCCAAGAACTCTCCCTTCGGGTCCGCCCACGCATCCTCCACGGCCGAATTCACGTACAGCGGTCGCGGCGCAATCAGCGCCAGCAGCATATGCTGATCCACTGGCAACGAATCTTCCTTTTCGTTGTACTTCTTGAAATTGCCGTCAAACCAGTGCGGAAACGAAGTGTTGATCCGCGCCGTCGTCTCTCCAAATTTTCTCCTTGCCAATGCCGCCCCGCCTTCGCCCGAATCGTTCGAAATCACTATCGCGAACCGTTCATCCTGCGCACCCGCCCACAACGCCGCCTTACCCAACCGGGAATGCCCATGCAGAACCACCTTCGAGGCGTCGATCTCTTTCTCCTTTTCCAACATGTCCATCGCGCGGCTCAACCCCCAGGCCCAAGCCCCCAGCGAGCCCCACTCATTCGCCTCCGGCTTTGTCTGCCCGGCCCTATAGAACAACGGCTGCACACCGTTCTTGAACCCATCGTCGAAGTCCGGGTCGATGTCCCCGTAGTACGCGGTCACTACGGCATACCCGCGCTTCAACACCGCATCCACCGGCCACCGGCTCTGCCCGGCTCCGCGATCTTTTTCGCTGGCCTTAAAATCGGCGGCCTTATTACTCACCCAACTCTTTGTCACGCGGATCTCCGCGTCCGGCTGCACGGTGTGGTTTCCGCCGAAATTCAAACCCAGGAATGCCGGAACCTTCCCCTTCACTCCATTCGGGAAGTACATTAGCAGATCCATGTACGGCGCATCCGCCGCCGGGCCGAACCAAACGCGCACCTGTTTCCGCGTCGCCGTTCCCCCATGCGCGGTTTTGTCGATCTCCAGCACCTCCGTCCGAAGCCTGATCTTTGCCTTCGGCGTGTGCCCATAGACGTTCTCCGCAAACAGCTCCAGAATCTCCGGCCGCCGCTGTTTCTTCCACATCGCCGCTGTCGTCACCGCCGTCCCGTCCGCCATCACCAACGGATCGGGCAGCGTGTATTGGGGAACCTTCGCTTCGTCATAGTTAAATCCCGCCGGTTGCCCGCCGAGCGGAACGAAAACAAGCACCGCGCCAATCAAGCAGAGTCGCATCGCCCCGATTATACTAAGCGAAGTGTTAACGATCCGCGCAGCCAAGCTCGCTGACACAGGCGCAATCTGGAGGATCCTCGAACCCGTAATCCGCGCGGCCGAGACCTACACCCTGCCCAAGGATATGGAGCAGGAAGACGCGATCGCTTACTGGTTCACGCCCGGCCACGAAGTGTTCGTCGCCGAGGATGACGAAGGGATCGTCGGAACCTACTTTCTCCGCGCCAATCAGCGCGGCGGCGGCTCCCATATCGCCAACTGCGGCTACATCACCGCGCCCGACGCAACCGGAAAGGGCGTCGCCCGCGCCATGTGCGCCCACTCACTCGACCACGCCCGCGAACGCGGCTTCCGCGCCATGCAGTTCAACTTCGTCGTCAGCACAAACCTGCGTGCCGTCAAGCTCTGGCAGGCCTTCGGTTTTGAAATCGCCGGCACGCTCCCGCGCGCGTTCCAGCATCCCGAAGCCGGCTTCGTGGACGCGTACGTCATGTATCGCGAACTCTAGCGCTGCTGCTGCAACTGTTCCAGAATTGCGCGCCCGTAATCGTTTAACTCAGGCTGCCGGTTGAACTCCGCCGGTGCCGGCTCATCGGTCAGCACCACTCGATACGCCTTCACCGCGTCGGATTCCGCCGTCACCTGCTCGATCTGGATCATTCCCTTCCAGCATAGCCGCCTGCAACAGCAGCGGCAATACGTCTCTGTGAAGCGCCGTCACGATCTTTTTCTGACACTCCTCCTCCGCCAACGGCGTCATGATCTCTCCGGTCGCCGCATCCAGCGCCCCGAAGTTCACCACGGCAAATGGCAGTTTCGTCACCAGGTCCTTCAGCACGTAGGACGCCATGAACGTATGATGCACTCCGCCGCGCCCTGGAATATACGTGTTCGCCGCCGGGTCCCGCCGCGCCTTCTGTACATCGAAGTAGCGCGCCGTCCCGCTCAAATAGGCTATTCCAGCGTTGCCCTGTCCCACCTTCAACTGCAATTCCATATCGGGCACCCGCAGCCCCGTCAACACCCCCAGACGCGACGAATCCCCGTCCAACGGGATCATGATGCTCAGGTCATGGTGCAGCCCCGGGAGTTCCTTCGCCTGCATCGCGTGCCGCAGCGCTTCCAGCACCGCTTGGCCGGCCAGCGCCAGCGCCAGGTTCAACAAATCCTTGTCCGTCTCCCGCCGCGCCCACAACATGGTCGAAAAGAATTGGCGTCTCGACCGCACAGCCGCGCCCTGAAACTCTGCATCCGCCGCCGCTACCAGCCAGCTAAGCTGATACACCAGCCCCGGCTCCGGTGTCGCAATCCTGACGCAGATCTTCTGCCCCTCCCTGGCCACCGCCGGCAATTCCCGTCCGCCAGGCCGCAAATTTCGCGTCACGCCATCAGACTCGTAGACCCGCAGGCTCTCTCCACGAATGGGGAATCCGTCCGGAAACTCCACCTGGAGGATCATCGTGCTCACCGCCTCCCGCAGCGTGTATTTCAAGGTGTCCTCGTGATTGGTCGTGCCAGCCAGCAACGGCATGTGCAAATGCATCGCCATCAACCCGTCCAGCGCGTACGATCCGAACTCATGTCCCTGCAACGTCACTGAATCCGAATCCCTTCCCGTTGCACCCGCGCACTGTAGCACGTAATCCCGGCACCCCGGCGGCCTTCCCTCAACCTCCTCGCCAACGGCCCGGAAGTCCCACTCGGCCGGTCCGTCCACCTTTACATATTCGCTCACGTGCCCGCCAACATCCTGGTGCCCCGTGATCGCGATTTCCGGCTCCCTCACATCCCGCAGCCGTATGTTTCGCAACGAATATCGATTCGTCGCGCTCCCATCGCCTCGCACCTTTACGCCCCACTCCATCTCGCCTATCCCGTATCGAGCCCCAAACCCCGGCCCGGCGAGCGACTGCATCGCATGCTCAGCGGGAGAGGGAGCCTTCTCCGTGAAATGCGTTTCGCCGGTTGCACGGAAGAATTGGCGAACACGCCGCACGCCGTTCGACGAAATCGTAATCAGGTTGTAGTTATGCCCCCGGGTGTCGTAATCGTTCTCCTTCATTGCCGACCCGGCTCCCAGCACCTGCACAAATCGCGCCGTATCCGCCGCGCCTCCCACCCGCAGGTCCGACCATGTCGCATAGTGCTTGTGCCCATGCAGAATCAAATCAATCCTCTGTTCGGCCACAAACCGCAGCAGCCGGTGTGTCTCCTTCGTGGCAAGGAGAAAATCGCCGCCGCCGAATGGCACTGGAAACGGATGCTGATGGATGAGCAACACCCGTGTCGCGTTCATTAACTCGTGCTGCTTCGGATGCTGATCAATCGCCTCCTGGAGCGCTCGCAGACGGTGCTCGTAAACGGTTCCCTCGGCCGATCCCACCGCCCACAGCGGATTCAGGTCCAGGCAGAAGAACGCTACCTTGGCTCGCTCCACAAAGATGATCCGCCGCCGCGAATAAATATAAGTGCGCCGGAACAGCCATTCCCCAAAGCAACCAATTCCCAAAAGCCCCCAAAAGAACACGTCGTGATTACCGGGCATTACGATTACCCGGTCATAGGAGGTAATCCCGCACGCCGTCTTTG
Organism: Acidobacteriota bacterium; assembly: GCA_016185425.1. GTDB lineage: Bacteria > Acidobacteriota > Terriglobia > Bryobacterales > Bryobacteraceae. The sequence goes on along the minus strand of JACPNQ010000020.1, from coordinate 34,338 downwards.
TGTCGTAGATCCACGGCGCCGCTCCTCTTCGCCGCGCGAACGGATGGTTTTGCAAATCCCCCGTAACGACCAGTATGTCCGGCCTGTGTTTGGCCAAACTCTCCCGCAGCGCGTGTGCCGCCGATCCGCTCGACGTTGGATAGTGCAAATCCGATAAGTGCGCGATCTTTAAGTCCCCGTCCGGAAAGTCGACGTTATCGTACCGAATACCCGTCCACAACGAATCCACGACGTGCGCAAGCACCGCGAACACCCCAGCCACCAACGCCGCCCACCCGGCCCAGCGGCTCAGCGCATCCATCACCCAAACGCCCTTGCCGAGCACTACAACGCCGCCCGCCGCCGCTAACAGCACCGGGATCGAGTACCGTTCCAACGCTGCCCTCATGCGCCACAGTCTACCAGTCCTAAGATTCGCTACAAGACTACCGTTCCGCCAATTTCCCCCTGTTCCGCGTACACGAGGCGAATCACTGCGATTCCCGCCCGTCAATCTCGCCGTTTCCGGTCCATCGCGATCCGAAGCAATGCAAACCGGGCGGTCCCGGCTCGACGAAACCTGGGACCGGAACGAGAGGGAAAGGGCCGTGCGTTCATCCCTTCGGACGGAGAGCTATCGTTGACCACTGGCGTCGTTCGTCGAGTCAGCGCAATATTGCGGTATGGCCTTGCGGCTGCGTGCTTATAACCGGTATGGAGGCCAGTTTCGCCAGCCCATCAATATCGAACCGCTTATACGGATCCAGGCAAAACAGTTCAGGCGCGGCCCGGGGCTCGACAGGCGCATCCAACAGGTGGCGCAGCGACGGTATGCCTCTCCGGACCGTGATCTCGGAGAATATTCCCGGTCCAAGCGCGGCCGCTGTGAGCGCAATCACTTGTGTTCTCATTCCCGACGCCTCGATCCGGACCTTGCGACCGCCGGAAAGGCTCTGCATCCATCGGCCGGCCGCGACGAGCTGCGCCGCTTGAATCCCGAGTGCCCGCTCACCCAGCGTGGCGGAGAGGTTGACGATCCCCGAGGTGCGCGTTCCCGGAGCCATTTCGCCGATGAGCAGCAGGTCCAGAGCCAGAACCTGTTCGCCGCGATTCACGCGGGCCGAGACTTCCACCGCGGAAGTCTTTCTGCCGCCGTCGGTGATCACGATGGTGGCTGGCGCTTTATCCGGAGCGGAGATCGCCTTCAACCAGGTTCCCGCCGCGCTGAGACCGTTGTTAAATTCCAGCCCGTACGAAAGAGTCTCGAGTCCCTTTCGTTTCGTGTTGCCGGCGATCCAGGCGCGTTCCACGTCGACTGGCCGGAAGCGAACGGTCTCTTTCAGTATTGCGGCTGAAGGGTTTGCAGGCGCCGAGGCCGGAGCGATCTTCCGCGCGAGGCCGAGAATAGTCAGGTTGTCCGGGGGAAGTCCGACTGACAACTCGTCAAAACTCTTAACCTCCTCCCCTACCGGGATCTCCTCGGCGGTTGCCGAAAGTCCGAAGTGTTTTCCGAAGAACCGATATGACTGCTGCCGGTTGTCGAGCTGATAATTGTGATCCGAGGGATCGGTATCCTGGTGCCAGCCAAAACCGTCTTCCCGTCCGTACAACCGGAAAAAGGGGAGGACGGCATCGAAGTTTTCCCTCTTCACGAAGGGAGCGCGGAAGCAGCAACTGTCCTCGGCATTGTAGATGAGCAGAGTCGGACGTGGCGCGCGCATCGCGGCAAGATGGGAGTAGTCGACCGAAGTGAACATGTCCGTAGGATTCTGCTCGATGTCGCCGATGTCGTTCATACGTTCGATCCGCGAGAAGAAAGACGCATAGCCAGCGACGGGCGCCGCGGCGGCGATCCGTTCGTCCAGGGAGCTCAGCACGATCGTTTGCCATCCTCCTCCGGATAAGCCAGTCATCCCAATGCGGCTCCGGTCAACGGAAGGATGCCCATTCAGATAGTCGAGGCCCCTGCGCATCGCCAGGTAAAACAGGCCGACTGCATTGGCGCCTAACAAGTCGAGGTGCGCGCCGAATCGTAGCGCAACTTGCGCATGCGGTAACCCACGCCGCCGGGAATCGGGCCGAGGTCCTCGAACCGCGCCGGTGCATCGACCCATTCCTTGGGCCAGCCGTGGAAGACGACCTCGTTCAGCAGGCGATGCCGCAAGCGATTCGCCTCGGCTGTCCACAGCTCGGGAGACTGCGGCGACGGGAGCTTCGTAATGCGGCTGAGGGCAAAGCGTCGCAACTGATAGGAAGTGACGTCCGGCGCCTGAACCTGCTCTTCGAGTATTGGAGTGAGCTGTCTCCCCTCCGTTTGCGCCGAGGCGTGGGCCGCATACAAAAACAGCGCGGTCAATGCCACTCTGCCCATCAGTCGAGCGATCTCCGCCGGTTCTTCATCATCGAGTCGACTCCCTGGCGCCACCAATCGCCCATCAGCTCCTTCAGCGGGCGTTCCAACCGGGCTGCCTTAACAGGCAGCGTCTCGATCAGGATCTCTTCGCCGAAATACGACGCTTCCTTCATCACATTGCCTTCGTCGTTTACGATACGGCTCTGGCCGTGCGACCCGCTGAGATCCTTGGGATCGGACGGTGCGTTGGCCGCGACAATGAAGACCCTGTTCTCTACGGCGCGGGCCATAAGCTGAGCTCGATATGGTGCCAGCTTCGACTCCTGCCGAAGACCGGATTCGTGGCTGATGTAATACGCGATCCGCGCCCCTTGGATAGCAGGAAGCCGGACAAGCTCCGGGTAGCGCTCGTCGTGGCAAATCATCACGGTTGATGGGACACCGTCCAGTTCGAAGTAGCTGATGTGGTTCCCCGGAGTGAACCATTGTTCGCCGGCCAGATAGACTTTGCCGTACCGATCGACCAGCTCACCTTGCGCATCGAAGACGACGGCCGTGTTGTAAACGCGGCCGTTCGTCTTGTAGACGCTTCCGAAGATCGCGGCGATTCTCTTTCTGCGGCAGACCATCCGAAGCTTTTCTTCGGCCGCCGCCACTTCCTTCGGGTCCGCCTCCAGGATCGAGTCTTTGCGATATTGCGTCAGCGCACATTCCGGAAATACCGCCACGCGCACGCCGTCGTCAGCCAGTCGGCCCAGCAGCTCCGCCATGCGGGTCACATTGTCTTCGATCCGAGGTGTCGACCGAAACTGCACCGCGGCAACCTTCAGTGATACAGGTTGGCTTTGGGCGGCGAGGGGCGCGGCCGGGACAAAGGCCGCAACCAGCAGGCCGGAGTAGAACATGTTGACGATGTGCAAATGCACCTTGCGCCTCCTTCTCAAAACATCAACTTTAGTGTCAATTGTAGGATCCTTGGGTCCCGCGCGGACGTGATCCTGCCGAAGCCGGGCGTGCCGACCGTGCTTCCGGGGTTGCTGAAGTTCACGTTGTTGAACAAGTTGAAGAACTCGGCACGAAACTGCACTTTGAACTCTTCGGCGACGGCGGTGTTTTTGATCAAACCGAGGTCGGTATTGAAGAACCTAGGACCGCGCAGGATGTTCCTTCCCGAGTTACCAAACGTGCCGAAGGCGTTGGTGGTGAAGAGTGAAGTGTTGAAGAACCGGTCGACCATCTGGGCGTGCGACAGCCCGCTAAGCTTCGCCTGGTTCACATCAGTTCCGGTGAAATCGGCCCTGTCGCCTCCGGCGGCCGTGAACGAATTGTCCACACCGCTTGCGAGGCTGAATGGGAAACCGTTCTGCCATGTGGTGAGGGAGGTAAGCTCCCAGCCCTGCAGAAGCTTGGCGGCGATTCCCTGGAGTCGCGGCGTTGGAACAGCCCACATCGTGGTCAGGTGGAAAATGTGAGGGATGTGCTCACTGGCCACGCCGCGGAAATATTCGCGGCGGAAGAGAAGAGTGGTGTTGCCGAAGTCGTCCATAGTCTTCGCCCAGGCGTAATTGCCCAGGACGGAGAGACCTTTGCTGAAGCGCTTCTCGGCGTTCAACTGCAGCGAGTGGTACTGGGAATTGAAGTCGGTCCAACTCTGGGTCACCGAAGTGAAGCCCTGGTACGGACGGCGCGCCTGGGTGTTCGCGATGGTCGAGGCTACGCGGCGAGAACAGTGGGCCGCTCGCTGTCGCGATGTCGGGGTATGCAATCGCCAATTACGCGGGAACCATTCTGCAGACGTTCCATCGGCTGTTTCCAGCGGTATCCGTCCGGCTGGTCACCGGCGAGCCTGCAGAAGCCGTTCCACTGCTGGAACAGGGCCGCGTGGACGTCGTCGTCTCTTCTCCATGGGTGGCATCCGGCCGCGTGGTAGTGAACGCGGCGGCACCGATCCGATTCGATCTGATCTCGACCCCTCGATTCCGCCTGCGCAAGCCGCTTACATGGGAGGCGGTATTGGAGCACCCCTTTGTGCTGGCCGATCGCAACAGCGTTATCCGGCAAGCCTTCGAAGAGCTCCTGCGGCGGCAGAACCTCCTGTCACGGCTGCGGATTGCGGTAGAGGCCTCCACCCTTGATCTTGCAACCAGTGCCGTGCGAGCCGGTTGGGGCGTTGGGCTCGTGCCGCTCGGTCCCGCCGCGTTGACGAAGGAGCTTCGCGGCCTCCAGAGACATCGGCCGCCCGCCGGTCTTCCGAGAGTGGATATTGCAGTCATGTGCCGCCGCGACGTTTATATGCCCCGGTACCAGAGGGCGTTTGTTGAGATCGCGGCGCAAGCCTTCCGCGCGGGAACCGCAAACCGCAAAGCCTCGTCTCTTACCGGCGCCGTTCTACGACAGATTTGAAACGAGCCCGGTCCCTCCGCCACCCATCGCGACGAGACCTGCTAGCGGGCTGCGGACGCCTCACTCTCTACAGCACTACTAACTGCGCCGCTCTGGCCTCACACTCCACGCGCCCGCTATCCAGCCGCGCACGCATCGACCCCAAATGTGCTGCCGCATAATCGTCATACCGTGCATGGCCTGCAGCCGCTCCTGGAGTAAATCGTACGGTCACGGGCCGTTCCGCCAATTTCCCCCCGTTCCCCGCATACGCCGGCCAATCGTACTGAAACCGCTCGACGATCGGCTCAGTCAACCCCCATCGTGATGTAATCAGAGCCTGATACCGGAATGCCTCCCCCATCGCCTCGCTGCGATTCCCGCACGTCAATCTCGCCGTTTCCGCTAGGAACTCGTCGTACCGCCGCAGTGCCGCCATCGCCACCGCCTCCTCCACCACAATCGGCGTACTACCGGCGTACGGCAGAACAAACGGCCCGCCCGCCAGCAGCGAGTCTAAATATGCGTCAAATACCGCCGACAACTCTCCATATACCGACTCGCTCTCCGCATCCGCCATATGGTTGGCCAATAACTCCAGGTAACTCGTCAATGAAATGCCCATCGCCTCCGGCACATATTGGAGCGCTACCCGTAGCAGTCGCAAGTTATAGAGCGCCGCGGCCAGGAACGACAGCCGGTACGTTCGCTTCCAATCCTCCACCGGCATATTCCGCGTCCCGACAACTACTTCCTGATACTCATCGATCACCGCCTCCAGCCCCGGCGTCGATGTTTTCCACTGGCACACCCGCGTCTCGATCCCAAACCGTTCTCGTGACGCCGGATCGCCCAACTCCGCATTCTCAATCAGCCGGCACAAAAACAGCACAAAATCGTGCCGGGGCAGGGAAGGCATCGCGGTCGCAATCGTCCGGGCAAATGACTCGTAGGTCTGGCCCGGCAGGCCCAGAATCAACTCGTTGAACGTCGGTATCCCCCTCTCGCCGCAGATAGCGCGCAATTTCATCGCTTCGCCCGTCTGTATGTTGTCCCGTTTCACCGCCTCCAACACGTCATCGTCGAAGTCCTGCACCGCCAGCCCCACCCACGTGCCAATCCCTCCGCTCTGCAAGATCTCAATCGTTTCCAGGTTTCGCCCGTGATTGTTCTTCGTCAGATAGAAGTAGAACGTCGATGGCAGTCCCGTCGCCCGCTTCAACTCCACCAGCCGCCGCGCGATCCCCGTGTCTCGCGGACGGATCCCGAAATTCGCATCCGCCAGCATCACGTGGCTGAATCCATGCCGCACCACCCAGTCGAGTTCCGCCATCACTCGCTCAATCGGAAATTCCACCACTCGCTTCGTAAGGGACCAGTCGCAAAACGTGCACGAAAACGGACATCCCCGGTTCGTCTCGCACAGCGCCATGTGAAACCGCGACCTGTTCCGTTCAAATAATTCATCAAACGTCCCATCCAGGTACGGCGACGCTGTCACCGAAAAATCCAGCACTCGCACAGGCTCTGCGGTCACGTGGAAATCGCAGCCATCTCGATACGCAATCCCCCCAATTCCTTCCAAACTCCCACCACCCAGCCGTGCCCGCAACAACTCCCGAAACGTCAACTCCCCCTCGCCGAATGCGAGCACGTCTACCGCGGCATGCTCTTGCAAAAACCGCCGTGCCCGTTCCGGACGCCGAGGTACCGATGGTCCGCCCGCCACAATCAGGCAATCCGGCAACGCCTCCCGCACGGCGCCCGCCACCGTCAGAGCATACGCGGCGTTCCACGGATACAGCGGCAGCCCCAGCACCTCCGGACGCCCCATGTCCTCCACCGCACGCGCAATCGCCTGGCGCGCCACCGTCACGCGGTAGTCCAATCCCGCCAGCTCAGCATCCGCGCGCGCCGACGCCACCAGGCAACCCGCCGCCAGCGGCAGCACCGGTGTCGCATCAATGCCCTCGTACTGGCTCACCGCCACGCGCATGACAACATCATGGCACGCGGTAGGATGTACCTCATGGCCCCCAGCCAGAACCTCGCCGCCGAATTCGAAACTTCCGGAGCTGCCGCTCTCGGCCAGGTTCTCGACGCCACCCAGCTCCCCATCGCGCAGGCGGCATTTGAAGAGGTCATGGAGCGCGGCGTCACCGGCCCGTACGCGCGAATCGTTCACGATAGCTGGCGTACCTCTCCACAACTTGCAGCATTGGTCCCAGCCCTCGGAACGCTCGCCTGCAAGGCGCTAGGCATCCCCGAGCTGGTCCTCTTCCACGACCATCTCCTCTCCAAGCCTCCCAACGGCATCGACATGGACTGGCACCAGGACTTCTCGTACCTTCCCCTCGACTGCGCCGACGGCTTCACGCTGTGGATCGCCCTCGACGACGTCTCCCCCGAAAACGGCTGCCTCTATTACCTCTACGGCAGCCACCTGCTCGGCGAACGTCGCGCCAATTGGGGCATGACAGGCGACGACGATCCTCGCGCCGCGCTCCCGCCCATCGACATCGATCCCGCCGAACCCGGCATTGCCGTCCGCGCCCCGGCCGGCCACGGCTTCGCGCACCACGGCTATCTCTGGCACCGTTCCCCGGCTAATCGCACCAGCCGCCCCCGCCGTAGCTGGGCACTGTCGTTCGTCTCCCCCGCTGCCCGCTGGTCTCCCGGCCACGCGCCCCACCCTCGCAGCGCCGTCGAACCGCGCTATGAGGGACAACCCATGGAGTCCGACCTCATCCGCGTCAGTGCCGCTCCGCTACTCCCGATTCCGCTGACATATTGAACGCGCGCAACTGCGCGAAATATCCTGACCAACACGCTCCGGCAAATGGAGGAGGATGGCTCTGGGCCGAAAAATACTATGAAGAACTCCAGGCCGCCCGCAAAACCTTCCGCGAGCGGTAGCAGATTCTGCTAAACATGAAAACGGAGGACGAAATCCCTCCAGGAGGTATCGATGCCCAACCGAACCGAGCGGGATTCCATGGGCGAAGTCGAAGTGCCTGCCGATGCACTATACGCCGCGCAGACGCAGCGCGCCGTCCTCAATTTCCCCAAGGGGCCCTATGGATTGCAGCCCCAGTTCATCCAGGCTCTCGGTCTCATCAAAGCCTGTGCCGCGCAAACGAATGGCGAACTCGGCCTGTTACCCGCCGGGTTGGCCGCGCGCATCGTCGAAGTTGCGGGTAAGATCGCCGCCGGCGCCTACTACGACCAATTCGTCGTCGGCGTCTTCCAAACCGGCAGCGGCACATCAACCAACATGAATGCCAATGAGGTCATCGCAAAGCTAACGAAATCCCACCCGAATGACGACGTCAACCGCTGCCAGTCCAGCAACGACGTAATCCCCGCCGCCATCCATATCGCCGCCGCTGTCGCCGTCCAAAGGGATCTCCTCCCCGCGCTCGAATCGCTTCGCCGCGCACTGGATAGCAAGGCGGCCCAATTCTGGGACGTGCTGAAAATCGGCCGCACGCATCTGCAGGACGCCACTCCCATTCGCCTCGGGCAGGAGTTCAGCGGCTACGCCCATCAGGCAAAAGCTTCAGCCGAGCGCCTCAGCGCCGCGCTGGAAGGCCTTTACGAACTTCCGATCGGCGGTACCGCCGTCGGCACCGGCGTCAACGCGCCTCCCGGCTTCGCGCCCCGCACCATCGAGTTGATCGCTCAGCACACAGGTCTTCCATTCCGAGAAGCGCGGAACCATTTTGAGGCCCAGGCCGCCAAAGACGCTGTGCTATTCCTTAGCGGAGCCTTGAAGACCTGTGCCGTCGCCCTCACCAAAATTGCGAGCGACATCCGATGGCTCGGCTCAGGCCCGCGCGCCGGCCTCGGCGAACTCCGCCTCCCTGCGTTACAACCAGGCTCCAGCATCATGCCCGGCAAAATAAACCCGGTCATACCGGAAAGCGTGCTGATGATTGGAGCTCAGGTTATCGGGCATGATGCCGCGCTCACGTGGGCCTGCGCTTCCGGCAATTTCGAGCTCAACACTATGATGCCCCTGATTGCCTTCGATCTCCTCGACTCCATCGATCTCCTCTCCCAAGCCGCCGCCAACTTTTCCGCGCGCTGCATCCAGGGCCTCGATGCCGTCCGCGAGCACGCCAGCGGCCTCGTCGAGCGCTCCCTCGCGCTCGCTACAATGCTGGTCCCCGACATCGGCTACGACAAAGCCGCCGCCATTGCCAAGGAGGCCTTTGAATCCGGCAAAACCGTCCGCGAGGTGGCTCTCGAGACCTCCGGTCTCCCCGAGCACCGCATCGCGGAACTGCTGAATTTCAGAAAATAAAAGCCGGCGCCTCGAATAGCCGGCCAAACCAAAACGCCCGCGCCGTCGCCCCATGAGCACGATAGTGCTCTAGCCGCTCCTGCGCCTCTTCCAGTGTCGGAACGTGGCCGGCTTCCACCCACCAAAGAACGTAATGCGCCTCCGCCGGCCGTTCAAACCATTCCATACGCCGCCGAAGATACTCCATGTGTCCGGATTTATACACGTACTGCCTAAGATCCTCGGCCACGCGCCAGACCGACATGTTCACGAGCATGAACGGATCCGCGGACCACGGATGAGTCACATCGGTGGCGTTACCCGAATCTGTCTTCAGCCGCCACACAAACCCCTCGGATTCTTCAGCCAGCCGGTTGATCGCGTCGAGTCCGTCGACGAAATCGCGAATCCGCGGATCGTCAATCGGATGAATCAACCGTGCGACGTTCAACTGCGCAAGCTGCCAACCGGTCATCGACCCAGGATAGCAACGGATTACTGCCGCCCAAACAGCTTCTCGTGCAGTTGCGCCAACCGGTCCATCGCGGCGCCTCCCAGGACGTGTTCGGCTCGCGCCGCCGACGGATCGGTGGCGAAATCCGCCGCAACCAAAGATTCGTACTCATCGAGATCGGCTTCAATGGAACCGGGCTCGGCTGCGGGATGGGCGCGAATAACAGCATCGCGCTCTTCGCGGCTAAGTGGTGTCATATGGATCTCCTTATCGGCCGAGTTTAGCAATCAGGCGATCCCGGAGGAATGCCCTGGTGATGGTGTCGTGACGGCAGACGAGAGGGTTCACCTGCGTCGTATAGTTATCCATCAGTGCCGGGACCGTCGCGTTCACCAGCGCCGGATGATAGGAGTTCCATGCACCGTAACCGAGCCCGTCGCGCGTGGGATCGGGTGCAAAGGGAGTCCCATTGTAAGTGGCAAATGGATTCACGATCGGACGCCCGATTCGCACGTTGAAGTTAGGCGAAGTATTCGGTATGTATAGATCGGTAACAAAACCGGAGTTATAACTGGACGCCGCGTGGCCGAACTCATGCGCCGGAGTTAGCGAACGGGCTGTGAGATGCATCGCCACTGTACCGGAGATGTCTGGAAAGTGCCAATGCATCAGACTCTGCCCGTCGAGACGAAAGGGCGTCCCGGGCCGGCCGGTATCATCCGTCGTTCCATATGCGGAGGCGCGGCGGAAATCGTCCGATGCGCTGATCGCATACGCTACATCGGCCAGAATCCCGTGGCGTGCCAGGTAGGGGGCGTAGCGGCCGCGGCGCGGCGCCACGAGTCCTCCGAAAACGCGCTCCTCTACGAGCGAATTGGGATCGCTGACTGGCAGGCCGGTTTCAAATACCGAGATGAGGCGGATCCTAGGCCCGATAGCAGGGTCGGCAAGGAAGTTCTCCGCTTGTGCCGGGAGACGCCCAAATAGACAATCGATCGCATACCGCACGCACGTGTTGAACGCGGCTTGCTGCGTCATCACCGGGTCGATAATCAAGGCGCCGCTCGCCTGTTTAAGAACAGGGTTCGCCGCAAATAGGATCGAGTAGGGGCGGGGACGGCTTGAGTCGCCGGACTGTAATATCTGAATGTCGACTGGCATTTACAGTGACTCCGGAGGCTTCATGTTTAGCGCCGTGCCGGCCGGATTCGAAGTGATCGCGCCTGCGACGGAGATCCCAAACGCCCAAAGCAGGCATTGCAGGTAATCCAGCGGTGAGCCGAATCCCGGTCGGCCGAGGACAAGGACCAAATAGCCGGAAACAAAGCTGATCACGACCCACCCCAGAAGCGTGAAAAGGGTCACCGTGTCTATCGAAACAATGAGATCCCCGAGTCTCGGCATAGGCGTCGCTTGCGACGCCACCCGTTCTTCGCCCGGCGCTCCGGAAATGATCTCTTGCACTTGATGACGGGCTGCATCTGGCATCGGGAACGGGTTCTGCGCGGCAATCGCGTCGACTCTACCAATGTCCCCTCTCGATTTCGCCGTCGGCGGTTGTATCTTGTCCAGTTCCTGAATGCCTTCCTTCATTAGGATCTGAACGGTATGTATCCGCGCCGATTGTGTATCGAGCAGAGTCTTGTAGGCCGCGGCGTCCGGAGTGCGGAACGGATTACCCCATCGGGAGGGGATCAGATTCTTCGCGATAAGAGTATCTACCTTGAGGGATTCCGACGACTCGGCAAGAACGCTGGGCATGGACTTGATGGAAACCGCGTCCTTCGGCCGGCCCTTGAGCGCCTCCAATGCACGGCCGATTGACACGTAGAGAATCGCCGCCGGCAACAGGGCTTGGCGGAAGGCTCGATAGGCGGGCAATAAGTAGCGAAAAACAAGTGCAAAAAAACACCCAACGCCGAGGGCGATCACCCCAACCCAAACTGCCCACGGCCGCCGGCAATAAACCGTAATGGCCGCGGACGTCCCCTCTGGCTTTTCTATCGCGCTGACATTGATATTCCCCGTAAAGGTTCCCGACCAGGCAAAGTCTCTGGAGAGGCACAGGTACAACGGAGCCCCCGTCTCGTTAACCGCGCGTTCGAGTGCGGCGCTCGGCGCCGCTGTCGTACCGTCTAGGCTGAGAAACAATTGGGAAGACACATTCTTTTTGGTAGTAGTGTCGGTGAGCGTGGACGTCAGCCCGATTCCCGTTGCGAGAGCGCCCGATGCTGAGATACGCATACGAAGGCAAGGTGACTGTGCCGCGTTCCATTCGCTCGGAAGCAGTCCGAGTGTCAGCACAAGCGGCGGAGCCGGGGTATTCGAAATGTTGTAGGGAAGGGAGGTCGTAACTCCATTCCAACTGGCTGCTAACGTGCGCGCGAAAGTCCCCGTTCCGCTCAGATTGGAGATATTGACAGGCACCCGCCACGCGCGCGTCCCTGGTGGCTGGCCAGGGATAGACTCCGCCGCGCCGAACGTCACGGCGGGAGGGGCCACGGAATCGGAGACCTTGGGGACATCCTTTGCCTCATCGAGCTTCTTCTCAGGCCCCGACGCCTGGAGGACAATCTCCCCAGTACCGTTTGTGGTGCCCTGCGAGATCCGTGCCGTAGAGCGATAGAGCTGGAATCGGATAGGATCCGTCTCCGGTCCCGCCGCAAGCAAGTAGGGCACGGCAGATAGGCTGAACAACCGCGCGAGAGAATGCATACTGAATAAGCTAAGCGTGGCCACCGCGAGAACAGTGCCACGGGCGTCAAAAAACCGGTTATCGATGAGTTCCCCGGTTCATCGCCATTTGTGGCCGCGAATAGCGAATCCATACCTCCCCGGCGAGATAGGTCGAACCGAACCCCAACCACATCGCCGGTCCGAAAAACTGCTCTGGCGTCAGCCCGGTCAGCGCACTCGTCGCAAAGAATACAGCCATGATCGGCCGTGTAGTGGCGACGCCTAACGCAATGGCGGTCATGCGCGTCACCCATTCGCGGTGGAGTTCCACTCGCCTGTTTCGAATGTGCCACCACGCCTTGCCGAGGGAAAACAGGAAGAAAGTGCCGAAGAGCGCGGTTGCCGTTCCTTCCGCAATTCCGCCCACCGGGCTGGCGCTTAACCACAGCGCCGACGCGCCGGCCACCACGCCTAGGCCCATGATCAGGCGGCCGGTTATGCGATGTACCCGTGGATAGCGCTGCCGCAGCGAAGAAATAAACTGCAGCGGAACGAGCAGTACGAACAACAGGCTAGGCACAATGTGCAACAACGTCATCCGCGCCTTGGCGGTGAAGTTCGCATCCAGGCTGGCGAACGGCGTTGAACTCCCGGCCGGCGTGCCCCCCAGCGCGAAAAGGCGCCGTACTACCGCCGCCGCGCCGATGGCGCACAGGATGGCCATCGCAATCCAAAGGCGCCGGCCGGTCCTGGAGTTTCGAGATGCCGGGTTCATAGCGCCGTCATCGCTCGCGTAAGGCCGTCAACGGGTCCACGCGGCTCGCCCTGTATGCCGGCAGATAGCACGCCAAAAACGCGACCGCCAGCAGAACCAACGCTGCCCCCGCCATACTTGCCGGATCGCTCGCGCTGACGCCGTACAGCATTCTGCTCAGTAGGCGTCCAACCAGGATTGCCGCCGCAAAGCCGATCAGTACGCCGGTCAGGACCAGCGACATCCCCTGTTTCAGAATCAGCCGAAGCACGCTGGCCTGGGCTGCGCCCAACGCCATGCGCAATCCGATCTCCCGCGTTCGCTGACTCACCGAGTAAGCCATAATCCCGTACAGTCCGATGCTCGCGAGCCCCAGTGCCAGCAGCCCGAAAACGCTAAGCAATGCCACGCCCATCCTCGCCTGAAATAAGCCGCCGTCGATCACCTCGGGTCCCGTTCGCGTGGTTCCGATCAGAACTTGCGGTGCCGCGGCTCCAATCTCGCGCCGGACCGGGATCAGAATCTGCCGCGGATCTCCCTTGGTTCGTACGTAGAGGACCATGGAATCGGAATAGTTCTGCTCCATCGGCACGTAAACGCAGGGTTGCGGCGGCTCACCCCACGCGGAGTAGTTGGCGGTTCTGGCGATCCCCACAATCTGCCGCATACCCTTCTCACCCGGCAGTTGGATTCGCTTGCCCAGCGCGTCTCCGCCGGGCCAATAGTCGTGCGCCATTCTCTCGTTGACGATGGCGACCGGTGTCGCGGTCTCGTGGTCGATGCTCCCGAACGCGCGGCCATGATGGATGGGTACGCCGGCTGTCGCGAAATAGCCCGGGTCGATCGTGTTGACGATCGCTGTGATCTTGTTGTCCTCCCGGGAGCGCTGTTCCCGCCCTTCGACATGCAGCCCATTCAGGGCGCGTGCCCACAGCGGCATATTCGTCACCCACGCCACGGAATCAACGCCGGGGATGCTGGCGACGCGCTCACGAACGGTCTTGTAGAACGCCTTCGTCTGGGCTCTTCCGTATCCGGCCTGCCCCGGATTTGTCGGGAAGACGGCAAGATGCTCCGTCTGGAAACCGGGGTCGATCTCGTAAGCGTACTGGATGCTCCGCAGGAAAAGAGCCGCCGTCACCAACAGGAGAAACGAAAAAGCCACTTGCCCCGCCAGCAACGCGTTGGCCAGTGTAATTTTCCTCCTGCTTCGCCCCGTGGTGCGAGCCTCCTCTTTCAACGATTCCGCCGTGCTCGCGCGGGACGCGTGGAAAGCCGGGATGGAGCCGAAGAGGAAACCGGTTGCCAGCGAAATCACCAGCGCAAAGACGAATACGCTGCCGTCCAGCCGCGGCGTCACGAAATTTGCGGCGTTTGGCAGCATCCCGAAGAGGAGTTGCAACCCCGCGTAACCGGTCAGAAGCCCGAAGACGCCGCTGAGCAATCCGAGCAAGACGCTCTCCGTGAGCAGTTGCCGCAGCAGTCTTCCGCGGCTGGCTCCCATCGCCAGGCGGACGGCCATCTCCTGTTGCCGCGCCGCCGATCGCGCCAGCAGCAGATTCGCCACGTTGGAGCACGCGATCAGCAAAACGACTCCTACAACGACCAACAGGATCGTGCCGCCGAACAGAATTGACGAGGAATCGCCGCGGGTGCTGGTCAGCACTACGTCACGGATGGGCCGCACGGTCGCGGTCCTTCCCGCGTCGGCGTCCGGATATTCGCGCGCCAGGTCCGACGCAACGGTCGCCATATTGGCTTCCGCCTGCGCCCGAGTGACTCCCGGATTCAATCGTCCGGCTGCCTGGAAGAAGGCTTTGCCTCGATCGTTCAAAGCGTTCTGCATGTAAGTCGGGAACAACTTCTCCGACATCGCCGCCGGTATCCACAAGTCGGGGCCGAAGATGGCGTTCAACCCGATGAAGTTGGGCGGTGCGACGCCAACAACGGTGAACAAAAGATTGTTGACTCGCAGCGTCCTGCCCACAATATCGTTCGCCCCGCCGAAGCGTGACAGCCACGTTGCGTAGTTCATTACCGCAACGGCATGTCCCCCGGGAGTGCTGTCCTCCTCGGGCAAAAAGAAGCGGCCTTTGACAGGGCTGAGCCCCAAAGTGGCGAAATAGTTGCCGGTAACCAGCTCGCCGAAAATCTGCTCCGAAGCACCGTGCTCCTGCAGGGTCAGCGGGCGAGGGGAAGTGTAGCCTGCCAGCGAGCCGAACACCCCATTCCTTGCCTGATAGTCCTTCAGGTCTGCGTGGGAGATGGACAGGGGCCCGTTCGACTTCGACGTATCCTTTGCTTCGGCCGCCGCAACCGACACGAGGCCGGCCGGGTCGCGGACCGGTAGCGGATTCAAGATCAGCGTGTTGATAACGGTGAACACCGTGGTGTTGGCGCCAATTCCCAATGCCAGCGTGAGAACGACAAACAGAACGAACATCGGACTCTTTCGCATCGCCCGGACCGCATAGCGTAGGTCTCTCCACGTGTCTTCCAGGAAATTGCCGCGCAGAGCGTCGCCTGCCGGCACCGCATCGTATTTCGCCATCGGCGGAGTTCTCTTTGACTTTGCCCGCAGCGGATACGTGTCGTCCAACTCCGAGACCGCCATCCGGAGCGCCTCTTCTTCGCTTGCTCCGCCGCAGCGCAATGCGCGGTGGCGGTCTTCCAGGTGCTCCGCGAGCTCTTCGATGAGATCGGCTTCCGCGGCGCCCCCCAGGTGCAGGCAAGCGGCGCGCTCCCGAACGATACCCTTCCAATCAGGCATGCTCGACTCCTGTGATTCGCCCAATAGCGGCGACGAATTCCTTCCAACTCTTCCGCTGCGCCTGAAGGACGTCTCCACCCTCCGGCGTCAGGCTGTAATATCGCCTTCGCCGCTGCTCGGCCTTTTCCACCCAGCGGCCCTCGATCCAGCCGCGTTCCTCCAGGCGGTATAGCAGTGGATAAAGCGTGGTGACGTGAAACCGCAAGACGCCGCCCGACCGGAGTTCGATCAGCCTGGAAATGTCGTAGCCGTGGCGCGGCTGGTCCTCAAGCAGGCACAACACAAGAAGCTCGGCGCTTCCTTTTTTCCATTCTTGATCGGGTGACGTGGGAGGCATACTTGTGGGTCCTGTTATATTGGACTCCAACATATAAAGACGATGGGGTCGCGAATTTGTTCCATCTGTGCATGGGATTTTTTGCGGGACCCGCCGTTGGCCGCAGACGAATTCTGTTGCACTTTCGCGAAGGCCGATCTGCTAGCATACCTGCGTGGCCGATTCTGCTTGGGTTTCCGGTCTTGGCTCCGCCGCCCCAACCACGACGCATACGCCCCGGCATACCGCCCTCGTCCGCGTCACTCACTGGATCACTGCGCTGTGCTTCGTTGCCCTCCTCGTCAGCGGAGTGGAAATCGTCATCTCCCACCCTCGTTTCTATTGGGGGGAAGTCGGCAACGTATTAACCCCGTCACTCTTCGATCTGCCGATCCCGGCATCGAGACCATCTGTCTTGACTGGCTATGGATTCGTACTGCCCGACCAGAACGGCTGGAGCCGGTACCTCCACTTCCAAGCCGCGTGGGTCGCAGTACTGACTGGCTTACTCTACGCGGTCGCCGGCCTCTTTAACGGGCATTTCCGGAAGAATCTGGTCCCGGAGGGAGCCGGCCTCTCGCGGCGTGAGATATCGAGGGTAATCGCGAACCATCTGCGCTTCAAGCCGGCGGGCGAAGCGGAGGCCCGGTCTTATAACGTGCTGCAGCGGCTCGCCTACCTGTCCGTGATCTTCGTTCTATTCCCGCTTATGATCTGGACGGGCGTGGCCATGTCCCCCGCCTTCACGTCTGCGTTTCCTGCTACGGTCACTGTATTCGGCGGCCAGCAGTCCGCGCGCACGATTCATTTCATCGTTTCCCTGTCTCTCGTACTCTTCGTTCTGGTCCACATCGGGATGGTTTGTTTTGCGGGATTCACGAACCGCACGCGAGCCATGATCACGGGCCGCGCCGATATACCGGAGACCGCTGCACATAAGGAGGACGCATGACTAACCTTTCACGCCGCAAACTGTTCACCGCAGGGCTCGCGGCGGCGGGGGGCGCATCCGGTCTTGCCGTGGCCGCCGCGCTTGCGGATCGATACGGCCTGATCCCTCCCGATCATGGCGGTCTCTACGGCCCCGGTGAAACGCTGACCTACGGCACCCACCGGCTCCTGACGCGCCACTCGCTGGCCCGTGAGTTCCCCCGCAGCCAGATTACGAAAACGCCGTTCGCGAACGGCAAGCCCCCGCAGAGCGAGGACTTCAAGCTCCTGCAAGCCGGAGGATTCGCTGACTGGCGGCTTACGGTCGACGGCATGGTCGCCCGCCCCGCAACGTTTTCGCTTGCCGGCCTCAGGCGTTATCCCTCTCGTAGTCAGATCACTCACCTGGCCTGTGAAGAGGGCTGGTCTTTCATTGCGGAGTGGATCGGGGTGCCGCTAATCCACGTCCTCGATATGGTCGGAATCCTTCCGCGGGCAAAGTATGTTGTCTATTTCTCGATTCAGCGCGACTGGTGGGACAGCGTCGATATGGCTGATGCCTTGCATCCCCAGACGCTCCTTACGTACGGAATGAATGGCGGCGATCTTCCCGTGGGCCATGGCGGCCCGCTTCGTCTGCGTGTTCCCCGCCAACTCGGCTACAAGAGCGTAAAATACATCACCCGCCTGACGGTCACCGACACAATGAAAGGGTTCGGCAAGGGCCTGGGCTCCGCGGCGCCGGAAGAAGGCTACTCCTGGTACGCCGGTATCTGATGGCGCTTAATGCAGCAACTTGTATGCGGCAAGGTACTGGTCATAGGCCTTGTCGAACGCCTTCCGGGCCGTTTCCATGATGATGGTCTGCTCCGCAGTCTGCGGCGGAGGTACGCCCGTTTGCAATGCCTCTATTTTCATCGCGTGAAGCTTGTCCATTTCGGTCCGAAGTACCGACAGAGAGCCGTCGCGTAGATGTTCGAGTCGCCTTAGGTTTTTCATGGGTGCCACGCCAACCAAACAAACCTTACGATGCGTCTATTGGATAGCTCACTTTACCACGGCCACGTGGTGAGAGAGACCGTTGGGAAACGGCTGCGGCGCGTTCATCGATAATTGAGAGAGAGCGGCGAATTCTATAAATGACAGTTCCAACTTCCGCGAATACCAACCATGAAATCGAAAGCTTGGCGAGCGGTTCGCCAGCCGGAGAGAGTCGCGCGGCAAAGATGATTCGGGAGACCTTTGAATCGGGGCGCCCGATTACCTACATTCGGTCCGCCGAAGAACAGCGGGTGGAACGCGCGCTCGACGACGTGTCCCTGCGGTTGTTCGCATCTGGACCGGTCCCGGTTTGGACATGGAGTTTTACCGAAGGGCTGCGCAAGAATGGCCAGCTCGCTGAACCTGGTACGCAATCGGCTCGCGGAGCCTTGGATTTTGTCGCCGCCCACAACGGCACGGCAATCTTCCATCTGAAGGACTTCCATGAACCCCTGCGCGAATCTCCGGAGGTCAGGCGGCGTCTCCGGGATATCTATTACAGTTGCCTGGACCAGGGGAAATTTGTCGTCATTACTTCCGCGCTCCGGTTTATCCCCGAAGAGATTGAGCGGAATATCGTTTTCTTCGAACTTCGCCCGCCCGATGTGACCGAGCTCGTGGAGTTTTTGCAGAACGAGGTGCCGAAGATGTTGCCCCCCGCTCAAAGAGCGGATGTCAACGATGAGCTTCTAGGCCTATTTGCGCCTGCCTTGCGCGGCTTGACGCTGGAAGAGGCGCGCTATGCGGTGCGGCGGGCATCGGCCGGCGGAAAACGCCTCGGGCCGGAATCGGTATCTGCCCTTCTGCAGGAGAAGCAACTCCTGATTAATCGCAGCGGAGTGATCGAGTTCATAACCGGAAGTAGAAAACTGGAAGAGGTAGGTGGACTCGATGGCTTAAAACAGTGGCTGGTGGAACGGCGAAAGCTCTTTCAGATGCGCGACGATTTGAGCGCGGAAATTGTGCCGAAGGGCGTCCTCATCATGGGCATTCCCGGCTGCGGTAAGAGCCTCTGCGTCAAAGCAATCTCTTCCTGTTTCGAGCTTCCTCTCTATCGAATCGACATGATTGAGATCTTCTCGGGCCGTCATGGCAAACCGGAGGAGGCGTTTGTCCGGGCGTGCCGAATGCTGGAAGACATGGCGCCCGCGGTCCTCTGGTTCGACGAAATCGAAATGGGAATCACCTCGACGGAATCCAGTGGAGAGCAGGGCAGAATTTTCGCGTTCTTCCTCACATGGATGCAAGAGAAGTCACCCGGACTCTTCGTCGCCGCGACAGCGAACCGTCTCGACCTTCTTCCCGCGGAAATGATCCGCAAAGGGCGTTTCGATGAGGTATTCTTTGTCGACATGCCGATGGAAGCGGAACAGGTCGAAATCTTCAAAATTCACCTGGTTCGACGGGGAGTCGATATTACCGCATTTGATTTCGCGGAGCTGATCAAATTTACGAATGGGTGGACCGGTGCGGAGATTGAGCAATGTGTGATCTCAGCGATCACAAAGGCGCGCCTTCAGGATCGGCAGTTGACCGGCAGGGATCTCATTCTCATTGCCGCGAAGTTCGTACCTCTTTCGCGAACGATGAAGGAACAGATCAGCCAGATTCGGACCTGGGCCTTCCAGCGCGCCGTTCGCGCCTCTCCCATCGCGCATCAATAGCTCATCAGAAATTCACCTTCATCCCAAGCTGAATGTTGCGCGGCTGATTCGCCTGGCTGGTTAACTGCGTGTAGGTGGCGGCGGTGATACCCGTATTCAATCCGCCAAACCAAACGCGGTTGAACGCGTTGATCATCTCCAGCCGGAATTGGACCTTCACGCGTTCCTTGTAGGCATAGGTGTTCTTGAGGAAACCCATGTCCCAATTGTTCATGGCCGGCCCACGCAGCCCGCTCCAGAAATAGGGATTGCGCCGCGCCGCAAACGGCGGCAGCACCACCATCGACGCTCCGTTAAACCAGTTGTTGATCGTGGGATTGTCGAGCTTGGGACTCACGCCCGTAGCCAACGCGGCCGGGAGCGCCACAGCGGCGCCTGTCTGGTAGATGTACATCGCACTCCATTGCCAGCCGCCAATCAGCTTGTTCACCGCCGCCATTCTCGTCGCGGCCTTGCCTTTCCCGAACGGCAGTTCATAAATGATTCCCGCCGAAACCCGGTGCGGGTTGTCGAATTGGCCGATCATTTTCGACGGAGCCGGGTCGCTGGGCTCGATGTAGCGCAACGACTCGATCTGCTTGGAGAACGTGTAGGCAAACTGCACCATCGCGCCGGCGGCAAATCGTTGGGTGCCGCTGACCTGCAGCGAGTGATAGTTGCTGGTTCCGCCCGAAGTGCGGTTGAGATTGATATTGCCGAACTCCGGATACGGATTCAGTAACTGAGCGACAGTAATCGTGGCCCCGGCAAGCGCGCTAGGGGCCGGAATCAGCCCCACGAACGGATTCGCGATACGCGCGTTCAGCCGCGCTCCCAGACTGTAGTATCGCTGATCGAACGTTCCGCCGTTACCGTTCCAGCCTGCATTGATCACCTTTCCGGAGTCTCCCGAGCCAGTGCTCGAAATGACGTTAGGCGCGCGCTGGCCCACGTAGTTAATCTCGATCTGCAGGTTGCGCCGCACCTCGTGTTGCACCCCAAAGCTCCATCGGTCATTGCGGATGTTCTTTCGATCGTAGTCGTACGGCGCCAGCGTCTGTCCCAGCAGCGTGGACAGGCCCAGGCTGGCCCCCGTGGGTTGCACGAAGCCATTGGGGAACGGATTGGCAAGCGTGTCCGCCGGTGTCAGTCCACCGTCGAGCGTCGTCACCATGTCGGTCTGCGCGGAAAAGCCCGTGGCGTTCACGAACGGCTGCCACCAGACGGAATAGAAAATGCCGAATCCCGTGCGGATAACGGTCTTGGGCAGAACCCGGTACGCCAGGCCGATGCGCGGTTGCCAATTGGTTTTCTCGGCCACCACGTTTCGCCGGTTGTCCTTTGTGGCGAAGAACAAACCGCCGCGCACGTTGAAATTGGCCGGGGGCAGTTCGGCAATCGGGCTGCGGGAATACGCGGCCTTCGCGGCGGCCTCAATGGGATTCGAGACTTTCAGATCGAAGCCAAGATTGTTCTGGTTGTACCGTTCCGTAATGCCCAGCATCAGGTCGTAGCGAAGTCCGAGGTTCAGCGTCAGTTTGGGAGTCAGTTTGTAGTCGTCCTGAAAATACCAGCCGTAGAACGGGCTCTGCGGGGCTGTCGCCGCGCGCAGGTTCAGCAAGCCGGTGTTCGGCGTGCCTAATAGGAAGCTGGCGATGGCGTTGCCGAGGTTGCTGCCGGGCGCAAAAGCGTTCGGTTGCGTGAATCCGCGATCGAAGTTGTACTCGCCGCCCGGCCGCGCGGCGCCCTGGGAATTGTTCTGCTTTACCTGGCTCTGGAAGCCGAACTTCATATTGTGGCTGCCTAAGTTCTTCGAAACGCCGATGTTGAACGAAAACGTATTGGTGTGTTCGTACCACTGGCCCTCCGACGCCCCGATATAGTACATATCCGTCGCCATATTAAAGCGCGGGAAGATCTTCTGCTGCATTTGGCTGATCAGGGACTGGGAAATCCCGATCTGCGTCTGATCGAACGCGGGATGAGTGCCTTCCTGCGTCCAGCGCGTGAAGCCGGCCTGCGCCGTGATCACCATCGACGGGTTCACGGTAACCACATCGCTCAGCCCGATCGATGTCTGTGCCCGGTTGTTCCCCTCAAGCGCGCCAACGCCGCCTTCCCCGATATCCCACGGCGTCGGAGCACCGGGGAATCCTTCATTTGTCGACCAGCGGCCGAACAGGCGGTGCTTCTTGAAATTCTGATCGATGCGCACGGAATAATTCTCGCCGTCATAGGGCGCCGGAACTTCGCTGAAGTAGTTGTTGGCGTTCGTATTGAGATCTCCCGGCAAATTCGCCGCCGGATATCTGGAAATGACGCTGCGGGCAACGGCATTGATCCGGGTTGCCGGAATCCGGCCGCCGGGGAAAAGCGTTCTCGCTCCGGCCGGTGTTGTCGTCAGCGGATCGGCGATCTGGAATGCGGCGCCGGCGGCATTGAATGTCTGCGAGAAATCGCCGGTTCGCTGAAGAGCGGTGGGGACGGTAAACCGGTAGGCGCGGGGCGTGCGTTGACGGAGCCCCTCGAAGTTGAAAAACCAGAACGTCTTATTCTTCACGATCGGCCCGCCCGCGGTCAGCCCGAATTGGTTGAAACGAAACACCGGGCGTGGGGCGCCGTTCTTGTTGGAGAAAAAGGAATTGGCGTTCAGTTTGTCATTGCGAAAGAACTCGTAGATATTGCCGTGAAAGCCGTTCGTGCCGCCCTTGGTGACGACATTCACATACATCCCGCCGCCATGCCCATATTCGGCGTCCAGCGCGTTCGTGGAGACAGTGAACTCCTCGACATCGTCGACGCTGGGAATATAGGCGACACGGTCGGAGACATTGTTCGGAATGCCGTCCATCAGGAATTCATTGGTACGGTTGTTGGCGCCCGAGGCCGATGTATAGGACACGCTGTCGATATCAATCAAGCCCGTTGTGTTGCTGGTGGGCGCATTGTTCGTGATCCCCGGCGCCAGATTGACAAGCATCAGCACATTCCTCGCCAGTAGAGGCATGTCCTGCACAGTGCGTTGTGCGATATTGCGGCTGACCGACGAACTGGACGTCTCGAGTAGAGGGGTCTCCGCCGTGACCTGCACCGAGTCGGTTACCTGGCCCAGTTGGAGCGTAAAGTCGGCGGTTGACCCGATGCCGGTTCTGACCGTCACCTCCTGCACGCCTCTTTTGAAACCTGTCTTCTCAACTGTCGCTTCGTAGCGGCCCGGATTCACCAGTGGGAAGAAAAAACTGCCGCTCTCATTCGTCATCGTGTCTCTGGTGACACCGGTGTCCACATTACGGAGGGTGACTTTGACACCGGCCAACATTCCGCCCGATCCATCGCGGACGGACCCATCGATTGTGCCAACTGGCTGCACTTGTGCGTGTATAAACAAGCCGGCCAGCAAAAGAATCAAGGACGTACGGCAGTTGGAAACCATCGGTCACCTTCTATCAATCTGTCATTGGGCCTCGCGGTCGCGGCAAGTCTATCAGGTCCGGCAGCGCGTTGCTATATCCTGTCTGTATGAGCGCCATCTCGCATCAAGTGCATGACAAGTTCAAAGTATTTATGGGGAAGTTGGCGGACGACAAGACCATCGGCGGATTGGCCGATGAAGTAGCCGCCTTCGCCAGCGCCAATAAGATTGCGGCAAAGAGCATTGGAGTTGAATACCTCGAATCGCTGCAAAGGATTGTCATTACTCTCGGCTACAGTGACGAGGGTGATCACTACCCCATTCGCCTGCACTGTGTCCCGATGGGAAAGATTGACTTGCTCGGCAGTGATTTCACTGCTCTGGAAAGCGCGATGTCCGCCGCGAGCGCCCGGCAGAAGAACATCATCTGCCACGAGCTTTACCTCACCGCTGAAGGTGATTTTCTGATGGTCTTCATGACCCTCGCGGACTAAGGCATCGCGCACACCGTCGCCAAGTTGAGGTTTTGACCTCGGATCGATTCCAGAACCGCGGCCGTGTGCGTGAGTCCAAACTCTTTCAATGCGACTATGGCCATGGTAGTCTGACCCCTCGCCGCTTAGCCTATCCCTCGCTCCAAATTGATGAAGCTTAAATTGCAAGTTCATGAGGCCCCTGTGGCAAAGAGTGGCATGCTCGATTCGGGAGATTCAGGAAACCTTCCTGAGTCCGGCAGACCGTCGTCTATCGCCTTGAACGGAAAAAGGTCGTGCGTTGCGTCAAGCGGATTAGAAATGATTAGCAAGGCAACATCTTCGAAGCGGCATTCTCCCGCCAGGACGCGCAGGGTCAGCGGTAGTGGATCAAACCGGATTGAAGGATACGAGCGACATCCGTTTAGAGGTCGGCTTCGGGCAGCCCGGCGATACCCAAGGCGACCCAACCGCGGAGAGGCTACCGGCGGCAGCCAGCGAGATCGGCTGGGCGCCCACTGGAAACGCCCACACCGGGAACAGGAGCGGAACCGCAGCCTCCCGCCATGCCGAAACTGCTCCTAATTGGCCTGCGTGGCCGTGAACTCGCCTTCAACACCGTATTCGAGGGCGCTTACGGTTCCAATAATCTTGGTGGCCGAATCCATGGTCCCTTTATAAACGACGGTCACCGCGCCGCCCTCGGACTGGCCTTTATAAGTCCAGGTGACTTTCTTGCCGTCCACTTTCCCGCTGATCTCCACAGTGCCTTGGTCGGAACGGCAAGTCCCGGTCAGGTCGTTGTTCTTCTGGGTAAAGGTGCATTCCTGCCGGCTTTCTCTGCCAGCGGCGATGCGATGAATCTGCCATTTGCCATTTAAGGAAACGCTGTCATCGGCGGGCGCGGCAATAGCCGCTGATGCCAGCAGAAAAGATAGGAGCAGTACTCTCATGGACTTGCCTTTCAGTTTGCGTTGGCACTCGGTGCCATGGAGAGAGTGTATATGGCATTAAGTGCCAGTGTCAACGTTTAATGCTTCTTGTGCTCCTGGGGGGCGAAATATGCTAGCCTTGCGATATGAATTCGTCGCCATCGATCAACGCCGGCGCGGTCGCTGAACACCCGGCAGCGATGGTCCCGACGCTGCAAGCGCGGAAGCAGCAGCTTGTGCGGGACGCGATCTGGGATGCGGCCACAGGCCTGTTCGCCGAAAAGGGGTTCGACGAGACCACCGTAGACGACATCGCGCAACGGGCAGGCGTATCCCGGCGTTCCTTCTTTCGCTACTTCTCGTCCAAAAGCGATCTGATGGCGCAAGGCATCGTGAATTATGGGACGGATCTCACCGGCGCGATAGACGCTTTCCCGCGGACCCACTCGCTCTCCGAGGTCTTTCGAGGAACGGTGCTCCAAATTGCGCAACAGTCGGCCGCGCACCCGCGGACGCGGAAGATCATGGAGATCGCGGCGAAGTACCCGGCTGCAAGAGCGGCACAACTATCGCGAATGGCTGAGGTTCAGGACCAGGTCGCGGAGGCCTTTGCGCGGCGCCTTAGGAAGGGTTCTGAAGACGATCTGACGCCAAGTATCCTTGCCGGCTTGACCATTTCCGTTCTCGCCGTAACCTTTCGCTCGTGGTTCGACCAGGGCCAGCCGGACATTTCGGCTATAGCGGATCAAATATTCGCGACGCTCGGCCGCTTGATTTGTGACGAAAGGCAACCCGACAAACAGCGTAGCTAGCAATCCTATTTGTCCTTCGCCACGACCGATTCCAGCGCAGCCGCAACTTCCACCACGGGCCCGCTCAGCAGAACTGGCTCCGGCAACCTGTCGTTCCAGCGCGCTCCGGGTGCGTAAGCCGCGCTGAGATCCCACAAGAACCCCTCGCGCTCGCAGCACTCGGGGTGAAGCTGGCCGGAGGCCTCCGCCTTCTTAATGGCCGCGGCGACAAGATGGCCGGGGTCCCAGAACTGCCGTACCCGGCGATCATTGAGGCGATGCAGCGCACTCGTGCCCGGTGCGCTCCAGTCCGTCGGAAGAATTGGCTCCCATACCGCGAACACCACCACCGGACTCGCAGGGTGATTGTCCAGAATGGTTTCGACCGCGGAGGCCCCCCGCAGACAAGTCGGTCAAGTCGGGGAGAGCAGCAGAATCACGCGCGTCTGGTCCGAGGTCCGGTTGAATTCCGATTGCAGAGTGGATAGTGTCGCGCCGTTTATTTCGACCAATGGCGGCTGCCCCGCTGGTGACTGGCCCGCTCTCGTGAGATAAACCGCGCCGGGAACAACCACCACGATCGCCGCCAGAAGAATTGACCAGGTGCGCTTCATGGGAATCTACGGCAAAGCTGCCATCAGCTCCGCGAGTTGCTGCGGAAAAACCATCACGCCGAACACGACCGTCGCCGACAGCCCGAACAATAGCAAACTCAGACGGCTCCGCCGCTGGCAGCTCTTTTGGCCACGGTACATCTGAAAGGCACTCAGGCCGAGCAGTATCACCGCGAGGCCAATCAGCCACGGCCGCAATCTCTCCAGCGCAACACTCAATCCCAGCGCGCCCACCGCCCCGGCGATACCCAGAGGCAAGCAGCACGCCATCGTTGCCAATGCGCTCATGGCCGCGGCGACCGGAGTCAGCTTGTCGGTGACGCGCATCTTCAAACTACCTTGGTTTCTTTGACCTGATACCCACAGCTCACGACGAACTTGGAAAGCCTCTCCGCGCTTTGCTTCGCCGCGTCAAACGTGATCAGCGCCTGTCCCGCCTTGTAATCGACGTCCGCTTTCATGACCCCGGCCAGGTTGCGGAACGAGGCCTCCAAACCTTTCGCGCATGCCGCGCAGGTCATTCCCGCAATGCGAAATTGCACTGTCTTTTGCTTGGCAGTGGTTTGCTCGACGCTTTGCGGGGTTGGGCTGGCCCCCACCGGCAGACCGTTACCCAACGGCAGGACAATCAGCCCGGCCCAAACCAACCTCAACCACAGACGATTTGTGATGTTCATGAAACTCTATCTCCCTTTCGCTTCTCGCACCGCCGCGCGAATCCATTCCGGCGGTGGTACACCTTTACGCTGGCCACCGTCGATATAGCTCCGGCACATCATCCCGAAGGAGCTTGCCCCGCGCACCGCCGGCTCGATATCCTGTCCGTCCACTCGAATCGATGGGGAACCGAGAAAGCCGGTCTGTTGCGCGGTGGCCGTGTCCGTCACTTCCACCTCAATCATTTCCGCGAGGGCTCCCTCTTGCGCCAGGACTTCGCGCACGCGATCGACGGCCGGGACATGGTTCGGACATCCTGAAAAATAGAGAACTTCAACTTTCATGCTTTCTTCCTTTGTGGGCCGGGGTTCGTAATCGCTTCCAGAGCCGGGCAGCAGTCCCGGCGCTTCGACGGCTGCTGGAGAGCCGTGCGGCATTGCCGCAGCGCGCCGCCTAACTCCGCCTCCAGCCTTTGCAACTCAGCAATTTTCTCCTGGACGACTGCCAGCTTCTGCGTGATCAAATCGCGGACGTGGGCGCAAACCTCCTGTGGATGGCGTTGGATCGAAAACAGCTCCCGAATTTCATTCAGAGAGAACCCGAGCTGCTGCGCCTTCTGGATAAACGCAAGGTCGGCAATCTCACGCTCCTGATACAGCCGGTAGCCGCCCTGTGTCCGCGTCGGCCGCGGCAGAAGCCCCAACTTTTCATAGAAGCGGATCGCATCGACGCTCAACCCGGTTCTTTGGGCGACTTTGCCGATTTGCAGAGATGCGGTACCCATCCCTTCAAGCATACAGTCTGGAGCCAACTCCAGAGTCAAGCTCGCCGTGTGTCGGCCTGGTTCCGGCAATTCGCGGCCGCCAAGCGAATCGCACGTCGGTTCGCATTCCGCCCGATTGCTGCAGCGCCCGGCTCTAAAACTCCTTCCGCGGCAACGTCCCCACCGCCGGCAAAACCGCCTTCTCCAATTCCTTCCCGATCTCCCCCGAGCGCTCGTTCAAGTACGCTTTCGCTTTGCCGGCATAGTCTTTCTGGTCCGCCACCCGCACACCGTAAATCGCCATATACGCATTCTTGGCCCCCATCGCCGCCTTCACAAAATTCAACTCGAACCGCCGCTGCGCCGGTTGGTCGAACGCGGCCACCATGTAGTTGTAGGGGGTGCCCGATGCATCCACCATCGTCTTCGCCATCAGAATCCGCCCGCCGCGGGATTTGTACGTATCCATCACCCCTTGTGCCAATCGGTCCAAGTCGGGCCGCGTCCGCGCGTCGGGCCGATCCACCACCGTAAGCAGCGTGCTCCAGTTATCGACCGTCTCATTCGCGCTCGTGAACTCCCACATCGCATTTGTCTTCTGGTTGAACGAAGCCAGCCGGTAGGGTTGTCCCAGAAATGTCACCGTCGGCGTCGCAAACAGGCACAGTCCGCATAACACAACAACGATTCGACCAAAAGAATTGCTCATACCAACAAAGGCGCAAGAGACTCCCCGAATTCCTCATGCCGCAATGGCTCGCGCGCAGCTACTCCCCTCGGAGCGATTGCACCGGATCGAGTCGCGAAGCACGCCTCGCCGGCCCCAATGCCACAATCAAAGCCGCGAACGCGAGCAGCACCGAAGCCGCCGCGAAAGTGATCGGATCGCCCGTGGGTACCTCGTAGAGCAACGGCTCGACAAGCCTGTCGCCCACAATCGATGCGTGAATGCCGGCCAGGACGCCAAGCCCGGCTACTTCCGGGGCCTCCCGGATCGTGGTTCGCATAATGTCCCAGGAATTTGCTCCCAACGCGATTCGAATGCCGATCTCGCGTATCCGGCCCGCCACCTCATGCGCCATCACACCGTACAGTCCGATTGCCGCAATAAGGACGCCCACAAAGCCGGGCACCGCGGAGAGCGCTTCGACGTGAACGGCAACCACTTCCAGTTGGCCATGCTGGTCTGCAACCCGAACTGCTGGCTGATGCTCGTCAACCGCGGGCCGCAGGCCGGCGCCACCGCACTGCGGCACACGAAGCCGGCGACCGCGCGGCTCCGCTTCCTGTTCGTGGCGGCCAGATCTGGTGCCACCCCGGGCGCACCGGAGTGAGTTACAGCGATCACTACGAGGAGAAAGGTGTGTTCGAGCGCTTGATGGATCGGCTCTGCCGGATGGCGCCGCGCGCGCCGGGCTCTGCGCCGGTGATGGTGGCGGCTCTGCGAGCGCCGCGCCTGGAATTTTATGCGCGGGGCGGCAAGCGCAGCGAAACAAGAAACTTCGGCGCAACGCTTGGTGCGGCGGCGGGCGGTCCACAATCGCAGGTCCATCGGGAGCATTCCCGCCCGAAAACGGAGGACTTTGGGAAGTGCTCCGCGATGCACCTTGTCGCTGCCGCCGTGACCCACCGCATCGCGGGCCAGGAAGCAATGTGGTCCTATTGCGATGTTTGTTGGGTTCGGGTCGCGCCTGCAAATTCGCCTACTGCGCCGATCTGCTGCATCAGGCCAAGCGTGTCCCAAACCGCATATTCCTCGGCCACCTTGCCGTTGGCAATACGCAGCATGGCCGTGCCCTGAACCTTGACAGGCTTCCCGCTGGCGGCCACTTCCATAAATTTTCCGGTCTGAGTACCGGAGGCGGTGAAGCGTAGAGCAACCCGGTCGCCCTCGCACACCACATCCTCGATTTGAATGTGGCAGTCAGGGAAGGCGGAGGTGTAGATATCGTATTCTTGCCGCAATCCTTTCGCCCCCCGCAAGGTCCCGTTCGGGGAGAACCTCGTGTAGTCGTCGGTCACGAACTGGCCGATCGTTTCGGGCTTCTTCCGGTTCCAGATCTCCTCCACGAAACGCCGCGCGAAGGCCTTGTTGGCGTCGTGCTCCGTCATGCCGAGTCCAAGCTGGTCCTGGAGCGACTTCAGGTTCCAGTCGGCCCACAGTTCCACGATCTTGTCCTTCTCCAACCGGTGGATGGACGTTCCGGAAATCATCATCGAGCGGCCCGTGGCATCCATGCCGAGGAACTTCCCGCGGTGCGTCCCCCGGACGGTCCAGTGGATCACGACCTCGTTCTGCTCCGCGATGATATCCTCGGCCGAGCAGGAAAGGTCTGGGAATGCGTCCCGGCACTCCTGGATGTGCCGCTTGTAGCTCTCCGCGCCAGGCTCGATTGACGGGAACGCGGGGTCATGGAAGCGACAGTCCCTGGAAACGGTCGCGTCGACTGCTGCGAGCAGGCCTTTATTCCACGCCTCTTCGAGCAGCCGCCGGCAGGTTTGTTTGTTCTGTTCAGACATCGGACGTCTCCTTTCTTCGCGCTAGTATAGGACCAGTCTTGAGGAAAGGGAAGCCAAAACCCGGCAGAGGTACCGGCCGGGGCCTCATGTTTTACTTACACCTCCAGCGGGAAGAATCCGCTGGTACCGAACGTGATGCGGATCTACTGGACCTGTCCAGGAAGCGAAAATGGAAATCCGTCTGGAAGCGCTATCCCCATCCATCGCCGGCGGCCTTCTACACGGCCACCTGATGGCCGCCCGACCCTTCTGAATTTGCAATACAATATCGGTCGAAAAGAGCCGCCCGCAAGGTGCCGCCCGAATAGTGCCACCATGGATAAAGCGCATCATCCGAACGTGGTCCGCACTTGGACCGTCGAACGCACCAAAGTTCGCTGCCAATCGCCGCCGCTCGCGAAGCTGACGCCTGGATCGCCGAAGCCCTTGCTTCGCGGCGGGGGGCGAGGCCGCAACAACCCGCTTGAGTCACGCAGGCGCGGCCAGTAGCGAGGGAAAGATGATCACGGCGTCCCAACTGCGTGCCGGCATGGCAATCAAGTACGAGGGGCAGAACTACAAGGTGCTTGCCGCGGATTACCATTCGGGCCAGGGCAAGATGGGCGGCGTGACGCATGCACGCCTGCGGAATCTTTCGACCGCGACATTTTGGGAGCACAGCTTTCGCTCCGGTTTGAAGCTCGAAGAGATACAGGTAGACAGGTACTCGCTCGAGTTTCTCTATGCTGACGCGGAGCAGTGCTGCTTTTTGAATCCGGAGTCGTACGAACAAATTGAGATCGGGAAGAGCTTGATGGGGCCGCAGGCCGGGTTTCTGCTGCCGGGCATGAGGGTAAGCGTCGAATTCGTGGAAGGACGAACCGTGGAGGTGCTCTTCCCGGAGTATGTGGAAGTGAGGGTCGTGGATACCTATCCACCGATTCACCAGCAGCAGGACAGCCCGTTCAAGCCTGCCATGCTTGAGAATGGCGTCAAGATCATGGTGCCGCTGTTCGTGAAGACGGGCGATGTGATCCGTGTTGACCTTCAGGCGATGAAATACATGGATCGGGTCAAGACGGATCGCTAGACGCTTCCGGGCGTCGGGCAGGCCAGTACATGTTCAGGTCTTCCGGGAAACGTGTGTCGCGATGTATCCGCGGCCGCTCTGGAATGCTCTCCCGGCAGCCCGGTCGAAATGTCGGCAACAGCACCGAAGCCGCCTAACCTTTCAGTCCGGGCCGCGTATACAGCGGCAGGCCGTCAACGCAACGAGTCCCTTAGGGAGTAGAAATGCAAATCCATTTTGCTGCAGTCATTGGGCTCTTCATTGCCGCCGAGCTCAGCGCCCGGGCGCAACCCGCGCAAGGATACAAACCTTTAGGTCGCCTGATCGACGTGAACGGCCGCAAACTGCATATCCATTGCACCGGAACGGGAAGTCCAACTGTAGTCCTCGTTGCCGGCGGAGATGCGTTCTCCATCGACTGGGCTCTAGTACAAGCTGCAGTCGCGGAGAAAACGCGCGTTTGCGCCTACGACCGTGCCGGATTGGCGTGGAGCGATGCCGGTCCTGCGGACGAGACTGTCGAGCAAACGGTAAACGATCTACACGCGCTCCTCCGCGCCGCCGGCGAGAAAGGCCGTTTCGTCCTGGTCGGAGCCTCCATCGGCGGAATCTTCATACGCGCCTATCAACACGCATTTCCGGACGAGGTCGCCGCATTGGTCTTCTCGAACAGTTCCAACCGCGTCGGAATGATGGCGCCCGGAGGGAAGGGAGGACTCCTCTGGGAAATCTTCGAAGAGACTGTGCGCTCCGTGTTCCCGCTTCCCGCCTCGGTCAAACGCGCTGCCCCGGCAAAGGAGGGTGAGCCGTTCGACCGGCTGCCACCGGATTTGCAGAGAATGCGCCTATCGTTCAATGTACGGCTGTGGGAGAAATTTGACCCCGCGAAGGCAGGGCCTGAAACGATGCTGTCGTGGCGTAAGGAATTTCTGCGTGAGTTCGAAGAGACGGAGGACACCAGAGTCTACGCACTCGGTCAACTCCCTGTAGTTGTCCTATCCAGTGGTCCTGCCGCGACTGAATCCGGCCGTCAATCCCGAGGAGGTGCAGCCGCGCGGTTGGATTTTCTAAGCTCCAACAGCGTGCACATAACCGCTGCTGGCAGCGGTCACGAGATTCACCTGCACCAACCGGATCGTGTAGTGCAAGCGCTGACGCAAGTCGTTCAGGCGGTGCGGAGTCAGGTTCCGTTGAACTCGCGATAACTGCGGCTGATAGACTCCGGTTCAAGGCTACGTCGAGCATGACAACCCAGTCCGCCTGAACAGCCATCGGGCCATGCGAAAGTCATCCGGCCGGAAGCAGCGAAGCGTTCCCCCTTCTCCGCCCGCGGTTATGCTGGCAATACCACAGGCAGTTGTGCGGCCTCCCATGCAGCCAGGCCACCGGCCATCTCGATCAGATGCGTCAGCCCATATTGATGCAGGATGCTGGCGGCAATCGAAGAGCGGTAGCCGCCGGCGCAATGGACGGCAATGCGGCGGTCCCGGGGGATTTCTCCAATGCGTTCCTGTAAGTGGTTCAGCGGAATATTCACGCTGCCGGCAATGTGCTTGGCGGCCCACTCGCGCGGATTTCTGATATCCAGCACCAGCGGCGGATCCCCGCCCGCCAACTCCTCCGCCACCATCTGGGCGCTGACGCGCTCGGTCGGCCACACCAAGTCCGGGCGGGCGGCAAGCGACTCCATCCCTCCCTGCAGGTATCCTTTGACGTGATCGAAACCGATACGGCCCAGTCGTAATGCGGCCTCCCTTTCGCGTCCCGGCTCGGCAATGATCACGATTGGCTTGGCGCGGTCGAGCACGGTGCCCGCCCAGGTGGCGAATTGCCCGCTTAGCCCGATGTTGGTACTGCCGGCCAGGTGACCCTTGGCATACTCGGCGGCATCGCGCACATCGAGGATCTGGGATCCCGCGTCCCCCATTTGAAGGACTTCGTCAAGATCGATCGGGTGAAGCACTTGTTCCAGATTCTTGTCCAGCGTGGCACGTTCGCGAGTATTGAGAATCGCATCGTAGGTGAAATACGCCGGGGCGTCGGGCTGGTCCGCCGTCACTAGCGCAATGAATTGCTCCTTCGACATGGGCTGCAGGGCGTAATTCAAACGCCGCTGATCTCCGAGGGAAGAGACCGTATCGGAGGAAAGCTGCTTTCCACAAAGAGAGCCGGCGCCATGGGCCGGATAGACGAGCGTCCCGTCGGGAAGCGGCATCAGCCGGTTATGCAGCGAGTCATACAGGTGTGCGCCGAGGTCTTGGGCTGTCCAACCGAGCGACGCCCGCAGGTCCGGGCGGCCGACGTCTCCGATAAACAGAGTGTCTCCCGTGAGAACGGCGTACGGTTCCGCGGAGTCCTTCTGGAGATCGAAGACCAGGATCGAAATGGACTCGATCGTATGGCCGGGCGTTTCGAGAACTTCGAGTCGCATTCCTGGGAAATCAAGCCTGTCGCCATCCTTCATCCCCACAAATGCGTATTCCGCCTGGGCGCGGGAACCGAGATGAATCGTTGCACCGCAGCGGTCACGCAGCTCCAGATGGCCGGCGACAAAGTCAGCGTGAAAATGGGTGAGGAATACGTGCCGGATCTGGAGGCCGAATTTCCCGGCATCGGCCAGGTACTGCTGGATATCGCGCTGGGGGTCGACGATGATGGCGGTCGAGCTGGTCTCGTCTCCGAGCAGATAAGAAGCGTGCGCCAGACAGCCCAGGTAGTACTGTTTGAGAATCATAGGAACGACTATTTGTACCGCAACGCGGTCACGGAGTCTGTCCGATCGGAGCTCGCGTTGCGTCATCGGGCATTACGCCCAACTCCCGCCTCAGGTCAGCGCCAGGTATTCGCGCGCGAGCCATACCACCATCGATCCCTCGCCCACCGCCGGCGCGACACGGTTCATCGCTCCCGCGTGGAGGTCACCCGCCGCGAAAACCCCCGGCTCGTTGGTCTCGAGCGGCAGCGGTTCGCGCAGCTCCTTCCAAAAGCGCGGATACGCCTCGGCCGCCATCAGGTCCCGGCCCGTAAGTCATCTCCGGGTTGTTCTGGTCCATCGACCGATGCCTGTACCTCTTGGAGTGGCGATTGCCGGGCTAACAGCGGCACTGGTCGTGGCATGGTCCCGATCGTATCGCCCGCTCGCCCCTGCTGCGACGGAGAGCGGACGGGAAGTTCCACGTTATTGAACTTCCCGTCTGGCCGTGTGCCTAATGTTAGGAGAGCCAGCTAGGAAACCCGGCGTGGCGGTAGTAATGGAGCAAGTAGGGAGTGACCTGCCCCCACAATCGGTCCGCCGATTGATCCAAACTTTAACGTACGCTCGGTCAATAATGCGCGTGCGCCAACCAACTACAATTGAATACCTTTGCTAGGTTGGTTACACCTGAATTATGCACACAATCACGGCTCCGACCGGTGGTTCCGCTCGGTTGACGCCGTTCGTGGTTGAGTAAGTCAGTGCGGTTTCGCTGCTGGATCGCCTCCCGAAAGTCCGATCCCGCCAAGCCTCGCGCCGAAGTTCCTTGTTTCGTTGCGCTTGCCGCCCG
>JACPNQ010000019.1 GCA_016185425.1 Acidobacteriota bacterium | reverse complement strand
TGGAGAATTTGACTGAAAATGCTCGATACTCGTGTCAGGGCTTGGTCCTCGTCGGAAGGAATTCTGTTCTTGGCGGAACGTCTCCTAACCTATCAGGACCTTGCCTACTTCTTGCTAATCGCTAATTTGGACACGCCTGGTCTCGAACAGAATGAGAACAGACCGCGCCCGTTGTATCGAAGCGTCGAACTCCCGAGCCCAAGGTAAATTTCGGATAGATTCCTCTCCGCCTGCTTTGGAGCGAACTCCCGATCTTCTAGAGCCCGCGGCCGGGTTGCAAGACGCAGTGAATGACCGGCTCGGGATTAAGCCTGGCGCACGCGGCTACTGTTCACGCCGGGCGATCTCTCATCTTGTCTGGCCAGGAAATCTTTGATCTCCCGATGGCGGGGTATAGGTTGTGAAACGCCTGATTTGGGGTTCCGATACTAGTCGTGTTTCCCGCCGTGCCCGATCAGGACACAACCGGCCTCTGGGATTTTGCCGATCAGGCCGGTCCGCTTCATCCCACGGACAATTCAGCTACTTTACGGACGCCAGGAACTTCGCCGCTGGTTAGGTCCCGATAGAGAATGCGAAGATTGAACCAGAGGCGGTTGCGTCTCTTTGCTCGAATCTCCAAGGCCCTCAGAAGATATACTTCAGCCCGAGTTGCATCTCCCGATTATTGACAACGGTGGAGCCGATGCGGCCGAAATCGGCGGCGCCGAGCGAGCGCGACGGGGCGGAGAACTGGGGCGTGTTCAGGAAGTTGAAAGCTTCGAACCGAAACTGGATGCGGTGGTGTTCGCGCGGAGTGAATTCTTTGAAGAGGGCGAAGTCCCAAGTCTTTTGCCCAGGGGCGTCAAACAGGGAGACGCCCGCGTTCCCGTAACCTTTCGGCCCCATGTAGATTCCTTCTCCGGCGCAGCCGTTGCATTTGGAGCGGATGAATGCGGCGGTATCGAACCAGCGATCGATGGTGCGGCTTTCCCAGGCGCGATCGAGCCTGGCGCCAGGGACTATGTTGGGACGCTGGAAGGAAGACGGCCCGGTGTTTTGCGAATCGCCGTTCTGCGAGACGGTCACGGGCAAGCCGGAGGTAAGTTGGACGATGCCGTTTATCGACCAGCCGCCCAAAACCCAATGTTTGAGCCCGGCGGCATTGCGCAACCAGGGAATCTCCCAGATGTGGGAGAAGACAAAACGGAAGCGCTGATCTATTTGGGAGCGGCCGTAGTCGGCCAGGCGGTTGCGCGGGTCTTGCGTATAACTATTGCCATAGGGACCGCCCTCGTTTACGCCGTACCCGATGTACATGGCCTTCTGAAAGTTGAACGAGGTGTTGAAAGTAAGGCCGTGGGAGTAGCGCTTTTCGGCACGGAGCTGCATGGCATGGTAATTGGAGTTGGTCCAGGACTCCAAGGTTCGAACGGTACCGAGCGGGAGGAGCGTATTGAGGTTTGTGGAATCGACGTAAAACTGATAGGGGCGGCGGCCTTGGACGGCAGCGGAGCCGGGGTCGGGGTTGTTCCAGTTCTGTACCGGCATATCCAGATGGGAGCCGGCGCTGCCGACGTAGGCAATTCCAGTAACGAAGTTCTGGCCGAAGCTGCGCTCGATTTCCGTGGTCCACTGCCAGATTTTGTTATTCAGGTACATGGAGCGGTTGCCACGATCGGCCTTGAGCCACCCGAGCATTACGATCGCGGCCGGGCCGCCGCCGACCGGAGATCCGGCGAAGGGATTCTGAATCGTGGCCGTAGGATTGTTCCGATCGTTCTGGAAGACAGTGGAACCCGAAAAGGGAGGATTGAGGCCGAGGATGTTGAAGTTATTGGTCTGCTGCGGGGAGTAAAAGAGACCGGAGCCGATGCGGATGACCGTTCGCTCATTCACGCGGTAGACGATGCCCAGGCGCGGCATGATCTGTTTCCAGTTGATGTCATATAGAGCCGTTGAGACGAGGGGATTGGGAACGAGTTGCGGATAGGCGACGCCGTTGACGGTGCGCATGTCCGCGTTCGCGAAAGATAGATTGCGGATGCGGCCGTTGGCATCCGTGACAGCCCCAAACCAATCCCATCGGACGCCATAGTTGATCGTTAGGCGCGGCGTGACCTTCCAGTCGTCGAGCCAGTACAGACCGAGCTTTTGCTGGTGCATGTCGTTGGTGGGCACGCCTTCGGCGGAGTTGGCATTCAGGGGAATGCCGAGCATGAATGCGCCGAAGGCATCCGGTATCCCGGTAATGTCGGGCGAAAAGGTCAGTTGGCCACGGGGCTGATTGGACGCTTCGTTGACGACGGGACTATTGCGCCACTGGCCGCCGAACTTGAAATTGTGCCGGCCGCGGTTGATGGATACGGAATCGGCCACTTCCGATGTTTCGTTCGTGTTGAACGTCACGTTGCCGGAACCGATGCCGGAGAACGCTGTGATGTTGATGTTTGGCAGGCCTTCTTCCCGCGGGGTCAGCGTCCGGTTGCCGTCGCCGGTGACGCGCATGTCCAGCCCGAGGTCGCGGTGGGTAAAGTCCGTGTTGGTCTGGAAGGCGACTTGATTCGCACGGATGCGATTGTAGCCGACGCGCAAATCGTTCAACACTTGCGGGCTGACGATCCAGGAATGGCCTACACCGATGTTCTGCGCGAGGAATTGGGTAGTGAACTGGGTAACGCGAAGAAGGGGATTATTCAGCCACGTGGAAGGAACGGCGACATAGCGGCCGAAGAGGCGGTGGTTGTCGTTGAAACGATGGTCGATGCGGGTCAGGTATTGATTCGAGTCCAACACCTGGTCATTGGTTCCGACAAGGTTCAGCGTGGAGTTTTGGGCGCGGGCCTGGTCATCGAAATTCGGAAGCGGCATGAAGCCGCCTTCCGCCAGGGGCGACCCTTTCCTGGACGTGAGAATGTTGCGCGAAACCGGACTGATCAAACTTTGCGGAATGATGTTGTTCGGCAGCGGCAGCGTGGATCCAAGCGGGCGGATGGCACGGGCGGCCCCGGGATTGGCATCGCGGGGATACCAGCGGTTGCCCGGAATCAGGATCTCGGAGAGGTCGCCATTGCGCATGGCGACTGTCGGAACGGTGGAACGCGACGGCGTTCCGCGGCGTTCCCGCCGGCCTTCGTAGTTGACAAGAAAGAATGTTTTGTCGCGTTTGACAGGCCCGGAGAATACGCCGCCAAATTGGTTCCGGCGGAGCTTATTCTTGGACTGATTCGGCGCCAGGAAGAAGCCACGCGCGTCCATGGTGTCGTTGCGCAAGAACTCGAACGCAGCGCCGTGCCATAGGTTGGTCCCGCTCTTGATGGAGACATTGGCCTGCGCTCCGGAATTCATTCCATACTCGGCTGAATAAACGGCGCTCTGAATTTTGAACTCCTCAATCGCCTCAATGGAAGGAACAAAGAGCATGGACGACTTGAAGCCGTCCGTTGCCGTAACGCCATCGAGCGTGATGTTCTGGTTGGCATCCCGCTGCCCGTTTGCCGAGATGCCAACAATTTGTCCGGGCATTGCGCGGGTACCGATGGTCTGGTTTCCATCAACGCCCATGCGCGCGGAGCCATAGACTACGCCAGGCATAAGTGTCGCGGCCTGGGCGAAGTTACGCCCGTTCAATGGCAGCTCGACGATGCGCTTGTTATCTATCACGGAGCCGAGCGTTGCGTCTTCCGTCTTTAGCAGCGGCGCGGCGGATGAGACTTCGATCGTTTCCGTTTGCTGGCCGACCTGGAGCTGGAAATCGATGCGGGCTTTCTGATTCAGCTCCAACGGAATGTTGCGGCGAACCTCCGTCTTGAATCCAACCGCGGCACAGGTGACTTCATAGGTGCCCGAGTCGACCAAAGGAAAGATATAGTTGCCGGTTTGGTTAGACGCCGACGAGCGAATGTCTCCGGTTTCTACTCGCCTCGCGGTGACTGTGGCGCCCGGGACGACGGCGCCGGTGAGGTCGGTTACCAGGCCGAGGATCTGGGTGGACGCGGTTTGCGTGAAGGCCGCAGCGGCTGAGAGGAACAGGATAACGAGGCGCATTTGTCGCTCTTCCTTGGGACGGATGGCCGCGATTATATCCACTTGTAGCCTGTTGTGCCGCCGCGGGCGCCGTGTTGGGGATTGGGAGCGGCGGCCATGACTGCGGCGGCAACTCGTTTTCCGGCACCGAGAGTATATTGATAGTTGCGAGGGGCGTGAGAATGAGTGAATCGTCCTTGGGCGGCTATCGAATTCTGGGGGAGTTAGGCCGTGGCGCGATGGGTGTGGTCTATCATGGCATGGATCCGCGAATCGGGCGCGCGGTGGCGATCAAACAGATTCGCATCGAGCCGGGAGCGACTCCAGAACAGGGAACTCTCCTCCGGCACCGGTTGGTGCGAGAAGCCAGCGCGGCTGGTAAGCTCTCCCATCCCGGAATCGTTACCGTTTATCACCTCGGCGAAGAAGGCTCCGACATCTTCATCGTCATGGAGTACGTAGCCGGTCCCACGCTCGAACGGGCGCTCGCTTCCAACTCACTGGACCTGCCTCGCCGGTTGGATATTTTGCGCCAGGCCGCCGACGCATTGGATTTCGCCCATCGATTCGGGATTGTGCACCGGGATGTCAAACCCGGCAATATCCTGCTTCGTGAGGACGGCGTGGTGAAGATCGCCGATTTTGGCATTGCCAAAATGACCCAGCAGATAGCTACGAGCGAGAACCTGACCAGGGCCGGGTCGAGCCTGGGTTCGCCCGCCTACATGTCGCCAGAGCAGGTGCGCGCTATGCAGGTGGACAGCCGCTCCGATCAGTTTTCACTCGGGGTGATTGCATTTCAGATGCTAACCGGGCGCATGCCGTTTTCGGCCGACAACGCGCACGCCCTTATGTTTCAGATCATCAGCGCGGATCCGTTTGCCAACCTGCCGCCGGGACTGCCATCCGGAGCGGCCGAGGCACTGGCTCCAGCCCTGGCGAAAGATCCGCAGCATCGGTATCCGACGTGTGGCGCGATGGTTCAAGCGCTAGCGGCAGCCCTTGGACTTCCACTTCACAACGCCCCCGCGAATCCTATTCACCGCCCGCCTCACACACCGGCCTCCAAGCGGCCTGTGGGCCTGTTGTTGGGACTGCTCGCGCTATTGATCGTGGCCGCCGGGACCTATATCTGGTGGAAGGGCAGTTCATCAAAAAGCTCGCGGGCTGATGCTCCCCTAGTTAAAGCCGCCCAAGTGGGGAATGTGGACGAAATCAAGAACCTCCTTGCGAAAGGTGAGGACATCAATGAAACGGACGATCAAGGCGTGACTACCCTGATGGTGATTGCCGAAGGCACGCCTTATCTACCAAACAATGCCCCCGCCGTTTCCTTGCTTATCGACAAAGGCGCCAAGATCGATTTGGAGGACAAACGCGGCAGAACCGCGCTTTACCGTGCGGCCGCGGGGGGCAAGGCGGATGCGGTGCGGCTGTTGCTCGCAAAGAGGGCAGATCCCAACCACAAAGACGCGGATGGCTCCACGCCGCTGCTCCAAGCGATCCATTACGGACACTCGGCCGTGCTGCCGATTCTCATTGGGGCCGGAGCACAAGTTGAGCTTGCGGATTCGCACGGCACACGGCCGCTGATGCTTGCCGCCGAAGGCACACCGTATGTGGCGAACAACGCGCCACTGGTGACTACGCTTTTAGCTAACGGCGCTGTTGTGGAGGCACAGGATGAGCGTGGACGGACGGCGTTGTATCGTGCGGCGGCTGAAGGCAAGGAGCAAGCGATGCGGCTGCTGCTGGAGAAGAAAGCGAACACAGACCAGCAGGCGACCGATGGCTCGACCGCATTGCTGGCGGCGGTGACGTACGGAAAGGTTGGCGCCGCCAGGCTCCTGGTGGAGGGAAGGGCGAATGTAGAACAAGCCGATAGCAGCGGGAACACTCCGTTGATGGTTGCCTCGGAGGGAACTCCGTACCTCGCCGATAACGAACCGCTGGTGGCGATACTGCTTTCGGGCGGGGCAAAGGTCGACGTGCAGGATCAGCGCGGCCGTTCCGCTTTGAACCGGGCATCGGCAGCGGGGAAAGAAGCCGCGCAACGGCTTCTTTTGGACAAGAAGGCGAATATCAACCTGAAATCGAACGATGGCGCCACACCGCTTCTGGAGGCGGTGACGTATGGCAAGCTGGAGGCCGCGAAACTGCTGCTTGCCCGCGGCGCCGGCGTCGATATCGCGGATCCCAATGGAGTAACTCCTCTCATGATTGCCGCGGAGGGAACTGCCTATATGAATGAACCGGAACCGTTCGTCTCGCTGCTGCTGTCCTACAAAGCTCGCAAGGATCTGACGGATTCTCGCGGGCGGACGCCTCTGGCACGAGCCGAAGAGGCAAAGAAGGCGGCGGCGGTTGGGCTGCTGAAGGGTAAATGAGATCTGAACCGGATATGACCTGGTGGCGGCGTGAGGCCACTGACCGCGCGGATCGGCTTGTGCCCGATCTTCGTCAGCTCGTGCAGTCCTCGAAACCAGAAAGGAGTTCCCGTGACCGACTTATCCCGAGAGATCGTCGGCTTAGAGCGTTCCGCGCTCGATCGCTGGATTGCGTTCGATCCGCAAGGTTACCCCGACATCAGCGCGCCGGAGGTGACGTATTTTGACCCGATGCGCGACAAGCGCATCGATGGGCTGGAGGCTTTGCAGGCGGTTGTGGAGCCCATCCAGCAATTCAAGGGCACCATCACGGAACCACGCTACGAGATGATCGATCCCAAGGTTCAGCAGCATGGAGATGTGGCGCTGTTGACGTACAATCTTACGAACTACGGACGGATATCGGGCGGTGCGGAGGCTGTGCTTGCCCGGTGGAATTCGACCGAGGTGTGTGCACGGACTGGGGAAACGTGGAAGCTTGTCCACAGCCACCGGTCGTACACGAAACCGGACCTTAAACCGCGCAATCCGTAGCTCGCGCCAGCTTATAAGCGCAGATGCATTGCAGAGAGGAGATTCTATGGATCAGCAAACGTTCTCGACGCTGTGTAAATACTTCAATATGGTGCACGGCGTCACTATTCGAGCGATTGACGCCTTCACAGACGGAGAGCTCGATTTCCGCCCGAAGCCCAACATGCGCACGCCTCGCGAACTAATCTTTCATGTGTACAGCCAGGAAAAGATCCTGGCGGAGGCCGTGCAGCAGGGCCGGTGCAGCGCGGAGGCGGCGGGCCGCTCCAACCCGGAAGAAGAGGCAGGCAAGGCGGAAG
This sequence comes from Acidobacteriota bacterium, assembly GCA_016185425.1. Lineage (GTDB taxonomy): Bacteria > Acidobacteriota > Terriglobia > Bryobacterales > Bryobacteraceae. The sequence goes on along the minus strand of JACPNQ010000019.1, from coordinate 276,953 downwards.
TCCAGGCTCTGGTCACGGTGAACGATTTGAGAACTTACGCCCAGTCGTGCCATCAAACTGCGCAAAGCATATTCTCGTCGATGCCGGAGAGCCAGTTGAATCAACCTGTTGAATCCCCCTTCGGCACATTTCCGGCATGGCGGTATTTTGCTTTCACTTACGACGAGCATTGGCATCACCGGGGGCAGATTTATACTTACCTGCGCCTGTTAGGAAAACAACCGCCGATGCTGTACGACTACTGAATTCGGCAGGGCTTGAACGGTGCGCGGGTTGGCAGCCGAACGACGGCGGCACATGCTAGGATCGGGGGTAGAGGATCTACCCTCGAAGCCGCCTAAGAGCGATCAGTGGGAGGCAGCCGGCGAAGGAGCGATGAGATGACCTGGTGGCGCCGCAAGGAAAAGGAACGGGATCTGGAACGGGAACTGCGTTCCCACCTGGCGGCGGAAGAGCAGGAGCAGCGGGAACTGGGACGCACCGCGGACGAGGCGCGGATTGCGGCGCGCCGGGCGATGGGGAACACGACCCAGATCAAGGAGTCGGTGCGAGAGATGTGGGGCTGGACGACGGTGGAGCTGCTGCTTCGCAATTTCCGTGTGGCGCTGCGGTCGCTTTGGCGGGCGCGGGGATTTACGGCGGCCGCGGTATTCACGCTGGCGCTGGGGATTGGCGCGAACACGGCGATATTCAGCGTGGTGAGCGGCGTGCTGCTCCGGCCACTGCCGTTCGAGAAGCCGGAACAGCTTGTGCAGATATCCGAGATCGAGGCGCCCGGGGCGGAGCCTGGGGCAGTGACGCGCGAGGCGTTCCTGGGCTGGCGGACGAGCAGCAAGTCCTTGGCCGGGTTGGTTACCTACAGGCGGTCGAGCCTGAACTCACAGCTTACCGGGGATGCGGAGCGGGTGGCCGCCGTCTATACCGAGCGCGGTCTGTTTACGGTTCTGGGCGCGCAGGCGATGTTAGGGCGGACGTTTATCGACAACGATCCGCCGAACGCTGTGATTGCCTCTTATGGATGGTGGAAGAGCCATCTGGCGCAGGACGCGGGGGCGATCGGGCGGACGCTGACGCTGGACGAGCAGACGTTCACGCTGATCGGCGTGATGCCGGAAGGGTTTCGATTTCCGTATGGCGGGCGTGCCAACGAGGTATGGATTCCCTGGGATCCCTGGGCCAGCGGCGGGGGCAGGCTGGATGCAGTGCTGGCGCGGTTACGGACGGGCGTTCCTTTGGAGGACGCGCAGAAGGAACTGACGCGCATGAACGAGCTGTCCGGGATTCGGCGCGAGGCGCGGGTGAGGCCGTTGACGGAGGTCGTCAGCGGGCAGGTAAGGAAATCTTTGTTCGTGCTGCTAGGGGCGGTGGGATTGGTACTTCTGATTGCATGCGCGAATGTGGCGAACCTGTTGCTGGCAAGGACCGCGTCCCGCGCGCGGGAGATTGCGGTTCGGGAGGCGCTGGGCGCGAGCCGTCTGCAACTGATTTCGCAATTTCTCGCGGAGAGTCTGCTGCTGACGGTGAGCGCGGGCCTGGCGGGGTTGGCGCTGGGGTTGTGGGGGAGTGAGGCGCTTACGACGCTTGCGGCGGCACAGATTCCGAGGGCGGATGAGATTGGCTTCGATTGGCGGGTGTTCCTGTTTCTGGCGGGAACGTGCCTGGCGACGGGAGTGCTTTTTGGCGTGCTTCCGGCGATGACGGGCGGACGAACGCGGGCGGATGCGCTGAAGACGCGCGGCGTGCGGGCGGGCCTGCGCGACGTGCTGGTGGTGGCGGAGATCGCGGTGGCGTTTGTGCTGCTGATTGGCGCCGGACTGCTGTTGCGCACGTTTCTGAACCTGCAGCACGAGGACGCAGGTGTGAAGCCGGCGAATGTGCTGACGGCGCATGTGGCGGTTTCCGGTGCGAGGGAGTCGATGGCGATCGAGGAGCGTGTTTCGGCGATTCCGGGAGTGCGCGCGGCGGGAATCATTTCGCTGCTGCCGCTGCAGAACTCCGGGTGGAACGCGGGCTTCACGATCATTGGGCGGCCGGGCGTGCTACATACCGAGCTGCGCTATGTGACGCCGGCGTACTTTCGCGCGATGGGAGTGCCGCTGCGCCGGGGCAGGGAATTCTCGGCGCATGACCTCCGCGAATCGCCAAGGGTGATCCTGGTGAACGAGGTGTTGGCCCGGCAGTATTTTCCGGGTGAGGATCCGGTGGGGCGGGTGACGGACCGAGGGACGATTATTGGCGTGGTGGGCGATGTGCGGCAGTCGGCGCTCGGCAAGCCTGCGATTCCCGAGATCTATTATTCCGTGGTGCAGAATTTTGCGCAGATACGGAGCCACGGGTCGACGCTGGTGGTGAACGGGCACCTGCCGGCGGCTGCGTTGATTGCGGCGGTTCGGGCGGCGGTTCGGGAGGTGAGTCCGGGGAATGCGGTGTTCCAGGTGGCGACGATGCAGGAGGTGATCAGTGAGTCGCTGGCGAAGGAGCGGTTATATACGTGGCTGCTGACGCTATTCGCGGTGGTAGGGACGCTGCTTACGGTGGGCGGGACGTATGGAGTGATTTCGTATCTGGTGACGTTGCGGACGGTAGAGTTCGGTATTCGCATGGCATTGGGGGCGGACCGGAGACATGTGTTGTTGCTCGTAGTGGGGCGGGGAGCGGCGTATGCGGCGCTGGGTGTCGCGTTGGGGATTGCGGGCGCCGCGGCCGCGGCTGAGGCGCTGCGTGGATTCCTGTATGGGGTTACACCGATTGATCCACCGACGTTTGCATTGGTGGCGGGATTGTTGGTGGCGGTGGCGGTGGCGGCGTGCCTGGTTCCGGCGCGGCGTGCGACTCTGATTGATCCGGCGGCGGCGTTGCGGAGCGAGTAAATCAACGATGGAGTTTGGGCCAATTCCGATCGGCCTTCGAAATGGACAGGCGCCTGTCCGCTTCCCAGACTTTTAGCGCGACGCGATCGAAGAAGAGATAGAGCTTGTCGCCATCGACAGAGTAGGCTTGGGGGTCGGCGGTGGCGGGATAGCCTTTGCCGATGGAGTAGGCGCAGAAGCCTCCGTATTCGGGGACGAAGCGGTTGATATCGCTCTTGAAGAGATCGCGATGCGCGGCGCTCGAAAACCACCAAATCACACCGCCGGATTCGAAGGCGAATGCCTTGCTCCCTTTCAGTGGGGCTTGCTCGCGGTAGGAGATCATGTCGTAGCCGTCCAGTGCGACGCCATCCGCATTTCTGCTGAAGGCGTCGACCTTCGGCCGCCGGTACGTGCGCCACTCGCCGGCGGTGTCGACGGACTCCTCGACCAGGAAGATCGGATCGCTGGGCGGCTTCAAGGAAAGTGTCGAAGGACGATTCACGGGTTCCGCCGGACGCGTGGCGCGTGGCGGAATTGCCGGTTCGCGAAGGGGTTCGGCGGGCACCAGTTTCAGCTTGCCCCCGACGTCATCGGCAGACAGCGTCAGAGCCAGAGCCATTGCAAACAAGATTGTTCTCAAGGGAAAGTTACTCCTTCAAAAAGAGGGAGGTGGAGAGAGCCCCACCTCCCGGTCTTTGCTTAGCGGAAGCGGAAGACAATCGGACAGTTCACGATGAACCCGCCGGAGCCGTATTTTGCCCCACCGGGCCCGGTGATGGCGCCGGCCTCGACGAGCGCGAGGATCTGGAATTCCTCAATTACGCGCGAACGCCAGCCGCGGGCGATCGCGTTCGGGGTCCACTCGCCGACGTTGACGTCCCAGAGCGGGCTGTAGTCGGTGGCGACGGTGGGAATTCCGCCCAGCACGTTGAGGGGGCCGCGGCCGTCGGTGAGGGCGCTGAAGAGTCCCTGCCGTTGCGGGTTATCGCAGCCGGTGGGGCCGTTGACGGTAAGAAAGAGGCGCTCGACGGCGCTGAAGGCACTGTCGTCATTGCCAACGTCGATGTCAGCCAAACCCGGAGCAAGCGTGGCGCCTTCCAGAGCCGCGGGGAGGGTCGCTGATGCATCGGTGCTCAGATAGAGGACCGGTTTCGCGAAGCTGAACCCCGTGGTGAGCGCGAGCGTGACGGTGGAGGCGAACGCATTTGTGGGGCTAATGCTTATGGAGACAACCTTGTCGTGAACGAGTGAGTAATTGGGTTTCCCACCGGCCATGAACTCCTGGATGTTGTCACCCATGGCGATGATTGGCGCGTTGTAGATGTGTCCACCGGCGTTTTCGATTCTCACGAGGGGGCTGTAGTCGCGATCTCCGATGGAACCGGGCTCGGCGACGGCGGGGGGGAATGGGGCATCGCCGTTTGCGGGCACGACGCGGTGTTCCGGCGCGAAATCGACAGCGCCGCTCTCGAACTCAAGCGTGCCATCCTTCATTAGCCGGGCGCTGCGCACGGAGCGGGATGTGCCCGCGGAGTAGAAGAGTTTCGCCGAGAAATTCAGACCGAGCGCCTCCGCATTGTTCTTGTCTGTTGTGTCGGTGAGGACGTACCAGACGGTACGGTTGCCGTTGCGAATTTTTCCTTTATAGAGGGGTAATCGCAGGGTTGCCGCGCGTTGATCCAACTGACCGGCGGTAAGCAGTTGGAGCGGTCCGACCAATTCCTTCTGTACAGAGGAAGGGGCGGGGCCAAAGTAGGTTTCGGGCACGTCAGCGCCGATGGAGGGCGAGGCCGCGTCGATACGGCAACCGGGCCCGGGCGGAGTCTGCGCGTTGGCGACGGCGCAGAGGCAGAGAAACACGAAGGCGTGTTGACGACTCATTTTCATTCTGGAAGAGCTCCTCATGGGAAATCGAATGGAAGCATATGCGTTTGGTACCGATTCGCTTCACGATGGAGGGGTCGGGGCACGTTGGGAGATCCCCCGCTCTTCGCCCGGGTGTTTTCAAGTGTTACCGTTTTTTCTATCGAGGGGGGAATAAGTGCTGTCCTCCGACTCATCTTGTGTATGGTGTCGATATCGTCCAGTCAGGCCCTTGAGCTTGCCGTGTTTTTCGGGCAGGCGACGGTACGCGCGTCCGGCAGTCGAATGGACGATGCGGAACTGGTGCGGGCCGTGCTCAAAAGAGATCGAAAGGCCACGGCGGAATTCGTTCAGTTGTTCTCGGGGCGGGTTTATAGCTATGTGCGGTCGCGTCTTGCACCTCGCTTTGAGCAAGTGGACGACCTGGTGCACGAGACGTTTCTGGCGGCGTGGCAGCGGTTGGGATCGTTCCGAGCGGAAGCGGAGCTGGAGGGCTGGATCCTTGGCATCGCCAGGCACAAAGTGGAAGATCATTATCGAGATCGCCTGAGCCGGATGGAGATTTGGGAGGAGGGTACAGCTGAGCTTCCGGTAGCGGCCGGCAGCGAGCCCGAGATTGACGTCGAATTAGACCGCCGGCTTCTGGCGGCGCGCGCGTCGGCGGTGATTGCGGCTCTGCCAGAGCACTACGCGACTATCCTGTTGTGGCGTTATTGGGAGCAGAAGAACTCGCGCGATATTGGGATGTTGATCGGAAAGTCAGAAAAAGCGGTGGAGCGACTCCTTGCGCGGGCACGAGCGCACTTCAAAGAGAGGTGGTCGCATGAATAACGACGATCTTCTCTTTCAGCAGATCGCGGCGGCGGGCGAATGCCGTGTCGATGCGCCTTCGGTTTTGAAGTCGCGGCTGTTTTCGGCGCTGGTGCAGGCGGAGGCCGCGGAGGGGACGCTGATGAGCCTTTCCGAGTGCAGAGCCCGCGGGCGTGACCTGTGCGTGTTTGAGCATTTGGTTGCGATTGCGCCGATCGGCGAGGATCTCAAGAGCCGTAATCCGTGCCGCGTGTGCCATGCGCGCCTGCTTGCGGAGACGTTTGAAGATGCGCCGATCTGGTGGCCGGGCTGTCCGTACGCCGATTTCCAGAACCGTTAAGTTCAGAAGTATTTGACGATGCCGAAGATGTGTTGGAAGGTCATCAACTGGCGGCGCGCCGCGGGCTCCAAACGGAGGCCGATGACGTTGCGCTGCTGCAGGTGCTCCATGAAGGCGTAGCGGAAGCCCCATCCGTTGCGGCGCACGAGGTCAGCGCCAGCGGCTACGCGCAGTCCCCAAGCGCGGCCGGTATATCGAGGCGGCGGGAGAAGAGCGCCGCCGGATGCGGTTGTGGAGGTGGGGTCGCTGCTGAACCACATGTGATTCAAGCCGACGGATAGAAAAGGCCGGACCGGGCTTTTTCGCTCGCGAAAGTAGAGCAGGGCATCGGCTCCTACATTCTGCTGTGAGCTCTTGCGTTGTTGCCGATAGAAGCCGTTGGGAGTAGTTGCGTTGAAGGTGAGGCCGTTCCTACTGGCGGACCAAGCGGCCTGTACGCTGAGGTACTCCCAGGGGTGCCATCCGCCAAAGACGTGCGCTTCGGCACCGGCCTTGGGTTCGTAGTTGGAGATGGCGGCGGCGGATGCGGTGACCTGCGAGCCGGAACCGCCGGAGAGGATCGATATGCCGGGTCCGGCGCCGATGAAGTATCGGGGCTGCGCGATCGCGCCCGTTGCAGTGAGAACCGCCAACAGTCCAAGGACCGGCACGCGCGTGAGAACCATGTTCTTTCGATGCGGAATCGGCAAAAGGGTTTCGATGGAAGAAAAGCCACAAAATGTTTGGCGGACGGGAATAAAAGGGCCGACCGCGCGGCTGTTGGTGGTTATGCTTTACCGATCGTTATTTGTCATCGCCTCGATGCTGTCAATGATTGCCGCCGAGCCACCCACAGTTGGCAGCAAGGCGCGGGACTTTGCGCTTCCGACCATTCAGGGGAAAAACGGTTCACCTTTCCGAGAGGATGTCGAAGGGGCCGGTGGTCCTGATTGTGCTGCGGGGTTTCCCTGGCTACCAGTGCCCGTACTGCAACCGGCAGGCCCAGGAGTTTATCCAGAAGTCACAGGCGTTTGCCGAGCGCGGAGCGCGCGTTGTGCTGGTGTACCCGGGACCGCCGCAGAATCTGGGTGAGAAGGCCACGGAGTTCCTGGCGAACAAGGCGATGCCGGATCATTTCGATTTGCTGCTCGATGCGGGTTACGAATTCACCAATTCCTATGGCCTTCGATGGGATGCGCCTAAAGAAACGGCCTATCCGGCGACCTTTGTGATCGATCGGGAAGGGATGGTGTTTTTCAGTAAGGTCGTAAAGTCCCATGGCGGGCGTACTACGGCCGCGGAGATTTTGGACGTGTTGCCGAAGGCTAAGGGCACGCAGTGAATGGTTGCTAGGCGCAGCAGCCCGGTGCGCAGCAAGCGCCCGCGGTTTTGGTTGCCCGGACGAAGGCGCTGATGAATTTGCCCTCAACCTGTTGCGCCAGCGCATCGACATTGAGGCCTTGCGCCGCGAGGAAGGTGCGGGCATCCTCGACGCTGTAGACGCGGGTTGGCTCGATCTCGATGTCGTCAAATCCGGCCTTGGTGAGCTTGGCTACATATTCGTAGTCGCTCAGGGCTCCGGCCACGCAGCCGACCCAGAGCTCCATGTTCTTTCTGATCCCGGCGGGCACACCGCCCCGGACAACGACATCCGACACGGCGAAGCGGCCGCCCGGCTTCAGGACGCGGAAAGCCTCTTTGAGAACCCTGTCCTTATCGCCGGAAAGATTGATGACGCAATTCGAGATGATCACGTCGACCGAATTATCGGGGAGGGGGATGTTCTCGATTTCGCCTTTGAGGAATTCGGCGTTCGTCAGACCACTCTTGGCCTTGTTTTCTTCGGCGAGGGCCAGCATTTCCTCGGTCATATCGAGGCCGTAGGCTTTGCCGGCCGGCCCAACGCGCCGCGCGGAGAGGAGGACATCAATGCCGCCGCCAGAGCCGAGATCGAGCACGGTTTCACCGGGCTTTAGCTCCGCGAGCGCGGTAGGGTTGCCGCAGCCGAGCGAGGCTTTCATGGCCGTGTCCGGCACTTCGCCCTCTTGTGCGGTGTTGTAGAGATTGGAGGTGATCGGATCGCACGACGCTTCCAGCGCCGCCGATCCTCCGCAGCACGAGTTTCCAGCGCCTGCCTTTACGCGAAGCGCGGCCTGCCCGTACTTTTCCTTGACGACTTCTTTCACAGACGATGTGCTCATGGTTGGCCCTTTCATTTACAGATGGAGACGATGGCTTTCGGTTCGATCGCTTTGTTGCGTGTGCAGCACTCGGCGTACAGGAAGCCAAGCAGTTCCCGCAACGCCTCGGTATTGGCTGAGTACCAGAGGAACGTTCCTTCCCTGCGAACCTTTACCAAATCTTCGTTTTTCAGCTTTTCCAAGTGGTGCGAGAGGGTGGAGCTAGGGATATCGAGCTCGGCGCCAATCTCGCCTACGACCAGTCCTTGCGGGTGAGCGGACAAGAGGAGCTGCATGATACGCAGCCTTGGTTCTGTTCCCATTGCAGTGAACATGTCCGCGAAGCGCGCAATTTGTTCCGCGTTTTGTTTACCGGCCATGGCGTGCTTCCATAATTCCATATTAATCGAAGTATGGAAGCAGTCAAGGGGTATTTTTGCGCTACTCGAATCGAAGGGCTGCGACGGCGTCTGTGTCAGCGGCACGGCGGGCCGAAATCCTTTCCCGCTTCATCACCCTCAAAGGTTCGAAAGCATGACCCGATCCCTCCGCCGCACCTGGAACAAGGTGCTGAAGGGGCGGGTCGCGGAGCGAGCCAGAGACTTGATCCGGCAGATCTGCGAGGCGCGAGATGTGGTGATCGTGCGTGGATCGGTGTCGCCGGACCACTTGCATATGCTGTTGTGGGTACCTGCGGACTTGGCCCCGGCGAAACTGGTGCAGTACATTAAGAGCCGGTCGTCGAGAAGGTTGCAGGACGAGTTCCCCGAGCTAAGGAAGCGGTACTGGGGCCAGCATCTGTGGGCACGCGGATACTTCTGCGCGACGGTGGGCGCGGTCGACGAAGCGACGATTCGGGAGTATATCGAGAACCAAAAGTGGGATGAAGATGATCAGGGGTTCAAGATTACAGCGCCCGCCGAGCCTCAAGCCGGCTTGAGCCTGGACGCCCTTCAGGCGGCTTTAGCCGCGCCCTGCGAGTTTCAGTCGCAACTCAACCCCACGCCTTATAGCGGTGGTTGTTTAGCAACCCATCACCGCACCGGCGCCACAAACGTCGTCGTTCCATTAGCCGCAGTCTGAATTCCAATCAGTGCAACCTCCGGCCCCACAACCTCAATCACCCCCCTGCGCCCGTTCGCTGCCGGAAAGAGCGTGGTAGCCCTGACGTACTTCCGGTTGAACACCGCCAGCGGCAAATCAGCCGTACCCAAACTCTGGCCGTCCTCCCCGTGCGCTCGCAGGAACGTATTGCCAGCCCGCGCCACGCCAGGGTTCGCAATCGCAAGATAGGTATCACCCCCCTGCGTCGCGTCGAACGGTAACAACAGGCCTCTTCCCGTTGGCGCATCCACATCGGCCGCGCCGGATCCACGGGACCCGCCTGCCGAAAGGTACACGACAGTACCCGTAACCGAATTCGGGCTGGTCAGCTCGACCGTCCCCTCCTGCAGCCTTGCTCCCGCGCCGGCCGTTTCCAGGAATCGAACGGCTCCCGGCGCCAACATATCCGAGTACTCACGCGTCTGTCCGGCGTCCGCAATCGGAAACGCCACGGTGCTTCCATAGTTGTCCCGGAAAGCCAGAGAGAACGAGGCAGCCGCTCGGCCCGAATTCATCAGGACGATCGCACTCCTCTGCCCCGCACCGTCGACGAAATGAGGAATCAGCCGGCTTCGCGCTTCGGTGCTGTCCACTCGAGGATACCGCTGCGAGGGCAACGCCGTACTCCGGTCATTCCACTTCCTGGCCGCGTACACCGCAATATCCCCCGCGCTGGATGAGAACTCCACCGTTCCTCTGCTCCCATCCGCGGCTCCGATCGAAACGGACGTGGCAGACCGCGCTTCCAGCGTGATCGCTAGCGTCCCAAGCTCTACGCCATCTTCAGCCCGCACAATGATGCCCACCGTTGTCTGGCTGGAAGCGGGATTCACCACCGTCACCGCTGTCGTACCGCCCAGCGTATTGTCAAAAGGCGCCAGTGCGCCTTTTCCCTGCGGAAGATGCAGGGGGATTGCCGTCGGGGAGGACGCGCCCTCCGTGGGCTGGCTCACGATGGACGCATATCCGCCCACCCGTTGCAGGCTGACAATCTCCGCCCATCCCTGAATCGTTGCCGGGTCGGTACCGGTCGTCTCGATCGTGTGAACCCCGCCCGCCGGAATGCGACCCGTGATCTCCTGAACACGGCCGCCGTTGGCTAACGGCACCACCATTGGCTGTCCATCCTGCTGATAGAGCCGGATCGTGTAAGTAGCCTCCGACTGGTCCAGGCTCAACAGCGTGATCGCCATCTTTGTGCCGCCGCCGTCGGAAACAATCGGTAGAGTCAGGTTCACGGGCCGGATGAGCAGGCTGACCGGGACCAGGATGCGTTCGTCCTGACCTTCCGGCGCCAACTCAATCGCCCCCTTATACGACCCTGCCGCCAAACCGCCAGGATTAATGCGGAACGGAATGTTGACAGGACTCTCGAGAATCGTTCCATGAACCAAATCAAGTGAGCCCATGACGTAAACCCCGGAGGAACTCAGCCAGTTTCCGGACTGCGACAGGCCCGACGCCGTGATACTAAGGAGATTGCCGTTCGTACGAACTTCAATGTTCCCGTGAATCGGAGCCATGCTCCCTTGCGGCGCCTCGTACTCGAAAGAAGACGGACTCACAATGGGCCGGGGGGCCGCAGTGATGGTCAGGCTCACCCGGATGATCCGCGTTTCGATCTCGGAGCTCATCGGCTCAACGCGCAATCCGGCGGAATACGTCCCCGGAGCCAGTCCGGCTGGATTGACAGAAACGGTAATCACAGACGGCGTCGTGCCACCGCTCTCCGAAGTGCCCATCCAACTGGCTCCCCCGGGAATACTCGTTCGAAATGCTGTTGTCTCTCCTGCAATCCGTACCACCTTGGGTTGAGGCAATGAATAGCCGATTTGATAGCTGAATTCGACACTCGATGGAACGATCTGAATAGCCGTCAACCTCCTCACGACGAGTGTGATCGGAATCGGCACCGTTCGATTCGAGGAATCGGTGGAAGTGAGCACGATCGTTCCGCGATAAGCCCCTGACGGTAGATCGGACGAATCAATGCCGACGGTAAGGTTTGCCGGCGTCGAAGGGGACACAGGGAGCAGCAGCGACAGCCAGTTTCGCCCGGACTCGACCCGAGCGTCTGCGCTGAAGGACATCGGTGTCTTTGCATCGCTGCTACGCACCGTGATCTGGCGCTTCTCCACCAGCCGCGTGCCGTAAGGAACCTCCAAGGTCAAGTTCGCCGGCTCGGCAATCAGTAGCGCGTTCACCACCGTCAGGTTCACCGGGACCGTCACCTTGCCGTTCGTTGTACCAGGAGCCTCCACCACGATGTTTGCGGAATACGTCCCGCGCACCAACTGATCCGTTTGCAAGCTCACCAGGAACGGAGCGGGCGTCGTTGCGGCAGCAGCCGAAACAACCAGCCAATCCGGCCCTTTTCTGGTCCCAGCGGCGTCAGTGGTTGTGATTCGATAGGCCACATTGAAGCTGCGGCCCGTGGAATCCATTGCCAGCACGATGACGGATTGGGGCGCTGTCCCGTTTGTTCCGACCGCGTAGTTCAGCGTGATCACCGGCGTTGCGACACTGATCATCACCGCCGGAACATCCACGTTCACCGGCAGATCCACCACCGGCCCGCCCTCGCGGGTGGAGGCGATCCGCACCACGCCGCCATATTTTCCGGGCGTGAGTTTCGCCGTCTCGATCGAGAGCCGTACCTCCATTGGAGTCTCGCCGGTGCCAGGCGTAACGCGCAGCCATCCCTGCGCCTCGGCGTTCACACTGGCCGTCACCGGGATTTCGGTGGCGTTGTTCTCCTGGATGATCTTCGCGGTCTGCGGTGCCGGAGTCTTGCCCGGCTCCACCAGGAAGCTGAGCGTACCCGGCACGGCCACCAATCGGGGCGGAGGTGTAAGGGTGAGTTTCACGTCCACGTTCAACCCGCCCGGCGACAACACGAAACGGCCCAAATACTCGCCGGCGCTCATGCCGCCGGTCCGTGCGCTCACGCAAAGGAAATTGGGGGACGCCGCGTTAGCCGGTTCCACGACGAGCCATTCGCCCTGCGATACAGAAACAGAAACCGCAATGGGTAGCGACTCACCATCGGCGAAAACCGCAAAACACTTCGGCTCCGGCGGTGGAGCCTGCAGGTGATAGGTCAGCGAGATGGTAGCGTCCACCACCAGGGACACCCGGACATCGACCGGCATTGCCGTCGAACCCGGACGGGAAATCGTGACCGTCCCGTCATATCTGCCTGGAGCCAATCGATCGCCGCTGACGGCGATGGCCAGCCGCGCGGGTGTGACGTTGGCGCTCAGCGCCGCGAATAGCCACTCGCCGCCGCGGGATGTCTTCACGGAAACAGCGAGCGGTAGGGGTTCTTGAGTGCCGGAAACCGAAATCTCCTGCGGCGCCGGCCACGGGGATCCGACAGAGTTTCGAAACGCCAATTCGCTCTGACTCACAGTGAGTGCCGATTTGGGCGGCGCTGGGCTGATGTTCAGCACGACTACGGCGCTGGGTGGATCGGGTGCCAGCGAAGAGCGGGCGTTGATAAACACCACGTACGTGCCCGGCGCCAGTCCTGCCGGATCGACGGCAAATTCGGCGCGTCCCGGCTCATTTGGCATCACGGAGCCGCCTGGTGCTTTGAAGCGGAGCCAGGGTTGCGAGGCCGTGAGAGTAAAGGTGTAAGCGCTGTCCCGCGGGGAGAGCGTGCAGGTGCCCGGCAATGTGGTGGTCGATCCAAATTCCGCCCGGAATGAAGAAGTACAGGCAAGGGTAACGGTTGACTCGGCCGCACGGGGCACAGCAGTGCCTTTGACCGTCAGCGCCACATCGTAAACGGATTCCGATCTCGAAGTGCCGGAGACAGAGGTCAGCCTGTAGCTACCTGAATGCGTGCCAGCCAAAAGCGATTTGGGGCTCAATGCAATTTGAAAGGTCTGACTTTGGCCGGCAGGGATAACGGTGCTAGCCGGTGTGACGGTGAGCCACCGGGCGGCGTCGGCATCCACGGCGGCGAAAGCAGTGACCGGTACGTTTCCAGTGTTGGGTATGTTGCACGCGGCGCTGGGGAGCGAGTCCCCTGGCTCCCAGGTAAAGCTGCCAGTACATCTCGATTCATGAGCAAGGGCCGAAACGGAACCGGGAGCGAAGATCGAAAGGGCCAAGCAGAACCAACGGAGCATTTCTCGCATAGGCTAAGATTCCTCGAATAAGCCGATACGCCGGCAGGATACCAGACAAGATCGCGGCAGGGAATGCTTCCCGCCATTCAGTTCTTCTAGAGTCGGAAACGCCTCCTGTCCCAGAGAGCCAAACGCCAGCGGGCGCTCGGTTGTTATGCTGTTGGTGGCGCGTTCAGGGCGCCACCGTGTCCGCGGGAAGGACTGCGTCCGCCTGAGTGTTGTGGTGTTGCCGATCCTTTGGATGAACTCTTTCTGCCCGAGCACGCGGACACCGGGCGCTATGGAAAGGGCTCATTGTGAAACAGAAATTACCTACCCGCCGGATGCGCAGGCAGCCGGATCTTGAGCAACTGAAGCGACAGGCGAAGGAGTTGCAAGGCGGATTCGCCGCCGGAGACGAGGCGGCTGTTAGAGAAGTGAATGCGCACTACCGCGCAGCCGACCCCTTGCGATTCGCGCTCTATGAGGCGCAACTGGCGCTGGCGCGGAGCTACGGTTTCGATAGCTGGGCGAAGCTAAAAGCTTATGTGGACGGCGTGACCGTGCGGCGGCTGGCGGATGCCGTTGGCGCCGGAGATATGGCGATGGTGCGGACGATGCTGCGAGCGCGGCCGGAGCTTGCCGATCTGACGATGTCATACGGGGACGAGCGCCGGCCGATTCATTTTGCGGTGATGAGCAGGTTGCCGGAGATGGTGCGGCTGCTGATGCGGCATGGGGCGAGTGCGCGCGAGGGCATTCATCCCCATCGTGACGCGACGAGGGCGTGGACAATGGCGAAGGAGCGCGGATATAGCGAGATTGTTGCCGTCATCGAGGAAGAAGAGCGGCGGCGGCCCAGTGTTGAACCGGAGAGTGAACCGGAGGCGGCGCCAATCGGCGATGAGGCCGCGCGCGCGGCGGTTGCTTCGGGCGATGCGGAGTGGCTGCGGGAGCGGCACGCCAAGGGGGAGTTGGTGAACCCGGTGCGTTGGAGTGACGGCGGATTGTTGACGGTGGCGGCCCGGCACGACCGTTTGGATATGCTGCGGCTGTTGCTGGACTTTGGATTCGATCCGGACGAACGAGTGTCGTCGGGGGAAGGGGATTGGGTGGCGTACTCACAGGGGTTTCCGCTGTGGGAGTGCGCGGCGAGGGGGCGGCGTGAGATGGCGGAGCTGCTGCTCGAACGGGGAGCGAGCCCGAATGTGCATGTGGATTCGAGCGGATCGGCAGTGTACAGCGCGTACAGCCACCGGCAATGGGAGATGGTGGAGCTGTTGCGCCGGCACGGGGGCATCGTGACCGCGGATATTGCCGCGATCTACCGGCAGACTGAGCTGGCCCGGCAGATGCTTGTCGATGAATCCGTGGCGGTGGAACTGCTGCATTACGGGGCCAGCGGCGGAGATCCGGAGATTGTCCGGATGGCGCTGGAGAGGATCGATCTGCCGCGGGACGATCCGAAGTGGTTCCGATGGCTGACGGAACCGCTTTCGTTTTGGCATCACATTCCATGGCTGTACGCGGGGAACCGTGAGTTTGACCGTGGGACGTATTTGACGTGTTTTCGACTGATTCTGCAGCGGTGCAGTCCGAACGTCGTTGGGGGATTCGGACGGACGGCGTTGCATGAGGTGGCTTCAATGGGAAGCTGGGTGACGGATGAGGAGGCGGCCGCGTTTGCGGTGGCGTTGTTGGAGGCGGGTGCGGAGACGGCGGGGCGCGACGATCTGTTGAAGAGTACGGCGCTCGGGTGGGCGTGCCGTTGGGGGCGCGAGGGAGTGGCGAGAGTGCTGCTCGAACGGGGAGCCGATCCGGTGGAAGCGAGCGCCGAGGAGTGGGCGCATCCGAGGGCATGGGCTGAGAAGATGGGGCACACGGGCGTTGTGGCGGTGCTTCGGGAATACGGCGGTTAGGCGCGTTTGCGTGCCGGCGCTTGGCTTGACACTGGGTGCACCATCGCGCATACTCGGGGATGGCAGGGCAATTCCGTTTTGCCACGGATCTACTGAACTAAGTCAGCCATTCCGTCCCTCCCCCTTAGAGTCGTTTGTCAACCGGGAGGTTGCTATGTTCAGTGTCCAAGAGAGATCCATAGGGACGAAGTATACCCAGACGGTCACTCTGCTGTTGCTGGCTTTCGTTTTCGTGCCCGCCCTCGTTCTGATAACGGGGCCTGGCGGGTACGGCTCGATGACGACCGCGATGGCCGGAAGCGCGCTTCTGATTGCCTGGGCTGGACACACGTGGCGGAATCAGTCGAATTTGACTATTTCGTCGATCGCGGCGGCTCCGCGCCGGCGATGACGCTTGTGGACTCCGACTCCCCAGCAGGATCTGAACCCGCGGCCCGCAGGCAGAAACCAGGAAGGATCCGATGCCCTTTAATCCACCATTCCCCCGTCCGCTGACTCCCGCCGGCATCGACGCTTATGCGCCTTCCGAGGCAGGAATCTACGGAGTCTCGAATGCGAGCGAGTGGATTCTGATCGAGGGCACGGACAATCTCCATGCCTCGCTTAGGAGCCTGCTCCAGGAGTTCGACGCGCCTGGAATGGATCGTAGGCCGACTGGATTTGTCTTCGAGATATCGAGGGTAGCCAATTGGACGAGCCGGCGGGACCAACTGATTCTCGAATACAAGCCGACGCGCAATGCAAAGGCAGCAAGACGTCAATAGAGGCAGGAATGAGACTTCAGGAAAAAGGACAAAAAAACAGCGTGCGAGATGCGATGCAGTTTACGCTTACGGGATTTACCTCCGAATCCGGGTTTCGTGTTTTTGGATTCCGATATGTTCGCAGCGACCGCAGTACCGTCGAGTGCAAGGTGAAGGCGGACTTAGCGGTGGCGCGGCGATACGGGATCAGTGTTCAGGAGTTGCCGCTGCTGTGCCGCGGCATTCTGGAGCGATCGGGGCAAGAGCCAGAGGCAGTGGTGGAGTTCACCGAGGGAGATGCGCGCCAGGTAGCAAGCCGGCGTGAAGCGGACCGGCAGGCTGAGTCGAGCAGACGAGCGTTCCGCAAGCAGCGCACCACACCGGCGGGCGCCGTCGTCTCCCCTTGGCGGACGAAAGGCGTTTAGAAACGGAAAGGGCGGCAGCCCATGCAGGAAAAGAGCGAGTTGTTTGTCCCGGGAGAACCGGTGATGTTGGCATTGGGCCCCTACCAAGGGACCGCCGGCACGTTCCTATCGCTGAGAGCCGATCCGAAATGGGCCGACATTGAGGAGACCGATGGACATGTCCGTAGCCATCCGCTCGAATGGATGGCGCACGCCCGTGAGGCGTATGTCGGAGTGACTGATCGACATGATGAGGCCCGGCGCGCGGCTATTGAGGCTTGGGAGGGTGAGGGCGGGTCGGCGGTGAGCCGTCCGATCATTCGCCGGCGGGGATTGCGGTAGGACGCGCACGTCTTCGATCTCCTCCGGGGTTGACCCGAAGGGGTCTCCTAAACCGCTTGCTGCCGCGCGCAGCTCGGTAGAATCCTAGACTTTCGCCGGCACGATGTAGGGGGCGCGGTAGTTGCGCGTCAACATTTTGGTGGCTTCGGCGTCGCCCTTGCACGTCCAGGTCTTTTCATCCCAGTGGAGGGTGCGGCCAAGCCGGTAGGAGATATTAGCCAGATGCACGAGGACGCAAGACATGGCACCCTCTTCGATCTCAGCATTTAAGTCTTCCTTCTTACGGCTGCGGACGGCGGAGATGAAGTTCTCGAAGTGGTTATCGCGTTCGGTGCGCGACGGCCCGGGCTTGTGATCCTTGCCGAGGAAGCTGTAGTACTTGTTGTAGTTGTCGATGACGAGGTAGCCGTCAGCCCCATAGAACGTGTTGCCGATGGTGTTGCCGGGGCGTTCGCCGCTGATGCCGGCTTCGTGGTTGCTGTACCAGTGGCGGACTTCGAATTCCATCATCTTCGGTTTGCCGTTGGCGTTGAATTCGAAGGCGCAGTTGAGGGTGTTGGGCGTTTCCTGGTCGTCGTCGAACATGAACTTGCCACCGATGGCACTGACCTTGGTGGGATGGGTGACGCCGAGGCCCCAGCGGGCGATGTCGACCTCATGGATGCCCTGGTTGCCGAGGTCGCCGTTGCCGGTGTCCCAGAACCAGTGCCAGTTGTAGTGGAAGCGGTTCTTGGTAAAGGGGCGAACGGGCGCGGGGCCGGTCCACATATCGTAGTCGACGCCGGGCGGCACCGGTTCGACGGGGGTTTTGCCGATGGTGTTGCGGGACTTGAAGCAGAGACCGCGGGAAAGGTAGATTTCGCCGAATTCGCCGGCCTTCATCTTCTGCACGGCTTCCTGGAGCGCGGGCGAGGAGCGGCTCTGGCTGCCCTGCTGCACCATGCGGTTGTACTTGCGCGCGGCGGCGACGATCTGGCGGGATTCGAAGACATTGTGCGAGCAAGGTTTTTCGACATAGACGTCTTTGCCGGCCTGGCAGGCCCAGATAGTCTGCAGGGTGTGCCAGTGGTTGGGCGTAGCGATGGATACGGCGTCGATGTTTTTGTCGTCGAGCACCCTGCGGATGTCGCGCATGGTGGGTACGGGGTCCTTGCCGCGGCGCTGCAACTGGCCGATGTAGCGTTCGGCGTGGGTGTCGTCGACATCGACGAGAGCCGCGAGCGAGACGTTGGGCATGCCTGTCCATGCGCCCATGTGGCTTGCGCCCCGGCCGCCGCATCCGACGACGGCGACGCGAACGGTGTCGTTGGGGCTGGCGGTGGTGCGGACGGCTTGTGCGGCCGTAGCGGCCGCGGAACTCATCATGAAATATCGCCGGTTCATAGGTTTTCTCTGCTTGAGGGATTATATAGCAAGGCGGCGCCAGGCGATATTTCGCAAGCCGGCTTCGGTGGCGTAGGAGGCGAAGCCCAAGGGCAGGCAGAGGTCGAGATCGTCGAAGCGGATAGAGACACGGCGCTTGGTGATGTCGACATTGATGATTTCGGCGTTGTCGATCCAGGCCTGGATTCTGTTTGGGGCCACAGCGAGGCGGAAGGCGTACCAGCGGCCGGTTTCGAAGTCGCGGGAGGTGGAGGTGTCGTTTTCGGAGGCGTCGTTTCCGTCGAGATTCGAGAGGCCGACGACGGTGCCGTCCCAGCCGCCGTTGATCCAGGTGCAGTGGGTGTCGTTGACGGGGAAGGTGATGCCGGCGAAGAAATCCTTGCCTGTGATTCGGACGGCTTCGAAGCGGATTTCGTAGTTGGATTTGGGGAAGGCGCCGGTCCAGGCGATGCCTGTGATGCGGCCTTTGCCTAGTTGGATTGTGTTTTTGATGGTGGTGATTTTGCCGCGGCCTTCGAAGGGGGCTTCTTTCCAGTCGCCGAGGGTGTTGCCGTCGAACATGGAGATCCAGTTGGGGGTGGGTTGGGCCCATGTGGCGATCGCCGGGAGGAGGGCGCGGCGGGGGAGGGTCATGGGTTTAGTTTACGGCGGTGTGATCTTCGGATCGGTATATGGATATGCAGGCGTGCCACAGAGCGAATTTGACGGACTTATGGGGGCTGAGTCCAAGGGAAAGTACTTTAATGCCAATATAAAGAATCGATATTTATTTGAGAAACATTGACCATTGGATGACTTTCGCCGGTTTCAACCTACTTCAGCTTAACCTCGTATCGGCGCATTGCCAAGTCGGAAGACAATAGCGTCATGCCTTCCACGCGGGCCTGTGCGATCAGCATCCTGTCAAATGGGTCTCGATGATAAGGGGCAGCGTCTCTAGCTCGGCTAGGTGTTCAGGTCGAATTGCAAGGGTCGCAATCCGATTCTCTCGAAGCTGCGATTCGATGTACTCGATTGCTGGGAGAGGGAGCGGTAACTTTCCGATGCCGACTTTGATGAGAATCTCCCAGACGCTCGCCAAACTCAAGTACACCTCATTAGCTGGGTCTAGGAAAATATCGCGGTGCGCAATAGGGAGTCGGCTGTCCTCAGTAATGGCCCACAAAAATGAGTGGGTATCCAGCAACGCCTTCATTTCTCGAATTCTGCGAGGACGTGATCTGGAAGTGGGGCATCAAAATCGGACGGAACGATGAAATCGCCCTTCGCAGTTCCTAGCTTCCTTTGAAAAGGAACCGAAGCGACTGGCGTCAACTTTACGACGGGTTGTCCAGGTTGAGTAATGATGACCTCTTCGCCGGCAATCGCCTGCGCCAGCAACCGGGAGAGATTTTTCTGCGCCTCATCCACGTTGACTTCGATCAGCATACCAATATCATATTCCCCATCGGTGCAGCAGTCCACCGCCGCGGACCCCAACGCACCAGAAATCCAGGAAATGCTCGGCCCCGTCAACATCATCGGGGTATTGCGCTGCTCGGGTGTTCATACACGCGGCTGGCTGCTTCTGGATTCAAGGCTACTGGAGTTTCGTCCGCCGGCGAGATGTGCAGGTCCACGGATATCGGGTCACCCCACCCTACACAGGCGCCCGCGTTTTCGTAGTCCGGACACGAACGTCCGCCACTAACCGAAGATCAGTTTGACGGCCGCTTTGTGAACGCGGAACCGCGCCCACGGAAACAAAGACAGGCACAGGTCAATCGTGGTCGAGTCGAGCGCATAAACGGTATCGTTCAAGTCCACGTCGATTGGGTCGCCGGCATAAAGAGGACGCGCGATCCCGATGAGCACTTGCGCCAGATCGGCCCAGATTCTCCAATCGTGAGTTTCGTTCGCGTCGGCCAATGTGGACTTCGAAACACGACCTCGAAATCCCATATGGTAGAGGTGCGGTTGCAATGACCGCAGGCATGCCTCGATGTCACGCAGACTCTCCCGCCACGTCAACTGGGCGAATGCCATGGCCAAGAATTGGTCCATACACGAGAAGCCGCGATGTCGTTTGTCTCCGGCATATCGCCTCACACATCGGTGAAATTCGTCCGCCGGAAGATGGATCATAATCTGCGAGAAGACGAGACGGCCTGCATTCATCCCTCATTGTCGAAAACTCCTAACAGCTCGTGGCAGCCCACACCTAGCCAACGGAATTTCAAATCGAAAACGCTTATACTAGCCCCGAAAGCATGCTCTCCATTGAACTTATGGGCCAGGCAAGTCGCGTTAGCCGGACACTAGTGGTGGCCATCATTAAATTGGTTTCCGCACCTCGTGCCCTGGACTCTCGAAGAATAAGGTCGGCTATTCAGTGTATCGGTCTCGATAATTCTTAAGCGCCGCTTCGGACTGACGGTGTGTAGCAGGACGGACCAATTGGTCATTTGTGGATCTTCGACGTTGGTAGTCATGGCCCTGATTTTTATCGCGCCCATTCTGGTGCCATGTTGTCATCGGTGATGATGCGGGCGGGGCGGGTGCGGCGGCGGATACTTTCCGCGCGTTCGGTGGCGAGGTGTTCGTTGCCGGTTTCGTCCGTTGTTTGGAGGTATTTGCTGATTTGGTTTAGGCGGGATACGGAGATTCTCAGGGGCTTCCCGTCTAGCGTGTAGCGTTCAAGCGTATGGCGCCAACGCGGCTCGCTGAGTTCTAACGGGCTGTCGCTTACCGCCAGGAATGGGCCGAAGCGGAGGGCGTGGGGGAAGAGGGTTGTGGCGGTCTTTTGTACGTCGTCGGACCAGGTGGTGTTGAAGTAGATTACGCCGCCGGGTTTCAACATGCTTCGGGCTAACGTGAACATTTCTACGGAGAGCAGGTTAGTGGCGTTGGCTCGCCAGTGTTGGACGGTGTCCATTAAGATGGCGTCGAATTTTTGATCGCAGTGGGCGTTCATCCAGCGGCGGCCGTCGTCGATTACGACTTTGAGCTTTGGGTTGTGGCGGAGCGGCGCTACTTCCTTGTAGCGGCTGATTACTTCCAGATAGCCGGGGTTGATTTCGATGGCTATCGCTCGCTCGACTTGCGGATGATTCGCAACGATCTGGGACCAGGCGCCGCCGGCTACGCCTACTAATAGGACCTCTTTGGGATTCGGGTGGATGTAGCTCAGAGAGAAGGGCCGGATGCAACTGTCGGCGGTTTCCAGGTTCGTCGTCAAGATGCCGTCGTGCGCGCCGCCACCGTAGATGTGCTTTTCGCTGTCGACCGTCACTACGCCGCTGTGGGTTTCGACGATGTCGGTGAAGCGGTCTTCCGGTGTGAATTCGTCTTTGTACATGAGACGTTCATAGATGGTGTCGTAGCGGGGATAGACGGCGAACACGCCGATCAGTAGAAGGGCGACTGCTACGATGCCGCGCCGCCGGATGATCATCGCGGCGAACATTCCGAGCCAGAAGAGGAAGTAGACGATATTGCGGAGGCCCCAGATGTCCATCAGCACGAAGCCCATCAGATAGCTGCCCAGGGCGGAGCCGATGATGTTGGCGAGATAGAGGTAGCTGAGGCCGGTGCCGGGTTTGGCGGGGTCGATTGCGGCGTGCGAGATGAGGGGGAATGTTGCGCCCAGCAGCCCGGCGGCGAGGGCGATCAGCGGGAGGGTGAGCTCGTATGAGACGTGCCGCACGGCGTAGGCGATCAGGGGAATGGAGAGAAAGGCAAGGACGTTGGCGATCAGGATTAACGGGGCGATGAGATGGCCGCGGAGCTTTCGCGCGGCTAGCGAGCCGAAGGCTATTCCGGCGAGGAATGCGCCTAGAACGAACGAAAAGCTCTTGGGGCTGCCGCCGGTAATGAAGGAGTAGACGCGGTACCAGACGATTTCATAACCGAGCGAGATGAAGCCGGTGATGCCGGCGGCGATTACGGCGATCGGGAAGTTGATGGTTGGCGCGTCGTGCGCTTCCGCGGGAGCGGATGGCATCACGGCGTCACGATCGAGGAACAGAACGCTTATGCCTACGACGACGTTCATCGCTGCGGCCATGTAGACGGAGCCGGACATGCCGAGGGCTCGCATCGTGTAGAAGGCGGCGACGAAACAGGCTACGGCGGAGCCTAGCGTGTTGACGAAATATAGAATACCTACCGAGCGGCCGACGTGGCCGGATTGGCGGACGAGGTGGGTGACCAGCAATGGGAGGGTTGCACCCATGAGGATGGTCGGGATTAGCACCAGGGCGAAAGTTAAGAGGAATGTCTGCGCGGGCGGGGCGCCGGCCATATGCGTGGCGACCCATTGGAATAAGGGCAACGAGATCAGGCCGAAGGCGGCGATGCCTAGCTCCATGCCGCCGAAGAGTTTCAGGATGGGGGCATGGGGTCGTTTCGATATCGCGCCGCCAGAGAGGCTGCCGAGGCCGAGTCCGAGCATGAAGGCGCTGACGACTAGCGTCACCGATTCGACGTTGACACCGAATATGGTGAATAGCGCGCGCTGCCAAACGATTTGGTAGATGAGCGCCGGGAAGCCGGACAGGAAGAAGAGCAGGTACAACATTCGGGCGTGCTAACGGAGCTCCCGAATGCGGATGTTGCGGAAGTGCACTTCAATGTTGGGGCCGCTGTGGACTTGCAACGCGATGAACCCATTGCGCGCTATGCCGGGTTCTGTTTCTTCGTAATCGACGGTGGTTTTTCCGTTGAGCTTGAGCGTGATGTGCGGGCCTTGAGCGCGGACGGTGTATTCGTTCCAGCCGTTCTTGTCGAGGTCCTTCAAAGATTCGGCGGGGGCTTGCACGAGCACTTTCTTGCGGCGGGATTCGTCGTAGAGGCAGCCCCAGTATTGCTGGCCGACGTCGGCCTGGTAGCCGGAGACTTCGTGGGGGATGTTGGCGGGCTCCGAACGGAACTGCACGCCGCTGTTGCCGAATCCGTTAATCAGGCGGAACTGGACGCGGAGTTCGAAATCGCCGTAGTGGCGGTTGGTGCGGAGGAAGTCGTTGTACTTCATGCCGTCGTGCTTACCGACGATCATGCCGTGACGGACGCTCCAGAGGCCGGGTGTGTCAACTTCCCAGCCGTTGAGGGATGTTCCGTCGAAGAGGGATTCGAAGCCTTCTTCGGCGGGCCATTTGGCGGATTGGCCGGAGCGGAGGGCGAGGTTGGCGAGGTGGGCCGAGGAGGCCGAGATGACGCCGGCTTCGACGGGGGCGGCGGCGGGTTTGCGCGTGCGGACGGCGTCGAGCCAGTTCTCCAGGTGGAGGAGTTCGCCGTCGGGCTGATCGTAGAAGTCGGCACCGCGCGGGCCCTGACCGAGGATCTGTTCTTCGTAGGGGAACGACTTCTTCGCGATTTCGGGGTGGACCTCGTAGCGGCCGCGATCGATGTAGATGGTGCCTTCGTCGCCCATAAATTCGATCATGGCGGCGTTGCGGGCGTTGGTAAAGGTGGATTCGAAGTAGGCCTGGACACCTTGCTTGGGATAGCGGAGGAGACACTGTGCGGTGTCCGGCGTTTGCCAGCGCCATTCGGGGCGCATGCTGTCGCCGATGGCGACGGCTTCGGCGGGTGGATCGAGATCGAGAATCCAGTGGGCTACGTCGATCCAGTGAACCATGAGATCCGTGAAGGTACCGCCACCGAAATCCCAGAACCAGCGCCAGTTGCGGAAGCGGTAGGGATCGAAGGGTTGGCCGGGGACGTGGCCGAGGAAGCGGGTCCAGTCGACGGCTTTCGCATCGATTTGGGGGATGGCGCCGCCGCGGTTGGTGTTGCGGTTCCAGGTGAGGTGGACCTTATGGATTTTGCCGAGCTTGCCGGAGCGGATGATGTCGCGCGCTTTTTGGATGTGGGGCATGGAGCGCTGCTGCATGCCGACCTGGACTATTCTTTTGGACTTGGCCTGGGCGTCGATGGCTTGGGTAGCTTCGCTTAATTCGTGCGTTAACGGTTTTTCGACGTAGACGTCTTTGCCGGCGCTGCAGGCGTCGGTGAGGAGTTGGACGTGCAGGTGGTCGGGGGCGGCGATGAGAACGGCGTCGATGTCCTTGCGCTGCAGAAGTTCGTGGTGATCCTTTGTGGTGGGTAGACCTTGACCCGCCTTCTCAAGGTTGGCGTCCCAGACGTCGCAGATGCCAACGATTTTGGCGGCGGGCATCTTTACTAAGGAGCGCATCAGATGTTGGGCGCGGCCGCCGGCGCCGACGATGCCGATTTGGATCCGGTCGTTTGCGGCGAAGGCTCGCGAGGGGAGGAGCGCGGGGGCACCTAAAACAAAGCGTCGCGAGACCATGTTCCTTATATTATGCTCAATAGGGAAAAGGAGAGCCCGCTATGAAGCCTTTTGCTCTTTCACGCCGCCAGATGCTGGAAAACTGCATCGCCAAGGGGACCCTTGCGGCGGGGGCGGTTGCGTTTTCGCAGAGCCAGTTGCTGGCCTGGTGGGAGCAGGGAGAGGCGAACGCCCAGAAGCCGACTTCCACCGAGGTGCTGGGGCCGTTCTACCGGAAGGGCGCGCCGAACAATGCGACGATGCGCATTTCGGGCGAGCCAGGGTTTCCGCTGCGTGTGACGGGCAAGGTCCTGAACACGAAGGGACAGAAGATTGAGGGCGTCCGCATTGGCATGTGGCAGACCGACCATAAGGGTCTGTACGACGTGCAGGGATATCGGTACCGGATCAACCTGGAAGTGAACGCCGCGGAGTATACGGTGGAGACGATCCTGCCGGGTCATTATGATGACCGGCCGGCGCAACACATCCACTATCTGATTACGGCGCCGGGACACAAGACCTTGATCACGCAGGCGTACTTTGCGACCGATCCATTCTTTGAGGGCGATCCGGACAAGAATTTCAAGAAGCGCGGGATTGTGGGGAACAAGGAGCTGATCCGGCCGGTGGCGCTGTATGAAGGGCCAGGTGCTTCGCGGGCGGCGATTACGTTCGATATTATCCTGGAGACCTTGTAACGTGGATCGCAAAATCGATGCAGGGGTGAATACTTCGACGGTGGTGTTTTCCGGGGATGGCAAGCTGCTGCGCGGGCTTTGCCAAGACGGGAAGCTGCGGGCGTGGGATGCGGCGAGCGGGGAGTTGAAGCAGACCATCGCGTTTGCCGATGGAGATGTGGCGCCGGTGTTGACGAATACCACGCTGACGACGATGGGCAAGGACGGAGCGATCAAGGCGTGGGACTTGACGACGGGAAAGGTGTCGAAATCCGTAACGCCATCGGGGATGCGCGCGAGAAGGGCGACGGTGGCGCCGGACGGGCAGTATTTTATCGGGGCCTATGCCGTGGAGGGTATGCCGAGCGCAAATGCGATCCGGACCGTGGAAGGGGACGGGAAAAATCGCTTTACAGTGGCGGCGGGGATCGGGGGGATCAGCACCGTGGCGATTTCGCCGGATGGCGCGTCGATTGTGGCGGCGAGCTATGACGCGGATGTGCGGGCGTGGAGCGCAAAGAACGGAGAGTTGCTGCGACTGATCGATGAGCTGCCGGTTTCGATGTTCGATATGAAGTTTTCGCCCGATGGGAAGTGGCTGGCCGCGGCGGGGGCAGATCGGACGCTCTATCTGTACGATACGAAGACGTGGCGGATGGCGCGAAAGCTCGTGGGGCAGCCGGAGATGATTTCGGCGGTTGCGTTTTCGGCGGACGGACGGATGATCGCGACGGGAGGATTCAGCGAGTACACGCAGAAGAGGCCGGTGAAGGTGATTATCTGGGACCTGGCGTCGGCGCGGCCGCATCGGACGGTAGATGCTGCGCAGCGTGTGGCATCGGTGGCGTTTTCACCGAATGGGAAGGTGACCGCGGTATCGACCGGAGGAAAGTCGATTGACCTTTGGCAGGTAGCGGAATGATTCCGGTCGCCGCGCGGGTATCCGCGTTGCGGCCGACAGCGGTGAACTCGATCCTGGCCGAGGTTCGCACGACGCCCGGTCCGCTGGTTTCGTTGATGCGCGGGGAACCGGACTTGCCGACGCCAGCACATATTGTGGAAGCGGCAAATAAGGCTTTGGCCGCGGGACGGACGATGTATCCGGACAATCGCGGGGAGCCGCGATTGCGTGAGGCGATTGCGGAGAAGCTGTGGCGGGATAACGGATTGCGGTACGACCCGGCGACGGAGATTCTGGTTACGACGGGCGGGACGTTCGGGATTTACGCGACGTTGGCGGCGATGCTGAACGAAGGGGATGCGGTGCTGGTTGCCGATCCCATTTATGATGCGTATCTCTCGCCGATACGGTTGACGGGGGCGACGCCGGTTCCGGTGCGGTCTTCGATTGTGGAGAGCCGGTTTGCGCTTCCTGTTGCGTCGTTGGAGGAGGCCTGGACCCCGGCCTGTAAGGCATTGCTTTTGAATACGCCATGGAATCCGACGGGTACGGTGTTTACGAGAGCGGAATTGGCGGAGATTGCGGCATTCTGCGAGCGGCGAAACGTGACGCTGATTAGCGATGAGATTTATGAGGCGATCGTTTACGACGGTCACAGCCATGTTTCGCCGGCGGCGCTGCTGCGGGAACGGACGGTGGTTGTGAATGCGTTGTCGAAGACATATGCGATGACGGGATGGCGGGTTGGGTATGTGGCGGCACCGGCGGAATTTGTCCGGGCGATGTTGTTGGTTTTGCAACAATCGAGCCGTGGGCCTTCCACATTTGTGCAGGATGCGGCGGCGGTGGCGCTGACGGGTCCGCAAGATTGTGTGGGGGAGATGCAGGCGGAGTATACGCGGCGGCGGAAGCTGGTTTCCACTTCGTTAGAGCGTGTGATGATGCCGGAGGGAGGATTCTTCGCGATGTTGGACCTGCGGGACCTGCGTATCCCTAGCGACTTGATTCGAAAGAGGCTATTGACAGAATTCGGCGTCGTGGTGATTCATGGAGCGGCTTATGGGCCGGGCGGGGAAGGGACCTTGCGGGTGTCCTTTGCGTCCGGCGGGGAGGTTTTGGAGCGGGGCCTAGCGAAACTGCGCCACGGCATGGCGGCTTTGTAATGTTACTGTAACTGAATGGTAACAATTCGGCGGCTGTGGCTACCTGTAGTGGTCCTCGGATGGACGGGGTGTGCCGGACCGCCTCCGCCGGTGACTGTGGCGGCTGAAAGTTCGGCGCCGCTGACAGTGGCATTTGTTACACCGAAGCGGGAGCCGCTGGCGCGGGAAGTGGTGTTGACGGGAGAGTTTCGCGCGTACCAGGTGGCGGATTTGCACGCGCGCGTCGCGGGATTCCTGCGGCAGGTTCGCGTGGATGCCGGGACGTTCGTGAGTGCGGGAGAGGTATTGGCGAGTGTTGAGGTGCCGGAAATGGACTCCGACATTGCACAGGCGCGGGCAGAGCGGAAGCGGTCCGAGGCGGAGCTGGGCCGAGCGAGGGCGGAGTTGGGGCGGGCGCAGGCGAATCTGACGCTGGTGAACGTCTCATTGAACCGATTGATTGCGGCAGCGAAGGCGGAGCCGGGGATTATTGCGCAGCAGGAGATTGACGAGGCCCAGGCGAAGAAGGCGGCGGCTGAGGCGCAGGTGGAATCCGCGAAGGCGGCGATTGCAGTAGAGGAGAGCCGGATCGGCGTGGCGAGGGCAGGGGAGCAGCGTTCGCAGACGATGGCGGGGTACCGGACGATTGTGGCGCCATTCCATGGTGTGATCGTGAAACGCTACGCGGATCCGGGGGCGTTGTTGGCGCAGGCGATGCCGGTGGTGCGCGTTGCGGAGATCAGCCGCTTGCGGTTGGCGGTGCAGGTGCCGGAATCTGTGGTGCCGCTGGTGAAGCCGGGAGATCGCGTGGACGTGAAGGTGGCGGCGTTGAACAGGAAGTTTCCGGGACAGGTGGCGCGGTTGACGCGGGACGTGGCGGCGGCGAGCCGGACGATGGAGGCGGAGATTGATGTGGCGAACGGAAGCGGGGAGTATAGCCCCGGGATGTACGCCGAAGTGACGCTGCATGCTGAGAAGCGGGACGAGGGGTTGACGATTCCGGTGACGGCGGTGGCGAATGGCGGCGGGAACCGGACGGTGATGATTGTGGCGGCGGCGGGGGTGATTGAAGAGCGCGGGATAAAGACGGGGATTGAGACGCCGGCGAGCTATGAAGTGCTGGAGGGGTTGGGACCGCAGGACAAGATTGTCGTGTCAAACCGGAGCCTGCTGCGTGCTGGGCAGAAGGTGGACGCGCGTCCGGCGGGGGACCGTTGATGCCGGGTTTTTCGATTCGCAATCCGTATTTCATCGTTGTATGCGCGCTGATTGTCTGTATTGTCGGCGTGACAGTTCTGGCGCGGATGCCTGTGGACATGTTCCCGCGGCTGGATTTGACGGCGGTGGTGACGGCGACGCTCTATGCAGGCATGCCACCGGAACAAGTGGAGAAGAATATCACCGAGCGGCAGGAGCGGTTTTTCACACTGGCGCCGGGGATTGAACATATTGAGAGCCGGTCGATGACCGGTGCGGGGATCATCAAGATCTTCTTCCAGCCGGGGACGAATCCGGATTCGGCTGTGTCGACTGTTGCGAACCTGGCGCTGGCGGAGATGCGACGTATGCCGCCGGGGACGCTGCCACCTTATGTGCTGCGGTTCGACGCATCGAGCCTGCCGGTCTGTTTGATTGCATTGCGTGGCCCGGGACTGACGGAAGCGGCGCTGCGCGACGTGGGGCACTATCGCGTGCGTACGCAGGTGGCGAAGGTGCCGGGAGCGGCGGTGCCGCCGCCGTTTGGGGGCAAGTACCGGCAGATCATGCTGTACGTCAATCCGCAGAAACTGGAAGCGTACAAGCTGTCGCCGATGGATGTGGTTAGGGCCGTCAATGAGGCCAATGTGATCCTGCCGTCGGGTAATATTCGCATCGGGCCGGTAGATTATCCGATCTTTACGAACTCGCAGTTCACGGACCTGGAAGGCGTGGCGCGGCTGCCGATTGCAACGATTGGGGCTTCGCAGGTCACGGTTGGCGATGTGGCCGATGTGCGGGATGCGGCGCAGATTCAATACAACACGGTTCGCGTGGATGGGCAGCCATCGGTGTACCAGCCGGTGCTGCGGCAGGGCGGCGATTCGAACACGATTGCCGTGGTGAACGCGGTGCGCCGTGAGGTGGACAATCTGCTGGACGTGCCGAAGAATCTGGATGCGCGGGTGGTGTTCGACCAATCGAAGTTCGTGAAGAATGCGATTGAGACGCTGGTGCATGAGGGGAGTATCGGGCTGGTGCTGACGTCGCTGATGGTGCTGCTGTTTTTGGGCAGTCTGCGGGGGACGCTGGCAGTGTTTTTCTCGATTCCGTTGTCGGCCCTGGCCGCATTCATTTGTCTGTACGTGAGCGGCGGGTCGATTAACTCGATGACGCTTGGTGGATTGGCGCTGGCATTTTCGCGGCTGATCGACGATTCGGTTGTTGTGCTCGAGAATATCTTCCGGCACTTGGATATGGGCAAAACGCCGCAGGAGGCAGCGCAGGATGGAGCGAATGAAGTGGCGCTGCCGGTGCTGGCTTCGACACTGACGACGGCGGTGGTGTTCTTCCCAGTGGTGTTTTTGTACGGCGTGAGTAAAGACCTGTTTACGGCCCTGGCGTTGACGGTGGTGCTGGCACTGATGGCGTCGTACCTTGTTGCGATGACGATTGTGCCGTTGTTTTGCGCGAATTTCCTGCATTCCCATCCGGGCGATAGTCATCATCATCCGGCAGAGAAGATGCCGCGGTGGTTCTTCGTTTTCAATCAAGGCTTTGTGAAGTTGATGACGGCTTACGATGTGCTGCTGGGGAAGCTGCTGCTGCGGCCGGCGTTCACGGTGGTGACACTGCTGGTGTTGTTTGGCGTGAGTTTGCTGTTGTTCCCGCGGCTGGGGATGTCGTTCTTTCCGCGGACGGACCCGGCGCAGTTCGTGATGAATATCAAGGCGCCGTTGGGGACGTCTCTCGATGGGACGGAGCGGCTGATCGGGAGAGTGGAGGAGGTGGTCCGGCGAGTGGTGCTGCCGGAGGACTACGAAATGATGGTGGCGAATGTAGGCGTCGTGCCCGACTTTTCGGCGATCTTCACGTCGAATGCGGGACCGCATACGGGCTTCGTGCAGGTGAGCCTGAAGGCCCAGCACCAGGTGGGCAGTTACGAGTACATGAAGCGGATGCGGCGGGAGTTGGAGAGGGAACTGCCGGAACTGACGGTGTATTTTCAGTCGGGCGGGTTTGTGGATTCGGTGTTAAATTTCGGGATGCCGGCGCCCATTGACGTGCAGGTGAGCGGGCCGGACATGAAGTCTGTTTTTCAGACGGCGACGGCGCTGGCGCCAAAGGTGAAGGCGCTGCGGGGAGTGTCCGATATCTATATTCCGCAGGATGTGGATTTGCCGGCACTGCGAGTGGATGTGGATAGAAGACGGGCGTCCCTGCTGGGACTTTCGCAGCGGGAGATTGCGAGCAATTTGATTACTTCGGTGGCATCGAACGCGATGATTGCGCCGACGTTCTGGACGGATCCGAAATCGGGGAACGACTACTTTCTGACGGTGCAGTATGCGGAGAAGTCTGTGCGGTCAGTGGCGGAGTTGAAGGATTTGCCGCTGCGTGGGGGGCGGGCGATTACGAGCTTGGATGCGGTAGCCGAAATCAGCCGCGTGGAGGCTCCGACGGAGATAGCGCATTACGGGCTGCGGAAGGTTGTGGATTTGTTTGTGAATTTGGAGTCGGAAGACCTGGGGCGCGCGGGGACGGACATTGAGCACGTGATTGCACAAACGAAGCTTCCGCCGGGTGTGAAGGTGGATTTGCGGGGGTCGCTTGAGGGGATGCGGGAGTCGTTTAAGAGCTTTGCGCTGGGGCTGATTCTGGCGGTGGCGCTGCTGTATCTGATTCTTGTCGCGCAGTTCAAATCGTTTCTCGATCCGGTGTTGATTCTTCTTGCGGTGCCGATGGGGCTGATGGGGACATTAGGGCTGTTGTGGGTGACGGATACGACGATCAATGTGCAGTCGCTGATGGGCGTAATCATGATGGTGGGGATTGTTGTTTCGAACAGCATCTTACTCGTGGAGTTCATGCGGCGTTTGCGGGAAGAGGGAATGCCGTTGGAGGATGCCGTGCCGATGGCGGGGCGGGTGCGCTTGCGGCCGATTCTGATGACGTCGCTGGCGACGATCATCGGGTTGGTGCCGATGGCGATGAAGCTGGGTACGGGGAGCGAGGCGTATGCTCCGTTGGCGCGGGCGATTATTGGCGGGATGACCGTTTCGTTGGTGTTGACGGTTTTCATTGTGCCCGCGGCGTACAAGGTGGCGTACCGGAGGGCGGCGTAAGTGAGAGTTCTTTGGTTGTTGGCGACGCTGCCGGTGTGCGGGCAGAGCGTGTTGACGCTGGCGGAGGCGGAGGCAATTGCGGTGCGGAATCATCCACGGCTGGCATCGTGGCGGCTTGCCGCGGAGGCGGCAAAGGAGGCCCCGAAGCAGACCGCGGCGGCGTTGAAACCGCAGTTGGTGGCGAACTTTACCGGAGTTGTTGCGGAGAACGGGTCGCAGGTGGGGGCGGGGAATTTGACGACGTCGGCGATCTTCTCGCGGACGGCGGGTGGGTTTGGGGTTAACCAAGTGGTTTGGGATTTTGGACGGGTACGGGCATTGACGGCCTCAATGGAGGCGCGGGCGTCGGCGCTTGGCGAAACCGCGACGGCGGTGCGCGGCGAGGTGCTGCTGCGCGTTCGCGAGACGTATTTCCGGATGTTGTCCACGCAGATTCAGTTGCGTGCGCTGCGGGAGAATTTGGAGACGCGGCGACTGACGCTGCGGCAGATATCGGCGCTGGCGAAGAGCAATTTGCGGTCGACTTTGGATGTGAGTTTTGCAGAACTGAACGTTGCGGAGGCGGAGTTGCTATTGAACCGTGCGGAGAGCGATGTGCGGGCGGCGGAGGTGGAGTTATCGGCGGCGTTGGGGTATGCGGATACGCGGCAGTACACGGTGCAGGACCCGGGGGAGCCGGCTGCGTTGACGGCCGATGCGGATGCGATGGTGCGGGAGGCGATGGGCGGGCGAGCGGAGTTGGCGGCGTTGCGGCAGCAAGTGCGCGCGGCGAAGCAGTTTGCGGAGAGTGAGAAGAGGCAGGCGTTACCAACGTTGTCGGCGTTGGGCGCGGCGGGTGTGTATGGATTCAAGGATCGCGATTTGCACAGGCGGTATGAGGCATTGGGGTTGAATTTGAATATTCCGATTCTGAATGGCGGGCAGTTCAAGTCGCGTGCCGCAGAGGCGGAACTGCGGGCGGAAGCGGTGGCACAGGATTTGCGGGAGATGGAAGTGCGTGTGTCGCGAGATGTGCGGGCGGCGTGGGTGGAGGCGGAGAATGCGCGGCAGCGGTTGGCGTTGACGGGGTCGGTGTTGGAGCAAGCGAGACGGACGCTGCGGCTGGCGCAGACGCGGTATGAGTTGGGGCTGGGGACGATTGTGGAGTTGAGCGCGGCGCAGTTGAGCAGGACGTCGGCTGAGGTGGGAGCGGGCGTGGCGCGGTTTGATTATCTGTTGAGGAGGTCGGCGTTGGATTTTCAGATGGGGAATTTAAGGTAGGGCGCCTCTCGCGCGTCTTTTTCTTGCCGCCGATTGATGAGAAAACGCGCGTTAATGGGTGAATGGATTTGCCTGCGGTTAAGGCGTTAGACGAAGAATAGACTCATTCGCAGAGTGACCGTGGCGAACCTTCATGGCGGTTCCAGATGACTACGAAAGGGTACCGCTCTCTCGACTCGAGTTTCCCGTTCACCGCTGCGAGCGTGAACCAAGCACCAAAGTCCATATCCCGCCGGGGCATCGTCGCGATGCTGGCGGCGGCCGCGGGCCTCGCGACTCCGCAGATCGCTTCGGCGATGTGCGTGGGAAAGAGCGAAGAAGGCCGGTGGCGCAACCTAGACAGAAATGGCGATCCCGCGTTCATTGACGTAAGAATGATTGACTGCGGAGACCAAGTGCTCAATGGCCAGCAGACCAGTACTCGCTACTCCTTGAAGGTGTGGGTCCGGCAGTCGACTGGACAGTGTTACGGGCGGCCCAATGTGAAAGCAACTTATCGTCCTTGGAACGGAAATCAATGGCTCTATGGTAAGGTCCCAACCGGCGGCTATCAAGACCATCTATGGATGCGTGCGGTTACGCGCGACGGCACGCCTCAACTCCATGTGCTGATTAAGCATGAATCTTTGGACAGCAAGCCCAGCTCCACCTCGGAATATTGGTTTAGCCGTTAACGCAATTGGGACGTGCGATCGCTACTCCGGATTGTGCTCAATGGAGCGGAGGTAGCGGGCTTCGGATCGGGCGATGACTTCCTTTGCGCTTGAGAGGACGTTGCGGCCGAAAGCGCCGTAGATGCGGTCGAACTCGAATGGGGCGAGGCTGGCGGTGATACGGCGAACGGTAGCGGCGTTGAACGGGATGATGTTCGGATAGCTGTACATGAAGGAGACCCAGCGGCGGTCCATGCAGACTTGCGGCTGATCGCCTGCGAAGAGGATGCCGGGCCCACTCGACCAGTGCGCGACCTGATAGCCGCGGAAGTGTCCGCCGGAGAGGATGAGTTGGATACCGCCGAAGAGTTGCTGGGCGTCGCCGGTCCAGTAATGGAGCTTTGCTGGGACGTTCAATACCCACTGCTGGTCGTAGCTGTGGATGTAGACCGGGGCGTTAAAGGTGTTGCTCCATTCGGCCATGGCGGAGTAGTAGTGAGAATGAGAGACGGCGATGGCGCGGATGCCACCGAGTTCGTCGATTCTGCTCTTAGTGGCTTCGTCGAGAAGGGTGACGCAGTCCCAAAGAAAGTTACCTTCGGCGGTTTGGATGAGATAGGCGTGCTGGCCGATGGCGAAGTTGGGGTGGGTTTTGATGGACCAGACGCCGGCTTCTTCCTCTTTGAACGTGTTGTGGTGAGTTGCCGACAGTTCGTCCATCGTGATCCACTTTTGACCGTTAAGGCCGACATATTGACGGCTGTCTTCGCATATGGGGCAACCTTCGGGTTGTATGGGGGATCGCGGGTACTGTACGCCGCAGGTGGCGCAGATCCAGGCTTCTTCGCTCATCCTTGCCATGGTAGCTGGGAGAGAATGGACGGATGCTGATGCGCAAGAGTGAACTGCCGACGCCGGCGTTGGTGGTGGACCTGGACATAATGGAGACCAACATTGCCGCGATGCAGGCAGCGGTGACCGCGGCGGGGAAAGTGCTGCGGCCTCATGCGAAAGCGCATAAGCGGGCGGCGATTGCGCGGAAACAGGTGGAGGCTGGGGCGGTTGGGATGTGCGTGGCGACGCTGGCGGAGATGGATCTGATGGTCTCTGCGGGAATCGGGGTGTTATTAACGACTCCTGTGGCGGCGCGGGTGAAGACAGACCGCGTGGCGGAACTGGCGGGGCGTGGGGATGTTTCGGTTGTGGTGGATCATCCAATGCAGGTGGAGTTCTATGCGAATTCGGCTGAGCGCGCCGGTGTGCAGTTGAACGTCCTGGTGGATTTGGATATTGGCGATCACCGCACGGGGGTGCCTTGCGATGAACGGGCCGTGGAGTTGGCGATGGCGATTGATGCCTCGCCGCATTTGCGGTTTGGCGGGTTGCAGGCCTATTCGGTTTCGGGGTCGCACACCGTGGGCCATACAGAACGGTTGACGCACTCGACAGCGGCGTTGGCGCAGGCGGTTAGCATACAGCGGGAATTGCTTGCGCGGGGACTGCGTGCGACGCGTCTGACGGGCGGGTCGACGGGGACTTGGGATATTGATATTACGATTCCGGAGCTGACGGAGATGCAGGCTGGTTCGTATCCGCTGATGGACGCCGCATATGGGAAGATCGGCGGGGTGCCGTTTGCCGTGGCGATGCATGTCATGGCGACGGTGATCAGCGTGTCGCATAAGGATCGCGTGACGGTGGATGCGGGATTCAAGGCGTTCGCGACGGATAGGCCGTTCGGGCCGGAGGCGGTGGGGCTGGATGGCGCCCGCTGGCAATGGGCGGGGGATGAGCATGGGTTCCTATTCGCCGATGCGCTGCCAGCTTTGGGCGAACAGTTGGCGTTTGTCGTGCCGCATTGTGACCCCACGGTGAACCTGCATGAGAAGATGTACGCTTGCCGCGGGAAGTTTGTGGCCGAGGTTTGGACGAGATGAGTTTGGTTTCGATCGGTGTGAATGCGGATGCGTTGGCCGCCGAGTTGGCCGCGGCGGTGCAGGGAGAGGTGCGGTTCGATATCGTTTCGCGCGCGCTTTACTCCACCGATGCGAGTGTTTATCAGATTATGCCGTTGGGCGTCGTCGTGCCGCGGAATCGGAAAGACGTGATTGCGGCGGTGGGGGTGGCCGCGCGGCATCGCTGTCCGGTGACCATGCGCGGCGGAGGGACGTCGCAGGCGGGGCAGGCGATCGGCGCTGGGATTCAGATCGACATTTCGAAGTACTACAACAGCTTGTTGGAAGTGAACGTGAACGAGCGTTGGTGCCGCGTGGAGCCGGGGATTGTCCTGGACGAACTGAACGCGGCACTGAAGGAGCATTCGCTGCGATTCGCGCCGGATATTTCTACGGCGAGCCGTGCGACGATCGGCGGAATGATGGCGAACAATTCGTCGGGGGCGCGCAGCATTTATTACGGCAAGACGATTGACCATGTGTTGGAGCAGACGGTGTTGTTCGCGGACGGGACGATTCGCGCCTTACGGCCGATGACGGGCGCGTGGTTGGAAGAGGAGTGTGCGGGAGAGTCGATTCCGGCGCAGGGTTACCGGTTGATCCGGCAACTGGGCGTGGAGTTGGCCGGCGAAGTGGCAGGGCGCTTCCCGAAGGTCTTGCGACGAGTCATGGGGTACAACCTGGACGCGTTCGCGGATGCATCGGTGTGCGACTTGACGAAACTGATGGTGGGGTCAGAGGGCACGCTGGGCGTGGTGCTAGAGGCGAAGTTACGGCTAGTGCCGCTGCCGAAGGCGAAATCCGTGCTGGCGATTCAGTTCAATGAGCTGCTGGATGCGCTGGGGGCGACGCCGGCGATATTGCAGCATAAGCCTTCGGCAGTGGAGGTGATGGACGGATTCATTCTGGACCATACAAAGCAGAACGCGGCGCTGCACCGGCAGCGGCAGACGTTTGTTGAAGGCGAGCCAGGGGCGTTGTTGTGCGTGGAGTTTTATGGGGAGACGGCGGCGGAGTTGCCGCCGCGGATGGCGGAGTTGGAGCGGGATTTGCGGGCGCGAGGAGTTGGGGATCGCTTCTACCATGCGCTGGACGCCGCGGCGCAGGCGCGGATTTGGGGCTTGCGGGAAGCTGCGCTGGGATTGTCGATGTCGATGAAGGACGATAACAAGTCGCTGTCGTTTGTGGAGGACACGGCGGTTGCGCCGGAGAAGCTGCGCGACTACATCGACCGGTTTTTGCAGTTGGTTCGGAGGCACAATACGTCAGCGGGAATTTATGCCCATGCTTCGGTCGGTTGTCTGCATGTGCGGCCGGTCATCAACATGAAGACAGAGGAGGGTGTGGCGAAGTTCCAGGCGATTGCCGATGATGTGGCGGCGCTGGTGCTGGAGTTTGGCGGCGCTCTTTCGGGCGAGCATGGGGACGGGATGGTGCGGAGTCCGTATATCCGGCAGATGTTCGGCGACAATATCTACGAAGCATTTCGTACGATCAAGAAGACGTTCGATCCGGATGGGATCCTGAATCCGGGGAAAATCGTGGATTCGCCGCCTCTGACGGCGAACTTGCGGTATGGGCCGGCATATGTGACGGCGAAGCCGGCGACGCATTTCTCGTATGCGGAGTATGGCGGGTTTGGAAACGCAGTGGAGATGTGCAGCGGGCTGGGCGCGTGCCGGAAGAAGTTAGATGGGACGATGTGTCCGTCGTATATGGCGACGAAAGAGGAGAAGCATTCGACGCGGGGGCGGGCGAATGTCTTGCGGCTGGCGATGGCGGGGCGGCTGGGCGAAGCGGGATTGCACGAGGACGGTGTGAAGGAAGTGCTCGATCTGTGTTTGGAGTGCCGGGCGTGCAAGGCGGAGTGCCCAGTGGGTGTGGATATGGGGCGATTTAAGAGCGAGTATCTAGCCGCGAGGTGGCAACGGTTGGGCGGGCCTTCGCTTCGGGCGCGCGTGCTGGGGAATGCGGCGATGTTGGCGAGGGTCGGGAGCGCGTTTGCGCCGTTGTCGGGGATGGTGGCAAATGCGGCACCGGTGCGTTGGCTGAATGAGAAATTGACAGGTGTTGATGCGCGGCGGCCTGTCCCGCGGTGGCAGAGATCGACGTTGCGGGATCGCCTTTCCGGTGCGGCGGACGCCGGCGCGTTGCTATTTGTCGATACGTTTACGAACCACTACGATCCCGAGATTGGCGAGGCGGCGGTGGAGCTAATGGAGAAAGGTGGTGTGCGAACGGGGCTGGCGCCGAACGTCTGCTGCGGGCGGCCGCTGATTTCGCAAGGATTGTTGGAGCAGGCGAAGGAGTTGGCAAGGGAGAATACGGACCGGTTGTATGATACGGCGGCGAAGGGCGTGCCGCTGGTGTTTTGTGAGCCAAGTTGTTTGTCGGCTGTGAAGGAAGACGCGCCGGATTTGTTGCGGGGTCCTGAGCAGGAACGGGCGCGCGTGGTGGCGAAATCGGCGGTGTTGTTGGAAGAGTTTTTGCTTGGGTTGCCGCTTCGGTTTGGAGAGGGGCCTTCGGAGATCGTATTGCATGGGCATTGCCATCAGAAGGCGATGGGCCTGGCGGCGCCGGCGGCGGCCTTATTGGCGCGAGTGCCGTCGGCGACAGTGACGGCGCTTGATTCGGGGTGCTGCGGTATGGCGGGCTCGTTTGGGTACGTGAATTATGAGGTGTCGCAGTTGATCGGCGAGCGGCGGTTGCTGCCGGCCGCCCGTGGATTGAAACCGGGCGCGGTGCTGGTGGCAGCGGGGACATCGTGCCGGCACCAGGTGCATGATCTGGCAGGTGTAAAAGCCGTTCATCCGGCAGTGCTGCTGCGCGGGCTGGTGCGAGCGTGAATCCGGGCGCGTTGACGCTCGGAGCGCTGGGTGTAGCCGTCCTGGTGAGCTGCGTTTCGCGAATAAACGTTGGCCTATTGGCGATGGCGCTGGCGTGGCTGATCGGCGTGTACGTCGCCGGGTTTCCGGTGAAGACAGTGGCGGCGGGATTTCCTGTGGAATTGTTTTTGACGTTGACCGGTGTGACGCTGCTGTTCGCGCAGGCAGGGGGTAACGGTACGCTGCAGCGCGTAGCTCAGAACGCCGTGCGATTGTGCCGCGGGCGTGCCGGTATGGTGCCAATCTTGTTCTTCCTTCTGGCCGCGATGCTAGGTACGTGCGGGCCGGGCAATATTGCAACGACGGGTCTGCTTGCGCCGGTGGCGATGTCGACGGCGCTACGGATGCGGATCTCGCCGTTTCTGATGGCGATCATGGTGGGGAACGGAGCGAATGCGAGCTCGCTGTCCCCATTGGCGCCGACGGGACTGATTGTCAGCGGGTTGATGGAAAAGATCGGCCTGCCGGGGATGGAGTTGAAGACATGGTGGTTGAACCTGGCGGCGCACGCTCTGGTGGCGTTTGCCGGGTACGTCCTGTTTGGCGGTGTCCGGCTGCTACGCGAGCCAGCGCAGGGCGGTGTGGAAGTGGAACGCGCCCCGTTGAAACGCTCGCATTGGATTACTCTCGCGGTGATTGTGGCGTTGGTCGGAGGGGTTGTTTTCGGCCGCGTGCAGATTGGGATGGCGGCGTTTGGTTGCGCCGTGGTGTTGAGCCTGCTGCGGGCGGCCGATGAGGACGAGGCGATCCAGCGCGTGCCGTGGGGAACGATTGTGATGGTGTGCGGTGTGACGGTGTTGATCAGCCTGTTGGAGAAGACGAGCGGGTTGGAATTGTTTACCGGATTGGTTGCGCGCGTAGCAACATCGGCGACAGTGATTCCTCTGGTCGCCTTTCTGGTGGGATTGATTTCGGCGTATTCGAGCACGTCCGGTGTAGTGCTGCCTGCCTTCTTGCCTTTGGTTCCGGGGCTGGTGGCGAAGTTGGGACTGGCGTCGGGGCTCGGGCTCGCGGAAACGATGAATGTAGCTGGACATTTGGTGGATGTGTCGCCCTTGTCGACCATTGGAGCGTTGTGCATCGCCTCGATTCCCGCCGGCGATGCCAGCCGGCTGCTGTTCAATCAGTTATTGGCATGGGGACTTTCGATGACGGTCGTTGGCGCGGTGTTGTGTTGGGCGGTGTTGGGATGAGATGGCTGCTATTGGTGGCAGCGTCGCTGTCGGCGCATGATTTGGGTGTGACCGGCGTGCAACTGCGTATCGATGCGGGCCGTACGTACGTTCATGTGCAGACACACATGATGCAGTTACAGGGGAAGGACCCGGCGAAGGAGTTGCCATCGCGGCTGCGATTACGCCTGGATGGAGAGTTGTTTACGGCGACGAACGGCAAAGTGGTCCCGGCGATGGAGGACGGGATCGTCAGTTGGGACGCCTCGCGTGATGGCGTGCCTGGGTCAATCATGATGGACGCGCCACTGTTTCCCGAAGATGAGAGCGACCGGACGCTGGTGACGTTGCTGCGCGATGGGAAGCCGGCCGGCGAGGCGATCTTGTCGGCGACTTCGCGGCCGGTCTCGATCGGAGAGAGCGGCTCCAGCGCCCTGCGGCGATTTGTACCCGTAGGGATCG
This sequence comes from Acidobacteriota bacterium, assembly GCA_016185425.1. Lineage (GTDB taxonomy): Bacteria > Acidobacteriota > Terriglobia > Bryobacterales > Bryobacteraceae. The sequence goes on along the minus strand of JACPNQ010000019.1, from coordinate 237,216 downwards.
AGCATATTCTGTTTGGCGCCGACCATATCGCGTTCCTGCTGGCGCTGCTGCTTCCGGGTGGGCGATGGCGGTCGCTACTGGTAGTGGTCACGGCTTTCACTGTTGCCCATTCGATTACGCTGGCGCTGGCTGTATTAGGTTTGGTGCGGCCGATTCCATGGCTGGTAGAGGGCGTGATCGCGCTGTCGATTGTGGCAGCGGCGGGAGAGAACCTGCTGTCGAAAGGCGAGCGCGGAGCGGGAATCCGCGCGATGTACGCGGCTGGGTTTGGTTTCGTTCACGGCTTTGGATTTGCGGGGGCGTTGGCCGAGGTTGGACTGCCGGAGCAGGTCCTGGGATGGGCGCTGGCGGGGTTCAATACCGGCGTGGAAATCGGGCAGTTGGGGATTGTCGTCGCCGTGGTGCCACTACTGCATTGGATCGGGCGGCGGGAGTTGGTGATTCGCTACGGATCGTTCGCGATTATGGCTGCGGGGCTCTATTGGACAGTCACGCGGCTGTTCTTGGTGTAGGGATTCTTGCGAGCAGCGCCGCGCTGCAGAGAATGATGACTCCGGCTCCGAGCAGTGCGCCGTCGAGACCGATCAGCGAACGGAGGGCACCGGCTCCGTAGGCCGCGACGCCGCCGACAAAGGTGCCGGCGAAGTTGAGAAGGCTGTAGGCCGTAGACCGTTCATTTTCCCGCACTACGTCGCAAAGCACCGGCATGACGTTACAGTCGTACATGCCGCGGCCGAAACTGTATAGGAAGAGCGCGGCGAGCAGTAATGGCGCCGTCGCGGCGCTGCCGGTGAGGATCATGAACACGGCGCCGATGAGAAGTCCTACGGTTTGCGCCGTAATGCGTCCGCGCGGGCGGCTGCGGGAGAGGTGGTCCGCCATCCAGCCTCCGAGCATCATGCCAAGCAGGCCGGACACTTGCGTGAAGACGGTTGCCGAGAGTCCCGCGGCCTGCAGGTTGAAGCCGAAGCGATCATAGAGGTAGAGCGGCATCCATGTGGCCACCATCCAGTTCGCGAACGACACTGCGGCGAAGATGGCGAATATCGGCCAGAATCCACGTGCGCGGAGGATGGAGCCAGTGGCGTGCACGTAGTCAGGAGTGTGCGACTGGATGTTGGCGGGAGCAGGAAGGGCCTTGAGGATAACGAAGGAATAAATCACACCGATCACTCCGAGCGCGAAGAATACATTGCGCCAGCCGAGTGCCGCGCCCGCGACTGCGCCCGGCCCGCCGCCGAGCAGGATGCCGAAGTAGATGCCGCTTTGGTGGAGCGACACCGCGAGCGAGCGGTTGCGCTCCGGGTATGCGGCGGTGACCATCGCGAGCGCGGCGGGTATGTAGAACGCTTCCGTAATACCCATGGCAGCGCGCGTGGCGGCAAGGGAGGCGAAGCCGCTTGCCAGACCGGTGGCGGCCGTGACGATGGACCATGCACCGAGGCTGAGAAGAATGACTTGCCGGTGTCCGAAACGCTGCCCGGTCCAGCCGGCGAAGAGACTGCAGAACGAATAGATCCAAAGGAATACGGCGCCGAGGAGGCCGATCTGCGAGTCAGTGAGTTGGAGGTCGGTGCGCAGAAGCGGAAGCAGTGAGAAGATGACCTGGCGGTCGAGGTAGTTGAGAAGGGCTACGACACCGAGGAGGCCGACCAGCAGCCAGGATCTGGTCATAGCTCTTCCGGCCGGATGCGGACAGCGACGATGTATGGTTCTTCGTTCGGCGTCCAGTGGCCGTAGGTTGTGGTGACGATGGTCCCGTTCGGCAAGCGTTCGAGGCCAGGATAGGCGCAGTCGGCACCCTTGTGGTTCCTCATCAGCCAGACCCGCGAGCGGCCCGGGCGATTGTGAACGATATCGCCGTAGGTTCCTGTCCACGCGACCCAATCTCCCTTCGTCGCGCCGGCTGGGCCGGTATCCCGGAACGTGATGAAGAGGCGATCTGGCCCGGTGTAGGTGGTTGCGTCATGATCCTCGGCGAGGGCGGCGTCGGTGGAATGTTTGTATTGAATGGCACCCTTGCCGTGACCTTTCGGATGGACGCAGAGAATCGTCCGTCCGTCTTCAAGCAAAACCGTGGTTGGATGACCCAGATATTGGCCCGGCTCGCGATCGACGATCACCTGGCGTTTCGTGTCGTTGGCGAGCTCGATGAACCTCGGCTGGGCCCACGCGGTGAGGCCTGCGGCAAGAAGTGCCCTGCGATGCATCTTGCTATCCTGGCACGATATGTCGCAACGTGTATTGGGTGGTGTACTACCCGCGATTTTGACACCAATGGACGCGGAGGGGCTGTTTCAGCCCGCGTTGATGGAGGGACTCTGCGCGACAGTCTATTCGTGCGGCGTCGACGGCGTCTATGTTTGCGGACAGACGGGTGAGGGTTTGCAGCAGCCGGCGGAGCAGCGGAAGCGCGTTGTGGAGACGACGGTGCGCGCGACACCGAGCGGCAAGATCGTGATGGCTCACATTGGCGCGGCCTCGACGGCCGACGCCGTCGAACTAGCCAGGCACGCCGAAAGGTGCGGCGCGCATTCGATCAGCTCCCTGCCGCCTAGCGGATCGTACTCGATCGACGAAGTGCACGGCTACTATGCGGCCATTGCCGCTGCGACGTCGCTGCCGTTCTTCATTTACTTCTTCCCCTCTTTCTCCGCGCGGCCGAGCGGGTATGACGATCTGATGCGCCTGTGCGAGATACCGGGTGTCGCGGGTCTAAAGTTTACGAGTACGGATCTGTTCACGATGTGGAAGCTGAAGCGCGCGGGAGCGGTGGTTTTCAACGGTTTTGATGAAATCTTCGTGGCCGGGTTGGCGATGGGGGCCGATGGCGGCATTGGCACTTTCTACAATGTTGTGCCGGAGTGGTTTGTGGCGATCCATCGGTTGTCGAGGGAAGGGAAGTGGGATGAGGCACGTGCGCTGCAGAGCCGCGTGAACGCTGTGATCGGGCTTGGCCTCCAATACCCAACGCACGCGGCGACGAAGGAAATGATGGCGTGGCAGGGGGTGCCGTGCGGAGCGTGCCGGGCACCTCGGGCGAATTTGACGGAGGAGCAGAAGCGGAGTTTGTGGGAGAAGCTGGAGAGGTTGGATCTGCCTCGGCGGTGAGGCTAGCTGGCGCGGTGATGCCGGGATCATACGCGGCATTGAGTAGACGAATTGATTCTGGAGGCCGTTGGTGGCCGATCCAGGAAGACGGCCAAGCGGTTGTTGACGATCCGCCCGCCCCTTCGCTAACCTAGAAAGAACTCGGTAGAGGAGCGAAGGCCACAAGTATACCAGCCGCAGTTTCCGTCGCACGGAAGGTTGGTCGAACAGGGCAGCTTCGCCGAAATTCTTCCCGCGGGGCGGCACGGGGGAGAGTTGGGGAGCACGGCTAACACCGGCTCACTGTCATCCGGACGCTTGGCGAAATGCCAATGGCAGGCCGGATGGGGCGCTACGGAGCAGTTGCGGGCCCTACCCGTCTACTCTCCCCGCACTTGGCTATCAGAGGATGGAGAGTATGGACGTTTTCGCCCTCACAAGAACCCTTATAGACATCGAGTCGATCACCGGCAACGAAAAGGCTGTCGGCGATTGGGTGTTTGACCATCTTCGCCCGTTGGCCGAGGAATACGCGGGGACCATCGAACGGATCGAAGTCGAGCCAGACCGCAACAACGTGCTGGCGAGGTGGGGCGAGCCCGTGGTGACACTGTCGACACATCTCGATACTGTGCCGCCGTTTTTTGCGTCGCGTGAAGACGATGAATTCATTTGGGGGCGCGGGGCTTGCGATGTAAAGGGCATTATCGCGTGCATGATTCATGCGGTGCGCGAGCTGCTAGCCGAAGGCAGGCGGGGATTTGCCCTGTTGTTTGTGGTCGGGGAAGAGCGCAATTCTGCTGGCGCGTATCACATGGCGAACATGCCGCGCGGCTCGCGATATTTGATCAACGGCGAACCGACCGAGTGCAAGCTGGCACTGGGCTCAAAAGGCGCACTGCGCTACGAACTGATCGCGTCAGGACGCATGGCCCATTCTGCGTATCCGGAGTTGGGCGAGTCGGCGATAGACAAGTTGTTGGATGCCCTCGAGCGTCTGCGGCGGGTTGCCTGGCCTGTGCATCCCGTGCTGGGCCCATCGACGTTGAACATCGGGACGATTGGAGGCGGGCGCGCGCCGAATGTCGTTTCCGATGATGCGCGCGCGGAATTGCTGATCCGGTTGGTGGACGACCCAACGCCGGTGCGGCGCGCTGTTGAGCGGGCGTGCGCGGATCTGGTTGAAGCAAAGGAACAGCTCTGTATTCCGGCAATTTTGATGGAAGCACGGCCAGGGTTTGAAACCACCGTAATGAAGTACACAACCGATATTCCGGCCTTCGGCGGCGCGTGGGGTAAGCCGCTTCTACTGGGTCCGGGCACGATTCACGTGGCCCACACCAGCCAGGAGCGCGTGCCCAAAGCGGAACTGTTGAAGGCCACCGGGCTGTATGCGCAGCTCGTCCGGCAACTACTTGAAGAAGGAAAGAACGAGGCATGAAGATACCAGTTGGCGTGCTTGGTGCCACCGGAATGGTGGGACAGCACTTCGTTAAGTTTCTGCAGAATCACCCGCAGTTCGAGTTGACGTGGGTAGGCGCGAGCGACCGGAGCGCGGGTAAGAAGTACCGCGACGCGACATCCTGGCGCCTGGACGGCACGATGCCGGAGACTACGGCGGAGTTGACTGTGGAAGAGTGCAAGCCGGGCAACGCGCCGAAACTGGTATTCTCCGCCACCGACGCTTCCGTGGCTACGGAGATCGAGCAGGCGTTCGCGGGCGCCGGTCATCTGGTTGTCTCCAACTCGCGCAATCACCGGATGGATGAAGACGTGCCGCTGCTGGTGCCGGAGGTGAATGCCGGCCACCTCGCCGTTGCTAAATTGCAGAAGCAGTCGCGCGGCTGGGACGGGCAGATCGTCACGAATCCAAACTGCTCGACGATCGTGCTGACGATGGCGCTCGGGCCGCTGGTGCAATTCGGCATTCAGCGTATTGTGGTGACGACGCTGCAGGCAATCTCCGGCGCTGGATATCCAGGTGTGGCGTCGATGGATATCACGGCGAACGTAGTGCCGTACATCGGCGGCGAAGAAGAGAAGATGGAGATTGAGACGCAGAAGATACTTGGCACAGTGAACGGCAACAAGATCGTTCCGCTGGCGGCGAAAGTGAGTGCACACTGCAATCGTGTGGCGGTTGTGGACGGCCATCTGGTAACGGCTTCGGTTGAGTTTGCGAACAAGCCCTCGCTGGCCGATATGCGAAACGCGTTCGACACATTCCGCGGCAAGCCGCAGCAGTTGAATCTGCCGAGCGCGCCGGCGCGTCCCGTGATCTACATGGAACAGGTGGACCGGCCGCAGCCGCGCCGCGATGTAGAGCGGGAGCGCGGCATGGCGGTTTTCGTAGGCCGCTTGCGCGAATGCCCGGTCTTTGATTACAAGTTCATCGCTCTGGGCCACAACACGGTTCGCGGCGCCGCCGGGGCCGCGGTGTTAAACGCGGAGTTGATGCATGCGGAAGGGTTGCTGTAGATGATCGTCATGAAGTTTGGCGGCACATCGGTGGAGTCGGCCGCCGCCATTGAGAGAGTTGCGGGCATCGTCAAATCACGACTGAAGCGGCAGCCAGTGGTCGTGGTGTCAGCGATGGGCAAGACGACGAACCTGTTGCTGACTATCGCCGAAAAGGCCTACACCGGCGACCGCGACGAGGCGGCTCGCTTGCTGGAAGAGCTGGCTTCGTACACTCTGCAGGAGGCGCGGCCTGTTTGCGATGAGGCGGATTGGGCGGAGGTCTCCGGTTTCATCGAAGCGCATTTTCAGGAGCTTTCGGCATTTCTCGATGAGCTGGTGGGCATCGGTGAATTTCCGCCGCAATATGTCGACCTGATTTCTAGCTACGGTGAGCGCCTGTCGTCCCGCATCGTCGCCGCGGCTTTCCGGCATTTCGGCATGGATGGCGTTCACGTCGATTCGCGCGAAGTGATTGTCACCGACCGGCGGCATACGCAGGCGGCGCCGCTCTATTCACGTACTTACGCGAAGCTGGAAGAGCGGGTGCGGCCTTTGGCGGAGGCTGGTAGGGCGGTGGTAATGGGAGGGTTTATCGCCTCAACGCAAGACGGGTTTACGACGACGCTTGGGCGCGGCGGTTCGGACTTCAGCGCGTCCATTGTGGGCGCAGGTATCGGTGCGGAGGAGATCCAGATCTGGACCGATGTCGATGGCATGTTGACGTGCGATCCGCGGATTCTTCCGGGCGGACACCGTGTGAAGATCATCTCGTTTGGCGAGGCAGCGGAGCTCGCGTATTTTGGCGCGAAGGTGTTGCATCCCGCAACCGTCGTTCCGGCCGTCGAGAAGGACATCCCGGTGCTGATCCTCAATTCGCGCAATCCGGAAAATGAAGGTACGCGGATTGTCGCGGAGAGTGTACCCTGCGCGAATGCCGTGAAGTCGATTGCATGCAAGCGGAATATCGTCGTCGTGAACGTTCAGAGCCTGCGCATGTTGATGGCGCATGGATTTTTGAAGCGAATATTCGATGTATTCGACCGGTTCCAGACGCCTGTAGACATGGTTTCGACGTCGGAGGTGAGCGTTTCGTTGACGATTGACAACACAGCGCATCTCGATGAAATCTGCGCGGAGTTGCGTAAGATCGCCGAAGTTTCGGTGGACTCGAGCCAGTCACTCATCTGCCTGGTGGGCGACAATATTCGCGAGACGCCCGGGCTTGCCGCACGTGTTTTCGGTTCGTTGCGCGCGATCAACGTTCGTATGATTACACAGGGTGCATCGTTGTTGAATCTAAGTGTTGTAGTTATGGATGCGGACCTGAAGGCCGCCGTGGAGGCGCTACACGCGGAGTTTTTCACGACGCTCGATGAAAAGGTATTTGAAGCATGAAACTCGCGCTGATCGGTTACGGAAAAATGGGCCGGATGCTGGAGCAGTTGGCGCCGGAGTATGGCTTCACCGTGGGACTGATTCTCGACATCCACAACAATGCGGACGGCGGCGGAATCACGGCGGAGAATTTTGCCGGCATCGATGCGGCGATTGAGTTTTCCACGCCCGAGGCCGCGGCGGATAATGCGATTCGGCTGGCTGGGCTTGGCGTGCCGGTGGTTATTGGCACCACGGGCTGGCTAGGGGAGACGGAACGGGTGAAGGCCGCTGTGGCCTCCGGCAATTCGGCCGCGGTGTGGAGCCCCAACTATTCGGTTGGCGTGAACGTGTTCTTTCGCTTGGTGGCGGAAGCCGCCAGACTATTGGCGAAGCAGCCGGAGTATGGTTCCTGGGCGTGGGAAATGCATCACGATACCAAGAAGGACGCGCCCAGCGGGACGCTGTTGAAGCTGGTGGATGAAATGAAGCGCGCGGGTTATGCGCGACATATCGATGTGTCGTCCAACCGCGCCGGCCGCGTGCCGGGAACGCATGAGATCGGCTTCGACGGCGCGGCGGATACGATCACTCTGCGGCACACAGCGCGAAGCCGTGAAGGATTCGCCCGCGGCGCCCTGCAAGCCGCGAAATGGATTGTTGGCAAGAAGGGATTTTACGAGTTCAGCGAAACGCTGTTCTAGGAGGAGGTGGCACATGTTTACAGGCTGCGGTACCGCTTTGGTAACCCCGTTTAAACAAGACAACAGTTTGGACGAACAGACGCTGCGGGCGTTGGTGCGCCGGCAGATTGAGGATGGCATTCACTTTCTGGTGCCATGCGGAACGACGGGTGAAAGCCCGACGCTGACGCGCAAAGAGCATCTGCGGGTTGTCGAGATCACGCTGGAAGAAGCCAAGGGCAAAGTGCCTGTCGTGGCCGGATGCGGCGGCTACAATACGGCGGAAGTTATCGAGCTGGCCAGGGAGTTGGAATCGTTAGGCGCGGACGGGTTGCTCTCGGTGACGCCGTATTACAACAAGCCCACGCAGGAAGGTCTCTTTCAGCACTATCGCGCCCTCGCGTCCGCCACGCGCCTGCCGATCGTCATTTATAGTGTGCAGGGCCGTACAGGTGTGAATGTGGAGCCGCTGACGCTGAAGCGCCTTGCGGCGATCGAGAATATCGTTGGCGTGAAGGAAGCGAGCGGCAACATCTCGCAGATGGCTTCGGTGGTTCATCATGTTCCCGCGGAATTCGCGGTGCTAAGCGGTGACGATTCGATCACTATCCCGCTCATCTCTTTGGGCGGGTGCGGCATCATCTCGGTGGTATCGAACGAAATCCCCGGTCCGATGTCGCGGCTCGCGCAAGCGGCGCTTGACGGCGACTATGCCCGCGCGCGCGAACAGCAGCGGAAGTATCTGTCCCTGATGGAAGTCAATTTTGTCGAATCGAATCCCGGCCCGGTGAAGTATGCAATGGCGCGGATGGGGTTGTTGGAGCCAGTATGGCGTTTGCCGCTGGTGCCTCCGTCGAACGTGAGCCAGAAAAAGATCGACTCCGTTTTGGAGCAGTGTGGCCTGCTGGCCAGGGAGAGTGCGATTGCCACGCATTGACGAGATGCAGGGGGCGGTGGAAGACGCCTTCGACAACAAACCCGCCGCTTACGGCGAAGAGCATTTCCAGCTTTTCGCCGACTTTAAGGCGGCCTTGAACGCCGGCGAAATCCGCGCCGCTTCGCCCGATGCCTCCGCGGTGACCGGATGGCGCGTGAATGGATGGGTGAAGAAAGGAATACTGCTTGGGTTTCGCTTGGGATCGATCGTCGATATGTCGATTGACCGCGTGCGGCAACCGTTTTTCGACAAGGCGACCTATCCGGTGAAACAGTTTGCGGCGGATAGCGGTGTGCGCATCGTGCCGGGTGGCTCATCGATTCGCGACGGCTGCTTTGTCGCCCGTTCCGTCACCTGCATGCCGCCGATGTACATCAACGTTGGCGCGTATGTGGATGAAGGGACGATGGTCGATTCCCACGCGCTTGTCGGTAGCTGTGCGCAGGTAGGCGCGCGCTGCCATCTTTCAGCCGCGGTGCAGGTTGGCGGCGTGCTGGAACCGGTCGGCGCGATGCCCGTGATCATTGAAGAGGATGTTCTTGTGGGCGGCAACTGCGGTGTTTACGAGGGGACCGTGGTGAAGAGGCGAGCTGTGCTGGGAACGGGTACTATTCTCAACCGCTCGACGCCCGTGTATGATTTGGTGAACGGGACCGTGTTGCGGGCAACCGATGAGGAGCCGCTGGTCATCCCTGAAGGGGCAGTTGTAGTGGCTGGGTCCCGCTCCGTGACGAGTGGTCCCGGAAAAGAGTGGGGCATCTCCTTGTACACGCCGGTGATCGTGAAGTACCGCGACGCCAAGACGGATTCCCGCATTCAACTCGAAGACCTGCTGCGATAGGAGATCAGACGATGCGGATGGGGCTGCTGTTGATCGGAATGGCCGGGCTGGCCTGTGCCGAGCCGTGCTCACACGGCACAGCGGCGTGTATTGAACCGCTGCCGATGGGTGGTGGCCGCTTCGTGATGGTGTATCGCTCGCATCCGCTCGCGCAGCATCATGCAAAGGCGCGGCGCGCGCTTGTGGTAATCCATGGCGCCGGCCGCAATGCGGACGATTATTTTCCCTCCGGCATGGCGGGGGCCTATCTGGCGGGTGGGCTGGAGGATACGATCGTCGTTGCACCGCGCTTTGCCGGAACCGGCTCCCGGAATTGTGACGACAAGTTAGCACCGGGCGAAATCGGTTTCGCGTGTACTGGCGATGATTGGCGGGGCGGCGGACCTGGCGCCGGAGTCGCGTCGGTGACGACCTACGATGTCATCGACGAGCTGGTTCGCCGGTTTGCGGACAAGAAGCGTTACCCGCAACTGAAGCACGTGGTTCTGGTAGGCCATTCGGCCGGCGGCCAATTCCTGAGCCGCTACGCCGCCGCGGCCAAGGCCGAGCCCGCCGGCGTCAAGGTTCGCTACGTTGTCTCCAACCCCTCGAGTTACCTCTATCTGGATGCGACTCGCCCGGGTCCCACGCAGGGATGCGCGGGATTCAATCAGTGGAAGTATGGGATGGAGAACCGCTCCGGGTACGCAAGGGAGATCGCGGACGAGTCTATGCAGAAGAATCTACTCCGCCGCGATGTCGTCTATCTACTTGGCGAATACGACGTGACGCCGCAGTTCGGATTTGACTCGACGTGCGGAGCCATGGCACAGGGGCCGAACCGGCTTCAACGGGGGCTGGATTACTTCAGCTATATCACCACAAAGTATGGCGCCAAACACCGGCTGGTGAAGGTTCCGAATTGCGGACATAACGGCCGTTGCATGCTGGTAGCGAATGAAGCGCGCGAAGTGTTGTTTCCTTAGGTTCGTGCCGCCGCTTCCAACGCGTCGAGGGTAATTACGGCTGCTCGTTCCCACGTAAAAACCGCCGCTCGCTTTCTGGCGCGTCCGGCATACATGGCACGGAGTGTGGGATTCGCGGCAAACGTCTCCATCGCGGCTGTCAGAGCCTCCGTGTCCGTCGCAGGGAAGAGAATCGCCGCGTCACCGGCGATGTCTTTCATTGGGCGGCGATCCGATGTGATGAGCGGCACACCCGCGGCCATCGCCTCCGCCACGGGCATGCCGAATCCTTCAAATAGCGACGGGAACACGGCGATGCGCGCCCGCTGGTAAAGCGACACGATCTCTATGCGCGGAATCCACCCTGTCCGAGTCACGTGCTGCTCAAGGCCATGTTGCGCGATCCGCCGCGCCACCGTCTCGCCATGAAACCCGGGCATTCCCGCCAGCGTAAGACGATATTCCGGCCGCTTTGCGCGGAAAGCGGCAAACGCATCCACAAGGCGCTCGATGTTCTTGTGCGGGTGCAACGTGGAGACGCAGAGGACCATTGGCTCCTCCGCCTTCCGCGTCAATTGGAAGAACTCAGGCTCAACACCGGGTTCCGCGGTGTGAATATGATCGAGCGGCACGCCGTACACTTCGTGAATATCTTCGCGCGAGGCCGCGGAGACGGTGAGAATCCGCCGCGATTTTAGCGTTGTCGACCAGACAAAAAAGCGCCAGGCGAGGAGATCGTCCTTTTTGAAATATTCCGGATGCCGATGATGCTGCAGATCGTGAATAACGGTGACGCTCGGGATGCGCGTCGCGAGCGGTGTGGTGAAGCCAGGGTTGAACAATACGTCGACCTTGGCGACGCGGGCATCACGCAGCAGCATCGTCTGCTCATAAATAATCCGCCGCGGTCGCGATTTGGCACTTACACCTGTCTCCGCGGTTTGAAAGGACGGGCTCGATGGCGTTAGACCGCTGCCCGTTTCCCGGTTCGTAAAGATGACGAACTGGTGGCCGCGCGGCTTCTTCGCCATCGCCTGCAGCAGGTTCCGCAGATAGACCTCTGTGCCGCCAACGCCGCCGGGGATCAGGTAGAGCGCGTTTACGCCGATGCGCACGTCACTTCGCCTTCACCGCTGCAGGCGCCTTGGCATCGCCGGCTCGTTTACGGGCCGCCTTCGCCTTTTCCAATCCCTCACGGGCCGTCGCCTCGTTCGGTTCCAGGGCAACGGCCTTTTCGAACTCCGCGACGGCCCCGTCCCAGTTCTGCCGGCCCATATAGATGTTGCCGCGATAGGCAAAAAGCATCGCGTAGCGGGGATTGAGCTTCTCACCCTGTGCCAACGCCTCCAGCGCGCGTTCCGAATCGCCCTGCTTTGCACGGACCATACCCATCAGCGCCCAGGCATGCGCGTTCTGTTCCACTCGCAGCGCGTCTTCCAAGCGGGTCAACGCCTCTCCCGGCTTGTTCGCGCAATCGGCCGCCAGTGCCCAGTCCACAAACAGCTCATAACTTGGCGCCGTCAACTTGGCCGCTTCCGCGTACTGCTGCGTTGCGTCCGCGCATTGGCCGGCCTGGTAGTAGGCATAAGCAAGCTGGAACCGCGGCCGGTATTTCCGCGGCGAATTTGCTACCGTATCTTTCCACAACGCGAGAGGGCTCGCCCAGACCGCATTGCGCTGCCAGGACAGGAATCCTAATATTACGCAGACGGCGGCCAGACCGCCGCCCAGCGCCGGCATCGCGAATCGGCGCTGCCGAAGCACATCAATGACACAGAGAGTCAGCGCGAACACCGGCAGGTACATGCGGCGTTCCACCAGCACGTCGCGGATCGGTACGAAGGATGATGTTGGCGCCAAGAGTACCAGGAACAGCAAAAAACCGAACGACGCCAGCGGAAAGCGCCTTCTGTAGATCCACGCCAGTGCCGTGAGCGCTAGCAAAATCAGAAGGCACAGCCAAGACAGATGGTCGCTCAGCGAGTGGGAGACGGGCGTGTCGTAGTCGATGTTTTGCCCGGCGGGAACGAAGTAAAGGCGCAGGTAAGTAACAACGGAGCGGAACTGTGTGTGCAGGTAATCGAGCGGCGTCAGATCCTTCATCCCAAAGCCCGCCGTGGTCGAACGGCCGAGCACGTATTTGAAAATAACGGCTACACCCAGTGCCGCCCCAACAAAGATGGGCGCGTAAATCCGCCAGTTCTTCTTTATGCCTTCCAGCGTGAAACCCGGGTTGAAGTAGTAATCCGTCAGCAATAGCACGGCCGGCAATACCGCCATGTGTTCTTTCGACGTCAAAGCGAGCACAAAGAAGAGAAGCACAAGTACCGCTTCGCCGAAACGAATTGCTACCTCCCGCCGGTACAAGAACGCGGTCCAGGCTATCAGGAAGAACAGGCCGCTTACTACTTCTGAGCGGCTTGCAACATACGCCACGGATTCCGTTTGCAACGGGTGCAGCAAGAATACCGCGGCCGCGAACAACGCGTAGACATTGGCTAGCGACTCCTCGACCTTGACGTACGCCAATAATTTCCGCGAGATTAGCCATACGAAGTAGCCGGCGGCAGCGTGGAGCACGACATTCACCAGATGGAAGTAGAAAGCGTCCAGCCCGAACAATCGATAGTTCAGCCAGTAGGTCACGTGCAGCGTCGGCCGCACGCCGGCTACCCAGTCGCGCAGCGGATTCTGCGCGAAGTTGGGGACCATGAACGGCAGATAGACATCGTCGAACAGGAACGGTCCGGACAGCGCCGGCTGGTAGATCTCCAAGAGCGCAAAAGCAAATAAGAAGAGCGCGATGATAACCGGCCACCGCGTGGAAGATGGCGATGCGGAAGCGACTGCTTGAACCGCCGGTTTATTCTCGGCCGGACGTTTGGGACTTTTCATGGATTGCGTTGAGTTGATATTCGATAATCGCGACCTTTTGCGTCAGGGCAATGTTGGCGTCTTTGAGGTCGGAAATGATGACGGAGAAGCGAAAAAATACGATGAGGAAGAGCGCTACGACGATCAGCAGAAGGCCAAACGGTGCGTTGTTTAGGCCGATCAACTCGGCGAACCGCTCCAATGCCCAGGGCCACTGCGACAGAATGAGCATTACCACTGCCGCGCCTAGCCAGCTAACCGAGTACTCCACACGGATATGCGCGCGGCGGATATTGAACAGCACAACGCCGATCAGCAGTATGCTGAGTCCGGCGGTGACGGTGAGAAGTCGATCCATGCGTGTCCCCCGGCCGCTACGGGCGGCGTTTGTTTCCTTGGTATTTCAGGATATTCACGATGACTCCGAGAAGTACATGCAGCACGTAGTAGAAGGATCGCACCGCCGTAATCGACGACCTGCCCGCCATGCGCGGACGCATCTTCACGGGTACTTCCTCAAAACGGAACGTCAGGCGCCGCAGCACTACCAGCGCTTCAATCTCCGGGTATTCCAAGGGGAAGCTTCGCGCGAAGACTTCCAAAGCCTGCCTGTTTACTCCCACGAAACCAGACGTCGGATCGTGCACCTGCTTATTCAGAATCAGGCCGAGAAACCAGCGGAAAAACACAATGCCGACGCCGCGCGCGAACGACGTATGCTCGCCTTGTCCGTTCACATACCGCGAGCCGATCACCATCTGCGCACCCGAGTTCATGAGCGTGTCGCGGATCAATCCTACATATGCGGGGTCATGTTGCCCATCGCCGTCCAGGCGGATGACGTATTCAAATCCCAGGTCATATGCCAGCCTGTACCCCGCCTGCACACAGCCTCCAAGTCCCAGGTGATACGGCACGGTGATTACGTCCGCCCCTGCCTCCAGCGCCACTGTCCGCGTCCCGTCGGCCGAGCAATCGTCGACCACCAAGATCGGCAGCTCCGGATGGATCGCAAGCAGTTCATGAATCACTCCGGCTACGGCGCCTTCTTCATTGAAGGCGGGAATCAAGATCATCAGCGGATGTTCCCCACGCGCCGCAATCACAGCTCGGCCACCTGCCGCAACGAAATGGAATGACGATCCAGCAGCGCGGTGAACGTTCCGGGAGATACCTTGGCGGAACGCCGTATCGCGCGCCGCTGTGCCCACACGGCCGGCAGCCGTAGTATTGCGGCTGCGTGCGCACGCAAGACGCACCCGATCAGCGTCCACGCACTTTCTCCGTCTTTCCGAAATTGCGCCGCCGCGCCCTGCCCGCGCCGCATGGCGGCGAAGTGATGGAGGTAACGCACGGGTGTAGCGAACCATGCCCGCCAAAGCCGTCCCAGCGGAAAGTTCTTGAACAGCACCAGCAGACGGTTTCGCTCCACGAAGTAGGCCTTCAATCTCGATGCGCGCCCCGCCGAGTGCGAATAACGATGATGTACGACGGCCCTTGGCGCATAACGGCAGGTCCAACCTGCCCACCGCGCCCGCAATCCCAGGTCGGTGTCCTCGCAATAAAGAAAAAACGATTCATCAAATCCGCCAGTCTGCGCCAGCATCGAGCTTCGGTAAATCGACGCCGATCCGCTCGGCAGCAACACTTCCACGGCCTCCTGGAAACCCGCCGCCGCCATTCCATGCCCGCGTTGCTTGCTGGTGCCGTCGGCGGCGATCAGCATCCCCGCCGAATCCAGCACGTCGCCCGTCCCATGCAACCGCACCTGAGCCGCCGCCGAGCCCGCTTCAGGGTGCCGCTCCAATTCCATCACCATCTCCGCCAGCCAATCCGAGTCGGCCAACGCGTCGTCGTTGATCACTGCAACATAATCTGCCGGCACTTCCCGCGCCGCCAGATTCACTGCCGCGCCGAAGCCGATATTGTTCCCCGGATGCAACACTGTGATGCTTTCCCGGGTAACCTCCCGCGGCCAGTTCGTCTCAACGCGCCTGCTCCCGCTGTTGTCTACAATCACGATACGAAAGTCCCCGAATGTTTGCCGCTGCAGGCTCATCACGCATTCCCAGAGCGCAAAATCGGCGGAAATCGTAGGGATGACGGCGGTGACCCGAGACGGCTGCAAAGAAGTATTGTACGCCGCAAGGGTGTTCGCAATGTTACGCTACATAAGTTTCTTACTGGTATGGGGACCAATGCGCGAGGGTTTGCGTTCGACGTCTTGGAGGCCGTCGAGCATGGAGGATTTGCCGATGACCTGCTGCGCGCCCAGGCAATTGATCCTCAGGAAGCTGCGCTGGCCAGTGAGATCGTCTTTGGCGTCCTCCGCCACCGCTCTCAGATCGATTACCTCATTGGCCACTACTCCGGGCGCACGGCCAAGCTCGACCGGGAGGTCCGCATCGCCCTTCGCATCGGCATTTATCAGATCCGTTACCTGGATCGCATACCGCCGCACGCCGCCGTTTCCACTAGTGTCGACCTCGTGAAACGCGCCCGCAAATCTTCGGCCGTCGGCTTCGTCAATGCCGTTCTTCGCAAAGTCGATCGTGATCCGATACCTTATCCGTCAGACGCTCTCGCGCTCTCTATGCCGGACTGGCTGCTGGGGAAGTGGGAGACCCAATTCGGCGCCGCTGCCGCCTACGCCGCCGCTGCGTACTTCCTTTCCAAGCCGCCGGCCTTTCAACGAGGAGAGCGTCAAATGGATTTTGGCGCGCAGCAGATCGTCCCGTTACTCCGGCTAGAGCCTCATCATCGATTCCTCGATGTCTGTGCGGCGCCAGGTAACAAGACACTGCAGGCGGCGGAATCCGGGGTTCAACCGGTCGCGTGTGACCGGTCCCGTAAACGGCTCGCGGCCATTCCCGTCGCGCGGCGAGTACAACTCGATGCCGCTCAGACGCTTCCGTTCCAACCCGTCTTTGATCGAATTCTCGTCGACGCTCCGTGCTCGGGGACAGGCACCCTTGGGCGAAACCCGGAGATCAAATGGCGCGTCACTCCTGAGGAGTTCGCCCGCCAGGCGGAGCGACAGGTGCAAATTCTGCGCGAGGCTCTCGCGGTGCTGGCCCCGAATGGCCGGCTGGTTTACTCTACATGCTCCCTGGAACGTGAGGAAAATGAAGAGGTTATCGCCCATTTCGCGGACCGTATTCAGACCCACGGCTACCGCCTTCCGGGCCGCGAGGCCGGGGACGGCTTTTTCCACGCCGTGTTAGCATGACAGGTAGCGTCCAAATGATTGAAATCCTGCCATCTTTGCTGTCGGCGGACTTCGCCCGGCTGGGAGCTCACATCGCGGATGTCGAGGCGGCAGGGGCTTCCATGCTGCATTTCGATGTCATGGACGGCCATTTTGTACCCAATCTCACCATAGGCACTCCTGTGCTCCAGGCGATCCGAAAAATCACCCGCGCTCACATTGACGTGCACCTCATGATCACAAACCCGGACCAGTTCGCGCCCATCTTCATCGAAGCAGGCGCCGACAGTGTCTCCGTGCATCAGGAGGTCTGCCCGCACTTGGACCGGACGCTCCGCATGATCCAATCGGAAGGTGCACTGGCAGGCGTCGTCTTGAACCCCGCGACCCCGGTCGCGACGCTCGACGAGGTGTTGGATTTGGCCGACTTCGTGCTCATCATGTCCGTGAACCCGGGTTTCGGCGGGCAGAAGTTTCTACCGAACTCGCTGAACAAAGTACGGCAATTGGCGGAGCATAGAGATCGTTTGGGACTGAAATTCAAAATCGAAATCGATGGCGGCATCGGGCCGGCAACGGCCGCGGATGCTGTGCGCGCCGGGGCACAGTGGCTCGTCGCCGGCAACAGTATTTTTGGCGCGCCCGACCCTGGCGCTGCCTTGGTGGCTCTGCGGGAAACCGCGCAGATGGGCCTGCAACAAATCGCGTAAGGGAGCTGTAGGTTACATGATTGTGAAGAGCAAAATGTGTGTGTTTGTGCTGACGGCGGCTGTGGCGATGACCTCGCTGACGGGCTGCTTCCGCAAGAAGAAGTACGAAAACCCCATCGGCAAGGACACCCAGCAGCCCGACAAAGTTCTCTTCGATAAGGCCGTCGCCGACATTGAACGCGGCCGTTACGAAGTCGCCCGGCTGACCCTGAACACGCTGATCAACACCTACGACACCAGCGAATATCTCGCCAAGGCCAAGCTCGCCATTGCCGATAGCTGGATGCGCGAAAGCGGCTCCCACGGCCTGGCGCAGGCCGAAGCCGAATACAAGGACTTTATCCTCTTCTACCCGACGATGGAAGAGTCTGCCGAAGCCCAGGAAAAGATCTGTACCATCCACTTGCGGCAGATGGAAAAACCCGACCGTGATAACAAGCACGCCTATCGCGCCGAAGAGGAGTGCCGCCAACTCCTTGTCCAGTTCCCCAATTCCAAGTTCGCGCCGCGCGTGCAGCAGATGCTGCGCAACATTCAGGAAGTAGAAGCCGAAGGCGAGATGCGCACGGCGCGTTTCTATTATGGAAAGGGTTCCAACCCGGCCGCCGCCAATCGCCTGCAGGGTATCTCCGATCAATACCCGCTGTACTCAGCCGCCGACGAGGCGCTCTTCATGCTCGGCGGCGCCTATGAAAGGATGGGCACTCGCTTCAAGCCGCAGTCCGTCAAATCCTACCAGAGGCTGGTGAAAGACTATCCGCTTTCCTCTTACGTTGACCCGGCCAAGAAGAAGCTCAAGGAGATGGAAGCCGACGTTCCGGAAGCCGACCCGGTCGCGGTAGCGCGCATGAAGTACGAGCAGGAGAACAAGACCAAGACTGGGGTCATCCACGACTTCTGGAGCATCTTCAAGAAGTCGCCGGACACGACCATGGCCGCTAAGAGCGGTACTCCCGCCATGATGAATCAGCGGCCGTCGATTCCCGTCAGCGTTCCCGTTCCGGCGGGTGCTGTGGGCGGGACCAACGAATTGGGTGGCACGGTAATCACCGGGAGCAGCGATCTGGATACCAAGCCCGACGCCCGTCAGAGCGTGCAGAATCAGGCGAGCGGGGCCGCACCGGAAAAGAAGGAGGAGGCACCGGTGAAGGAGGCCTCTCCGGTCAGCGATCCGGCCCAGCAACAGCAACTTCCCACCAACCGCCAGCCCATCAAGGGGAAGAAAGGCAAGACGCCGAAGCCGCCCAAGGCTAGCGGAAAATGAGCCGTATTCTGCTGGCGGACGATAGTCCGCACGCACAGCGGATGGGCGAACGTCTGCTTCGCGACGAAGGGCACGAAGTGGTCACGATCACCGATGGCGATACAGTGTTCGTGCGCCTTCCCGACGTCGATCCCGACGTCCTGATTGTCGATGCCAACTTGCCCATGCGCAATGGCTACGAGATCACTCGCTTTGTAAAAGGTTCCTCGTTCTACCGTCACGCGAAGGTGCTTCTGACAGGCAGTGTCGCTGAACCCGTCGACGAAAAGCTCGCCCGTGACGCCGGCGCCGATGGCATGCTTCACAAGCCGTTCGAGTCGAAAGCGCTGCTTTCGCTCGTTAATCCGCTGGCCGAGAAGGCCGCCGAGCTTCGCGAACTTCGCCCCGCAGGCCCTCCTCCTCCGCCGCCAGGCGACGAGCCCAAGTTCATCAGCGGAGCGGTCAACGCGGAGCCCGAACCGGAATTCGCCGTCGACCCGGAAGCGGACAAGCCGGTGGCGCCAATGCTCGCACCCCTCGGTGTCAAGCCTACACCCGAGTCCGAACCGGATCCCGCGCCGCCATCCGGCCCCGCCGTCTCCCCCACTGTTTCTGAAGAGGAGCGCGTCCGCGCCGCCGTAACCCTGGCGCTCGATGCCGCGATGCCGCGCATGATCGACGAGTTGACACAGCAGGTCCTCCGCGCGTTGCATAGTAAATAGAACTGTATGCCCGATAACAGCTTTGACATCGTTTCGAAAATCGAACTGCCCGAAGTCAACAACGCCATTCAGCAGGCGTTGAAGGAGATCACCACCCGCTACGACCTGAAGGATTCCAAGTCCTCCATCGAGCTCAAAGAGAAGGAAGGAAAAATCTTTCTCGCTTCCGCGGACGACTTCAAACTTAAGGCCGTTGTCGACATCCTGCAATCGAAGTTGGTGAAGCGCAACGTTCCCATCAAGGGCCTGCAATTCGGCACTATCATCCAGGGCTCGGGCGGTTCGGTGCGCCAGGAAATTACACTCCAGCAGGGCATCCCGATGGAAAAGGCCAAGGACATTGTGCGCCTCATCAAGGACAGTAAGAAAAAGGCGCAGGCGTCCATTCAGGGCGATCTCGTTCGTGTCTCCGCCAAGGACCGCGACGTATTGCAGGAGATTATCGCTCTTCTCCGCGCGGAGGATTTCGGCATCGACATGCAGTTCACCAACTACCGGTCGAACTAGCCGTGCCGCGCAAGATCGAAACGCATATGATCGCCGGCCCGGTGGGCCGTTTGGAATCGCTGTTGGAAGAACCGGACGAAGGCGCGCCTCATTTTGCGGCTCTCGTCTGCCATCCCCATCCGCAGCACGGCGGCACCATGCACAACAAGGTGGTCTACCGCATCGCGCGCGGCCTGCGAAAAGCGGGTGCCGTTGTGCTTCGGTTCAACTACCGCGGCGTCAACTTAAGCGAAGGAACGTACGATCACGGCGTTGGTGAGACAGAGGACGCGCGCGCATGCCTGGAATGGCTGCGCAAACGCTACCCGCAACTCCCCGCCATGATCGCCGGCTTCTCGTTCGGTTCCCGCATTGCGCTCCGCATCGGCGCGCAGCGGCCGGACCTGAAGAAGGTCATCGCATGTGGTTTCCCCACAGTGTATAAAGACCGCTCGTATCTCGACCCCTGCCTTGTTCCGCGCACGTTCATCCACTCCACACACGATGAATTCGGCCCGAAGGACGAGCTTGCCGCCGTGGTTGCGGAGCTTGATGGACCTCCCGAACTCGTCTTTATCGAAGCGAAGGATCACTTCTTTGTGGATGCGCTCGACGCCTTCGAGCAGGCCGTCATGCATGCCGCGCCGAAGGTTTTTGCAGGAGGTAATTGATCACCAAACCGGCCACCGCGAGTGCCGCTAACGTATAGAACATCTGATCGTACCCGGCCCCAACGGCGCCCGCCTTTTTCTTCTCTTCCAAAATTGCGGCGATGTATCGCGGAATCGTGAAGCCGCTCGCGCCCCACGCCGTGAAGAGAATGCCATAGTTGGCGCCGATATTCTTTGCTCCGTAATATTCCGCCGCCAGTGACGGCATCAGCGCCAGATAGCCCCCGTAGCAGAAACCAACCGCGCAGATGCCGCTGAGCACGCGCCAGAAGTTTGTTGTCCCTGGCAGCAGGAGCGCGCACGTCAACGCCGATAGCGTGAACATCGTGTACACCACTTTCTGCTTGCCCATCTTGTCTGACGCCGCTCCCCACACAAGCCGTCCCATGCCGTTGAATAGCGACATCACACCCAGCGCCACGCCGCCGGTCATTACCGCCGCGCTGCCGGCCAACTCGCGTACTAACGGCGCCGACTCGCCAATCGCCGTCAAACCGATCGAGCTCCCCAGGAAATAGACCGCCCACAATATCCAGAACTGCCACGTCCGTAGCATCTCGCCTGGTGTGTAATCGACACGCAAGCCATGGGCCGTGGAGGGCGGCGTCCAACCTTCCGGCGTCCAACCGGGTGGCGGCACTTTGTACATTTGAGCGCAGCCAATCACCACCACGAAAAAAATCGCCGCCAGAATCAGAAACGTGCGCGGAATCGTCACAGCGAACTGCGCGGCATCTTTCCCCAACAGCTCTTCGAGCAACGGCGCGAACACCAGCGATCCGATGCCGAATCCCATTACTGCCATACCGACTACAAATCCGCGCTTATCGGGAAACCATTTTACGCATGTTGCAATTGGTGTCACATAAGCAAATCCCACACCCAATCCCGCCACCACGCCGTACGCCACATTCAACCCCATCGGTGTGTCACCGATGAACGCCGCCAGCAGGCAGCCCAGCGCCAACAGTAGGCCGCCCACGCTGCCAACCAGTCGCGGCCCCTTCTTATCCTGCCAGAAACCCGCCAAAATCATCGCCAATGTGAAGAACAGGATCGACCACCGGTACGGCGCAATCGATTCCGTTTTACTCCATCCATAGTGCTGTTCCAAGGGGCCACGGAAAACCGACCAAGCATAAATAATTCCCAGGCAAACCTGCATCAGTACACCGCGCCTGCCAGCGCCCAGCGGTTTTTTGTCGAAGTCATGTACCCGGCAATTGTATGCTAAATGTTCAGGCCGAGTTTTCCCGGAGACACCTATGCGCGCGCTGTACATTAAGAAACCGCTGGAGGCCGAAGTAGGGGAGCAGGCGGCTCCGTCACTCGGTCCAGGTGAAGTGATGCTGCGCGTTCGCTTCGTTGGCATGTGCGGCTCGGATTTAAGCAGCTATCGCGGCAAGAATCCTTTGGTCGCCTACCCGCGCATTCCCGGACATGAGATCGCCGCGACTATCGAATCCGTGGGCGACGGTGTTCCCGAGAGATTTCAGCCCGGCATGGCTGTTACGCTCTCGCCCTACACGAGCTGTGGCAAATGCGCATCGTGCCTGCGCAAGCGTCCCAATGCCTGTAAGAACAACGAGACGCTCGGCGTACAACGCGATGGCGCGCTCACCGATTTCATCACTGTTCCCCATCAAAAACTCATCGTCGCCGATGGCCTGCAACTTCGCGATCTGAGCCTCGTCGAGCCGCTCACCGTCGGCTATCACGCCGCCCGCCGCGGCCGTGTCTCGCCTACGGATCAGGTTCTGGTTCTCGGCTGCGGCGCGGTTGGCCTTGGCGCCATCGCGGCCTCCGCGTTTCACGGCGCCACTGTGCTTGCCGTCGATGTGGATGATCGCAAACTCGCTCTCGCCCAGCGCGCCGGCGCGCGCGCGGGCATCAACAGCAAGTCGCAGAATCTTGCCGAACGTCTCCATTCACTCACCGAGGGTCTGGGCCCCGACGTCGTTATCGAGGCTATCGGCACACCGGAGACTTTCCGCCTGGCGGTTGAGATCGTCGCTTTCACCGGCCGCGTCGTCTATATCGGCTATGCGAAGGACGAGGTTCAATACGACAGCCGCCTCTTCGTGCAGAAGGAACTCGACATCCTCGGTTCGCGCAACGCATTGCCGGAGGATTTCGAAGGCGTGATCCGGATGTTGAACGAGACCAGGTTCCCTCTGGAAGAGATGGTGTCCAAAGTCGTCTCGCTGGACGGCGTACCGCAAGCCTTGCAGGATTGGTACGCCGCGCCCGCATCGATCAGCAAGATCGTTGTGGAGCTCTAGCGTCTTTGCGATAGTGTAGGACATGCGCCTCCGCCTCGTTGCCGTGGTCCTCAGTTTGGCTACGGCCTGCCTCGCCCAAAACAGGAACGCCGATAAAAAAGAGTGGATCCAACTCTTCAACGGAAAGAACCTCAAGGGCTGGTCGCCGAAGATCACCGGCTACTCATTAAACGACAACTTCGCTGACACCTTCCGCGTCCGCAACGGATTGCTGCAGGTCCGCTATGACGGTTATGACGAATTCAAGGAACGCTTCGGACATCTCTTCTACAAGACGCCCTATTCCTACTACGTCATCGCCGCCGAATACCGCTTCACTGGCGAGCAGGCAAAAGGTGGGCCCGGTTGGGCTACTCGCAACAGCGGCATCATGATCCATGGACAGGATGCGGCCACGATGGGCAAGGATCAGGACTTCCCCATTTCCATCGAAGTGCAGTTGCTCGGCGGCCTTGGAAAAGGACCGCGCACCACGGCCAACTTGTGCACGCCCGGCACTAACGTCGTCCGCGACGGAAAGCTCTTTACCCCGCACTGCCTTAACTCCAAATCGAAAACCTATGACGGCGATCAATGGGTGAGGGTCGAGGTGAAGGTTCTCGGCGATGAGCACATCGAACACATGATCGACGGCGAAGTCGTCCTCGCTTATGACAAGCCGCAAATTGGCGGCGGCGCGGTTTCGAAGTTCGATCCGGCCGTTAAGCAGGATGGCAAGCTCCTCACCGGCGGCTCTATTTCGCTTCAAAGCGAAAGCCATCCCATTGACTTCCGCAAAGTCGAACTCCTCGACCTGGAGGGTTGCATGGACCGTAAGGCGAAGAACTTCAAGAGTTACTTCGTGAAGGCGGCGAACAACCGCTGCAAGTTCTAATCGGCACCGGCCCAGCGCCAAAGCACGGCGCCCAGGAAACAGGCGAACGCGGCCGAATACACCGCCGCGTCCCAACCCCATCGCCCCGCTATCCACGGCAACGCCAGTGGCGCCAGAAACTGTGCGCCGCTCCCCACACCGTTTGCGAATCCGAAGCCCGCGGCTGGCGCATCGGCGGATCTCGTCAGAAGCGCCCAGCTATAAACGCCCTCGCATGCCACCACTAGGCTGTATGCCGCCGTGATGAACGCCAACACTGCCGTCGGCGCCTGCGTCGACGTCGACGCGGCCAGCAGCACGCCGCTCACCGCCAGTGCCAGTAACGCGGGCCGTATCCGCCCGAATCGCGGCGCGATCACGTCGGAGATCCATCCGCCCAGCGGCATCATGATTCCTCCGGCGACCTGCAGCAGAGTCGAGAACAACGCGCTCTGCTCTTCCGAAAAGTGCCGCACCTCGCGGAAATAGTAAAAGCTCCAGGTGTCGCCGAAGCTATAGAAATAGCCGATACAAAAGCCTTGCAGCGCCAGCAGCACCAGGGGCTTCCGCAGCCGCAGAAACTCTGCCTTCTTCTCCGCCCCCGGCGTATCCATCCGGACTCGCGCTAACCATATCGCGAAGAACACGAGCGTCAACGCCGCCACAGCCAGAAATGCGCCACGCCATCCGCCCCACTTGCTCACCCATACGACGAAGAACGGTGCCAGCGCCGCGCCGAAATTGCTACCGCCGACTACCAGGCCCTGCACGCCAGCCATCTTCTCGCTCGGAAAAGCCAGCATCGTTAGATTCCCGCACGCCGGGTACAAAACGGCGGACGCGACCCCGAACAACAAACGTAGCAGGAGGAATCCCGCGAGCAGCGACATGGCCGCATTCCCCGCTAACAGCAGTGCTGTAACGAGTCCACAAATCCCCAAGACCTTCCCTGCGCCGAAACGGTCCGCCACCCACCCTGACGGCCACATCATCAGCCCATACCCCAACCAGAACGCCGAAAAGATCTGCCCCAGTTCCGCCTCACTGAACTGATACTGTTTCGCGATATCCGGCCCGGCCACCGCCATCGCCGTGCGTCCAATGTAGTTGATGGTGCTCGCCCCCACCATCAACACCAAGAGTTCTTTCCGCCCCATGCGCTAGCAGTGTAACGTAAAGAAGTCTTCGGCCAGCGCTAATTCGCCAGCGGTAGCGGCAGGAAGTCGTAATCGAGAATCATCTTCTCCGTCAGCGCCCGCAGCAACTCCGACTGTATCGCGGAGTGCTCCGGCCTGCCGATCAGATTACTCAGCTCCGACGGATCGTTGTCCAAGTCGAACAACTCCAGCACCGGTCGCGGAAGCGTGAAATACGCACGATCCAGCTCGATAGGCAGTTTCCCCGCCGCATGCGCCGCCTTCATCTGCTTCCAACCCGGATCGTTTGCGGAGTCCACGGGCGAATACTCCATATGCGGCGTGCAGTTGTAGATCAGCTTCCACCGCTGCGTGCGCACACAGCGCGAAAGATCGAAGTTGGACGATTTTGTATTCGCCGTCATTGGTGTGTTGCCGTGGGGTCCTCGCTGGCCGAAGATGTACCGCCGCCCCTCATACCTTTGCCCGCGCAGCAGGTTCAGGAAACTGTGCCCGGACATTGCCTTTGGCACCGGCAACCCCACGGCCTCCAGGACCGATGGTGCGATGTCCTCTCCGGATAACAGTTCCGTTGTCGCCCGCCCAGGGTTCACAACCCCCGGCCACTGCACCAGGAACGGCACATTCAAACCCGGGTCATACAACGATCCCTTCCCATGCGGCAGCGCCATTCCGTTATCGCCCATAAAGATCACCAGTGTGTTGTCCCGATACCCGCGCCTGGTCAGTACGTCAAGCACCATCCGAAATTCATCATCCGCCCGCGTGATCTCGCCCAGGTATTTCGCGAAATCTTCGCGGAGCCCCGGCAGATCCGGAAAATGCTTTGGCAGCGGCAGCGTCTTCGGATCGTACGGATCGGGAATCGCATCGGCATCCCAAACGTGATGCGGATCGTTGAAATTCACCCACAGGAAGAATGGCTTCTCAGCCGGTTTCTTGTCGAAGAACTCGTTCATCTTTGCGGCGGTCAGGTCTCGCCGTGCGCTCCGGTCCACCCAGTCCATCCGCCGGGCGAATGTCTGCAAGTCGTATTTGTCGAATACGGGCTGTGAATTCGCCGCATTCGGCGGACCATCCAGGTGGTAATTCCGCCGGCAAACCCCCGTGAAGTAGCCGGCCTGCCGCATGAGCTCCGGGAACGTCACGACATCCGGCGGGAGCGGGGAAGAGAAGCGGCCCATGCGGATCGCCACTGGCATCCGCCCCGACATTATCGCGGCTCGCGATGGCACGCACTGCGGGGCCGCCGTGAACATCCGGTCGCAACGCAGCCCTTTGCGCGCAAAGTCGTCGAGCACCGGTGTGCGGATCGGATACCCATAACAACCCAGGTACGGGTAACTGTGGTCGTCGCTCAGCACCAGCAGCACATTCGGCCTCCGGGCCTGCGCCTGGATGGGCAGCAGAGCCGCGGAACCAATTAGTTCTCTACGCGTCATTGCGATAGCATGACTCAAGTCATGCAGCGCCGCAAATTTGTCTCCATTCTCGCCTCCGCCGCGCCTCTCCTCGCGCAGGAAGAATACAAGCAGGGTCCCGATTCCTTCCGTCAGGAAGGTGTGCCGAAAGGCACCATTACCGCCCACAAATGGACGAATAGCAAACTCTTCCCCGGCACCACACGTGACTACTGGGTCTATGTCCCCGCTCAATACTCGTCCGCCACTCCCGCGCCCGTTATGATCTTCCAGGACGGCGGCGGGATGATCCGGGAAGATGGCAACGGCTTCAAAGTGCCTGTCGTGCTCGACAATCTGATCCACAAAAAGGACCTGCCGCCGATCATCGCGATTTTCATCAACCCGGGCGTTCTTCCTGGCGCGAACGGCAACGCCCAGGGCCGTTACAACCGCAGCCTCGAATACGACGGCCTCGGCGACCGCTATGCTCGCTTCCTCATCGAGGAGATCCTGCCCGAAGCCGGCAAGTCCTACAGCCTTTCGAAGAACCCCGACCACTACGGTCTCGCGGGATCGTCCAGCGGCGGCATCGCCGCATTCAACGCTGCCTGGTCGCGTCCGGATCAGTTCCGCCGCGTTCTCAGCTTCATCGGCAGTTTCGTCAACCTTCGCGGTGCGCAGATCCTTCCCACTCACATCCGCAAGTTCGAGCCAAAGCCGCTACGTGTTTTCCTCCAGGATGGCTCCAACGACAACGACATTTACGGCGGAAGCTGGTGGATCGCCAACCAGGACATGGCACGCTCCCTGGAATGGGCCGGGTACGAATCGAAGTTCATCAAAGGTACCGAAGCCCACAACTCCAAGCATGGCTCGGCCATTCTCCCGGACGCCCTCCGCTGGCTCTGGAAGGATTTTCCCAAGCCCGTAGCCCGCCCAATCAACACCAGCGATCGCCACTGGCTCAACACCGGCCTCATCCCGGGCAAGGATTGGGAACTCGTCGGCTCGGGCTACGGCTACACCGAAGGCCCAGCAGTCGACAAAACCGGCCAGGTGTTCTTTACTGATATTCCCAACAACCGCATCCACAAAATCGGCCTTGACGGCAGAGTCACCGTCTTCAAGGAGAACAGCGGTGGCGCCAACGGTCTCATGTTCGGCGCCGACGGCCGTCTCTACGGCTGCCAGAACGGTAAGAAACAAATCGTCGCGTGGTCCATGGACGGGGCCGAGACCGTTCTCGCCACCGGTGTTGAATCGAACGACCTCTGTCTGAACGCCAAAGGCCAAATCTGGTTCACAGACCCTCGCAACAAGAAGATCTGGTTCCTCGATACCAACGGCAACAAAAAGGTAGTTCACGACGGACTCGAATTCCCCAACGGCATTCTCCTCTCCACGGACCAGACGCTCCTCAACGTCTGCGATTCCCGCGGCCGCTGGGTCTGGTCATTCTCCGTCAATGACGACGGCTCGCTCTCGAACGGACAACCGTTCCATCACCTCGAAGTCGCTGACGAATCCAGTGCCACCGGCGCCGATGGCCTCACTGTCGACACCGACGGCCATATCTACGTCGCCACCGGAATCGGCCTCCAGATCTGCGACCAGCCTGGCCGCGTCGTCGCTATCCTCAATAAGCCCCAAGCCGCGAAACTCTCTAACGTGGTCTTCGGCGGGCCCGACCTCACGACGCTTTATGCTACGTCGGTCGATCGGGTGTACAAACGCGAGATCAAGCGCAAAGGCGTCTACTCCTGGGCTCCCGTCAAGCCACCCATGCCTCGCCTTTAGTACCTGGCGGGCAGCTTCGCTATCCTGAGTGCGGTGCCACTGTTTTTTCTCTTCACACTGCTCGTCCCGTTGGCGTGGGCGCAGACCACGTCTTCCTCGGGTTCGCTGCAGGGCGCGGTTAGGGATCGCACCGGCGCCATGGTTCCCGGTGCGCAGGTCACCGCGCGCAATCAGGACACAGCATCCGAACGCCGCGCGGCTACATCGGCGGACGGCCAATTTACCTTTCGCGGTCTACAGCCCGGCTCGTACGCGATCACCGTTTCCGCGCCAGGTTTTTCTGTCGTACAGACACAGGCTTTCCCACTTTCCGTTGGCCAGGTCATTCATCGCGATATCGAGCTCGCGCCGGCCGGCCTTACCGAACGGATCGAAGTCAACGAAACTCCCGAAGCCATCGATCTCACTGCCTCCAGCGCTAGCGTTGCCCTCGGCAGCGAACGCATCGAAGAAGCCCCAGCCCGAAGCCGGAACTATCTGAACTTCGTCCTCGCCGCTCCCGCGGTCGCGCCCTCCGCTGGCACCAGTTCCCAGCGGACAATGACCGGCACGCGCACGGCGCTCGGCGACAGTGGGTTCACCTCTGGCGGAATGCGCCCGCGCAACAACGCCATCCTCATTGATGGCATGGACAACCGCGACGAAACGACCGGCGGCAATCGCGTCGCCGTCGGCCTCGAAATGGTTCAGGAGTTCCGCGTTGCCACCGCCGCATTCGGCGCCGAGTTGGGCGGCGCGTCCGGCGGCATGCTCAACATGGTCACTCGCTCCGGCGTCAATATCTGGCACGGTGATGTCACGTTTTTCGGGCAGAACGAGATCACCAACGCGCAGCGCTCTGAAGTCAGCACATCGACACGTCCGCGCTTCCGGCGTTATCAGCCCGGCGTGTCTGCCAACGGTCCATTGAAACAACACCGGACGTTCATTGCCGGCGCCGTTGAATACGAATCGGAATCTGCTGAGGAGTGGTCCAACGTCGCGGCTGATGTCGTCGCGCGTATTCCGTCGGCCTACCGCGGCCTATATCCCACCAGCACGCGCGGCACGGAACTCTCGCTCAAGCTCAACCATCAGTTCAACGAGCGCGACACTCTCTCCGCCCGCTATGCCTTTTCCCGCGGCCGCACGAGCGGCGAGGTCCAGGGACCCGATAACTTCGCGGATCGGTCCGCCCAGGGCAGCAGCCTCACCGCCGATCATTCCCTGGTATCCAACTGGCTCCGCGTCATCACACCTGCCATCGTCAACGATGTCCGCCTGCAAGTTGCCGAGCGAACTTCTCAACTCACGCCGAACGGCTCCGGCCCACTCATCGAGGTGCCTGGCGTGATCTCTATGGGCTCGTTTCACCGCTTCAATGCGGACCGCACCGAACGGCACTATCAAATCATCGATAGCTTCAGCGCGGCCTTCCGCGGCCACCGTATCAGCGTCGGTGCGGACGTGCATTGGGTGACGCTCGATGGTTCGCTCCGGCATCGCTACAGCGGCATCTTCGTATTCCCAACGGTGAATGATCTTCTCATGGGGCGACCCGATCTCTACATTCAGGCCTTCGGCAACCCCGCCACGCGCATGGCTACGGTTCCCTTGGGCGTATGGCTGCAGGATCGCTGGCAGATCCATCCACGGCTTCTGCTCGAGATCGGCGCCCGCTTCGATCGCCAGCGCATGCCGAGCGGCCTTTCCCCAAGCTCCAACAATGTCTCGCCGCGTGCCGGCCTCGCGTGGCGGCCCAGCGCAACGCGTCCATTCGTGATTCGCGCGGGCTTCGGACATTTCTATGACCGCTACCCGCTCGCATGGTTGAATGACGCGTTGCAGAAGGACGGTATCCAGGGCTTTGAGCAATACGGAGCGGGCGCTGATGCGGTTCGTGCCTGGCAATGGACGCGCACCGATCCGGTTCCCGGCCTCCCACATCTGACCTACCGTGCAGCATCCAATTTCCCATCCACCTACAGCCGCAAAGCATCGGGCGGCTTTGAATACGGCTTCGGCAAGGACACGTCGCTGAGCGTGGAGGCCAACGCCATTCGCGGTTTCCACTTGCCACGTACGCGACTCTACCAGCTCGAACAGACCGGCCGGAGCAGTTACGAAGGCGTCTCGGTTACGCTAAACCGCCGCCTCTCGAAAGAGCTCGCCTACCTCGCTACCTACAACTGGGGCCGCACACATGACGACGGTTCCGACTTCGACGAGCAGCCCAGCGATCCCAATAACATCCGTAAGGACTGGGCGCTCTCCCGCCAGCACCAGTCGAACCGGCTTGCGCTCAGCGCGCTGTTCGAATTCCCGTGGCTTATCGAACGGCTCACCATCGCTCCAATCTTCACCCTCGGCTCAGGCCGCCCGTTGAACGCGCTGCTCACGACAGACCCTGCCCGTACCGGAGCCTACCCCATCACCGCCCGGCCCGCCGGTATGATGCGCAACCCCACGCTCGGACCAATCAATGCGAGCCTAGACCTTCGCGTGATGAAAACGATCCCGCTCATGGAAGAACGCGCGGTGCTCCAATTCGGGGTAGAGAGCTTTAACCTCACCAATCACACCAATGCCGAACGTCTAAGCCCTTACTATGGACTACCCACGTATCGGGGCATCCTGGAGAGTCTCCCCGCCCGCCAGGTGCAGTTCATGATCCAGTTCGAATACTAATTCCTCTGCTCGTGGCAGAAAGTACAGTCATTCGGCGCCTTCTTCTTCTGATGGCACTCCATGCACGCCCCCATATTCGTCGGCACTTCCTTGCGGAGCACTTCCCGCTCCGCCACCGCTCCGTGGCATTCCGTACAATTGCCGCCGGCTTGTAAATGCGCTTTGTGCGAGAAGAATACGTAACTCGGAATCTGATAAACCCGCTTCCACGGCACTGGCCGATTCTTCTCATTGAAATCGGCCAGTTTCTGAATATGCGGTGAATCCGTCTTCACGGACTTGTGGCAGCCCATGCATTTCGCGGCGGCTGGAATCCCCATCGTCTCGCCGGGTTCCTTGTTCTCATGGCAAAACGTGCACTGGAGTTTCAACGTGCCCGCATGATGCTTGTGGCTGTACGGAATCGGTTGCGCCGGCGCTTCGGGCGGAGTCTGCGCCAACCCGATCCACGCCGCGATCGCGACCCCGGCCAACAAAACAACCAGCCGCATCAAATCTGCCCCTTCTTCTTCTGCTCCATCAGGTATTCCGACGCGCGCATCGTCAGGGCGAGAATCGTCAGTGTCGGATTCTGTGCGCCGCCGGAAACAAACGCGGACCCGTCCAGCACGAACAGGTTCTTCACGTCATGCGCCTGGTTCCAGGAATTCAACACGGACTTCTTCGGGTCCGCGCCCATCCGGCAAGTCCCCAGCTCGTGAATGCTCTCGCCGGGCGGCACCATCTCCCAATGCTTGGCCAGCACTTCGAAGCCCGCGCCCTCGCACGCCGCCGCGCCAGTCTCCATGGCGTCCTTCGCCATGTTGAACTCGTTGTCTGTGTACTTCTGCTCGATGTGCAGCGAGGGAATACCCCAGTCGTCCTTCAGCGCCGGATGGATGCTGACCTTGTGTTCCCACCGCGGCAGGCCCTCGCCCATCGTCGTCATCGAGAAAGCTGTACCCTGCAGTTCATCCACCATCTTCATCAGGTCGCTGCCATAGGCCGGCAGTAGCTCCGGGCTTGGCGTGCCGCCGCTCCCAAAGTCGAAGGCGTAACCGCGGATGAAGTTTTTATCCTTGGCCGTCAAGTTGCGGAACCGCGGGATGTATCCGCCGCCGCCCATCAGCGTTCGCCCGCCCTTGCCGCCGCGCGCTTCCGGCACAATAGCCACCACCGTGTTCTTCACATAGAACTGATCGAAGAGGTAGTGCCCAAGTACTCCGCTCGAATTCGCCAGCCCGTTTGGAAAGAGCCGTGACCGCGAATTCAGCAGCAGCCTGGTTGTCTCCAGCGTCGACGCACCCAGCATCAGCACCTTGGTTGGAATGCTGAACTCACGGTGATTGCGCCGATCGACGAAATGCACGGCGTTTACTTTCCCCGTGGTTGCATCAATCCCGATCTCGCGCACAATTGCGTTCGGAACGATCGTCAGGTTGCCGGTCGCCAGCGCATCCGGCAACAGCAGATTCACCGACGACGCCAACGTACCCGTCGCGCGGCGCGGCTTCGTCGTCGGCACGCCGAGCTTCGCCGCCGCGGCCTTGAAACGCTGCACGCTCAACGAGTCGCGCGACTCGTCTGGGGTGATCTTCCCGTCCGGCATCTGCGGCCAACCCTCGTTGCGCCCGCTGACTCGGAAGATCGGCTCCACGCGATCATAGAACGGCGAGAGCTCTTCCAACGTTACTGGCCAGTTCTCTCCGAAGCCGTCGTGGTCTTTGCCCTTAAACTCGTAGTTGCTCAGCCGCCACGACGCACGCCCCCACCGCAGCGTCTTTCCGCCGATCATCCGTATCCGGACCCAGTAGTAAGGATCGTTCTCCGGATAGCTGTACGGATTGGCCTTCTCGTCGATCCACATGTTGGCGTCGAACTCCGATGCCTGCGTGATGTGCGGAAACCGTCCTGGCTTATTGAACCCGCGATACGGCAGCTCATACACAGCCTTCATGGTGCGGTGGCGCTGCATGTCCACCATCGGTCCCGCATCGAGCATCAGGCACTTCACGCCCGCTTTGCACAATACATACGCGGCCATGCCGCCGGATGCGCCAGATCCGATAATGACGACGTCGTAGTCTTGTCTCATGTTTTACTCGATGACGTCCCAGTACGTGTTGACGCCGGTGGCGCGACGCGATCCGGCGGCCGCGTCCGCATACACTTTCGAGTTCATCGTCGCACGCATCACGTCATTCTTCGCCTCGCGCAAAAAGCGCGGCAATAGTTCCTTCGGAGCCTTCCAGGTCCATTTGTCCTTGAGCGGCGCAAGCAGTTGCGCAGCGTCGGATTCGCTTAACTCGGCGAATGCCTTGCCGTTGCGCAATCGCGCTTCAATATCCAATTGATCCAACCCCTGCGCATAGAGAATTTGCCGCTCGGCCGGCGACGCGGCCAGCAGGAAATCGAGGAACTGCGGCGTCTCCGCTTCCTTCGCCGAGGGCTTGCTGTTATAAGCAGGGCCCAATAGGTCACAAAGTTTTCCGAGCGTCGCATACTGCTGCGGAGTAAAAAACCTGTGCCGTGGATCCGCCACCGCGTCCGGCACGGTGAGGTCAATCTTAAACGCGTCGTCCGCTGTCGGTTGGTTCGAGGTTGGAGGAGTCTGTGCCGCTGCCGCCGGTGCAAGTGCCGATGCGCCCAGCAGCGACTTAAAAACGCTTCGCCGCTTCATCAAGTTCACGCTATCACAGCGGAGCACTCTCGCTCTATATATACTTCCCCTAGCCAAATCCGATGCTTCGCCACTCCATCGCTCTCTTTCTCCTCGCTCTTTCTGCCCAGGCCCAAACCTCCACAGGCACTATCAACGGAGCCGTCCACGACTCTAGCGGCGCCATCGTTGCCGGCGCCCGAGTCCGGATCCTCGGAACCGAAACCGGCGAAGTTGCTCGCGAGGTCCTCACCTCCGGCGAAGGCCTTTTCGCCGCCCCGCTCCTCCGCCCGAACGACTACACCGTCGAAGTCACTGCGGCCGGCTTCAAACGCCTTACCCGCTCCGGTATCACTCTTCGCGTCGACGACGTACTCAACCTCCGTCTCAATCTCGAAGTCGGCGCCATCTCCGACGCCGTCACCGTTACTGCCGGGGCCGAACTCCTTGAGCAAACCACTAACACCGTCGGCCAGACCATCGATAACCGCACCATGCAGCAACTCCCCCTCAACGGCCGCAACTATCTCCAACTGGGCGGGCTGACCGCGGGCACAGTCCCCAATACCCGTACGCGCGATCAGTCCTTCTCCGCCTACGGAAACCGCGGCCTGCAAAACGCCTTCCTCCTCGATGGCGCCCGCAATCAGAACTACCTCCGAGGTCTCGACAACCGTGCCCGCGACGCCATACGTCCGTCGCTCGAAGCCATCTCCGAGTTTAAAGTCCAGACCAGCAACTACTCCGCCGAGTACGGAGCTTCCGCTGGTGCTGTCGTCACCGTCGTCACCAAGTCAGGCACCAACGATTTTCATGGCTCCGCGCTCGAGTTCCTTCGCAACAATGCCTTCGACGCTCGCGACTTCTTCCTCCTCCCCTCCGCCCAAAGACCTCTCTTCATCGAGCACCAGTTCGGCGGCTCCGCCGGTGGAAGAATTGTCAAGAATCGTGCCTGGTGGCACGGCGCCTATCAGCGCACACACATCAGTCAGGGCTCCGCCGCCAGCGGCGCGGTTCCGCTGCCGCAGGAGCGCGCTGGCGCCTTTACCATCCCGATCTACGATCCCCTCACCACCCGCGCTAATCCCACCGGCGCCGGATCCATCCGCGATCCTTTCGTCAACAACACCATCCCCGCCAATCGCTTCGACCCGCTCGGCAAAAGCCTCGTCGATCGATATCCCAACCCGCAATTGCCCAGCGCCGCCATCAACTACTTCAACAATCCGCTGCTCTCCACGCGCTCCCATAATGCAACCATCCGGGGTGACGTAAAACTCAGCGACAAGGACACCCTCTTCGCCCGCTGGTCGCTCGACCAGGCTGCCTTCACCGCACTACCGCTGCTCCCGCCCGGCGTGCAGACCGGCGTCGTCCGCGATGTCCCCGCGCGCAGCTATGGCATCGGCTACACACGCATCATCACTCCAACGATGGTCAATGAGATTCGCTTTGCCTACAACAAGGTCGGCCTCACCCAGGATGCAACCGAAAAGCTGGAAGATCTCATTCCCGGCGCTCTCGCCTCCACCGTCAAATCCGGCATGCCTACTATCAACATCACCGGATATGCCGGGATCGGCGCCCGCCCAGCCAATTTCGACAACGTGCCGGTCACCAAGAATTCCCGCGTCTACAACTTCTCCGACAACCTCTCCATCGTCCACGGCAAGCAGACCACCAAGATCGGGTTCGACTTCCAGTACATTGATGCTCCTACCTTTGCCACGCTCGACGGCCGCGGCTCCTTCGGTTTCAACGGCGTCTTCACGCAGAACCCGCAGCGCCGCCCCGGAAGCGGCAGCTCGGTCGCCGACATTCTTCTCGGCTTGCCGAACTCCATCACCACCGGCACTCCCTCCGACGCGAATGAGCGCGCGAAGAACTACTACTTCTACGTTCAGAACGATTGGAACGTCACCTCACGCCTCACAATCAATGCCGGCCTGCGTTACGAAATCACCAGCCCTTTCTATGACGCCAACAACCGGCTGGCAAACCTCGTGCTAGATAGCGGCGATCCCCTCTATGGCCAATATGTCCTCGCTGGCGACTCCCGCCTCCCTAGCGCCTTGCAGAAGACCGACTGGAACAACCTGGCTCCGCGCGCGGGCTTCGCTTACAAAGCTCTACGGGGTATCGTCGTCCGCGGCGGATTCGGCATCTTCTTCGCACAGGATGAAGGCTTCGGCGTCAGCCAGCGCATGACCAACAATCCTCCCTTCGTCGGCTTCGGCGGCTTCGCCCTTGTCAGCGACCAGCTCAATGTCTCGAGTACCCTCCCGCTCAGCGGGAAACTCCCCGCGCGTCCTGCACCCATCGATCCCGCCGCCTACAAACTCGATCCCAAAGCCACGACGCAAATCCGAAGCTGGAGCACCCGCTTCACCCTCCCCTACGTCGAGCAATGGAACCTCAACATCCAGAAAGAGCTCACCAGGGACCTGGTCTGGGAAATCGGCTACGTCGGCAATCACGGCGTCAAGCTTTACGGGGCCTATGAAGGCAATCAGCCCCTGCCGGGACCTGGTGCCGTCAATACACGCCGCCCGCTGAGTGCAATCTATTCCGGCAGCATCCTCAAGGTCGATCCCTGGGTCACCAGCAACTACCAGGGCGTCTCCACTCGGCTGGAGCGCCGTTTCTCCCGCGGCTTCAGTCTCCTCGGTGTCTACACATTCGGCAAATCGCTCGACATGCAAACCACCATCGACCTCTGCGACGGTTGTACCAACTCCAGCGGCTCCGGCTCCATCACCGACACGCGCAACCGCCGCCTCAACTATGGCCTCTCCGATCACCACACAGCCCACCGCATGGTCATCAGCGGCTTCTGGGATCTCCCGTTCGGCAAAGGCCGGCAGTTCATCACTAATGGGCCCGGCGCCCATCTCGCGGGCGGATGGGCGTTCAGTGGAATCACTACCCTCGCCAGCGGTCTGCCCATGACTCTCAATCTGAATTTCGACAACGCCAACACCGGCACCGCTAATTGGCCAAACCGTATCGCGAATGGCAAGCTCGAAAATCCCACTGCCGGCCGTTGGTTCGACACATCCGCCTTCGTCTTCCCGGCCGCCTACACGATCGGCAACGCCGGCCGAAACATTCTCACCGGCCCGGGAACCGTCAGCACGGACATCTCACTGCAGCGCAACTTCCGCATCCCGCTCCGCGAAACCATGCGCGTCGAATTCCGTGCCGAAGCCTTCAACCTCTTCAACACGCCGCAACTCGGCCAGCCCGCGCTCACTCTTGGCACTGCGCAATTCGGCACCATCAGCACTACGGCGCGCGCCAACCGCCAGTTGCAGTTTGGCCTGAAGCTGATTTTCTAGCCGAGCCCGAACAGGGCGATCGCATTCAGGCTCAACGCGAACAGCATCGCCCCCAGAAACACGCATACTGGCAGAGTCAGTATCCATGCCACGGCTATGTGCCTCCTAACCGGTAGGCCGGCCGTATCCGCTGCCGCGATCATGCCCGCGGCCATGTGTATCCAAAGCATGACCGCTCTAACGAGCGGGTTCAACACAGTATTTTGCGTTGGCGAAAAGCGTCCCCGTTGCGCATCTCCCCGCCTTGCGAACGTAGTAATCGCCAGTCCCCGCTGGCAGTGCGCTCCATCGTCTCCACCACTCCCGCGCCAGCGGCTCCAGGAAATTCACTTGCCCGCCGCCTTTCCAATCCACCCACACCGCTCGCTCCGCGCGCGCCCGGAATATCCCCGGATACAGCTCCTTCCCCGCATCGGGGAAATGGAATACCGCCTCAACAGCCGTCGACTCCTGTGCCCACCGTGACAACTCGTCCAATTCTCGCGAATGCACCTGCGGATAGTTCCGCACCCCGCCAATGTGGAGAATCGCGAACATCGCCATCACAGTCCACACTCCCGCCGCCCACGCTCCGAATCGCAGCGTTAGCGCCGCCATCACCGCCAGGACCAACACCAGCCCAAGATGCTGCCACACCGTCGCGTTTGCGGTCCAGAACAGATCCAGGGGCTGCGTCTGCACGGTAATTGCCAAGGGAACAACTAGCCACGCCACCCGCTCCCCAAAACCATCCGCCAGCCCCGCAGCCATTGCGGAGGCAACCACTGCCGCGAAGGTCGTCCACAACACGGTCCGTGCTGGCTGGAACTGCGGCATCAAGCCCCATCCCATCAAGTCCATTGCAATCCACGACACCGCCAGGCTCAGCAGTCCCATTACCGGCAATGCGGCCAAAAAGAATCGGCCGAATCCTTCCAGCCCGCGCCGAAGGCGCAGACACGCCGCCAGCGCCACAGCGGCCAACGCGAAGTGATGCCACGCGTATTGCTTGAACCATATCCCCACAAATACATAGGAGGCCCGCATTCGCTGGAGCTTTTCTACATCCGGCGAAACCCGGGAAAAGAAATCTTGCTCCAGCCTCACACCTGCCTGCAGCTTCGCCGCGACAACAATCACCGCGAACGCCGCCGCTACCCATCCCAGGAACCGCCACCGCCCGTCGATATGCCGCGGCATCAAGACATAAAGGATCATCAACAGCAGCACAGGCAAAGCCGTCGGCGGATGATACAAAAAACCCGCAAAGGCCGCCGCGCCCGCCAACGCCCATCTCCGCGCCGCGCCCAAACCCGCCGCTAGAATCATCAGCGGCAGGGCGAATGTCCGCGGCGTCGGCTCATATTCCACTGTCAACACCGACGGCCCGACGATCGTTGCTCCGAGGCCGTATAGGCCCGCCGCCAGCGTCGCCGCGGCGGCACTCAACCCCGCACTCCGCGCCAGCAGGAACACACCCAGCAATCCCAGCAGCCGCGTCACAATCTGTTGTGCCACCAGGATCGCTTGAAAATCCAGCCCCGTGAGCTTCCGCAGCCCTACCGCGATCTCGTCATAGCAGGTGAAGGAAAGATGCGGATGCGTCGCGATCAGGTCGTTCGCCAACACCCGTTCGTCCACCAACCGCTCCATCATCGGCAGATAGATCTGCGAGTCCTGGTGTAAGTACGTATGCCCGGGAAAAACGAAAAATCCGCACAGCCCGATGCCAATCAGCGCCAGCAGCGCCACCACCGGACGATCGTTCATTGCGCCGGCGTCTTGTCCAACTGCTGTTGAATCCAAACGCGGTCCGGACTCAACGATTTCGCCTTCTGCAACGCCTGCCGCGCCTCTGCGTTGCGGTTCCCCTTCCGGTGCGCCAGTCCGATCCATAGCCATCCCTCGGCCAGCTTCGGATCAATCGACACGGCCTTCTGAAAGTCCTTCATTGCCAGGTCTACACCGCCCCCGAACATCGACGGCAGATAAAACTTCCCAACCCCGCTCGACACCCAGCCCAGGGCCGACTTCGGGTTCATCTGCAGCGCCTTCTCGATCTCTTCCTTCGCGCAACGCCCGTGTTGGAATCCTGCCATCGGATCGGCCGGAATCACTTGCCCGCACAGCGTCCCCAGCAGCCGGTGGTACTCCGCGTTATTCGGCTCGGCGCCGATTGCCGCCTTCGCCGCCGAAATCCCCAATTCCGCCGCCGAACGCGCCTGCCTCTTGTCCCGCAACTCCAGCGCCACTTCGCTCAGGTACGAATACGCCAGCGCCGCGTCGTAGTGCCCGGCGCCGTTCTTCGCCGTCTTTGCGCGGGTGGCGCCGGCTTTCTCCAGTGCTACGCGGTCCTGCCTGTTTCTCGCCGTCTCCAAAGGAGCATCGGCGGCAAACGCCGCTGTGCTGCAAATCATCGCAAGAACCGGTCCGCGCATCTCAAATTCTATTCTCTCAAACTTCTAGATGCGCGCGATCTTCCGCTGGACCAACAAAAAATAGATGGCCAATGCCACTAGCAAACCGCCGTTGATTGCAAGAATCACCGGTGCGCCATGGATCTGCATCAGCCGCCCCGACGTCAGGTTCCCAAATGGCATCCCGCCCCGGAACGCTACGTTATAAACGCTCATCACACGTCCGCGCATCTCGTCGGTCGTCTGCAACTGCACAAGGCTGGTCACGAGCGCGAACACCGAGATCAACGCCGCGCCGCCAAGAAACAGAAATACGCAGCTCACCCAGAAAACCTTCGACGCCGAAAACGCCATCGTCAAGCCGCCCAGCAGAGTCAAAATGAGCAGCGCCGCCTGCCCCTTATGCTTCACATTGTTCAATCCCGCCACAATCAGCGCACCCGCCACGCTCCCCATCCCGGAAACCGAAAGCAGCGTGGAATACGCATCCGCGCCCAGGTGCAGCACGTCTTTCGCCATCACCGGCAGAAACGTAATCAGCGGCAAGCCCAACAGCGTCATCAGGAACGCCAGCGCGATCAGCGCCAACATACCCTCGCGGTTGCGGACAAAAGCGATGCCGCCCTTCATCGCCTCCATCGGGCTCTCTTTCTTTGCCCCCAACGGCAGCCGCACCGGCAGCATCAGCAGCGAAATGATCACTGCGATAAAGCTCAGCCCGTTCAGCGTGAAGCACCAGGCCGGCCCAAGCTTTGCCATCGCTACCCCGCCGAGCGCTGGTCCGATCACACGAGCCAGATTGAATTGAATCGAGTTCAGGGCGATCGCGTTTTGCAAGTCTTCCTTGGGAATCAACGATGGAATGATCGACTGATACGCAGGTCCGCCAAAGGCCTGCGCCGTCCCCACAATAAAGCTCAGGCAGAAGATAAGCTCCACACGCACCTTGCCCTGGCCCGCAAAAAGGCTCGCCGCCAGCACCAGCGCGCACGTCATCTGGATGAACTGCGACATGAGGAGAAGTTTACGGCGGTCCATCCGATCCGCCACAACGCCGCCGATCAGGGAAAAAAGAAAGATCGGTATCTCGCCCAGAAAAGTGTCGAGCGCCAGATACCACACCGAGCTCGTCAGATCGAACACCAGCCAGCTCTGGGCCAGCTTCTGCATCCACGTGCCGACCGAGGACAGACACGCCCCGATCCACATGCGTCGGAAATCGGTGTACTGAAACGCTTTGAAGACTCTTTGAATCAAAGCGGTTTAGAAGCCCGGTAGCGGTGACGGCCGCTCGATCAGATGCAGAATATTACCGTCGCAGTCGGCGAAAAACACCAGACGGTTACCCTGCGTCGTAAACGGATCGCCAAGAAAGAGTACGCCTTTCTCTTTCAGATGGGCATGGCCCTCATCGAAGTTGTCCACCTCGATCGCCATATGCCGGATACCGGGATCGCGCATTTTGTTCGATGGCCGCTCGCCTTCCGACGGAATGATCTCCAGCATCGACCCGTTTCGCGCCCGGACGAAATAGTTTCCCGCGTACTCGAAGTTGATGCGGAACTCCAGGAAATCGCGATACCACTCCGCGAGCCGTTGCGGATTCGGCGACGCAATCGCCGTATGTTCCAGACCATTAAACATATGGGCGATTGTACCAACAACGGGTTCTAGTAGATTGTGAACGAATACACAGTGTTCGAGTCCGCCGGCGAGAGACAGTACTCCCCGTTCGGCAGCGGCTCGGTTGGCTCCAGCCGGTACAACCCCTGCGCCACTTTCACCACGCTCAGACGCAGGACTTTCGATGAGTCCTTCCGTTTCTTGGGGTTGTCATAGAAGAACACCTCGCGGCTCCCGCTCTTCACGTCCATCCGGTAGAGCGAAAGTCTTTCCGGAGCAATCGACTTCGTCTCGAACAGAATGATCGGTTCCGCCAGCGGCGTCCGCGCTTTCGCCGCCACTCCCGGCGTCACAAACGCCGTTCCATCCTTGCGCTTGTCCTCTTTGGCCTCGTCTTTGTCCAGCGGAATGAGCTTCGATGCATGCTGCAGGTATGGGACATCAGGACTGGCCGGGCGCGGGCCGTCGTACTTCTGCGCCAGCAGCGCGATCGGCAGCGCCAGGACCAGAGTGAGAGTTCGCATGATTCTTTCATATTACAGACGCCGAACAATTAACGGTGGTTGCTCGCGCGCCGCACCGGGCGAGCGTAGTCCTTTTGGGGGGTGTCCCCGGCGTGCGTTTTCGCTGGTTAACTGATTGACACCAAAGGATAAATGGCACGTCCACCCCGTTCCAGGGCGGCAACGCCGGCCCTCCAATTCCCGGTAAAAGTACTAGGTAAGTCGTTGGATTGCATCGTCTTTTTTGCTTGTTACACTCGGGGTACCGATGCCCAAGCTACGCGCGGAATTCACGAAGAACCCGGGTCATCACAAGCGCCGCCAGGAGCGGCCGCGGACCGAGCCCGCATCTGCTTCCATCCCCTCCAAACTCCCGGAACCGCCGCCCGCCGCCAGTGCCCGGGTCGAATGGTCGAAAATCATCGTCGATCATGCCCGAAGCGCCGGTAGCCTCGTACAACCTCCCACTACTGTATCGGCTCTCCCTGTATCGGCTCCCCATGTCCGTTCCCAGGCGGCTATGCGCGCACGCGCCGGGGAAATGGTTCCCGACCGGACGGTCGACGACTGGTTCGCAACGCTGGAGCCGTCTTCCGAAACCACCGTTGAACAGGCTGCACGACGCGGCCTTCTTGATCGGGCCAAAATCCTGCTCCAGGGCTTGGGCCGAAAAACTGAGTAACTAATTTCGGGAACTTTTGCCGCCAATTGCGTATATCGCAGTATGGCCTCACGCCCCTTTGCCCTCATTTTCCTGACTGCCGCCGCGGCGTTTTCACAGAAGTCCTTCGACGTCGCCACTATTAAGCCCAACGCCGGCAACGATCAGCGCGCGATGGTTCGCGTTCAGCCCGGAGGCCTTTCCGCTACGGGCATCAACGTGAGGTTCCTCATGATGCAGGCATTCGACATTCGCGACTTCCAGATCATCGGCGGCCCTGGCTGGATTACCACCGATCGCTACGACATCAATGCAAAAGCCGAGGGCCTCCCCGACCGTGTGCCGCCCGAGATTCTGCGCCCTATGATGGAGGCCCTTCTTGTTGAACGATTCGGCCTCAAGTACCACAGGGAGTCGAAAGAGCTTCCCGTCTATGCACTCGTCGCCGGTAAGGGCCCTCATAAAATGAAGGCCGCCGCAAGCGCGGGCGGTGAACCCCGCCAGATGTTCCGCATGGGCCGCGGCCAGGCTACCCTACAGGGCGCGACGATGGCTGCGGTCGCCCAGACCCTCTCCCAGCAACTCGGCCGCAAAGTCATCGATAAGACCGGCATCGACGGCAGATTCGACATCGAACTCCACTGGACTCCCGAACCCGGTCAAGGCGGCGGCCCCTTCGGTCCTCCTCCCCCGGGAACCCCCGACGCCATCACCTCCTCCGACAGCGGCCCCTCTATCTTTTCCGCCGTCCAGGAACAACTCGGGCTAAAGCTTGAGTCCCAGAAAGGTCCCGTCGACGTCATCGTCGTCGACAGCGTCTCCAAGCCGACAGAAAATTAAAGGCCCGGGAACTTTTTTGCTAACGAAAACGTACTTGTAGTAGTCTCACCTACAAGTTTAGGAGGATTCGTTGGCACAACAAAAGCTTACACGCC
Source organism: Acidobacteriota bacterium (assembly GCA_016185425.1). GTDB lineage: Bacteria > Acidobacteriota > Terriglobia > Bryobacterales > Bryobacteraceae. The sequence goes on along the minus strand of JACPNQ010000019.1, from coordinate 194,720 downwards.
TGGAACTGCAAATCATGGAGGCGCTCTGGACCCTCGGCTCCTCCTCTATTCGCGAGATCCAGGAAGCCTTTCCGGAAAAGGACCGTCCTGCCTATACGACGGTCCAGACCATCGTCTACCGCCTGGAAGAAAAGGGCGCGGTAACACGCACCAAAAAGATAGGTAACGCCCACATCTTTGCGCCCATCCTCTCCCGCGGCGACGCCCAGAGCCGCCTCATCGACGATCTCCTCAGCCTCTTCGGCGGCCGCACCCAACCCGTCATGGCTCATCTTGTCGAAACCGGTAAGCTGACCATGGCCGACGTGCGCGAAACCGAAAAGCTGCTTGAAGAGTACAAGCAGAAGGGAAAATCGCAATGAGCCCGCTGATCAATCACCTCTGGCAGTCGACCCTCTTCACCGGCGCCGTTGCCCTCCTTGCGCTTGCCTTCCGCGCGAACCGCGCCCAAGCCCGCTACTGGCTCTGGTCGGCCGCGTCGTTCAAATTCCTGCTCCCGATATCGCTGCTCATGGGCGCCGGCGCTAAGCTGGCCTATCAGCCCGCAACCCGCATCACCACAGAGCGTCCGGTCGCAGCGGCCATTACGCAAGTGAGTGATGTTCTGCTGCCTCTGACGGACGCTTCTCCCTCCACACCATGGCTCGCCTACGTCCTCGGTGGAATTTGGATAGCAGGCTTCTGCGCGATCATCCTCATTTGGTGCCGCCGCTGGCTGCTGCTAGACGCCGCTCGCCGCGCCGCCACACCGCTGGACATCGCCGCCTCCGTCCCGATTCTTTCCACTCCCGCCATGCTCGAACCGGGTGTCTTTGGCATCTGGCGCCCGGTCCTCCTCCTCCCGCGGGGAATTGAATCTACTCTCACTCCGGAGCAACTCGACGCCATTGTCGCCCACGAAATGTGTCACATCGAGCGCCGCGATAACCTCCTCGGTCTTGCCCACATGGTGGTTCAAGCCATCTTCTGGTTCCACCCCGCGCTCTGGTATATCGCCGTTCGCCTAAACGAGGAGCGCGAACGCGCGTGCGACGAAGAAGTCGTCCACCGGGGCAACCGGCCCGAGGCGTACGCAGCGGGCATCCTCAATGTCTGCCGCTTTTATTTGCAGTCGCCTCTGCCGTGCGCCCCCGGCGTGACCGGCGCCGACCTGAAGCAGCGGGTGCGGGAAATCATGACGCGACGCGCCGGCAGCCGCCTGACCGCCACGCGGAAGGTGATGCTCGCCTGTGCCGTGGCCGTCGCTATCTCAGTCCCTTTCACTGTCGGCATCGTCCAGGCCCAAGGCCAACTGAGTTTCGACACCGCCTCCATTCGCCCGTCGGAGCCAGGCCAGCAGAACTCCCGTTTCAACATCGTTCCCGGCGGCGGACTTAACGTCTCTAACGTCCCCGTGCGCAATATGATCGAAATCGCCTACGGCGTGCGCAGCTCACAGGTAATGGGCGGCCCGTCCTGGCTCGAATCCAGCAGGTACGACATCATTGCCCGCATGGACAAAGCCGACGGCCCTTCCGATTTCGCCAGTATGAGCGACGCCGACCGCAATGCCAACGAGCAGCGACTGCAGCAGCGAACCCGCGCCTTGCTGGAGGATCGCTTCAAACTCGTCGTCAGGCGCGAGACCCGCGAAATGCCGCTGCTGGCGCTCACGGTCGCAAAAGGTGGGCTCAAGATGAAGCCTCTTCCTCAAGACGATAAGCGTCCGCCGAATATCCGCATGAACCGTGGCAGCCTCACTGCCCAGCGTGCCCCGCTTTCCAGGTTTGCCCAGTCGCTCTCCCACCTCGTGGGGCAAACCGTCGTAGACCAGACCGGCATCGCCGGCGAGTTCGATTTCGCTATGAAATGGTCGCCGGACAACGCCCCGGACGCCGATGGCCCGTCCATCTACACCGCCATTCAGGATCAGCTCGGGCTTCGTCTTGAGTCGAAAAAAGGTCCGGTCGAAGTCATCGTAATTGAAAGCATAGAAAAGCCAACGGAGAACTGACGAATGCGTTTTTTGGCTATATTCCTGGCGGTGCTCCTCGCCCTGCCGGCCGCAGAGTACAAAGGCATCGTCCTCTTCGGCAGTCTGCCGGTGCCGGGGGCCAGCGTCACCGCAACCAAGGCGGGCACAACCGCTGGCACGATCACTGACGCTGCCGGCGCCTATTCCCTCGATCTCCCGGATGGCCCCTGGACCATCAAGGTCGACATGCAACTCTTCAAGACCCAAGAGCGACAATTCACATCCAACGCCGAACCCGCCAAATGGGAGCTCGAAATGGCGCCGCAGGAGAAGAAGGAGGTTGTTACCGCGGCCCCATCTGTTCCGGTGCAAAATCCAAAGAAACCGCAGCCGGCCGCTACCAATACAAAGTCGGCGTTCCAAAAAGCCGAAGTCGCCGCGAAAGAGTCCGCTCCCGCTGCCCCAGCCGCTCCGCAGCAAGTTGACCCCGAGCTTGCTCAACGCGCCGCCGATGGTCTCCTCATAAACGGCAGCGTCAACAATGGTGCACTGACACCCTTCGCCCAACTCCCCGCTTTCGGAAACTACCGCCGCGGCCAGCGCTCCATGTACAACACCAGCCTCGGCCTCATCCTGAATAACTCCGCTTTCGATGCCCGTTCCTACTCGGTCACCGGCCAGGACACTCCTAAGCCCGGCTACAGCCGCGCCCAGGGACTCTTCTCCTTCGGCGGGCCAATCAAGATTCCGAGGTTGCTCCCCCGCAATGGCCCGATGCTCACGGTCAACTACCAGTGGACCCGCAACACCAATGCTTCCACGCAGTCCGGCCTCGTTCCGACCGCCGCTGAACGTACCGGTGACTTCTCCAACGCCCTTCGTGCGCCAATCGATCCGACCAATGGCTTGCCCTTCGCGAACGCCCTCATCCCCCAATCGCGCATCAGCGCGCAAGCGCGCTCTCTCCTTGCCCTCTTCCCGTCGCCCAACTTTACCGGCAGCTCGCGTTATAACTTCCAGACCCCCATCGTTAGCGGCATGCACCAGGATGATCTCCAGACCCGCGTCAATAAGCAGAAGCGCAAGAACTACTTCTCCGGCAACTTCAACTGGGAGTCCACACGCACCTCGAATCCCAATCTCTACGGCTTTCTCGACACCGGCCGAACCATGGGAATCAACACCGGCTTCAACTACCGCCGCAGCATCCACCCGCGCTTCTTCGTCAACCTCGGCCTGCAATACAGCCGCCAGAATGATCGCTTGACGCCTTTTTTTGCGAATCGCCGCAATGTCTCGGGCGAAGCCGGCATCGGAGGTAATAATCAAGACCCCGTCAATTGGGGACCGCCGTCACTCTCATTCGCAAGCGGTATCTCTCCGCTGTCGGACGCGCAGGCATCCTTCACGCGTAACCAGACCATGGCCTACTCGGCCGATGCGTTCTTCAACCGCGCCGGCCACAATGTCACCTTCGGCGGCGTCCATCGCCGCCAGCAGTTCAACCTCCTCGCGCAGCAGGATGCCCGCGGCTCTCTCGTCTTCACCGGCGCCGCTGCCGGCAACGATACGGCCGGCTTCCTCCTCGGCATTCCCGATACCAGCGCCATCGCCTTCGGCAATGCCGACAAGTACCTGCGCGCCACGATCACCGAAAGCTTCATCAACGACGACTGGCGCGTCAATCCCGGCCTCACTCTCAACTACGGCCTCCGCTGGGAATACTGGTCGCCCGCACACGAAAAGTATGGCCGCCTCGTGAACCTGGATAGCGCGGCTCGCCCTGTCATCGGAGGCGAACTCGAACCCGACCGTAACAACTTCGCGCCGCGCGCCGGCTTCTCGTGGCGGCCGTTCCCGGCGTCATCAATGATCGTCCGCGGTGGTTACGGAATCTACTACGACACGTCCGTCTATCAACCAATTGCCACGCAGATGGCCCAGCAGGCGCCGCTCTCAAAGAGCCTCCGTCTGTCTAACTCGCCGTCAACTCCCCTCAGCCTCGCCAACGCGTTTCCCAACAACGCCGCGGCCACCTCCGCCACCACCTTCGCCGTCGATCCCCACTTCCGCGTCGGCTACTCGCAAAACTGGCAGCTCTCCATCCAGCGCGACCTGCCGGCGGCACTGCAAATCACAGCCGCTTACAACGGCGGCAAGGGCACTCGCGCGCAGCAACAGTTCCTCCCGAACACGTTCCCGGCCGGCGCTATCTCTCCCTCCGGCTATACCTATCTGGTCTCGAACGGCAACTCGATCCGTCACGCCGGCAACATCCAACTCCGCCGCCGCCTCCGCAGTGGCCTCTCCGCGCAGATGAGCTACACATTCGCCAAGTCGCTCGATAACGCCGCTCTCGGCGGTAAAAATCAGGGAGGGCCGATGATCGCGCAGAACTGGCTCGACCTAAGCGCGGAACGCGGCCGCTCAAACTTCGATCAGCGCCACCTGATGACCGCGATGGCACAATACACAACGGGAATGGGCTTACGCGGTGGAGCCCTCGCTACGGGATGGAAGGCCAAAGCGCTCAAGGAGTGGACGATCACGTCGCAGATCAACGCGGGCAGCGGCCTGCCGCTCAATCCCGTCTATCTGGCCGCCGTGCAAGGCACGGGATTCACCGGCAATCTGCGGCCCGACTTCACCGGCGCCGATCTTTATGCCGCGCCGCCCGGTTTCTTCCTGAATCCGGCCGCCGCCGCCATTCCCGCTCCTGGCCGCTGGGGCAACGCCGGCCGCAACTCCATCAGCGGTCCGTCGCAGTTTTCTTTGAACTCCTCGATCGGCCGCACCTTCCGCGGCACCGAACGTTTCAGCGTCGATATGCGCCTCGACGCAAGCAATGCGCTAAACAGCGTTCGTTTCCCAAGTTGGAACACGATTGTGGGCAATGCCCAATTCGGCCTACCTACAACGGCCAGCCCAATGCGCACCGTGCAGCTCACGCTAAGGACGAGGTTCTAAACCATGCGCATTGCCATTGCTTTCCTCCTCGCCACTGCGCTCATCGCGCAACAAGTCGGCCAAAACTCGCAGCCCGGCGGCGCGCCAACCTTCCAGACAGGCACCCAGCTCGTCATCGAAACGGTCACCGTCAAAGACAAAGATGGCAACCCGGTCACCGGACTCACCGCGAGGGACTTCACCATCACCGAGGATGGCCAGATCCAAACCATCAAATTCTTCGAATTTCAGAAACTCGACATCGCAGGTGCGCCAGCACCGGTCAACGAACACATCGAGCTACTCCCGCGGCTTACTCGAACACAAATCGCTCCGGAAGCGCCGGGCGACATCCGCTACCGCGACCGCCGCCTCCTCGCTCTCTACTTCGATCTCACCGCCATGCCGCAGGGCGATCAGCTCCGCGCCCTCAATGCCGCCAAATCGTTCGTCAAATCGCAAATGACCTCGGCCGATCTGCTCGCCGTCATGGCCTTCACGAGCGGATCCGTACAGGTCCTTCAGGACTTCACAGCCGACCGGAATCGCGTCCTCAGTATCCTCGAGACCATGATCGTCGGCGAGGACGAAAACGCCCCGACGGAGCCCTCTGACACTGGCGCCGCCTTCGGACAAAACGACAGCGAGTTCAACATCTTCTTCACCGACCGCCAGCTCGCCGCTCTGCAAACCGCCGCGGTCATGCTTGGCCGGCTGCAGGAAAAGAAATCGCTCGTCTACTTCGCCAGCGGCCTTCGCTTGAACGGCACCAACAATCAAGCCCAGCTTCATGCCACCATCAACGCGGCCATCCGCTCGGGCGTCTCCTTTTGGCCGGTCGACGCCCGCGGACTTGTGGCGCAAGCCCCGTTGGGCGACGCCACGCGCGGATCGATTGGCGGACTCAGCATGTACACCGGAACCGCTGCCGCGAGTGTCACCGGCAATCTGCAGCGGTCGCAAGACACGCTTTGGACCTTGGCCGCCGATACCGGCGGCAAAGCTCTCCTCGACTCCAACGATCTCGCGCAAGGCATCATCCAAGCCCAGCGTTCCACTTCGAGCTACTACATCCTCGGTTACTACACCACGAACGCCAACCTCGACGGCAAGTTCCGCAAGATCAAGATCACGCTGAACAATGGGATGAATGCGACGCTCGATTATCGCCAGGGATACTATGCAGGCAAGGAGTTCAGCAAGTACAGCGGCGCCGACAAAGAGCGCCAGCTCGAGGACGCGCTTATGCTTCCCGATCCGGTGACGCAACTCACCATCGCCCTCGAGCTCGACTTTTTCCAACTCAACCGCGCCGAGTACTTCGTTCCGCTTGCCGTAAAAATTCCCGCCAGCGAGCTCTCGCGCACCACTCGCATCGACTTTATCGGCGAAGTGAAGGACGAGTACGGCACAACGGTCTCAAACGTGCGAGACAAAGTCGACATCAAGCTCACAGGCATCAGCCGCCCGATCGAATACGACTCCGGCTTCACGCTGCTTCCCGGCAAATACAAGCTGAAGTTCCTGGCTCGCGATGCCGAAAGCGGCCGCATGGGCACCTTCGAAACGGGTTTCATCATCCCCAACCTGAACAAAGAGGAGAAGCGCATCCCCATCAGCTCCGTCGTGTTGAGCAGCCAGCGCATCGACATGCGCGAGGCGCTTTTCAATGCGGGCAAGGACAAGGGGCAGGCCCATCTGGTAAGCCCACTGGTCCAGGACGGAATGAAACTGATCCCATCTGTCACCAGGGTCTTCAGCAAGAAGAAGGAGATGTACGTCTACGTCCAGGCCTATCAACAAGGCACCGGGGCGGCGCAGCCGCTATTCGGCTACGTGACGTTCTACCGCGGCACAACCAAGGCCTTCGAATCCGAGCCAATCCAGGTAAACGAAACCCTTCCGAACCGTTTACGAACGATGCCGCTAAAATTCCAACTCGCGCTTGACTCGCTTACCCCTGGCGAGTACACCTGCCAGGTGACGATCCTCGACGAGCACCGTAAAAAGGCCGCCTTCTGGCAGACGCCCATCATGCTCATTCCTTGAAACCGCCTTGCTTCGCCCATAGGATAATTAACCTATGGGTTATTTATTCTTGGGGGTTGATTCGCTCAGCACGACCTTTTCCGCGCTGGCGGACCCCACCCGCCGCGCCATTCTTGCCCGCCTCGCCCTCGGCGAAGCTTCTGTGAAGGAGCTCGCCGAACCCTTTCCAATCAGCGCGCCCGCCATCACCAAGCACCTCAAGGTCCTCGAAAACGCCGGGCTGATCACTCGCGCCCGCCACGCTCAGTGGCGTCCCTGCCAGTTAGAGGCGGAACCGCTCAAGGAAGTGGCGGAGTGGGTAGACACCTACCGCCACTTCTGGAATCACAGTCTCGACCATCTCGAAGTCTATCTGGCCGATGTGCAGGGGAAGGACAAAAAGCGTCGCCGCAAGAGATAACCCGTTAGAGGCCCAATCTTTTTATCAGGAGTGCCGCTCTCCTAGCCTGCCTGGGGATGCTTTCCAAATCCACCGACTCGCCTGGCGCGTGCGCTCCGGACCCAATCGCACCGAGCCCCGACAGCGAGTCCACATACGGTGCGACAAACGACACGTCGCCGGCGCCGCGTAGCATCGGGTCCAACTCGCCTACCTCCGGCACTCCGGCCTGCCGGCTCTCCTCATTCAATAGCCGCAGCAGCCGCTTATTGCCCTCCGTCGGAGCCATCGGCGGGTACCCGTCCTCAAACGTCAACTCGGCCTTCGTGCCCGGCAGGTTCTTCGCCGCGATTGCATACATCCGGTCCTTGACCCTCGCCACCTGCTCCGGCGTCAGGGCCCGGATCTCGCCGCGTGCCACAGCATCACCCGGAATAATGTTGTCCTTGCCCTGGACCGTGCTAATACCAGACGGGTCCGCCTTCGCATTGGCGCCGCCTAACAAGAGCCCAACGTTGAATGTCATATTCGGCTCGCGAAGCGTTTGCTGAAACTCGTTCAGAATCCGGCTGATCTCGTACACCGCGCCATAGCCCATCTGCTCGGAGAAAATGCCACCCGAATGCCCGGCCTTGCCTGTAGCGCGCAACTGCCAACTTGTAAATCCGCGGCGGGCGGTCGACACCATGTCCTGCGACACCGACCGAATCCCGGTTTCAAAGCACAGCGCTGCGCGCGCCGACTTTCCGGCCTCAATGAACTCTTTCCGCGACACCGCAATCACACCGGACGCTTCCTCGTCGCCAGTCAAAAACACCATGAGCGGAATTCCTTCACGCGGCAACTGCTTCAACGCAGCCAGCATCACCACCAGCCCGCCTTTCATGTCGGACGTGCCTGGACCAACTGCCGTTCGGCCTTTCCGTTCGAACTTCTGAAACGGGCTCGAGGGCTCGAACACCGTGTCCATATGTCCGATCAGCAGGATCGGTTTCACTCCCGGCTGAATTCCGCGAGTCGCGACGAGGTGTGGTCCGCGCTGGACAGAATCCATCGGCAGCAGCCGCGTCGCAAACCCGAGTGCTTTCAACTCGGCATCCATAATGTCCGCCACAGCACGCACACCGGTTGGGTTGAACGTACCGGAGTTGATATTCACCAATCGTTCCAGCAGTTCGACTTCGTCCGCGGCGCAGACGCCAATCACTGCGAAAAAGCACAACAAGTACCGTGCGAGCAACATTCCCGCAGAATAACGCACAATGCCCGGCCGATCTGATACGATGCCTCGCATGAATCGCAGAGATTTTGCGCTTTCGGTTGCTGGCGCGGCCGGCGCGCCGCAAATCAAAGCCGCGGCGAGCGGCACGCCCGGAGTGCCGTGGTCGCCCGGCATCAAGATGGCCATTCAACTCGGCGGCAACATGACCGACGAGGACCTGCAGTTCACCAACCAAATCGGCGTCCGCTACACGGCTGTCACGATCGACCGCAAGGACGACAACGTCGAGAACCTGCTGCGTATCAAGGCTCGGGTGGAATCCGCCGGCCTTCGCGTATGGAACATCGGCCACGACGGCAATCGCAACCAGGAAGAGATCGTCCTCAACCTTCCCGGCCGCGATGCGCGGATCGAGGCGTACAAGCAGTACCTCAAGAACTGCGGCAAGGCGGGGATTCGCTACGTAACCTATGCGCACATGGGAAACGGCATCTGGCACACCGAACGCGAGACCACCCGCGGCAGCGCGCCGGCGCGCGGCTATGACATGGCCAAGGGCGGGGAAGGCCTGTGGGCCGGCAAGATTTTCAAGGGGCCACTATCACACGGCCGCGTCTATACCGAAGCCGAGCTTTGGGACAACTACGAGTACTTCATCCGCAAGGTTGCTCCGGTTGCTGTCGAGAACAACGTCTATATCGGCATCCACCCGGACGATCCGCCGGTGCCTATGCTCGCCGGCGTACCGCGCTGCATTTTCGGTACGTTTGAGGGCTACAAGAAAGCGCTCGAGATCGCCGATTCTTCCCATGTCGGCGTCTGCTTCTGCATCGGCACATGGCTCGAAGGCGGCGACCTGATGGGCGCCGATGTTGTCACGGCGATCAAGTACTTCGGCGAGCGCGGCAAGATCTGGAAGGTCCACATGCGCAACATGAGCGCGCCGCTTCCGCATTTCGTCGAGACGTTCGTCGACAACGGCTACTACGACATGTATGCCGCGATGAAGGCGTTGCGGGAAGTCAACTTCGACGGCATCATCATCGGCGACCACTTCCCGACAATGGTCGGCGGTCCGAAGGTTGCGGTGGCATACACCATAGCCTGGATCCGCTCGATGATTGACCGTGCTAACACCGAGGTGTCGGTCAAGAAGGCATAGCGTAATCTGAAGAGGTGCGCTACGGGATTTACTTCCTGGCCTGGACCGCGGCCGGCCTGTTCTACTTCAGTCAGGAGCTCGCGCTACGGCTCTATCGCACGGACCCGACGCCTTGGCAGCACGTTCTGTTCAATTGGATGGCGGGCATGTACGTCAGCGCCGCGCTTACTCCGCTGTTGCTTTGGGCGGGCGCGCGCTGGCCGATTGAATTGGGCAACCGCATACAACGCGGCATCCTGCACCTGTTGTTCGCGTCGCTTTTCGCACTCGCTGAAATCGTGATTGAGACGCCGATCCTGATGGCGGCCGGTACGCTACCCGCTCCTCTGCGCGCTCAATCTTATAGCGGCGTTCTGCCGGTATTGCTGGTCTATACCTTCCACGGGAACGTAATCCGCTATTTCGTAGTGCTCGCCGCACAGGCTGCCTTTCGCTATTACCGCAAGTATCGCGAACGCGAGAGCGCGGCATTGCGGCTCGAACTGCAAACCGCTGAACTTGCGGCGCAGTTGTCCGGCGCTCAACTCCGCGCTCTCAAGATGCAGCTTCAGCCGCATTTTCTCTTCAACACGCTTGGCGCCATCGTGGTTCTTGTGCGCAAGCGGCGCACCGAACAGGCCGAAGAGATGCTGGCCAAGCTCAGCGAGCTTCTTCGTCTCGTTCTCGACGACGTCGAAGCGCAGGAGATTCCGCTTTCGCGAGAGCTCGAGTACCTCCGTCTCTATCTCGACATCGAATCCGTCCGCTTTCCCGACCGCCTCCGCGTTCGCTTCCAATATGGGGACAGTACACTCAATTCCCTCATTCCGCCGATGGCTCTTCAGCCGATTGTCGAGAACGCGGTCAAACACGGCCTCGGGCGAAGCACCGGCGTCGTCACCATCGATATCGCCGCCCACGCCGGACCGGTCCTTACTCTGACAGTCACCGATGACGGCCCGGGCCTTCCGGAAGCTGATTCGGCGCGGCGCGGCATCGGACTGGCGAATACGCGCGCCCGCCTCGAACGGTTGTACGGCGCGGCCGCCGTTTTGACGGTCGAGAACCGCGATGGCGGCGGAGTCGCCGCCACGATGACCCTGCCATTCCGGCTTGCCGCGGGAGAGTCCGCATGAGCCTGCACGTCCTGGTTGTTGACGACGAACCGCTCGCGCGTGAAGGACTGCGCATGTTGCTCAGCGAGGACAAAATCGTCAGCCGCATCACCGAAGCCAGAAACGGAAATGAGGCCGTTGCGGCAATCCGTGAAGACCGTCCGAACCTCGTGTTTCTCGATATTCAGATGCCGATGCTCGATGGCTTTGGCGTCGTCGACAAAGTCGGCGCGAAGAACATGCCGCCAGTGATCTTCGTCACCGCGCACGATCACTACGCCGTGGCGGCCTTCGAAGTCAACGCCATCGACTATCTGCTCAAGCCTGTCACCGCCAAGCGTTTCCAGGACGCTTTCACTCGCGCGAAGGATCGTATCGCCAATCCGAAGAAGCCTCTCGATCGCATCGCGGTCCGATCCGGAGACCGCACCCGTTTCGTCCCGGTCATCGATATCGAGTGGATCGCGGCGGCGGAGAACTACGTCGAGTTGCATACAGATGACGGAACTCATTTGCTGCATGTACCGCTACAGACGCTCGCCGCGGCGCTTGATCCCGATCATTTCGTCCGCATACATCGTTCGACGATCGTCAATATGTGCAGCATCAAAGAGATTCGCCCGGCCACGCATGGACAGTATGTCATCGAGCTTATTTCAGGGGTCCGGCTGCGCTCGGGCCGGACTTACCACGATCAGATCCGCGCGCTGATGTCGAATCCGTTTTAGACCGGGCCATTCGCCCGTCCGATTGTCCAGTTCGTCAAATAGCGATGCCGGCCGCGTAGAGTTTCGGCGAAACTGTTCTGGGATGAACCGGCTCTATCCGTTGTTCCTGCTTTTCTGCGGCATTGCCGCCGCGCAGCCTTCCGAATACAAGCAATGGGCTAGTTTCGACGGTAAGGCCTCGGGAGAGGTTCCGCGAGTGTACGCGAATCCGGCTGCCATGAAGGGGCTCCGCGGCGGTTCGTACACAGATGGCGCCGCGATCGTTTGGGACCTGAGCGCCGCGAAGGACGCATCGAAACGACGCATCGACTGGATGGTCCGCGAAGGCGGTAAATGGGAGTTTGCGCGAGCAGTCGACGGCAAAGTCACCATAAAACCGCCGGATGAAGCGGCCGCGAAATGTGCTGCGTGCCATGCCGGGGAGAAGGCGCGCGGCGGTGTGTTCAACGTTCTTCCCGATTGGAATCGTGAGGCGGCGACGCGCTACCTCGACGCTCGCGCGAAGCAGTGGTCGGAGTGGTCCGTAGCGAAGGCGAAAGGAGGGAGCTGCGTTTCGTGCCACACCACGCTGCTCTACCTGCTCGCGCGGCCGGAAGGGCCGTATGCAGCGCAGTTCCGCTCGGGCCTGCAAACCCGGCTCGACGATTCGGAACAGAAGCAAACAGATGGCGCGAGCGTCGAAGCGGTGCTCGCGGCGCTTGTGCTCGGGAGCGATCAGGCGAAGGCTCGCATGTGGACGAAGCAGATCAAGGAAGGGACCGCCCGCGGCTCCTTTCCCTGGTACAGTCTCGACCTCGATCCGTGGGAATCGTCGAAGTCCGCGTATTGGGGCGCCGCCCTGGCGGCAGTGGCCGCGAAGGGCGAGTCGGCGCCGTTGACGGAGTATCTGCGCCGCGAAATGCCCGGCCAGCCGTTACATCACCGGCTCCTTCTGCTTTGGGCGGGCACGTTGAATCCGGACGAAGCGAATCGCCTTCGAGAGGAGGCTTGGAGCAAACAGGCTGACGACGGAAGCTGGACTGTCGACGCTCTCGGACCCTGGAAGAAGGAGGGCACCAACGCCACCGCGTTCGCGACGGCTTACACCGCCTTCGCGCTCCAGCGGGGCGCGGCCGACTGCGCCGACCCGCGCATGGGCCGCGCCCTGGACTGGCTTCGCAGGAATCAGAATGCGGAGACGGGGAGTTGGTCCTCGACCTCAATGAACAAGTCGTTTCCGGCCGATTCGATGCAGATCGGATTCATGGACGATGCGGCCACAGGTTTCGCGTTCCTCGCGCTGTCGAGTAAATCCTGCGCGGACCGCTAAATTTTTTCGTCCGATTGTCGATTTCGGCCTTCGCCGTTCGACGTATCAGTAGAGCTTAAGGAGGCTCAGAGCAGAATGCGGTTCATGATGATGGTTAAGGCCGATAAGAATTACGAGGCGGGCAATCCGCCGCCACCCGAGTTGCAGGCAGCGATGGGCGCGTATACGGAGGAGATGATGAAGGCCGGCGTCGTGGTCGGCGTAGGCGGATTACTACCAAGCGCGATGGGAGCGAAGGTTCGCATTGCGGGCGACGCCGTATCGGTGCTCGACGGCCCTTTTACCGAAGCGAAGGAGCTGATCGGCGGATACGCGATCGTCGAGGCGAAGTCGAAGGCGGAGGCGATCGAGCACGCCAAGCGCTTCATGAAGCTGCACGTCGAAGTGCTCGGGCCGTCCTATTCGGGCGAGTGCGAGGTGCGCGAAATGTGCATGCCGCCGGACATGTCGAACGGGCACTGACGATGGACAAGAAGGTTTGGACTGGAAGAGCGCTCAGCGGGCTCGCGGCGCTCTTCCTTGCCTTCGACGGCGTAATCAAGTTGCTTGCGATAGAGCCTGTTTTGGCTTCCTTTGCGCAGCTTGGCTACCCGGTGAGCCTGGCCGTGCCGATTGGGACGCTGGAGTTGCTGTGTCTTTCGGTACACCTGTTTCCGCGCACCGCCGTGTTCGGTGCGGTGCTGCTGACCGGATATCTCGGCGGCGGCATTGCGTCGCACGTCCGGCTGCAGGATCCGTTGTTCACGCATTCGCTGTTTCCTGTCTATATCGGGGCGTTGCTCTGGGGCGGACTTTACCTCCGCGACACGCGCCTTCGCGCGTTCCGGCCCTGGTAGCGATCGCCATCGGAGATAGAATAAGGGCGAATGCGGATCAAGCAGGTTTGGCGCGGAGTTGGGCTGTTTTTCCTTGTGGTCGCGGCGGCGAGGGGCGTTGACTTTCAGCGCGATGTCCGGCCGATTCTGTCCGATGCCTGCTTTCAGTGTCATGGGCCCGATCCGGGATCGCGGATGGCGGGGCTGCGCCTCGATACGAAGGAAGGCGCACTGGCGCGTGTGATCGTGCCGGGCAAGCCGGCGGAGAGCCGGCTGTATCAGCGGATCATGCAGGAGAACATAGCGTTGCGAATGCCGCCGGTGTCGTCGCACAAGATGTTGAGCGACGCGCAGAAGGCGACGCTCAAGAGCTGGATTGAGCAGGGAGCGCCTTGGAAGGAGCACTGGGCATTCCGGGCGCCGGTGAAGGCCGCCGTGCCGGTGGATCGGAACGCGATTGATTTCTTCATTCAGTCGAAGCTGGAGGCGGAGGGCTTGACGCAGGCGGCGGAAGCTTCGCGGCGCACGCTGGCGAGAAGGGTCGCGCTCGACCTGACGGGTTTGCCGCCGGAGCCGAAGGATGTGGAGGCGTTTCTTGCAGACAGGTCCGCGAACGCGTATGAAAAGCTGGTCGACCGTTATCTGGCTTCGCCGCGTTATGGGGAGCATAGGGCGCGCTATTGGCTCGACGCGGCGCGGTATGCCGATACGCATGGCATTCACGTAGATAACTACAGGGAGATGTGGCCTTACCGCGACTGGGTGATTCGCGCGTTCAACGCGAACAAGGGCTTCGACCGGTTTACTGTGGAGCAGATTGCCGGGGACCTGTTGCCGGACCGGACGCTCGAACAGCAGATCGCTTCGGGCTTTCACCGGTGCGGGATCTCGACAAATGAGGCGGGAATCATTGTGGAAGAGGTGGAGGCGATTTACGCGAAGGATCGCGTGGACACGACGGGCACCGTGTTCCTTGGGCTGACGCTTGGGTGCGCGACCTGCCACGACCACAAGTTCGATCCGCTCTCGCAGAAGGACTTTTATTCGATGGCGGCGTTCTTCCGGAACACGACGCAGCCGACGATGGATGGAAACGTTCCCGATTCACCGCCGATCGTGGTGGTGCCGCGAGATGAGGACCGGGCTCGCTGGACTGCGTTGCATCAGGAGATCGCATCGATCAACGCCAAGAAGGCGGCGTTGCAGAAGGCGGAGTGGAAGGCTGTTCCGAAGGAAATCCATACTCCGCTCGAGGCGTCGCCGGAGGTATTCACATTGCCAAAGCCGACGGGCACGCTGGCGAAGGGACAGTTTCTGACGATGGGGCATCAGGATGTCTTTGCCTCGGACAAGCCGTTCTCAATCGCGACGAGGATTTACTTTCCGAAGGGCGAGGACAGCTTTGCGGTCGCCAGCCAGAACGATCCGGCGAAGAAGGGGATGGGATGGTTGCTTGAGATCGGCGCGCGGGTGGCGAATTTCCGAATGACAGGCGACGACGGGAAGGCGATTACGGTCCGGGCGGGCCATCTGGAGCAGATGGCGCAGGGGAGTTGGAATCACATTGCCGTGACTTACGACGGGTCGCGGGAACAGGCTGGGTTGTCGCTCTATCTGAACGGAAAGGTGATTCCGTTGCAGGGCGGCGGAGATCAAAACCTGCGGCTGACCGGTAACATCGCAACGCCGAAGCCGATGCTCCTGGGCAAAGAAAACGCCCGAGGTTTTGAGGGCGGGGAGATTGCGGAGTTCCGGATCTTCAATCGCGTGGTGTCGGCCGAGGAGGCGAATGTGTTGAGCCGATGGCCGGCGATCGCCGCCGGGGACCGCGAGGCTCTGCACCTTTACTACTTGAATGTGCTCGACCCAGAGTATCGCGGGCTGTCGGCGAGGCTTGTGGCGTTACAGGCGGAGGCGCGGGCGATCCGGAAGCGCGGGGCTGTGACGCTGGTGATGGAGGAGCGGAAGGATCAAAAGCCGGTGGCGAACATCCTCTATCGCGGGATGTACGATCAGCCGCGCGAAGAGGTCCAGCCTGCCGCGCCGGCCGTGTTGCCGCCAATGGCCGCGGACCTGCCGAGGAACCGGCTGGGGCTGGCGAAGTGGCTGGTGGATCCGGCCAATCCGCTCGTGGCGCGCGTGGCAGTGAACCGGTTCTGGCAGGAGATATTCGGCACGGGCATGGTGAAGACCGCCGAGGATTTTGGTTCGCAGGGGACGCCGCCGACTCACCAGGAGCTGTTGGATTGGCTCTCGGTGGATTTCCGAGAATCGGGCTGGGACGTGAAGCGGCTGATGAAGCAGATGGTGATGTCGGCGACGTACAGGCAGTCGGCGTTGGCGACGCCGGAGAAGTTGAAGAAAGACCCGGAGAACCGGCTGCTTTCGCGCGGGCCGCGATTCCGCATGGACGGTGAAGTGGTGCGCGACTATGCGCTGGTGGCGGGCGGGATGCTCGATCCTGCGATTGGGGGACCGAGCGTGAAGCCGTATCAGCCCGATGGCGTGTGGGAGGCTGTCGCGATGAACGGCAGCAATACGAAATTCTATAAGCGGGACGGAGGCGAGAAGCTTTACCGGCGCAGCATGTACACATTTTGGAAGCGGAGCGCGCCGCCGGCTTCGATGGAGCTGTTCAACGCGCCGACGCGCGAGCAGTGCACCGTGCGGCGGGAGCGGACGAACACGCCGCTACAGGCATTGGCGACGATGAACGATCCGCAGTATGTAGAGGCGGCGAGGGGCCTGGCGCAGAATGCTATTCGGGCGGGTACTTCGTTTGATGGGCGGCTCGACTTTGTGTCCGGGCGTGTGCTGGCCCGGCCGTTTGGGGCAAAGGAGCGCGAGGTATTGCGGAAGGCTTATGTGGACTTGCAGGCACATTATGAAAGTCATGCCGCCGATGCGCGGAAGCTGATTCATGTAGGCGAATCGAAGCCGGACGAATCGATACCGGAGGCCGAGTTTGCGGCATGGACGATGCTTGCGAGCAATGTGTTGAATCTCGATGAGGCGCTGAACAAGTAGGGAATATGCATCCTTCCGACGAAGCAGTATTGGCCGAGACGCGGCGGCAGTTTTTTGGACGCGGGGCGCGCGGAGTTGGTTCGCTGGCACTTGCGTCGCTGATGGGCGGGACGGCTCGAGCCGCCGCGCTTCCGCATTTTGCGCCGAAGGCGAAGCGGTGTATCTACCTGCACATGGTGGGCGCGCCGCCGCAGCAGGACTTGCTGGACTATAAGCCGAAGATGGCCGGCATGTTCGATAAGGACTTGCCGGAGTCGATCCGGCAGGGGCAGCGGCTGACGTCGATGACGTCGGGGCAAAGCCGGTTTCCGATCGCGCCGTCGAAGTTCCAGTTCGCGCAGTACGGCAAGAGCGGGACATGGGTGTCGGAGTTGCTGCCGAACATGGCGAAGATGGTGGATGACATCGCTGTCGTGCGGTCGATGCATACGGAAGCGATCAATCACGAGCCGGCGATCACGTTCATTCAAACGGGCAATATGAACGCGGGCAAGCCGTGCATCGGGTCGTGGGTGTCGTACGGGCTGGGCAGCATGAATGAGGAGCTGCCGGCGTTTGTCGTGTTGAACGCGACGCACTCGAATCCGAAGGCGCCGGTGCAGGCGATATCGGCGCGCTTATGGAGCGCGGGATTTTTGTCGGCGCAGTATGCCGGCGTGGCCTTACGTGCCGGGGGCGATCCTGTTCTGTACATCAACAATCCGGATGGTGTGGATTCGAAGGTGCGGCGGCGGATGCTGGACTCGCTGGGCGAGTTGAACCAGATACAGTACGCGCAAGTGGGCGACCCGGAGACGCAGAGCCGGATTTCGCAGTACGAGATGGCGTTCCGGATGCAGACTTCGGTACCGGAGCTGACAGACGTTTCGAAGGAGACAGCGGCGACGTACGAGATGTATGGGGAGGATGCGCGGAAGCCGGGGACGTTTGCGAACAGCGCGCTGATGGCGCGGCGGCTGGCTGAGCGCGGCGTGCGGTTTGTGCAGGTGTATCATCGCGGCTGGGATGTGCATGGCGAGCTGCCGGAGATACTGCCGAGCCAGTGCCAGGATGTGGATCGCGCGGCGTGGGCGCTGGTGCAGGATTTGAAGCAGCGCGGGATGCTTGACGACACGCTCGTCATCTGGGGCGGGGAGTTTGGCCGGACGGTGTATTCGCAGGGCAAGCTGTCGGCGGTGAGTTATGGGCGCGATCATCATCCGCGATGTTTTAGCTTGTGGATGGCAGGGGGCGGCGTGAAGGGTGGGATCGTGCATGGGGAGACGGACGAGTTCTCGTACAACATCGTGAAGGATCCGGTGCATGTTCGGGACTTTCAGGCCACATTGCTGCACTTGTTTGGGATCGATCATGCGCGATTCACCTATATGTATCAGGGGCTGGACCAGAAGTTGACGGGGGTGGAGCCGGCGAAGGTGGTGCGGGCGCTGTTGGGGTGAGTGCGGCAATTACCAGCAAAAGAACGGAACCTCCAGGCCCTCGATACGTATGAGGTAGGTATGAACTGGATTTGGGCGGAGCTCCGTCAGATGACGCGCAGGCTGGGGCGGGCGCCGATGTTCACGGGAATTACGCTGTTGACGCTGGCGATCGGGATCGGGGCGAATACGGCGATCTTCACTGTCGTAAATCGTGTGCTGCTGCAACCGTTGCCGTTGAAGGATTCCGACCGGTTGGTGGCTGTGTGGCAAACAGCGCCGGGGATCGGGATTGCCGATTTGAACGCGTCGCCGTCCACCTATTTCCTTTATCGCGAAGAGGGGCGGGTTTTCGAGGACATCGGGTTGTGGCGCGATGAGGCGATGAGCGTGACCGGGCTGGCGGAGCCGGAGCGTGTTCCGGTGCTGGTGGTGACGGAGAGAGTGCTGCCGCTGTTGCGTGTTGAGCCGGCGATCGGCCGGACGTTTTCGGCGAGCGACGATCAGCCGGACGCGGCCTTGACCGTGATGCTGACTCACGGGTACTGGCAGCGGAAGTTCGGAGGCGATCCAGGGATTGTCGGCAAGACCCTTTGGATGGACGGGCGCTCGAGAGAAGTGATTGGCGTGCTGCCGGCTTCGTTCCAGTTTATGAACCTGCAGCCCAGCGCTGTGCGGCCGTTCCAGTTCAACCGGGGCGCTGCGATGGTCGGCAACTTCAGTTTTCAGGCTGTGGCCAGGTTGAAACCAGGTGTGACGCTGGCGGATGCGAATGCCGATGTCGCGCGGATGCTGCAGATCCTTCCGCAGAAGTTCCGAATGGCGCCGGGGATTAGCCTCGAGATGATGAAGCAGGCGCGGTTCGGGCCGAACGTGCGCATGTTGAAGAACGACGTGATCGGCGACATCGGGAACGTGCTGTGGGCGCTGATGGCGACGATCGGGATCGTGCTGTTGATTGCCTGCGCGAACGTGGCGAATCTGTTGCTGGTGCGGGTGGAGGGCCGGCACCGGGAGCTTGCCGTGCGGGCGGCGCTGGGAGCGGGACGCGGACAGATTGCCCGGGAATTGCTATTGGAGAGCGGGCTGTTGGGCATGGTGGGCGGAGCGGCCGGGCTGGCGTTTGCGTATGGTGTTCTGGAGTTGCTGCAGTGGCTCTCGCCGCCCTACCTGCCGCGGTTGAACGAGATCCGGCTCGATAGCCTGGCCGTGCTGTACACGATGGGGCTGTCGATGCTGGCTGGCTTTGGCTTCGGCCTGATTCCGGTGTTGAAGTGGCGCGGATCGGATTTGGAATCGGCGCTACGCGGCGGCGGACGCTCGATGAGCGAAGGGCGGGAGCGGCACAGGACGCGGAGCGCGCTGGTGATCGTGCAGGTGGCAATGGCCCTGGTGCTGCTGGTGAGCGCCGGGTTGATGATCAGGACGTTGGGCGCATTGCGGCAGGTGGACCCGGGGTTTCGGAATCCGGAGCAGTTGATGTCGATCCGGATTTCGATTCCGAACGCGCTGGTACCGGAGCCGGAGAAAGTGACGCAGCAAGCCGAGGCGATTACGAGGCGGCTGGAGGCGATCCCGGGCGTTGAGCGCGTGGCCATGTCGAGTTCGATACCGATGGGCGGCGGCTCCGGAAACGATCCGATCTTCGCGGAAGGGAAAGCTTATCAGCCAGGGCAGATGCCGCCGTTACGGCGCTGGAAGTATCTGGTGCCGGGGTATTTCGGAACGATGGGTGCGCGGCTGTTGGCTGGAAGGGATTTCACGTGGGCCGATATTCATGAGATGCGGCCAGTGGGGGTTGTTTCCGATGGGATGGCGAAAGAGACGTGGGGGAGCGCGGAGGCGGCAATCGGCAAGCGAATCCGGGAGAACCTGAACGGAAGGTGGCGGGAGGTGGTGGGCGTTGTGAGCGATGAGCGCGATAACGGCGTCGATAAGCCCGCACCGGCAATCGTCTACTGGCCGATGGCGATGCGGAATGTCTGGGGGTACGACGTGAACATTCAGCGTTCGATGGCCGTGGTGGTCCGGTCCTCGCGCGCCGGAACGGCGGCCTTGCTGGGAGAGATTCGCCAGGCGGTGTGGGCGGTGAATCCGAATCTGCCGATTGCGAATCCGCGGACGGTGAAGGAGATTTACGACCGTTCGATGGGCCGCACGTCATTCACGCTGATTCTGCTTTCGCTGGCCGCCGGAATGGCCCTGCTGCTGGGCGTGGTGGGCATATACGGTGTGATTTCCTACTCGGTCTCGCAGCGGACGCGCGAGATTGGGATACGACTGGCGCTGGGCGCGCCGGCAGGGAATGTCCAGGGCCTGTTCCTGCGGCACGCATTGACGCTCGCGGCGATTGGCGGCGTGTGTGGTGTCGCGGCAGCGATGGCAGTGAGCCGGCTGTTGACGGCGCTGCTGTTTGGCGTTACTCCTGGCGACCCGCTGACCTATGGATCGGTGGCGACGCTACTGACGGCGTGCGCGGGATTGGCGGCGTATGTTCCAGCCAGGCGGGCTACCGGAGTGGACCCGGTGAGCGCGCTGCGAGCGGAATAAAAAAATCGCTGGTTTGCAACCATTGTTTTTCTTTGTTTTCAATGAGTTGCGATTGGTTTGTTTCCGGTTTGTTCCTTGGTTTATTCCTGGTTAGTTTCCGGTTAGTTCCTGGTTAGTTCCCGAAATGAAAACGGCCTCTCGCGCTGGTTGGCGGAGAGGCCGTTTCGTATCTACTTGTATTCTATCAGCCCGAGCCGGGAAATCGAACTTCGGGGGTGAGTGAATTGGCTGGAAGTAGTTGTGTGGGTTGGGGATAAAAAATTTCGGCAATGCCGAACCGGCTTCTGTTAGACTCCTGCCATGCCCGGTTCCACGTACATGCTGCGCTCTGTTTGGCGGTATCCAGTGAAGTCGATGGCAGGGGAGGAGTTGGAGGAGGCGCGGGTTGGGGAACGCGGGTTGGAAGGTGATCGGGCGTACGCGTTGATGGACAGGGCGTCCGGTCGCGTGGGGAGCGCGAAGCTGGTTCAGCGGTTTGGGGATTTGCTACGAGGACGGGCGGAACTCGCGGGAGACGGTGTTCGGCTTACCCTGGCGGATGGGCGAGTGGTGGACAGCCGGGATGAGTCGACGGCGCAGGTTTTGGCCGATGCTTTCGGACCCGATACCGTGTTGGTTTCAGCGGCTCCGGAGGGGCTAAAGCTGGCGTTCGCGGCTGGGACATTGGGCGGTTCCCATGCCGAGACGACGGAGATTCCGATCGCCGGCGCGGCGCCGGCGGGGTCGCTATTTGACTATGCCTGCATACACATTGTCACAACGGCGTCGCTACGCCGCCTGCATGATGGCTATCCGTCGGGGAATTTTGCCGTCGAGCGGTTCCGGCCCAATTTCGTGGTGGACTGCGGGGATGCGGACCGGTTTGTTGAGAACGAGTGGGTGGGGAGGGCCGTGGCCATTGGGCCGGAGCTGGTGGTGCGGGTTTCGATTCCGTGTCCACGGTGCGTGATGACAACGCTGCCGCGGGCGGAGTTGCCGCTGGATTCCGGTATTCTGCGGACTGCGAACCGGCTGAACCGGCTGGACCTGGGCGAATATGGGCGATTGCCCTGTGTTGGGGTGTATGCCGATGTGGTGCGGCCGGGGACCGTGCGGCGGGGGGATACGGTGAAGGTGAGGGCCAGTTAGAAAGAAGAATTGGGCTGGATATGGCACAATTATGTCATGCGCACCACAATTGAGTTGCCTGACAACCTTTTGAAAGAGGCGAAGAGCCGCGCGGCGTTGTCGGGAATTTCGTTGCGGGAGTTTTTTATTCAGGCGGTGGAGCAGAAACTCCAACCGGCACAGCCGAAGAAGGTACGGCGGCCGCCTCCGGTAATCGGGCGGGCGGATGGTCCGCGCATCGGCGTTCTGACGGCAGAGCAAATTGATGAAGCCGTGTTTGGTTGATGTGAATGTCTGGCTGGCGTTGTTAGTTGTCAGCCACCAGCATCGCGTAATAGCCAACAACTGGTATTCAAGGCTGGCGCCAGAAGAGGCGGGGATGTGCCGAGTGGTTCAATTGGCGTTGATCCGCCTGATGGGGAACCGTACGGTAATGCAACAATACGCGGTGACCGCGGCGGAGGGATGGCAGGTAATTGAACGCTTGCTCGAGGATGAAAGGGTCATTTATCTCGAGGAGGCGAGGGATATCGAAACAGTAATGCCCAGGCTGCTGCGCTACCCGGTTCCCACTGGCAAGCTGGTGAATGATGCGTATCTGGCGAGTTTCGCGATCGCCGGCAATCTTCGATTGGTGACATTGGATCGAGGGTTCCGGGAGTTTTCCGGTCTCGATGTCCTGGTGCTTGGCGACTAGGCCGTGTGGCAAAGGAATTGCAGTGACACAGGCATGTCGCTGCAAGAATATCGAGCGAAGCGGAACTTTGCGGTTAGCCCGGAGCCTAAAGCGGTGGTGAGGCACCGCAAGGACGAAGAAGAGCTTAGCTTTGTTGTGCAGAAGCATCAGGCAAGCCACCTGCATTATGATTTCCGGCTGGAGTGGAACGGGGTGCTGCTGTCATGGGCGATACCGAAGGGACCGTCGCTCGATCCCACTGTGAAGCGGCTGGCGATGGCCGTGGAAGACCATCCGGTGGAATATGGCGGCTTTGAAGGCGTGATCCCGGAAGGGCAGTATGGCGGGGGGACGGTGATGCTGTGGGACCGGGGAACTTGGGAGCCGGAAGGGGATGTGGACGAGGGGTTGCGAGGAGGCGAATTGAAATTCTCCCTGCACGGGAAAAAGTTGCATGGTTCGTGGGCAATGGTGCGAACGAAGGGTATGCCGGGGAACTCGAAGAGAGAATCGTGGCTGCTGATCAAGCATCGCGACCGGTATGCGTCCGATAAGGACATTGGCGCGGAGATGCCGCGATCGGTTGCATCGAGACGGACACTGGCGCAGATTGCCGCGGCGGAAGGCGGAGATGTAGGCAAGGCGGCGAAGGCCGATTGATCGCGTGGGGCGCGTGAGCGTCCGCTACTTCCGCGGGAACTGTTTGAGATAGAGCTGCCAGATGCGCGGCTCGACGCGGGACTGTAGGTAGGCTTCGTACTCCATAATGAGTGCGGGGTCGGCGGGGCGGCCGTAGATTTCGGTGGATTTGTATTTGCCTTCGTCGAACTTCTTCTTGGTCCATTCGTCGTGGACGTGAGTGATTTCGGCTTGGTCGACGATCTCCTGTACGAGATGCGGCGGGATGAAATAGACGCCTTCGCTGTCACCGAAGACGACATCGCCGGGTAGGACGGTTGCGTTGCCGATGCGCACGGGGACATTGATGCCGGACACCATCACGTTGTTGATAGCGGGCGGGACGGCGCCGCGATAGTAGCCGCCCATGCCGACGGGCTGGATGCCGTTGAGGTCGCGAATTGCGCCGTCGATGACGAAACCGTTGCCGGTGGTCTTCCAGACGTAGTAGGCCAGGTTGTCGCCGACGATGCCGCCGGCGTTCTTGTTGCCGAATGCATCGACGACGAACACGTCACCCTTTTGCAGCATGTCGATGGCTGTTTGATGCGAGAGACGGGCGCCGTTATGACGCGCCTTCCAATTCTCCTGATCGATCTCGGCGATGTCAGGGCGGGACGGCATGAGCTGCAGGGTCATGGCGCGGCCAACCATGTTTTTGCCGGGGCGCAAGACGTGGAACCCGTCGACGTACTGATTGGGGTAGCCTTTGCGAACGATAGAGATGATCTCTTCGGCGGACATGGCGCGCAGTTTTTCGAGCAGAGCGTCGGGGACTTTGGGGCGGCCATCGGCGAAGCGTTCGAAGGGGTTGCTCCTGGTGTATTGGAGGAGTTGTTCTTTGCCGAGGGTGTTGACTTGGGCGTGGGCGGAGATTGTGAGCGCAAGGGCGAATGCGAGTTTCATTTGTGGCTATGTTATTAAAGCCTGGGCGACGGCGCGGGCGATGGCGGCGGCGCCGGGCGTGTCGCCGTGGACGCAGATGGTTTGGATGGTTCCGGATCGGGCCAGTCTTACGGCTTGTTGGGCGGCCTCGGCAGGATCGGTGATGAGGGCGTTGGGGAGAGTGCGGGAGACGAGAGTACCGTCGGCGTTGTAGCGGCGGTCGGCGAAGGCTTCGGCTTGGATGCGGAATCCCTCGCCGGCGAAGACATCGAGCATTTTGGAGTTGGCCAGGCCGACTAGCGCTATGTTCCGGCTGAACCGGGCTGCGCCTTTTGCGATGGCGCGAGCGAGGGCTTCGTTGTGAACGGCTTGGTTATAAAGTGCGCCGTGGGGTTTGACGTGTTGGATTTCGTTGGTGAATTTGCTGAGCGCCGTGATTTGTTCGAAGACGGCTTGGGTGACGGCGTCGAGGGGGAGATCGAGCTCGAGGCGGCCGAAGTTGGCGGGGTCGGGGTAGCCGGGATGGGCGCCGATTTGCAGGTTGTATCTGTTGGCTTGGCCGATGGAGGCGCGCATGGTGGAATCGTCGCCGGCGTGGCCGCCGCAGGCGATGTTGACTTGGGTGAGATGGCGGAGGAGCGACTCCTGTGTGCCGTCTTCGATGTGCGCGGGGATTTCTCCGATGTCGGCGTTGATGTGAATCATTAAGGTTAGATTAAATTGGTCTTTGACACGGTTTTTTGGAAGCGGATTCGGTCGTGCGGGCGGAGTTGGGCGACGGAGGGGAGATCCGCCGTGATTACGTTGGCGACTTTAGGGTAACCGCCGGTGGTTTGTTGGTCAACGAACAGGATGATTGGCTGGCCGTTGGCGGGGATTTGGATTGCTCCCAGCGGAACTCCCTCCGTTACCATTTGGCTGTCATGAGATGCCAGCGGCGGGCCCTCCAGGCGGAGGCCCATGCGGTTGGAGCCGGCGGTTACTGTGTACTCGGATTGATAGAAGATTTCGGTATCGAATAGATCTGCCTGGGGACCTTCGGTTACGCGGATCTGTTTGCGGTACTCGGGCGGGGTTACCTCTCCGATGGGTTCGCCTTGGGGCGGGCCGATTCTTAATTCGTCGCCTTTGCGGAGCGGAGGCGGTCCCAGGCCGCTTAATACATGGGTGCTGGCGCTGCCCGCGACTAGAGGAACGTCGATGCCGCCGCGCACGCAGAGATAGCAGCGGGCTCCGGTTTCGAGGCCGCCGACGCGGAGGGTTTCACCGGGTTTGAGCTCGATGAGTTTGTTGATTTGATGAGCGGCGGGCTTGCCACCAGTGAGTGCGATTTGCGCGCCTTCCGGGAAGGTGAACGTGCCGCCGAGGAGCGTCATTTCGAGGCCGGGCGTGTTAGGGGCGTTGCCGAGGATTTGGTTGCCGATCTTTAGCGCCTGGGAGTCGGCTGCGCCGGCGCGGGATACGCCGTCGAGGCCGTGGCCGGGCCGGCCGAGATCCTGGATCGTGGTGAACATGCCGGGATTGTCGACGAGGATTCTCATACCGGGATGAATTTCACGGTGTCGCCTGTTTGGAGGAGGCTCATGGGCGTGTTGGCGGGGTTGAAGAGTGTGACTTCCGTGCGGCCGATTAACTGCCAGCCGCCCGGTGTGGAAATGGGATAGATGCCAGTCTGCGCGCCGGCGATGCCGAGGCTGCCGGCGGGGACGGACTTGCGCGGGCTGGAGAGGCGTGGAGTTTTGAGGAGTTCGGGGAGGCCTTTGAGATAGGCGAAGCCGGGGACAAAGCCGAGGAAGGCGACTTTGTATTCGGCGTTGGCGTGGAGCTCGATGACGCGCTCGATGGAAATCGAGTGGAGTTGGGCGACGTTGGGGAGGTCGGGGCCGTCGTAGTGGATGGGGATTTCGTGACGGGTTGGCTGTGCGCCGGGTGGTTTGGGAGGGAGGGTGAGAACGGCTTGTTGGATGGCTTCGTGAGTGGTTAGTTCGGGGTCGAAAACGATGAGCGTGGATTCGTAGGCGGGGTGGATGTTGACGACGCCTGGGATATGGAGGAGGGCGTGGAGGTTAGTGGCTTCCGGCGCGGCATCGAGGTAGAGGGACTGATCGCTGGCGTAGCGGAACATCGATTTATGGTACGTCAGAGGCCGGCAATTTCCTCGAAGATTGCCACGTTGGACCGAGGCGGCCGCTCCTCGATCGCTGTTCGCAGTTATGCGAACATGAAGCGTGCCTCAAACGGAGGTTGTCTTCTACAAAGAGGACGGAATAGTCTTCTTTGTCGATTGGCTGATGGCCATTCCAGCGAAGGCACAAAGAAAATGTCTCGTTTACCTTCTTCAGCTTGAGACGCACGGTCATGAACTAAGGCGTCCCATTGCCGATCTGCTACGCGATGGCATCTACGAGTTGCGGCCAACAGTTCAGGGTATTCACTATCGAATTTTGTACTTTTATAGCGGCAAGGACTTCGTTGTGGTGTCGCACGAAATCACCAAAGAATCCGAAGTTCCGGCGACCGAGATTGTACGGGCAATCGAGCGAAAGCGGAAGTTCGAGAGACACCCATCCGCGCACCTACAGGAGTTGAGAGATGGCTACCAAGCGATTTCAGTCAAAAGCTCTACGGTCCGTTTTTGATAGAGCTGTCGGTCACGACCCCCAAAAGCAAGCGGCCTTCGAGCGGGAGCGCGATGGCATTTTGATTCAGATGGAGGCTTCTAAACTCCTTCACGAGATGCGGACGACCGCCGGCCTCACACAGCGGGAGCTTGCCAGACGCGCCGGTACTACGGCTTCTGTCATCTGCAGAATGGAGGATGCAGACTATGACGGTCACACGCTGGCAATGCTGCGGCGGATTGCGACCGCATTGGGGAGGCGTATCGAAATTCATGCGGTACCGGTGACGAAGGTAAGTTAGGACTTCGCCAAACGTAGCTCCGTTCTCCTCCAACAGGCCGACGATCACCCGGCCCACGCAAGAGATGTGCCCGCTGTGTGTGGTGGCAGTAGGGATCGGCCCGGTGCGGTAAGCTGTGCCAGGAAGGCTCACGTATGGGACTGTTTTTGTTTTTGGCGATGCTCCCGCTTGCGGCGCTGGAACGGCCGGGCGTTACGTTTAAGGTGTTCCAGTTTCCGGCGAACCAGATTCCGCGGATTGACGGGAAGACAGACGACTGGGCGATGGTGCCGGCGTCGTATGCGATCGGTATCGATCAATTGAAAGACACGGTGAACAATACGCCGATGGACAAGAAAGACCTGGACGTCACGGTGAAGGCGGGATGGGTGAAGGGGTTGAACCGGCTGTACTTTTTGTACGAGGCCTATGACAACTACTGGGATTTCCGGCACCGCGATTTGCACAACGATATTTTTGAGCTGGTGGTGGATGGGGATCTGTCGGGCTTCAAGCCGGGGGAGAGCGGGAAGCTGGTGCTGGAGTTCTTTATCACGCCGTTTGATCATGCGGCGGCTGAGGGGCCGGAGCGCTCGGTGGAGAGCAAGTTGTGGGAGAACAAGGTGATCGGAATGTCGTGGCCGGTGCTGGACTATGACGATGAGAAAGGTACGAAATACAGGGGGTTTTGGAACCTTTCGCACAAGACGACTATGTATGGGAACGCGCCGGACCTGGTGGCTTTTCGATTGATGCCGATAGAGAGCGGATTGCGGCGGGCGGTGGAGGCGGATTGGTCGTTTTCTGTGATCGACATGGACCATCGAATGGTGGGGTTCAAAGATCTGTCGTATGGGCCGGTGACTTCGTGGCTGTGGGAGTTTGGGGATGGGAAGACGTCGACGGAGCGGCATCCGCAGCACTCGTATGAGAGGCCGGGAACGTACGTAGTGACGTTGACCGTGGATGGGCCGAAGGGGAAGGACAGGAGGACGAAGGTATGGGACGCTGTGTTGCGGTAGGAGTGCTGGGAGCGTTGGTGGCGATGGGACAGTTTTCTAAGAAAGAACCGGAAGCGGCGGGAATGTCGAAGGAGCGGCTGGCTCGGGCGTCGCAGTTGCTGGCGGCTGAGGTGAAGAGCGGACGGGTATCGGCGGCGTCGATTATTGTGGTGCGGAATGGGAGTGTGGTGCTGCATGAGGGATTCGGAGCAAAGCCGGATGCGGTGTATCTGCTGGCCTCGATCTCAAAACCTGTGAATGCGGTGGGGCTGATGATTCTGGTGGAGCGGGGGTTGGTGTCGCTGGACGATCCGGCTTCGAAGTATCTACCGGAGTTGAAGGGCGGAGACAGAGCATTGATTCGCGTGAAGGACTTGTTGTCGCATACGTCGGGGCTGCCGGACATGCTGCCGCAGAACACCGAGCTACGGCGGGCGCACGCGCCGCTGAGCGAGTTTGTCAATGGCGCGTTGACGACGGATCTGCTGTATAAGCCGCGTACGGATTTCCGGTATCAGAGCATGGGCACGCTGCTGGCGGGTGAAATTGTGCAGCGGGTAACGGGGCAGAAGCTGCGGGAGTTTCAGAAGCGCGAGATCTTCGATGTGCTGGGGATGAAAGATTCGTCGTTGGGTTTGGGGGGGAGGAAGATTGCGGATACGGTTTGGTGCCAGACGGGGACGGGGCCGGATGTGGAGAGGTTCGGGCCCAACACGGAATACTGGCGGGACATGGGGCATCCGTGGGGCGGGATGCATTCGACGGTGACGGACCTGGCGATATTGATGCAGACATTTTTGAATGGCGGGCAGTTTGGCGGGAAGCGATTGTTGAGTCCGGTGACGGTGGCGCGGATGATTTCCGATCAGAACACGGCGATTGGGAAGCCCTGGGGGCTGGGATGGGGATTGGCGACGAGCCCTGTGTGGGTATATTGCGGGGACCTGGTATCGCCGCGCACCTTTGGGCACTCCGGAGCGACCGGGACGGTGGCTTGGGCGGATCCGGAGACGCAGTTGGCGACAGTAGTTTTGACGACGCGGCCGTCGTCCGACGATGATGGGCGGTTATTGCGAACTGTTTCCAATGCGGTAGCGGCGGCGGTGGTGAAGTAATTCAGATATACTCTGCGCCATGAGTCAAACAGAAGCAGTGCAGGCGGCAGGCCCGACGCCGCAGCAGCAAGTGTTGGGTTTGGCGATTGGCGTGGTGCAGGGGGGGTGCGTGATTACGGCGGCTGAACTGGGCCTGGCGGACGCGATTGCGAATGGGCCCCGGCCGGTTGAAGAGATTGCGGCGGAAGTGAATGCGAATGCGGACTACGTCTTCCGTGTGATGCGCGCATTAGAGACCGTGGGGATATTCCGGCAGACCGCGCCGCGGGTGTTTGCGAATACGCCGACAAGCGAAGTGCTCCGGAGAGATGTCCCGGGATCGCAGTGGGCGTTCCTGGCGATGATGGCGCCGGGAGCTGGGATCTGGGATTCGTACGGGGAATTGACCGCTTCGGTGCGGGGTGGGACGACGGCGATATTTAAGAAGTGGGGCTACGACATTTGGGAATACTACCGCAGGCATCCGGACCAGTGGGCGGTTTTCAATGAAGCGATGCGTTCGATCACAGCGCCGATGACGCCGGCCGTGACCGCGGCGCACGACTGGAGCCGTTATCCGGTGATTGCCGATGTTGCCGGGGGAATCGGAACGCAATTGGTGGATATTCTCAACGCGCACCCGGGGTGCCGTGGCGTTCTGTTCGACCAGGCGGAGGTGCTGGCTACGGCGATTCCGCATGACCGCGTGGAGCCGGTGAGCGGGAGCTTCTTCGTGGATATTCCTGTGGAGGCTGACGCGTACATACTGCGAAACATCATTCACGATTGGAACGACGAGGATGCAGGAACCATACTGAAGACTTTACGGAGGGCAACGAAGCCTTCGGCGCGCGTGATGCTGGTGGAGTGGCTGATTCCGGACACAGGGGAATTCCATTTGGGCAAGTGGACCGACATCACGATGATGACGGCTGTGAGCGGGCGCGAGAGAACGCGTGGGGATTTCGAGAAGCTCTTCGGGGAGAGCGGATTCGCATTGGAAGAGGTGGTGCCGACAGCGTCGATGTTCCATATCGTCGTCGGGCGGCCGGTGGCCTGATTACTCTTCAAAGGGGAATTTGCGGATCATCGCCATGCAGGCCGAGAGCGCGGTGAGACGGTTATTCCCCCAGCCGATGGGGACGACGGGCGCGGTCTTCTGATAAAGAGGCTGGTCGGCGCGCGCGACGAATTTCATCGCGGGATCCTGTGGTGTGTGGTACTCGTAGAGCGCGATAAAAATCTCCTTGTCGCCGCTGGCGGCCTTCTTGATTACGGAGTAATGTTCGAGCCGGGCGAGTTGTTCTTCGGGTTCTTGCTGCGCGAATGACCAATCAGACAAGCGTTTGCCTCCAGGTCCCTATGGTAGCTGCTCAAGCGCGGACGATTTCGACAAGGGTTCGAACGCCGAGTGTGTCGGGGAGTTCGTAGCGGTAGACGATTTTCAAGCGGAGCCGGCGCTTGCGTGCTTCGGGTGTAGCTTCGGCGATTTCGGATTCTGCGTCAGGGCCTTTGTAGAGGAGGACGCGGGCTCCGGATTTGAAGGCGGGCGCGAAGAGGGGGATTGCTTTGACTAGCGGGGCGACAGCGCGGCCAGTGACGATGGAGGGTTTGTGTTTTTGGAGCCACTCCTCGGCGCGTTGCGGGACGACTTCGACGTTGGGGAGATCGAGAGCGGTGACGACGGATTCGACGAAGCGGGCTTTTTTTTGTGTGGCGTCGAGGAGGGTGAATTTTGCCTGGGGAAATGTGATGGCGAGCGGAATGCCGGGGAATCCGGGTCCTGTGCCGGCGTCGGCGATGCCCTTCGCGTTTTCGAAGAGGCGCCAGGGGAGGAGCGAATCGAGGACGTGTTTGATGGCGGCCTCGCGGGGATCGGTGATGCGGGTGAGGTTCATCACCTTGTTGATCTCGACGATCATTTCGAGATGGCGGGCGGCTTTCTCGATGACGTTGGCGCGATTGGGGAGATCTTGCGGGAGGAGCGCGGCTAGCTCTGCGGCGAAGGACACCATTTCATAATAGGGGGATGCTGTGGCGATGGTTATTGGCGGCGTGCGCCGTTTCTTGTGAACCGGTGGCGGGGCTGATCGGGCGATTTGGAGATGGTGCGACGAATGTGGTGTTCGAGTCGCGCACGCCGAATTTTTATTTGGAGGCTGGGGAGTCGGTGCATCCGGCGTTGGGGACGCAGTTTCGCGGGCAGTGGGAGGGATCGCTGCAGGTGCTGGCGGCGGGGGCGTATGAGTTTAATCGCGCGGTGACTCTGGATGGGGTCACGGGGGCGAAGCATACGTTGACGGCGGGAATGCATCGGCTGGTGATTCCATTTGTACGCGGGGCGGGCGTGGCGCAGTTGCGGTTGGAGTGGAAGGGGGCGGGGTTTGATTGGGAGCCCGTGCCGCGAGCGGCGTTTTTTCATGAGGCGGTTTCGGATGCCGCGGAAGCGGGGAGGAAGTTAGCCGCCGAGGCGCGGTGCGGGAGTTGCCATTCGCTGGGAGTGCCGGTGACGGCGGTGCCGCGGTTGGAGGGAATTGGGTCGAGGACGAATGCGAATTGGCTGTATGCGTATTTGGGGAAACACGGCGGTGCGGACGTTTCGCAACGCGCGGATTTGGCGGCGTGGCTGGCGGGGTTGAGGAGTGTGGTTGTTCCGAAGGCGCGGAAGGCGAACGAGGTGGAGATCGGGAAAGGCGGGGAGCTGTTTGGGACGATGGGGTGTGTGTTCTGCCATCCATCGGGAACGATGGGGGCGATGGGCTCGAAATATACGCTGCCGGTTCTGACGGCGGTGCTGTTGGATCGGCATCGGCCGTCGATGATGCTGAGCGAGGGGGATGCCACCGCGATTGCGGCGCATTTGACGCGAAGTACCGATAAAGATTTTGAGAATACGGCGCCGGCGGGAGATATGACGAAAGGGCTTGCGGCGGCATCGGCGTTGGGCTGCGTTGGCTGTCATGAGCAGCGGCAGTCGTTGGCGGCGCCACGATCCGCGGATTGCAGGGTTGTGAAGACGCCGTGGACCGCGGAGGAGAAGGAGAGTGTTGCCGTGTTTCTGCGGCGGCCGGCGATGAAGAGCGATGCACCGGTTTTCAACGTGCGGTATGAGTTGGAGCGGCAGCGGTGCGGGGCATGCCATAAGCCGGGGACGGAGGCTCCGGAGTTGGACGGAGCCGGGGAGAAGTTGAAGACGAGCTGGATAGGGAAGGTGCTGTGGGGGAAGGAGCGGATTCGGCACGGGCGCGAGTTGCGGATGCCGGATTATGGAGAGGCGGAGATGAAGTCGCTGGCGGTAGCGTTGGCGAAGATGGAGGGTGTTGCGCCGGGGGATGGCGCTGCGCCGCCGGTGTTTGGCGAGATGGTGCGGGAGACGGGTATCGGGCTGCTGGGGACGAATAGCAAGAAGCAGGGGATGGCTTGTATTGGGTGTCACGATTGGGGGGCGAATAAGGCGTTGGGAGAAGAGGGACCGCAGTTGCAGAACGCGGCCACGCGGCTGCGATTTGAGTGGTACGAGCGGTGGATGAAGAATCCGGCGCGGATATTGTCGGGAACATCGATGCCGAATTATTTTGGTTCGATGGCGGTGGAACGGGCGCGGCCGCGGATGCGCGCGTTGTGGGCGGCGATGGAGTGGGGCGTGAAGGGTCCGGCTCCCGATGGATTTCGCGTGAGCGATCTGGCGGTGACGAGCGAGGCGCGGCCGGTGGCTGGGAAGACGGCGATGGTGGTGCGATGGGATATGCCGGAAGCGACGCCGGCGGCGATTGCGGTGGGTTTGCCGGGAGGTGTCTCGTATTGCTTTGACGCGGGGCGGAGCCAGTTGCTGTATGCATGGCGCGGCGGGTTCGTCGATATGACAGGGACGCTGCTGCGGAAGACGGATGAGAAGCGATTTACGCCGACGGCTGCGATTGTGGGGACGGTGTTTTGGAGGGCTGGGAAGGCCGAGGGTACGCGGAAGTTTAAAGGCTATCGGCTGGTGAACGGATTTCCGGAGTTTCGGTATTTTGTCGGCGGCGTGGAGGTGCGGGAGTTGTTGACGCCGGAGGGCGATGGGATCCGGCGAAAGATTGTGACGGGGAGCGATGTGAAGGAAGAGGTGTTGCGATGAGGGCGGCGTTGTTGGGGTCGTTGGCGATTGCGGCGATGGCGCAGGTGCCGCTGGAGAGTTATCGGGTAGAGAACGTGCCATTACCGCGCGACATTGCGCCGGAGGTGGCGGGTGTTGCGTTTGGCGTCGACGGGCAATTGGCTGTGACGTTCCGGCGCGGGTATTTGTATTTGCTCGATACGAAGACGGGGCGGTGGAAGAGGTTTGCGGAGGGCTTGCAATCGCCGCTTGGCGTAATGGCGGCGGACAAGCCAGGTGAGTATTTTGTGGCGCATTTGCCGGAGCTGACGCGGGTTGCCGATACCGATGGCGATGGTGTTGCGGACTTGTATGAGACGGTTGCGGATGGATGGGGGATCTCGGGGAACTATCACGAGTTTCTATACGGGCCGGTGCGGGATAAGCAGGGTAATTTTTATCTGTCATTGGGGTTGTCTTCAAACGGCGCGGAGCCGCGGATGCCGGTGCGCGGAGAGTTTACGAGTAAGGGCCGGCAGGCGAAGGAGCAGAAGGAAGGGATCGTTGGCAAGGTTGGGCACTACTCGCCGACGACGTATCGCGGGTGCTCCTTGAAGATCACGCCGGTCGGCGCCGTGGAACTGGTTTCGTGCGGCTTCCGCCAGCCGAACGGATTGGGATTTAATGGCGAGGGGGACTTGTTTGCGACCGACAATCAGGGCGATTGGGTGGGGACGTCGCCTCTGCATCATGTGACGCCGGGTGCGTTTCACGGACATCCGGCGTCGTTGAATTGGGCACCGTGGTTTGGCGGGCGAGACCCGGTGGAGACGCCTGTAGCGGAGCTGGATCAGTTACGGAAGATGCCGGCGATACAGTTTCCGCAGAACGATATGGGAGGGTCGGTGACGCAGCCATTACTGGATACGACTCGCGGGGCGTTTGGTCCGTATACCGGGCAGATGCTGGTGGCGGAGTGGACATATCCGCGGATACTGCGGGCCGATCTGGAGAAGGTGGGCGGGGAATATCAGGGCGCGGCGTGTCTGTTTTTCGATGGAAATGGATTGCGGGCGGGGAATAACCGGATTGCGCTATCGCCGGATGGGAAGAGCCTCTACACGGCGCAAACATCGCGGATCTGGGGGACGAGCGAAGGGCTGCAGAGGATTGTCTATACAGGCAAGACGCCGATGGATATTCTGCACATGCGGCTGCTGAAGGACGGGTTTGAGCTGGAGTTTACGAAGCCGGTGAATGCCGCGATGGCGCGGGATGCGGCGGCGTATTCGCTGGTGAGTTATTTCTACAAGTACCACTCGACATATGGGTCGCCGAAGACGGATGTGCAGCCGGAGAAAGTGACCGCGGTTTCTGTTTCGCCGGATGGGCGGAAGGTGCGGTTGATGGTGGAGGGCTTGAGGGCGCGACGGATCTATGAGCTGCGGCCCAAGGGGATTCGTGGCGTGGATGGGTCGGTGTTGTGTACGACGGAGGCGGCGTATACGTTGAATAAGCTGCGGGAGTGAGGCGGGCGAGGTGAGCAGTTTTGCGAGGTGGTTTTTGCTTCTTTTCTTCTTCACTTTGATATGATTCTCGGCGGTAAAGGAGAACTATGCAGGACAGTACAACCCGCCGATTTTTCATGGGGGCGGCGGCGGCGGTATCCGCTACACGCGTGTGGGGCGCGAATGAGAGAGTGAATGTAGCCATCGTCGGACTAGGCGGTCGCGGTACGAACCACTTGAACATCTACTCGCGGCTGCAGGAGGCGCGGGTGGTGGGGTTGTGCGACGTGAACCAGGCGGCGCGGGAGCGCTCGCAGGCAACGCTGTTGAAGAACACCAGCGAGAAGGCGAAAGAGTTTGAAGATATGCGCGAGGTATTCGCGGACTCGGGCGTTGAAGCCGTGTCGATCGCGACACCGAACCACTGGCACGCACTGGCGGCGATCTGGGCGATGAAGGCGGGCAAGGATGTCTATGGCGAGAAACCGGCCTGCTACAACATCTACGAAGGACAGAAGATGGTCCAGGTAGCGCGCGATACCAAGCGGATGCTGCAGATTGGATCGCAGCACAGATCGAATCCTTTCAAGATGCGCGCGATGGCCGCGGTGCAACAGGGGTTGATCGGGAAGGTCTATCAGGCGAAGGGGCTTTGCTACAAGCGGCGCGTTTCGATCGGGCACAAGCCCGATACGCCTACGCCGGCGGGCGTGAATTGGGACATGTTCCTGGGGCCCGCGCCGCTGCGCCCGTTCAATGAACTGCGGTTCCGCTACAACTGGCATTGGTTTTGGGATACGGGTAATGGCGATATCGGCAACCAGGGCGTGCACGAGTTGGGTATAGCGCGCTGGGGCTTGAGCGAGCCTGAGTGGCCGAAGGCCGTCTATGGGCATGGCGGGAAGTTCGCCTATGACGACGACCAGGAGACGCCGAACACGTTGACGGCGAACTTCGATTTCGGCGGGCGGGAGCTGGTGTTTGAAGTGCGCGGGTTGTTGACGGGCGCGGAGGGCGCTGTGCCGCAGATGGGGCGGCGGCCGCGGCCGAATGCTCCGAATACACCGGAGGCGACAGCGCCGAAGACGGCGCCGCCGCTGAACATCATGGTCGGCAATCTGTTCTATGGCAGCGAAGGCTGGGCGGCGATGAGCGACCAGGGCTTCCAGGCGTTCAAGGGCGAGAGCAATGAACTGATCATGGAAGAACGTCCGGAGCGCGGCGCGGGACCGGGTGGCGGCGACCCGACGGGACTGCATATGCAGAACTTTCTGGCGGCCGTGAAATCACGGAACCATAAAGATCTGCACGATGAGATTTCGATTGCGGTGTTGAGCGCGTCGATGTGTCATCTGGCGAATATCAGCTATCGCGTGGGACGGAAACTGACGCTGCAGAATGGGCCGAAGTTTGTGAACGACGCGGAAGCGACCAAGCTACTCACCCGGGACTACCGTAAGCCTTACGTTGTCTAAATTCCTCATTGCGTTATTGGCGTTCGGCTGTGGCCTTGCGGCGCAGGATCCGCTTGCCGCGTGGCTGGATGCGCGCGCGCAGAAGCTGTTGGCGGAGCGCGACACGGTAATTGCGGGCATTCGTACCGTGGCCGACGCGGAAAAGCGGAAGGCCATTGTGCGGACCCGTTTGTTGGAGAGCCTGGGCGGGTTGCCCACTTACAGCGGCCCGTTAAACGCGCGGTTGACGGGGAAGATCGATGCCGATGGGTATGTGATCGAGAAGGTGCTGTTCGAGAGTTTGCCGGGTTTTTTTGTGACGGCCAATGTGTACCGGCCTGTCGCGGCGGGCAAGTATCCGGCGGTGTTGTTGCAGGCGGGGCATACACAGGAAGGGAAAGTGGAGCCGCAGATTACGGCGGCGAACCTGGCGCTGCAAGGGTATGTGGCGTTGACGTTTGATCCGATCGGGCAGGGAGAACGGGAGCAGACATACTTGCCGATATTGGGGCGGGCGCTTTCGGGCGGGTCAGTGAACGAGCACCTGTCGGCCGGGGCGCAGAGCATGTGGATCGGGCAGTCGTCGGCGCGATATTTCATTTTCGACGCGAAGCGGGCGATCGATTATCTGATCAGCCGGGCGGATGTCGACGGAGAGAAGATCGGCGCGGCGGGATGTTCGGGGGGAGGCGCGTTGACTGTGTGGATAGGAGCGCTGGATGAGCGGGTGAAGGCCGCGGCGCCGGCTTGCTACATCAACACGTACAAGGTGCTGTTCGCCGGGCCGAATCCGGACTCCGAGATGAGTCTGCCGGGGTTTCTTGCGCGTGGGCTCGATATGGCGGACATGGTGGAGATGACCGCGCCGAAGCCGTGGCTCCTGCTGGCGACGGAGGAGGATTACTTTGTGCCGGGCGCGGCGCGGGTTGTTTATGACGAGGCGCGGCGTTGGTATGCGATGTACGGAGCGGAGGAAAGAGTGCGGTACTTTGTCGGACCTGGGCCGCATGGGACACCGGTGGAGACGCGCGAAGAAATCTACGCGTGGATGGACCGATGGCTACGTGGCGGGAAGGGCGGAGTGAAAGAGCGGCCTATACGGCAGTACACGCATGTGGAACTGCGGGTATCGGAGACGGGACATGTGGAAGGGCGGAAGGTGCACGAGATTATTCGTGACCAATATCGCGAGATGCGGAAATCGGGGACGCTGGAGGAGCTAAAGGCGGAGCTGCGGCGATTGGGGATTGGAGAGGTAAAAGCGCCGCCCGTGGTGGAGGTTTTGGGCGATAAGGGCATGACGGGGTATCGCGTGCAGCAGATACGATTCACTTCGGAGCCCGGAGTGATGCTGACGGGGCAGCTTTATTTGCCGGAATCGTCAGTAACGCGGAGCCCGGCGGTGCTGCTTGTGGAAGATGTGCCGATGCCGGTGCCGCTATTCGTAAGCCGGAGCCGCGCTACGGCGCCATTGGCGGCGCTGATGGCGAAGCGCGGGATGGTAGTGCTGGAACTGTCCGTGCGGGATTCGCCGTCGTCGTTCGAGGGGCGGCCGTTTGTGGGCAACTGGCTCCCGAGCGCCCGGGCGGACATGGTGGGGCTGAATATGGCGGCGCTCCGGACGCAGGACTTGCGGCGCGGCTTGGACGTGCTTGCGGCGCGAAGCGATGTAGACGCTTCGTCGATTCGCGGCGTGGCGCGCGGTGTGAAAGGGATATGGCTGCTGCAGGCGGCGGCGATAGATACGCGAGTGCGATCCATCTGGCTGGACCGTACGCCGCGTTCGATTGCCGAGGCGTTGGACAGGCCGCATGGCAATTTCTTTTTCGATGTGTTGATTCCGGGATTCCTGTTGAAGTGGGACCTGGCGGATCTGGAAAAATTGATGGGCACACGCGCCGTTTACCGGACAGACCATGCAGGTTGGATGGGCGAGATTGTGGTGCCGACACGGTGGAGCGGCGAACCGGATGACGCGGTGTTCGACCGGTTTTTGAAGCAGTGAGTTAGCGCGGCGGAGGCGGCGGCATCGTGCCGCGCATCGGGTTGAGGTCGCGGTTGATGCCTTCGCGCAGTTGCGCTTCGGTGAGCTTGCCGGATTTGTCGGTGTTCCAGGATTCGAACCACTTGGCGAAGCCTGCGCGGAACTCGCCGGACGTCACCGATCCGTTCTTGTCGGCGTCCATTTGTTCGAGGAACTGGGGCTCGAAGCTGGGGCCGCGGAACTGCGGGCCGCCGGGGCCGCCTCCGGGACCGAAGAAGCCGCCGCCGCCGCGAACGGTGCCTTCGGACTTGCCGGCGAGTTGATCCCTGACCGATTGCGAGCGCGGGACGACGAAGCCCTTGATAGGCTTCACGCCGGGGAAGTTGGGACCGGGTGCCCCGGGGCGGGGAGCAATTCCAATGCCACTCATTTCGGGGGCGATGACGTCACCCGCTACGGCTTTTTCGAAGCGTTCCAGACGAGAGCCGGTTTCTTCGGCGACGGCTGGACGGAGCACTTTGGCGAGGTCATCCACCTGCCTGGCGAAGCGCTCAGGAGTGAAGATCGTTTTCTGATATTCGGCCATCTGTGCGAGGTACGCCGTGCGGAATTCGGGCAGCGCGTAGAGGCGTTCCAGGAAGCGGATCTGCCCTTGCCACGGGCGGAGGATGCTGAGGGTTTCGCGCTGCTCCTGCGAGCCGCCCATGGGGAACTGGCCGAAGGAGTGATCGAGATCCCAGGGGAGGAGATCGAACTTATTTGTCTTGGCGTTCAAATAGACGTAGTAGTTTTGGCCCATGCCGAGGATACTGTCGAGAGTGCTGAGCCAGGTGGTGACGGCCATGTATTTGGCGATTTGCGGGATGTTGAGGAATTCGGCGGCGTGCGCGTTGAAGTCTTCGGGTGTACCGTTGCTGACGAGGCGCGTGAAGTCCATGACGCGGTTTTTCTGCGCCGCGGTGGGCTTGCCCTTCGGGTCGTAGGGCTGTTCGTAGGCATCCCACTTGTCCCCGAGGTAGCCGAAAACGTCGCGCGTGGCGGGCTTAAGGAAGAGGCCGTCTTTTGTGCCGTAGTTCGATTCGGCGAATGCGCTGTCGATCTCTTCGACGATGGAGTAAAGGCCGAAATACTTGCGGTCGAACTTGCCAGGTACGGTGACATAGACGCGGGCGTAGGCGGTGCGTGGAGCAACGAGGCCGGCATCGCGGTAGAGGCGGTAGGAGAGCACTTCGTTCATCCAGCTTGCGTCGGTGACATTGCAATGGAGATTGAATTTCGTAATGCCGGCGAGATTCTGATCCTTGTTGTATTCGTTGAGGTCGATCTTGAACGACTTTTTCTCGCGCCCACGGGACTGCATGTAGGTGCCGTTACCCTTGTAGCGGACGGCGACGTTGGGGAGAGTGCGGCCGTCAAAATCGAGATCGGCATGGACATATTCGAAGTCGATGCCGGCCATGCCGGAGAGGCCGTTGCGCTTGCCTTTCGGTGCGACCATGCCGCCGGGGCCGCCAGGACCGCGGCCGCCCATGAACTGACCGATCGCCGATTCGAAAATTGAGGCGGTGCCGGCGCGGAGGTCGTCACGGTCGAGCGCGCCGGATTTCTTCTTATCCCATTGCGTGAACCAGGTGTTGGCCAGGGCGGTGAATTCGGCCGCGGTGAGGACGCGATCGCCATCGGCGTCGGCCTTTAGAAACGCGGGGACAATGATGTTTCCGATGCCGAAGCCCGGACCGCCCATCATCGGGCGTGCGCCGCCCTTGGGTTCGATGGATGCCCATTGATCGGCGGCGAATTTCAGATGGATAGTCCAGAGCTTGCCGGTCTGGAAGAGGTCGGCGGTTTTGCTGGGAGGCTCAGCGAAGAGGATCGCGAACGAGGCGAGAAGGAGTGCGGACCGTTTCATCACGGAGCTATTGTCGCAAAATGGCTACGGCTCGATGACAGACCTTTGATTGTGAGAGGCTAGCGGTA
Source organism: Acidobacteriota bacterium (assembly GCA_016185425.1). Lineage (GTDB taxonomy): Bacteria > Acidobacteriota > Terriglobia > Bryobacterales > Bryobacteraceae. The sequence continues at coordinate 154,727 of JACPNQ010000019.1, read as the reverse complement.
TGAAAGCCTTGGCGATGATGGCAATAGCAGTGGCGATGATTGCGGCGGAGTTTCCAGATCCCGCGGTCGACGTGAAGGTGAGCAAAGGCAAGCAAACGGCAGTGCTGGCGGGTGGATGTTTTTGGTGTACAGAGGCGGTATTCGAGATCGTCGAGGGCGTCGACAATGTCATCTCCGGCTACTCTGGCGGGACGAAGGAGACAGCGAAGTACGACATTGTGTCGGCTGGACGCACCGGTCATGCGGAGTCGATTCTGATTACGTTCGATCCGGCGAAGATCTCGTACGGGCAGTTATTGAAGATCTTTTTCAGCGTGGCACATGACCCGACCACGATGAACCGCCAGGGGAACGATGTGGGGCCGCAGTATCGCAGCGCGATCTTCTATGCGGACGAGGAGCAGAAGAAGGTGGCGGAGGCGTACATCAAGCAGATCAACGACGCGCACTTGTTGTCCAAGCCGATTGTGACGCAAGTGGTGCCGCTCGATAAGTTTTACTCGGCGGAAGCGTATCATCAGGACTACGCGCGCGGGAACCGGGCGAATCCGTACATTGTGCATGTGTCGGACCCGAAGGTGGAGAAATTGAAGAAGCTGTATCCGGGCTGCGTGCGGAAGCGGAAGCTTTAACAAGGTCAAAACTTCCGCTGGACTTCCAAACCGAGTGCGACTTTGCGCGCGTTATTCGCTCTTGCGATAGAAGAGGTAGTCGGCAGTGTATGGTACGAGTCTTTGGTTGCCGACCTGTGCGATGGACGCGCAACCGTCGCTGTTGTCGGGGGCAGATCCACCGTTGGTATTTAGCCGCTGAATGAAGGTGGTGTTGGCCAAGATCTTGCCGCCGGTTGGCCCTTGTTGCGAACCAATTGACTGTAGTAAGAGGCAGGCGATCGAACCGGCATTCGGGCAACTCGGGTGGGAGCCGGCGGGGATTGTATTCGAATTCAGAACCGCCGCCCAAACCTTGCTGCTATCGAAGGAGCTCTGCCAGGTCGCGTTGCCGAAAGGAAGCGGGACTGGAGCGTCGTCGTTGGGGTTTGCATCGGGGCTGAGGAAGTGGGTGATGATCTGGAAGTCTTTTCTAAAGAAACTCTGAAAAAGGGTAGCTTCTGGGCGAGCGGGCTTGGCAGTCCAGGAAGCGGTAGACGCGCCTGGGCTCGTGGGCAGACAGATATAGCCTTGCGTCCCGGCGGCGCGGCCCACCAAGAATAGAGAGTTTCCGACCGGAGGAGTAATGAGGGTAGGAGTGTCCGGGGGCTTAATAGGCTGCGCCGCCGCATTGGTGGCCGTGCAGAAAGCACATCCGAGCACGAGAGCGACTGCGAACAGCCTCCGGACGCGCACAGTCTTGTTTCCTTGACGATCGAGACGATAAGTCACTTACTTTTCTCCTGTTATGTATAAGTTGTTTCCGAGAGCAGCCCTCGATTCGAGGTGCTGACTTTCTCCTCGATTATGAGGTGAAACGCCTTAGCAGAAGTGTGAACGGTATAGGAGGCAGATGTTAAAGGTGGCCGTTCAGGTATTTCGCGGCCGGTCCGGAAACGGCATCGTTGGTGACACAACCGGGCCGTGCGAAGCGGCTTGAAACCGGTGATCGAGAAGGGCCACATGATGCCGTGCCGCTTCGAAATCGCCGTTTCCTAAATACGGCATCGGATTGCCGACGCCGCAAGGGAATCGATCCACCCCATGACCGCCATCCCCTTCCGTTCTGGAGGACGTGATCTTATGCCGTTGCGCACCGAATTCCCGGAATGCCAACGATAGCTGGCATTCATCTCGCAACATGGAGAGCCGGAAAGGTACCATAGAAAAATGCGCCCATCCGCATCCGTATCAGCATGGCCAAGAACCGGCGAACCGCAGTAGATGCACCTGTCATAGCGCCCGTACGGCCCGAGAGCGATTTCGGCCGGATCGCCCTTCCCTGCGTATTATTGTTCATAGCGATTGCGCTGATTATTGCGGGGCGAATCCGTTTGGCAGACGCGCCATTCGAGCGGGATGAAGGCGAATACGCCTATATGGGCCAACTGATGTTGGAAGGCGTTCCCCCGTATGCGATCGCCGCGAACATGAAGTTTCCGGGTACAAGCGCGGTCTACGCCATTTTTCTCGCTCTGTTTGGCCAATCCATTACGGCCGTGCACATCGCCCTGTTGCTTATCAATGCCGCCACCATCTGGCTTATTTACTTACTCGGACGGAAGCTGCTTAGCAGTCCCGGTGCTTCCCTCGCCGCCGCGGCCGCGTATGCCGCGCTCTCCAGCGGATGGAGCCTCATGGGGATGTGGGCTCATGCCACACATTTCGTTGTCCTCCCGGCCACCGCTGGTCTGCTTTTGTTCCTCCACTGGCAGGATCGTCCCCGTCCTTCCACCCTAATCTGGAGTGGAATTCTGTTCGGGGTCAGCGTGCTCATGAAGCAGCACGGTATCCTGTTCGCGGCCTTTGCCGCCATACTGATTCTGCGCGGCCATAAGGATCGCGGCACTCTGCAGACCGTACGCGATTCCGCACTATTTGGAGGCGCGGCGATTCTGCCATTTTTGGTGATGACCGCCACTCTTTGGCGCGCCGGCGTCGCGGACCAATTCTGGTTCTGGGCCTTCACCTATGCCAGCCAATATGCGAGCGCAATGCCGCTGGCAGCCGGACTCAAGATGCTGTTCGACAGCCTGCGGCACATCACGCTAGCCAACTGGGCGATCTGGATTGCGGCCGGCGCAGGAGCCGTAATCCTATGGCGAGAAGGGCGGTTCCTTATCCTCGGCTTTCTACTGACATCATTTCTCGCCATTTGTCCCGGTTTGTACTTTCGGGAGCACTACTTCATCCTTATGCTTCCGGCAGTCGCGTTGTGCGCGGGAGCCGCCGCAAAGTTTTCTTACCCCGCGCTGTGGGCAGTTACGGCGGTGATTCTCTTCTCCGTCTTCGAACAGGGCGAGTTTCTGTTCCAAGTATCACCGATGACGGCCACCAATGCCGTGTATGGCGCAAACCCGTTCCCGGAGGCGTTGGAGATCGCCAAATACATTCGGAGTCATACGGCCAAAGAAGAAACGATAGCCGTCCTCGGCTCCGAACCCGAGATCTTTTTCTATGCGCAGCGCAGGTCCGCCACTCCGTATATCTATATGTACCCGCTGATGGAGGCCCATCCTTTTGCGCGCGAGATGCAGGAGGGCTTCATTCGCGATATTGAGACGAAGAAGCCGCAATATGTGGTTATCGTGAACGTGGCTACCTCGTGGCTCCGCGCCGCCGATTCAGCTACCTTGCTGTTCGATTGGTGGTCCAAATATGCGCCGCAAAACTATCGGCAAGTTGGAATAGCGGACATTCTCCCGGAGGGGACGAACTACCGGTGGGATAGCGCTTCAGCGGGTTACCAGCCCCGTTCCGCGGCAAACGTTGTGGTGTTCAAACGGCTCTAACTTCACCCTGGCAGTTGGAGCGAAACGGAAGAGTGTAGGGTGTTTGGAATCGGTAAAACTAGATCTTCAGAAACAGCTTGCGGTTGTACATCCAGTAAAGGATGAGCCAGTAGGCGAGGAGCACAGCGGCGCCAAGAAGGAAGGGCTCAAGGCCACCGCCGAGGAAGGCGAAGAAGTGTTCGCCGAAATGGATCCTGAGCGAGCTGTAGATGAACGCATCAAAGAGATGGGCGATGAGGTACGCGGCGATGGAGTTTGTGCCGATGACGATGAGCGGGAAGGCCCATTTGCGGTAGCCTTTCGTCTCGATGACCCAGCAGAACGCGGCGAGGAGGAGGAAACAGATACCGCCGCTAAAGAGCGTCCACGCCGGAGTCCAGATACGCTTGACTATCGGGCAGAGGCCTGTGAAATGCAGCAGAAGGCCGCCGGCGATGCAGGCGATTCCGGCAGTGAGGAAGTGGCGATAGGGTATGCGGGGCGGATCCTCGCGGAGCCAGCGGCCGGCGATGAGCCCGAGGATCATCGTGCCGAGGGTTGGGATGAAACTGAGGGTGAGGTACCCGCCGCGGTTGGCCTCAAATGGTTTCACGCGCGGGAAGAGGTTAAGGAACCAGACGTCGAAGAAGTGACCGGCGTTGTTATTTTTGGCCCAGTGATCAGGGACCGGATACAGCGTCCAGGCGAGCCAGTATCCGAAGAGAAGGACGCCGAGCGCGATGTACGCCCAGCGCGGTGGACGCCAGCCGAGCAGATAGAGGAACGGGTAGCCCATGCCGATTTGCGTGAGCGTGTCTTCGAAGGTGAAGTTGGTTTGCGTGCTGTGCGTGGAGCGGAGGAAGATGCCGAGGGCGGCGAGAAGGAAACCGCGCCAAAGGGCGTGGAGGAACATCTTTCCTTCGCTTTCACCCTTCGCAATGCGCGCCGCGACGGAGAAGGGAAGTGCTACGCCAACGAGGAAAGAGAACGACGGCTGGATGAGGTCGTGCAGTGAACAGCCAACCCACTCGACGTGCGTCTGGTGGTAGGCGAGGATGGCCCAGAAGGTGCAATCCGGGTAGGCTTGTGCGACCTTCGCGAGATGCAGAACTTCGGCCATCATGAGGAACATGACAAGGCCGCGATAGGCATCAATAGCGTGGTTACGGTTCATTTGGCGAGCTCGCGCAGCATGATATCCACGGCTTGCGGAGAGATCATGTGTTTGGGCGCGTCGTCATCAATGACCAGGCGGAAGCTGCCTTTATCGCCGATCGCTTGCCGCACGCGTTTTTCATAGACGCGCATGGCGGGTTCGTAATCGTTACCGTTGTGTTGGGCTTCGCCGAAGCAGCAGTTGTCCTTGCGGTTGAGGATCTGCACTTGCCGGCGTCCCGCGCCAGTTGCACCGAGGACGTAGAGGTCCTGATACCCGGCGAGTTGGTAGAACTCGTCGAGGTATTGTTCTTTGTCTCCAATGGAACCGCGGGAGCGCAGATACAGGGGGATGGTGCCGGCGACCGGGAAACTGACGCGGATTCCGGGGTCAAGGGCGGCGTAGAGAGTAGTGGTCCAGCCTCCGCCGGACAGGCCAACCATGTTGATTTCCTTGTAATCGGGTTTGAGGAGATTGAGCGAGTAAGCGACCGGCTCGAGAAAGAACTTGAGGGCGTTGCCCGATTTTAGCGGGAGGTTGAACAGGTCGCCATGTGGGACGGTTTGGCAGTCGCCAGGACGCATGTGGGGCATGTGGGCGAGGAGGACACTGTAGCCCGCTCCGAGGAAGCTGTCGGCGGCTTCGGCCAGGCCGGCGCCGTCGTCGAAAGAGCAGGAGTGGCCGTGATGGAGGACGATCAACTGGCCGAACTTCTGTTTGGGGATGAGGTGGTAGGTGGTGTTGGTCTGGCCGGCCTCCATGCGGATTTCGAGGGCCTCAATTTGCGCGGCGTTTTTGAGGGACTTGATGGGAGAGGGCGCATTGGCGGCGCGAACGACTGGTTTGAAGGCCGGGAAGCCGGCGGGGCCCCAGATGAAGTCGATGAGCTGTTTGCGCATGGCGGCAGCGGTTTCGGGCGTCACGGCGATCTTGGAATCGTTGACGAGGACAGGCGGAGGGAGGTTGAGCGTTTTTGCAATTGTGGGAGCGAGCCCGTCCGCCATCCATTGAAAACCGAGATCGTTGGGATGGACGCCGTCGACGAGGCCGTCGAGTTGACTGGGTCCGAGGAGCGAATAGCCTTCGACGAGAGTCAGCCGCTTGTCGCCGCTGGCGATCCGGCGATTGACAACTTCACGGATGTGCTCGCGATATTGCTGGAAGCGCGCGGAGTTATCGGCGGATGCGATGGGGGTGATGGCGACGATGGGCGTGTCAGGATGCTTGGCGCGGACGGTGTTGAGGAAGGGTTCGTAGACTTCGCGGAGAGCGTCGATATTGGGGTTGTTTTGGGAAAAGTCGAGAATGAAGAGGGAGGCATCGAGCTCCGCGACCATGCCGGCTACGACCGGCTCCCCTTTGCCGTTGCCGGAGAAGCCTAAATTGACAAAATCGAGGTTGAGACGGCGCGCGAGAATGGCCTGGTAGCTGAGGCCGGAGCGGCTGGCGCAGCCGCCCTGCGTGATGGAGGTGCCATAGAAAACGACAGGTTTGGGGTTGGAGAAGCGGCGGGGTCTTTCGATTGCGGCATCGTCATCGACGCCGATGGAAATAACGTTGGCGGGCTTGTAGAGAGGGAGGTAGAGAGTGATGTCGCGCGACTGTTTGGGGGCGTTGGCGAAGAAGACGTGTTCGACGGTTTTGCCTTTTTCGGCGTCCTTGGGAGCGATGGCGGTGGAGCGGTAGGAGCCGTCGATGTAGAGGTCAACGCCAGTTTGCCCGAAGGCGTGCATGTTGGCCATGTTGGGCGGGGATGGGTATTCGACACGAATGGCGATTTGTGTGGAATTGGTCCGGAAGCGGATGCGGCCACCGCTGGGGGAGAGGCCGAGATTCCAGACCGGTTTGGGAAGTTCCGCTTCCAGACGGCGGGGGAGGCGGATGAGCTCGCCCTTGTTTTCCGCGAGCCATGGGAGGCCGTTGATAGTGAACTTCGCATCCTGGGGCGCGAGCCAGGTGAGAGCCGCCGCAAAGAGGAGAGGGAAATTCATGCGACTACCAAGATACTCCGTTGGTGTGACAGGCTACGCGATACGGAACCGACGGAGGAAGAGCGGGCCGGGGCGATGGAGGCGCGTTTTCCGGATGTGATGAAGCCGGCGAAGGTGGACAATGAACGGATTGCAGTTGTGGTGCGAAGGTGCCGACGGTGGATGGGGACGGTGGAGAAATCGGTCAGGAAACACATCGATCGGTGGCGATCCGAACGCGCGGCGTTCGCGTGGGTACTTAGCGCGCCGGCCGTATGTCGATGCGGCCGATGTCGCCGCGGAGTTGATCGCCGGTCTGCAGGTAGCAGCCGATGGAACCTTGTGAGAAAGGCCAGTCCGCGGGGATGGTAACGTCGAGCTGGTAGATGCCAATACTGCCGCCGCTGAGGCCGGCGAACGGCACCACGATTCCCGTGGTGCGGGAGGTAGCCGTTGTAGGCAGCTCACTGTAGAGATAACAGGCGAGAGGCGAACTCACCCTGGCGGGCGGGTCCGACGGCGAGCGTTCTCCCGTGGCCACAGGACGGTCAACGGGACCCATATTTCGGGCGAAGATGTGGAGTGTTTCGCCGGGGAGAGCCGGATCGCCAGCGGTGACGATGCCGCGGAAGTCCTGGTGGGCCGCCTGCAATGCTGTCGTGAAGCCGACGCGTTCAAACGTAACCGTTGGAAAAGGAAGCGGGAAGAAGGTAATCAATTGAAAAAATGGACTTCCGGCGCCTTGGACGGAGACCGAATGATCGTTGCCCGTCGCGGTGTACTCCCACGGAACCTGTAACGCGACTCCATCACGCGTAGTTTCTGAAACAGGCAGCGGTTTGCCGTCGAGTTTAAATATCGTGTCCGGCCGGAAGCTATTTGACATCAGCCGGAATACAGATCCAGGCACACCAATCGGGGCATTGGCGGCGATGAACGGAGTTGGCGGTATGACCTCCGTGAACGTGCCGTCGGCGGTATTCATGAGGATCAGGCGGCCGGTGTAGGAAGCGAGCCAGGCGCGATCGCCGTTGCCCGAGATGATTGCGTTCTGGACGCCGGAATCGATTGCGGGCAAGATACGCGGTTCCTGGCCTGGAGCGCTGATCATCGCCTGGACTTTGCCATCGTCGCTTGGAGCAAGGAAGAGGAGAGTGCCGTCGTTGGCGAAGCTGGGCGAGTAGCGAAAGCTGAAGACAGGCCATGGCTCTTCGAGGTCGAGCGGTGCCGAGGCGAGCCGGGTGTGGGCGCTGCCCTGCGGATCGGTGACGTAGAGATCATAAGAAGTGGCCGTGCGACGTTCATAGGCGATGCGGCCGCCGTTGGGACTGATGATGGCGTCGCCCGTTTTCTCCGTCCCGGCGATGGCGAGCGGTTCGCCGCCGAGGGGCACGATTTGGATGGGTTGCGACGCATCGCGCCCGTTGCGCATTAGAAAAGAGCCCGAGTCTGTGACGCATTGCACGCCGGTGACGGAGAAGAACTGCGGCATCTCCCGCGTTTTGCCGGCTGCGACATCGATCAGCCGGAGGCGCGCATCGTACGCCCAACCCAGCAGAAATTGTCCATTGCGGGAGATTCGGAGGCTGTTGTAAGGCGCGTCTTTCAGGCCGAGAGCCGGAACCTGGAACAATGTTCGCGGAAGCCCGGCGAGGCCGCAACTTCCACTCACACAGGGGTAGTTGAGAGCATAGCCAGTGATGGAGCCGTCGCCGCTGGTAAGGGGCGAGATTGCCGACGGGCTGGGAAAGGCATTGCCGGGACCACTGGCGAAGAGAGAGAGTCCCTCACCGGTGAGCTTGTATATCTTGCCTTTTGTGTCCGGGGGACCGTCGGTGAGTGGTGTAGAGAAAAAGAGCCGGCCGTCATCAGTGACGGCGAACTCGAAGAACTGTGCGGGCAGGGAGAGCGAAATCAGGAAAAAAGCGATAAAGCGGAACGCTACAACCACGTACATGCCTACTACTATATCCGCGATTACTTCCCGGGTTTCTCGCGCTTTACGTTCTTCGGAAGTGTTAACTGCACGTCGGCGTCCTTCAACAACGGGTTTATCTTGACGTCGGTGTAGGTAGAGAGGGTATAGTCGCCCGACGGCTGAAGGAATTTCTGCTGAATCGGATTGCCGTCATTCATCGGAATCCAGATCTCGACGAGCTTGAGATGTTCCTTTACGTTGGCGGGCTTGGGGCGGAGCTCGACGCGCGTGGTTTGGCGGCCTTCGATCGTATCCGTGCCGGTGACCGCCATGTCGTAAATCTTCGTGATCTCTTTGACGGGGGCGCCGAAACCGAGGAGCAGAAATTGATCGACGAGCTTTCCGTATTGGGTAAGATCGTATTCCTGGACCGTGTTGATTTTGGGCAGGAAGATTTCGTATTTCTTGCGAGTGATTGCCGATGACCGGGGATCCGGCTTGTCGATTTCCATGCGCACGCGGACGTCATTCGCCTTCAGTTTTTTGATCATGAAGGTGCCGGACTCAGTGGAGGAATCCTTGATGACAGCGGTGTAACTCACCTTCTTGATTTTCGCCGTTAGCGTCGAAAATTCCGCCGCCGACTTATCCATTCGAGCTTGCACCGCGCTCAGCGATTCCGCAGCCGGAACCGCGGCCGTCCCCAACAGCGCGAGTACTGCTATCGGTAATCTCATCTCGTCCCCTTGGATGTATCCGGCTTTCGCGCGGTTACTTCACCAGTTTGGTGTAAGCCATGAAACCCTTGATGTCTTTTTCCGAATCATAGATCGGTTTCAGCCGGTACAACTGGAGTTTCTTGCCGTCGCGCCGTTCCAGCATCTTCGCGGCCTTCTGGAATTGTTCCGCTTCCGCGACGCCTTCGAGCAGTTTGGGCTCCAGATAGAAGACCTCTTCGCCGGGCGTGTCGTTGTTCACAAGGACAATACTCTGCGCCCGCGGCTGATCCCGGAACAACTCGCGCGGGGTGAGGAAAATGAACGCCAGAATGGCGACGACAATGACGTCGTACTGCCACGAGGCGCGGGGGAAGTCCCAAAAAATGACACGTTTTAATGCACTGGTCACGATACATCCATTTTAGCGGACAGTCGCCGAAATCGCGCCGACGCCTTCGATACGGCCGCCGACCACGTCTCCCTTCTTGATCCGCGCGCCCTTCGGGCAGCCGGTGGAGATGATATCGCCGGGATGCAGTGTCTGGTAGTCGCTGTGGAAGCGGACGAGCTCAAGCGGCCGCGTCTTCATGTTGCGCACAAAGTCGCGAGAGAAGACTTCGCCGTTGCGTTCGGTAATCACTTCGAGCGCGTCGACGTCGGCGATCTCGTCCTTCGTCACGACAACGGGACCGAAGCTGAAGAAAGTATCGAAGCTCTTGGAGCGGGTGAGGTAGCGGGGGTTCTTGGAGAGCACGTCGAGGGCCGTGAGGTCCAGCGTGACGGTATAGCCGAAGATGGCGTCAAGGGCTTCGTCGTGATTCTTGAGGTACTGCGCCTTCTTGCCGATGATGACGGCGAGTTCGCCCTCGGCATCGACATCGTTGGTGATGTGGGCTGGCGGCAGGATGATCTCGCCGCCGGGGCGCGTCATACAGGACGCGGGCTTCATGAACGATCCGGGCTCGTCGGGTTGCACGGCGTTGATGTCGACAGCATGCGAGTGATAGTTCAGTCCGATGCACCAGATTTTCGGGGGCACCGGGTAAGGCAGCAACGGCGTGACAGCGGCATACGGAATCGCCGTCATCGACTCCGCCGCGCGGAGGGGTTCCACATCGCCCGACTGGATGATACCGAGCACGGTATCGGGAACCTTGGAGCCGGTGTAGAGATTCACAGCGGGAACGGGAACGACACCCGCGGCGGTGAGCACGCCGGCGTGAACTTCATCGTGAAAAGAGTAGCGGATCAGTTTCATAGTGTCCTTGTAATATCCACCAGGTCGCTGAGAAGGCCGTAGGCCGTCTGTTCGACTCGCGGTTCAATGGAGATGGTGCCGAGCGTGCCCATCAGGTCCGTATGGAGCAGCAGCAGATTGGAAGTGCCCTGCACGGTGGCGAGCGGGTCGCCAATGGGAAGACGCTCGGGGCGAACCCTCATGCGGATGCCGCCGCCGGGGAGAGTTTCGGCGCGGCTGGTCAAGACGATCTGTTCGCCGGCATCGCCCGCGGCGCGCACATCTTCGGCGGATATCGCGCGGATTCCCTCGCGCTCCACCTCTTGCGGGCGGACGTTGGCGTCCATCAAAACGTTGGCGAGCGCGGCGGCCTTTACGGCCGAGTCCCAGCCATCGACGTCGTAAGACGGGTCGGTTTCCGCGATGCCCATCGACTGGGCTTCGGCGACACCGTCCGCGAATGTGCGTCCGTTCCCCATGGCGCGCAGAATGATTTTCGTGGTGCTGTTCAACGCGCCGCTAAAACCGAGCACGCGTACACCGGGCAGGCAGTTCCGCACCATGTTATACACGGGCGAGCCGTCCATCACTGTTGATTCGTAGCGGAACTCGACTCCCCGGGCGGCAGCTTCCGCGCGCAGAGCGGCGAAGGCGTGGGCGAGCGGACCTTTGTTTGCGGTGACGACGTGAAGCCCGCGCGCGAAGGCCTCACGGATGTGGGTCAGTGCGGGCTCCCCGGTTTCGGGAGCGAGAGACGACAGCTCGACGAGAACTTCAGCCTGTGCTTTATCGAGGAATTCTGCCACGTTCGCGGCGGCGGGACCGAACGCCAGCTCCGGTCCGTAGGCGGTCCCATGGCGCAGCGTGTGGGCGCCGGCGATGCGGAAGGGGAACCGTTTCTTCTGCTCATCCAAAAGCCGGACGAAGGCGCGGGCCACGCTGCCGTAACCGATCAGCGCGACGCGCACAATGAGGGCTCCGATCGGTTAAAACTCCAGCTTCTCCAACATCGCATTGAGTTCCGATTCTAACGCAGACTTCTTCGTGCGCTGTTCGGCCGCCTGGTCGCGAAGGGTGACGATCTGCTGTTCGCGCGCGGCGAGATCGCGGGCGTATCGCTGCACTACTTCCTGCTGGCCGGAGATCGAGTTCAGGCTGGAGATGTTCTGGCGCAAACGGTCCTGATCCGTAGAGAGCGATTGAATGCGCTGTTCGGCGCCCCGGATTGTCCGGTCCGCCTCGGCGATCTGGCGTTTCTGCGCGGCGATCCGCTCCAGTTGTTGTTTCGCGCTGGCGGAGAGCTGGCGGTTCAGCACGATGGCGGAGATGGCATCGGGCGTCATGGAATTGATGGAGATGTACTCGTTGTGGAGATAGTCTTCCTTGACCACGAAGGTCTCGGCGGATGCGGGCTTCAACGCAATGCTGAACCGCTGCATTGTAGCGGTGACCTCGGCCGGCTTCTGGTTGAGGAGTTTGTATTCAGGGCGCAGAGGATGTTCGATGATAAGGGTCTTGGCGCGGTTGTCGATGTTGCGAATGGTGTAGGTTGTCGTCTCTTCAATGCCTGTTTTCGCGATCAGCGAGCCGCGCGTCGCTTTGTATTCGAGGTAGCGCTGATTGCCGGACTCGATATTCGTCGTGACGCGGGTACCGAGATCGATGCCATAGCTGATCAGCCGCTTGTCACCGGTTTTCACGGTTTCGACGAGCGCTTCCCCGGCGTAGGCGTTGGCATCGAAGACGGTGATGGGGCCGCCGTCGAGGGTTTTGCCGGTGTTATTGGAGAGCTCCGCCGCGGTGCGCGGATTCTGGCTGGAACGGTCGGAGTAGATGAGCAGCTTGCGGGCGTCGATGGTCTGCTGCAGGAATGGGAGCATTGCGGATTGGTTGCGCTTGACGGTAACGGGCTGGCCGAAGGCGTATTCGAAAAGTTCACCGAGTTCGCGCCCTTCGGTTTGCACGGCGATATTGCTGACACGGTCCTGGAGAGGCTCGGCAGTGGCGAATTCCGCTACCGCGGCGGGGCGGCCGCCGGTGGCTCGGGCCGATTTGGACATCGCCAATTGCTGCGGAGCGGGAGCGGCGGCGGGCGCCAGGGAACCGGCATACAGGACCGGCGCGGCAGCCTGTTCATCGGGTAGCTCGGCGAACGGACGTTCGATGAACCTGGGATCGTAAAGACGGCTTTGGAACGAGATTGGCTTACCAGAAACCAATGAGAGGCTGATGTTGGTCCAGTCGTCGTTGGTGGTGTTGTCGATAATGGCCCAGCCTTCGAGAAGCGGCTGCGGGGTATTGCGGAAGATCAGCCGGTAGGAAGACTTCCAGATGGGTGTCGGGATCAGGTACGACGCGGCGACTTTGCGGCTTTTGGCGTCGGTGGAATCGATATAGACGCTGCGCTGTTCGCGGGTGCGCGCGCCGGCCAGGGCACCGAGGTACTCACGCAATTGCCGCTGGAGAACCGGGTCGGCGAGTTTCAGCGCGGTGACGGAGGCGAGGTCGATGGTCTTCAGCTCATTGGCATCGGTAAGGACGACCAGAAGGTCTCGCTGCGGCTGCTGCTCCGTGGCGGCGACGGAGCGTCCGCTGACGATCGATCCGGCCGATTTCTGGCCGCCGGATTCCATTTCGATGCGGGCGCCTTTGAATTGATCCAAAAACAACGAAAGGGGACTTTGGGAACCGACTTGAAAGGAGTACTCACCCAGCCGGCGTTCGAGTGGTGTGGACGAGTCATAGCGCAGCCCGCTGATCTTCCCGCCGCCGGTCTCTACCACGGAGAGTGATTTGAGCACATCGTTCATCTCGGAGGATTTGAAATCGAGCCTTGCCGACTCTCCGTTGGCGAGATCGCCGCTCCGCTCAAAATATCCCACCCCGTGCTTGTACAACACCACTCTCTTGACGGGAAGCTCGGCCGCGATCAACGACGACGCGGCCATCACCGCCGGAATGATTCTTTGGTTCATTGGGTCTCCTTGGAATGAAGATGTCGCTTCGTCAGGGTCCCTTTCATCGGAATCCGGCATTTTCACTCTCCCATGACTTTGATGATGACGCGCTTTTTGCGGCGCCCATCAAATTCGGCATAGTAAATCTGCTGCCATGGTCCCATATCCAGGCGGCCGTTGGTGACCGGGACGATCACCTGGTGGTGAACCAGCAGGCTCTTGAGGTGCGCGTCGCCATTGGATTCGCCCGTGCGGTGGTGCCGGTAGTCTTTTTTGAACGGCGCCAGGTGTTCCAGCCACTCGTCGATGTCGGCCAGCAGACCATCTTCGGCGTCGTTCACCCAGACGCCGGCGGTGATGTGCATGGCGGAGACGAGAACCATGCCCTCGGTGATTCCGCTGGCACGCAACGTGCTTGCGACTTGTGGAGAGATGTTGATGAATTCCCGCAGCTTCTGCGTGTGGAACGTGAGGTATTCGGTGTGTGATTTCATGGACTTGGAGGCAACGGGCGCGCTCTGCGCCCGGTATATCTGATAGTCTGGAGAGACGTCCGACTGCGCGTCAACACCGGGCCGCAAAATAACGAAATAGACGGGCGTGTAAAGAAGTCCTTTCCGCGCACCGATACTTAGGTACGGAGGCCTTAGTGTTCGAATCAAAGGTATTCAAATTGAGGATGTTAGCGGTGCTGGCACTTCCTGTTTTTGGGCAGTTGCCTGGAGGTTTCGGCAGCGGCATGTCGTCCTACGACGGGCCAACCATCCTTGGCCGCGGCGGTCCGGGAACCGGAAATCAGGGATCGGATCATGTGCCGATTCACATCCAGGCCTCGCTGAACGCCAACTACGATACGAGCCTGCTGGGGTATTCGCTCGATTCGACCGGAAATTTCGTAACCAAATCCAGTTACGGCTTCGATGCAAACCTCAACGCCTCCGGGCGCAAGGCGTGGCGCCGCTCTTTCCTTGGCCTGGATTACGGCGGGAATTATAGCCACTACTCATCCCAATCGTTTTTCAACGGCAGCAACCATCAGCTTAACCTCGCCTATGGTACGCAGTTCGGTTCCAAGGTGCAGATTATCTCCCAACTCGGCGCCGGCACATCGAATCGTTTCCTTGGCGGGCCGAGCGTTTTTCAGGCAAATGAGTTTGAATTCATCACGCCTCCTACGTCGGAGCTTTTCGACTCCCGCAGCTACTTTATCGGAGACACAACGTCGATGATCTATTCCTTCAGCCGCCGCCAATCGGTTCGGTTTTCGGGATCGGGCGCAGCGGTCCGCCGGCGAGCCCGAGGATTGGTGGACATGGAGACATACGGCGCCTCCGGAGACTGGGTATACCGCGCAAGCCGCAGAACCAGCATGGGCGTTAGCTATTCGTTCAACCATTACGATTTCACGAAAATCTTCGGCGACACCGACGTGCACACCATCGGCTTTCACATCTCCCGCAAATTTGGCCGAAGTTGGGAAGGAACGGCGAGCCTCACGGGTTCGCGTCAGTCCACGGTAGGCGTCCGCTCGTTTGCGCTCGATCCGGTTCTCGCGGCTATTTTGGGCCGGACCACTGGTTCTGAGGTTTTCGAATCTAACAACTTACTGTATGGATACTCGGCCGGCATCATGTACAGATTCCGGCGCTCGTCAGCCTTTGCATCGGTTGCCCGCGCCATTAATCCGGGGAACGGTTACTTCTTGACCTCCATCAGCCAGAACGCCAGTGTGGGCTTCAACTATAACCCGACGCGACGGTGGACGCTGAATGCTAGTGCCGGCTACAACAGGCTTCTGAGTCTTGGATTTACGTCCGGCGCCTACAGCGGATGGACCGGCGGAGGCGGCACCACCTTCAAGCTCTCCGACAGTTTCGGGGTGAACTTCCGTTACGACTGGCGAACCTATCAACTCTTCCAGACAGCGCTCCACAGGGACGGCCATCGGATCTCGACCGGTATCACCTGGTTCCCCAAGAACGCGATAGCCAGTCTCCATTAGGATCACGGCTAGTGATGACCACTCGCATACTACTGGTGGATGACGAGCGGGCATTGCTTCAGCTACTGAAACGCTCGCTGGAGCGGGCGGGGTATAGCGTGGTCGCTTGCGACTCGGCGGAGGCTGCGATGGAAGTGCTGCAATCGCCGCCCGCCGGCGGCTGGGCACCCGATATCTTGATCGTGGATGAGGGGTTGCCGGGGGAATCGGGTACCAAGCTGGCGGTGCGGCTGTTGGCCCGCTACCCCGCTATGCGCTGCCTGCTGTGCAGCGGATTTCCGTTGTCTCTTGATCTGCTGGCAGCAGCGGACCGGTGGCGCGCGGCGGTGCTACAGAAGCCATATATGCCGCCGGCGTTGGAGACGGCCGTTGCCGCGCTTATTGCCGTGTCCCCACCGAAGTCCTAGTCTGAAGTCCAGGCGGACACAATCTCGTCGAATTCGCCGGCACGCGCTACGGACGAATCAGATATCCCGGATCGCGCTCGAATAGGATGCTTCCGCTGATCTCCCTGTTGCCGGCTCGCGCCGTATAGCCGTTGGCGGTGCGTTCGAAGTTCACCGCGCGCATCCAATCCCGCTGGCGACCGCTACGCTCGCCCTTTACCATTCGTGCACGAAAAACATGCGCGGCGTCCCGCCCCCGCCCTCAGCGCCGGCGGCAAAGCCGGAAGTGATCACCCGAAGAGTTGTTTCGCTGTGGCCGGCCGGTTGGTTCGGTCCAGCCGAAACGGCGCGGCGGATGCCATGTGGTAATTGCCGCTTCACCCTCCATACCCGGACCCCAGCAGAGCTAGACGGTTCCGCCGGCGCCCGGCACCACACGCGCCTGCGGCGCAAACCTGCGGGTGATTCCCTCGGCCTCGGTCAGCAGTGGCCAGATCTCCTCAGGGATTCCGGCGAGTGCAACGGAAAGGTCCAGGCTTCGGGTATTGTCCATGTCGAGATTCTACGTGAGCGGCCATTTGAAAAAAAAAGCCCCGGCCGATTATTGGCCGGGGCTGGTAGATTCGCAAGTCGGGTCACTTTTCGACGCGAAGATTGTTTGTTACGGAGAAGACTCCTGGCACGCCATTGGCCTGGATATTGGCGATGTTGCGAGCGCCCGTGTCGTTGACGACGCCCTCAAGCGTCACATTGCCGTTCTTGACGATAATCCGGATGGACGGATTCGCGCCCAGCGCGTAGCGGTTCAGCGCGGGCTGGCCGTAGACGGCGCGGGCGACTGCGATGCGCAGGCGGTCATCGAACGGCGACAGCGGCAGCACTTCGATCTGATTGTCGACGTGCGCGATGCCTTCGAGTTTTGCCACCCTGGCGGCGGCTTGCGACTTGAGGGTCGGGCGGATAACCTGGCCATAGAGATGGACCGTATTGCCGTCGATGCGGTAGGCCAGGTTATCGAAGATGGTAAGGAATGGCATCGTCAGAAGTTCTTTCCGGATGGAGTGGCTCATCCGTTCTTCCGCTGATACCGGTGCGGGGACGGCGGCGTGCATGGGCAGGAGGCTTAATCCCGCTACCAGCAGGGCCATCGTCACTTGTTTGCGTGTGTTTTTCATACTGCCTCCTGCTCATAAGACGCGCAAACGGAGGAGACAGATTCGTGCTAAGTCCCGCCTTTACAAAACTTTGACAATCCGCTCACACAAGAGCTTTATGTTGTGGCGGGCACAGGCTCGAGGAGCGGAGGCGGAGCGGCCGCTTCCGCGGGTTTCAGCGGCTCAGGCTCTGGGGGAGGTGGCGCCTGGGGGACGGCAGCCGGTTTGGTGGCCGCCGCGGCGTGGCCGTTAGCCACAGGGGACCCGGCGGGACGAGTTGGCGGTGCCGCCGGCTTTGTCACAGCGCGGGGCGCTGTGGCGGCTTGCGCAACGGCCATCGGTTCCGGCGCGGGCGCGGGCTTGGCGGCGGATGCGGCGGCCTGGAGTTCGCTAGCTCCGGTAAGAGCGAGCAGCTTGCCCTGTTCGATCTCCGTCGCTTCGGCGAGCAGATGCAGGAATCGCGGCGTCGTATCCACCGGAGGCGGAGATACGATTTCGTCGCCCGATGATGCGCCTGCATCCCGCAGCCGGCGGGCGGCCGGGATGACGCTCTGTTCAAAACTGCCGACCGTGCGATTGAATGCCGCGGTGGTACGGCTCAGGTTGCGCTGTATTTCGGTAAAGCTCTCGGCGAGCGTGCGGAGCCGATCATACAGTGTCTTGCCAAGATCGCGAATCTCCCGGGCATTAGAGGAGACCATCTCCTGCTTCCACCCCCAAGCGACCGCGCGAAGGAGGGCAATCAACGTTGTCGGAGTCGCAAGAATGACGCGCCGTTCCACACCGAACTCCAGCAGCGACGGATCATGCTCCAGCGCGGCGCTGAAGAAGGCTTCCCCTGGCAGAAACGCGACGACGAACTCGGGGCTCTGCGGGAATTGGTCCCAATATCCTTTGGCGCTCAACTGTTCGACGTGCGCGCGAACTTGCGCGGCGTGCTGACGGCGCTTTTCGAGCCGAACACTCTCCTCGCCCGCATCGTTCGATTCGAGATAAGCCGCGAGCGAAATCTTCGAATCGACGGCGATCTTGCGGCGATTTGGCAATTGCACGATGAGGTCAGGACGGCTCGCGGTATCCTCCGTCCCTCGCGGCTCAATGAAATCGCAATGCGCGATCATGCCTGCGAGTTCAACCACACGGCGCAACTGCACCTCGCCCCATCGGCCGCGGGAAGAAGGCGTGCGGAGCGCGCTGGCGAGATGCGCCGTTTCCGCCTGAAGCGCAACCTGCGCACGCATCATGCTCTCTACCTGCTGGCGCAGACCGGCATAGGCTTCGGCGCGCTCCTTTTCCAATTCGCCGATGCGTGCATCCACGCGTTCGAGCGATAAATGCAACGGACCGATCACATCACTGAGCAGAGCCTGCTGCCGGTCCGTGCTTCCGGTGCCCGGGTGCTGGACTTTGGCCAACGCTTCGGCGCTAAGAGACTGCAAAGATTCCGCCACCTTCGCCTGCAGCGCCTCAATCGCTCCGGCATTACCTTCCGAGTGCTTCTTCGACTCCTCCAGGCGCGTCCCCAGTTCGGAAACGCTGGCGTGCAATTTGATGAGGTCCTTCTGCTGTTCGCCAAGCTTTTGGCCGCGAGACTCCAATTCTGCCTCCAGCTTCGGCACCAGCGTCAGTTTCGCTTCGGCCACCGTGCGCCGGTCGGTTTCCGAACGCAACTCGCCCTCCAGACGGGCAATCGTCTCGGCGGATGCCTCGGCCCGCGAGCGCGCCTCGTTGAACTGCTGTTCGCGCCCGCTCAGGCGTTCGGTAAGCGTGGAGATCTCGGCCGCAGAGTCGTTTCGTCCGTTTTCGTAGGCTACCTGGGAACGCAGACGCATCGCGATGTAGCCGGCGGCGCACCCCACCCAGAACGCAGCGAAGAGAATCAATGCAAGTCCGAATTGTTCCATAAGACTCCGATTGACTCGATTATGAGTAACGTCCGTCAACGACAGAATCGGGGATTTCCGGCGATCCCTCTACCATTCCCACTGATCGGATTTCTAAGGTCCACCTTAGAACCGCGGATCTACACGGCTCGCCGCATGGGACATTCCGTCAGTGGCATTCTGGATAAAATGACTCGGACGATCTCTTTCCTCGCCTGCGCCGCAATCGCGTTTGCCCAGTCCACATACAAGAAGCCCCCTGAAGCCATACGAAAAGTTTTGAACGCGCCCGCCACGCCGGCGCCGAACGTTAACCCCACGCGAACCCACCTGGTGCTGCTGGAGCCCGATCGCTATCCGCCGGTTTCCGAACTGGCCGAACCGATGCTGCGTCTGGCAGGGCGCCGGATCAATCCGCGCAACAACGGGCCGCGCGGCGAGGTCTCCTACGGCAAAGCCGAGATGATCGACTTGACGACGTTGCGCCGCACGCCCCTCGCGATTCCCGCCGGAGCCAGGGTCGGTGCGCCGCAATGGAGCGCCGACGGAAAAATGGCCGCGCTGCTGGCCTACTATCCCGATCGTGTCGATGTGCTGATGCTGACCGCCACGACCGGCAGCTTGCGCGTGCTCCCCGGCCTTCATGCCAATGCCGCATTCGGCGACCCCATCGAGTGGATGCCGGACAGCAAACGGCTGCTTGTGCGCACCGTGGTCCCCGCTCGCGGTCCCGCGCCGCAAGAGCCGCCTACGGCGATCGGACCCGACGTTCAGGAGTCGTTCGGCAGAGCCGCTCCCGCGCCGACATACCAGGACCTGCTGAAGAGCGAATTCGACGAAAAGCTGTTCGATTACTACTGCACATCCCAGATCGTCATCGTGGACGTCCTAAGCGGGCAGCGCTCCGAAGCCGGCAAGCCAGGGATTTTCTCGTCCGCCACTCCCTCGCCCGATGGGAAGTACCTTCTGACGCAGCGCGTTCACCGGCCCTATTCCTGGGTACTCCCGTCGCAGCGTTTCCCGCTCGATATTGAAATCTGGCAAACCGGCGGGGCGCTGGTGAAGCAGATCGCCGCGCAGCCGCTCGCCGACCGCATTCCGATCGACGGCGTGCGAACGGGTCCTCGCAATGTGGGCTGGGCCCCGGAACAGCCGG
This sequence comes from Acidobacteriota bacterium, assembly GCA_016185425.1. Lineage (GTDB taxonomy): Bacteria > Acidobacteriota > Terriglobia > Bryobacterales > Bryobacteraceae. The sequence continues at coordinate 134,768 of JACPNQ010000019.1, read as the reverse complement.
CGGCCATCGTCTGGTGGGAAGCGATGGACGGTGGCAACCCGAAGGAGAAGGTGCCGCATCGCGACCGTCTGATGCGCGCCGTAGCGCCATTCGACCAGCCGCGGGAATTCACAAAACTGGAAGAGCGCATACAGGGATTTCCGTTGTGGACCAGCGACGGCCGGATGTGGGCGAACGAGTACGAGCGGCGTTCGCGCCGGCTGCGCACGTTTCTGGTGGGCAAGGAGGGCGGCCTGACGCTGGTGGAGTCGCGCAACCAGCAGGACCGCTACCGCGACATTGGCGCGCCCGTATCGACACCTGGCGACTCCGGCCGGCGCATCGTGACCGTCGACAATGGTTCGATTCTATTGACAGGTACGGGGGCAACACCCGCGGGCGATCGCCCATTCCTGGACCGCATGGACCTGGCGACGAAGCAGAAGAAACGTCTATTTACCTCCGCTGAAGATGTGTACGAGACAGTGGTCGCGGCGTTAACGCCGGATGGGTCGAAGCTGCTGACACGGCGTGAGTCGCCATCGGAACCGCCGAACTACCACCTGATCGACAACGGGAAGCGAACGGCATTGACCACGTTTACGGACCCGGCGCCGGAGCTGCGGCGTGTGACGAAGAAACTCGTGACGTACAATCGGCCCGACGGTGTCGCTCTGCGCTTCACGCTCTATCTGCCGCCTGATTACAAGGAGGGCACGCGGCTTCCGACGGTGATGTGGGCCTACCCGCGCGACTACTCGGACGCGGACACGGCGGGACAGATGACGGGTTCGCCAAACCGGTTCACCACCGTGAGCGGTATTTCGCACCTTTTTTTCTTGCTCCAGGGCTACGCCATCCTGGACGACGCGACGTTGCCGGTGGTGGGCGATCTGGAATCGTTCAACAACTCGTACATCGAACAGATCGTTGCGGGCGCGAAGGCGGCAATCGAAAAGGCGGTCGAACTGGGCGTCACCGACCCGCGCCGCGTCGGTGTTGGCGGACACAGTTACGGCGCCTTCATGACGGCTAATCTTCTCGCCCACTCCGACCTGTTCGCCGCGGGGATCGCGCGCAGCGGCGCCTACAACCGCACACTGACTCCTTTCGGTTTCCAAACCGAGCGCCGTACGCTGTGGGAAGCGCCGGATACGTATCTCCGCATGTCGCCATTTCTGAACGCGAATAAGATCAACGAACCGATCCTGCTGATTCATGGCGCCGCCGACAATAACACCGGAACATTCCCGATTCAGTCGGAGCGGATGTATACGGCCATTCGCGGAAACGGCGGCACTGTCCGCTTCGTACTGCTGCCCTATGAATCGCACGGATACTCGGGCCGGGAGTCGGTGGAGCACACGCTGGCGGAGATGGTGGAGTGGTTCGACAAGCATGTGAAGAACAGGTGACGGACAAATGAGCCTTTTGGATTCATCCATGGACCAGACGCAAGTCCGGCGGTTGCTGCGGCGGCTTGGCATCGCCGAGGAACAGCCCGGCGTGTGTCACGAAGAATGGGCCGAAGGCGGCGGAGAAGAGGTGGAGATCATCAGCCCTGCCGACGGGCAAATGCTAGCCGCGGTCCGGATGGGCGTGGAGGAGGACTACGACGACGCGGTGTATTTTGCGCAACGCGTCTGGCCACGCTGGCGTGACCTTCCCGCGCCAAAACGCGGCGAGATTGTACGCGAAGTGGGCAATGAGTTGCGCGCGTCGAAAGACGACTTGGGGACATTGGTTTCGCTCGAAACCGGGAAGATATTGGCGGAAGGCCGCGGTGAGGTGCAGGAGATGATCGACATCGCCGACTTCGCCGTCGGACTTTCACGCCAGCTTTACGGATTGACGATGCACAGCGAGCGCCCCGGCCACCGTATGTACGAGCAGTGGCATCCGCTGGGCCTGGTCGGGTGCATCACGGCATTCAATTTTCCGGTAGCCGTATGGAGTTGGAACGCGCTGCTGGCGGCGGTGTGCGGAGATTGCGTCGTCTGGAAACCTTCGGAGAAGACGCCGCTGACCTCGATCGCCGTGCACAAGATCGTCGACCGCGTGCTGGACCGCCATGGATTTCGTGGTGTCTTCACGCTGGTGAACGGCCGGGGGCGGGTGGTGGGCGAGCGGATGATCCAGGATCGCCGGCTCCCGCTGATTTCGGCTACCGGATCGTGTGGCATGGGCCGGCGAGTAGCGGAGATCGTCGGCGAGCGGCTGGGGCGGACGCTTCTCGAATTGGGCGGCAATAACGGGATCGTTGTCACCGAAGACGCGGACCCGAAGCTGGCCGTGCGTGCGATCCTCTTCGGGGCCGTCGGCACGGCTGGGCAGCGCTGCACGACGCTGCGGCGGCTGTTCCTGCACCAGTCGATTCGCGAGGAGTTCACCGAGTACCTCGTCCGTGCGTGGGACCAAGTCCGCATCGGACATCCTCTCGATGCGAAGACGTTGTGCGGGCCATTGATTGACACCCATGGGGTGAAGAAGATGGAGGCCGGCCTGGCTGAAGGGCGAACGCAGGGTGGGGAAGTGCTGTTCGGCGGAGAACGGGTGGAGTTGGACTATGAAGGCAAGCCGCTGCTCGGAGGCTGCTATGTACGGCCGGCGCTGATGAGGGCGCACCATTCGATGCCGATTGTTCGGGAGGAGGTGTTCGCGCCGATCTTGTATGTGATGGAGTACGAGGATCTGGACGACGCTCTCGCGCAACACAACGCGGTGCCACAGGGATTGTCGAGCGCAATATTCACCGGCAGTCTACAGGCGGCGGAAACGTTCCTGAGTCATCGTGGGAGTGACTGCGGCATTGCGAATGTGAATATCGGTACCAGCGGCGCCGAGATCGGCGGAGCGTTTGGAGGGGAGAAGGATACGGGCGGCGGCAGGGAGTCCGGCTCGGATGCGTGGAAAGCCTACATGCGCCGCCAGACGGTGACCATCAACTGGTCAAAGGAACTTCCACTCGCACAAGGCATCGAGTTTGCCCTATGATCTAACCTTATGGCCTTGTTGCCAAGCATCGCATGAATAAATACGTGATCTGTGGACCGCAGGGGTCCGGCAAAGGTACGCAGAGCGAGTTGCTCTGCCGGGACTATGACTTGGTGCATATTTCGATCGGCGACATCTTCCGCTGGAATGTGAAGCACCATACCAAGCTGGCGGCGAGGATTAAGCGCATCACCGACGCCGGACTACTCGTCCCGGATGAGATCGTCGAGCGCGTTGTGCGCGAGCGGTTGGACCAACACGATTGGAACTACGGCTTCGTGCTCGACGGCTTCCCGCGAACAAAGTCGCAGGCGGAGTATCTGTTCGAGAACTGGAACCTCGATAAGGTGATCTACCTGGAGCTGTCGGACGAGGTCGTCTTTCAACGTGTCATGTACCGCGCACGGATGGGCCAGGGGAGCGGATTCACGAAGCGGGCCGACGACAACCCGGACGCTTTAATGATCCGGCTCCGCGAGTATCACGAGAAGACGAAGCCTCTCCTGGACCTCTACGCCAAGTTGGGAATGTTGATTACAGTGGATGCAAACCGGAGCATCTCCGACATCTACGCGGATGTCCGCCAGCAATTGAATTTGCCGATGGTCGACCGCATGGACCCCGTGGCGTTCTAAAAAATCGGCCCGCTCCGAACCTCCAAGGTCCGCCCACCCCGCTCGGTCAATGTGATCACGCCATCTTTGTAGTTCACGCTCCGTACGCCCTGCCAACCGGCCGGGGTTGCGGCGATAAACGCCACGTAACTGCGCGTCGCCGATTGCCCCGCGTCGAGGTACGTGAAGAGCTTCCGCCCGAAGATGCTCCCCTTTTCCAGCAGCACGCCGAACGGCTGGTGCAGCCCCGTCGTGCCGAATTCAAGCCCCCGTGCCAGCGGCTTCTTCGCCTCGTCGACATGCCGCCAGGCGTTGAACCAAGGATATTCGGAGGTCCGCCACAAATACCCCAGAACCAGGTTGTGCGTCGGGCTCGACGCCGTAGCCCAGCCCATCGGTTCATCAACAACGTAGCTCACCACGTTCGGATTGGGATCCGCCGTGAGCATGCGCATATCCACCGTGTTCTTCCCGCGCAGCGCATGCGGCCAATACACCGTGGGCTCTTCGGGCGCGGGCATCGGCGACGACTGCATGAAACCGCGGCTGGCGTTTGAATCGACCAGCGTTTTCTCATCGAGGAACGGCGGCCCGATCGTTGGGTGCTGCACCATGTTATAGACCTTCCCCATCTTGTTGCGATTAGTGACGGTCTCTTCCACCTGCAGCACCGCATCCGTGCCTGTCAGCCGGGCGAGACGGCGCACATCAAGTCCCGCCATCGGCAACGACGCCGACATCACGGCCTCGGCGGCGGACGACGAATCGGCCTTCCATGCCACGCGTGTCGCCTCACCGTGGAACGGCACACCGGCCGCGATTTCACTGGCCGACGGCTGGCCCCAGCGGTCCAGACACAGGAAGTGCGCCATCGGACGAAGGGCGACATCTTTGTCCGCCGGCCCCAGCCACGCCAGCGGGTTCAAGCCGCCCTTCAATCGAAACGCCACCAACGAGCCCCCGCCCAGATCGAACACTGCCTCCGCCGCGGCATTGCGGATCTCGGCGACAGGCCTTTGCGCAAACGCAAGCGGAACAAAGGCGGCGGCGACGATTAGCCGCATGGCTACGCCTTCGGCAATCGCGTCGAGTGCCGTGCCACCATCAGCCAATCGTTGCCCTTCTTCACCCAGACTTGCAGCACCGCAATATCAAACCCTTGCGGCTCCACGTGCATGTTCAAATCGACGACGGCCGTGTTCCCATAGACACGAACCTTCACATCCCGGTGGGTATACGTTGGCTTGCCCTTGACCAGCGCGTCAATGCACTCCTTCTTCGTTTCAAATTTGGCGCTGGAGTGGCCGAACTTCAAATCCTCTGAGAGCAGCTTGTCGAGCGCGGCGGAGTCGCCGGCCTTCGCGGCCGCATCGAACTTGTCGAGATTGCCCTTGATAGTCTCTTCGACGGAAGCCGCCGGGAGGGCCAGTGCCGCGGCGAGCAGATAGAGCGCGAGTTTCATGGTTTAACGACACTATCATTTCGATATGCCTCGATCAACGCGCTGTTATCGAGTTCGCCCAGGCCAAGCGTCTCAGACGCGGCAAGCACCACCTTGTGAGCCTCCGATAGCGGCAGGTGCAGGTTGTGCCGCGCCGCTTCGCTCAGGATGAGCCGCACGTCCTTATGGTGTTGCGACAACCTTGCCTCCGGCACGTACTCTTGCGAAACCATCTTCGGCCCCTTCCGCTCCATGATCCGTGAAGCGGCCGGCCCCGCCTGCAATACCTCCAGCGTCTGCCGCAGCGGCAGGCCGCTCCTCTCCGCAAACGCCAGCCCTTCCGCCAGCGCCGCGCGATTCAACCCCAGCACCAAATTGAAGACGAGCTTCATCAAGGCGCCCGAGCCAGGCGGGCCGCAAAGGAAGATCTTTTCGCTGAGGCACTTCAGCAGCGGCAGGTTCGCTTCGAAATCCCCTTTCTCGGCGCCCGCCATGAGAATCCCGGCGCCGGCGCGAAATACCGCGCTGGAACCGCCAATGGTCACGTCGAGGTAGTGAATCCCCTTCGGCTTCAGATCTGCCGCAAACTTTTTCATTTCGGCAGGGTCGCCTGTCGTCGCGTCGATGATCGTTCGCGGGCCTTCGATCCCCTCTAATGCTCGCGCCGTATAGTTCGAATCCGGCAGGCAAAGGATGAGAGTAGTCGACTTTTCCAGGACCTCTTCGCGGGACGCCGCAAGATCCATCCGTCTAGGGTCGTAGCCGATCCACGGCCTTCCGGCGGCGGTCAGACGATCGCCGATCGCCGAGCCGAGCAGCCCGACTCCGAGGAGTCCGATCATTACTTCTGGTTCTTCAGCCATTCGTCGTAACTATGTTTACGGGGACCAGTGTATTGGATGGTATCGAAAAATTCCGCGTTCCCGTTCATCCGCGGGTCGCCTTCTTCCTGCAACGTCTTTTCCATCCGATCGCGCAGATTGCGCATGACAACTGCGTGGGCGCGTACCGTCGCGAGGTTCTTCATGCACTCCGGATCCTCAGAGACATGGTAAAGCTCCTCGGCCGGGCGCTTGCCGAACGACAGCTTGTAATACTCGTCGAAGCTCGCGATCACGAGCGTTTTCGTGGGCGAATCGTCAACGTTGCGATACCCCGTCTCCGGATTTCCCGCCGGCCACGCGTCCGGCGTGTAGTTGCGTACGTACAGCCACTCCTTCGTGCGAATGGCGCGCACCGGATAGCCGGCATCATTGGGGCGGCCGAGATCGTGCCGCTCTTTCGCAACCAGCATTGTGTCCCGCGTGGGATCGACGGTGCCGGATTTGCTCGATTTCAGAACATCGAGGAAACTTCGGCCGGTAATCGTTGGTGCTTTCGGTACGCCCGCTACCTCCAGGAACGTCGGCGCAAAGTCGCGCGTGTTGATGAAGTCATCCACCGTGCGGCCTGCCGGGATGCTCTTTCCCCAACGAATCGCGAGCGGAATATGGAAGCCATGTTCGTAGATCTGTCCCTTGACGCGCGGAAATGGCATGCCGTGATCGGAGGTGACGACCACCAGGGTATTGTCGAGTTCGCCCGACGCCTCCAGTTTCGCCAGCACGCGCCCCAGATGCTGATCCAGCCATTCCACCTCGACCGCGTAATCGAGCATGTCTCCGCGAACGACGGCGTTATCAGGCAGGTACTTCGGAACAGCGACGTCTTCCGGTTTCATGCCGGCCCGGACTCCGGAACCGTCCTCGTACTTCCGATGCGGCTCTTGAAAGCCGAGCCAAAAACAAAATGGGGTCTCTCTGTTTGGACGCTGCTCCAGAAAGTATTCGAAGTTCTTGGCATAGTCGACATTCGCAATGCCGTTGGCGGGCGGTTTGTTCCGGTGTTTCATGAACGCCGGGCCCGCCGGATTGTGCTTGAATCCGGTCGACTGAAAATCGCCCGGCCCCCAGCCCTTGCCGGTGTGGCCGACGAAATAGCCGGCTTTCACGAGCAGGTCCGGATAGACGGCGAAGTCGTTCGGAAAGATGCTCATGTGGTTGATGGCTTCTTTCAACTGCCACGAATTGCGCCCCGTGAGAATGGTGGCCCGGCACGGGCTGCATTTCGGATTCGAAGTGAAACAGTTGTGGAAGAGAACGCCTTCCCGGGCAACGCGGTCGAAGTTCGGCGTCTTCACCCACTTCGCGCCATAGGCTCCGGCGTGTCCGTGCCCCCAGTCGTCGGCGATGGCAAAAAGGATATTTGGACGCCTGGTACTCTGCGCGGCGAGAACAGGCGCGGTTACGGCGAGTTGGCGAAGGAAATCGCGGCGGTGCATGAGGTTCTTCGACTCTACAACAGCCGGCAGGCCATCCATACCAGGCCAATATGGTATGCTTTGGTTGATGCCGCTCCCGGATTCACCGCCGCGACTGGATGCCCACTCTACCGAGCCACTCTACAGACAGCTCGGGCTGTGGCTGCGCGACCAGATTTCCGCGGGCCGTCTGCGGCACGGGGAGCGGCTGCCGGCCACGCGCGACCTGGCGGAACGTCTGAACCTGAACCGCGCGACGATCGCTTCCGCCTATGCGCTGCTGGAAGCCGAAGGCCTGCTGGCGGGGCATGTGGGGAAGGGAAGCTTTGTCGCGGGTCAGCCGGAGGAGCGCCGGGCCTCAGGTTGGGGCACGATTGCGGTAAGCCCCGCGACAAGTGCCTCGCCGTTGAGCGGCGCGGCCATCCGTTTCGATTCATCCCGGCCGAGCGAGGATCTCTTCCCGCTCGATGAGTTCCGCGCGAGCTGCCAGGAGGTTTTGGCCGATGCGGGCGCCGCCCACGTTCTGCAACTCGGTTCCCCTCAGGGCATGCCGGCGCTGCGTGAATACCTGTTGGCGGAAGCGATGAAAGAAGGTGTCGCGGGGCCGCATGACGACGTGCTGGTGACGAGCGGCTGCCAGCAGGCAATGGACCTGATCGAGCGGTTGATAACCGCCGAAGGCGACGCAAGGATCGCCGTCGAAGATCCCGTCTATCCCGGCGTACGAAACGTATTTGGAAAGGGCCGTGCGCGGCTGCTAGGCGTGCCTGTAGCCGATGAAGGGATGGACTTGGACGCACTGGAATCGACGCTGGAACGGCAGCGGCCAAAGCTCCTCGTTGTCACGCCGTCCTTCCAGAATCCGACCGGCGGCACACTGCCGGAAGCAGCGCGGCGAGCTATGGTGGCCATGGCGCAGCGCTCAGGAACTTTGATCGTGGAGAACGGCATCTATGCCGACCTTCGATATAGCGGCACGCCATTGAAGCCTGTGCGCGCCTTTGGACGGGAATCGGTGCTGCAATTGGGCAGCTTCAGCAAACTGGCTTTTCCCGGGTTGCGCGTGGGTTGGGTACTGGGGCCGAAGCCGGTGATCGCGCGGCTGACGCAGATCCGCCACTGGTGCGACCTGCACTCCGATCAGCTTTCCCAATCCGTTCTGCTGCGTTTCGCGCAAAGCGGCAGGCTGGAACGGCACCGTAAGAAGATGTTGCAACACGGCGCCCGGCGGCTGCGCGCGGTATTGGACGCGTGCGCCGAACACTTGCCGCGGGGCAGCCGATGGACGCGGCCCGAAGGCGGCATGAGCATGTGGGTCGAATTGACCGGTGCCGTCGATACCGCGTTGGCGCTCGAGGACGCGCAACGCGCGGGCGTCAGTTATTTGCCAGGACGCGCTTTCGCCGTGGATCGCCCTGCGGTGAACGCGTTGCGGCTGAGCTTTGCCGGCGAACCGCCGGCAAGGATCGAAGAGGGTTTACGCATACTTGGCCGGGTATTCCGGGAGCATGCGGGCCGGCGTCTGTCGCCGGTCGCCGAAGTGGAAACGGCGGTTGTCTAGCCGGCAGACAGGGACGAGAACAGCAGGAGTAGAACAATGATTCTGAACGACGAGTTTCGATTGAAGATTGGCCTTGCCGAAATGTTAAAGGGTGGCGTCATTATGGACGTCACCACGCCGGAGCAGGCAGCAATCGCGGAGAAAGCGGGCGCGTGCGCGGTCATGGCACTGGAGCGCGTGCCGTCCGATATCCGCAAGGACGGCGGCGTAGCCCGCATGTCCCCCGTCAGCATGATCCGTGGCATCATGGCCGAGGTCTCCATACCGGTCATGGCCAAGGCGCGCATCGGCCACTACATGGAAGCGCGCGTGCTGGAGGCGCTCGAAGTCGACTACATCGACGAGAGCGAAGTGCTCACGCCGGCCGACGAGGACAACCACATCGATAAGCGGCCGTTCAAAGTGCCATTCGTCTGCGGCGCCAAGAACCTCGGGGAAGCATTACGGCGCATCAGCGAAGGCGCCGCCATGATTCGCACGAAGGGCGAGGCGGGCAGCGGTAACATAGTCGAAGCCGTGCGCCACATGCGCACCATTCAGCGCGAGATGAAACAGTTGACCGTTCTCTCGCACGACGAGCTCTATGGCGAGGCGAAGCGGCACCAGGCGCCGATCGAACTGATCGAGTACGTCGCCGAGCACGGCAGACTTCCTGTGCCGAACTTCTCCGCGGGCGGCGTTGCGACGCCAGCCGACGCCGCGTTAATGATGGCGATGGGCGCGGAGACCGTGTTCGTCGGTTCGGGTATCTTCAAGTCGCACGATCCGGCGCGCTTCGCGAAGGCGATCGTCAAGGCGACGACCTATTGGAAGGATCCCGTGAAGGTGATGGAAGCGTGTGATGAGGTGGGCATCAGCGAACCGATGCGCGGGCTGGACACATCGAAGCTGCCCGCCGAAGAACTGATGGCGAATCGCGGCTGGTAGGACAACATGGCCAAAGTCGGAGTACTGGCATTGCAAGGAGACTACGAAAAGCATGCGCGCGCGCTCGAAAGGGCCGGCGCGCATGTGGCCGAGGTACGTACGGCGGAGGAATTGGATGGTGTTGACGGATTGGTGATTCCAGGCGGCGAAAGCACGACGATGTTGAAACTGTTGGACCGCGAGTCGCTGATGGAGCCGTTGCGCGAGTTCGGCGCCAAGAAACCTATCTTCGGCACCTGCGCCGGCGCGATCTTATTGGCGAAAGAGGTCGAGAACCCGAGTCAGCCGTCCCTGGAGTTGGTGGACATCGCCGTGCAGCGCAACGCCTATGGCCGTCAATTGGATTCGCGCGTAGCGCATGTCGATGCCGACGGATTCGGTCCCATGGAGGCCGTGTTCATCCGAGCCCCCATCATTCGCAAAACGGGCCCCGGCGTGAAAGTGTTGGCGCGCTACAATGGCGATCCGGTACTCGTAGAGCAGGGCAGGCACCTGGTGGCGACGTTTCATCCCGAGTTGAGTAGCGACGACCGTGTGCATGCCTACTTTCTGCAAAAGGTGACTGGGTGAAGAAGCTGCGGATTTTGTTCGTGTGCGTCGGCAACGCCTGCCGGAGCCAGATGGCGGAAGGGTTTGCAAAGCACTTGGGGGCCGATATCGTGGAAGCGCACAGCGCCGGCATGATGCCGTTAGGGTCGGTGCCATCCCAAACGCGCAAGGTCATGTTGGAAAAGGACGCGCCCATCGACGATCAGTTCCCCAAGGGCGTCGAGGTCTACCGCAATACGGAGTTCGATCTCGTCATCAACATGAGTGGGATCATCCTGCCGAAGGGATTGAAAGAGAAGGAGCGGCGTTGGACAGTCGGCGATCCCTACGGCTCGGGCGACGGCGAGTTCCGGCAAGTCCGCGACGACATCGAAGCCCGCGTGCGCGAGTTACTGCAGCAGGTGCGTGACGCGAAAGGGGATGTCCCGGCGCCCGCCCCGCCGAAGCGCGGGTTATTCGGGTTCGGCAAGAGTTGACACAGGCGCAGGGGGTTGGGAGAATAAGGGTTTGCCAGCGCTGGTAAGCAAAGCGCTGCCCATCGTGCGGATGTGGCGGAATTGGCAGACGCGCTAGATTCAGGTTCTAGTTCTCGCAAGGGAGTGGAGGTTCAAGTCCTCTCATCCGCACCAAAACAACCCTGGCACTCGCAATAGCTTACGAGTGCCGCTTCGATTCTTCGTTTCTCCCGCTGCAGTGGTCTGTGCCCGAACGTGTGCCCAAACAGCTAACAAGGGCTACGATTCTTGGCGATGTAGTGGATCAGCCGTTCCCGCTGCAAGATGACGGAATCGACATCGGCGGATTCCCAACTCTTGGCCAAGCACTCCTGCAACAGGTCACGCTTGAACGAACTCATGCCCGATCCCGTCTCGCTGCTGCAATATGACGCTTTCATCCTCGAATCAGGAAAGGAATGTGATGAGTCCCCTCGAACAGAAACTGCAGCAATTGAATCTCGATGTGATGAGCCGCCAGATCGAGACGACTCTCGCTGAGTCCGCCGCGCGAAATCTCAGCGTCGCGGCAACTATCGAATTACTCATTGACCAGGAACTGGAAGCGCGCCAAGGCCGCGCCATAGCGTTTTACCGATAGCGGGCGGCTCGCCGGCAAACAGGAAGGGATCCCGCGGTGCTCAAGTTCCGGTTCATCGACTCAAGACGCAGGGGGCGCCGGAGCGCTTTGTACATCCTGCTTGGCCCGCCGCTCGGCCGATTTCACCTGCTTCTTGACCTCAGCGGGCTCCATATCCGGCTTCAGCGCTCGAACCGCGTCGCCGAGCGAATCGCCGTTCATCATGCGGGCTTTCAAGTCCGTGAACGGGATGTCCAGATTCTTGGAGACGTGCGCGGCGGCCACGAACTGGCCGGTGTTCTTGAATCCCTGCGAGGCGGCGCTCAGGTCCGTACCAGCCGGAAAGAGCGGCTGCAGCCTCGTTTTGAGCTGCTCGTTACGTGACAAATCGTGTGAGACTCTGGTTTCCAGACGCGTCGCGGATGGACTCTGCTCCATGCGCTGTTGCGCACCACGGCCCGCGGCCGGCGGCTGCCCGGAAGGGCTTTGCATCGCTCCTCCCGGCGCGGCTGGCGGACGGCCTCGCCCATGGCCCTGCGCCTCCAATGTGGGCACCCCCGCCAGGATCGCGATAATGGGCGCAAGCGCGGTGGAGATCACCTTGAACGATTTCATGTCATACCTCCAAGTGTTCAGTTTCTGATCCGCTTTATGATCGAGCCGGGATCGAAAATCCGTCTGCCGAAGCTCCAGCCTTTGCTGTACGGAGCAAACAGAGGAAGGGAGGCCGCACTCAAACCTGCGAGCGGAATCCGTTTCGACATCCCACTGACTTCCGAAGCAATCGACGCGCCACAACAGAAATGCTTGAAATATCAATAACTTATCTGGCGGCGAACCAGCAGCACAGGACTAAACTACAGGTTCCGTCGGAAAAGAGAGCTGCCACGCGGCAACAGTTGGTACTGCCAGAACGCCCCGATGGAGGAAAGGCGGGAGAGAAATCACGCTCACCCAGGCCAGACCTTTTATGAAGGTTCCAACGATATTCATACCGTTCGAATCGGCTAAGTCCTTTGGAATCGGTATGCTGCTGCTACTTCGAATCAGTCGTCAACAGACAAAGATCCATCAGCGCGTTTGCGGCACCGCGGATTTCATTTTGAGTGGGATCTCCGGTGAGGGGCACCACTACCCTTTCCTGCGTCGCGCTAGTCAGAACTGCAGGCGCAGGCCGAGTTGGATCTGGCGAGCGGTGGTAATGGTGTTGCGTATGGCGCCGAACGTCGCAATGGGACCGGTAGTCGTGGAAATGGCCAGGACGTTTGGTACGCCAAAATTCGCGCGATTGAAGAGATTGAACGATTCGACGCGGAACTGGAGGCGCGCCTGATCGTTCCACTTTGGAAAGTCGAAATTCTTCAATAGCGACAGATCGAAGGTTTGCAGGTTCGGGCCGACAAATATTCCGCGTCCGAGAGTTCCGAGTTGCCCGGCCGGCGAGAGAACGAAGGCATTCGGGTTGAACCATTGATTCGGGCTGCCGATCACGGCCGACTCATGCGTGAATCCGGGCGCAAGGCTGGGGCGGTCCTGGCCAAGTCCCGGACCAAGCGACGGAGACCAAGCGGAGCGGGAGCGGTTGCCGCTAACGAATGCGGTGAGCGGACCGCCGGAGCGCATGTTGGAAATACCGGACAGTTGCCAGCCGGAGAAAGCCACCTTAGTGGCCCCGGCGGCGGCGCGGAAGAGCGGAATGTCCCAATGAAAATTGGTGACCCAGTTGTGCTTGGCATGGTAATCCGCGAGACCCTTGTTGTAGCTAAAACCGGCAAACTCCGGCATCGCGGAGGTAGTGCCGTTGGTGGCGTCAGAGAAAAATGTGGATGCCTGGGTGGTATCGAGATTTCGGGAGAGAGTGTAAGAGCTCTGAAACTGCAAGTCGCGGCCGAGCCGCTTGCGAACTTCCAGGATGCCGGCGTGGTACCAGGAATTACCGTCGCTCGATTTCAATTCGATGGTGGTGTAGGCGGGATTACGGCGCGGCACCCCGGCGGGGAAGACGAGAGTTCCATCGGCCTGACGTATGGGCTCCACGATGTTTACGTCGTTCGAGCGGAGAAGGTGAATCCCGCGTGAACCGGCGTAGCCAAATGTGAGAACAAGACCCGCGGGCAGTTGCTGCTGCAAATTCAGGTTCCACGTTTGCATGTACGGGTTCTTGATATTCCATTCGACGGGGCGAATGGTGTTGCCAAGACCGCGCTCAAATGGCGGTTTGGGGAAGGTGGGGTTGGCGATACTTACACGCGGCGTGTAGGGCGGATTGGTTACCGTGACGATGAGGGTCTGCTGGCCGTTGGTGTTGTAGATCAGCGCATAGCCGCCTCGTACCGCGGTTTTGCCGCTGCCGAAAACATCCCAAGCAAATCCGAAGCGGGGCGAAAAGTTCTTCTTTGTGGGGTTTTGATAGAGCTGGCCGGAGACCGGCGCGGAATCGGTAAACAGGTTCAGGAGGGCGGAATCGCGGCCATAGATGTCGATCGGCATTGTGGCGAATTCATATCGCAGGCCGGGGTTGATGGTAAGGCGCGGATGAATCTTCCAGGAGTCCTGGAGGTAGAAGCCCATCAGGGTGAATCGCCAATATCGGTCGAATTGTCCTTCCGCGGTGAGCCCGAGGAATCGTGCCGGTGTATTCGTCAGGAACGACCGCAGATCGTTGAACGCATATGTGCCGAGCGAGAACGTAGGGTTCACCATGTTGTCCTGGTAGCGTTCGGCCAGCATGCCGGCTTTCAATAGATGGCGGCCTCGCGCAAGGTTGGCGCCGGTTTCAAAACCATAGACGTTCTGTGTGAGCCGAAGATTTGCGGAAGCTTGCGGGCCAAAGCGGGGCATGCCGCCGATGTCGATATTTCCCGTCAGTCCGCGGCCGGGAACAAACTCCGGAAGCGGAGTAGCCGTGTTCGCCTCCACATTCTGAAACGTTGTTGTGCGGCTGAATGAACCGCGAAAATGTAGGAGCGTCCGCGCGGAAACAACGTGCCGGTACTCCGTGGTCAGGAACTGGTTCTTGGATAGGAACTGGCGGGGGAACTGCGGAAAATCCGTCGGCAGGTTTTGCACCGCGTCGTCAAAAGTGTACCGGGCGAAAAACTGTCCGGAGTTGCCGAAGTTGCGGTCGTAGCGCCCTTGTACAAAGTGTTGATTGATGGACTGGGCGAAACCAAAGATATAGTCGGCGAGGCCGCCGCCGCGAGGACTGCCGTTGGCCCGCGGAATCTCATTCAGAAACGGAACAACGGCCGAGTTAACGGGAACGGTAATGTTCTGACCGGGACGGGCGGGATCGGGCAGAATGCCGAGGCGGGCGTTGTCATCCGGGACGGCGGAGACGATGGTGCGGCCCAGACGGTCACGGAGGCCCTCATACGTGAAAAAGAAGAAGTCCTTATCGCGGCGAATGGGGCCGCCTAGGCTGCCCCCAAACTGATTTCGCTTGAACTCAGGGCGCTTGGAGGGATCGAAGAAGTTGCGTGCGTCGAAATTGTCGTTGCGATGAAAGTGATAGAGGCTGCCGTGCAGATCGTTCGATCCGGATTTTGTGAGGGTGTTAATCTGGCCGCCGGAATTGCGGCCAAACTCGGCGGAGTAGTTGTTCACTTCGACGCGGAATTCGCGAATGGCTTCGACGCCGAGGACGGTGCCGGCTGCCGATCCCGCGGGGCCGTTGGTAAAGTCATTTTGCGGCGTGCCGTCGATTAGATAGACGTTGGAGCGGGGATCCTGACCGTTGATGCTCATTCCCAATCCATGGGCCACCACGGAGCCGCCATCGCGATGCGGGTAGGCGACGACGCCGGGCTGCAAAAGAGCGAGATCCGTATAATTGCGGCCATTCAGAGGCAGGTCGCGCATTGCGGATTCCGAAACGAGGTAGCCGAGTTCGGCGGTCGCGGTATTCACCTGGGAGCTGGCGGCGACGACTGTGATCTCCTGATCCACTGTGCCAATGGCCAATTCCAAATCCACTTTCGCGGTTTCGTTAATAGTCAGATCGATGCCCTTGCGAAGAAGAGGCCGGAAGCCGGTAGCAGTGGCGCGAATCTCTACGGTCCCGGCACGGAGGGAAGGGACAAAGTAAACGCCATCGCGATTTGAGAAAGCTTTCCGCACCAAACCCGTGGCGACCTGGGTCACCGTCAATTCGGCGCTGGGAACAACCGCGCCCGTGGGGTCTTTCACTGTGCCGGTTAGCGTCGCGGAAGTCTGCGCGAATGCGACTGAAGAGAGAATGACTGCAAATGCAGTAATCCGATGAAATTGCAAAAGCACCTCGATTCCCTTAGATTAACAAAGCTCCACGAGCGGACTTCCTTCGTCTTAAAGACCTGCCTGCCCATTCCGATCGCGTGAGCGGTTCCTGCTACTCCGGCCGCATCTGGAAAATCGATCCTTGCGGTGGGTGGCGCCGGAGGCGGGCATTTCGAACTGCGCAACGTTGGGTTGCGAGTATCAACGATTAGGTTCTTCCGCGCCGTTCCGTTGGGTTGAATCCACGAGGTAGATACACCCTATACCCACTCCGTATGCAAGAAGGTCCAGGAAGCTGAATTGGTATGGGAATTCGACGGAGGCAAGTGGATAGATTTCACCGGCCGTTTGACCGTGTCTGCGCTTGTTGGAAATGCAGTCGGCTTTTTGCTTCCACTGCTGATTGTCGCTGGCGCGGTGCGGATAGCGGGAAGGCGGTGAATCCGTCCTCACTTTCCGCAAACGCCACACTCCGGGAGATAGCTTGTTCGATGTCAGGCTATTGGCTATTCTGGTGCCCATGAAACCGCTACTGCTTGTCGTACTGATGGCAGCACCGTCTTTTGCGGGGTGGCCGCGCTCTGTGATCACACCGAAAGGCGACCGTGTAGACAAGCCGAAAGCTCACGATCTCGAGTACTTCACGGCCTATCCGTCGTTGCGAGACGAGGACGGCGGCTTCTGTTACCTCTGCGCAGAGGAGAAGCGACTCGAAGAAGCCAAAAAAGAGAAAGCCAGAGCGGAGGTCCGGCGAATCGGAAAGCTGAGTGGCTTCACCGCATTCGACGTGTTCTACTACTTCGGCGAGGACCCAAGACCGGCGTGGAAATCAATAATCGTTCAAACCGGTCCTGATCTGTATCAGGAGATCTATCATGACCAACCGAACGAGGGGCAGCCGAATCCCTCGTTCATCGTCAAGGCGGGAAACGCGGCGTTACTATGCGTCGCAGACAACGTTTACAGGTGGGATGCAGAGGAGGACTGCTTTTGGTTCGGGCCCACTGGTGTTGTGCGACTTGACTTCAGTCCGGTTTGGAAAGCGGCGCAACGAGCCGCTCCAGCGGGACGCAGAGTTTGGGAGTACGGCCTGAAAGGGAAGACGACATTCGAAGCAGCCGCTGCTGTGATCGCGGCGTCGTGAACGTGAGATTTAAGCTGGACCGTGGGCGCGTCGTTGTAGTCGATGTAAAGTTCGACCCCAACGCAGAATTCGACTGGTAATTTCCATCTCCGGCTCCGCGCCGTCGCGGATCCTGGACGAAATACGGAGTAAGCGTCAGTAGGGGCCCGATCGGGGTTGGGCCGTGAAGGGAAAGCTCACCCCACATTGCATCCAAAGAGCGAAGCCGTGTGCTTCAACAGGCCGTAGATAACCGCTGTGAAGACTGCCGGCGTATAAATGCTGGCCTCGACCCTGGGGCTTGGGTCTTTGGAGAAGGCCGCATCACCATCTCGATGGCCTCCAGATCTTCGGCGCTTGCGAGAACTCGCAAGCGCCGAAGGACCTGATGGTGCAAAGCGCAATACTGCACCGTCCGGCGTTGTCAGGTGAGGCTTGTAGAAGCCTTTCGCCGGAATTGCGTCAAACTCACCGAGAAGTTCCCTGGCCGCAAATCATCGCGTTCCGAAACATAGTTGTCCACGAGTACTTCGGAATCGATCTTGAACTTGTGTGGGCGATTATTGGGGAACACCTTTCCACTTTGGCGTCCAACTCAATTCTGTTGTGGCTTCGCTGACGAGTGGCTAATTGCGGTACTACCTGGTTCTCTCCATAAACCGTGCGCTGGCCGTACTGCATGAGCATGCTCGCGAGCCCGCGCGCCGATGCACAATTCCGCCGCCGCGCCCTTCCACGGGAACGTTAGAATGACGGCAGCATGGAAGTCCCCGACGATATTCTGGCGCTTCAGCGATCGGCGTTCCGCTATTTCGTGGATCGTACGAATGACAAGAACGGACTGGTGGCCGATAATACACGGGAGGATTCGCCTTGCAGCATTGCGGCGACGGGCTTCGGATTAAGTTGTTATCCGGTCGCGGCGGCGAATGGCTGGCTCCAGCGCGCGGAGGCGGCCGAACGCGTTCTGACCACGCTGCGATTTTTTGAACACAGTCCGCAAGGACCCGAGCCGGATGTGACGGGGTACAAGGGATTCTACTATCACTTCCTGGAGATGAAAGACGGGCGCCGCGCCGGGAAGTGTGAGCTCTCGACCGTTGACAGCGCGTTTCTGCTGGCGGGGATGCTGACGGCGGCGGCATTTTTCGACGTCGACACGGCCGCGGAGCGTGAAATCCGCGAAACCGCCGACGCCCTCTTTCGCCGCGCCGACTGGCAGTGGGCACTCTACGCCGTTCCGTGTAACGCAAACGGCTGGCCGACGGAGTCCGTTGCCGATGTCACGATCATCCATGGCGGGACGCCGGAAAACGGTTTCATCAGTTATCGATACCAGGGATACGATGAATCGCTGCTGATGCATGTACTGGCATTCGGCTCGTCCACCTTCGCACTGCCGCCAGAGTGCTACCGGGCCTGGCAGAAGACCTTCGATTGGAGACAGCAATACGGGATCGACTACCTCCATATGGGGCCGCTGTTCATTCACCAGCTCAGCCACTGCTGGCTCGATTTTCGCGGAATCATCGACGGCTTCATGCGATCCAAGGGGCTCGACTATTTCGAGAACAGCCGGCGCGCTGTGGGCGTGCAGCAGCGCTATGCCGAGGAGAATCCGCAAAAGTTCCGCGGGTACGGGCCGTTGTGCTGGGGTGTGAGCGCCAGCGACGGTCCCGGGCTGGCGACGAAGACCATCGACAACGTCTCCCGGAATTTCTGGATGTACAAGGCGCGGGGAGTGCCCGACGGGCCCGACGATGGGACGCTGGCACCTGGATCCGTGGCGGCATCGCTTCCGTTTGCGCCGGAGATCGTTACCGACACCCTTCGAGAGCTGGTGCGCAGATACCCCAATTTGCAGAGTGAATACGGCCTGCGCGCCAGCTTGAACCCGACCTTCGGCGACTGGGTGAGCCCGCTGAATTACGGTTTGGATCAGGGCCCGATCGTCATGATGATCGAGAACCAGCGTACCGGTCTGCTGTGGAATCTTACGCGGCGATGCCCATACATCTGGCGCGGATTACGGCAGGCGGGATTTGGCGGCGGATGGCTGGAATCGGAACCGGAACCGCAATGCCCGCGGGCCGTTGCAGGCCGGTGGCAGAAACGGGATACGCCATTCCACAAATTGTCCGAGAGCGCGACGCCGGCGGAACGCTCGCAGGAGCATTCGACGGTAGACATGCTGGCGGTACGAATCCACTCGTATGGCGATCCGACCGGGGTCAAAATTGCGCGGGCTCCCCGCCCTGAGCCGGGGCGCGGACAGATTCTGATCCGAGTGAAAGCAGCGGGCGTGAACCCGCTGGACTGGATGATCGCCGAGGGCAGGGCGCGCTCGTGGTTCGACCATCGCCTGCCGCTGATATTGGGCTGGGAACTGGCTGGAACGGTCGAGGGACTGGGCGCGGACGCGAAGCGGTTCCAGCCCGGCGATGAAGTGTTCGGTATGCTGGACCTGTCGGGCGACGGCGCGGATGCGGAGTTTGCGGTTGGCGATGAGAATGCTTTCGCGATCAAGCCCAGGACACTCGATTTTCCAAATGCGGCGGCCGTACCGGTCGGCGCGCTGACGGCGCACCAGGCGCTGTTCGACGCCGCGGAGCTGCGGACGGGGCAGACGGTACTCATCCATGCGGCCGCAGGCGGAGTGGGGTCGATGGCTGTACAACTCGCGAAGGCGCAGGGGGCGCGGGTGCTCGGTACCGCTTCGGGGGCCGAGCACATCGAACTCATCCGAAAACTTGGCTGCGATGAAGCAATTGACTACAAGGCGCAACGATTTGAAGATTATGTTCGGGATGTGGATGTTGTGCTCGACCCGGTGAGCGCCGATTCGCAGAGGCGATCGTTGGGAGTCATCAAGAAGGGCGGGATTCTGGTGGCGCTTACGGAGGAGCCGCCGCAAGCGCTCGCGCGGGAAAGGGGCGTGCGCGCCACGATGATCGGCGTGAAGCCCGACGGCCGGCGGCTTGCCGAAATAGGAAAGATCGTGGACGACGGAAAACTCCGGCCGCTTGTTCAGGCGGTTCTTCCGTTAGCGCGGGCGAAAGAGGCGCTGGAACTCAGCCGTAGCCGTCATGCCGCGGGAAAGATAGTGCTGACTATCTGAGGGCCTCCCTGAGAACAGGCCAGAATCAGGGGGGAGTTTTGGGGGCGTCCGGCAAGGGCCAAGGGTCCTGTTAAGGTAAGGAAGAGCCGTAATGGCTATTTATTATCATTGATTAAACTTCTTTCTTGAGAAACTCCTTGAAGGTGTGCACAATAGGGGCGAGGCTTAACACGTTGCGCAAAAGATCCAACAGAACGCGAATGATTAGTTTTCGCGTCAGCGAACCGGATATATCAAAGATCGAAGCGGGCTTGCGATTCAGCGGCGCAGAATCAGTGTCTGAGTATGCGCGCCTTGCCATATTGGAAAAGCTGGATCGCGACGTTACCGCCAAACCGGAGACCGCCCAGATCTCCACGTTAGAACGACACCTCAGCGATATAAACCGAGCCGTGCAGTTCATCGCGGACCAGATTGGAACATACGCCAACCAGCGTCCGGCGGTTGGCATCACTCCGAGCGAGGCCGGTTGGCTTTCCTTGCCCGAACTGCCGTCAAGACAGCACGCACCTCTGAAATCGAAAGGCGCCGGACGAGTTTCGTCTCACGTCCGATCGTGAGAGTCACTACCTGGGAGAATCGCAGTCGATGACGGTGCGGCTGCGACGTTCATTGTAGAGGCGAACGATCGCCGACTTATCGGTCTGCTCTACTTTTCCCGCCTGTTTGTCGAGGCTTCCGCCCTGGAACTCCACACGGCCTTCCGTTTTGTCGTAGGTGTAGCGGCCCTTGCCGCCACTGTCGTGCCGCTAGGTCCCATCCGCGCCGATGGTGAAGCCCGGCGTGGTTTGCAGAGCGCCATTGATGAAAAAGACGCAGCGGTATTGTCCGGGAGAAACCGCGGCGGGAGCGGGCTTTTTCTGCGCCTCCAGAGTGGCGGCAGCAATGAATAGAAGGATTGTGGTACGGGTCATGCAGATGCTGTTTTTACCAGTTTTGCACAGATGGAATTCCATCCAGGGCGACAGTTCCAAGTGGCCCAAAAGGTGCAGTGACAAAAGCATGAAGAATCGGATTCCCATCCTCATCGGGGCCCTGTTGCTTACCAGCACGATTTGGGCTCAAGGAACTTTTGCCATGAAGAACGCGAAAGGCGAAACCATCGGTACGGTGAAGGTTTCGGCGGTCAGTGAAGGCGCTCCGGATTCAGGGGTCAGATTCGATCTCAAACTGACGAACCTACCGCCCGGCGAACATGCCGTGCACATCCACGCGGCGGCCCAATGCGAGGGCCCAAGTTTCGAATCGGCCGGCCCCCATTTTAATCCAGAGAAAAAAGTCACGGCGAAAAAAATCCCCAGGGGCCCCACGCGGGCGAACTGAAGAATATTACCGTCCCGTCGGATGGTACTGTGCAGACGACTCTGACGGCAACCAAGGCAAGCCTGAAGGGGAGTGCGAATTCGATTACGGCGAATGGCGGAACGTCGCTCGTCATTCACGAGAAAGCGGACGATTATCAATCCGATCCATCGGGCAACTCCGGCGCGCGAATCGCTTGCGCCGTCCTCCAGTAGCTTTCTCGATCTGACCGCGGATGCCGGTCCATCGCCCGGCCCAGAGTGACATTGTCGCGGCACCGGCTTGGCAACTCGTTAGCCAACTGCAATGGCTGATGTATACTGGGCCCCTGTCTTCATGGGAAAGCGCATCTACGCCCTTAATCGGGATCTCCATTTATACCTCGGCCTTTTTCTAAGCCCATTTGTCCTGTTGTTCGCTGTCAGCGTCTTTTATCTGGTGCATGTGAGGGCTGCTGAAAAATCGGCTCCGGGCCTGCCCCGGCTCGTTACCGGCGTACCGGTGAAAGAAGAGCTGGCGCAGTTGACCGGCCTGGACCAGGTTCGCGGCCTTCGCCCAGTGCTGGATCATCTCGGGGTCCAGGGCGAGATCACATTCATTCGCCGAATCGCCAAAGAACATCGACTGGTTATCCCAGTCGTCGTACCCGGGCGCGAAACGTCTGTCGACCTGAACCTGGCAACGGGAACGGCGTCCGTAACGGAGCGACGCACCGGAGTGGTGGACGCCATGATTCATCTTCACAAGATGCCAGGCCCGCATAACGTCGCCATCCGCGGGAATTCGGCGTATATGGAGTACTGGCGCGGGCTGGCCGACGTCTCGGCGTATGGCCTGTTGTTCCTCACACTGAGCGGAATTTATCTTTGGATCGGGCTCCGGGCCGAGCGCCGTGTTGGCATCGCGCTGCTCTCTCTGGGCGCAATTTCGTTTTTCGGATTGGTTTATGCCGTCTCGCATTGAATACACCTTTAAAATCTGGAATCGGAAGGGCCACTACTATCTCGGCCTGTACTTTCTGTTCTTCCTTTGGCTGTTCTCCTTTACCGGGCTTCTGCTCAATCATGGTTCGTGGCGTTTTGCCGAATTCTGGCCGAACCGCAAGATGTCTTCCACTACGAGCCAGATAGAATTGCCGCAGGCCGGCACAGCGCTGGACAGGGCGCGGGACGCGATGCGGCAACTGGGAATCTCAGGAGAGATTGAGTGGACGGCAGCTAAGCCGGGCAGCACTCTTTTCGAGTTCCGGGTGAACCGGCCGGGTCACAATTTTGCCGTCTCCCTGGATCCGGCGCAGGGCCGCGCCGTAGTGGAGCACACCGAGATCAATGCCTGGGGCGTCATGCGGGTCCTGCATGCGTTCACCGGCGTGCGTGCCGGAGACGCGCGGAATGAACGGGACTGGATCATGACCAAGCTATGGGCGTTCTCCATGGACGCCGTTGCCGCCGGAATGATGTTGATGATTGCGTCAGGACTGTATCTGTGGTGGGGGCTGCGCTCCAAACGAGTCCTTGGAGCGATCGCGTTGGCTCTTGGAAGTACGGTGTGTGGATTATTGCTGGCGGGCGTGCGGTGGATTAGTTGATTGGCGGCGACAGCACCGCCCGCAAAGGGAACACGGCAACAGCGAACTCTTTGAACGTATCGAACGCTGGTATCGCTAAATCTCGCATGGGAGTTATGCGGATTTCGTCCAACTGAGGGCGGAATTTCCGGTGGCGGACCTGGTGGGCGACCGTAAACGGCTCTTTTTCAAACACCTTCCGTCTCACGATGCCTACATGCGAAAAGGATGGGACAAATGATCGCAACCAGCACCTATGGGAATTGCTCAAGAAATACCAGCCGTCTGTGCCCAAGAGTCCCGCTGAGCGGGCGTGGAGCCATTACCACAGCGGTCGCCGAGAATTTGGCCGGGACGACTGGCGACTCGACGGCGCTATGCGGGAGATACGACGTGTCTGGGGCTGCCGCTTAGGTAGCTTTCCACATTTGTGAGTGCTAGCGCCAATCCCGCTTCGAGGACTTCTGGAGTTACGCCGGCGCAGTGGGGCGTCAGGACGACATTGTCTAGCTGTGTGAGCGGATGGCCCGGCGGCAGGGGCTCCGTGTCGAATACGTCCAGGCCGGCGCCGGTGATGCGGCGCGCGCGCAGAGCAGCGATCAGCGCCGGCTCGTCGACGATGGGGCCCCGGGCCGTGTTGATAAGGATGGCCGATTGCTTCATGAGCTCGAATTGGCTGGTGTTGAGGAAGCCTGCCGTCTGGGGCGATTGGCGGAGGTGGAGGCTGATTACATCGCTTTCGCGTAGCAGGTGGTCGAGCTCGACGAGTTCGAAGCCGAGGGCGGGGTTGGGGTGCATGGTCCAGGCGATTACCTTCATGCCGATTGCCTCGCCGAGCTTCGCAAACTGACGGCCGATTGCGCCGAGACCGACGATTCCGAGCGTCTTGCCGCGAAGCTGGATGGATTGGCCGCGAGGCCAGCCGCCGTTTACTACCTGTTTGTGGAGAGGGATTACGCGACGAGCTACCGCCAAGGTCAACATCAGGCAGTGCTCGGCGATGGCCATGGCAGCTACGCCGGGGGTGTTGGTGACGGTTACTCCGTGCCGTTTTGCGGCGTGGAGATCGACGTTGTCGGTGCCGGTGCCCCAGATGGAGAGTTGTTTCATGTTTGGGCAAGCCGCGAAGACCCGCCCGGTGAACTTAGTGGAGGAGCGGATGTTGACGACGACTTCGAAATCGCGGATGCGTTCGATCAGCGTTTCTTCGGAGCCGGGGAGAGTGTCGTAGTAAGTGACCGGATGTGTTTCGACCCACTGTTTATAGGCGCTGGCGAGGCCCATGACGGCCGGCTGATCATCGGGAATCACAATGGAAGGCATTGGGAGATTATCTTAACAACTGCAGGATCTCCCGGCCGCCGACAAGCGTGAAGAATACGAGCGCCGAGACGAGGACAATGTTGAGGCCGAGTCCGGCCCGGAAGTCGCGGCCTACCCATTCCTGGCGGTTGTTCATGAGGAGGAGCGTTAGCGCCAGGAGGGGCAAGAGCATGGCGCCAGTCAGTCCGAAGACGAGTTGCAGCTTTTCGACGGGCCAGCGGACCAGAAGTAAGGGGATGGTTGCCATGCAGGCCAGGTAGATGCGATAGGGGCGGGATTGTTCGACGGCGACAGCGGTTGCGCCACGGCGGAGGGAGAGGAAGTCCGTGAAGAGGTATGGCAGGCTTTGCCAGACGCCGAGCATGGCCGAGAAGACGGCCGCCCAAAAACCGACGAGGAAGAGCCACTTGCCGGTGGGACCGAGGCTGTTGCCTAGCTGGTCGGCGAGGAGCAGGGCGAGCGCGGTGCCTTGGCCGTGTACACGGACGCGCGAACCGATGATCACGACCGCAACTCCGAATAGTCCGATGATGGCGTAGGAGAGGAAGAGATCGGCGCGGCAGGCGCGCAGGCCGTCGTGACCGGTACGGCCTTCCTCGCGAATCCAGTAGCCGTAGCTGATGAGCGCCATGGTCCCGCCGATGGCGCCGATCAGGCCGATGACCCAGCCGGTTGTGCCGGGTATTAACGATGGGACGAAGCCGCGGGCGACGGCGGCCCAGTCCGGCGCGAGGAGGAAGGCCGTCAGGACGACGGTGAAGAACATGGCTCCGACACAGACCGACAGCACGCGTTTCAGCAGCGCATAGCCGCCGAAGAGTACGAGGAACAGCGCGGTCAACGCGTGGACGGCGGCCCAGATGAGCCGGGACGTTTGCAAGTCACCCAACGGGAAAAGCGCTGCGCCGGCGACGCCGCAGGCGCTGGCGAGCATGCCGCTGGTGACGAGCGTGAAGAGCAGGAGGTAGGGGAAGAAGACCCATTGGATCCAGCCGCCGAGCCGCGTTATCCAGCCTTCGAGCAGCGTGGTGTCTGTGGCCATCTGCCAGCGGGCGATGCCTTCGGTGAGCGTCCATTTGAGCGCGATACCTGCGGGGACGGCCCACAGCACGGCCAAGCCGCCTTCCGCGCCGGCGAGGCTGCCGGTGAGGATGTCTCCCGCGCCGACGCTGGTGGCGGTGAGGAGGACAGCGGGGCCGATGGCGGAGAGGCGGAGTTGTGACGGGACGGCCAAGCATATTGAGAATAGCGCGGGATAGACTATTGCCATGCGTGCAGGATTCCTGTTGGCCGCCTTAGCGGTTGTATTGCCTCTCGCGGCGCAGCATGGCCGGTATCTGAATGAGTCGCGGAATCCGGCTATCGGCAAGCCGGAGGCGATCGCCGCGGGCGCCAAGCTATTCAGCGGATCGTGCGGCGGCTGTCACGGGCCGGACGGCGGCGGAGGCGCGCGGGGGCCGAACCTGGTGCAGCGGGCGCTGTGGCATCCGCTGGCTGATGAGGCGATTTTTCAGGCGATTCGAAAGGGCATTCCAGGCACGGATATGCCGCCTACCGCGCTAGAGGATGAGCAGACGTGGAACCTGGTGGCGTTTATACACAACCTGACCGGACCGGCGAGCGAGCAGAAAGTTCCCGGGGACGCGGCAGCGGGCAAGCAGGTGTATGCGAGCGCGGGGTGCGGCGGGTGCCATGCGATTCGCGGCGAGGGCGGACGGTTGGCGCCGGACCTTTCGAATATTGGCGGGAGCAGGCCGTTGGCGTCGATCCGGGAGTCGATTTTGGAGCCTTCGAAGGATCTCTTCTATCTCGGTAACGAGGGTGTGAGCGTGACGCTGAAGGATGGGCGGAAGCTGGAGGGCGTTGCGAAGAACCGGAGTAACTATTCGCTGCAGTTGATCGACCGGAAGGGCGATCTTCACCTGCTTCGGATGAACGATGTGAAGGAGATGACGGTGCGGGCAAATTCGATGATGCCGGGCGACTACGGGAAGCGCCTGACGAAGGAACAACTGCGTGACCTGCTGGCCTACCTGGCGGGGCAGACGATTCGGTAACCATCTATGCGGAACTGTTTTCTGATTTTTGCGTGCACGGCGGGGTTGACGGCGCAGGTGAAGTATGACGCGATCGTGCAAGGGCCGCGGGCGGATTGGCTTACTTACGCGGGGAATTACCAGGGCTGGCGTTATTCGCCGCTGACGCAGATCACGGCGCAGAATGCGCGGATGTTGACGCCGCAGTGGGTCTATCATGTACCGGATGCCCGGGGGTTGCGTTCGTCGCCGCTGGTCTATGACGGCGTGCTGTATATCACGAACACGAACTCGATTTATGCGGTGGATGCGAGAACGGGCCGGCAAATCTGGCAGTGGGCCGACCCGCGTGCGAAGCGGCAGGGCGTGAACCGAGGTTCGGCGATTCTGGGTAACCGGGTTTATTTGACGACGGCGGACAATTACCTGGTGGCGCTGGACCGGCGGAGCGGCGGTGTGGTGTTTTCGAAGAAGTTCGCGGATGAAGGGAAGGGAACTACATCGACGTCGGCGCCGTTGATTGTGAAGGACAAAGTGATTGTCGGGAGCGCGGGCGGCGACAGCGGGATGCGGGGATTTATTGCGGCGCTTTCGGCGGAGGACGGGCGTGAGTTATGGCGCACGTATACGGTGCCGGCGAAGGGAGAACCGGGAGCGGAATCGTGGGGAGACTTGATTGAGTGGGGCGGGGGAGCGGCTTGGCTTTCGGGGACTTACGATCCGGAGTTGAACAGCCTGTTCTGGACTACGGGTAATCCGTGGCCCGATTTCGCGGGGGCAACGCGGAAGGGAGACAACCTGTATACGTGCTCGCTGTTGTCGCTGGACCTGGATACGGGAAAGATGAAATGGCACTTCCAGTTCACGCCGCACGATACGCACGATTGGGATGCGCAGAGCTGGCCGGTGCTGCTCGACACGGAGATCAACGGCAGGCCGCGGAAGGTGGTTCTTCATGCTAACCGCAACGGGTTCTTCTACGCGCTGGACCGAGTGACAGGCGAGTTTTTGCGAGCGACGAAGTTGATCGACAACGTGACGTGGGCGAAGGGGATTGATGACAAGGGCCGGCCGATGGAGATACCGGGGCAAGATCCGACGCCGGAGGGCAACTGGGTTTGCCCGAGCGTGAAGGGCGCCACCAATTGGATGGGGCAATCGTATAGTCCGCTGACCGGGCTGCTCTACGTGATTACGCTGGAGCAGTGCGGGCGGTACAACATGTCGTCACAGACGCCGAAGCCGATGAGTAATTTTTCCGGCGGCGGGGCGACGGAGGAGGGCGGGCAGGTGATTGTCCGCGCGCTGGACCCGAAGACGGGGAAGCGCGTTTGGGAGTATCCGATGACGGGGGCGGGGCGGATGTGGACGGGAACGGTGTCGACGGCCGGCGGTGTGCTGTTTACCGGGGACGACGATGGACACTTTGTGGCGCTGGATGCAAAATCCGGCAAGAACCTGTGGCACTTCAATATGGGTGAGCTGTCGACGGCGTCGCCGATTACTTATTCGGTGGACGGGAAGCAGTATGTGGCGATTGCTTCGGCTACGGCGGTGTTTGCGTTCGGGTTGTTTGAGCCGGCGGAACCAGTGACGACGCCGGCGATTACGGTGGTGAAGTAGGGGGTACTTCACGCATGGCGGCAGCTTCCCACCCGTCGTACTCCCCGCGCGATTCATTCGCAAGGTGTTCCAATCGACGCCGGGTCTTTCCGATGGATTCCTTACTGACCATCCTGTGTCTTCGGAAGCGTTTGCAGCCGGACGTTCCTCTGTAGTGAACCCTTCGGCGCGCAGTTCTCTTGCAGCGCATTTCGCAGCATCCTGTGCCGGCAGGTACAAGTAGTGGAGAACTTCGCGCCATCCAGTGTGGCAAGCGGTTGTAGCTGCAACTGGGGTTTTCGTCAGAAGAGAAGATTGCGCCGATTCATAATCTTAATGGTTGTCGGTGCGCTCGCCGCGCGGGCGGTGTTTGAATTCGCGTGCAAACTTCACGAAGTTGGTCACCACGGCTTCAAAGATGATTTTGCCCTTTTCGGCGGTGGCGAGGGTTGGGTCACCGTTGATGCCCGATTTTGAGAAGCAGGTCCAGTAATCCATCATGCGAATGGGGCCGGGGTCGGTGAGATCCTGCCAGATGAAATCGGATGCGGGGACACCCTGTTCCTTGTGAGCTTTGTCCATCTGCACGCGAGCGCCGTCGAGATATAGGTAGACCGAGGTTTCCAATTCGCAGGCGTGGGACATTCCGCCGCGGCCGGATTCGCGCACCTGGCGGATGTCCTTGAGGGCGAGAGAGGGCCAGAGGAAGGGCGCGCAGAGGGCGCCGGTTTCGAGGATCGTGCGGCGGGCGACGAGCTCGAGAATGGGCATGTTGGAGCCGTGGCCGTCGGCGATTAAGATGCGGCGGAAGCCGTGGTGGGCGACGCTTTTGGTGACGTCGAGCACGAAGTGGAGGAGATGCTCCATGCCGATGTCGATGGTGCCGGGGAAGTCCATATGATGCGTTTCAAAGCCGTAGGGGATGATGGGCATGAGCAATATATCGCCATCGGCACGGCGGGCGGCTTCTTCGCAGATCCGCCAGATGAGGAAGTTGTCGACATCGAGCGGGAGGTGGGGCCCGTGATCTTCTACCGAACCGATGGGCAGGACGACGACGGGTTCCTGTTTCGCTATTTCCCTGAGTTCGACCCAGGTGTGGTGCTGATAGAGATAGGGATGTTTTTCCACGGAGGTTCCTTTCACGAGATTGCGGGTTTGCGGGGGTCGATGAAGAGCCAGAGGAGCGCGCCGGCGAGGTAGAGCGAAGTGGTGACCCAGAACACAGCATGGAACGAGCCGAACCATTGCGACAGGCCGGCCGAGGCGACGGGGGCGAGCATACCGGAGAGACTGGAGGCGAGGTTCATCCAGCCGCCGGCGGTCCCGCCGAATCTGCCGCCCAGGTCCGTACACGTAGCCCAAATAACGGGCAGGGTGAGGTCGTGAGCGCCGGAGGCGAAGGCGAGGCAGGCGATGGCGAATTCGGGTGAGCGGGCGCTGACGGCGGCAAAGAAGCCGACGGCTCCGAGGAGGAATCCGCCCGCGCCGACGATGCGTCTGCCCCAGAGTAAGCTGCCGCTGCGGCGGGTGATCCAGTCGGAGAGGGTACCGCCGCAGGCGCAGCCGGCGGCTCCGGCGAGGAGGGGAAGACCGGCGTAGAAACCGGATTGAACCAGCGTGAGGCCGTGCTCGCGAGTGAGATAGGTGGGCAGCCAGGTGACGAAGAATTGAAAGCCGAATCCGGACGCGAAGTAGGTGGCGCAGAGGATTAGGAGATCGCGGCTCAAGAGCAGTTGCTTCCAGGGCAGGGGCTCGGATTTTGCGGGAGGGAGTGCCGCGCCTACGCGGATCTTTTCCAACTCGGCGGCGTTGATGCCGGGGTGGCCGGCGGGGTCGTCGTGGTACCAGAAGGCAAAGGCGGCGACCCATAACAAGCCGATTGCGCCGAACAACAGGAATGCCCCGCGCCAGCCGGCCCAGCCCATCGCGAGGACCGCCAATGCGGGCGAGACGGCGCCGCCGAGCCTTGCGCCGGTCCACATCAGGCCGTTGGCGAAGCCGCGCTCATTGGAGGGAAACCAGCGGGAGAGGGCACGCGAAAGTGTGGGGAAGGCGCCGGATTCGGCGGCTCCGAAGAGGAAACGGATGATGAGAAGGTTGCTGTAGCCGGTGGCCAATCCCGTCATCATCGTGAATATCGACCAGCCGCCGACGATTCGGATGAGCATGCGCCGCTGTCCCCAGCGGTCCCCTAGCCAGGATGCGGGAATTTCGAAGATGGCATAGGCCACATAGAAGGCCGTGAAGACCCATCCCATTTGGAATGGCGAGAGGCCGAGGTCCGCCTGCATTGACGATGCGGCTACGGAGATGCAAACGCGGTCGAGATAGGTGAGGAATGCGGCTAGAAAGACGATGAGCAGGACGGCGTGGCGAACGTTCACACCGCACCTTCGGCCTGCAGCATTTCCAAGGTTGCCTCCAACGCGGCGGCGGTGCGCCGCACGTCCTCTTCGGTGTGCGCGGCGGAGACGATTCCGCCGGGCCAGCCCATGATGTCGACACCATGCAGCAGCAGACCGGCGCGAATCTTGTGGACCAGTTCCGGGCGGATGCTTCCTTTCAACTGACACGACGGCACTTTGCCCGCGTAGATATCTTCGGGCGATGCGTCGCCGCAGTAGATGTGGAAGTCGGAAAAAAGTCCGTAGACGCACCAGCCCAGGCCGCGGCGCCGGATGGTGGCATTCATTTCCTCACGAATCGCGGCGGCGGTGCGGTTGGCGCGTTCGATTACGTCGTGGTCGCGAATCTGACGGAGCGTAGCAATGCCGGCGGCGGCGGAAACGGGCCCGGCGTTGTAGGTGCCCTGGTGGAGTACGGGCGGGGGCTCGATGCGGCCATTCTCGTGGCGGTAATCGAGGACGCTGAGAATGTCGGCGCGTCCGGCGAGGGCCGCGCCGGAGTAGCCTCCCGCGATTATTTTCGCGAGTGTGGTTAGATCGGGCGTCACTCCGTAGAACTGCTGGGCTCCTCCTGGCGAACAGCGAAAACCGGTGATTACTTCGTCGAAAATGAGCGGTACGGCGTGACGTGTGGCGGTCGCGCGTAAGCGATGCAATACGTCGCCGCCGGTGGGAATGTGGCCGAAGGTGGCGCCGGTGGGCTCAATGATAATCGCGGCGATATCGTTGCGCGTCGCGAGCAACTCGTCCACGCTGGCGGTATCATTGGGTTCCACGATGAGGGTGTCCTCGACGATGCCGGGAATAATTCCCGCCGCGCCGCCAGGGGGAAAGCAGACGTGATCGTGCCAACCGTGAAAATGGCCTGCGAAGCGGATGATTTTGTTTCTGCCAGTGAAGGCCCGGGCGACGCGCAGCGCGAGGTGGGTAGCTTCGGTTCCGGTGTTGGTGAAGCGCACTCGTTCGGCGGAAGGGATCAGTTCATGGATGAGATCGGCCCACTCGATTTCCAAGGCGTGTGAGGCGCCGTAGTGTACGCCGTGGGGCAGTTGGGCTGTTACGGCTTCGACCACTGCCGGGTGATTGTGACCGAGGATCAGTGCGCCGTGTCCGCCGAAATAGTCGACGTATTCGTTCCCGTCGACGTCCCATTTGCGGGAGCCGGCGGCGCGTTCTATGTAGACCGGGTGAGGTTCGAGGTAGCGGCCGACGTGCGTGACTCCGTTGTTTAGCAGCGTTATCGCGCGGGCGTGCAGGGCGCGGGAGCCAGGCGTCTTTTGCACATAGCAGTGGAGGATTTTCGATTCCGCCGGGGAAACGGCTGTCTGGGGAGCCATGCGAGATATCGTACAGTACCGTGCGGAAGGGAGACGGTATGGTCATGGTGTGTGATCCATTCCCTATCTAGTCCTTGATTGGTTAGACTCATCGGTATCGCTCAAATGGCCCTTTCCGCCGGAGACAAACTCGGCCCTTACGAGATCCTTGCGCCCATCGGCGCCGGTGGGATGGGCGAAGTGTATCAGGCGCGCGACACCCGGCTCGACCGCACGATTGCCATCAAGGTCCTGCCCGAACATATCGCCAAACGCGAGGACTTACGTGCTCGCTTTGAACGCGAAGCCCGCGCCGTTGCCTCGCTGAATCACCCGAATATCTGTGTGCTCCACGACATCGGCAGCCAGGACGGCGCCGGCTATATGGTGATGGAGTTCATGGAGGGCGAGACACTGGCCGCCCGCATTGGGAGGGGAGCTCTTCCCTTGGACGAAGCGCTCAAGTTCGCCACCCAGATCGGCGACGCGCTCGACCGCGCGCATCGCGCCGGAGTCACTCACCGCGACGTGAAGCCGCAGAACATCATGTTGACGCGCGATGGCGTAAAGGTGCTCGATTTCGGATTGGCGAAATCGATGCCGAAGCCGGCGCCGGCCGAGGAGACTCTTACCGCCGTCCTCACCACGGAAGGCACGGTGGTGGGCACGCCGCAGTACATGGCGCCGGAGCAGTTCGAGGGCAAGGAGGCCGATGCTCGCAGCGACATCTGGGCCTTCGGCGCGGTGCTGTACGAGATGTTCACGGGGCAGAAGGCGTTTCAGGGCAAGAGTTATTCGAGCTTGGTAGGCGCCATTCTGTCGGCGGACCCGCCGCCGATGCCGGTGAAGCCGTTCACGCCGGCCGCTCTGGAGCGGCTGGTCAGGAGATGCCTCGCCAAGGATCCCGAGGACCGCTGGCAGTCGATGCGAGATGTGGTGTTGGAGCTTCGCACGCCGATGATGGAACGCGCCGCCGAGCCGTCGAAAGCACGGCGTTGGGCCCCCTGGGCCGCCGCATCGGCGGCCATCGTCATCGGCGCACTGATTGGCTGGGCGGTATCGCGACGGGCGCCCGCGCCGGATCGCGAGCTAATCCAGTTGGATCTTGACGCCGGCTCGGATGAAGTGTGGGATCCGGCGATGTCGCCGGACGGCAGCCGGGTGGTCTTCGTTTCGAAGGGAGCGAAAGGGACGCACCTGGCCATGCGGCGGCTGGACCAGACCCAGATAACGGCCCTCGCCGACACGGAAGGCGGCCGGTTTCCCTTTTTCTCGCCCGACGGGCGTTCGGTTGGGTTCTTCATCTCGACGGGGAGCACCGCGGCGGAGGCCGGCAAGCTGAAAAAACTGTCACTCGATGGCGGGGCGGCCGTCGTGCTGGCGGACGCCGCGTATCCCGGCGGCGGCACCTGGGGCGAGGGCGACGTAATCGCCGCGGTTCTCAATCAGTGGGCCACGGGGATTGTGTCCCGCATCCCCGCGGCGGGTGGTTCCGCGCAGCCTCTTACCGTCCGCGATGAGTTGAGCGAGCAACTGGGGCCTCAGTTTTTGCCCGGCGGCCGAGGTCTGCTGTTTACCCGTAAGAAATATGTGGCGGGCTTTGTCTTCGACGTGTGCGCGGCGGTGCCGGGCCGGCCGGGGACCAGCGTGCTCGTCCCGAACGCCAGCGGCGCGCGCTATCTGGAGAGCGGCCATTTGGTGTTTTACCGTCAAGGCAAGCTCTTTGCCGCTCGATTCGATCTTGGCCGCCTCCAGTTGATCGGCGATGCGATCCCGATGGTGGAGAACGTCGCGGATCAGGAAGGGGTCGCGCAGTTCAGCATCTCCTCGACCGGCAACCTGGTGTACCGGCGAGGGCACGCCGCGCAGCGGATTGTCGTCGGAATCGATTCTTCCGGCAAGGCGACCCGGTTCACTGCTTCCCCGGGTGGTTACGCGACTCCGCGGGTTTCCCCCGACGGCACGCGAGTCGCCATGATGGATGCATCCTCCGGCAACGGGCGAATCCTGGTTCATGACATGGCCCGGGGAACCACGAGCCGCCTGACTCTGGACGAGCGTCCCCAAGCGCTTCCCGCGTGGACTCCCGACGGGAAGCGCGTCGTCTACTTTTCCGGAGAGACGATGTTAGCTGTCCGCGCGGACGGAGCGGGACAGCCGGAAATTCTCTCACCCGGCTGGAGGTCAAATGGGATTTCGTTCTCGCGCGACGGAAAACTGGCCGCCGGCAGCTACAACTCCCCATCTGAAGCGGGCGATTTCGATATCTGGGTTGCGCCGGTGGAGTCTGGCACCGGCACCCCTCGCCTCGGTAAGCCGGTGACTGTGGCCGGCGGCGCCGGCAGTCAGGTCGAACCCGCTTTTTCGCCCGACGGACGGTGGATGGCCTACATGTCTAACGAAACCGGCGTGCATCAGATTTACGTTGTCTCGCTGACGGCCGACGGCCGGCCAGCCGGTGGTAAGTGGCAGATCTCAACGGTCGCCGGCTATAACCCCGCCTGGCCAGCCGTTGGAGGCAGAATCTTTTTCGTGGGCGCATCCAGCGCAGTCGATGCGGTTTCCTATACGACAAGGGGAGAGACCTTTCTTCCCGAGCCGCCCCGGCCCTGGGCTCCAGTGAAACTCGGCTCGTACTCCGCCTCAATGTCCGATATCACGCCGGACGGCAAACAGGTGATCGCCGTCGTGGATGCCGATTCCGAAAAGCCGGAGACTCACGCTCGCGTGATCCTTAACTTCGGCGACGAAGTTCGCCGCCGACTGACCGGAAACGCGAAATGACCGGCTCCACTATCTTGCACTCCACTTCAACGCGAAAGCCGGCGAAATTCTTGCGCTTGTTGAGGAAGGAGAAGCACGGAGCGTTTCTTCGTCCGTGCAGCACGCCATCGGCGTTGGGCTTTTCGATGCGGGCGGATTGAGGGCGTTGGATCGCAACGATCGCCGGGTGCATGCGCTCGTTTGGTGGAGACTTGCTGTTTGGATGGCGTAGTCCTTGACTGATAGGCGGCAATCGGTTAGCTTCAACGCAAGACGCGGTTAGTCCGCAATATGGAGGTGCGTGGTGAGAAAAACGTATCCGGCTTCCTTGGGTAAGGCCAGTTTGTCCTGTTTGACCGCTTGCCTAGTATTTATGTCCTACTTAGCTCCTCGCGCTTCGGCGCAGGTTCTTTACGGTTCGATCGTGGGGAATGTGACGGACGCCAGCAGCGCCGCGGTCCCCAAAGCAACGGTGACTGTTACAAACACGTTAACCGGTTTGTCTCGTCAGGCCGCTGTTGACGAGACGGGCAATTATTCCATCCCCAACCTGCTTCAAGGTACGTATGATCTCTCGGTGACCGCGTCCGGGTTCCGGCCCGTCACGCAGAGCGGCGTGAGCGTTCGCATCAACACGGTCAGCCGCATCGACCTTACCTTGGAAGTAGGCTCCGTATCCGACTCGATTACCGTGTCGGCGAGCGCCCTTCAGCTTCAAACTAACAAGACGGATGTCAATGTGAATCTGGAGGCGAAGGAGATCGGGAACCTGCCGCTCTCCGGCTATCGCAATTTCCAAAGCCTGGTCAACCTGGTTCCGGGCGCCACACCGATGCGGTTTCAGAACGCGGTGATCGATACGCCCCAGCGTGACTTCACGACCAATGTCAACGGCCAGGACCGGGGCGACAACAACACTCGCGTGGACGGGGCGCCCAACATTCTGGTGACCATGCCGCACCATATGGTCTACGTCCCGCCGGTGGAGAGCATTGAGGAGGTCAACATCTCCACGAATAACTTCGACGCCGAACAGGGGATGACAGGCGGCGCCGCCGTCACCGTGACGACGAAGGCGGGGACGAACCAATTTCACGGCAGCGCATTCGCGATGCATTCCGATAACGCGTTGCGCACCTTCTGGTGGGATGAGAATCGCCAGGGTGTCACAAGAAAGCCCAAGAGTATCCGGAACATTGACGGCGGCAGCATCGGCGGCCCGATCAAGAAGAGCAAGCTGTTCTTTTTTACCGACTGGGAAGGCACCTTCGAGCGGGTGGGCCGATCCGCACTCTTTTCCGTCCCGGCGGATGATTTCCGCGCCGGGGATTTCTCGAGAAAAATAGGAGCGCCCATCATGGACTCGCGGGGCGGCCCCGTGATGGTGCCGACGACGGAAGGCGGCATGACGCAACTTCGCCAGGGAATGGTCTTCGATCCCACCACGGGGAACCCGGATGGGACAGGCCGGTCGGTGTTTTCCAGCAATGGACGGCTCAATGTGATTCCGGCATCGCGCTTGAACCCGGCAACGTCGAAGCTGATGGCGTTGGTTCCTCGCACGAACCGGATCGGCGATGTAAGCAACTTTTTCAACCTTGGCACGCAGCGCCTGAACCGCAACAACCTTGACGCAAAGGTCAATTGGAATCGCAACACGAAACACCAGCTCTGGGTCAAGTACAGCGTGATGAACGCGCTGGTTCATGGCGACTTCGGGCTCGGCGCGGCCGGGGGCGGATGTTTGTGCGACGGTGGAGTTGGCGACGGCCACACGCTCGTACAGACCGCCGGGATCGGCCAAAACTACACCGTAACGCCGAACTTCCTAGTGGACGGAACACTGGGGTGGACGCGATTCGGCCAGAACGTCAAGTCTCCCGACCTCGGCACCAACTTCGGTTCGGACACTCTGGGCATCCCAGGGACAAACGGTCCCGACCCGAGGGAAAGCGGCCTGCCGGCGTTTAACCTTGGCTCCGATTATTCCAGCCTTGGCAATACGGAGGGATGGAATCCCCTGTTCCGCAACGACCAGTCCTACACGTTCAATACGAATGCGAGCTGGGTGAAGGGGGCTCATGAGGTGCGGTTTGGCTTCGACTTTCTCCACCACCTTATGAACCACTGGCAGCCGGAGCTTGGCGCGGGCCCGCGCGGTTCGTTTGGCTTCGGCAATGCCATCACGTCCCTGAACCCGGCGGCTCTTGCAGCGATCGGCGGGTTCCAGGGAGGCACACCATCGTTTGAGAACGGCTGGAACGGTTTGGCGGGTTTTCTGCTGGGGATGCCGACGGATTCGGGGAAGAGCAGCCAGTTCATCAAGATGGACAGTCTCGAAAACGTGTTCGGGCTCTACATTCGGGACCGTTGGCGCGCGACGTCCAAACTGACTTTGAACCTGGGCCTGCGTTGGGAGCTTTATCCGAACCGGACGCGTTCGGCGGGGCTGGGCATCGAGTCGTATGACCCCACAACGAACGAGGTGCTGGTGGGCGGCCGCGGCGGTATTCCTCAGGACAGCAATGTCGGTTATAGCAAGAAGCTCTTCGCGCCGCGCGTGGGTTTCGCCTATCAATTGGGCAGTTCGACAGTAATCCGGAGCGGTTATGGCCTTACCTTCCACTCGCACCCCTGGGGCGCCCAGGCATTGCGCGGCTGGTATCCGCTGACGGTCGTTGCCGTGTTCAATGGCATCAACGGTTACCAGCCCGTTACCACGGATCCCAATTACGTGGCCGCCGGGGTGCCGAACCGGCCGCTAGGCAATGGTGTGGGGATTCCGCCGATTTGCTGTCCCGATATCAGTAAAGGGAGGATCCCTCTACCGTCGGCGAGCGAGATGGGATATCCCGTAGCCAACCGGGACTTGCACCGCGGCTACATCCAGTCGTGGAACTTCATCATTGAACGTAAACTCCCCGGGCAGTTCGTATCGTCGGTTGGGTACGTCGGGACAGCGTCCGTCAATGGCTTCGCTTTCCTCGACATCAATGCCTCGCAGATACCGGGCAGCGGCAATGCAGGCCGCCCGCTCTTCGCCAAATTCGGCCGGACCGCGACAACGAGGGAGTTTGACGGCCGCACGCATAGTAACTACCATTCGCTGCAAGCGACCATCAACCGGCGCCTGGCAGGCGGGCTTTTTCTGAAAGGCGCTTACACCTACTCCCACGCTATCGATTTGGCTAACTACGGCGACTGGACTGCGTTCAGTTGGAATGCGGCCAGTGTGTTTTCCCGCAACCGCGCTTCAGCGGCGAACAACATCCCGCACGTTTTCCAGCTTGGCTATGTGTACGAACTCCCCTTCGGCAACGGCAAGAAATGGGCAACCAGAGGAGTACCCATGGCGGTACTGGGCGACTGGCAGCTTAACGGGCTCTTCGGCGCCTACCAGGGCCGCCAGTTCACGCTGAGCGCCTCCGGAGCGGCTTTGAATATGCCGGGCAACGCGCAGACCCCGGACCTGGTGAAGACGACGGTCGAAAAGCTGGGTAAGGTTGGCGACGACGGCACATGGTTCGACACCAGCGCGTTTGCGCGCCCCACTGGGGTCCGGTTTGGCAATGTGGGCCGAAATACGATGCGCGGGCCTGGCGTCGTGAACATGGACTTAAGCGTTTTCCGCACGTTCAAGTTCACCGAGAAGGTGGGTCTGCAGTTCCGGGCGGAGTCGTTCAACTTGAGCAACACACCGCACTTCGCGAATCCGAATGGCAACGCCAACAGCTCGAATTTCGGGAGGATCACCGCCACGCAGTCGGCGGCCGACGCAATCGGGCGGTCCCGGGAATTGCGATTCGGGTTGCGGCTCGGTTTCTGAGCCGGTGTTCGCTTCATTGAACATTCACCGATCCGCAATCGGCTTTAGCCGGATCCGCCTGTAGTTTCGGATAGAACAAATCCCGCAGGATTTGTTTTTATGCAGACAATCGAACACGTGTTCCGCGGCTTGCCGCGTAACCCGGGTGAGCTATTGATGCGGCGGTGGAATTGGAGGTCTGAGCGCCGGGTAACGCGTGGCGTTTAGGGCGATGGCGGCGGAGTTCGTGTATCGGCCGGTATCGGCCGGCTTCTACGGGGCATTGACGCAATCATTCCGGGAGGTGGAACCCCAATGGAAGGGTATGGTGACGGCGGCGACGCTGGTGATCACGGCTAGCCATAGTCTGGAGTTGGCGATCCACAGTAGGAGGGGGACGCCAAACCTGTGGGCGAGCATGGCAGCGTCGTGCTGTTTCACGGCTATTTCTACATTGTTTAATCTCCATGCAATGCGACGAGGCATACTGGTGACAGGCTGCGGGGGCCATAGCTTGTTGACGGACCTTCGCCTCCTGCCGACCGTCTTCCGAAGAGGCCGGGTGTGTACATGAACGTCAGGAGGCACATTTGCGACTACAGCGGAGGGACATATTGCGATTTGCCGCACTGCTGGCGGCGCCGGCGGCGCAGGCGACACCTAACCAAGAAGGGCGTACCTATTCGTGCCAGTATCGGGCGCGCGCGACAGTATTGCTGTTATCCGTGCCGCTATTACATCGCGACAATGTGGGCAGTGGATATTTTCGGGCGGTCGAAAGCGAGGGGAGCGGAAAGCGGCATTTGAGACTGGAGTTTGGCGCCGGATCCCTGCCCGATCGGGCGGCGGGGTTGAATCGCCTGGGAGTATTTGAAGAGACGATTGTCGAGTCAGGCGATTCGATCGAATCGGCCCTGTACTTCGGCTTCATGACGGCGTCGAACGAAAAGGATTTGACCGAGGCGCGCGCGGCGCTTCATGGTTCGGGAACCGTATCATTTACGGCGATTCGCGGACGGATCGAACGGGGGAGGGTGTCCAATCACCTGCTTAGAATAAGGGATCTACCGGCAACGGAGTGGGGGCAGCGGGAAAAACTTATGGCGGACATTCGAGCCCGGTTTGCGAGCAGCTCCGATTTGCATGGGCACGCCAGCACATCGCCAAGCGATGAGCCGTGCAGTCCGTTTCTCTATGCAGTGAGCCGCGCGATGAGGAACAAGGCCGCTTCCTGGACCGCCCGCTTCGTTCACAACGGACAAATGCACCGGCTGAAGACGACGCGAAAGAGCAATGGAGAGCCTGGCGTGGCCGAGTTGGAGGGGCGGATTCAGAATGACACGGGGAAGGAACTGTCCAGCTTCCGGTTGTGGTTTGAAACGGACCGGGCGGAACGTGGACCGATCCGCTTTGAATTCCGTCCCCGGTCCTTTCTACGATTGACGTTTGAAAGGGTGTAGTTCGCAACCTGCGGCGCTGTTAGTCTCGCGCTTGAACTTCCGTCGCGCTGTGGACTGAATCGTATGGCCAATCGCACTCGTCAGATGTTGGAGTGCCTGATCGATTTTCACTGCATTCGTTAATGTTGCTCGAATTCCATTCTGCGCGGTTCTCGATTTCGCTCATAGTCTTGGATCCACGGGCTCGCTCTCAAGTGCGAGCACTCCGAATACGCATTCGTGAACGCGCGCAGCGCTCGCGCGCGATGAAACGCTCCAAAGCCTCGAGACCCCAATGCGAATTCCCTGGCCGCCAGTGACCGCTTTCCCCGGGGGAACCACGAAGGCTTGCCCCTTTCCCTCCGGACGTTACCGGCAGCCGCAATCTATCTCTCGCAGAAGTTGGAGCTACGGTTTGCTGGATCGTATTGACATATATTCAAGTAGTTGATTGAATAATGAAGTGATTAGCCAAGGGGTAAAACGGCAGTTTAAAGACGACCTCTTCGAGCAGTTTGCGCGGATTGGCAAGGCGCTCTCGAGCGGGCGCCGGCTCGAGCTTTTGGAGTTGCTTGCACAGCGCGAGCGCTCCGTTGAGGAGCTTGCCAGTGAGGCGGCGCTTTCCGTTGCGAACTGCTCGCAACACCTCCAGATACTTCGCGCCGCGCAACTCGTCGCGGTACGCCGCGACGGACTCTTTTCCCGGTATCGATTGGCCGATGAGCAGGTCTTGCGTCTTTGGCTGTCGTTTCGTCAGCTTGGCGAAGCGCGGCTCGCGGAGGTGTCGCGGGTGGTCGAAACCTATTTGAAAGACCGCCGGGCGCTCGAAGCGATCACGAACGACCAGTTGATCGCTCGTCTGAGGACGAACGATGTTGTGGTCCTTGATGTGCGGCCCGAGGAGGAGTTTCGCGCCGGACACATCGCGGCAGCAAGGTCCATTCCGATCACGATGCTGGAACAGCGGCTGAAGGAGATCCCCCAGCGAAGCACAATCGTTGCGTACTGCCGGGGGCCGTATTGTGTTTTCGCCGATGACGCCGTGGGGTTGCTGCGCAAGCACGGTTACCAAGCGTATCGATTGCAGAACGGGTTTCCCGAGTGGAAGATGCAAGGCTTGCCCACCGCAACGGGAGCGCAATCGTGAGCAAGTCGATTACTGCCGAAGGACTGCGGGAATGGCTGGTGGCCGCGAAGCCGGTCACCGTGCTCGATATTCGTACGCGCGAGGACAGGGCGCAGTGGTCGATTCCAGGCAGTATCCACATCGACGCGTACAACGACCTGAAGCAGGGGAGACATGGCGCCCTTGCCGATGCGGTCCTCCCTGTGGTGTGTCCGGTGGTGACGATCTGCAACATGGGAGTTGTGAGCCAGGCCGCGGCGCAGGCGCTCCAGGCGCGCGGTTTTGAGGCGCTCTTTCTCGACGGTGGTATGAAGTCGTGGAGCCTTGCGTGGAACACGGCGGCAGTTCCGGTCGCCGACGAACGTATACGGGTCATCCAAATTCGCCGGACGGGGAAAGGGTGCCTTTCGTACCTGGTCGGATCGCAGGGGGAGGCATTCGTTCTTGATGCTTCATTGCCACCAAGCATTTACCTGACCCTTGCCTCCGAGCACGGGTGGTGTATCCGCTATGTGCTCGACACCCATGTGCACGCGGATCATCTGTCGCGCTCACGCGCCTTGGCAACAGAGGCCGGGGCGACGCTGCTCCTTCCTCCTCAAGAGCGAGTGCATTTCCCCTTCACACGCTTTGCTCACGGCGATACCGTGACGTTCGGCGCGGTGACGCTCGCGGCGGTAGCGTGTCCCGGTCACACCTTGGAAAGCACTTCCTACGCCGTCAACAGGGCCGCACTCTTCACTGGTGACACGCTGTTTCTCTCCGGTGTCGGCAGACCCGATCTGCACGCGGACGCCGACGAGGCGCGCGAGCGTGCCCGGCTCTTGTATCACACGCTCAAACGACTGCTTGCGGATGTCCCGGAAGTGCTCGTCCTTCCGGGACATGCGAGCGAACCGGTCTGGTTTGACGGCGTGCCGTTGGTTGCTTGCCTTGGCGACGTTGCCGGGCGGCTCCGGGACTGGCTCGCTTGCGAGGAAGGGTTTGTCGAGCGCATCCTTGCGCGCATCCCGCCGGCACCCCCGAACCATACGCGCATCGTCGAGTGGAACGAGGCGGGCGTGCTGCCCGAGGGTGATCCGACCGACCTTGAGGCGGGGGCAAACCGTTGTGCCATCTCCTGATAACGACCCCACGCTCACCGATCGCGCCGACATCAAACTCGGGCTTCGCGAGAACTGGGAGCAGTTTTCCCTGCTTGTCGTCGTAAATGCGTTTGTCGGGTCCATGGCCGGTATGGAGCGCGTCGTGCTCCCGTTGCTTGCCGAACGCGAGTTTGGCCTGGTCTCCCGCGCGGCAATTCTCTCCTTCATCGTCAGCTTCGGGCTCACCAAGGCACTTGCGAACTTGTTTGCCGGACGCATTAGCGACCGCATCGGCCGCAAACGAATCCTCGTTGCCGGGTGGTTCCTTGCTTTGCCGATACCCCTCCTTATTTTCTTTGCGCCGTCGTGGCAGTGGATTGTCATTGCCAACGTGCTTCTGGGGCTCAATCAAGGTCTGTGCTGGTCCACCACGGTGATCATGAAGATTGACCTTGTTGGGCCGAACAACCGTGGCCTGGCGATGGGGCTCAACGAGGCGTCGGGCTATCTTGCCCTCTCGCTTGCGGCATTGGGTTCCGGCTATCTCGCCAGCGCCTTCGGCTTGCGCAGCGCTCCGCTCGTTATCGGTGGGGTTTCCGCCCTTGCGGGTCTTCTCTTGTCCGTCTTCACCGTTCGCGAGACGCTCGACCACGTGCGCCAGGAAGTCAAGGCCCAGCCCCTGAGTACCGAGACGCGCTCGTTCGGAAGCATCTTTTGGCTCACGAGCTGGAAGGACCGCGCGCTCTTCTCGGTGAGTCAAGCCGGGATGATCAACAACCTCAACGACGGCATGGCATGGGGACTCTTTCCCCTCTACTTCGCGGCACGTGGACTCCCCCTCAAAGACATCAGCTTGTTGAGCGCAGTGTACCCGGCGGTGTGGGGCTTGACGCAACTTGGCACGGGCGCGCTCTCGGATCGCGCCGGACGCAAAACACTCATTGCCAGCGGCATGCTGCTGCAGGGCGTAAGTATCATCGCGCTTGTCCTGACCAGCGGCTTCTTTTGCTGGGCCTTGTGCGCGTCAATGCTGGGCTTGGGAACCGCAATGGTCTACCCCACACTCCTCGCTGCTATCGGGGACGTCGCGCATCCCCGTTGGCGGGCATCATCGGTGGGCGTCTATCGACTCTGGCGTGACGGCGGCTACGCGCTGGGAGCACTGCTTGCGGGGTCGCTTGCGGACCGCTTCGGAATGACGCCGGCCATCGCGAGCATCGGAGGCCTCACGGTAGCCTCGGGCCTCGTCGTCGCAGTCGTGATGTGCGAAACCCATCCGGCGAGAAGCCGGACGAGCCATTTGCAGAAGCCGGAGGGACCATGAAACAGGGCAGAGCAGCACTCGTTGTTTTGGTGTCCTGTGCTCCTTGGTCACAAGACGACGAGGCAAAACGGAAGTCGTCGCCGGCGTGCACGGAGCCCTGGCACTGAAGGCTGGCAGAATCAGTGACCGTGAAGATTATGACCAGTCAGGTGCAATATGACGAATCCCAGCATGATTACACCGATGACGGCGAGGAAGATCTTGAGTTTTGAGGGGAGACCGCGGCAGAGCTGCTCTTTGGCTGGATCAGCATGCACGAGCGGGGTCGACATGGACGTGTCTTCCGGGGTCCGCGGGGCCATGCGATGTTCTGCCGTCATGATTGGGGAAAGGTTGATCAGACCGGCACTCTCACGACGCTCCTGCCGCTTGCGCCGCCCGTAGCGCGTTAGGCCCCATGGCTTGTACACAGAGAGTAACGCGGTCACGAGCAATACCAGCAAGCCGCCGGAGGCGTGGACCACCAGTTGCGTCCCCGCTACGCGAAGATCGGCACTGGCCAATGTCGCCGCTCCGGCCAGGTGTGTTGCCGAGCCAATCAGCGCCATCTTGACCAGCAAGACGATGGTGGCAAGAACGGTTATCAGGAGTTTCGCCAGCACCCAACGGTGCCGGAACAGTCCCCATTGGGTGCCCAGTGACTGGACAATCCCGGTAAGCAGCGAAGCCAATGCCAAAGGGACGATGACGAACCGAGCGGTCAAGTCCATCGCGAGATAGGCGGCACGCACTGTCTGCATATCCTGACTGGTCAGGCCTGCGACGGCGAGAGACAAAAAGGCCGCGACCGCGCCGAGCCAGCCGACCGAGAAGCTGATGTGCGAAGTGAGCGCGAACTTGCGGAGGCCGGGTGTCATCGCTGAACTCTTCGTTTCCTATCCGACTCCTCACCGGCGGGAACAAATTGCAAGCCGCTGCGTCCCACCGCGCCACTCTCGACCCTGTTCAAATCGGCTTCGCTTAGAACGGGGATGCGGCCATCCGCCCGGCCTTGTTACGCACCCTGGCAATCATCGCCAGCGACGCATCAATTCCGTACACCACGCCCTTCGGCCC
Organism: Acidobacteriota bacterium; assembly: GCA_016185425.1. GTDB lineage: Bacteria > Acidobacteriota > Terriglobia > Bryobacterales > Bryobacteraceae. The sequence continues at coordinate 90,680 of JACPNQ010000019.1, read as the reverse complement.
GATAAGGCGCCTGGCGGCAATCGCAAAGATCACTCTCTCGCAATCCGCATCCACTCCATTGTGGTGAAGGAGATTCTGGATCGCGCCAACGTTGGCAGATCAACTTTTTACATGCACTTCCGCGACAAAGACGAGTTGCTTGTCAGCGGAATGCGTGACATGCTCCGCTCCGTTCATCCGGCGGGACTGCCATCCACGGCAAAACGGTACGAAAAAGTCATTTCCTTCGGCCTTCCGATCTTCGAGCACATCCGCCAGCAGCGACGCATTGGCGAGGCGATGATCGGGTCCAGGGGTCGAGCCATCATCCATGAGCACCTTCAGAGGGTGCTTGCTGAAAGGATTGCCGGCGACGTGAGCAAAGACTTTCAAGGACGGCGGAAAAAACCGGCGCAGATGCCGCCGGATCTTTTCGCACAGTATGTGGCCTCGACATTCATTCTCGTGCTGAATTGGTGGGTCGAGAATAGAAGCCCACTTCCTCCCGAGGAAATCAACGACTTGTTCCGTTCGCTGATCCTGCCGACGTTGGCTGCGACCTTGGAGTGAAAAGAAAACCTCACTCTTTACTGTGAGAGCGGACTCGAACTATCGCGCCGTTCGCTTCCCTTTTCCGCCGTGCTGCGGATCGGCCGAGCCCGGAATGACCTGCCTCAGATCCTCGCTGAGGATCGATGGGCACCACATCGTTTCGATATGTTCGATCACCAACTCCGTTCCGCGCGCGTGACTGACAAATGGGCGGGTGCGGGGATCGTACATGGAGTCGGTAAGATCTCGTGCCAGCACGACTTCGAAACCGAGCCGGGTGAATTGCCGTGTCCCGAATCCGCGATTCAATATGCAGATGTTCGTATGGACCCCCATCAGGACAATCTTGTCGATGCCTTCCCGCTTGCAGAAGTTGTAGATTTCCTGGCCACTCTCGCTAACGCCGTCGAAGCCCACGATGTCGATGGCCGGGTGCTCACGGGACCAGGGATATGGAGGCCCTTCGCTCCGGTTTACGATCGGGTCGTCGCAGCCGCCGGCGGAGTCATCAATGGGGAAGTCGCGTTCCTCATCCGGGACGCGCGGACATCGTGCGAGGATCGGGAACGGAGACGCCACGGCGGGGGCCCTGCGCATCCGCTCCCGCCAGGGAGTGCCTTCGTAGTATTTCATCGTGTCGCTCGGCGCATGGATGATCATTACACCCAGGCTGCGAGCGGCGCTGACCACCTGATTCATCCGAGGCGCCATCAACGCGACACGCTGCGCCGACATGCCGCAGGTATGCGTGTCCCACATGTCGCAGATGATGATCGCCGTGCGGGCCACGGGCCATTGGAGGATCTTTTCGGACGGTCCTGCCTCTTTGGTACGCCGGCGTGCATGGAGGCTCAACATACCGGGCACTTTCGGGCGATTCGGCAATCCGTCTCCCGCAGGAGGCTGCGCGGCTACACCCACTAGAGCGGCGGCGGGAATGGATCCCAGGAACGATCTTCGGCTGGCGAGTTTCATCAGGGGGCGCCTCCTCCTAGCCGTTGTCGCTTCCGACTTGGCTAGATTAAATTGGTCGTTGACACCATTTACTTGGCGGGGATGGTCCAGAGGAAGAATTTCTGGCTGAGGCCCGTGTATTCGTCGTCGGACTCGCCGAGGTTGACTTCCTTTTCGGCTTTCCAGTCGCCCATGTCGAAGGTGTTTGAAACAACGCGAGTGCCTGGTTTGAGGTCCTTCAATAGCTTGGGCTTGAGCTGGAGGTTAATGCGAGGGAGAAGGAAGAGGGTGACCACAGTGGCTTCACTGAAGTCGGCGACGAAGAGGTCCTTTTCCTCGAAACGGACGAGGTGTTCGACCCCGGCTTTGCGGGCGTTTTCCTTGGCTTCCTTGATGCGTTGGGGATCGATGTCGATGCCGACGCCTTTCGTGCCATATTCTTTCGCGGCGGTGATGACGATACGGCCGTCACCACAGCCGAGGTCGTATACGATGTCGGACTTCTGCACTTTGGCGAGCTTCAACATTTCGCGGACGGCGGCTTCCGTGGTGGGGACGTAGGGAACATCCGGCTGGCGTCGTTTCGGTTCCTGCGCGATGAGCGCGGGGATTGCGGCTAAAAGAGTGCGGCGCAACATGTTTGCGATTATGTCAGAGTTGGAAGATTAAATTGGTGTCTGACACTATTTTCCTGGTGTGTTCGGTCCGGGGGTGCGGAGAGCGGCTGGTCCGGAAGGGGCGGCGGTTGGCTTGCGATCGTGGGCATTCGTTCGACGTGGCGCGGAGCGGGTATGTGAATTTGCTGCAGCCGCAGGACAAGAAGTCGAAGGCGCCCGGGGATACGGCGGAGGCTGTGGCCGCGCGGCGGCGGCTGCATGACCGTGGCGTGACGGATCCGCTCCTCGCGGGCGTTCGGGCGATGTTGCGGGTGGATAAGCCGGACCGCGTACTGGATGCCGGGTGTGGAGATGGATTCTATTTGGGCAACCTCGGAGTTGCGGGATGTGGCGTCGACATCTCTATTCCGGCTGTGGATGCGGCGGCGCGGCGGTATCCGGAGTGCGAGTGGATTGTCGCTAACGCGGATCGGGCGATTCCGTATTCGAACGGGGCTTTTGACGCGGTCATGTCGATTACCGCGAGGATGAATGTTGCGGAGTTCCGGAGGGTTCTGCGGGAAGATGGGCGGCTGCTTGTAGCGGTTCCGGCGCCGGAGGATTTCATTGAGCTGCGGGGGAAGGGGCGGGACAGGCGGGAACGGACGATCGAGGAGTTTTCGACGTTGTTCGATCTGGCCGGGCAAGAGCGGGTTGCGACAGCGGCCGAGCTCGATGCCGATGGAGTGCGGGATGCGTTGCTGGCGATTTACCGGCCGATGCAATCACGGCCAGCGGAGGCGAGCCGCGTGACGATGAGTTTGGATTTATTATTATTTCGACAGAAACGATTGACATATTCCGGCCACTATGGTTAAAAAGATGCCGATATGCAAAAGTACCTCGTATATTTGATCTATTCGATAGAGAGACACGCTTGGCGAGCGATTGGAGTGGCGCTGCTGGTGGGCGTGGTGGCAATGTTCCTGGGTTCGTCGACGCTCTTCGAACGGGCGTACTACAAAGTGGTGGACAACGATCCGGACCGCGGCGCGGTGCCGGTGGAGGCGGATAAATTCGGGGATACCTCGACGAGGATTGTCTATTTGGATCAAGGATGGACGGCGGCGGACAGCCTGTGGTTTTATAACATCACGCAAGGGTCCGACCTACTGCCATACGACTTCTTCCTGTGCCTGGAGCAGGCGAATTCCATGGAGCCGTTCCGGTCGCCGGACAACATGAGTTACTACCGTTATCTGCCACAAAAGAAGACGAAGAGTAATCCGGACGCGCTGCCGGTAGGGATGGTGCTGGATACCTATCAAGGCAAGAAATATATGGGTTTCACATGCGCGGCGTGCCATTCGGCGCAGGTGAATTACAAGGGTGTTGGGATACGGATCGACGGCGGACCGGGCGCGGCGGACATGGACCGGTTTATGCAGGCGCTGGAAGCGTCGCTGGCGAAGACGCAGGACGACGGCGCGAAGAAGAAGAGGTTCGTGGACGCGGTGTTGCGGGCGGGCAATTACAAGTCCGAGGCCGAGGTGAACCAAGACCTGGACAAACACACGCTGCGGATGGCGGCGTATAACTTCTTCAACAAGAGCGAAACGGAGACGGACGGCCAGCTTTTCCCGGTTCCTTATGGCTATGCGCGACTGGATGCGTTTGGACGGATCTACAACCGGGTACTGGAGCATTTATTGAATCCAGAGGCGTTGACGATGGTGTTGAAGGGGTCGCTGACGCCGGCTGAAACGAGCGCGCTGATTGCGAAGATGCAGCCCGTATTGAACGGGAACGACCGGGATCACTTAATGCGGAAACTGATGAGGGAGCTAACCGATAAGCAGCGCGACATTCTGCGGAACAAGATTTTCAACCCGCCGAACGCGCCGGTCAGCTATCCGTTCTTGTGGGACATTCCGCAACACGATTACGTCCAGTGGAACGGGATTGCGGCGAACGCCGGAGTCGGACCGATCGGGCGAAATACGGGAGAAGTGATCGGAGTATTTGGGATTCTGGATTGGGCGGAGAAGGATGGCTGGACCATCTCCTCGGTGATTGGCGGGCAGGGATTCGGGCCGAAGCATATCAGCTTCCAGTCGTCGATCAATGTGCATAATCTGCGGTTGATTGAGGACCGGCTGGCGTCGTTGCAGTCGCCGCAGTGGACGGAGGCGGTGGAGAAGGCGGGGCTTCCAAAGATTGACGAGACGAAGCGGGAGCGCGGCGAGCACCTATTCGACAAGCACTGCGTGGAGTGCCATGCGGAGATCGACCGTTCGAGCAAGGCGCGGCGCGTGATAGCCAAGATGACCCAGTTGGATGAGATCGGCACCGACAGGACGATGGCGAATAACAGCGTTGACTACAAGGGTTTCAGCGGAATTCAGCGGAACTGGTACACGAAGATAGGGGTGGGGAGTGTTCTGCTGGACACGGAAGCGCCGGTGGCGGCGCTGCTGACCAAGGCCACGGAGAATGTCGTGGCGACGCCGGATCCGGATAAGTGGTTTGTGCGGCGCGGCTTCGATTGGGCGGTGGAACTGGTGGACAGTTTCTTCCAAAACGATATTAAGCCGACGGTGAAGTCCGGGAACTATCTTCCGGATACGACAGCGGCTCCGTTTGCTTCGCTACGGGCGTACAAAGGACGGCCGTTGAACGGCATTTGGGCGACGGCGCCGTATTTGCACAACGGGTCCGTGCCGACGCTTTACGACTTGTTATTGCCGGCGGAGAAGAGGCCGAAGCAGTTCCGGGTAGGGACGCGAGAACTCGACGTAGAGAAAGTTGGCGTGAAGCAAGGAGACCGCGACGTTCCGGAACTGCTATTCGATACGACGAAACCGAGCAACAGCAATGCCGGGCATGAGTACGCGACGACCATTCTGTCGGACCAGGATCGTTGGGATTTGGTGGAGTATTTGAAGTCGCTGTAAAGAGGGAGTTGCCGATGGCGCCGAAACCGATGTCCTACCTCGACCGCGTGGACAATGAACCGGCAGAGAGCCGGTTGAAGCTGGTGCGGGAGATCATGGCCGGGGAACCGCTGGCGTTTTTCCAGGAGCTGCGCGACCGGCGGCCGATCCTCGTGCTGCCGGAGTGCGTGCTGGTGGCGCTTTTCGACGACGTGATCGAGCTGTTGAACATGCCGAAGGTGTTCACAGTGAGGCTGTATGAGCCGAAGATGGCGAATAGCTACCTGATGATGCACGACGACGATGCGCTGCATTACCGGGAGAAGTCGATTATGCAGGGACTGTTGAACCGCGACGACCTGCCGCAAGTGCGGAAGATGGTGGCGGATATCGGCCGCGACATTTTGGAGAAGGCAAGCGGGAAGATCGACGCTGTCGGCGAGTATTGCCGCATGGTGCCCGCGACGATTGTGCGGGACTATTTCGGGCTGATCGGGATGCATCGGAAGGATTTGATGGAGTGGTCGTATTGGGCGCAGGTGGATACGTTTTATAACCAGCCATTTGACATCGCGACGCCGGAGGAGCGGAGGCGGATAGAGGAGAGCCACGCGGCGTCGGGCGAAAAGCTGGGGAAATACATTACGGCGTTGATTGTGACGAAGGCGTTGACGGCAAAGCTGGAGTGGCTGCTGGCTCCGTTCCGGAAGATGTGGCGGCGGGATAAGCGGGTAGCGGACGATATTGTGACCCGAATGATGCGAACGAAGTTCCCGGACTCGGTGAATTTCGATTTGCAGCGCGTGGGCGCGAACGCGGGCGGCCTGCTGATCGGGACGATTGAGACAACGGCGCAGGCGACGGTGCAGACGATTCAGTTCCTGCTGGAGCGGCCGGAGTTGCTGGAGCAGGCGAGGAATGCGGCGAAGTCAGAAGATACATCGACCTTCGATGGCATTGTTTGGGAAGCGCTGCGATTTGTGCCGATTTCGCCGTATATGTTCCGGCAGACGTCGCAGGAATACACGTTGGCGAAGGGGACGGAGCGGGAGACGGTGATTCCGGCATCGACGAACGTGTTGGCGCTGACGCAGTCGGCGATGTTCGATGCGAAGGCGTTTGAGAGTCCGGAGGAGTTCCAGGCGGGGCGGAATTGGTATCACTACTTCACGTTTGGATATGGATCGCATGAGTGCTTGGGGAAGTATGTGGGGATGGTGATGATACCGGAGATTGTGCGGCAGGTAGTGTTGCTGCCGGAGCTGCGGGCGGAGGGGAAGATTGTATACGACGGGCATATGCCGAAGTCGTATGCACTGGCGTGGCGGGGTTAGTTGACAGCGGGATGCCTTCATGCTCGAAAAAAGAGTTTGCGGGAGTAGAGGAAGTAGGCCAAGCCCATGTGTAGAAGCACGTAGGCGATAGAGAAGAGCAGGCTGGCGTTGATGGGGCTGGCGAGAGGAACAAAGATGGTCTCGTAGATGGGTTGCTTCCAGTGCATGAAATTCATGATGGTGTCGAGGAACTCGCTCGATAGATAGAGCGCAATGGCGTTCATACCCATGACGACGAAGGGCCGGAAGGGCGCGACGAGGCCGCGGCCGTCGATGAGCCAGAGCAGCGCGCCGAAAGAGGCGAAGTCAAGACCGGCCATGAAGAGCGAGAAGGTGGAAGTCCAGAGTTTTTTGTTGATGGGCAGGACGGGATCGAGCAGGAGGCCGGCGGCGATGAGGGCGGCGCCGATGACAATGAGGCGCCGGGTGCGTTGGGGAATGCCGCTGGCCGCCTTCAGGATATGGCCGGCGAGGACGCCGAGGAGGCACGTGGCGATGGACGGAAGCGTGCTGATAATGCCTTCCGGGTCCCAGGTCTTGGTGCTGCGGTAGTTGTGGTTGCCGAGGATGATTTTGTCCACATAGTGAGCGATGTTGCCTTCGACGGTCAGGTTGCCGGGCGCGTAACCGGGCGCTGGGATGAACATCATGATGGCCCAGTACCCGGCGAGCAGGACAGCGATGGCGGCGATCTGCCCGCGGATGGAGGTGTTGAGGAAGAGGATCGAGGTGACTGCGTAACAGATGGCGAGGCGCTGCAGGACGCCCAATATGCGGAACGTGTCGACGGGGAATGTCGGGAAGGCGTAGAGGAGGAGACCGAGGCCGAAGAGAATGGCGGCGCGGCGGAGGATGGATTTGTATAGCGCGGAGCGGGGTTGATCGAGCTTGGCGCCGAGAGAGAGTGCGATGGCCACGCCGACGATCCAGACGAAGCTGGGGAAGACGCAATCGGTGAGCGTCCAGCCGTGCCATTCCGCGTGCTGGAGCGGGGCATAGACGTGGCGGCCATCGCCGGGAGTGTTGACGAGGATCATCAGCGCGATGGTTAGCCCGCGGAAGGCGTCGAGCGATTGGAGGCGATTCACGATTATTTAGTGTAGACGGGTAGTGCGATAGCATTGGCGTTGCCTATGCATTCTTTCCTGTCGCGGCGGGTGTTTGTTGGGTCGTTATTGGCTGCCGATCCGCGTCCGAATCTGCTTCTCCTGTTGGCCGATAACTGGGCATATCCGCACGCGGGCGTATATGCGGATCCGGCGGTGAAGACGCCCACCTTCGATGGGCTTGCGCGAGAGGGGATGCTCTTTACCCATGCGTTTGCGCCGAATCCGTCGTGCTCGCCGTCGCGGTCGATGCTGCTGACAGGGCAGGAGACACATCGGCTGGGCGCGGCGGCGAATCTCTATGGACCGCTTCCGGAGGGCGTGGCAACGTATCCGGCGTTGCTGGAGAAGGCCGGGTATTTTGTGGGCTACTCGGGGAAGGGGTGGGGGCCGGGAAAAACGAAGAATGGGAATCCGGCGGGGCGGGTGTTTGAAAGCTTTGCGGCCTTTCTGGCTGCCCGGCCGAAGGACCGGCCATTCTGCTTTTGGTTTGGATCGCACGATCCGCATGTGCCGTGGGACCGGGGCTCGCGCGCGGGGATTGCATTGACCGCGATCCGCCCGCCCGCGCATCTGCCGGATGATCCAGTGGTGCGAGAGGACATTCGCGGTTACTATGCGGAGGTACAACAGTTCGACAGCGAGTGCGGAGAGATTCTAGGGGAGCTGAAGCGGACTGGGGAGTTGGACCGGACGCTGGTGGCGATGACGGGAGACAACGGGTGGCAGATACCGCGGGGGCTGGCGAATTGTTATGACCTGGGAGTGCGGGTGCCGCTGGCGCTGCGGTGGCCGGGGCGGGTGAAGACGGGGGCGCGGCATGAGGGGTTCGTGACGCTGGGCGATTTGTGCCCGACGTTTCTGGAGGCCGCGGGAGTGCCGGTTCCGCGCGATGCGACGGCGAAGAGTTTGCTGCGGCCGCCGCTACGGGAGGAGGTGTTCCTGGAGCGGGAGCGCCATGCGAATGTGCGTCGCGGGGATTTGAGTTATCCGGTGCGCGGCGTTCGGACGCGGGAGTATTTGTACCTACGAAATCTGGAGCCGGAGCGGTGGCCGGCGGGCGACCCGGAATTGTATTGGGCAGTGGGCGAGTATGGGGATGTTGACGAGTCGGCGACGAAACGGCTGGTAATGGACCTGGCGGAGTCGGAGGCGTTCCGGTTGTGTTTTGCCAAGCGGCCGGTTGAGGAGCTGTACGACTGCGGGAGTGACCAGGGGCAGGTTAAAAATTTGGCCGGGGATCGGCGGTATGCGGCGGTGCGAAGGAAGTTGGCGGCCCGTGTGGATCGGTGGATGCGGGAGACGGGAGATCCGCGCGCGAAGGGACCGGCGGACTATTGGGATCGGATGCCGTATACCGGTCCGAAGAGATCAAGGTTGGACTGAATGCGTCCCTGGCACGGTTTTTTGAGGGTTTATGAAGAGCCAGGCGAAGAGGCCAATCAGGGCGATAACGGCGCCGAAATAGAGGCCGGCCGACCAGCCGTAAGCAGACGCGATCATTGGGGTCAATACGGGTGCGATGCCGCCGCCGAGGTTGCCGCCCGTGTTCATCAGGCCACATGCCGCGCCGACCTGCGTTCCGCTGATTGAGATGACCGCGGACCAGTAGACGACATCGGCAATCGCGCAAAAGCCGAAGGCGAGAGATAGCAGCGCCACCAGTGTGTTCGTATTTCCGTCAGGCGCCCGCAACGCGGCGACGAGACAGAGCACAGAGAGGGTCATGCACGACATCGCCACGGCGCGCATTCCTTTCTTCGTGCCGTAGCGTTTGATGAGGAGATCGGTAAGCAGCCCACCGGCCGGCATCATGACGACCCAGGCGAGGAAGGGAATTGTCGTGTAGAAGGCTGTGTCATCCGGCGACAGCTTGCGGACTTCGCCCAAATAGTAAAAGAGCCAGTAGAAGAAGATGTATTCGAAGTAGTCGACCGCGGCGAAGCCAATGATCAACCATTGCATGTTCCGGTCGCGGAGGAGCGGGCCCCACTCCGGTTGCGTTGGCGAGACGGCGAACGGGCGGTCGCGCACGGTGAAGAACCAGACCAGGCCAAGGGCGATGGAAGCGGCGCCGGCGAAGACGAACGACGTACGCCACCCGTAGCGAGCGATCATCGCCGAGAAGAGAATCGGCGACACGGCTCCGCCGAACCCCGCACCGGAGTTGACGAGCCCTTGCAAACGCGTGCGATGGCCGGAGGGAATCCAGTTGGCATTCATGCGGCCGGTGGCTGGATAGAGCGGAGCAGTGAACGCGCCGAAGCCGAGCCGCACGATCACCAGCGCGGGGATGACGCCGATCCAAATCCCGAGTCCGGGGATCGCGCCTAGAGGCATCAACGCCGTGAGCAGACCGGCGCCGATGCCGACAACGGCGAGCATGTTACGCGGGCCGAAGCGGTCCGACCAGCGGCCACCGGGCGTCATCAGGGCGGTGTAGCTGATTTGAAATGCCGAGAAAACGACACCCATCCCGGTCGGCGTGAGGTCAAATTCCTTCATCATCCCTGGCGCGGCGACCGATAGGATTGTGCGGTCAAAGTAGTTCACCAAGCTGAAGGCAAGCATCAATGCGCCGATCCAGTAGTGGACGGGTTTCATGCGTAAAGGCGATCTTAACATTGGTCTCTTCGGCGGAGATGAGTTTGGTAGACTGCCCAGACGATGAAAAGATTTGCTCTCGTTGCCGCAATTTGCCTCTCGCAGTTTGCCTGCCGCGCGCTGGAATACTCGTTGGGACCGGATTCGCAGCCGAAGGAGGGCGTGCCGAAGGGCGTGGTAACGAAGCATGTACTGGCGCCGGGGAAGTGCTTTCCGGGAACGCCGCATAACTACTCGATCTACGTGCCGGCGCAATATGACCGGAGCAGGCCCGCGGCGTTCATGATCTTTCTCGATGGGAGCGGGGCGCTGGGCAATGGTGTACGCGTGCCCGTGGTGTTCGACAACCTGATTCACAAGAAAGAACTGCCGCCGATGATTGGGATCTTTGTGGATCCGGGAGTGCTGCCGGCGGCGTCAGAGAAAGCGCAGAGCCGGTTTGAGCGGGTGTTTGAGTATGACTCGTTGAGCGACCGGTACGCGAAGTTCCTGGTGGAAGAGTTGATTCCGGAAGTGGGGAAGAGCTACAACCTGTCGAGCAATCCGAACGATCGTGGGATTTACGGGGTCAGCACGGGAGCTGTGGGCGCGCTGGTCGCGGCGTGGCACCGGCCCGATCAGTTCCGGCGGGTGCTGAGTTTTATCGGCACGTTCGTGGCGATGAAGGGCGGCGACAGTTTCGCGGCGACGATCCGGAAGTCCGAGGCCAGGCCGATTCGCGTATTCCTGCAGGCAGGCAAGAACGACCACATTGCGCCGAATCAGCCGCAGGGAACATTTTATGCGGGGAGCTGGCCGGTGAATAACCAGGTGATGCTGGAGGCCCTGCAGTTTGCGGGTTATGACGCGAAGCTGGAACTGGGAGACGAAGGACACAACATGAAACATGGCGCGGCGATTCTGCCGGACGCGCTCCGCTGGCTGTGGCGCGGATATCCGGAGCCAATTTCAGTGCGGGAGCCGGCGGCGCTGGACCAGAAGGGTTGGGATCCGCGCGGCAAAGTGTCGTCGATTGTGTGGGCGGACAAGGGATGGTCAAACGTGCTCGATGGCGGAGCCACAGCGATAGCCGGATTGAACGGCGCTGTCTATTATGCGGCGAAGGGGAATATCTACAAGGCCGGCGGCAGCGTTTTCCGCTCTGGCGTTGGAACAGTGAAAGAGCTGGCCGTGGGTAGCGATGGGCGCGTCTATGCGGCCACGGGCGGGCGTGTCGTTTCGTACGGAGCGGACGAGAAGGTTGTCGCGCGGGAGGTGGACGCGGCGGGATTAGCGGTAACGGCTAACGGCGATGTTTATTTTGTGGACGCGTTGAAGAAGCGCGCCGGTAAGGCAGGCGGGCCGTTCGTGGAGTTGGAGATGGCGGCGCCGTCGGGAATTGCGCTATCGCCGGATGACGGGATGGTTGTAGTGACGGATGCGGGCGGGCGGTTTGCATGGTCTTACCAGATCGGCGCGGGAGGGGCACTGCGGAATGGGGAGCCGTTTTTCCGGCTGGAACTGCCGGAGATGGGATGGATGAGTGGGGTGCGCGGAGCGGCGCTCGACTCGATTGGGCAGGTGTATTTTGCGACTGACTTAGGCGTGCAGATGTGCGAGGCGAATGGTCGAGTGGCGGCGATTCTGCATTCGCCCGCGGGAGCGGTGCGGGGTCTCGCGTTTGGGAGCGACTCGATTTTCGTAGCGACGGATGCCGGTGTGTTCCGGCGGCCGGTGAAGGTGAAGGGCGGCGTGCAGGGAGTGCTACCGCGCCCGCCCCTGTAGTTCAAAGATGAAGCGGCAGCCCCGGCCGGGGGCCGTGTCGATCTCGACGGCTGCATTGTGGGACTGCGCGAAGGCCTTCACGGTTTCCAGGCCGAGGCCACTGCCGCCGCTGGCCTGCCGCGTTGAATAGAAGGGTTCAAACACGCGGGCACGGGTTTCTTCGTCCATGCCACGGCCCGTATCGGCGACGGTCAGCCGGATTCCCGGCGCGGTGGAGATCGTGAACGTCCCGCGGCCGTTCATCGCCTGGGCGGCATTCATCGCGAGATTGAGCAGCGCGTTGCGGAGCAGGGGTTCATCGAGCTGTATGGATGGCAGGTTCCGCACCAGATCCAAGTTGCAGCCGATTCCTTTTCCTAAGGCGAGACGGATGAGGGGTAGGGAAGCGCGGATGGCTTCATTGAGGTCCGTCTGTTTCAGGACGCCAGGCTCCTCGCGCAGCCAACGGAGCAGGCGGCGGGGCGAATCCGATGCGTGGGCGAGCGAGTTGTTCAGCTCGGCGGTTAGCCCGCGGGCGGGATGATCGGGCGGAAGAGCGAGCGAGATCTCGTTTGCCTGCGCAGCGAGCAGCGTCAGCAGGTTATTCCAATCGTGGGCGAGGTTCGCCGCCAGGCGGCCTGTAACGGCGAGACGCCGGGATTGCAAATCATCCATGGTCTCCATTATGGGCGAGGCCGGTTGCGAGAGTGCGTTGAGCCACTCGGTATCTTCGCCGAATAACAGGAGGGCCAGTTGGGCGGTGTTGGCAAAATAGGTGGATAGGAGCTCGTTCTCCGCCTGGAGAGCGGCGAGCTGGCGGCGAACGGCCTCGAGGTCCCCCTCCGGCAGCATACCGGACCAGCCTTTGCGGCCGGCCTTGAGCCAGGAGCGCAGGGTCTGGAGCGTATTGCGTTCAGCGATCGATAGGGCGTCGGCCTGAGAGAGTCCGGCCCTCCTGAGGCAATCGACGGTGGCTGCGACCAAGGGCGTAAAGAGTGTGCCGGTGAACGCCGTGCCGGCCGCGAAGAACTGCTTGCGGCCCGGAGTGACGTAGAAGATATGGGATTTTGTAGCGGTGGCGAAACGTTGCAGGCGCCGGCGGGCGTCATTATCGGCGTCGGCGGCGAAATGAGCTTCAGGGAACGAGTCCAGCGAATCGAGTGTGCCGACGGAAGCGCCGAGTTTGCGAAGCGGGGCGAGGTCGGAGGCGTCGCAGCGGAAGTCAAGGAAGATGGCGGTGCGCCCGCGCCACTCGATGCCGGCATTGATAGCGAGATCCAGGAGTTCGGGAAAGCCGGACTCCGGACCGGAAACCAGAATAAGTTCGGCGGTGAGCTTATCGGGGGCGACGGCAGTTCCGGCCTTCAGGCGGTTGGCCAGTCGCGAGGCGACGCGAAGAGACGCGGCGGCGACCGGCCCGAGGTGGATGTGCAGGTTGGCGATCCGGAAGAGAGCCGGGCTCATCGGGCCCGAAGCAAGGAGCCCTAGCCATGGGCGGGCGGTCATGAGGCGGGCGACTTCAGCGCCTTGATCCGGTCGCGGAGTTGCGCGGCCTTTTCAAACTCGAACTGCCGCGCCGCTTCGCGCATATGAAGTTCGAGGTCGGCAATCAGCTGAAGTTTCTGCTGCGGGTCCATTTCTGAATCCGGCGTTTCCGGTTCCAGCGGGACCGTAATGTAGTCCGATTCGGCAATACGCACTAGACTCATGTCGATGGGTTTGATGATGGATTGCGGCGTTATGCCGTTAGCTTCGTTGTAGTCCATTTGGATGCGGCGGCGGCGGTCGGTCTCGCCGATGGCCTGTTTCATGCTATCGGTCAGAACATCGGCATAGAGAATCGCGCGGCCGTTCAAGTTGCGAGCGGCGCGGCCGATGGTTTGGATCAGCGAACCCGCGGATCGAAGGAAGCCTTCTTTGTCGGCATCGAGAATGGCGACCAGGGAGACTTCGGGAAGATCCAGGCCTTCGCGAAGCAGGTTGACGCCGATTAAGACATCAAGCTCGCCTTTTCGAAGATCGCGCAGGAGTTTGATCCGGTCAAGGGTACTGACCTCGGAGTGTAAGTACTGGCACTTCACACCGACTTCGGAGTAGTAGCTGGCGAGGTCCTCCGACATGCGCTTGGTGAGGGTCGTAATAAGGACGCGTTCGTTGACTTCGGCGCGGAGGCGGATCTCGTTGAGAAGGTCGTCGACCTGGCCGCGAATGGGTCGAACCTCGACAGGCGGATCGATCAACCCGGTGGGACGGATAATCTGCTCGACGGTAACGCCCTTGGCCATTTCGAGCTCGTAGTGGGCCGGCGTGGCGGAGACGTAGACGACCTGGTTGACACGGTTCTGAAACTCTTCGAAGGTCAGGGGGCGATTGTCGAGCGCGCTGGGCAGGCGGAAGCCGTGCTGCACAAGCGTCTCTTTGCGGGAGCGATCGCCGTGCCACATGCCGCGTATCTGTGGCATGGTCTGGTGACTTTCATCGATGAAGATGAGGTGGTCGTGCGGGAGATAATCGAGGAGCGTAGGCGGGGCTTCGCCGGGCAGACGGCCAGAGAAGTGCCGCGAATAGTTTTCGATGCCGTGGCAGTAGCCGATGGTCTTGATCATTTCCAGGTCGAACATCGTGCGCTGGTGGATGCGCTGGGCCTCGATCATCTTGCCTTGTTTTTCCAGTTCGGTCCGCCACCATTCGAGTTCCTCTTTAATGGTGCCCATGGCTTTCTCGCGCATATCCTCACTCAGCACGTAGTGCGTCTTCGGATAGATCGGCAGGCGGAGGTGGGTTTGCTTGATGGCGCCGGTAAGCGCGTCGATGTGGGTAATGGCTTCCACTTCGTCGCCCCAGAGCTCGATTCGTACAGCGTATTCGTCGTAAGAAGGGAAGATTTCGACCACGTCGCCGCGGACGCGGAAGGTCCCGCGGCGGAGCTCGCTGTCGTTGCGTTCATAGAGGAGCTCGACAAGCCGTCCGAGGAGGTCCTTGCGCGTGACCCGCATGCCCTTTTCGAGCATGAGAAGCATGCCGTAGTAGGCCTCCGGCGAGCCGATGCCGTAGATGCAGCTTACGCTGGCGATGATGATGCAGTCGCGGCGCTCAAAGAGGGATCGGGTGGCGGAGAGGCGCAGGCGATCAAGCTCGTCATTGATGGTCGATTCCTTCTCAATGTAGACGTCGGAGTTGGGGATGTAGGCTTCGGGCTGGTAGTAGTCGTAGTAGCTGACGAAGTACTCGACGGCGTTGCCGGGAAAGAAACTCTTGAACTCGTGATAGAGCTGGGCGGCGAGGGTTTTGTTGTGCGCGAGGACGATAGAAGGGCGGCCGGAGGCTTCGATGACCTTGGCCATCGTGAATGTTTTTCCCGAACCCGTAACCCCCAGGAGAACCTGATGTTGAATGCCGTCGTTAACGCCCTGGACGAGTCCTTCGATGGCTGTTTCCTGATCGCCACGCGGGCTATAGGAGACGCCGATCTGAAATTGCATCCTTACAGTGTAGAGGGTGGAGCGCAGGACTGAACCCGTTCGTGTTCGGCGTTGTACTCGCAGCCATAGAGTGCGATGGCGGCGAGTAGATACATCCAAACCGTAAGCGCGATAACGCCACCAATGCTGCCGTACATCACGTTGTAGTTGGCCAGGTTGCGGACGTACCAGGCGAACAGGATCGTGACGATCAGCCAAAGGGTGGTGGCGACGAAGGCGCCGGGCCAGACATGTTTCCACTTCTGCGGACGATTGGGGCCGGCATAGTAAAGCAGGCCGGTGGTGAGAACGATAGCGCCCATGGCGGTGGCGAATCGGGCGATTCGGCGAGCAATGAAAAACCCGGTTGCTACACTGCCACCGGTATCGATGGCGCCCGCCATCGGCAAGATAGCGCGCTCCAGGTCGTCACCAAAGACAAGGAGTGTGGATGCGGCGATGGCGGGCATGGCCGAGATAAAAACGAGGGCGAACGCGACCAGGCGATCCTGCACGATGCCGCGGCCCCCAGGGAGGCGGTAAGCGGCGCGGAAGCCTTCCATGAGGCTGGCCATGAGAGACGAGGCGGCCCATGTGGAGAGCAGAACGGCGCCGACGATAAGGGATAGCGGCTGGGCGCCGCGCTCGCGGACCTGACGTTCGATCAACTCGGCGGAGCCGGGCGGGACGACTTCAAACACGAAGCGGACGAGGTATTCGGAGATTCGGCCGGCGTTGGCCTGGACGAGGATGGTCGCCACCGTGGAAAGGACAGGGAAGAGACAGAGCAGTCCGGAGTAAGCGGCGCTCTTGGCGATGCCCCAGCAGCCATCCAGCCAGGAGTTAATGAACGCGCGGCGGAGAATGATAAGGAAAGTCCGCATGGTTCAGGCGGGGCTCCTCCGTATGATGCGCCGGATGGAGTAGCCGAACGCGATGATACTGGCGAGCGCGCAAACGATCTCTTCCCAGGATGGAGCGAAGCGGAGCTCGAGAGCCGTGGAATCGGCAGGCAGCGCTTCCGTGACCATAAGGCCCGTGGAATTGGCGCGCACATCCACGCGTTGACCGTTTTGATAGGCGCGGAAATTCGGGTCCCAAGGGATGGCAAATGCGACGTGCATACCTTTCGGCAGGGTACCCGTAACCGAGGCGCGGCGCGCGTTTTCCCACCGGAAACCTAGCGCGGGCCGGGTGGGATCGAGCATTGCGGCAACGTAGGGATACCAGGGCTCCTGATGGGATTCCTGGATCGTGCCGCGGGGGATCTCGTCCGTTTTAAGCAGGTGCGCGTAGCGAACCGGGCCTAGACGATAGATGGCGTCGTCCTTTTCCTCCCAAACCTTTTCCAGCACCCCTTCGAATTTTCGCGGATTTTTGTAGTCGCGGTAGTACTCCTCGGAGTTGGGTCCATGGACGACGATGTATTCGACGGCGAAGGCGCGGAGGAGCATGATCGATTCCTCCGTCTCCTTGTGCCTGGCGAGGCCGAGATCCGTGCGCACACGGTAGCTCACAATCAGCGGCACGCGCGTTTTCAGCCCGGTTTCAAATACGCCGCCGACCTGCGGAATCGGGTACCAGGAGTTAAGACGAAAGCGTGTGCCGCCCGAAGCGAAGACGCGGCCGGCGGGGCGAAGACTGCTGAGCTCCCGAGCCACGCGGTATTCCGTTGTCGTTTCCTGATCCGCGAGCGTCCATTTTTGATACCGGTGCGAGACGTAGCGAGTGACTGTCGGTGTCTGCTGCAGGAGCAGCGCGAGCAATCCGATGGTGGTGATGGCGCGGACGGCGAAGCGCCGGTGGGTAACGAGGAGGCGGAAACAATCGACGATGAGGAGTAGCAGGAAGAACTCGAATTCCAGCGCGTAGCGGCGGGCCTCCGGGAACGAATTGACGCCGTAGCGGTAGAAGAGCATCACCGGCAGGCCGTAACCGAACACGCAGAGGACTAGCCAGCAGGAGTAGCGGTGCCGGGGAAGCTTGCGGAACGCGTAGCGGATAACGAACAGTCCCGCGGCCCAGCCCAGCATGGCGATGCGTTCCAGCCACTCGAAGTGAAAGCCGAAGGCGTCCTGCGGCCAGTTGTAGGCCATCTGAGCGACGAAGGACGGCGTCAGCCAGAAGGCGGCGAGCAGGTAGCCAAGGAGGCCGGCCTGGATGACTCGCCGGCACGAAAAGTCCGGGTCGTCATCATGGACGAACAGCAGCATCAGCACAGCAAACGCGAGCGCGAGCCCGGCCACCCAGTTGGTTAGAACCGTGGCGGCGAGCGCGACGGCGGCGGCGAATAGCACCGGAAAACCCGTCCGAGTGGCGGCACGGCGCACCAGCAACAGCGCGGCGAAGAAAAAGACCATGCCAACCGTGTGCGGGCCTTCCCCGTATTTGATCAGCACCTGAATACGCCAGGGGACCGGCATGATGCCGCGATCGGTGTTGATGGGATCGATGAAGTAGTAGAGCGGGGAATAGAGAGTGACGGCGATGGCGGAATAGAAGGCGGCCCAGGCCCGCCCGGTCCAATCCCGGATCAGGAGGAACGCGGCCGCGGGAGAGAGGAAAAGAGCAATGGCGCAAACGGAGCGATGGAGATAAGTGGCGTCGTTGCGCGGGTCGAGCCACAGGAATAGCGATTCGAAGTACGGCAGCAGTGGTAGGTAGACGTAATGCATGGGAATTCCGCCGTATTGCAGCGGATTCCAGGAGAGGTAGTCCGGGTTGTCCGCGAACAGGCGGGCCATATAGGCGTATCCGCGCTCGATGGAACCCTTGTAGGGGGTAATCCCGGGCAGTACGATGCGCCAGTTGATGACGCAATTGATCAAGAAAACAAATGCAGCGGCAACCCAGACACGGGGATTCATCGATTTCGGCACCGTCTGCCGGATAGGCGGGCTGTCAAGCGGCGGCTTCCTCGCGAGTTGCGGTCACTGCTATATTCTATATTTCCCCGGTCTTAGATCGAGAGTAACCTGCCGTGAAGGCGGTTCGCCGTCTTATGATTGGATTACGGAACACTCATAATGCAATTTTCTCGCGTTCTAGTTTCGATGGTCTTGGTTGGTCTTGCGGGATGCAACAAGCAGGCTCCGCCGGCGGTAGCGGCCAAATCCGAGGGGCCTCTGCCTGTCCGGACGGCGACTGCCAAGGCCAGGGAAGTCCTTCGAATCGTAGAATCGGTCGGCACCTTCTATCCGATGGATGAGGCGATCATTTCCGCGGAAATCGAAGGCCGCGCGGAAGAGGTTACGCACGATCTGGGCGATTTGGTGAACGCGGGCGAGATCCTTGTCCGGATCAACGACGAGGAACAGCGGTATCAGGTGGCCCAATCGGAAGCGCAACTGCGGCAATCGCTGGAGCGGCTTGGATTGAAGACCGAGAAGGAACGGCTGACGGATGCGCGGGAAGCTCCGGACGTACGGCGGGCGCAAGCGGAATTGAACGAGGCGGACCAACGGCTGCGGCGTATCCGCAGCCTGGTGGACCAGAACATCGGCGCTAGGAGCGACCTGGACGCGGCGGTCTCCCGGCAGCAGGCGATGAAGGCCGCCTACGATTCGACGATCAACCAGACGCGGAATCTGATGCAGGAGGTGGAGCGGTTTAAGGCCGTTCTGGACCTGCAGCGGAAGAAGTTGCGCGATACCACCGTAAAAGCGCCGTTCAAGGCGTATGTCAAGGAACGGCAGGTGACCGTTGGACAGTATCTCCGCGCCAATACGCCGCTGTTCATCCTGGTGAAAACCGATCCAATCCGCCTACGCGTGGAGATCCCGGAGCGGCAGGCGCCTTGGATCAAGTTGAACCAACTTGTCGACATCAGTGTGGAGGCGTTTCAAGGCCGCAAGTTCCAGGGTAGGATCTGGCGGATTTCGCCGACCGTGGACCAGACCAAGCGCACGTTCGTGGCGGAAGCGCTGGTGAACAACGCGGCCGGAGAGTTGAAATCCGGGTCCTATGCCAAGGCGCATGTGCCGACGTCGCATACGGAAAAGGTCACGGTGCTGCCGCAGCGCGCCGTTTACTACGTGATGGGCGCGAACAAGGCCTTCGTCGTGAAAGACGGATTAGTGGAATCGCGCGAAGTGAAGCTGGGCGACCGGTTTGAGACCGATGTCGAGATTCTGGAGGGTGTCCAGGACGGCGATGTAGTCGCGGTGACGCAGCTTGCCAAGCTCGACACGGGCGTGAAAGTCCGCATAAACAACGACCCGCCGAAGCAGGACGCGGCGCGGCCGAAATCGGCCGAATAGTGTCCGCCGCCGGAGCAGTACTGACGGCGATACGGGTGCTGGTGACGGTGCTCGATCCGTCGACCGGTCTGGCGATTGAACAACTCCGCGCGGAAGATTTTCATGCGCCGGTTCCGGTCGAATCGGTAAATACGGCCAGCGATCCCCTGGCGGTGCTGGTGTTGCTGGACGCCTCGGCCGCGGGTGATGCGCAGCGGACGATGGCGAAAGAGTTGATCGGCCAGTTCACTGGGCGGGATCGCGTGGCATTGATGACGTTTCAGCGGCAGGCGGTGTTGGCGCAGCCGTTTTCCGAAAACCTGCCGCCAGTGTTGAACAAGTTGGAGGGCGTAGTCTACGACGGCGATCCGCGCATGATGGACGCGCTGGCGTCGGCAGTCGCGGCGCCATTCCCCGCCGGCATGAAGAGGAAGGTGATCCTGTTGCTGACCGCGGGCATCGAGGGGCCGAGCCGGACGACGGAGGCGCAGCTTGTGCATTCCGCTCGCGAGAAGGGAATCGCCGTTTACCCGGTCTATCTGCACGGCTCCGGGCGGTGGAGTTTTCCCGGTCTGGCAAAGCAGACAGGCGGAGCCGCGTTCTGGGTAAAGGAAGTCCGGTCGGCGGTGGAGATAATGCGAATCATCCGGTCACCCTATGTGGTGACGCTACGCGGGCCGGCTGCCGCCGGGGCAATCAAAGTGAATGGCAGGGAGAAGGTCTTCGTCTCCGCCCTGCCGTATAACTAGTTGCGCGCGTTCTGGACTTTCGGCGTGGCCAGGTAGCCGACGATCTGGTCCTTGCCTACTTCATTGATGACGATCTCGTAGGGCTGGCGGGCCTTCGAGGTGTAGAACTGCAAGGGCTCGTTGATGGATTTGTCTCTCTTCTCCACCTTCTTGTCGTCGGCGACGAGCTCGATAGTGAACTTGTTCTTCTTCTGGTCGGTCTTCTTCAGCGTCAGCATCACATCGCCGACGCGCTGCGGAGCCTTCGCCTTGGGCAGGCGGAACTCAAAATAGTTACGCTCGCCGAGGGCCTTCAGCGCCGATAGCTCTTTGCCGTTCGTTGCGATAAGACCGCTTTGCTCGCCCAGATCGCCGCGGACACGCTTCAGGTCGCCAATCGTCTTTTCAAGCTCCGTCTTCGTGCTTGCGACTTCAGTCTTCACCGCGCCCACTTCCGTGGAGACCTCGCCTACGCGGCTGTTGACGGCGCTCGTCTGTTCTTTGACCTCGGAGATTTTGGAGGACAACTCGCCGGCGACGGCTTTCTGCTCCAGCTTCAGCGTCCTTTCCAACTCCTGGACTTTCTTTTCCGCGTCGAGTTTGGCCTGGCCGACGGCCATCGCCTGCGCCCGGCGCGCCGCTTCCAGTTCATCCTTCAATTCATTCGCGTGCTGTTTGCTGGTGCGGGCCGAAACGGCGGCTGTCTGCTGAACCTCTTCGATGCCCGTCTTCAGCGACGACTGCAACGCTTTCACGTCGCCCTTGGTTTTGTCGAGCTGTGTAAACAGGTACACGTTCGCGCCGAGCAGCGCCAGCACGGACCCGAACAGAATCGGAATCTTGAGACCACCACCGCTACTCGGAGCGGGCGGGGGCGGCACGTAGCCAGGTTGATTGGGGTTCACGTTCGGAAGACCTCCTCGCAATTGTGGTGGGTGTTGTTGCTAGTCTATCACCCGTCCAACCAGTAAGATGCGGCGGGCGGTCCTAGCGTTCCACTACCCCTTGAGATTAAACGGTTTGGCGCTCGCGGCCCGGCCGGGCGAATTCGAAGTATTCCTGTTTCGGGACACCTGGCTCAAAGCAACGGCGGCAGCGGGCCTCATACATTCCTGCTGCGCCGACGACGATCAGAGCTTCGCTTTCGACAAGCCGTTGCGTATGTTTGGCCGGGTTACCACAGCGCATGCAGATGGCCAGGGTCTTGGTGATGGATTCAGCGAGGGCGAGCAACTCCGGGATCGGAGCGAACGGCCGGCCGAGGTAATCGGTATCGAGCCCGGCAATCAGCACCTGCTTTCCGCTGTCGGCAAGCTGCTGCGCGATTTCGACGAGGTTCGGGCCCAGGAAGTTCGCTTCATCAAAGCCGATCACCTGCGTGCGCCAATCGAGCAAAGTGAGCACTTCGCGTGCGTCCTTAATGACTTGCGAGGGCATGCGCGTGTCGGAATGCGATACGATTTCATCGGCGGAATAACGGTCATCGAGGACCGGCTTGAAGACCTGCACGCGTTTCCGCGCTATCTTGGCTCGCCGGAGGCGGCGAATTAACTCTTCGCTTTTCCCCGAAAACATCGGCCCGCACACGACCTCGATCCAGCCGATGTTGCCTGTCACAATATCCATACCCTCACTATCATGGCACGCACGCTTCGCCCGGAATTGATGGATCAAGCCCCGGCCGCGGATGTTGCGGCCAATCTCCGCGACCTGGCGCGGATTAACCGCTGGCTGGGCGGTAACTGGATATTGGCCCGACTGCTGGAACCCTATTTACGTGCGAATCCGGCGTCGCGGATTCTCGATGCCGGCGCCGCGGACGGTGCGACGCTCCAATGGCTATCGAAGCGGTTTCCCCACGCAAGAATGACGGCGCTCGACAGCGCGGAGCGGCTCCTTCGCCGTGGCGGCGGAGAACGTGTGGTTGCCGACGTGTCCAACTGGCCGATTGCGCCGAACAGCGTGGATATCGTGATCTGCAGCCTGTTTCTGCATCACTTTCCGGACGACGCCGTCCGGCGAATTCTCGCGAATTTTGAGGACGCCGCGCGAGTGGCGGTGATCGCCGTGGACCTCCATCGCCACCGGCTCGCGGGCGCGTTTCTGCCGATCACGCGGCCGTTCGCGCGCTGGCATCCGTTGACAGTTCACGACGGCGTGATCAGCGTCAACGCCGCCTTCACTCCCGCCGAAATGCGCAATCTGGCGCCGCGGGCGCGCGTGCGAACGCATTGGCCGTGGTTCCGGTTATCGCTTGAAATTCCCGTTAGTCCACTTCAAGGAAGCCGGTGAGATAGAGCGCGCCGTGCCCGCTGATGCGCACGCGGTCGCCGCAATCCTCACACCACAGCTCGCCGCCGCGGGCGGATATCTGGCGGGCGAAGAGGCTGGACTTGTTGAGACGCTTGGCCCAATAAGGCGTCAGCGTGCAGTGGGCGGATCCCGTCACCGGATCTTCATCGATCCCTTGGCTGGGCGCAAAGAATCGGGAGACGAAGTCGCAATCTTCACCGGGCGCGGTGGCGATGAACGCGAATGTCTCGAACGCCTTGAGGGCCTGCATGTTCGGCTTCAGTGCCTGTACCTGCGCCGCGGACTCGTAGACGCACATCGTGTCGCGAGCGGCGAAGGTTTCCGAAGGTGCGGCGCCAAGCGCGGCTGCAATTGCGTCGCTGGGAGGCTGCGGTTGTCCCGGAAGCGAAGGGAAATCGAGCGTGTAGAGTTCGCCCGCGCGGGCGACAGTCAACGGTCCGGAACGGCTGTGAAATGTCACCTGGTCGCCGCCGAAGCCGAGGCAGTCCATCAGTACGAATGCGGCTGCGAGGGTAGCGTGACCGCAGAGGTCGACCTCCACCTCCGGCGTAAACCATCGCAGGCGGTAGCCGTCAGGCTCGGCGACGAAATAAGCGGTTTCGGCCAGGTTATTTTCGGCCGCGATTGTCTGCAGCGTTTCGTCGGGCAGCCATTTGGGCAAGGGGCAGATCGCCGCGGGATTCCCACCGAATCGGCGCCGGGTGAAGGCGTCGACCTGAAACAACGGTATTCGCATTTTTCTACTGTACGCGGGCGCGGTGCGGTTCGTTAAGTACCAATTGGTCGAAGATCGCCAGTACCTGTTTCCGGTAGTGATAGAGCTGCTTCAGGCTGTCACGGAAGTTGTCGTGATCGTATTGCCGTCCATTGAGCCACTTCTTCAAGAGCTCCATCGGCACATCGATATCGCGGCGCAAGGCCTCCACATTGTGGCCTCGGAGAAACAGGCCGTAGAACATCGCAGCCTCGCGCCTCGGCGCCAGCGGATCGGAGAGGTCCCGGTTGGTGCTGAGGAAGGGAAGCGGCGTTGTTGATTCGGCGCGTTGCACAGCGGGTACGAAACCACGAGTATAAACGGGCAGGCCTGTGGCATTCAATAGGATTTTCACCGGGAATGGTTGGTGTACTATCCAATCATGCGAAGTTTTTTCATTGTCCTCGTGGGCGTGGCCGTTTTAAGCGCGGAGACCTGGACGGGGACTGTCGTGGATGTAATGTGTAAAGGCAAGGACTTGGCTTCCCATACCCGGGAATGCGCGCTGCAGTGCGCCAAGGGCGGGTTCGGCCTGGTGCTTGGCGATGGGACCTTTGTAAAGTTCAATGAATCCGGTAATGCGCGGACGCTGGCCCAATTGAAGAAACTCGACCGGGAAAAAGATTTGAAAGCGAAAGTCACCGGAGAGCGGAAGGGCGAAGTATTACAGGTGGTTTCCATCGAGTTTCAGTGACTTTACGCGCAGCGCCACCCAAAGCGGAAACACCGAAGGATTTTCGAGCCACGTCAGCATCCAGTCCGCCATCTCCCGTTTCAACTCCCGTTTTTCGGCGGCGACCCGTTCATTGCGCGACGCGAGCTTGGCGTGATCCTTTGCGGTGATGACGATACGCCGGACGATTTTCCGCGTTTCGGCGTCGCCGCCCTCGTAGACGGCTGCGAGGTCTAGAAGGGTGTCGCGAAGGCTGATGAGCGTGTCCTGATCTACGCCCGCTACCAGGGGATCGAGTGCGGCGCCGGAGTTGCGCAGAAGATGGCGCAGGCTGGATTCGGAGACGGGTTTCAGCAACTCCAATAGCTCGGCGAAGTGGGTCCTCTGCACAATCGGGAGCGCGCGTTCCCGCAGCCAGGCATCGAGTCTGGCCTGCCTGGACGCCATTTATGTCCTGCGGCCGCGGCGCCACGCGATAACGGCGCGCGAATGCTCCGCGTAGGTCTTCGAGAAGTTGTGGCGGCCGGTGCCGTCACCCTTCGCGACAAAGTAAAGAAACGGAGAGGCGGCGGGATGGAGCGCCGCGGCGAGGGACGCCCGGCCCGGATTGGCGATGGGACCCGGCGGCAGGCCGGTAACGGCGTAAGTATTGTACGGGTGCGGGCGTTGCAGGTCGGACTTGTAAATCGTCCCGCGCCACACGCCTTCGAGCATGGCGGAGTAGATCGTTGTCGGGTCGGCCTCCAGTTTCATTCTCTGGCCCAGGCGGTTACGGTAGACAGCGGCGACGATCGGCCGCTCCTCGGGCGCGCCCGTCTCCTTTTCCACCAGCGACGCGAGCGTCACCGTCGACAGCAAGCCGCCGCTGCCGCCTCCGGCTGCCTTCCACTCTTTGCGGAACTGCTCCGTCATCAGGCGGCAGAGCGCTTCCGGACTTGTTTTGCGCGGCACCATGTAAGTGGAAGGGAACAGGAACCCTTCGAGCGAAGGCGCTTGCGGGGCAAGATCGCGGATGAGCGCGGGGTTTCTTGCGAGGCGGATGAACTCCGGCGCCTTGGCGAAGCCGTTTTGTTCGACGACGGCGGCGATGTCGTAGAGGTTGTAGCCCTCCGGGATTCGAAACTCAACCAGGTAGACATCGCCGCGTCGCAGACGGTCCGCCACTTCCCAGACCGTGGCGGATTTGTGGAAGCGGTACTCGCCTGCTTGCCAAACCTGATTCGGACGAAGGGCGCGCACAGCCAACAGGTGCCATCGCGAGGGGATTACGCCGGCATCGGCCAATCGCCGCGCTATTTCCGAGGAGCCGGTGCCCTTGGAGAATTCGATGAACTGGTCGGTGGGGAAGCCCTTGTAGGCGCGATTCAGAGTGAAGAATATGCCGGCCGCCGCCGCGACGGCAAGGACGGCGATGATGGCGAGAGATCGTTTCATTGGGCTGCCAGGTAACTGTCGAGAATGATCTGCGCCGCGAGTCTGTCCACACCCCCGTCGCGGGCGACGGAACGTCCCGATTCGCGCAGGAGATGGCCGGCCTGTTGCGAGGTCAATCGTTCATCCCACATACGGTAGGGGACGTTCACGTTACTGGCAAGCCGCGCGGCGAAGGCCTCGGCCTCCGCGCTCATCTCGCTCGGCGACCCATCCAAATGAATCGGATTTCCAGCAACGATCAACTCCACCTGCCGTTCCCGGATCAGGCCGCTCAACTGTGCGATGTCCTTCCGCAAACTACGCCGCACCAACGTCTCCAGGCCGTGCGCCATGATCCCAAGCGGGTCGCTGATTGCCAATCCGATTCGTTTCCGCCCGTAATCAAGGGCCAAAATACGCATTAGTTCCAATTATAGAGTCGCATTCCAGAGGGCCATGCTAACCTAACGGAATAGCGGGGCATCTTGGCGGTCCAGGACACTACCTCCCCTACATTCGTACAGATCCGTAACACCGGGGGCGTGCTCTTCACCTTTGGCGTTTTGACGGCATTGCTGTATTTTGGCCGCCTTTTCATAGTAACGCTGCTACTGTCGATCTTCATCGCGTTTATCCTGGAGCCGGTCGTCAACCTGTTCATTCGCTTCCGGCTGCCGCGTGGATTCGCGAGTTTTCTGGTGTGCAGTCTGGCGCTGGTTTTGCTGTATTCTGCCGCGCTGCTGGGGTACACGCAGGCTGCCGGAATTTGGGAGGATCTGCCGGCCTACAGCCAGCGCATCAGCCAGATTACGGAAAAAGTGATGATTGAGGTGGAGTCGGCCGAAAAGGCGATGAACGACCTGTTGACTCCGCGCCGCGTTCGCGACCAGGAACGGATTGCGCAACAGCAACAAAAGCAGCAGGCCGACGCGCAAAAGCAACCGGTCTCGGTGCGACGCCGGCGCACGCCGGATCCGCCGATGGCGCCGCTGTTGCCGCCGCCCGTGCAGGAAGTGCGCATCAAGCCGGAACGGTCTCCGGTTGTAGACTACCTCTACGAAAACTGGCACCAGTTCTACGACATTCTGCTGATGGCGTCGTTCGTTCCGTTCCTCGTCTATTTCATGTTGAGCTGGCGGGACCACTTCGTGCATAACTTCCTGCGCGTGTTCCAGGGCGAGTCGCGCGGCATCGCTGCGGCAACTCTCGACGGCATCGCGCGCATGGCGCGGGCCTACGTCGTCGGCAACTTTATCCTCGGTGTGTTGCTGGCGCTGGTCTCGATGGGCTTCTTCTGGATGGTCAAGGTGCCATACTGGCTGATCGTCGGACCGATGAGCGGATTCCTCAGCCTGGTTCCCTATGTCGGCTTGCCGCTCGCGATTATTCCGCCGTACCTATCGGCGCTTACTGTCTACGACAACGTTGCCGACTACCTGGTCATTGGCACCACCGTTGCGTTTTTCCACTTGCTGGCGTTGAACCTGCTCTATCCAAAGCTGGTGGGTTCCCGAGTCCATCTGAACCCGCTCGCCGTCACGATCGGCCTGATGTTTTGGGGCTTCCTTTGGGGTGGGATTGGACTGGTGCTGGCCATCCCGTTAACGGCCTCGATCAAGGCGATCTGCGATCACGTACCCGGGCTTGGCGGTTATGGCCGGCTAATGGGAGATTAGCGCGGGCGATTGACATGCCGCTGTGATACGCTGCGAACTGATGGATCGCAGACAGCTAATTACCGCAGGCTTCGGCCTGTCAGTCCCTGGTCTTTTTGCAAAGGCCGCCAAACTCGACCACACCCGGATGGCGACGTTGACCGACGAGAGCGGGAAGACACCCGCGGAAAACTTTGAATTCGCGAAGAAATTTGGCCTGCGATACCTGGAGCTCCGGGGCGTTCCCGGAGCGAAAAAACATTACTCCGACTTGTCGGAGGCGGAGCTGAAAGAGGCGTCGAAAGAGTTCGCCGATCACGGCATAAAAGTATCGTTCTTCAACTCCGGCCAATGCAAATTTGCGCTGCCCGGCACCGAGTATGCGCGCCAGCGCGCGGAGACGCCGGAACAGAAAGCCAAGCGCGTTGCCCGCGACCAGCAGAGCTTCGATACGCGCATGGAAACGCTGCACAAGTCGATCCGCGCCTCGCAGATTTTGGGCTGCGACAAAGTCCGCATCTTCGCTTTTCTTCGCACGGCGGAGCCGGAAAAGACGATGCAGCGCGTTTATGACATCCTCGGGCCGATGGTAAAGGTAGCGGAGAAGGAAGGCGCGAAACTGCTGCTGGAGAACGAAGTGGCGTGCAACGTGGCGCGCTGCGATGAGCTGGCCGCGGCGATGAAGGCGATTCCATCGAAGGCATTCGGCATCAATTGGGACCCGCTGAACGGACACCACTTAAAGGAAGAGGTCTTCCCGCACGGCTACGCACTGCTGCCGAAGAAGAAGGTCTGGAATGTACAGGTGAAGGGCAAGAGCATCCTGAAGGAGTTCCCGGCGGACTATCTCGAATGGGCCTCTATCTACACGGCGCTTGAGAAAGATGGCTACGCCGGGCAGGTCGGGCTGGAATGCCACATCTTCGGCGAGGAACAGATCCGGCGCTCCCACCAGTGCATGGAAGAAATGATCCGCGTCGCCGAAAGGCGGAGTTCGTAGAGAGGCATTATGCCGAGCAAGACGCTGCTGCTGTGCGCTGGAATCGGATTGCTGATTGTCGGCGTGTTGATTAGCGGCGGTTTGTTGGCCACGCGCGGTACGCATCTCACGCTGGACGGGAGCATCCGCAAGACGCGTACGGCGGGATTGAGCGCAACCCGTTCCGTCATCGTGCTCGATTTCCGCGCGACGAACCCCGCCGATTATCCATTTGTGGTGAAGACGGTGGAAGTGGAAATAACGCTGGCCGACGGCAGAAGAGCGATCGGCCAGTTCATTCCGGAAGTCGACGCGAAACTGCTTTTCCCGGCGCTGCCCGCGTTAGGTGAGAAACTGGTCCCATCCATTGCGACCGGAGAAAAGATCGCGAAGAAGCAGACCGTCGAGCGAATGGCGGCGGCCAGCTTCGAGGCTCCCGAGAGCGATATTGCCGCGCGCAAAGGAGTCGTGCTGCGCCTGCGCGACGCCGACGGGCCGGTGGCGGAGCTGCGCTAACGCTTTTCCAGGTGGCTTAGCGGGTTGTCGAACTGGAAGCCGAACAGTCGCGGGTTCTCACCGATCACCGCGGCGGAGAATATGTAATAGACATAGTCATACGTCTCGTTCGGCCACTTGTCGCGATACTTGGTCAGGACCTGCCAGAAGTTGCGTTCCTTCGGATTGGCGGGCATTGTCTGCAGCAGCTTGATCACGCGGTGCTCGCCCCAGTTGTAGGACGCCATCACGAGCAGCCCGGATGCCTGCGCGTCGGTGGAATAGATGTCCTTGATGTACTTGGACGCGGCGACAGTGGCCTTCTCCCAGTTATGGCGGTCGTCGCCCGGATCGGGGCGCGGCATCTCGAAAAGCGGGCCGGTCTTCAAGCCGTACTTTTCGCCGGTCTCCGGAATGAATTGCCACATTCCCTTCGCGTATCCCTTGTACGTCATCGGCCCGCTGATGAGGGGTTCGAAGTTGCTCTCCTGCATCGCTAAGTAGAAGAACTGGGGCGGCAGGCCGCGATCCAGAAACTCCTTCGAGATGCGGACGTGGTAGCCATTCGAAAGGGCGCGCTCAATGGCCGTCTTATAACGCGGCGACGATTGCCACTTGCCGATATAGCTCTTCACTTCCGTGATGAATTCGGGCGGCGCAGCGAGCTCGCACTCGCCGAATACCCGCGCCATACGCAGAATCAACCGCTCTTCCTCGGAAAGCTGCTTGTCGTAGAGCTTTAATCCCGAGAGGAACTTGTCGTATTGGTTTTCCATCTGCGTGCGCCGCTCGCGGAACTTGCGGATCTGCTCGACGCCCTGCGGCCCGCTGCTGTCGGCCACCAATCGCTCCACATTGGCGATATCGACGTCGAGCGACTTCATCGAATAGAACAACTCCTGCGCCATCGCCGTCTGTTTACGGACCTGCTGATCGCGATACCATGCGAATCCGCCAACGCCCGCCAGCAGGACCACTAATGCGCCGACGACAATCCAGTGTTTCCGCTTTTGCTTCTTCTGGACCCGCGTGAACGCCTTGCGGATCATCATTGTTCGCTCGCCGGCCGGCGTGTCGGTCTTGCCGGTCAGATATTTCTCGGTGTAGCTGGCGATCATGCGCGTCTCGCCGCCGATCGGCTGCTGCGCCGGAACCTGCACCGCCGCCTTCGCCTGAATGGACGGCGTATCGGCCTGCATCATCACCCACGGCCCTTCCACGCCCAGCCGGAACGTAACCGTCTGGCTGATGGCAATCGTCTGCACGCGCTGGCCATCCATCCAAATGCCGTTCGCGCTGTTCAAATCCTGGACCCACCACTGGCCATTCCCGAAGCCGACTGTCGCATGCTGCCGGCTGACGTGGGGATCTTCGATGCAGAGTTCGCACTCCGCCACGCGGCCGATGC
Organism: Acidobacteriota bacterium; assembly: GCA_016185425.1. Taxonomy (GTDB): domain Bacteria; phylum Acidobacteriota; class Terriglobia; order Bryobacterales; family Bryobacteraceae. Next base: position 60,762 of record JACPNQ010000019.1, on the reverse strand, counting down.
GGAAGGTCGTCGTGAAGTAATAGTCGCGAGGGGCGGCGTTGGGGAGGCCGACTCGAACGCGGATAGCCGGATTCGGGGACGGAGGATAAGAGCCGGACACAGAATTATATTGGTAGGCCCGGCTGGACTCGAACCAGCTACCCTCAGCTTAGAAGGCTGATGCTCTATCCAGATGAGCTACGGGCCCGCGCTTCTTCTATTGTAAATGCGATCCTGATGAGATGCGCCGAGTGTGGCTTTCCGTTCCGCTTGTGGCCGTGTTGACGGCCTGCGGTCCTTCGACGAGGTTCAACGAATTTGAGGAGGAGTATTGGTCGAAGTGGCTGCGCGCCAATCCCTCGGTCGCGACCGGCGTAGGCGTGCATGATTACGACGCGCTGCTGGAAGACTTTTCGCAGGCGGCGGTAGCCAGGCGTGAGGACGAGCTCAAGAAGATGCTCGCGACTCTACAAAACATGAATGGCTTGTCGAGTGACCAGCTCATCGACGGCGAGATCCTGCGTTCGGCCATTCGCGCGGAGCTCCTGGAGTTGCAAACGATACAGAGCTGGAAGTCGAATCCGATGATGTACATCGGAACGCCCGGTGGCGCCATCGACGCGTTAATGAAGCGGAATTTCGCGCCCAAAGCCAAGCGTCTGGAGTTCGTCGTCAGCCGCTTGCAAGAGGTGCCGAAAGTCATCGCCGCGATGAAGGCCAACGTCGCAAACCCGCCGAAAGAGTTCACCGATCTGGCGATCCGCATGGCGGGTGGATCGATCGGTTTCTACAAAAACACGGTGGCTTCGTGGGCCAAGGACGCCGTGGGCGGCGACCCGCGTTTGACCGTATGGTTCGACAACGCGAATGAAGAAGCGGTAAAGGCGATGATGGACGCCGTGAAATGGCTGAAGACGGATCTGCTGCCGCGATCGAAAGGCGCGTACGCGATCAACGCGGCGAATTTCGCAAAAAAACTGCGGTATGAAGAGATGGTCGAGGTACCCCTCGACCGCATTCTCGCCATTGGCGAAGCGAATCTGGAGAAGGACTACAAGGCCTTCATCGAAACCGCCCGCCGCATCGATCCCACTAAGACGCCCGCCGAGGTGATGGCATCGATCTCGAACGACCACCCCACCGAAGCCGACCTGATTCCCGCGACGCGCCGCACACTGCTCAGCATCCGCAAATTTCTCGTTGACAAAAAGATTATCGACCTGCCCAATGACGGCTACCCGCTTGTCGAGGAAACGCCGCCCTACGCGCGGTCCGGAACATTCGCGTCGATGGACTCGCCCGGCGCCTACGAAACAAAGGCGACGGAAGCGTTCTACTACGTCACGCCCCCGGAAAAGGAGTGGGACGCCAAGCACAAAGAGGAGCATCTCCGTCTCTACAACAAGCCCGTAATGGACATCATCACCATCCACGAGGTCTTCCCCGGTCACTTTACGCAGTTCCTCTTCGCGCCGCAATTCCCCACGAAAACGCGCAAGCTCTACTCGTGCAGCAGCAATGCCGAAGGCTGGGCTCACTACGCCGAGCAGATGATGTTGGAGGAAGGCTTCCGCAACGGCGACCCGAAGATCAGGCTTGCACAATTGTCCGAAGCGCTGCTGCGCGACTGCCGCTATGTCGTCGGCATCAAACTCCATACGCAGGGCATGACTGTCGAGCAAGGCGCGCGAGTCTTTATCGACAAGGGATTCCAGGAGCCCGCAAACGCCTATGAAGAGTCGCGCCGCGGCGCCTACAATCCGACGTATCTCTACTACACGCTCGGCAAGCTGCAGGTCTACAAACTGCGCGAAGACTACAAAAAAGCCAAAGGCGCGGACTTCAAGCTCGCCCGCTTCCATGCGGACTTCGTCAAACAAGGGGCGATTCCGATCAAGCTCATTCGCCGCATCCTGCTCGGCGAAGACGGCCAGACGCTCTAAACGCCCCAGCAGTAATCTTCCACTGCCTTTTCGATCGCGTCGTCCTTATCCGACAGACGCATAAGCTCCAGCCGGATCGCGTCTACAAGCGCCTTCCAGCTCGCTTCAACCACGTTGTCCGACACGCCCACCGTAGCCCAGGAGCGCTTATGGTCGCTCCACTCGATCAGCACGCGCACCTTCGCGGCCGTGCCTTTCTTCGAGTCAATCACGCGAACCTTGTAGTCTGTGAGCTTCACGTTCTTGATCGCCGGATAGCTGCCCACCAGGCACTCACGCAAGCACAAGTCCAACGCATTCACCGGGCCATTTCCCACCGCGGTCTCCGTGTGCAATCCATCGGCGGCCTGTAACGACAGCGTCGCCATCGTCAACGAACCGCCGCTGCGCCCCATCTTCGTTGTCACATCGAAGCTGACCAACTGGAAGAAGTCCTTGCCGGGATTCAAAGCCTCGCGCACCATCAGCTCAAATGTGCCCTCCGCCGCCTCGAGCTCGTATCCTTCGAACTCCATCTGCTTGATCTTCTCAAGCAAAACCTTCCGCGACTCTTCGTTCAGCTTTTCTTCGAGGCCATGTTCCTTCAGCTTGTAGAAGATGTTGCTGCGGCCCGACAAATCGCTGACCAGCACCCGCTGCCGATTGCCCACCGTCTCCGGCCGCACATGCTCATACGTCGCCGAATCCTTCAGCACGGCGCTGACATGCACGCCGCCCTTATGCGCAAACGCGCTTTGGCCAACATACGGCTGCCCGTTCGGGACCTGCAGATTCGCCAACTCGGCGATGAACCGCGCCACCGACGTCAACCCCGCCAGCTTGTCCCGCCCGATCGTCGTGTACCCAAGCTTCAACTCGAGATTCGCAATGACCGACGCCAGATTCGCATTACCGCAGCGCTCGCCGTAACCGTTCATACAGCCCTGCACATGCGTCGCGCCCGCTTCGATCGCAGCCAGTGCGTTGGCCACCGCGACATCGGAATCGTTGTGCGGATGAATGCCGATCACGCCGCTAAACCGCGCCCGTACCGTCTCGACAGCCGCGCGCAACTTCGACGTAATCGTTCCGCCGTTCGTATCGCACAGGCAGAGCACATCGGCGCCGGCTTCATGGGCGGCTTGCAGTGTTTGCAGCGCGTATTCCGGATTCGCCGCATACCCGTCGAAGAAGTGCTCGGCGTCGTAAACCACCTCGCGTCCATGCTGCTTCAAATACCCGACGGTATTCGCGATGATCTTCAAATTCTCTTCGAGCGTAATGCCCAGTGCGCGCGTCACGTGGAAATCCCACGTCTTGCCGAAGATGCTGATCACGGGCGTTTCCGCGCCCAACAACTCGCGTACGTTCGGGTCGCTGTCGACTGTGTTTCGCGCGAAATGCGTCGAGCCGAATGCCGTCAGCTTCGCATGTTTCAGCCGTAGCTCATCCTTCGCCCGCGCAAAGAAATCTTTGTCTTTCGGATTGGACCCGGGCCAGCCGCCCTCAATGTAGTCAATCCCCAGCTCATCCAGTTTCTGGCTGATAATCAGCTTGTCCTCGACAGAGAAGGAGACGGCTTCGCCTTGCGTGCCGTCGCGAAGCGTTGTGTCGAAGGTGTAGATGCGCATGGATTGGCTCCTTGATGAGGACGGCCGGCCCGGTGCCTGTTAGGCTTCCGGTACGCCGGTTTCCTTTTTCTTCTTGAGGAAGGGCATCATGGCCCGGAGTTCTTTACCCACCGTTTCGATCTGGTGTGTCTGGTTGGCTTCGCGCATGGCGAGGAACTTGCCACGGCCGGTGCGGTTCTCGTTCATCCAGGTCTCGGCGAACTTGCCTTCCTGGATCTCCTTCAGAACTTCCTTCATCCGCGCCTTGGTTTCCGCATTAACCAGCCGCGGCCCAGTCACGTAGTCGCCGTATTCGGCCGTATCGGAAACCGAGTAGCGCATATAGTTCAAGCCGCCCTCATAGATCAGGTCGACGATCAGCTTCAGCTCGTGCAGGCACTCGAAGTACGCCATCTCCGGCGCATAACCCGCCTCGACCAGCGTTTCAAAGCCGGCTTTGATCAGTTCGCTCGTGCCGCCGCACAGAACGGTTTGCTCACCGAACAGATCGGTCTCCGCCTCTTCCTTGAACGAGGTCTCAATCACGCCGGCGCGCAGGCAGCCGATGCCCAGCGCATACGCCAGCGCATTCTGCAGCGCCTTGCCCGACGGATTCTGCTGCACGGCGACGAGACCCGGAACACCCACGTTCTCGACAAACAGTTCGCGCACGCGGTGGCCCGGCGACTTCGGCGCAATCAGGCTGACATCGACATCGGCCGGCGGCTTCACATAACCGAAATGAATCGAGAAGCCGTGCGCGAACATCAGCGTCTTGCCCGCGGAAAGATTGGGAGCAATCTCCTTCTCATATAGGTCCGGCTGGATATGGTCGCTGACCAGAACCATGATCGTGTCGGCGGCCTTTGTCGCTTCGCCCGTCGTCATGACGCGCAGCCCGGCCGACTCCGCCTTCGCCCAGCTCTTCGATCCCGGATACAGGCCGACAATGACGTCCGCGCCCGAATCGCGCAGATTCAGCGCATGAGCATGGCCCTGGCTGCCGTAGCCGATGATGGCGAACGTCCGGCCCTTCAGCAGGCTGGGATCGCCGTCTTTTTCGTAATACCGATTCAGCATTAAATCACTCCGTTTTTCTCTTCCGACTTCGGTTCCTCAGCGCCGCGGGGCACCGGGGGCGAAAGCCGGAGTTTCTTGGACTCCAGTGAAACTGCCACTGCGCCGCCGCGAGTCACTTCGATCTCGCCGTAGCTGCGCATGATATCGATGAACTCGTCGAGCTTTTCAATATCGCCCGTGGCTTCGAGCGCAAAACCTTCGAGCGTCGAATCGACAACGCGAGCGCCGAAGATTTCGGCTTCCTTCAAAATGGCGGTACGCGACTCCTGCGGAGCGCGCACACGCATCAGCACCAGCTCGCGGGTAACGGCCGGCGCGTCGGTCAAATCGGTAGCCTGCAAAACATTGATCAGCTTGTTCATATGCTTGATCAACTGGCGGCGCTGGTGCGGTTCGATCTCGACCGCGATCGTCATCCGCGAAAGCTCGGGGTCCAGCGTGCGCGCGACCGTCAGGCTGTCGATGTTGTAGCCGCGCGCGGTGAGCAGACCGGTTACACGCATCAGCGCACCGGTCTTGTTCTCCACCAAGAGACTAATAATCTGCAACATGGAAATTCCTCGTTTCTACTTGCGGATCTCAGCCGGTTGCGGCGGCGTGAGCACCATTTCATTGATCGCCCCGCCCGCCGGGACCATCGGGTACACGTTCTCCGTTGGCGACACACGGACGTTCAGCAGATACGGGCCCGGTTCGGAGAATGCCGTCTGCAGCGCCTCCGCCAGTTCGGCCGGCCGCTCCACTGTGCGGCCCTTGAATCCGTACGCGCCCGCCAATTGCACCACGTCGGGGAATGAATCGAGCGTCACCTGCGACATGCGGTTCGCGTAGAACAGCTCCTGCCACTGGCGCACCATGCCCAGGTAGCCGTTGTTCATCACGATCACCTTCACCGGCAGGCCGAAGTTGACCAGCGTCGCCAACTCCGGAATCGACATCTGGAACCCGCCGTCGCCGCAGATCGCGACCACGAGTTGATCCGGATTCGCCACCTGCGCGCCCAGCGCCGATGGCAGTCCGAAGCCCATCGACCCCAGTCCGCCCGAGTTGATCCACAGCCGCGGTTCATTGAAGCGAATCAACTGCGCGGCCCACATCTGGTGCTGGCCGACGTCGCTTGTCACAATCGCCTTGCCCTGCGTCAGCCGGTCGATCTCCTGCATCAGGTGCTGCGGCTTGATCTCGGTATCGGAGACAACGGGCTTCAGCGGATGCTCTTCCTTCCACTCCCGCATCTGCTTCCACCATGCGCGCAGGCCGGTGCGGTCGCCCGCTTCGGTCTTCAGTTCCTTCAACACGGCGTTGATCTTAGGCAGTACGCGCTTTAGGTCCCCGACAATCGGCAGGTCGGCATTACGGATCTTGCTGATTTCGGCGGGGTCGATGTCCACATGAATGATCCGCGCATGGGGTGCGAATGCGTTCAGCCGGCCCGTCACGCGATCGTCAAAACGCACGCCCAGCGCAATGATCAGGTCCGTGTTGTACATCCCCATGTTGGCGGCGTAGCTGCCGTGCATGCCGGGCAAGCTGATGAAGTTCGGATGTTCCGACGGCAGCGAGCCCAGCCCCATCAATGTACAGACCGTGGGCGCGTCGACCAGCTCAACGAGCTCACGCAGCTCTTCGCTCGCGTTCGACAGCACAATGCCGCCGCCCGCGTAGATCATCGGCCGCTCCGCTTCCAGCATCATCTGCGCAGCGCGCCGGATCTGGCCTGTATGGCCTTCCGTGTAGACCTTATAACCGGGCAAGTGAATCGAGGTCACCGGCGTATAGTGCGCATTGCCCTGGAACACGTCTTTCGTCACATCCACCAGCACCGGACCCGGCCGCCCGCTCGCCGCAATGTAGAACGCTTCGTGAATCACCTGCGGCAGTTCGTTGATGTTCTTGACCAGGTAGTTATGCTTCGTCGCCGACCGCGTGATCCCGAACGTATCCGCTTCCTGGAACGCGTCACTGCCGATCAGTTTTGCCGTCACTTGCCCGGTCAACGCCACCACGGGGATCGAATCCATCATTGCGTCCACCAGGCCGGTCACCAGGTTCGTCGCGCCCGGTCCTGATGTGGCGCAGCAAACGCCTACCTTGCCCGTCGATCGCGCGTATCCCTGCGCCGCGAACGCCGCGTTCTGTTCATGCCGCACCAGCACGTGGCGGATGGGGTTATCGTACATTGCGTCGTATAGCGGCAAGGTCACGCCGCCCGGATAGCCAAAGATTGTGTCGACGCCCTCCCGGGCTAGACATTCGAGCAGGATTTTTGCGCCACTCATCAGTTGAGACATGTTTTTAATTACCCCTAAACACTAAAAAAGGCCACCGGCTGGGTTTGGTCCCGTCCGGTGGCCTCGTTGCCGAATCTTCCGATGCCACTCAGACGGGTACCGTTACGGTGACCCCGATAATGGCTACTACTACGATGGGAATAATGCCGGTGACTTCGAGCGGGCACACAACTCCGCGGCTATTCGCCAGCGGGAGATTTTCGGTGCGTTCGGAGCTCACCCTTTGAGCGTAAGGCAAAAGCGAACTAAATGCAACTCTCTCCGGCTATTAAATCGGTTTATACGCCAATTAGAACCTCCGGCTCCTGCGCTGCTGCTTCCAGAACGGTACCGGATACCCAATCAGGCAGAACTGATCCAGCGCAAACAGCACAATCGACTCCAGATTCTGCTTCTTCGCAATCCGCGCTTCCTTCTCCCAAGTGGTCGACGAATCGCCCGGTCCAACCAGGAAGCTCCGCTTGTTCCGTTGGAATCCCCTGCCCACACCGTAGTTGATCGAATACTTCGACTTGTTTAAGTCCCGCGAAAACGTGAATCCGAAGCTTTCGGTCTTCAGGCTATTGAGTTTCGCCGGCGTCCAGGCCGCATTCGGATAATTCACCAGGTGCCCCCACGCCGTGTCATTCACATCGGTCGGATATAACACCTCAAACCGGCAGTTCGGATGCGCGGCAAGTACGTGGGCCCGCACCGCGTCGGTAAACTGTCCGATCAGCGTAGGCAGGAATGCCGCCTCCTCTGGAAAGTCGGCCGGATTCACGGCGTTGTTGCCGATAAACCGCAGCGGGAATCCGTACCCGGCCTTGAATTGGTCCTTCGTGTACTGGTCGTAGTAAGGCATGGATATCGGCGTATCGAACGGCTCCATGTTCGGGAAGTACCACCACTGCACTTCGCCAAACTGCAGATACGGCACATGTCCGGCGGCGGCCAGAATGTCAGCCATCTCCAGATGCACCTTCTCCCAATACGCCCGGCTCACAGGCGAGAAGTTCGTCTGCAGCGCGGGCGTGTTCAACAGGCACGGCGCGCCCGTCGAATATCGCTGGCCGATGCCTGCCTCCGGTGACGGATCGCCGTGCTGCAGTTCCAGCGAGAACGCCGCCGTTACATCCAAACCATACGACTTGCAGGCGCTAAAGAATCCGCGCGACCAATCCCGGCACGCCCGGTTGATCCGCGGATCGGCTTCCGTATCCGTGTACCAACTTCCGTCCTCGCCGCCGGTTAGGTTCGATGCCGATTTCGTCAACGCGAAGGCTCCCGATGCTGGCGATACACCCAGACTTACCGACTCCCCCGCGTCGCCCATCGCGCGCGCATAGATCGTCAACCGCGTTCCCGATGCCACTGCGCGAATCGCTGTATAGCCGCGGTTGAACTCCAGCTCAAACGCCTTACAGATCGTCGCCGCCGTATCGCCGTACAAGTTCAAATGGCGAACCACCAGCTCCGATCCCGGCTCTCCCACGCGGCCAATCGTAATGTCGGTGTAGTCATTCACCGTTGGCGTCCCGGTGAAGTCCACCGTCGCCGAGGCGTACTGATGCTCCTTCCGATACAACTCGTAGAACCATAACGCCCCGACATAATGATTCACGCGCCCGCGAAACCCCAGCGAATGGATCATCCACGCTGTGCGCTCGGCCGGCAGCGCGATCGAATGGTCGGTATCCCAGTCCGTCGCCAGCGTCACCTTCTCCTCCACAGGCTGATCGCTCACGGTCGCAGCCGGGATCGCCACTTCCAGAAAATCGAAATAGAACGCGTAACCACCCGGCCCGTTATGTGAGACGAGGACGCTGTGATCCCCCGGACCATACTGTCCGAGCGGCACCCGCATCAAAGCGTCCTCGCCATTCGCCCGCAGCGAAATGACGCGCGGCGTTTCGGTATCGACGCGCAGCGCGATATCCGCGCCGGCCGTCAACAGCCGCGTTCCCAAATAGAGCTCATGCGTTTGCGGACAGTGGTAGGGAATCGTCACGCTCTCGCCGTACGTCGCCGTCGAATGAATCGTGCCGCCGGAGAAATTCCCTTTTGACGTCATCCAATGGCTGCCGTAGTAGCTGACCTTCTTATGGTCATCTTCCAAACGGCGGCTTCCCGGTCCGGCCGCACGGTAGCCGCGATTCGCCCCCGTTACCGACCAATTGCTGACAACGGCCGCGAACTCGCTCCTTACATAAGCGCCCGTCTGCATCGCCGCCGCATAGGTCCACCGCATCTTCCGAACCTTGGTCATCGGCACGGAGTGTCCGTCTTTATCCGTCAACGCGCCCAGCGGCAACACCACCCGCCATTTCGCCGGAGAAACGCCGCCGCCAAGGGTTGCCGCGGCAGGCTCCCAATATTCATTGGCCGATCCGGATACGGTTCCATACGCGCCAACCGTATTCCCATTCGCTCCAGTTGCCGCCGAAGTCAGCGTGATCGCCGCGCCGGAGTTGGAGGCCGTCATCGTCGCCGAGGCCGCATTGATGCTCGCCACAATCGCGCCGGCAATCGTCGTTAACGTGTCCCCGCCCGCCACGTCGTGTTTGTAGTTTTCGCCCATCCATGCCAAGCCAACGATGTCGCCTGCGTTCGGCGTGCCCTTTAGCTCGAACGTGGCCGTCGCGGCAACATAGCTCCCGGCAATTGGCGTCGCGTAGTCCCGCAGTTTCACCTGATAGAAAGTCTCCACGCCCGCATCGTCGGCCCACACGCGCAGGTAGGGCCAGTCGACGGTCGGATAGAGATCCGAATCCATCGGGATGCAGTTGTCGCGCGTCTCCTCATAGGTCAATGTCAATCCGCTCAGATTGCCGTCTGGCAAGTTCCGAAAGCGCGGATGTTCGAACACGTTCTCGCGGTTCCACTCGATGACGCACCAATCAAACTGCTGGCGCCACGTCCCGCTGGCGGTGAAACCGTTGGGCGTGGCGCCGCTCATGGCGGCAATGGCCGAGGGCCTTTCAAAGTAGACCTGCAAGTCGCGGTCGGGTCGCAGTTTTTCGAGTGTTTCCGGCATAGGTTTCAGAGTCGAATCGTTACGGTTAAGTCGGCGCCCGGCGTGCTGGTGGCCGTTTGGCCCACCGAGACAATATCCAGGTGCAATTGCGAACCGGCGCGCAAAGCCGCCAGTCCGAACCCGTCCACTACGTTCGAAATCGTGGCGTTCACGGGTATCGTCAATGTACAGATCGCATCCGCGTCCTGGCGCAGGCGCAACTCCACCGGTACTTCGGTGGGCGCCTCCTGCACCACGGCGTAGACGTCCTTCATCGCCAGGTAGTCTTCGATCACCACCGGCGGAGTGGCGTCGTCCTCAATCGCCAGTGGTCCCTCCACTTGCAGATTCAACTGCCCCCCCATCAGCGTGCGCAGACCGAATTCGGCGGTCGCGGTGAAGCACCGCTGATCCACAGCGCTGTCGCCCCGCTGATTGGTCACAAAGAAATCCGCCGCCGCCACGCGGGCATGCGACAGATTCACCGTGTAGTTGTAGCTGCCGCTCGCCGGCGAACCGAAGAAATCACGGCTGAATGGTACGATCTCCGTCCGGTTCCGCAGCAGATACACCCGCGTACCGGCGGCGTGCGCACTCGGTGGGGAGCTATGCGATCCGCGCGTCACCGCAAGTGTGGTCCCGCCCGCCGCCACGGCATTCACCCGAAGTATCTCTTCACCGATCTGTAGATAAGCGCCGGCCGTTACCGCCGTGTCACTCACCGTAATCGTCGTCGCCGCGTTATCCACGGGTGCCGCTAGCAGCAGTGTCGATGGGCTCAACAGCTCATCCCAATAGCGAAGCGTCAACGTACCCGCGGCAATGCCTCGCGTATTGTCGAACGTCGGGAAGCCCACGCTCAGCAGGTCGATCGTTCCATCGCCCTTCACCTGCATCGCGAACACCGGCTTCGGCGGCGCCTCCACATCCAGCAGTTGCCCTGCCGCGCCAACAATACGCCAACTCGTCAGCGGGCACAGTTCGAACGGACACTCCTTGTTATTCGCGTTCGCCGGCCGTCCCGAAACATGCAGCGTATAGCCCTCGCGGTTCGGTGCCAGGAACGTGACCGGACTCGTCGCCGATGTCGCGCCAAAATTCCAACTCGGCTCCGCCACAACGAACTTGCTCGTCGAATCCGGAATCACCGCCCACTTGTCCTCTAACGTCAGATGCGTCGGGGTATTGCCGTAGATCCTCCGCTCCTGCCCCGCGCCCTTGCCGGACACGATTCGCACTACCTGCCCGCGATACGCATTCCCAGGCATCGTCAGCGTGCTGTTGCCCACGGTGTTCCACGTCCCGGTCGTCGCCGTTTGAGGCCCCTGCAACTCCCATCGCCAAAAGAAATTGGCGTGCGAGTAGTTCTCATCCGGCGGCGCGACCAGCCCATCGGCCAATCCCGTATCGGTGAATGCCGGTGTGATCGCCACACTTTCCGCTATCCGATGCAACTGCTGCGGACTGTTTCCGCGATACACGTGGAAGGACGCCGTCTGCGCACTGAAGCTCAAGTTCTGCAACGCCACCGTGTTCGTGTTGGTCCCTACAGGAATCACCGCATGGACGATGAACGATAACCCGCTCTCCGCGCCATCGGTATCCACGCCGGTTACCGCGTAGTAGAGGACTTGGTCACCCTTTAACGTGCCGCCCGTGCCTTGCGGCAGCGCCGAGAATCCGACCAGCGGAATCCCCGCGCGGCTCGCAGACGGTTTCGCCGGCGCCTTGAACCCGACGGTCAGCCGAGTCTGCGCTGTCCCATCGGTCCCTTCGTCGTAACTCTCGGTAATGCCGAACTGCGGAATGCCATCGCCATCAAGCACAGAACCGCCCAACGGCCGAGGCAAACCCAATTCGTACTTGGGCTGCCGGCCGCTCGACGTGGCGCCGTTTCCCGCCGTCTGCACATACCAGTCGTCATCGTGAAGCTGCGCCGTGATCACCGTTGTCTGGTGATTCAACGCCGGCGCCAGCCGCAGTACACGGAACGGCTGCCGCAGGAATCCTTCCTTCTCATAGGTCAGCGTGATCAGATCTCCCGGCCGCAAACCGAAAGCGCGCACGCTGCTCTCGAATTCCACATACAGGTTGCCTTTCACGGACTTCAGAAGCTGCAGTTTTACCATCCGCGTCGCCTGGTCGAAATTCGCGAGACCGAGCGCTGGTAGAGCGGCGCTCGTCTCCTGACCGCTCGCCAGCACGTCGTCCACGTCTACCAGCGAAACGGAATCCTGCTGATACTCGTTGAACGCGTCCTGAAACTCTACGCTGAAGCGGTTCGGCGCATCGGCCGAAGAGCGGCTGAAGAACCGGATCTTCGGTTCATCGCCTTCGCCCCGCAGTATCCCGCCGGCCGGCGTCGAGCCATCCCCAAACTCGTACGCCGGCCATCCCCCCAGCAGCGCCTCCGAAGCATTGCTGCCCGCCGCCTTCGACGCCTGCTGTACCGCAAGCGTCGATTCAAACTGGCACTGCAACTTGCCCCCGTTGCCGAAGCGCAGCATCAATCCGGACGTGTTCCGCACGCCGCGCAGCACGTCCGCCGCGCTTCGCCGCTTCCGCACCGCCAAATTGCACTGGAATCGCCGAATGCTCACCGTGTTGCCATGCAGGTCCGGCGTTGTGATCGGATCGTCGCAGTAGAGCGCCGTCTGCGCGAAGCTGGGTACATCCAACTCGCTCAGTTCCCACCCGCTGCGCCGCAGCACATCCAGCAACACCCATGCCGGATTGTTCGTGAACACATTCGAAACGAACGTCCCATTCTCATCGAACGTCGGCAGCTTCATCCCCTCAACCAGCGCCTGCACGCGCGGTAGTGACCGTCCATCGTGAATGCGGTTCGGCACCACAACCGACACAACGGCCATGCTCCCGTACGGATCGCCCACAGGGTTCCCCGCGGCGTCGCGGAAGTCCAGGTTGAAGTCGCCGGTCCGGTTGCCCAGGCTCACGATGTTGTACCAACCCGTCGCCGTCATGTCGCGCCCCGCCGAGCCGCGCGGAATCTCAATGTCGTTGACGATGATCTTCATCACGCTCTGCATCTCGCCCGCGCCCAGCAGTACCTCCATGCGCGTCAGGTTGCCGTCGTTGCGCGCCAGCGTCACCGGCGGCTGCACCCAGGCAGTCCCATAGATTAGCGGAACAACGTCGTTGTACTTCGCCTCGTTGTCGATCGGCCCGCTAAGATGCGAACCCTTCTCGCCATACCCGCGCACCAGCACGCTCGACGGCACAAACTCCACCCCGCCGAAACGCCGCGTGATCGAATTCGCGCTGTCGGTTTTGAACATGCCGCGCTGTTCGCACGCACTGCGCGTGTAGTCGCACGAGGTGTAGGGGACGGAGCCATTCAGATTGCCCGCGCCGCCCGTCTCTCCCGCCGAATAGCCGCAGCGGAAGAACGGCGAATACGCGCCGCGCTCGCCGCCGTCCATCGCCTCCTGCCGCTGCGCCGAATTGGCCGGGAACATCCACGGACATCGCTTCTGTATGCGGATCTCCGGCAGCGCGACACGCTGAAAGTTCAGCCGGTTGTTGAACGACAACCGCAGCGTCGACTCCTTCATGTTCTCCGGCGCATTGGCGACGCCGCGGAAGAGCACCGGGGCCTCCGACGCGGGCGCATCGTTCTTCAAATCGAAGAACACGAAGCGCACCGTCAGCTTGGCGCCCTTCCAGCCAATCGTCCGTTCCACCTGCGAGTAGCGCGAGTCGGTATTGGCAAGCGTCAGCGAAATCTTCGCCGCCGCGTCAATCCCGTCTTCCGATTGGGCGCGCATGTCGAACTGGCTATGGTCCACCAGCGTGGCCAGATAGAGGTTCCCGTCAAACGACACTTGGTGCGTCGCCCAGTATTCGTGTTGTCCATTGCGAAGTTCGCAATCGAACAGCAGAATAGGGGTTTCGAGAACTTCCTGTTCCTTTATTTCGAATATCGTGGGCATGGCTTTTCCGCTTTCAACGTTCGGTCTCTGCTAACGGCTGACAATGTGAATCGCTGCCGCGTTATTGTTCGGTGCCTGCTGTGTCCAGGCCAGTTCGTCCTCGCCAAAACGAGCGTTCGGATACACGCCCGAGCGCGAGTTGGTGCGGCGGTAGCCGCCTGGGGCCGGCTGCGCCTCGGCTTGCAATCCGGCCACGTAAAGAGGCATTCCCGGCTCGAAAATAAGGCTGAAGGTCACGCTTTCCGCGTTCGAGCCCGGCCTTCCAGCGACGTAAAAACGCTTCCAGTTGAAGCGGGTGACGAACTCGCGCTCCACGACAACGCCGCCCGAAGCAATGCGCATTTTGAAGGGTCTTTCCGCTCCCTGAATCCACGCGCTGAAGCAATACTGCAGCGATCCCGGTGCCGTGATGGTCTGCGAAAGGCTTTGCTCAATCCCGCCATTGTTCGTAAGCCTGGTGGACCGGAACGTATTCCACTGATCGCGTAGCCCCGGCTCCATCGCAATCATCGGACCCACCGTCCACGCTCCCTGGCTGTGGTCTTCGCTCCATCGCAAAAGGTTGGCCGCCGGATCGAGAAACACGAAGGTCTGCAGCCGCCCTTCGCACGCAGTGAAGAGCGAGTCGATCGCGCCGCGCTCGCCGTCGGTCAGGCCCTGATACCGCAACACCCAGCCGGTTTGGCTTGCGTTTCCGTCATAGTAGGTCCGCAGCCGGCCATCCCGGGATTCATGGCGTACCACGCGTTCATGCCGTTCGCGGCGCAGCGGGTATTGCCCCGCGGTCAGCGTTTCGAGTTGTGGAAAATAGCGCATGAGTTACCTGTTCTGCCGGACCACTAACCGTGTCCGGCCATCGTGTATTCCTGTGAATTCGAAGAACGCGTCCGGGTTCTCCAGGCTGCAACCCGGATACTCGGTCCCGTCCCATGGGTCGACGAATGTGAACGTGCCGGATCCGCCCTGCTCCGCGGCGAAGAACGCTTCCAGCGCATCCATTTCCTCGTCGTCCAGCGTCATCAGCTCGACCGTCCACCGCCGCAGCGGCCCGCTGAACTCGCGGAACCGCTGCTCGCCGCCATCGACAAACCGCATGATCTGTGTCGAGAATCTCGTCTCGCGCCGCGCCGGATACTGCGCCACCGCGCCTGTCTTCAGTCGTGGAAACTCGTTCATACAAAATCTCCTAGAGTTCACTCACGACGTCGTTCAGGCTGTGCGACTGTAACATCGCCTCCCGCACCGCGCGCGCAATATCTTCACGGCGGTCCAGGAACGACTGGCTGTCCATCGCCTGCACGTTCACGGTGATCGACGCGCCCGTTCCTGCCACTGGCGGTTTCGCGCCCAGGCTGGACGCCAACGGACTGCTCTGCGCCGGCAATTGCCGGATACGATCGCCAACGCCCCGGTCGATCAGAATCGTTTCGCCCGACGCGCTCAACCCCGCTTCCGCCCGTATCGACGGAGGCAGTGTGAACTTTTCGAGCGGTGGCGGCTCTTCCTTCTTCCCGCCCACGCCGAAAAGCTTCAACAGACCGCTCACGACGGGCAACAGCGTTAACCCGCCGCCGGCCGTTTGCAGCGTGCTTTTTGCAATCGTCGCGCCGCGCGATTCACTACCTGCCGCCTGCCTCGTGCCCGTCGCCGTCACGCTTTCCGCGAACGATGGCAACTGCGCCAGCAGCCCCGGGCTCAATATGCGTCCTGCGCCGGCCCCTTGCAGGCTTTCGAGCAGTGCTTTTAATTCATCCTTAGCCATGATTGTTCTCCCGCAAAAGTTCGCTTTCCAGCACCGTGAACGCCTCGACGCTCTTGGCTGGATAGTTCCGCAAATCTCCTTGAGCCCCCAGCCGCCAGACATGATGCTCTTCGAGCAGAGTCAGGCTCGCCGGCCGGATGAAGGACTGCGGACACTCCGTCAACAGCACCGGGCCGCGGGCCCATACCGGCCGCTCGGCTCCGCGCTCGTCCTCCGGCAGATATCCGCAGCGGCGTTGCTTTTCCAGGCCCTTCGATCTGCATTCGTCGCACTTCCACGCGGCCTGGTTCGCGAATTGGAATTGGAAGGCGACGATTAGTTTTTTCGTTCGTCCTCGTCAAGGAAGAGTTCGCCCTTGACCGCATCGACGATCTCGCGCGCCAGTGAATCCGGCCCGCGCTCCAGCAGGTTCTCTATCGTCGCCGGCTCGCCGTCGATCGTCAGGCCGGAAATCTCATCCAGTCCCCAGCGAATGTAGAGCGCGTCCATGCGGGCGCGAATCCCGGCCGCCTGCGCGGCGTCGATCACGCTGTCCCCGGCCATGTGAAACGCCAGCTTCTCGCCGGTCTCCCGGATCAGTCGAACCAGTTCCATTCGTCGGGCCAGCGACAGGCGTCGCACCCGGAATCGCACGCCGTGGCAGGCGCGCGATTCCACCGTGAGGTAGCTTTCGTAGTGCATGGCTTATGCGAAGGCGATTTGAATTTCGTCGTCTACAGAACCCTGCGCGGTGCTCAGCGAGAAGTTCCACTCCAGCCGCGGATTGCGGTCGTCGAACTCCGGAACTTCCGGAATGACGCCCGGCATGTAGATGCCGCACAACTGGCCGGCGCTCTGTCCAAGCTGGATCATCACCGGAATCGGTGTACGGTTCTTCGCCGCCTGATAGAGCCCGATCGTCTTGGCATCGTCCTTTTCGTAGAGACGGAACTTGATACCGGCTTCGCGCTCGCCCGCCGCGATGCAGGTCGGCCCGGCGAAGCCGAACTCCCGCTTCCGCATATCGACGTTGTTGACGATCTCGATCTCAGCCTCGGTCAGCGTGAGGAACTGGTCCGGACCTGCGCCAATCCACACCTGGCCGATATGGCCGGGGATGATCTCATACGCAAGGCCCTCTGCAGCCGGTTCCTCCGGGAATGCGCTCAGTCCGCCGAGTCCCGCCGCGAAGCTCGCGCTGTCAATGAGATCCCGTGCTTCGCCCGCAAACTCGAACTCGTGATAGTCGGAGTTGACCTTGATCTTCATCTTGTCGACGCCCGCTCCGGACACAATCCGCTGTACAGCCGTCGCCGGGCTCCAGTAGTCGTAAATGCTTACGCTCGGCAGTTGCGTCGCCGGTCCATAGGTGATCGTCGGATTGAGCGGAGAGCCGGCCGTCGGCGTCAGCGAGAAAGGAGCGTTCAATTCGACCGTGGTCGCGTTGATCACCGCCGCGACGAAGCGGATCTCGCCGCCGAAGCTGACCGCCTGGCCCGCGCTCATGCCGTGAGCCGCGCCAAACGTGATGCGATTGTTCGTACCCACCGACGCCACTGTCTTGCCGCCGTCGAGCACCGGCGCGGCGCCCAGCGCGCCGCGAATCAACGGACCGTACGACGGCTCGCCGTTGACGTTCGCCCAGTTCGTCATATACGTCGAGACCTGGTAGCGCGTGCGCGTCCGCGCGCCCGATGGAATACCGCCGCGTGTGCGGCTGCCGGTCTTATCGCGGCGCGGACCTTGAACGGTTTCATGCTGGATGCCCAGCTTGATTGCCGGAATTCTGTTTTCCGCCGCCGCCGCGGTCACCGTGCCGAAACCGGTCTCCAGCGCCGCGTAAAAACGGTTTTGATTGGAGGAAATATAACAAGCCATGTCTGTGCCTTCCTGTTGCGAAATTGCAGGCGCTTCGCGCCCGGTTATACGCTCACCTGAACGTCGAAGCTCACCTTCGCGGTCTGGAGAAAATTCTTGCCGCCATGTTTGACGGGTTGATAAGCCACCGTGTAGCCGCCGGTGTAGAAGAGGCCCTTGCCCCAGTCGCCGCGGTTCGCGTCGAGTACATGCGTCAGCGCGTCGACGTAATACTGCACCTTCAGGTCCAGCCCTTCCAGGCGGTCGTGCGAAATGCGCACATCCACACTCAGGGTCGCGGTTCCGGAAAACTGCCGGAACTTCTCTCGCAGTGTGTTCTGCAGCTTTTCGCAATAAATGTGGAACGCGGGATACTTCGTTCCCGCGCTCTTTTCGATTACGTCGGCGGGCACGTTCTGCGAGATGATCTGCGCCAGCTCGATCGCCGGCAGTGTCACCTGGTTCGCCTGCGCGATCGCTGCCAGACCGGCCTGCAAGCCGGCGGGCGCGCGCAGGAGTCCCGCCGCTTTTTGGACTGCGATAGTTCCGATCTGTGCCATACCTTTACCCCCGTTGCAGCACAGGAATGTGCCGCAGATAGTGTTCCGGCGTTTGTCCGTTTCCGGGCGCCGAGCCTTCCACCAACCCCGTCGATGGCAGTGTCCACGTCGTGCCAAGCGCCAGCGGCGCGTTGTTTTGTTTCTGCGTCTGGTCGTCGAGCAGGCCAACGTACACGTTCCAGCCCTGCGCGGACAGCGGCGCGCCGATGGCGCGCACAGTCAGAGCGGTGCCTTCCTGTGTCGTGATCGCCGCCGTCTCGCTGGGGGAACTTTCCGTCCCCTTCTCGTCCACCCACGCAACCCGCACATAGTAAGTGCGCGCCGGTTGCGAACCCGCCAATTGCCCGAGTAGCGGTTGTACCGGCTTTGTCAATGGACGGAACACCAGGCCGACGCCGGTCTCGAGCACCGCGCGCCCGGTCTCGCGCGCCAGCCGCTCATACTCCTTCCACTTCGCCTTGTGGCGGTCGTTGAGTTGTTGGAAATGGGCGTCGCGATACGTGGCCGCCAGCGCGAGCATGGTGTGCCACATCCGCAATCCATCGGTGACCGCAACGTGGCCGAGTGAGAACTGTTGTCCGCCGGGCGTATTCACCAGGAACCGCTGGAGGTCCAGGCCGAGTTCCATCGCTGCGATTGTCAGCTTCGCCGTCAGGTCGATGCCCTCCGTCGCCGCTACTTCCACGATTGCGCTCTCGAAGATCGCCAAATCGAAAATCTGTGAGGGGTTTCCATCCACAAAAAGAGCCATATCCGTCTCCTCACTTGCCCTGGCGCACCGGTTGAATCTGCTTCTTCAACTCGGTCAGTTCTTCTTCGGCCTGTATCACCCGCCGCAGGCGCGCTTGCAGTGCGGCCTCTTCCTTCCGCCGCTCGAGTTGCTCGCGCCCGGCCAGAATCTCTTCCACCTCGTCCGGCGTTGCCAGGCGGGCCATTTTGTCGACAATCATCTGCGCGGCGGTTCTCCGGTTGACCTCGGACACCACACCCTCTCGCCCGCCGTTCTCCGTCCTCAGGCTGACGAGGAAGACAAATTCGTCCGCGATCTCCGCTTCCCGCTCCGCGATCTCGCGGTAGTAGTCTTTCAGGTTCATAGGATTCCTCTCTAAATAGGAAAGGGAGGCGCCGCTTGACGCCTCCCTTTTCCGTTGCTCATCGCAGAGCCGCAGTGATTAGCTGCGGACCTGAACGCCGTGGTTGTTGCGCAGAACCGCGGCGCCGTAGAGCACGTCGACCGTGAACTGCTGCGCCAGCGTGTTGGGCTGGTAGCTCATGATCACGCGCATGCCGAAGTTGCCGAGCTCGGCGTATTCGGCGACAGCGCCGGTGCCGGGCAGAGGGCTCGGAAGACGGCGCATCACAAGGCCGATCGCGTCCTTCGCGAACCCGAGGTTGTTCGTCGTGACCGGGCCGCTGCCCGACTTGGTGACGAACTGCGAACGGAACACGAAGAAGTCCTTCAGCTTGCCGACGTTGCCGTCGATCATCGCGCGAATCCCGGCTTCACCAGCCGAAGAGTATTCGGAGAAGCGCGGAATCTGGCGCAACTGCGAATAGGTGGAGCCGTCGACGATCAGATACTTCTGCGCGCTGGCCGGAACCTTCGCGTCGAACAAGGCCGTTTCGGCCTGGTCGATAGCGCCTTCCGTGATCGCCGTTCCGCCGTTGCCCACGATCGGGTTGGACGTAAACTGCGAGTACAGGCTCATCAGGTCGGATTCGATCTTTTCCGCGATCGCAATCACGGCCGGCTCCATGTAGAGCCGGAGAAGATCGGGCACCGCCAGAACCTTGGTCACGTCCGGAATCTGGAACGTGGCTTCGGCGTGCGTGTTCAGCACGATCTGTGCATTCCCAAGGCTGGGATTCTGAGTCGTGACCGAACCGCCCTGGGCGATGTTATTCGCCACCAGAACCGGAGGAATCGGCACATTGACTGTGTCGCCGGCCTGAGCCAAAGTCGGCTCAAAAGTCCGGTTTACGAGGTTCCCCATGACGAGGTTGCCCATCAACGCGGGTAACGCGTCGGCGGCCACCAGTTTCACAATCGCATTGGCGACGTTCGAAGAGGTAATTGCAGGCATTCTGCTCTCCCAAAATGAATTCGGCCTGGATCTTGTCCAGGCCGGTTGTATCGTCAGGCGTTGATGCGCCCGGACAATGTCGTTAAAGGTTTGGCGTCAACTGTTGCGCCACTCGCGCAATCTCTTGCCGCGCGCGTTCCAGCTCTTCCTTCGGCATGCCCGGACGAATCTTGTCCAGGTCGAAGGAGGAGCTGTAAGTGCTCGTCCGCTGATTGCCGCCGGCGCCCGAGCCGCCCGTCATGCGGGCCGGAAGGAGTTCCGGGTTTTCGCTCACAAAGTGCGTGAGGTATTCTTTTATTCCCAGTTCGCCCTGGCCGGTTCTGGCAACTAGGCGGCCGTCTTCCGCGCGCTGAATGTCGTCCTTCACGGCCTTGTATGCCAGGTCGACTTTGCTGACGCCAAGCCGCTGCAGTTCGGTCCGGATGGCCGAGTTCCGTTCGGCTTCTTCGGCCATCTGCCGGCTGCGGCGATTCTCTTCCACCAGCTCGTTCATACGGCGTTCGAGCGATTCCCGCCGGCGCCGTTCATCCGCAAGCTCCGCCTTGTAGGCCGGTTCGCTCTTCGCCGTTTCCTGGCTCACGAACTCGCGGATCGCGTCCTGGATCAGGGCACGGATATCAGGCGACTTCGGCGTTTCGTTTATGACGTTCTCTTCCATTCCTAGTTCTCCTTACTGTTTCTCGCGGAACATCCATTCATCGATCTCCCGCGCGATCGTGTCCTTCAACTCCTGCCGCTCGTCGCACAGGTATTTGAAGGCCAGCTTCTTGTAGATCTGCCGGCGCAGGGACGGCGAACCGATTCCCATCTCCAGCAGCTTTCTGGCATCTTCGATTTCCGCGGAGAAATCGCCGATGTCGAACTCGTCCATCCCGGAGACGCTGACCGAGAGGTTGTCCACTCGCGCCCGCTCTACTGCAAGCAGCACTCGCCGAATCACGTCTTTCACCGTGTCGCCGTATCCGCGCAGAACTTCCTGCGTGATGGCGAAGTCGCGCTGCTTGCTCAGTCCGGAGATCAGCCGGCCGTCGGCCGACGTCTGTCCGGCCTGCGC
Organism: Acidobacteriota bacterium; assembly: GCA_016185425.1. Lineage (GTDB taxonomy): Bacteria > Acidobacteriota > Terriglobia > Bryobacterales > Bryobacteraceae. Next base: position 39,636 of record JACPNQ010000019.1, on the reverse strand, counting down.
CAGCAGATAGCAGACCCGGTAGATCTCTTCCTTCAGCCGTTCCAGATTGCGTGAGGCGATTTCATAGACATGCCCTTCCGGCTCGGCCCAACCGAAGCGGTCGTCCTTACCGAGATGGATGTAGTAGCTGTCGCCGACAACCTTGTTCCACTCCCGATCGGAGTAAACCACCGGCATCGCGAACAGCCCCATCGTCAGCGCCCAGCCGAGCGCGTTCGATTTGTTGAAATGCTCAAGCTGCAGAGATGCCGCTTTGTTCAGAAGCCACATGCCTTCCGTCAGCCGCATCTCGAACACCGGCACGCGATGCTGGTTCGCCAGCCCGTGCAATCCTTCGTCGATCAACGTGATATCCGTCGCCGCTTCACCCGTTCCGAACATCCCGGGCTTGCTGATCTGCCGGTAGCTGCGGAACGACTGGCGGTCGTAGTAGTGCCAGTTGGTTTCGAGCATCGGTTCCGGATCCTCCAGCCGCTGCCGCCTCATCTGTGACGTGCGGATGACGATCCACTCAAATTCGCCCTGTTCGTCGGTCGACCAGTTGATGAGCTCGTCTGGCGAATAGCTCACCAGGTACGCGTTTGAGGCGCCTAAAGCGTCCTCTTCCGCGCGGTTTTGCAGTTGTTTGTGCTGCCGCGGAAAATCGACAAGCGTATAGCTTGAGCCGTAAATCAGCGCTTCGAGAATCTGCTTGCGGAAGAAGTCGCTCAGGTTGGAGCCCTTGCGGTCGCAGTCCTCGACGAACGCGCTGAAAAACTTCCGGCCGGACTCGTTTTCGCCTTCGACACTGATCACCGGTTCGCGGCGGAAGAGCGTTGCCGCGTACCAGTCGACGATCGAGCCGATGTAGTTCTCGTAGTAGGCGTGATTCAACCGTTCGTTGTAGACGCCCATTGGCTCCCGGTTGCGCCGGACGAGATACTCGCCCGCCTGCGCTTTGAATTGTGCGCCACCCGTGTAGAGGTCGCGATACTGTTTCCACAGCGCATTCCGCGCCTTGTATTCGTGATGTTCCGTGTTGATTTCGATCACGTTATTGCTCCACGTCCTTCCTCGCGTGGCGCCGAAAAAAAGTGAGGCCGCCGGATTACTCCAGCGGCCTCGGCCCATCCGTCGCCAGGAAATTTCGTTACTAAAACAGCGGCTTATCCATGAAGCCGACCGGCTGCCGGTAGCGCTGCTCCTGCCACACCAGGTATCCGAGCGCGTCCGACAGGTGCGTCCGTTTCGGGTCCTTGGTCTTGTCGATGATCATCGTGCCTTCCAACAGAACTACCTGCTCGAGGTCGGTGATCAGTTCCTTGCATTTCGGATCGATGAACAACCGCCGCTGTCCGCCGGCGCTGTTCAGCGTTCCGTTCATGATGTCCAACCGGTCGCGAACGGCCGGGTTGGACGACGGAACACGATACTCGACATGATGCATGCCGCGCGATTGAAAGAATCGCCGCATCATCGAGTAGTCGCTGCTCCCCGTCGTCTGCATCCGGTTGCCCGACGCGTCGCCGTAAATCGCAATGCGCTGCGCGAACGGATACCGCCGCACAAACTCCACGCAGGCCTCTTCCGTCGTCACCCGGCTGAGGACGATTTCGTCCAGCACCCGGATCTTGTCGCCATCGCTCTGCGCCACCACTGAGCACATCGGATTCACGTTGAAATCGAGCGCCCACAGCAGTTGTTTGCGCGGGTCATAGGTCTGCTCCTTCACGTTTTCCGCGCGATCGAACGCGCTGTAAGCGCGGCCGGCGGTGACGTTCAGATAGTTGCCCAATACTTCCTGCGCGAAGAAGCGCGCGTCGTAACTGCGCTTCAATCGTTCATAAAAGTCCGGAATCTGATCCAAAAGATGGCGATTCTCCATCGGTTTCGCAAGGATCACGCCGTAGCCTTCCACCGGCTCGGAGATGAACCGGCGGTAGACCCAGTCGAACCCTTTCGGTGTCCAGACCGCATATCCGCAGAGCATCTTGGCGCGCGGATCGCGCAGTCGCGCTTCCAACCGCAACCAAGCCTCTTCCTGGCAGTACGTCAATTCATCGATTCCGAACCATGCGAGATTCGTGCCTCGCAGCCGCTCGTAATCGTCAAGAGAACGGAACAGCACTTTCGAACCGACTTCGGTGAAAACGATGAAGTTCTCCGCTTTGTTGAATTCGTACGGAATCTCACAGCGGTCCAGAATTTCAAACAGCGCCGCCTGCGTCGCGTCCCGCAACATCGGGAATGTCGGCGCGCCCAGAAGCCCGAGCCGTCCGGCATTCACGTAACTCAACCGGATCGCTTCCTGGCACAGCGCCTGGCTTTTACCGGACCCGACCGGCCCGGAAAAACCTTTGAACCGGCTTTCCAGCCGATGAAACTTGGCCTGGGAGGGTAGAGCGTCGTACTCTATGTCCCGGGTTGTTCGTCTTGGTGGAGCCGATCGACCCATCTCACCTCGACCTCCTTGATCTGTTCCGCAGTCATTTCCCTGTAAACCTGCAACAATTTCAGCAGTTCACTGACGGAAGCCTTGCTGGCGTTACCGCCAGATTCCAGGATGTCCATCTGACTGCTGATCATCTTCTTCAAACGCGCCGCCGTCAGCTTTGCGCTTACGCGTTTCGGCTTTGCGGCGGCAGGTTTGGCGGGTTTCTTGCGAGAACCCCCCACCTTTTTCGACATCTTGTGTCGCCTCCTGCCGAGTGCCGCCGAGCGCGGCTCACCTCGACAACCCCACTCTACCAACCGCGGACCAAGCACTTTGGCCAGTCAAAATCTCAAGTAATTGAAAATAAATAGAATATATTTTTTAGAAATCTGTGACCGGCTTTTTTTCGGCCTTTAATTCTACTTCCGGCGCCTCGCCTGCGGCGCTCGAAGGGATCACGGTTTGCAGGCCCAGTACGCTTCGCAGGTATTCGATACCGGGAACGGTAATCGCCATGCGGCTCTTGTCGTCCATTTCGATGACTTTTTGTGTCTTCATGTAGGACATCACGAACGATGCGCCTTCGCGCTCGACGTGGAGAGTCCGTTCCATGTCGAGAATGGAGAGGTAGCCGCTGTTGGGATTCTTCTTCTTGCATCGGTACAGCAGGCCGAGGATGCGCCGGATCAGCACTTCGTCCGCGTATAACTCCGCGCGGAGGCCGGCAAGTTCTTCCGCTGCTTCGACTCTTGTGATTTGCGCCGGCGGGTCGAGGTCAGGAGCCGGTGCAGCCGCAACTGCGACGGGCGCCGCTTCCGGTTTCGCGCCGGGAAGGGTCGAATTGCGAGCCCGTCTGAGGAGGGTGAGCAGGTCGACGGATTCCAGTGCCATATCCGAACAATCGGCAGAACCGGCGACCTGCTATAGGGACCGCTAGACCAGCGCTTCGCGGAGCGCGCCCACGAGCAGGTCGACATTCGCCGCGGTGGAGCCTTCGCCCATCAGGCCGATGCGGAAAACCTGGCCTGCCAGAGGACCGAAACCGCCTTGGATTTCAATACCATGGCGCTCCATCAGCTTCTTGCGGACATCAAGGTCGTTGACGCCCGCCGGCACCTTCGGAGTATGGAGCGCCCACATACGCACTCCGGGCTCTACGAGCATCTCCATCCCTAGGGATTCGAGGCCGGCAACCAGCTTTTCGTGATTCGCCTCGTGACGTGCGAAGCGCGCTTCGACGCCCTCTTCGAGGATCAAATTGAGGCCTTCGCGAAGTGCGTAGAACATCGAGATCGGCGCCGTGTGGTGATAGCGGCGGGCGCCGTCGTAGTAGTCGGCCAGAAGCTTGAGGTCGAGGTACCAGGAGTGATTGACAGTGCTGCGTGCTTTCAACTGGTCCATCGCGCGGGGCGAGCACGAGATCGGGGACAATCCCGGGGGGCAGGAGAGGCCCTTCTGCGAACAGCTATAGGCGACATCGATGCCGGTGGTATCGATGTTGATGGGCATCGTGCCGAGAGAGGTGACGCAGTCGGCGATGGTGAGCGCCCCGACTTCATGCGCGGCGGCACAAATGGCTTTGCCGGAGGTGAAGACGCCGGTGGACGTTTCGCCATGGACGAAGGCGACGGCGTTGGGCTTTTCCGCGCGAATGAATTCGGCGGCGGCCGCGTCGTCGAACGACTGCCCCCATGGCGCTTCGAAGCGTAGAACGGTCGCGCCCTGGCGGCGGCCCATTTCGGTCATGCGGTCACAGAAGAAGCCGTTGGCGAAGACGATCAACTTCATCCCAGGCTCGACAAAATTGGAGATTGCTGCTTCCATACCGGCGCTGCCCGTGCCGGAGATGGCCATGGTGAAGGGGTTCGCGGTGCCATAAGCGGCCTGGAGACCTGCACGGATCTCTTCGTTGACCTGGAAAAAGAACGGATCGAGGTGGCCGACGATCGACTGGCCCATTGCCTCATAGACGCGCGGAGCGACTATGGACGGGCCCGGACCGAAAAGCAAGCGCTTGGGCGGCGCTAACGGGGCGAATGAAGACGACATAAGGGATAGTTTACCTTGAAAGCTGTGGTTTCCCTTCCTGTTGACGCGCTTTTAGACGAGTTACGCGCGTCGATTCACAAACATTCCTGTGCGGTTTTGGAGGCGCCGCCGGGCGCCGGAAAGACGACTCGCGTGCCGCCCGCGATGCTTGCGGAGACGCGGGGAGAAGTGTGGGTTTTGGAGCCACGAAGGCTGGCGGCGCGGTTGGCGGCGAGACGGGTGGCCGAGGAGATGGGTGAGCGGGCAGGTGAGACGGTTGGCTACCAGGTGCGGTTCGAAGAAGTGGCTGGACCGAGGACGCGGCTGCGGTTTCTGACCGAGGGCGTGCTGACGCGGAAACTATTGACAGATCCGGAGTTGCGCGCAGCCGGGATCGTGATTCTCGATGAGTTCCATGAGCGGCATCTCGATGGCGACCTGGCGCTGGCGTTTCTATTGGATCTGCGGAGAACACGCCGGAAGGATCTGAAACTGATCGTGATGTCGGCGACGCTGGATGCGGCGCCGATCGCGGCGCATCTTGGGAACGCGCCGATCCTGCGCAGCGAGGGGAAACTGCATCCCATTGCGATTGAGTGGACGCCGGAGACTGGGGCCACGTTGGAAGACCGGGTTGCGAACGGTGTCGAGCGATTGGCGCGGCAGGGCCTCACTGGCGATATTCTCGTTTTCCTTCCAGGCGCGTTTGAGATGCGACGGGCGGGGCGGTCCCTGGAGCGCGTGGCAGAGGCGCATAACCTGATCGTGACGCAACTGCACGGAGACCTTTCGCCGGACGAGCAGGACCGGGCACTGGCTCCGGCCGCGAGGCCGAAGGTGATTCTGTCGACGAATGTTGCGGAGAGCTCGGTGACGATCGAGGGTGTAACCGCCGTTGTGGATAGCGGGCTGGCGCGTGTAGCGATCGACTCGCCATGGACAGGCATTCCCACTCTGCAGGTCGCGCGCGTCAGCCGGGCATCGGCGGCGCAGAGAGCGGGCCGCGCGGGACGTACCGCGCCGGGGCGGGTGATCCGCCTCTACACGCAGGAAGAATATGTGCGACGGCCGGCGCAGGATCCGCCTGAGATCGAGCGGCGCGAGTTGACGCAGTTGTTGTTGGAACTGCACGGGGGCGGAGTCGCGGACGCGATGTCGCTGCCATGGTTGACACCGCCTCCGGCCGCGGCACTATCAGCCGCGGAAGCGCTGTTAGGGCGGTTGGGCGCGGTGGAGAGCGGACGGTTGACGAAGCTTGGCAGGCGAATGGCGCAGTTGCCACTGCATCCGCGGCTGGCGCGGCTGGTGTTGGAGGCGGAAGAGCGAGGGGCAGGGGAGGAGGGCGCGCGGGCCGCGGCCGCGCTCAGCGCGGGAGAGCGATTGGAAGGCGCACCGCGGCACCATGCCGATTCGGACTTGTTCCTGCTGCTGGAGCAGCGGTGGCAGCCGCACACGGCGCGGATGGTGGAGCAGATCCGGCGTGCCGCCCGGCTCACAACACGCCGAACGGGCAATGATACCGGGTTGCTGATTGCGATCGTGGCCGCGTTCTCCGACAGACTCGGGCGTAAGCGTGGGAATGGTGAGATCCTGCTGGCCGGGGGAGGGGCGGCGCAGTTGGCCGATTCATCGGGAGTAAGAGACGCGGACCTGTTAGTCGCGCTCGATATTGAGTACCGGAAGGATCGCGGCCAGCCGCTGATACGGATTGCGAGCAAAGTGGATCCGAACTGGCTGCTCGACTTATTCCCGGAACGGATGGACTGGCGGGACGGCGTGGAGTGGAACAGAGTGGCGGAGAGGGTGGAAAGCATCAGCGCGCTGACGTTTGACGGATTTGCGATTGAGGAGTCGCGAAGCGGAGCCGTGGATATGGGGAAGGCTGCCCACTTGTTGGCGGAAAGGGCGGTTGAGGCGGGTTTGGCTCGATTCGCGGGGGCGGAAGAGTTGGAGGATCTGCTGTCGCGATGGCGGTTCGCCGCCGCGTACGGCGGACCGCCGGTGCCCGATGCCGAAGTGCAGATTCAAGCGCTGGAGACCGCCTGTTATGGGAGAAAATCATTCGCGGAATTGCGCGAGTTACTCGGAGCGGGCGGGCTGGAGCGTGTGTTACTCGACAACTTACAGTCCGGACAGCGCGACTTACTTGACCGGCTGGCTCCGGAGAGAATCCGGCTGCCGGGCGGACGGCAGACGAAAGTGCGGTATGTGGACGGGCAGCCTCCGTCGGTCGCTTCGCGCCTGCAGGATTTCTTCGGTATGAAGGAGACGCCGCGCGTCGCAGGGGGGAGGGTGAACGTCGTCGTGCAGCTTCTCGCACCGAACCACCGGCCCGTGCAGATGACCCAGGATTTGGCGGGGTTCTGGGAGCGGCTCTATCCGCAATTGCGGAAGGAACTGGGCCGGCGTTATCCACGGCACGCGTGGCCGGAGAATCCACTGGCTTAGCTAGTGCGACCGAATCAACAGGACGCCGACGGGGCGGCGCTGAGCATCAAAGCCAACAGCCGTTACCGCATTTGATTTCGGGTTGACGTTCTGTAGCGCCGGTTGTTGCTGCGCCTGCTGGCCCGGCTGGGGCGCGGCGTTGGGCGCCTGGCCGACGAAGGACACGCCTTCCGGATTGGCGATAATCTGCAGATCGCCTGAGACCAGATCGTAAATCAGGAACTGCGTGGCGGCGGGCTCGGTGCGCGTTCCGCGGGCGATGAGTTTGCGCGTGGCGGGGAAGATGGTCATCGGCTGCACGGACGCAAACCCGGCGGGCGTAGGTAGCAGCCGGGCATTGGCATTCTCCAGATCGAAGACGACAATACCCGCGTCGCCGACTGTCCGGGATGTAGCCTGCGCATAGAGAATTCCCATGGCGGGGAACGCGTTGACGTTCGCGAACGAGGAGATTTCCGGCGGGAGGTCGAGGCGGAACGCGGAGTTGGTCACACCGTCGAACACGTAGATGGTATCGGAGCGGCCCTGCTGGGCGGGATCGGTGTTGGCGCCGTAGACGTAGTCATTCACGTCGTTCGCGGCATTGCCAGTGACATTGAACTGGCCCTGACCGGGAAGGTTGGTTTCGCTGAGGCGGCGCGTAGCGAAGTCAAGCGTGACAAACCCCGAGGCACCGCACGCTGTGCGGATGAGCGTTTCCGGTGTGGGCGAAATGGGAACGGCGAGGCGGCGGGCGAGTTCGAGCGTGAACGTACGGGTTTGTGCGGTGCACGAGGCGGCAAACCGGCTGTCCGCGAATGCGTGGATCTCGGACGCCTGGCCGGCCTGGACCGGGATACGGAGGAAGCCGTCTTTCGATTTATCTGTCGCGCGAACGATAAGATAGACCTGTCGAGACGCGGCATCCAGCAGCGCGGTCCCGCGAAAGCGTGCAACAACAATTCCTCCGCCGGGGAGTGCGACCGGGCCGCCGGGGCCGCCCGGACCGGCCATGCCGCCACCCTGACCCGGAGCTTGTTGCGTGGGCGACAGCAGGGGCAGCCAGCCATCCGGGAAATTCACGGTGCGCTGGGGTTGGCCTTGCGCGTTGACGATGGCGAATTTTGCCTTGGTGGGTGTGTCGAGCGAGTCGACGGCGGCAACGCCGAACTGATTTTGACCGAGATTGATGGGCGCCGAGACAAGCTCCTTCACGCCGTCGCCGAGATCGACCTCGAAGTTGTTGAGGTTAATGACGGCGCCGCCTCCGCCTCCACCGATGCCTGGGACGCCCACGCCTCCCAGATTCGGCTCGGTCACTTCGCCGGTTGCGGGGTCGATCTGAGCTATACGGACAGGTGTGCCGGGAAGAATCGCATTGAACGTGCCGCCTGCGCCGGCGGCGAGTGTGGCCGCTTTGCCTGGCAGGTCAACGTCGCGCGGCTCGGCGGTGGGGGTCAGAATTGTCACTTTGGAACTGATGCCGGTGGTGGCGTCACCGTCGGCGGGTCCGGCGAGCGCCGCGAGGGCGCTGCCGTCATTGGAAGCCATGAAAGGGGTGAGCAACTGCGCGGCGGCGGCAGTTTGGCAGCCCGGAATGTCCGCAGTCTTTTTGGAAGCGAAATCGACAAGCAGCGAGGGCCAGCAGCCGTCATCGCCGCGAGGTCCGGTGAGCACGAGATAGCCGGGATGCAGATCGCTTGCGGTGAGTGCGCGGAGGTTGCCGACGGCGCGGGGAAACGGAAGATAGTCGATCCTTGGCGCTGCGAGCGAATTGAGAGCGACGCGATTTCCCGCGTTGTTGCCCGAGTATAGGTTGATGGCGTCACCGGGTTGCGCCGCAGGGGGAAGCTCGACAGAGATTTCGAAGACGCCGGGGGTGTTATTAGACAATTGGGCGGTCACCGCGGCCGGCAGTCCGCCGACATAGGCGCGGACAGGAATGCGAGGCGATGCGGGCGTATCGGCGGCAGGCAGCGCGCCGGGCGCCGTGGGGGGCTCAGTTTGGCCGAGACCGGAGGCGCGAATTGTGAGCGCATTGCCGGAGACGGTTCCCGCGGAGCCGAAGCCCAGGCCGTTGGCGGTGGCGATGGAAGGACTGGGCTGGACGACAGTAAAGCGCGCTGGAGCGCTCTGCTGTTCGCCACGGCGGACGACGATCTGCGTGACGCCTTGCGGTGTGTCGACGGGAATCTGCGCGACGATGCGCGAGGGCGTGACGGAATAAAGCGGGATGGCGCGTTCGCCGATGCGGACTTCAATCGGCGGATCGAGGGCCTGTGTGGGCAGCGGCGAGTTGGGGTCCGCGATCCAGCCGGCCGCTGGGCCGAGGTTGATGCCGTTGATCCAGACGATGCCGCCGGGTGCGACCGGAGAGGGCGCGGGCTGCTGCGTGTAGGCGTTGATGACGCCGCGCGGATTGACGACGGGACTTGTCGGCGGTTGTGCCAGAGCGGAGCATAGCGCGGCGAGCAGACACACTGCGGGCAACGGACGCATACCCCTGCTAACCCACGGTCCGCGAAAGGGTTTCGCTATACTGAAATTTCGTTCCCGCATTTTCGCTTCCCGTCTCCCGATGAGTACCAATCCAGCCAGCTTACCGGCCGATGTCCCGATTTCCAGAATAGACCGGAGCACGGAACGGGTTGGTTATCAGGCCCTGGCGCTTCTATCTTTCGCCCACTTCTTTATCGATCTCTATTCCAGCGGATTAAGTTCGTTCCAGCCGATGTTAGTCGAGCGATTTGGATTGAGTTTAGCGCAAGCGGGAGTGCTCGCGGGGATGCTGATCTTTTCCAGCTCACTGATGCAGCCCGTCTACGGAATCTTATCCGATAAGTTAGGATCGCGGCTATTTACTGTGCTTGCGCCGGCGATGGCCGGTGTATTTATCTCCTCACTGGGAGTTGCCACCGGGTATCCGATGTTGATCGCGATGGTGATGTTAGGCGGAATGGGTATCGCCTCATTCCATCCGCAGGCGTCCGCGAACGCGACGGCGCGGATCGCGGACAACAAGTCGCGGTGGATGGCTGTATTCATCAGCTCCGGGACATTTGGCATGGCGTTCGGACCCGCGTTTTACACGTTCCTTTCGGGTCATTACGGGTTGGAGTCGACGTGGATGGGAGCGGCGCCAGGCGTGCTGGTGACACTGCTGCTGGCGGCGCAGTTTCAACTGGCGCCGGCGTCGCGGGAGACCTCCAACCACTTTGACGTGGAGGCGCTGAAGGCAAAGCGGCGTCCTTTGCTGATTCTGTTTCTGCTGGTCTACGTGCGCAGTATTGTGCAGATGGTTTTTTCGCAGTTTCTCCCGCTGTATCTGAACCGCGAGCGCGGGTTTTCGGTGCAGTCGGCGGCGCTGGGACTGACGCTCTATCTGGCATCCGGCGGGCTGGGCGGATTTCTGGGCGGTAATCTTGCGGACCGCTTTGGCGGTAAGCGCGTGATTTTGATATCGATGGCCGGATGTCTTCCGTTCCTGGCGCTCTTCTTTCTGACCGAGGGATGGGTGGCGCTGGCGTCGCTTGCGATGGCGGGTTTACTGCTGCTATTCACGATCCCAGTGAATGTTGTGATGGGGCAGCAACTGGTGCCCGCGCAGGCGGGAACCGTATCGGCGCTGATGATGGGATTTGCGTGGGGAAGTGCCGGCCTGGTTTTCATTCCGATGGTTGGCTGGGCGGCCGATCGCGTAGGGCTGGGTACGGCGATGGCGGTAGTTTCCGCGTTTCCGATCGCGGGCTACTTACTGGCGCGGATGATTGACGAAGATGCGTAAAGCGGTCTGTTTGCTCAGCGGGGGACTGGATTCGGCGACCTGCCTGGCCGTGGCGCGGCGGGACGGATTTGCGACCTACGCGTTGAGCTTCGATTATGGCCAGCGGCACATCCTTGAACTGGATGCGGCGGCGCGTGTGGCGCAGGCGATGGGGGCGGCGGATCACCGCGTAGCGCGTATCGATTTGCGGATGTTCGGCGGATCGGCGTTGACGGCGGGGATCGACGTGCCGAAACACCGTTCGGCGGCGGAGATGGAAGCCGGCATTCCAGTGACGTACGTGCCGGCGCGGAACACGATCTTCCTCTCGTTCGCGATGGCGTGGGCCGAGGTGCTGGAAGCGCCGGACCTTTTTCTCGGCGTGAACGCCGTGGATTACTCGGGCTATCCCGACTGCCGCCCGGAGTTTGTCGCGGCGTTTGAGACAATGGCGAATCTGGCGACCAAGGCGGGTGTGGAGGGGAAGACGAAGCTGCGCGTGCACACCCCGTTGCTCCACCTGACAAAGGCGGAGATCATACGGCTAGGAGTATCCTGCGGCGTGGACTACGGGCTGACGCATAGCTGCTACGATCCGGAGCCCGGCGGCCGCCCGTGCGGCGCCTGCGATTCGTGCCTGCTGCGGGCGAAGGGGTTCGCGGAGGCGGGGGTCCGGGACGGGCTGCTGGACCGGTACGGGTTGTGAAGATCGCGGAAGTATTCTTTTCGGTGCAAGGGGAAGGGAAGTTGGTTGGAGTGCCGTCGGTGTTTGTGCGGACCTCCGGCTGTAACTTGCGCTGCACGTGGTGCGATACACCGTATACATCGTGGGAACCGGAAGGCGAGATGCGGGATGTGGAATCTCTGCTTGCACAGGTTGCCGCCTTCGGAGCGCGGCATGTTGTGGTGACGGGTGGAGAACCGATGATCGCTCCGGGCGTCGTGCCGTTAACCCAGGGGTTGCGGGACCAGGGCCTGCACATTACGGTAGAGACGGCCGGCACTGTGTTCGCGCCGGTGGCTTGCGACCTGATGAGCATTTCGCCGAAGCTGCGCAATTCGACGCCGGACGACGAGCGCTGGGGCGCGGTGCATGAACGGACGCGATTGCAACTGCCGGTGCTTCGGCGTCTGATGGAAGACTATGCGTATCAGTTGAAATTCGTGGTGGCGGCGCCGGAGGACCTGGAAGAGATCCTGGCGCTAGTGGCAGACCTGGGCGCGCCGGGGGAGAATGTGCTGCTGATGCCGGAGGGGCGCTCGCCGGAGACGCTGCGGGAGCGCGCCACGTGGCTGGTTCCGCTCTGCCTTCAGCATGGCTTCCGCTACAGTCCGCGCGTGCACGTCGATATCTGGGGCGACCGGCGCGGGGTATAGCAGCGCGCCGGGCTCAGTTGTAGCCCACAAGCTTAAGCGTGCCGGCCGCGTATTGGAAGAAGCCGAGATCGATGGTGCCGCCGGCAGTCAGAGGCGCTGTGAAAGTTCCCTGACCGCGGCTGGCGTCCGGGATCGCGTACAACGCGAGCGTGCCGATCACACCGGCGGTCACATCACCGGAGACTTGCGGCAGCCGCTGCATAGCCGAGGACGGTACCGTTAAGGTGCCCGCTGAAGCCTGAACGGTGCAGACGAAACCGGCGACGTCATAGGTCCCGGAGACTGGTTGCCCACTCACCTGCGTGCCGGCGAAACCAAGGGCGACTACCAAACCATCGCCTCCCCCTGTCCACGTGAGCGCTAAGTTCCGATTACGCGGGATCACAGCAGGGAGGCTGGCCTCGTTTGTCCACTCGAATGTGCCGGGGAAATTGACGCTCGCCGTGAACGGTCCGATATCAGGGCCGCCTGGGCCCGTTATTGTGTAGGCGCCCTGCGTAACGGTCGGATTTCCCGTTGCACCCCCACCAATTCCGCTCGAAAACAGGGTGGCCGCGTAGCGGTTCTGCTGATTTGGCAATGCTCGATTGGAGACGTTAGGGCCATTCAGGGTGAGTTGGCTCCCGGCGTTGAGGGTTTGAGAAACGGTACCGGCATTGATGGCGCCGATGTCCCCCGTACGGCGGAAGGACATGCAAGCTCCGACCTGGACAATCGAGAAGTTGGCGTCGGCGATCTGGGAAATCGAGTATCTGGAAAAGGCGCCATTCGTGTCCTCGTTCATCGTTTCCAGCGAACCAAGCCCCGGCAGTGTGGCCTTGAGGCGCAGCTTCGATATCCCCAGCCCGCCGGCTGTCAGCGTACCACCCTGGTCGAGCCTTCGCAGTTGAGATTCGGTGAGCACCGGGTGAGTGCATTGCGCCTGGCCGGAATTCGCGATCGCCAGCGAACCGAAGTTGCTCAACCGGCCGCCAGCCCGCACTTGCAGGCTTACTGTGCAGCCGCGCGTAACGCCGGCGGGCAGTGTGAAATTGATCTGATCGAGACCCGGCGAACCGCTCGAACGCCCGGCATAGGCGGGCACGATCTCCGCGTCGCCTACGATTACCCGGATGTTCCCCGCGGCGGTCTGGTCGCCAGAGGTTCCGCCGGTAACGTCCGACTGCGTGTCCGGCCCAAGGCCGGTACCCCATAGGATAAGCGTCTCGCCCGGATAAGCCGGCCGGTATTGCCAATTGAGATTATTGAAGCCGATGCTCCCGGTGGTGAAACGGACGAGACTGGCTCCGTTGTTCAGGTTGGCGTTGGTCGCCTGGGCCGGCCCGGAGCCGTTCTGCTCGACGGTAGCGAAGCCAAAGTTGCGTTCCACGACCCTCACGCGTCGGGGCGGGCTCATCTGATTGTTAAAGACGACCCGGACATCGTAATCACCGGCCACTGCGCTCGACGGCAGCAATGCCGCCAACTGGTCGGCGCTCGTGTACCAAAGCCGCGCGTCGATAGCCGTTCCGCCGGCCGCCGGAGTGAAGGTTACTCTTGTTCCGGATAGCTCAGGCGGGAACGGGGCTCCGGAAGCGATTGCGAGAGCCGCCGGGCCCATTCTGCTTCCGAAAATCACGAACCACGACCCGCGCGCGATGTCCGGCAGATAGGAATTTGCGTTCACGACGCTGTTGTTGTCCGCGGAAATCGACGGTTGCGCGCCGGCTGGGGCCATCAGCGCAACAACTCCGATCAAACACAAAACCATTCTCTTGGCCATATGCTTGCTCCTGGTTTGCGCGACTATCCTATAGCGGCGGTTGGGTGGGTGCAAGGGCCGAGTGGTTCGGGGCAGATGCCCTCACTCCCCGTTCGCGGTTGTGCCCTCTGCGCCGGATTCTGCCGCGTCCTGACGTCCTGGAGAGACCGCGTCATGCCCATGCCATGCAGGCTTGCCGAAGTCCGCGCGCGCACGTCGACGTGTGGGGCGAACGGCGCGGCGTCTGACGCTCGGCCGCGCTATCATCAGATCGATTTGTCCGCCTATGACTCCAACGATTGAGCAAATTGGTCAAGACCTCCTGCGCATGATGATCGCCTACGCCCTGGCGCTGCCTATCGGCTGGAACCGGGAGCGGGAGGCACGTAGCGCCGGGCTGCGCACATTCCCGATTGTGTCGCTTGCCAGCTGCGGCCTGGCGGTCTTGGGAACGAGCTTTTCGAATCCTTCGGCCGACGCGCTTTCCCGCATTGTACAGGGCCTGGTGACGGGCATCGGCTTTGTCGGCGGCGGCGCGATTCTGCGGGCCAAGCACAGCGTGAGCGGCACGGCGACGGCGGCGAGCGTCTGGAACGTCGGTATATTAGGCGCGGCGACAGGTTTCGGCTACTATCACATCGCCGTGCTGCTGAGCGTCGTCAATTTTCTTACGCTGCAGTACCTGACTCCCCTGAAGCGCGAGATACAGATGGAAGCGGAGATGGAGCGTGACAGGAGCCCGGGCCGGGATTCGTTGCTGGACGATTAGTGATAGTATCCTCGTCGATGCGCGCTTACCTGTTCGCCCCTGTTTTGCTCCTATTCGGCTGTGCGGAAAAGCCGCCCACCGCGCCCGCCGCCGCCCCACTGCCTAGCGAGCCGGACGTGACGATCGCGACTTCGGTCGCGTTTACCGAAGGCCCCGCGCAGGGCCCGGACGGGATGCTGTATTTCACCGACGTCGCGAACAACCGCATTCTCCGGTTCAACCCGCGGACGAAAAAGCACGATGTATATCGCGCCGATTCCAACCGTGCCAACGGACTGCTGTTTGACGCGCAAGGACGGTTGATCGCTTGCGAAGGCTCCGACGGGGAACGCAACAAGCCGCGTGTGACGCGGACGGATTTGATGACGGGGAAGGTGGAAGAGTTGGCGACGCAGTTTGAGGGCAAGAACTTCAACGCGCCGAACGATGTGACGATCGATTCGAAAGGGCGGTTATATTTCACCGATCCGGCACCCGATTCGACCTCGCCCGTCGCCAAAGCCGCGGGGGCAACGGGCGTGCCGGGCGTGTACAGGATCGATACGGACGGAAAGGTTGCGCGCATACTCACCGCGCCGGATACAGAGTGGCCGAATGGGCTGGTTATTTCGCCCGACGACAAGACGTTCTATCTGATTGAAGCGAACAAGGTGGAAGGCGGTACGCGGGCGATTCGCGCCTATGATCTGTCGCCGGACGGCACGCTCTCCAATCGGCGCGTGCACTACAACTACTATCCTGGGCGCAGCGCCGACGGGATGGCGATTGACGTAGAAGGCAATATCTATGCGGCCGCGGGACTGCACCGGCCGCGCGGGACGAAAGAGACGCTGGATACAAAGTGCGGCGTCTACGTGATTTCGCCGCAGGGGAAGCTGCTGCGGTTCCTGCCGGTACCGGAGGATACGATTACCAACACGGCTTTCGGCGGCGCGGAGAACAAGACACTGTACATTACGGCCGGGAAGACGTTGTTCCAGGCGCCGAACGCGATTGCGGGAATGAACCGCTGACCGGCGAAGGCTCAGAATACGCCTCGTCAGAGGAATCTGTGGGTCACTGATGCGTTCGAATGGCGGCCGGAAGTTCTGCTCGCCCGGCCGCCGAACGCCAGATAGCGCGGACTCAGCTTTTTGTGTTCGGGGCCAGTTGGCGCTGGAACCACCTTGCCTCCCTTGTAAACGCTACGCCGTTTGAATCGAAACCTTGTATAATCCGCCCATGGTGCAAGGAATATCCTGGAGCACAATTGCGCTCGGCTCGCTGTTGCTCATCCCGGTCTGCTCAATAGGAGGACAGGAAGCGCAATCTCCGCAACCTGAAAAGTCGAAGCCGCCGGTCAAAATGGAGCAGCGCGGGCGCATCCTTGGAATCGGCGGTATCTTCTTCAAATCCGCTAATCGTGATCAGATGCGTGAATGGTATTCGAAGCATCTTGGACTTGCTGACAAAGGCGGAGGCGTGATGCTTCCGTGGCGCGAAAACGACGACCCGCAAAAGAAACACGTTACAGTTTGGAGAGTTTTTCCCAGCTCCACTAAGTATTTCGATCCCAGCCCCGCCCCGTTCATGGTCAACTACATCGTGGACGATCTGGATGCTTTGCTCGACCGCTTAAAACAAGAGGGAGTAAAGATTGACGCCGAACGAATGAATGAATCCTACGGTCGCTTTGCCTGGATCTATGACTCGGATGGGAATAAGATTGAGCTCTGGCAGCCGCCGCCCGCAAAGCCCTAAGGTCCTTCCACTGCGCTTACTCAATCGGTTTTCTGTAGCTACCGATTCCGCCCGATCAGCCGCGCAGCCTCTACCGATCCAGCGCGGCTCCCGCCGTGCTTCAACGTGCTCCTCTCAGAACTTTCCATTGAGATCTGGACGATCTTCCCGAAGGGGCACAGCTTATCGGGACGGAAACGCGAGCTGCACCTGGAAGCGGTTTATGGTGGAGGCTTCGCCGCCACTCGCCTCCGCGCTATGGAACTGATCACGATTCTAAACCGCTGCTATCGCTACCGGGGTTTTGTGTACCGGCACGCTCACTTCAGCGCCGGCAAAAAGAGCATCGAAGGGGCCGTACGACCGCGCAAGGGTTCGGCCGCAGTCTGCTCGCGTTGCCATTTGGCGGCGCCCGGTTACGACCAACTCGCCGAACGGCGCTTTGCGTTCATCCCCCTGTGGGGATTTCCCGTCTTCCTTCTGTACACTATGCGGCGCGTCGACTGTCGCCGCTGTGGGGCGACGGCAAACGCACACTGACCGAAGCTTATACGCTCTTCCTAGCCCGTTGGGCGCGGCGGCTGTCATGGAAAGAGACGGCGGAGGCCTTTCGCACCTACCGAGTCCTCGAAACTTGCACTCTATCAGTCAGTTGGCAAGCTGCCGGAGCCGGAATCCACCCACGATTTCTTCTGACGAGTCCAGAATAAGAAGCTGCTACAGAGCCGCTTCGCCGCGTTCATTGTTTCGTATGCGGACGGCCTGGCCCAGCTCATAAACGAAGATCTTCCCGTCCCCTATTTTGCCGGTTCTGGCGGCCCTGGCGATTGTTTGGATTACTTCTTCCAGGCGATCCGCCGGAATGACTAACTCCAGTTTCACCTTCGGAATCATCTCAACCTGGTATTCACGTCCGCGATAAAACTCGACGTGCCCCTTTTGCCGGCCGTGGCCGAACACTTCGGAGATCGTCATGCCATCTATATCAATCGCCTTCAGTGCTTCTCGAACTTCCTCCAACTTGAACGGCTGAATGATCGCTTCGAGTTTCTTCATGGACTCTCCGGGCATCCAAATTGTACTACCGAATTTATTCCGCTAACGATTCTTCCAGCAGCCGGGATAGCGTGCGGTGCTTCGTTTCAGCGGCACGCAACTCATCGGCAAGATGCATGCAGGCCAAAACGGCGATGCGCGAGGCATCCACATTAGTGCCTCGCGCAATGTTGTTCATCAACTCGTCGACGCGATGGGCCAGTTCTTCCACATCGGCCTCGCTGCCCGTCGTGACCAGCGCGTACGATTGATTGAAGATGGTGACCCGGACGGTTTTCTTTTCGGACGGCGCGTCGTTGGCCATAGCTTCAGGAAACTAACTGGCGCTCAAAATGTCCATCTGTCCGAGCAGTTTTTCGATGCGCGCCTTCACTTGCCTGCGCTCGGCCTGGAGCAGCTCGAGTTCCTGCTCCGCCTTGCCGGCGTTGTGCTTATAGGACGCGAGAGACTCCTCGGCTTCCTGACGGGCGGCTATCGCGAGCCGCGCCTCGGACTCGGCCGCGGCGAGCCGTTCCTTCAATTCGGCATTCTCTTCCTTGAGTTTGCCCACAAGCTGAACGGCCCGGAGGATGCGATCCTCCAGGCCGGTGAGTGTATCGGTGTCCTCTAACTGCAGGTCCATACGGTTCCCTCTTTGCAGCGGTTCGATTATGCGGCGAGTGCGGCCTTGGCCTTGTCGACCAGGGCGGTAAAGGCGGCGGCATCGCGAGCGGCGATGTCAGCCAACATTTTGCGATTCAAGTCAATCTGCGCCTTCTTCAGCCCGTTCATGAAGCGGGAGTAGGACAGGCCGTTGGCGCGGCAGCCAGCGGAAATGCGGACGATCCACAAGGAGCGGAAATCGCGCTTTTTCAGCCGGCGGCCCTTGTAGCCGTAGCTAAGCGACTTTTCCACCGCTTCCTGCGCATACCGGTGCAGTTTCGATTTGCTGAGGAAGAAGCCCTTGGCGAGCGCCAGAACTTTCTTTCGATTATCAGTACGTTTGGTACTTCTTTTTACGCGGGGCACGTTTGTCTCCTTAAGTAATAAAAGCCGGGGAGGCTAGAGGCCGGTGAATCGGGCACGTGCCGCGCGCCACGTTCACACGGAGGGGAAGGAAAATGCCCTAGTAGGGCAGCATCCTCTTGAGTTCGGGCGAATTGGTTTCGTCCATGATGGCGGACGCCGCCAGGCGGCGCTTACGGGAAGAGCTCTTGGAGGTCAAGATGTGCCGGGCGAAGGCGTGGCTGCGCTTGATTTTGCCCGTACCCGTCTTCTTGAAGCGCTTTGCCGCGCCCTTGTGGGTTTTCAACTTTGGCATTGGATGTATTCCTGGAATGCGTGCGTGGGGAACGCACTGCCTGTCAGTATAGCAGATAGTACCGCTTCACCACCTCCATCGCCGGCTTACGCCACGGCGTCATGGAGTTGTTTCCCGGGCCACCGTAGCCGTTCGTGCCGACTTTCCACCAATAGACGCCCCGGAACCACGGTCTTTTGTAAACCGCGTTGAGCAGGGCCTGGTAACTGCGGGCCTGTTCGGCCAGGTCGAGCGGCTTAGCGGATTCGTCCTCCCAGGGCTCCCGATGGGAGTTTTGGTGCGCGGCGAATCCAGCTTCGGTAAATAGGACCGGCTTCCGGAAGCGTTGGTGAACCGCTTCGATTTTGGAGACCAGCTCCGAGGCCGAGTAGGTGTCGTCGAGCGGGTAGTAGTTGTCGATGCCGATGTAGTCCAGCGCATCCCAGAAGCGGATGGTCTCGAACTCCTCGCCGTGATTGGCGGCATAGACGAGCGGGCCTTTATAGATCTTCCGGACGCCGGCGACGATCTCGCGCCATTCCTTTTCGTGCGCCGTGAGTCCGCGCAGTTCGGTGCCGACCGAGAGAGCGTCGGCATGGACGCGGGAGGCAAATTGCGCGTAGTGTTCGATGATGGGCTTGTATTCGGCAAGCCAAAGGCGCGCTTCGCCGCCGGGAATGCCGGAGCGGCCCTGGAGGCGCCATACGTGGGGCTTCAGAAGGACTCTCAATTTGAGCCGATGCGCTTCCGCGATCAGGATTTCCATGCCCTCCTCGCTTTCCATGCTCTGGCTGGGGCCGGGAATGCGGATCTTGATTTCGCCGCGCGGCGAGAACACGTACGGGACCAGCGCGATGGAATCGATGCCATAGGCGGGAAGGTTGTTGAGCATTGTCCGGGCTTCCTTCGCGTCGTACCGAACGCCTTCGGCGGTGAAGGAGACGCCTTTGTGGAAGTAGTCGATAGGGTAGGGAGCGGCGGGGTCGGCCTTGGGAAGGGCGGCGAGCGCGGTATGGAGTTCGGCGCGGTTCCTCGATTCGATCCATCGGGGAATACCCGTGGCGGCGGCGAATAGAACAGCCGCGGCGGCGAATCCGGGCCACCATTTCCACGCCGGCAGTTTTGCGCGCTTGTGTGTGATCAGAGTGGCGATTACGATCAGCGCCGCACCCGCAGAGAAGAGATACGTTGCCTCCTGCCAGCCTGGACGAAAGCGGAACATCGCTTCGCGTAGGACGATCATCGGCAGCAGTACGCTGGCGAGCAGCGCGCCAATGGGCATCGCCGACTTATAGGCCCCAAGACCGAACAGCATCGCCGCTATCCCGTAGGATTCGGGAGTCGCAAGCCGTCCGGCAATTACAGCGCCCGCGGCCATCCAGAGAATCGGCCCCTTCTCGCGGAGCAGCAGGCCGGCGGCGGCCACAAGCGCCAACCCAACCCACGGGCCGTACAGCGGCACGCCCCAAACGAGCAGTCGCGCCGCGAGGAATGCCGCCATTGCCCAACCTGCGCAGGCGAGCATCGCTATTTCCCGTGTACGGCTTCGGCGTAGAGCAGATCGCCGGTGAAGCCGTCGAAGTACTGAATAATGACATGCGGCCGCGGATAGGCCACCCAGCGCTCCCGGCCCTGCGAATCGGGGTTGGGATAGACGTTGTTGATCTGCGCGATGGCGTAGATGGGGAAGTGGCGCAGCCGCGCCGGAACGTCATTCCGGACAAACGAGGACCAGCGGATATCGCATTCGCGGCCGCGCGAATTGAATTTGCCGTTGATCGGGCGGCTGCCCTCGCTCACCAGCGGATGGTTCTGCGAATTGTGCGGGCCCGCGGCGAACTCCCACACCGTGTCAGTGACCTTCACCGCCCAGCTATTGTGCAGATCTCCGGTCATGACGATCACCGGACGCCGCAGCGAATCCCAGAAGCGGATCAGCTCTTCGCGCTCCGCGGTAAAGGCTGTCCAGGCGTCGTCCTTGCCCGCGATCGGATCGGTTGAGCCCGGCGAGCCGATGTGGGGGATCATCAGGTTGACGCTCGATGCGAGGAAGAAGAAATCGGCATCGCTTGCCGCCATCGACGCTTTCAGCCACTCATGTTGTTTCCGGCCGAGCATGTACAGCCCCGCTTTCCCGGGGTCTTTCATATCGTGCATGTCACGCAGGCCGCGCGTGTCCAGCAGATAGATCTCGGCGTTTCCACAGCGAAACTTCCCGTAGTTGTGACGGCCGATGGAGTACGTGCACACGCCGGACTGCGTCGCCTGCGGGGTAACGCGGACGCGATGCTTATCGAGGAACTCCACGATGCCATAGACACCGGCGTTGGGATTGCCCGGACCTGAGTCCTGGCCCGGCGGCACGCCCGCGCGCTGCCCGCCCCAGTGGATGTGCAGGTTGGCGATCTCGTCCTTGTCCAACGCCGTGAAATCGGCCTGCGGATCGGTCATCACGTCGCCTTCGAATTTCGCTTCGCCGAAGTGCAGGGCCTGTTTGGTGGCGAGCGGGGCGGAGCCGTTGATGTAGTCATACCAGGCCTGCATCGATATATCGCGAAATACGGGCTCACGCGAGCGGATACCCGCCGTGCCAGTGCCGTAGACGTCATTGAGAATCTCGTGATCGTCGGCGGTGAAGTAACCCGGCACGTTCCGGTGCCATTCCGCTAACGGTTTACCGCGCTCCAGGTAGAGCTTGTAGTTCTCCCAGACGCCGGTGATCGATGGAGCCAGCTTGACGATTCGAGGCGTATCGGTGTCGGCGACGCCGGTTTGCTTGCGCCAGTCGGCGGCCGGGTACTCGCGCTTCTCTTCGTAAAGCCAGTCGCCGTTCATCACGCCGAACAGTACTTTGGAGGCATGCTGGCGGTTCAGCGCTTTGTATGCCGGCAACTCCAGATCGGTCCTCTGATTCGAACAGGAGCCGAAGGCGAAGGAGAAGTTAAACAGGCCGCGCGGATTGGTGTCGGGGTGTTTGTAGTCGTCCGCGGAAGGGTGCGTCTTGAAGGTGCCTTGCGCGCCGCCGCCATCGAGCTGGTAGTAATACCGCGTGTTCGACTTCAGGCCGGTGATGTGAATCCAGGCAGTGTTGTCGTGGTCAGGCCTTGTCGCGGCCGCCGCCGAGACCTGGTCCAGATTGGTCCTGGTTGTGCCGTAGCGGACGCGCACCGTTCCCGCGTGCTCGGTACGGCCCCACACCCATACGCCGTTCGCAGTAACGCTGCCGAGGAACGGCCCGTGCGTGATACGCGATCCCGAACCGGGCTGTGCGGCTGCGGTCTGGGCGAGGAGAGCGGCTTGGGCCAGTTGGCGGCGATTGATTTTCATCGCAGCTATTACAGCAGCCGCGACGCTTCCTTTGCAAAGTAGGTCAAAATGATGTGCGCGCCGGCGCGTTTGATGCAGGTCAGTGACTCCATCATGGCGCGCTCCAGGTCGATCCATCCATTGCGCGCCGCGGCCTGAATCATGGCGAACTCGCCGCTCACCTGGTAGGCGCCGATCGGGACGTCGAAGTTTTCATGCGCTGCTTTGATGATGTCGAGATAGGGCATGGCGGGCTTCACCATAATCATATCCGCGCCCTCTTCCATGTCGAGCGCCATCTCCTTCAGGGCCTCACGCGTGTTTGCCGGGTCCATCTGGTAACTGCGGCGGTCGCCGAACTGCGGTGTGCTTTCGGCGGCCTCGCGAAACGGCCCATAGAAACTGCTGGCGTATTTCGCGGCGTAGCTAAGTATGGGAATGTTCGGGAAACCAGCGTCGTCCAATGCCGCGCGAATCGCACCCACGCGGCCGTCCATCATGTCGCTCGGCGCCACAATGTCGGCGCCCGCGCGTGCATGGCTTACCGCTGCTTGTGCCAGCCACCCGAGCGTGATGTCGTTGTCGACATCGTCGTCCACGATCTTTCCGCAGTGCCCGTGACTGGTGTATTCACAATTGCAAACGTCGGTGATGACCAGCAGGCCAGGCACTTCGCGTTTTAACGCCGCGCAGGCCTGCTGCACGATACCGGCATCGTCATACGCGCCCGATGCCTCTTCGTCCTTGTGTTTCGGAATGCCGAACAGGATGACGCCGCCGATGCCCAGTGCGTCCGCCTCCCTGGCTTCCTTTACCACCAGGTCCACCGACAACTGCGCATGGCCCGGCATCGATTTAATCTCTTTGCGGACGCCCTCTCCCTCCACGACGAAGTAGGGAAGTATGAAGTTGGACGGCTGCAAGTGGGTTTCACGCACAAGGTCGCGAATGGCGGGTGTGCGGCGCAGCCGGCGTGGCCTGTCGATCGGGAACGGCATCTCCCCCATTTTATCGGTCGCGGCGCCGCTATTTTGCTACGTTTTGCGCTTTAGAAGATATACGGCGTTTTTGCCATATCCGCGCCTCTACTAATAGACACGGGGCGGGAACCTGCTACACGCAGGCCCCGTCCCGGCATTCAATTACTGGCAGGGGCCGGTGCAGACTTTCTCGCTGATCTTTTGCGCCGGGCCGAGCGCGTTTGGATTGTCGACCGCCGGACGCCGGATGGAAAACGTTTCCACGGCGCCATTGGTGGTCTTGTTCTTTTCAATAATCTGCTGCTCGCGCAGCACCGGCTGACCTGTGGCCGGCCGGCCTGGGGCGTTCATTCCGTAGACATTCACCTGCTTGGATTCTGAGCCATCGGCGCGCGTCGTTGTCTCGCTGAGCACCTGCCCGGAAAGTTCCAGTTGCCGCCGGTCGCCGCTGATATAGGTGGCGGTGTTCTCCACCATGCGGCCAGCCTTCTTTTCCGTTTCCTTTACCGCTCGCGCCGCGGCGTAGAAGTTGCCGCTGGTGTCCCGTCGATAGGTCAGCGTGTCCTCGCTGGTCTTGTCGGCCGTTTTTACGATCGTGCTGCTCCGCTTCTCCACCGTGTCGAGGTTGCCGTTCAGGGTGGGCCGCGCTACCTGGGTCTCAACCGTCACGCGCCCATTGGCGGTGCGCTCGGTCGATTCGGTCTTCTCGTACAGGCTGAACCCGCCGTTAATATTCCCCAGAAACACCTGCGTCTCGACGTTTTTCGAACCGTCGGACTGCTTACGCTCTGTCGTGCGGATACGCTGTGCGGGCAGCGCTGCTCCGTTGGCGTCATATGGACGGATCGTTTTCTCAATGACTCGCTCCTGACCGTTGTCGGTGAGGACCTTTTCCTCTACCTTTTCAAGCGGAGCCACGCGGCCGTTGATGTTTCGCCCGAGATGCTCGGAGCCACCTTCGCCCGCCACTTGCCTGCCTGCGAAGGTTCGCTGCCCGTTCGCGTCATAGGTGTAGGTTTCCGTCTGGCTGCGAGCGGGCTGTTGTGCCGCGGCCGGAAGCGCAGCGAGCAAAAGGACGAGATTCCGCATGATTCGATCGTAGGTGGGAATGGTACCCGCCGCAATCGGGGGAAGGCCTTAGCGCCGAAATCCTATAATAGAAGATGGAATGAAGTCCTTCTACATAGAAACGTTCGGCTGCCAGATGAACGTGCACGACTCCGAAAAGGTCATCGGCACGTTGATGGAGCGCGGGTACAACCAGGTGGAGACGGCGGAGCATGCCGACCTGGTGCTCTTCAACACCTGTTCCATCCGGGATAAAGCCGAGCAGAAGGTGTTCAACCGTCTGATGCACCACAAGAAGGGTGGGGCCAAACAGGTGATCGGCCTTCTCGGCTGCGTGGCGCAGCAGGAAGGCGAGAAGGTTTTCGAGCGTGCTCCCCACGTGAGTCTTGTTGTTGGTTCGGCCTCCTATACCAAGCTTCCCGAATTGCTCGTCCGCATCGAACAGGGCGATCGCCGCGTCACAGGACTGAGTCTCGACACCGACGAGACCTTCGAAACGCCGCTGACGCGCCGCGACAATCCGTACCGCGCGTTTCTGACGATCATTGAAGGCTGTGACAAGAGCTGTGCCTACTGCGTCGTTCCCTATACCCGTGGACCGGAGCGCAGCCGCACGCTGGCGAGCGTTCTCGACGAAGTGAAACGCCTTGTCGATACCGGCTACACGGAGATTACCCTCCTCGGCCAGAACGTGAACAGCTATCGTGACCCTTCGCCCGCAGGCACGAACTTTGCGCAGCTGCTCAGCGCCGTCGGCCAGGTGCCGGGGATGCGGCGTGTCCGCTTCACGACATCCCACCCGCGCGATTTTACGAAGGACATTATCGACGCGATCGATGCCGTCCCCACGCTCTGCAACCACGTCCATCTGCCAGTCCAGAGCGGCTCCAATCGCATTCTGGAGTCGATGCAGCGGCAGTACAACATCAGCCAGTACATGCAGCGGATTGAATGGATGAAAAACGCGCGGCGCAAGTTCGCCATTACGACCGACGTCATCGTCGGCTTCCCCGGCGAGACGGAGACGGAGTTCCAGGAGACGCTGCAGCTTATGGATACGGTCGGCTACGATGGCATCTTCAGTTTCAAGTATTCGCCCCGTCCGAACACGCCGGCGGTACACATGGTGGACGCCGTTTCCGAGGAAGAGAAGGGCCGCCGCCTGCTCCGGCTGGTGGAGCAGCAGCGCACGATACTCATCCGCAACAACGCCGCATACGTGGGCGCGGTGGAGGAAGTGCACGCCGAGCATTTCAACAACGCCACCGGGCAGTGGGTTGGGAAGTCGATGCAGCACAAGACGGTGAACTTCACGCATCCCGGCGGTCCCGAAGCCAAGCTCGAAGGTACGTACCTGGACGTGCTGATCACGCGCTCGGGAGTAGCGTCGTTAGTGGGGGAAGCAGTTGCCGCTTGATAGTGATGTAATAAAGGGGAGGAGCGGGCAATGGAAGTCGAAATGAAGATCCGCGGGTTGATGATGGATCCGGTCACCCAGACCCCGATCGTGATTTTAAAGGACGTGAACGGCGGCACGATTCTTCCGATATGGGTGGGCATGTACGAGGCGAATGCTATCGCGTTGGAGATTGAGAAAGTTTCGACCCCGCGTCCGATGACGCACGACCTCATCAAAATCATGCTCACCGGCCTGCAGGCCGATGTGCGGAAAGTGGTCGTCAGCGAACTGCGCGACGACACCTTCTACGCGATGATCTGGCTGGAAAAAGATGGCGAGATGATCAGTGTCGACTCGCGCCCCAGCGACGCGCTTGCGCTCGCGCTGCGGACCGATTGCCCGATCTACGTGGAGGAGCAAGTCATCCGCACCTCCAAGGCGACAAGTTCTGTCTCCGATAAGGTCACCAACGACGAGTTGAAGAAGTGGCTGGAGAGCCTCAACGACGAGGACCTCGGCCGCTACAAGATGTAATGGACGCCGCTCTGTTGGCTCGTTTGGAGCGAGTTCTCGCCGCGCGTATCGAACTCGTGCCGGATATCAATATCACGACGCACTATGTGTTCGCGCGCGATGGCTTCGCGTCTCTCGTCGAGAAGCGCGATGGCGGTTTCGGCAACATCGGCACTCCGGGACTGATTACGGAACAGGGCTTCGCGGCCCTGCTCTGGCGCGAGGGCAATGGCGTGTTCGTGGGCCGAGGTTTCGAACTGCCCGCCACGCAGAAACAGATCGACAGCATCCGCGCCTTTGACCGCGATCTCAACGAAGCGCTGCGGTAAAAACGGAAAGGGCGGAGTGTTTTGCTCCGCCCTTTCCGTCAATCCGCTTGGTGCCGGACTACTTCTTTTTCCGGGCGACGCCTTTCGGTGCGGCTTTCTTCACCGGCGCCGGACCGGTGGCTTTACCCGTCCAGCCGCTGATCTTTTCCTTCTCGGCAATTACCGTCAACATGAATGGATCGGCCGTGAATTCCTTGCCCACGGCTTCAAATTCCAATTCAGTGCCGGGGTCGACTTTTCCTGGGAGGAAGCCCTTGTCTTCGATTTCGATCGTGATTTCAGGCGCTGAAGCGTCGGAGATGCCGACGACAATTTTCTTGGGGTTCGTCGCCGGTTCCATCGAAACCACTTTGCCCTTAAACTTCGGCAGCGCCGCGCCCTTGAGCTGTTCGACGTAGGCCGCTCCGCCCGGACCGGTGAGTTCCTGCTTCATCTGCACCCAGATGGCGAGCTGCGGATTGGTCTTTTTCAGCTCCTCCAATTGTTCGATATCTTCCTGCTGCTTGGTCTTGATGGCGAAGTCGACCGGAGGGAAAACTTCGGCAGCGGCCTTGGCCTTCAGCTCGTCCATTCCCTTTTTGTCGCCGCGATACTGCGGATACACACGGCCGAAGTAGTCGCATACTTTCTGCTTCTGGTCGGCCGGCGCCGCGCCTTCTCCGTCCAGGGCGCACGCGCGGGCGAAGTGCCAAATCGCGGATGCCTGCCGCTCCGTTTTGCGCTGGCCCAGAATGGCAGACCCTAACTGATAGGAGGCCATCGCGTTCTTCGGAGTCACCTTCAAGAGGTTGGCAAGCCGCTGTTCCAAGGCCGGCCAATCCTTTTTGGCGGTGGAAATAGTTACGAGAGCCTGCAAGGCCTTTAATTGCGCGTCAGACTTCTGCTTGGCCCACGCATCGTCCGCCGCGCCCTGTGGCTTGTTCGCAGGCGCAAAGTAGTTATCCAGATTGGCGAGCATCGTGTTCGCGGCCTTCTCGCCGTCTTCCAGCACGGCCGCGTCCGATGAGCCCATCGAAAGCACCAGGAGCGTGATGTAGTAAGGGCCGGTAAAGTTCTTCGGATCCGCCGCAGTCATCTCCTTCGCGGTTTCGAACATCTCCTTGGCCTTGCCGAGCTGCTGGTAGGTCACCAAGTAGGCGCCCAGACGTTGCCAGGCGAAATTCGTCTTGGGATACTTCTGTTTCCACTGATTCAGAAGCTCAAGCTTCTTGGCCGGATCGGTTGCCTTTGCGAGTTGTTCGCCGACAAGTTCGTATTCGCCCCTATCTATCCATTGCGGCTGTTCCTGGCCGAATAGAAGGGCGGTCGCCACCGCAATCCCCACTAGCAATCTTGTTTTCTTGAAAAGCACCGAATGCCTCCCGTCCTTTTGTCAGGCGCCGCGCCGCGGGCCCATTTCACAAACTTAAAAACTGTGGCCCGAACACGATCAATGCCGGAGTATAACGAAGTTTCCGCTTCAGAGGCAACACCTCTGACGGGTGTCCATTCCAGTCAATGGCTGTTCGGCTTCCTTGCATTCTACCCCGCGGTTCACTGATTAGATGGGTCTGTTGTTCGATTTGTTCCACGAACCGGATTTTCCGGGCTATGCTAGACTCCCCTTTTCTCATGCGTTTCCTTGACCTGGGCGTTATTCTTGTCTACCTCATAGGCATCACCTGGTTCGGCTCGCGTTTCCGAAGCGGCCAACATTCGCTCAAGGACTATTTCCTCGGCGGCCGCAACGCTCCCTGGTGGGCCATAGCCTTCTCCATCGTTTCCGCCGAGACCAGCACGCTCACTGTCATCGGAACGCCCGGCATCGCCTTCCGCGGCGACCTCGGTTTCCTGCAAGTCGTATTGGGTTATCTAGCGGCCCGCATTGTGATTTCGACGCTCTTCCTTCCCCATTATTTCCGCGGCGAAATGTACACCGCGTATGAGTTGATGCAGCGGCGGTTCGGCCCCAACATCCGCAAACTGACGGCAGGCAGTTTCCTGCTGCTGCGCTCGCTCGCCGAAGGTGTCCGCGTGTTCGCCATCTCCATCGTGATCTCTATAATCCTTGGGACGGGCGAAATGAGTTCTATCTTGTTAATTGTTGCGTTAACGCTCTTTTATACATTCGAGGGCGGCATGGAGGCCGTCATTTGGACCGACGTCGTGCAGATGTTCCTCTATGTCGGCGGCGCGGTAATCAGTCTCTTTGTCATCCTCCAGCAGATCCCCCAAGGGTGGAGCCACATCTGGCAGGTGGCGGACCAGGCCCACAAGTTGCGTATCTTTGATTTCCGCTTCGATTGGTCGCAGGAGTTCTTCACGCGCCCCTACAGCTTCTGGGCCGGCCTCATCGGCGGCTGCTTCCTCACTACCGCCAGCCACGGCACCGAACAGCTCATGGTCCAACGTCTTCTCTCGGCGCGTAGCCAGGAAGATAGCCGCCTCGCCTTGTTCGGAAGCTGGTTCGTCATCTTCTTCCAATTCGCCCTCTTCCTGGTCATTGGCCTCATACTCTACGTCTATTACCAGGACACCGGCCGCGCCGCCCCCGCCATCCCCGATCGTATCTATCCGCAATTCATCTGGGAATTTCTGCCCGCCGGTGTTGCCGGGCTGGTTATGGCCGCCATCCTCGCCGCGGCGATGTCCAACTTAAGCGCCGCGCTTAACTCGCTCGCCTCCACCACCGTCATGGACTTCTGGAAGCCGCTCGCCCGCGTGCAACGCACCGAGTCCGACTACCTCCGTATCGCCCGCTGGGTCACGGTCTTCTGGGGAGCCGTCCTGCTCGTCATCGCTTTCCTTGCCCGCCACGTGCAATCGGTACTCGAATATGGGCTGGGCATCGCGTCCATCGTCTACGGTGCGCTGCTCGGCACTTTCCTGCTTGGCGTCCTGACCCAACGTGTTGGCGAACGCGCCGCGATGTGCGGCATGGCGGCGGGGCTCGTCCTCAACCTTTACCTAAAACTCGGCACCAGCGTCGCCTGGACCTGGTACGTGCTCATCGGCACGGCGGCGACATTCATCACGGCCTGGATAGCGTCCTTCGTCCTGCCTAGGGAGAACACACTGCATGTCTGAATTGAAACGCGACCTCGGCGTCTGGGGCGCGGCGTCGATCGTCGTCGGCACCGTCATCGGGAGCGGGATTTTCCTTGTTCCTAAAAGCATGGTGCAAAATGTCGGCTCCGCCGAGATGGTGATCTTTGTCTTCATCTTCGGCGGATTGCTCTCGCTCGCCGGCGCGCTAACGTATGCCGAGCTTTCCGCCGCGATGCCGGAAGCCGGAGGCGAATACGTCTACCTCCGCGAAGCCTACGGTCCCTTCTTCGCTTTCCTCTACGGCTGGACGCAGATGTGGGTCGCGAAGAGCGGCTCCATCGCCACGCTCGCGACGGCCTTCTTTACCTACATGGCCAATTTCTTCCCCGTGCTCGAGGGTGTCATTGCCGAGATGCAACTCCCCCTCCTGGGCCTGATCACCATCAAGACCGGCCAGATCTTCGCCATGGTCGTCATCGCATTGCTCGGCTGGCTCAACTACTTCGGCGTTAAGGTCGGCGGCAATGTTCAGGTCGGAGTCACCGTCGTCAAAGTCAGTCTTATCGCCATGTTGATCGTCGTCGGCCTCACCTTCTCCGGCGGCAGCACGGCAAACTTCGCCACCTCGATTCCCGCCGCCGGCGGGGTCGCCGGTTTCTTCGCCGCCCTGGTTGCCGCGCTGTGGGCCTACGACGGATGGAACAACGTCAGCATGGTCTCTTCGGAAATCAAGAACCCGCAGCGCAACCTTCCCCTGGCGCTTGTCTTCGGCACGGTGGCCGTAATGGCTATTTATATCCTCGCCAACCTGGCCTATTTCTACGTCCTCCCGGCTGCCGGTGTTGCCGGAAGTGACCGTGTCGCGGCCGAAATGATGCGGCGCGTCTGGGGCGGCGGCGGCGCTAACGCTGTCAGCATCGCGGCGATGATCTCGATCTTCGCCGCTCTCAACGGGTCCATCCTCACTGGCTCCCGCGTTCCTTACGCCATGGCCCGCGACGGCCTGTTCTTCCGCACTATCGGTGAGGTCCACCCCAGGTACTTCACCCCGGCCAACTCCATCATGGCGCTCAGCGCCTGGTCGATGATCCTCATCCTCAGCGGCGGTTACGATCAGCTTTTCACCTACGTCATCTTCGCGTCCTGGATCCTCTATGGAATGGCCACCGCCTCCGTGCTGGTGCTGCGGCGCAAGAAGCCGGACATGCCTCGTCCCTATCGCGCTCTTGGCTACCCGGTAGTGCCGATCATCTTCGTTCTCGTCGCCGCCGCCCTCATTCTTTCCACTTTGCAGAAGTCCCCCCGAGAGAGTTTACTTGGCCTTGTCATTATGGCCACCGGCATCCCGTTTTACTTCCGGTGGAAGCGTAAATTGTTGCATTAAATAGGCCAGAAATCGTAGGACTTGCGGGGCGAAAGTACCCCGTGTCTATTCGTCAGGGGAGGGCCGTTGGTCCCGAATAACAGTTTCTGTTCTAAAAATAGAACAAAGCTCTTGAATAACCGACGAAAATCGAGTACAAACATGTAGAGTACCCCAGCAAAAAGCCCGGCGTGTTCCGAAAACAGAAATTTCGCCCTCGGAAGCCGGGAGAAGGAAAGCAGGAGCCCGAATGGACGTTACCAAGATTCTCGAACAGTTAAGAGAAGAACGAGATCAAATTGAAGCCGCGATTGTTACGCTTGAGCGCCTTGCTCTCGGTCGCGGAAAGCGCCGCGGCCGGCCCCCGTCATGGATGGTCGAAGCTCGCAGGCGCACGAAACCCGGTGAAGAAGTCTCCACCGCTGACGTGATCGAAGCCGCTGTTGCCGCCAAAGGCTCCCGCATTACAAAGACAGCAAACGCTTAGGTTCACGCGACCTTAGTTCAGTTCTCAACAACGACGCGCCTCCGGCCGGCACCAATTCCGCCTCCCCGGCCGGGGGCATTCCCTATTTGTAAATCAGATACTTCGCGCGGCGCGCCATGAACGCCGCCAATTCGTCCGCTTGCTGATCCAGTATCGACCGTGGATCATCCCCAGCCAGAATCATCCGTATCGTCGCCGGATTCCCGATCAACTTTTTGTTCACCGCCATGTCCATCTTTCCCGGGAACAGCTTGTGGATCGCCGACGCCAGTTCCAGCCCCAGCCTGGTGCTTCCGAACGCTTCCCGGTCCGTCACCACGAACCGCACCCCGCCGATCAACATACGCTTTAAGTTGGACCCGTTCGGCGTAAACCGCGTCGCATAAACTCGCACGCCCGGAATCTTGCGGTTGTTCAAGTAGGCGGCCAGCTCCGGCCCATCGATAAACGCCGCGCCAACCTGCTCAAAAGGCGCGTCAGTTCCACGGCCGACCGAATAGTTCTTCGATGCTTCCAGCATTCCTATGCCGGGATACAATAACGCCGCATTTAAGGACCGCATGTTTGGCGAAGGATCCACCCACGATAGTCCCGTTGAATCAAACCAATCGCCGCGTTGCCAGCCCTTCATCTGCACTACGTCGAGCGCGACCTTAATCTTCAGCTCCGCCTGGAACAGCCTCGCTAATTCACCGGCAGTCATTCCATGCCGCAGCGCGATCGTATGCGTACCGATAAAGCTCTCATCGCCGGCAACCAGCACCGGCCCATCGACCTTGACACCTGTGATTGGATTCGGCCGGTCGAGCACCAGGAACGGCAGCCCCCGCTTACCCGCCTCCTCCATCGCATTCCGCATCGTGCTGACGTACGTGTAGAACCGCGACCCCACGTCCTGAATATCGAATATCACCACGTCCACGCCAGCCAGCATCTCCGCCGATGGCCGTCGATTTGCGTCGCGATATAGGCTCCACACCTTTACCTTGGTAGCCGCGTCCACCGTGTCGCCGATTCCCTCATGATCTTCGCGCCCTTGGATGCCGTGCTCGGGCGAATAGATCGCGACTACCTTCACTCCTGCCGCCACCATTGCGTCGATATTCCGCTTGCCGGTCTTCGTCAATCCCGTGTGATTCGTAATCAGCCCGACCCGCTTACCGCGCAGCCGCGCGAATTTCTCGCTTACCAGGACATCCAGCCCGGTCTCCACGCTCCCATTCCGCGCGACAGCCCGGCGGACTCCGCCCATTGACTCGTTGTATCCATTCAACATCGCGCCCGGCGCATCTACGCCCAGCGACGCGGCCGCAATCGTCGCCACCTTAGCGCGCAGCGCGGTCACCGGCGGCCGCCGGTGTGGATGCACGCTGTTGGTCAACAGGATCACATAGGCCCCCGTCGCCGGGTCCACCCACAACGATGTTCCGGTGAACCCTGTGTGCCCGAAAGAACCCAGGGGAAACAGTTCTCCCCGATTGGCCGAAAACGGCGAGTCTATATCCAGCCCCAGCCCGCGCAGCACCGGTTGATCGGCGGGCGTCTGCGGCTGGGTGAACTTGTGGATCGTCAGGGGACTAAAGAACCGCTTGCCCTCCAACTCCCCATTCCCAAGCAGCATCCGCGCAAACCGCGATAGATCCGCCGCCGTGGTGAACAACCCCGCATGACCCGCCACTCCGTTCATGAATCGCGTAGTCGGGTCATGCACAACGCCTCGCAGCGGCACGTGCATTTTCGGATACTGCTCAGTGGGCGCAATGCGCTCGCGTAGTGAAACCGGCGGATTGAACTGCGATTCCGTCATCCCAAGCGGCAAAAAGATCTCTGTCCGTGCGTACTCGTCGAGTGGCTTCCCCGTAACCCGCTTCACCATCTCACCCAACAGAACGAAGTTGATGTCCGAATAGATGAACCGCTCTCCGGGCCCCGCGATCGGCTTATCTATCAGAGCCTTCTGCACGCCCGTCTCGTATCCGTTCCACTCCGGCTCCAGATCCACGTCCGGCCGCAACCCGGAAAAATGCGTCAGGAGCATCCGCACGGTGATGTCACTCTTCCCGCGCTGGAACTCGGGCAGATACACGGTGACCTTGTCGCCCAGCCGTACCTTCCCCTGTTCCACCAGCCGCATCATGCACGATGTCGTCGCCACGACTTTGGTCAACGACGCGGCATCGAACATGGTGTCCATCGTCATCGGCTCGCGAGCCGGCGCCAGGCTTCTGCTGCCGTAGGCCTTGCGGTGCAGAATCTCGCCATAACGCCCAATCCACGCCACTGCCCCGGGCATCTGGTCCGCGTCCACCGCCTGCTGAATCACCCGGTCAATCTCATCGGAACCTGCAAAGCGCTCCTGCGCGGCGAGAAGTCCCGCCGCAGCCACTGCCAACCAAATTGCCCGCATCTATTGCAGCCTTTTCGCCAATTCTTCGAGCTTGGATGCCAGCTTGATGTCCTTGGCTGTGATTCCGCCCACATCATGTGTCGTCAGGTCCACCACCACGCGGTTCCAAACGTTGAACCACTCCGGATGGTGCTCCATCGCTTCAATGGCAATAGCGGCCGTAGCCATAAACCCAAACGCATGAACAAAATCCGGGAACTTGTACTCCCTGTGCAACTTGCCGTCCTTCACTGTCCAACCGGGCAGGAATTCCACGGCGGCCGCGAGCTCGACCTCGTTAAGTTTGGCCATGTATCTACATCGTACGCGCAATCGGCCGTCCGGATGGCTCAAAAAACTAATTTCCGGCACCCGTAATTTTTCCAGGTAGAATACGCATGGGTCTTTGATGGGCTGCCCTGCCAGTGTCGCAGGCGTCGCTTTCGGAGGCATCGAATGACCGCCGAACGCTGGCGCCAGGTCGAAGAACTCTTCCACGAGGCGGCGGCACTTGCGCCCGCCGAACTCGGTCCCTGGCTCTCCGGCCGCTGCACGGGCGACGAAGACCTCGAACGCGAGGTACGAAAGCTTTTGGCGGCCGACCGCGGCGAAGGCGGCACCATCGAGCGCCGAATCGGCGAATCCGTCACGGAATGGCTCGACCGGCCCGCGCCTGGTGCGCCCGAACGCGTCGGCCCCTGGCGAATCGTCAAGCCCCTCGGCACCGGTGGAATGGGTGCCGTCTACCTCGCTGCCCGCGACGACGATTCCTACCGTCAACTCGCGGCTGTCAAAGTCTTGCGACCGGAACAATTCGGGCCGGGAATCCGCGAACGCTTCCGTCAGGAGCGCCAGATCCTCGCCGAGCTCGAACATCCCAACATCGCCCGCCTGCTCGACGGCGGCACAACGTCCGACGGCCGCCCCTATATCGTTCTTGAATACGTTGACGGTGTTCCTCTCACCGAATTCGTAAACCGGCTTTCCCTCAACGAACGCTGCGCCCTTTTTGCGACGGTCTGCGACGCGGTCGCCTATGCCCATCGCAATCTGATCGTGCACCGCGATCTGAAACCCGCCAACATCCTGGTCGATGCCCAGGGTACGCCCAAGCTTCTCGACTTCGGCATCGCCAAACTCCTCGGTGTTGACAACAGCATGACCGCGTCGATGCACGCGCTATTCACGCCGGACTATGCGAGCCCCGAACAGATCGCCGGCCAAAGCATCACTACGGCCACCGATGTATACGCCCTCGGTGCGGTGTTCTACGAAGTCCTCACCGGGCGCCCGGTCCGCTCGACGGCCAATCGCTCGTTCGCCGAACTCGTTCGCGATGTTACCGACGGCGATATCCCGCTCCCCAGCCGCGCCGCTACAATGCGGATCCCCGCTGATCTCGACCGCATTGTGGAAAAGGCGCTTGCTCGTGAGCCGGAGCGCCGCTACGGAACGGCCGATCAGCTCGCCGCCGATCTTCGGCGTTTCCTAAACGGTCTTCCCGTCGAAGCTCGAGGCTACTCCTGGGTCTATGCGGCACGGAAGTTCGCGCGCCGCCACTGGCTCCCCATAAGCGCTCTCACGGCTCTTGTCTGCGGGCTCGCGGCCGGCACCGTGTGGTCCGTCCGTCAGGCGCAGATCGCAGCGCAGGCCCGCACCTTTGCCGAGCGCGAACGCGACAGGGCTGAACAGGAGCGCGCTCGCGCCGAGGCCGCCCTCGCCGAGTCCAGCCGGCAGAAGACCATTGCCGAACACAACGCTGAGGAGGCCGCCGTCCAACGCGCTTCGGCCCTCGACCGGTTCCACAGCGCCCGCAAGCTCACCCATAAATTTCTCTTCGATATCGAAGACTCTTTAAAGGACACCGTTGGTACCACCAAGGCCAGGCAAGTCCTTGTCGCCACCGCACTCGAACACTTTGAACAGATGGGGCGCGAAGTGGAGAACGACCCGGCGCTCATCCGCGATCTTGCGCGCGCCTATGACCGTATCGGCGATCTGCAAGGCTATACCGGCACCGCCAATCTCGGCGATTTCGCCGGCGCTGTTTCGAGCTACCGCAAGTCGCTCGAATGGCATCGCAAGGTATGGGCCGATCCAGAGGTACGTCTCTTTGCCGGCGGAACGACAACGAAGCTTGCGAAGACTCTGAAGTGGATTGGACGCATCCCCGAAGCGGAAACGTCGTTCGCCTCCGCCGCCGGCATGTTTGCCAATCTGCAGTCATCGCTTCCTGCCGGGCAGCGCCTGGTCCTCGTTCGCTACCGGTCCAATCTCAACCGTGCCTGGGGCGAGCACATGCAAGTGCGGGATCAGCACGAAAAGGCCCGTGAACTTCTCACCGCTTCTGTTGCCGATCTCCGCCAGGCCATCACATTGGAACCCGGCGATGCCTCCCTGCGCCGCGCCCTATCGGCGGACTGCGTCGCGCTCAGCCGCAGTCTTGTCGCCCTACAGGAATGGCCGGAGGCGCTCCGCGTTGCTGACCTAAGTCTTTCCGTAATTCGCGAAGTCATCGGCCCGAAGCCGGCCATTCGCGATCAGGCGCGCCTCATCCCGCCGGGCATTCAACTCGCCGATGTCCTGCATCACGCGCCCGTTCCAATCGTCAATATTCCTCGCGCCCTGACTATCGATGAGGAACTGCTCGCCATCGCCGACAAGCTGGTTGCAGCGGACGCGGCGAACGATCGCAATCAGTTTCTCCTGTCCAGTGTTCTGTCGCGCTATGCCGAACATCTTCGCGCCGAATGGCGCTGGCCGGACGCGAAGGCCGCTTATGAGCGGACGATCGCCGTCGGCTCGGCTCTTCTGAAAGCCGCGCCGGCCAACGGGTACTACCAGGACATGGTTGGTACCGACATGATCTTCGAAGGTCTCCTTCTGTTCGATATGCACGAGGACGACGCAGCGGTGAGCCGTCTCGCGCGAGGCTTGGAGATCCTCGAAAAGAGCGTTGCCGCCGGACGGCTGTTTAATGCAACGAACGTCCAGATCGCCAAAGAGTGTCTCGCGGAAATCGCCCGCGAACGTTCCGTCCGCCCCTAGAATGTAGAAATGGCCAAACGCCTCGCGCCACTCCGTCGAGACCTGGACTTCTTCGCCTCGCCCGACCGCGACCGCCCGGGCCTCGTCATCCAGGACCGCAACCAGTTTTCCGCACACCAGCTCATCGTGCCTCCGGCGCTTGTCCATGCGCTCGAACTATTCGATGGCCAGAACTCCCTCGATGAACTTCGCGCCGAAATCACCCGTCTCACCGGCGACGGAGAAACTGCCGAACTCGCCGATCATTTCGAATCGGCCCTTAGCAGCGCCGGCTTCCTGGAAGACGACACATTTTTGGAAATGCGCGAAGCCCGCCTTGCCGAGTGGCGCAGCGGCGACATACTCCCCCACTCCCACAGCGGGCCGCTCAATTACCCCGGCGACCCTGCCGCCTTTACGGCGAAATTCGACGGCTGGTTCGGTGACCGCAATAATCACGCCGCTAAACCGATCCGCTCCATCGCGTCCCCGCACGCCAGCCCGGGCGCCGCACACCGCTGCTACATCGCCGCATACGCCGCGCTCGCCGGCGCGATCCCAAAAGAGCAGGCCGCCGACAAGACCTTCGTCATTCTCGGCACCTCGCACTACGGAGAGATGGACCGCCTCGGTACAACACGCAAGGACTTTGAAACTCCCGCCGGTCTCGCGCGTGTCAACCGCGAACTCCTTACGGAATTGAAACGCGAAGGCGGCAGCGGCATCACCGAAGAAGATTATTTCTTCTCGCTCGAACATTCCGTCGAGTTCCAGGTCGTCTTCCTCCAGTACCTCTACGGGCCAGATGTCAAAATCCTCCCTCTGCTCTGCGGATCCTATGCCCGGAGCATCTATCTCGGCGGCCCTCCGGAGCAGTCCGAAGAGGTGCGCCGCTACCTTGACGCATTACGTGGACTCGACACGAAACACGGAAAGAATCTGGTGTGGGTGCTCGGCGTCGACATGGCGCACATTGGCAAACGGTATGACGACACCGCCGCGGCCACAGCGAATGCCGGCTTCATGCTCGAAGTCGAGGAGAAGGATCACCGCCGTATCGACGCCATTAACGGCGGCGACACGGGCTTGTTCTGGTCTCAAGTGCAGGAGAACCGCGACCCCCTAAAATGGTGCGGTTCAGCGCCCTTCTACACATTTCTGCGCGCCGTGCCTTCCGCCCGCGGCGAGCTGCTCGACTACGAACACTGGCAGATTGATCCTGAAAGCGTGGTTTCGTATGCGGCGATGCGGTTCGCGTGAAGGGGAATCTGCGAGGAAAAACCCCAAACGCCAAAACCGCGCCATAATCTACGCATGAGACCCTCGCGCCGTAACCTGCTCAAGTCCGCCTCCATCGCCGGGCTTCCCGCCGCCACAGCCATAGCCGCCGCACCCGCCGCCGCGGCCGCCGTGCCCGATGTCTATGCCTCCATTGGCGTCCGCCCCATCATCAACGCGCGTGGAACGTTCACCATTATCTCGGGCTCCACCATGCTTCCCGAGGCCCGCACCGCCATGGCCGAAGCCTCTCAGCGCTACGTCCATATTGATGAGCTCATGGACGCCGCCGGCGCGCGTCTGGCCCAATTGACCGGCGCCGAATGGGGACTTGTCTCCTGCGGTTGCTCGGCGGCCATCACTCATGCCACCGCGGCCTGTGTTGCCGGCGGCAACCCCGATCTCCACGTCCGCATCCCCGACCTCCGCGGTTTCCCCAAAGACGAAGTCATCATCCCCACCCATTCCCGCAACGTGTACGACGCAGCCATTCGCTCCGTTGGCGTGCGGATCGTTGAGGTCTCCACGCCGGAAGAGCTCGAACTCGCCATCGGCCCGCGTACCGCAATGATCTACATCCTCGCCGGCCCCAACGCCGAGCGCGGCCCTCTCGCATTCGAAACTGTTGTCAAGCACGCCACCCCGCATAACATCCCGATCCTCGTCGACGCCGCCGCTGAAGTGCTCACCATCCCCAACGTACACCTGAAGCGCGGCGCGACGCTTGTCGCCTACTCCGGCGGCAAGTGTATTCGCGGGCCGCAGACCGCGGGCCTCCTCCTGGGCAAGAAGAGTATCGTGCAGGCCGCATGGGTCCACAGCGCCCCGCACCATGGATATGCCCGTGCACTCAAGATCGGCAAAGAGGAAACGATGGGGATGCTCGCGGCCGTCGAGATGTGGACCAAGCGCGACCACAAAGCCGAATGGCAGCGCTGGCTCGGTTGGCTGGGGACCGTGAAGAAGCGGCTTGATCCCCTCGGCAACCTGCAGATGACGATCCAGGAGCCCGATCAGCTTTCCAACCACACTCCCTCCCTTCAGATCCGCTGGGACGCAAAGTACCGCACATCGGGCGAGGAGGCCGGCCAGGCGCTCATGGCCGGCGAACCGCGCATCACTGTTGCTACCCATCCCAACGGCATCAGCGTCGTCGCCTACATGATGGCCCCGGGCGATGCGGAACAAGTAGCCGAGGCTCTCTACAAGACATTCTCGGGGCTAAAGGAAAAGCCGGCGTCCGAACCAGCGGCGCCGAAGTATGACCTCTCCGGCCGCTGGTCTGTGAAGATCGACTTTCTCAACAGCTCCAGCACGCATCACTTCGACATCCTCCATAGGACGGCCGAAGTATCCGGCACGCATCAGGGCGACTTCAGCTCTCGTCCGTTGCGCGGCCGCGTCAGCGGCGACTCGGTCGAGATGTCGAGCTCGGTTAACGAGAACCACGGCGACTCGCTGCAATTCCGTTTCACCGGACAGGCATCCAGCGCCGATGAAATGTCCGGCAAGCTCGAAATGGGCGAGTATCGAGGGGCCATATGGTCCGCCAAGCGCGACATAGTGGCTAACCGCCGCGGTTAGAAAGAACCGTGCCGGGCACGGGTTTTCGCAACTGAACTCTGGCTATGCCCCATCTCCCCGGCACTGCCGGAACCGTCGTCGAAAAGCTTCGATAAAAAAGTTTCGTACTTCGTCGATTTCCCCGAAACCGGTTCGACGTACTGTCGAAGGAGAGAAAACACCTCATGAAAGTAATGGTTCTGATATGGATCGACCTTGTCAAGCTTTCGAGAATTGACAGGGTTAGGGATCAGGCCCGGCGCGCTCCGCAAGGAGCGAGCCGGGTTTTTTCTTTTTGCGGGACAGCAGGGCGGATAGCAGGGAGGAACTGGCGCGAC
>JACPNQ010000022.1 GCA_016185425.1 Acidobacteriota bacterium | reverse complement strand
TTGACGGAGTCGGTGAGATCCTTCCAGACGCCTCCGACGCCTTTTACGACGGCCTGGCCGCCGAGTTTGCCTTCTGTACCGACCTCGCGAGCGACGCGGGTGACTTCGGAGGCGAAGGAGCTGAGCTGGTCGACCATCGTATTGATGGTGTCTTTAAGTTCAAGAATTTCGCCCTGGACGTTGACGGTGATTTTGCGGGAGAGGTCGCCGCGGGCGACGGCCGTGGTGACTTCGGCGATGTTGCGGACCTGGGCCGTGAGGTTGCCCGCCATGAGGTTGACGGAGTCAGTGAGATCCTTCCAAGTGCCGGCGACGCCGCGGACTTCGGCCTGGCCGCCAAGCTTGCCGTCGGTGCCGACTTCGCGAGCGACGCGGGTGACTTCGGAGGCGAAGGAGCTGAGCTGATCGACCATCGTGTTGATGGTGTTCTTCAACTCTAGAATTTCGCCCTGGACGTTGACGGTGATTTTGCGGGAGAGGTCGCCGGTGGCGACGGCGGTGGTGACTTCGGCGATGTTGCGGACCTGCGCGGTTAGGTTGGACGCC
This sequence comes from Acidobacteriota bacterium, assembly GCA_016185425.1. Taxonomy (GTDB): domain Bacteria; phylum Acidobacteriota; class Terriglobia; order Bryobacterales; family Bryobacteraceae. The sequence continues at coordinate 27,011 of JACPNQ010000022.1, read as the reverse complement.
ATCGAATTGACGGAGTCGGTGAGATCTTTCCAGGTGCCGGCGACGCCGGTGACGACGGCCTGACCGCCGAGTTTGCCGTCGGTGCCGACTTCGCGGGCGACGCGGGTGACTTCGGAGGCGAAGGAACTGAGCTGATCGACCATCGTGTTGATGGTGTCTTTGAGTTCGAGAATTTCGCCCTGGACGTTGACGGTGATCTTGCGGGAGAGATCGCCCTTGGCGACGGCGGTGGTGACTTCGGCGATGTTACGGACCTGCGCAGTAAGGTTGGAGGCCATCGAGTTGACGGAGTCGGTAAGATCTTTCCAGGTGCCGGCGACGCCAGTGACGACGGCCTGGCCGCCGAGTTTGCCGTCGGTGCCGACTTCGCGGGCGACGCGAGTGACTTCGGAGGCGAAGGAATTGAGCTGGTCAACCATGGTGTTGACCACGCGCGCGGTGCGGACGAATTCGCCCTGGAGGGGGCGTCCTTCGACCTCCAGCGACATCTTCTGGGAAAGGTCGCCTTGGGCAACGGCACCGATGACGCGAGCGATTTCGGTGGAGGGCTGGACGAGGTCGGAAATGAGGCTATTGACTGAGTTGACGCAGGAGGCCCAACCGCCGGCGCCGGATGCGAGGAAGGCACGCTGGCTGATCTTCCCCTCCTTACCCACAGCGGTACTGATGTGAGCAAGTTCGGCCGCCATATTTTCGTTGAGCTCGAAAATATCGTTCAAGGTGTCCGCGATTTTGCCCGCGAGACCAACCTGATTAACAGGGAGGCGTGTCGAGAACTCTCCCTTTTTGAAAGCGATTAGCGCCGCGAGTACCTCGTTGGCGTCCAGAACATCGGTGACTGGCACCTTAGGCATAGCTTCACTCCTTCAACTAGCGGAACGGTGGCGTTCGACTACTTCGGCTGATTCCTGAACGATAGAATATCGTGACTTAGAGTTACAATAAATTCTCAAAAGTTTTCACAAACGCAATTTTTTTGCGGTACTTTCAGAATGTCACCCGGGAGATCGGAAAATGACGGACGAACGATACCGAATTGTCCTCGTCGAGGACAACCCCTATGACGTGCTCCTTCTGAACGCTGCTTTAGAGGGTGCAGGGTTGGAATACGACTTGACGGAGATCGCGGACGGGGCGATGGCGCTCGCGTACTTCCGCGGTCAGGGCGCATATAACAAAGCGCCGCCGGCCGAGTTGGCGATTATCGACCTGAATCTGCCGAAATGCGACGGGATTCATGTCCTGGAAGCGCTACGAAAGACTGAACGTTACGGAGGGTTGGCGGTCATCGTGACGAGTTCATCGACGTCGCCGCAGGACCGGATGCGAGCAGAACAGTTGGGGCTGGAATGCTTTCTCTCGAAGCCGTCGGATTTGGACGGGTTTATGGAGATAGGGAGAGTGGTAAAAGAGGTACTGGGAGAGGTGCGGGCCCGGAACGCGACCGATGAGGTGGCTGGGAGACAGGGATTCGAACCCCGATAAGCAGAGTCAGAGTCTGCTGTCCTACCGTTAGACGATCTCCCAGCAAAGGTAATCAATTTCAGTATAAATCACCACGTGCCCATGCGCAAAATGACGCCCGAGGAAAGCTGCAGGCCCTGATTTACGCTTCGTCCGTCGAGCATGTTCGACGGAGTGCCGGCCCAGGAGCGGGCGTACTCGACGCTCGCCAGGCGAAGTGCGAAGGCGGGGTTGAGCCGAATATCGACACCGGTACCAGCCTGGAGCGCCATCCCGTAGCGAATATCGGACTGCGTATAGAGTTCTTGCGCCGGCATTTCGGCGCCCTTTTGTTTCGCTTCGGCTTTCAGAATCTGCTCCATGCGGTGATCGACTTCATAGCGCGTCAGTTTGTTGCCGCCAACGAGCACTTGGGCAAAGGGGCTGACGCGGCGGTCGGCGAGGGGCGTCCAGCGCGGACCGACGACATAAACCAGCGAATCGGCGCTATTGTTCGCGGCGAGATCGCGAAGCTGGCAGCCGCTTATCTGGCCAACGAGCTGCCATGCCGGGGAGAGGCGGAACGCCACCTGCCCGCCGCCGCCGGCGCATTGCGTGCCATCGAACCTGGTCCATATAGGGATGGCGGCGACTTCCAGGCGCGCGGCCTTGGGGAAGTTTTGCGAACCTTCGGGTTCCATGACATGGGGCGCGCGATAGTGGCCGGGGAGGATGCCGCCGCGGCTATCGCGGTACCAAGGCGCCTTGAAACGAAGCGCGTTGGTGAAGCTGCGGCTGGGGTTGAGCCAGCCACGGACCATCATGCGAGCCCACTTATTCTCAAACCGGCGTTCAAACGGAAGGATGACTTTCTCATCGAGGAGATCTTCCGCAATCAGCCAGCCGGTGCCGATGATCGGAGTCACGACGTGATCGACAAAACCCTGCTGCGGGCGGCGGCCTTGGATTTTGCCGACGCTCGCCTCGCTGAACGGGCCGATTTCAAACCAGGTGCTATATGCCCACGAAACACCCATCGCCTTCACGCGGCTGCGCCAGTAGCGGGGATCGCGGCCGAAGCGGAGCAGGCGCGCCTGGGGATCGTTTTGAATATAGATGAAGCCGGAGACAGAGCCTTGAATTGGGTGGCCGACGTAGTTAACGAGGAACGGATCGCCATCGCCCCAACCGTGGAGATTCCCGATCGAGTTCATGTAGCCTGACCAGAACGGACCCTTCATTCCGGCACGGGTACCCGGTTCGGTTCCCAGACGGAACGCATGCTGGATTCCGGTGAACATGGCGGACTGCCTGGCGACTGCTTTCCAATCGACGGCGTTCTCTCCGGTTTGCGGCCGGCCCGGTTTTACGGGGTCGACGGATCGTTTCTCCGCGATCGCGGTATTGTTGTCATCCGGGTCGTCGAGCGGGGTATTGGCGAGCGGTTGGGCGGAGACTGCGGAGGAACAAATAAGAAAGCCAAGAATACCTATATTCAAAGTCCACGTTTGCATAGCGTAAGACACCATTTTGCAGGAAGGTAGTGAATTTTGTCATGTCGTTCTACTTTCCGGTCTGCAACACCAGGGGTAAACCGTAGACTTGCCGGAAGACTTCGCCGGCGCGTTCCCCTGCCCAGACTTCCAAATTAGTGTCCGCGTCCGATCGTAGTGCGATGACGACCTGGTCGTGGTGCAATTCGACTGCCAAAGAATCGACACGCTGATCGTGGCTGCGATCCAGTGCGTCGGCGAGGCGGAGCAACGGCACCAGGCGAAGAATAAGACGTTGACTAGCCGGAGAAAGGCTCTGAAAATAAACGTGCCGGGGGGACGGCATGGACTTGCGGTGAAAGCGGCACAACTGGGCGATCATTCCACGCTCGTCGGCGGTGAACGCCGGGAGATCGGCATTGGCGACGATGTACTGGGAGTGCTTGTGGTGACCCATATCGCTCACAAAGTGGCCGATATCCACCAGGTAAGCGGCTGCTTCGAGCAGTTTTCCGTTCGCGGCGGGAAGCGCATGGAGCGGCTTCAGCCCGTCGAAGAGCGTGCCGGCGAGCTCGGCTGTTTTGCGGGCATGGCGAACGTCGACGCCGAAGCGGCGGGCCATCGATTCGACGATGCGGCGCTGTTCCTTGTCGAGCCGAGCCTGCGAGGCGCCGACGCGGCGGGCGGCGAGGTCGGCAATGATTCCATCTCGAACACCAGCGACTGAATAATAGACACTGCGGGCACCGAACGCGCGCAACATGCGCGAAAGTACGGCAGCACCGCCGACGATAATTTCCGCCCGACGGGGGCCGAACCCGATGCGTTTGCGGCGGGTGGCTAGTTTTTGGCGCGACAGTTCGGAGACCAGGCGATCCACCTGGGCGGCCGAGGCACGCCGCCGGTCGGCCAACTCACGCGCGCGGCGGTCGATACCATTGACCGCGCAGACGACGGCCGCGGCGGTCGAGGAGGTTGCGATAACGCGGTCAAAGCCGCCCTTGCCGATCTTGCGGAGCGCGGGCGCGACTTTTTCGTCGATGAAGCCATAGAGGCGGTCGAGGTCTTCGTCTAAGGGCGGGTCATTCTCCAGGAACATCTCCTTCAAGCGCACAGCGCCGAGGGGTTTGGAGAACGCGGCGGTCATGCGTCCGCTCTCGCTGACGATCGCCTCCGCGCTGCCACCGCCGATATCAATAATCAGGAGCCGCTGTTCCGGATGGGGCCAAACGGATTGTACGCCGGCGTGGATGAGCCGTGATTCCTCAATGCCGGAGATGATTTCCACAGGCATGCCGACCGCCTCGCCGGCACGGCGGAGGAACTCTTCCTGGTTGCGTGCGTCGCGGACGGCGCTGGTGGCTACCACGCGGGCACCCATGGCGTGATGTTTCTCTATGGTGGCGCGATACTGGCTCAACACCCTGGCGAGGTGGTCCATCGCGGTTTTGCTGATCGCCCCCTCGCTAAACACGCTAGTTCCCAGGCGTGTGACCTCGCGGTCCAAGGACAGCGTCCGGACCGGACGGCCGGAATCCACTTCGGCTACGGCGAGCCGGACGGAGTTGCTGCCAATATCGATCGCGGCATAGCGGGGCATCCCCATTCATCATAACGGGGGACAGGCTCAAATCCGTTGTTTTCACCGAATTGAAACACGCCCGAAGAGGCTCGCAGCTATAATTAAGCAGTTTCTCCATGCCGCTTCTGACACCGAATCGCTTTAAGGGCAAACTCATCGTTGTAGAGGGTATTGACGGTTCGGGCAAGTCCACACAACTTTCGCTGCTTGCCCAGTGGCTCCGCTCGCAAGGCCTGGCTGTCGCCTTTTCGGAGTGGAACTCTTCCCCGCTCGTTCGCCAGACGACCCGCCGCGGCAAGAAGAAGCAGATGTTCACTCCGACAACGTTCTCTCTCATCCATGCCACGGATTTCGCCGACCGGCAGGAGCGATTCATCCTGCCTATGCTGAAAGCAGGCGCGATCGTCTGCGCGGACCGTTTCGCCTACACGGCGTTTGCCCGCGATGTAGTGCGCGGGGTGTCGCCGCGTTGGGTGCGCAACCTCTATAACTTCGCCATTCAGCCCAACCTGGCCTTCTACTTCCGGGTTCCGCTGGAGGTGGCTTTGGGGCGGATTCTCGGCGGGCGCGACTCGATCAAGTATTACGAAGCCGGCATGGACCTGAATCTCTCTCGCCGGATTGAGGAGAGCTTTCGCTTGTTTCAAGGCCGCATTCTGGAAGAGTATGATGCGATGGCCGAGGAGATGGGGTTTCACATCATCGACGCCACAGGTTCCATCGAAGAGCAACAGATAAAGATGCGGCAGATTGTCATGGAGCGTCTGGGCGAGTCTATTGCGTCGGGTCAGATCCTTCACAAAGAAAGAGCATTTCGTGCCAACCCACAACCCCCTGCAGTTTTATAGCGAACCACTGCCGGGAGTGGATCCGGAGGAGTTACAAGGCAAGCTGATCGTCATTGAAGGACCGGATACAGTGGGACGGTCCACGCAGATTACACGGCTGCGGGCCTGGTTGGAGCAGCAGGGCCACGCGGTGATGGATACTGGCCTGGCGAGAAGCGCGCTGGCGGGCCGCGGCATTGCGCGGGCCAAGGAGGGAAATACGCTGGGACCGGTGACGATGACGCTGTTCTACGCGACGGACTTCGCCGACCGGTTGGAGAACGAGATTGTCCCGGCGTTGCGGGCCGGATTCGTTGTGCTGACCGACCGGTACATCTTCTCCCTGATGGCGCGCGGTCTGGCGCGCTCCGAGGACGGCGCGTGGCTGGAGAAGGTGGCGGGATTCGCGCTGGTGCCGCATGCAATTTACTATCTGCGCGCGGAGGTGCCGACGCTGGTTTCGCGCGTTGTGATGGGCCGGGGCACGTTCGACTATTGGGAATCCGGAATGGACATGCGCTTCGGGCCGGACATGTATGAGAGCTATGCGCGTTACCAGGGCCGCGTGATCCGTGCGCTGGACAGGATGGCGAAGAAGTACGAGTTCACGACCATCGATGCGTCAAAACCGGCCGACATGATTTTCCGCGAACTGCAGCGAAATATCAGCGCTCTCTTTCAGCAGCCGAAGCGGCGCCTGACGCAAAAAAGGGCGTAGGGATGGCGCAGTTCGGCGTTTTTATTGAGTTGGCATCACCGGAATCGGTAGAGATGGCGGGATGGGCGGGTTGGGACCATTGCGTCATCGACTGCGAGCACGCGCCGATTGACAACGCAATGCTGCCGGCCATGCTGCGCGCTGCGCGGATTCCGGCGTATGTACGGGTACCGAATTCGAATCCGGAGTCGATTCAGGGAGCCCTAGACAACGGATCGAATGGTGTGATCGTGCCGCGGCTGCGGTCGGCGGCGGAGGCGCGGGCGGTAGTGGATGCGGCGCGATTCTTTCCACAGGGCAAGCGCGGCGTGAATCACATGGTTCGGGCTGCGAAGTACTCTTTGGAGCCGGTGGCCGAGTATCTCGAAAAGGCCGCATCCCGGACACGCGTCATTGCGCAGATTGAAACGGCGCAGGCACTGGAAGAGGTAGAGCAAATTGCCGCAACGCCCGGGCTCGACGAGTTGTTCATCGGACCTTACGACCTAAGCCAGGCGCTGGAAATACCGGGACAGGTGTTACACGAGAGGCTGCTGGCGGCTGGACGGCGCGTGATCGGGGCGGCGCAGGCAAGCGGAATCGAGGTGAGCGTCTTCGTCAATACGGATGAGGCCGCACGCACCTGGATCGACATGGGCGCTGCCATCATTCATTACTCGGCCGACACCTATTTACTGGCACAGGTTTTGAAGGAGACGCGCGATCGTCTTCGTACGCTCTAAGTAAGGTCAAAGGACAATTGCTGTCCCGATAGCGATTCCGGCGCGGCGGGCGAGTCATCGCCGGTAAGCCAGGAGAGCTCATGCAGGGCGTCGGCGGCGGCTTCGGAATCGCCATGCTCTTCGGCCTGCAACAGTAACTGGTTAAACAGCCGAATTCCTTCCCGCCGGCGACCCTCCGCGAGAAGGAGGAAGGCGGCGCGGCGAGCCAGTTCGATAGCCTTTGGCCAGTCGTGCGCGAACCCGTGCCGGAGTGCCGCGGGAACTTCATATAGGAGGGTGCGGCAGAGTTCCGGCCGCTTCTTCCAGTGCTGCAAGGTATCATTCACGAGATTCAGATGAAGCTGGCGGAGTTCCGGTGTGGTGGCCGGAGAAGCGGACAGCCGGTACAGACCAGTGCTCTCGTCAAGAGGGATGGCATCCTGCAAGCCGGCACCGAGCCCTAACGCGAACCAGCCGGGAAAGATCGGCGCGTAACAGGCGCCGAGAGGCGATACGGTGTCGAGTTGCGGCGGGGCGTTGCGAATCGTCAGGTACGAGTGGCGGCCCTGCGGCAGCGGCACGGGTTTCTCGAGGTGTGCCAGGACAATCAACGCCCGGCCGGCGCCTTTGCGATGCTCCATTTCCGCGCCGATCAGCGCGGGCTCACGGCCGGCGCAGCCGATCCATACGATATTTTGAAAGTAGGATTGCGCCTGGCGGCAGAAAGCCTGCGCTGCGCCGGGATCGGTTGTTTCGGCGCTGCCCGATTGATCGACGAGCTGGCCCCACCACTCGTCCGGAATGGCGGCCTCAATCGGAGCCGGCGTGATTCCGGGGCCAGGCGGCAATAGCGAGACGGCCCATTGTTCTACGGTGCGATCGATATTGGACAGCGGCAGGAATCGGCGGCGTTCCAGAAGCTTCGGGTAGGCGCACTCCTCCAGCCGCACGAATGCAATGGGCGGCTGATTGCCATGGTGCGTCAGCCCGGACCAGTCGTCGAGGCGCAACGGCGGTGGAGCGGAGAGCCTGTCGAGCAGAATCAGCACGGCGTCCGCCGCGGCACCCTCTTCCCACGTTTCGCTGACGGGCGCGGAGTCTTCCGCGATCAGCAGCGTGTCAACGTTCAGGGTGCGCCGTAATCGTTCGCTAAGACGGTCGGCGATTGCGGACGCCTGGGAGGAACAGCAGATACTTAGCAGCAAACTCGGCGAAGACCTCTCCCTTACTATTGGACCGTTTGGCAGGTTCTTCCGTCAACGCCGCCGCATTTGCGTGAACGCCGTCCAGCAATTCCCGGCAATGCGCGAGGAAGGTGAGCCGCGTATACCCGCCGCGACGGAGCACTTCACCATGCGGGCGCCAAACAGCCAGACAGACGATCAATTGCAGAAGCCGGTGCGCGCCGCGAAGACTCTGGTAGGCGGGCCATCGGGACCAAACCGCTCCCAGGTTTGCCGCCTGGAAACGCAGGTGTATCTCTTCATCGCGCAGCAGCCGCGTGCAGATCGACCGTAGCCACAACGACGCCGTCGTCCGTTGCACGGCGGAATAATACGGCACCGCCACAACCTCCGCGCAGACGAGAACGGCGGACATCATGCCGAATCCCATCAATTTGCGCAGGACTCGAAATACGCCGTCCGACCAGCACCCGCGGAGAAGGGGATAGTGCTGTGCTTTCAGGAACTCACCCAGCCAGTGCGAATGCCGGTTTTCCTCCTGAATGAACAGCGCCATCGCCTCAGCCAGCCACGGATCGCCCATGCGATCGCCAAACTCGCGCGCGTAACGAAGCAGGTGCCGGCCACCCGAGGATTCACCGAGTTGGAACTCAGCCAGCGACGGCCCCAGGAACTGCCACTCGCCGGGCCCCCAGGAATCGCGGGTGGTAGGCGCCATCTCCTCCATTAAGTTGCGACGGAAATGATTGCGCCACGCCAATCCGGCCAATGTCGACTTCGTCATGATATGTACTTTACACTACAAAGTATGTAATAACAAGATGTTTCTTTTGTGATGAACAACGGGCGCCGACCGCGCCTTAATAGATAGAGAACCCAGGAGAACACGTGGAATTTACCCTGTTAGAGCAGAACATACTGATTGCCAAGGGCATGACCGTAGAGCAGTTGAACCAGTTGAAGGCCGCCGGTGTACAGGCGAAGGGCGACTTCGCGACTGTGGGCGATACGGCGACCCTGGTGGAGGTGGTGCCGGGGCTGGACGCGGGTGTTGCCGCAAAAGTCATGGAGTGGGCGGTGGGTGCGAAGGCGGGGGCCGCCGAGACCGGAAAGATGGTGATCGATTCCGCTGACGCCATTTATTGCTCGCACTGCAACGCGCGGCAACCGAAGGACTACAAGACCGGCGATCTCTGTCCGGCCTGCGGCAAGCAGGCGGAGCCGGTGCAGTCTTGCTATTGGTGCTCGACAAGCGGACCGGGCAAGTTCTGCCGCGGGTGCGGCGCGGAATTCGTGACTTTGGCGGAGTATGACCTTGCGGTGCTGTTAAAACGGGAGGGTGTGGCGAAGGACGACATCGCCAAGCGCCTGCGGGGCATGGACAAGGCCGAAAAAGATGCCCTCTGGAGCCGCGCCCGGCGAATGCACGGATAGGAGCGCTCCATGCGCGCTATCTGCGAATCCTGCGCGAAGCCGCAGCCTGTCGACTGGCGGCCGGGAGATCTGTGTATTGAATGCGGCCTGGCCGTACGCCAAGAGACTCGCTGTTTCTGGTGCGCCAAGTGGACGCCTTTTGGCAAGTTCTGCAGGAAGTGCGGCGCGGGGTCTGTGAGCCAGGAGCAGTACGGCCCGGCGCGGATGCTGAAGAGCATGGGCGCCAGTGTGTTCGAGATTCCGAAGCTGCTGGCGGAGTTGGATCCCGAGCTGATCGCGACGCACCAGTCGATTTACGCGACGCACGCGGCGGCGATGAACCGCCACGTCGATGACGCTCGATGGCTGGGGCAGTTTCTATACCAGAAGCATTGGGCGGGGGCTTTGGAGGACGAGCTGATTCCTCAACTGCCGTGGGGCGAAGCCGCATTGGCGACCTACGCGGTGCCGGCAGCGTACTTCGACTCCGACGTTTCGCGCGCGGCGGCGCTGGCGGAATCGAGCCCGTTATCGCGATTGCGGGAATTGGCAGAGTTAGTAAGGGTCCACCTCGGCGACTTTTCCGGCCTCCGCGGCAGCACGCACCTGGTGTACAGCAATGATCCCGAAATCGCAGCCGAGGCGGCGCTGCAGTTTTCCGGCTGGCGAGCGATCTATACCGTTTACACAGAAATCAATCGTTACGATCTGATTGCCCTGCTGGAAAAGTCGCCGTATCCCCAGTTGGCCGCGCCGCGAATGGCCGCGCTCGGCGCGAAGCCGCAACCGCGGTATGCCCCGGTTGGCGATGCCGACACCGATTTTCTGGTTCAGATACTTGACGAGAACACGCATGTGCTGGAAGCGAATCTGGATTCGCGCGATGCGATGCGCCGCTATGTCGCGGCGGAACAACTGATCCGGCTGCGGCGCGCCGACCGGATCGGCCCTGTGCTGCTGGCGGCGGGTGACGAGCAACAGCTTCAACTGCTGCGCACGGTGTCTCTACACAAGCGCGCGATTCCGGCGCTGCATGAGGTGTTTTTCGAGCTGGCTGAGCGCAGTCCGGAAGAGCAGATTCGAAAGGCCGCGGCGCACGCGATCAGCCTCGGGAGAGATCACGCCGACAGCCTGCGGTTGTTGGCGAGCAGCGATGAAAGGTTCGATGTCGTCCACTCGCTGCTGCGCGCCAAGCTGCCGCCGGAAACGCTCTACGAGATCGGGCAACGCCTGGTGCAATCGGACAAGTTCACGATGGACCAATGGGGCTGGGATGAGGCGGCCAAACCAAATGCGATGCCGATGAGGTTTGTCGAGGACCAGTATCCGCACGCCAGCAACAAAGTAAAGGCAGAATTGCTGCGTTTCGCGGAAAAGCAGATTGAAGCCCACGGCGAATCGCGAACATCGCTTGAGCGGCACTTGATTCGCCAGTGTTTCGCCAAAGCGCCCGCGGAGCTGATCGGCGCCGCGTGGGCATCCATTCATCGCATTCAAATGCACCGGCAGGTGGGCCTCACGGTACCGTGCGACCTGTCGATGGAGAATGTCGCCTGGTGCTGGACGATGCCGGATCTGCTGACCGCCATCGCGGGACTGATGGCCAATCCGGAGGCCGTGGAGCAGACGTTCGTCCGGGATGACTTTAGCCGGTTTTTGCGGACCGCTGAAGCGGATTTCTTCGAGGCCGCGCGGCAATATCCGGATGAGTGCGCGAAGGTGATCGCCGCGGCGACGCTGGCCGATCCTTACAGCTATTCGGCGCGCTTTGCCGAAGAGTTGAAGGGCTGAAGGCCGGATTCGGAGAGGCGATCCCATACCCAATCGAGATACCCCTCGGCATCCACTTGCAGCAGCACTTGATGTACTCCCGCACCGGCTTCGAAATCCGTTCCGCCATTGGGAAGGATCGTGACTGTACCGCGGACCGCGGTGTAGAGATCGGGCCGGGCGATGTAGGCGATGACATTCGGATCGTGCAGCGGCCCGGCATCGGTACCCCAGCGTTCGCGGGAGAATGCGAAATACCGGTCGAGGATACCGGCAACGACGGGATCGAGCCGTTCCAATCGCACCTGTGAGACGAGAGTGCGCTGCGAGATGTCGAGCGGGACGACGGTAACGGGCACACCGCTTTCGAAGACAACGCGGGCGGCGGAGATATCGCTATAGATGTTGAACTCGGCCTCCGGTGTCACGTTGCCTCGCGACTCGATAACGCCTTCACCCGCGCGAAACGAGTAGGTGCCAAAGCCGCCGCCCATGATAACCACGCGCTCGATTTGGCAGGCCAATTCCGGCTTGGCCTTTAATACGGCAGCCAGATTCGTCAACGGACCGAGGCAGGCCAGCGTGATGCCGCTGTTCGTCAACTCGCGGGTAAGAAAACCGATGGCGGACTCCGGCCGCGCGGGAACAGGTGAATCGGGCCACGAACACCCGGACAGGCCGTCGCCGCCGTGTACGTGCTGGGCGGTATGCGCGGCGGAAAGCCCGGCGTAGACCGGCACGCCGGTCCGATTGACGCGCGCGAGAATGCGAAGGGCGTTTCGAGTGGTGCCTTCGATGGAAACATTGCCTCCGACAGTTGTTAAGGCGAGAAGGTCGATATCCTGGCAATGCAGCGCCGATAGGATGGCGATCATATCGTCGACGCCAGGGTCGGTGTCGATAATGAGCCTTTGCTGCATCATTATTGGACGCTAAATCGCACCGCAGTCCCTTGCCCGTTGCAGAAAGGCCCGCAGCCCGCGCACTGTGGACGCATCGTCGAATTGCCGCTGCATGACAACAGCCTTCCCCTCGGAGCGCTCATAATTGTCGAGTCGCGCCTGCATGGTTGGCGCTTCCGAACTGTAGAAGTCATAAAGCGTGGCATAGCGGGTTACCAATTGCGCCGGATGCAGGTCCCATCCCTGATAAAACCCTTCCGCCAGCGACGCCAGAATCTCGGCTCGATGCTGCTTCCATGCGGCGATTACCGGCGCGCGTTCCTCGCCGATCGGCAGGACCTTCGTCGGGCCGTCCGCAACCTCCACTTCCGTACCCGCAAACGCCATCAACATCTCCATCCGCGCGGTGGTGCATGCCGGGTGATGCAGTTTCTGAAACGGAGCGGCAACACCAAGGGAAGCCAGCAGATCGTATGGACCGAGATGTACGCTCAGCAGTTTTCCGCTGGCCGCATCGACCAGCTCACGGAGGCGGCCGAGAATTGGCGGCGTTTCGACGAGAGCCTCAATCCATGCGCGGCCCCGGAGTTCCACGGCAAGCTGGGCAACCTCTTCGGGCCGTTCCACCTTCGGAAGCGTGACGCGAAACTGCGCGGGCAAGCGATAGGAGACGGTTTGGAGAAACAAGCGGAGCGTTCGCAGCGCGCGCTCGCGCGTGGCGCCATTCAACGGGCGAATGCGAATACCCAGGAACGGCGGCAGCGTCCCGGCGTCGGCACCCTCGCGAACGGCCTTCGCCGCGGCCATGACATGCCGGTCTTCCTCGTCGTCGCCATGCATGCCGTAGCCATCTTCGAAATCGATGCGGTAGTCCTCCACAGGCTCACGGCCGAGCTTGTCGCGCACCTTCTCCACCACGGCACCGGAGCATTGCAGCTCGGCAGCCGACGGAATCCACCGGTCCATCGCCGCCAGAGCCAATCCTCCCAACTTTTTCGCCACATCGGGACGAAACAACTGCGCGCCGCCGTAGACGACATGCACCGGCTGGCGGCGGATCATCCATGCACCGCCGGCAGCGGATAGCGGAGCGACTCGCGCAACCACTCGCCGTTTTCACGCACGGCGCCGCGAAGCGCGCCCACCAATCCGTCGCGTTTTTCAAACAGACGGTATCCTTCGCGCGAACGCAGATAGCCGCGGGCTTCCGGATGACGCTCGAACAGCACGTCGCCCAATTCTTCATGCAGGCGTTCGAATTTCGCCCGGCGGTCCAGCAGCGCTTTCACCAGGAACGGGATGACCATGGAATAGTCGCCCTGCATGCTTTCCGTCGACTGCACGTAAGTTTCGCGGTCCACTTTGCCCCAAGTCACCGCTTCGGCAGGCGGGCACGAGCTCAGCGAGCCGTCCGTCACCGGCGCCGTTGTGATCTGCACGTCGAACTCGTAACCGCGCACACTGGGCAGACCCAGCACCTGTCCCAGCGCAGGCTCCGGCTGCAGGTTGTAGTTCTTCGGGACACCGCCACCGAGCATAAACGTCGCAAGCGCCTTCGGGCCGCTTTCGAACAGGCCCCAGTGGTGGTAGGCGCACGCCTCGAAGACTTCGGCGTGAATGTCGAGGTCGAAGGCATACGATGGCAGCAGTCCGGCCTCCCGCATCGCCCAGAGCTTCATCGAGTTCAGAAATATCGACCCATCGCCGGGCGCGCCGACAAACACCGGGATCGCCATCTTCCAGCACGTTGCGAGCAAGCCCGGTTCCACACCGCTCTGGGCCTCCTGCCCGGCATACCATTTGCCGAGCAGATTGCGAAGCTCCGTACCGGTCATTTTGCGCTGAAACTCAGGCAATTGCAGAATGGCCGTGAGAAAGCGGTCCTGGTCCAGCAGCACGTCTTCGTCGAAGGCCATGTCGGTGACGCGAATCGTCCGTTCGTCCCGGAGGGCGCCGTCGTCGCCGAAAATGGGCACTTCAAAAACCGGATCGCGGCGGCCGGTCAGGCTGCGATGGCCGTCGTGGTAGCAGACCGCGTCGGTCGTCGAGAGATAGGCCACCCACCCGGTCTCCAGCAGCGGAAGCAGCCAGGTCTGGTGCTGTCCGGATACGGTGACGGGGCCGGCAATCGCCATTGTCAGCGGACATCCCATGCCGATCGCGCGATCGAGAATCGTATAGATACGCCGCAGATACGCGCCGCCAAACGCCGGCAAACAGTGCCGGAACAACTCATCGAGCGACGTCACTTCATCGACGCGCTTCACACGCACCGTCTGCCGGCGCCCGTTATCGCAGGAACTCATTTCTCTACTATGATGACGCACTGGAATACAATCACTGAACATGCGAGCCGTCCTGCTCCTTATGGCCCTGGCGGCCGCGGCCACAGCCGCCGAAGCCGCCATCCAGTTCGACCGCCCCGCCGCCGAGTGGAATGAAGCGCTTCCCATCGGCAACGGGCGGCTGGGCGCCATGGTTTTCGGCGGGGCGTCCGATGAACGGCTTCAACTCAACGACGACCGGATCTGGGCGGGAAGCAAGATCGACCGTCTGAATCCGAATGCCGCCCGTGCGCTGCCCGAAGTGCGCCGTCTGCTTTGGGCCGGCAAGATCCGCGCGGCGGAGGAACTGGCCGAACGCGACATCATCTCCAGGCCCCGCCGCATGCCGCCCTATCAGCCGCTCGGCGACTTGCACCTCTACTTTCCCGGTCACGACCAGGTTTCCAACTATTCACGGAAGCTGGACCTTACGAATGCCGTCCATTCGGTGACGTACCGAACCTTTGACGCATCATTTACACGGGAAACCTTTGCTAGCCATCCCTCGCAATTGATTGCCCTTCGCATTCGCGCGGACAAGAAGGGATTGATCAGTTTCCGCGCCAGATTTCGCCGCGAAGCAGACGCCTCCACGTCCATCGCGCACGGCAATACGCTGGTGCTGGAAGGCCAGGCGCTTCCGCACGGCGAGCGGCAGGCGGCGGAACCGAAGGCGGGAGCGAAGTTCCGGGGGGTCGCCAGGATCGTTCCGAAAGGCGGCAAACTTCACGAGGATGCTGGCGAGTTGATTGTAGAGGGTGCCGATGAAGCGACTATCTATGTCACCACCGGCGATGCGCTACCGCCCAAGACGTTCGACGAACTGCGGCAGGAACATATCGCCGACTATCAGCGCCTCTATAACCGCGCTTCTCTCCGGCTGGATTCGGCGGAGCGCAACGTTCAGCTAGCGAACCTCTACTGGAATTACGCGCGCTACCTGCTGATTTCCAGTTCCCGCCCGGGGACGCAGGCGGCGACGTTGCAGGGGATTTGGAATCCCTCGCTCACACCGCCATGGGACAGCAAGTACACGATCAACATCAACACCGAGATGAACTACTGGCCGGCGGAGACGCTGCATCTCGCGGAGATGCATGAGCCGCTCTTTGATCTCGTCGAGAACGCGATGGCCGATGGGCGTCGCGTGGCCAAAGCGATGTACGGCGCGCGCGGGTTTGTGCTTCATCACAACACCGACCATTGGGGCCATGCCACACCGATTGACGGAGTTGGCAGCGGGATTTGGCCGATGGGCGGTGCGTGGCTGGCACTTCATTATTGGGACCATTTCGACTATGGCCGCGACAAGCGGTTCTTAGCTGGACGCGGCCTGCCCGCGATGAAGGAGGCGGCGCTCTTCGTCCTCGACCATTTGACCGAGAGCCCACAGAAGAATCTCGTCACCGGCCCGTCCATCTCGCCAGAGAATCGCTATCGGACCAAGGATGGCGAAGTAGGCAAGCTGACGATGGGCCCCTCGATGGATTCGGAGATCGCCTTCGAACTGTTCTCCCGTACCATCGAAGCCGCGGAGATATTGGACGCGGAGCCAGAGCTGCGCTCTCAGCTAAGAGCCGCGCGCGAGCGTCTTCCGAAACTTAGAATCGGCGCGCATGGGCAGTTGATGGAGTGGCTGGAGGATTACGACGAACCCGATCCAGGCCACCGTCACATCTCTCATCTGTTTGCCCTCCATCCGGCGAGCCAGATCACGCTTCGCCGGACGCCGGAACTCGCTAAGGCCGCCCGCGTTTCTCTGGAGCGCCGGCTGTCGAGCGGTAGCGGACACACCGGATGGAGCCGCGCGTGGATCATCAATTTCTGGGCCCGATTAGAGGAGGGTGAGAAGGCTTGGGAGAATATCGAGGCGTTGTTAACCAAGTCGACTCTGCCAAATCTGCTCGACACACACCCTCCGTTCCAGATCGATGGAAACTTCGGCGGTGCCGCCGGGATGACGGAATTGCTTTTGCAGTCTCACTCGAACGAAATCCACCTGTTGCCTGCGCTCCCGAAAGCATGGCCGGATGGGGAAGCGAAAGGGCTGCGAGCGCGGGGCGGAGTGGAGTTGGACATCCAGTGGAACGGCGGAAAGTTGCAATCCGCAACGCTTCGCAGCGCCTCGGGAGGGGCGTTTCAGGTACGCGTGCAGGGCGCCGCTACCACGCGAACGATCCGGCTCGCTCCGAACTCGCCCGTCAGTATTTCCAATTAACCCGCCAGCTTTCCAATTAACCCGCCAATCCGGGCACGCCGCCCATCCCCTTCGCCATCGTCACGCCGCGGACGATGGCGCGCCCAACGGCCTCCGCCGCCGCAACGCCCAAAACATTCATCTCCTCTTCGTGCGTCCCCATTGAAAGCGCGATGACGATATCGCCGTCCACCATCGTGTGTCCGGGCGAAAGCGCGCGCAGCACTCCGGCCTGTGCCATCTTCGCCAATCTCGTTGCGCCCACCTTTGACAGTTTCGCGTTCGTCGCCACTACGCACAACGTCGTGTTTCCGTCCGCATTGGCGCCGCCTCCGGAGGCCAGTATCGTCTTCTCCGAGCCGATCAGCTCGCGGCTCTCCGCGGAGCGCCGGCAGCCCGCGATGAGCTTTCCCGTGTCCGGATCGCGCACATCGCCAAACGGGTTCACCGCCACCAGCGCCGACACCAGGACGCCTTTCTTCCCAACCGAAACGGTGTGGGTGCCGATTCCCCCCTTCATCGCGCGGCCCATCCCAAAGAGCTTCCCCACGGTCGCGCCGGTGCCCGCGCCAACGCAGCCTTCCACCACAGGGCCCGCGTGCGCCGCCGCGGCCGCCACTTCCCCCATCTCGCGCGTCGGACGGACGTCGGGCTTTCCGATTCCCAGGTCGAACAAGATGACGCCAGGCACAATCGGTACGCGCACCCGGCCGAATGGAAAGCCGACACCCTTCTGCTCCAGGTACTTGCGGACGCCGCTTGCCGCTTCGAGCCCGAAGGCCGAGCCGCCGGCTAGCGTTATCGCATGAACCATCGGTGTGACATGAAGCGGACTGAGCACGTCCAATTCCTGCGAACCCGTAGCCGCGCCTCCGATATCCACACCCGCTACAGCACCGGATTCGCACAGCACCACTGTTGTTCCCGTCAGCGCTCCCAGGTCAGTGGCGTGACCGACAAGAATACCCGGAATATCGGTTAGGCCCTTCATGCGCGTGTTAGCATCGAGGTTTTGGAGGAGCGTTTCGGTTGCTCGACATCTTGAAGTCACCCATCGTGACGTTCCAGGAGTTCATTCTACTGGCCGGCCGGGCAACGACGAACATCATACGTCGTCCATTTTACGCGAGCGACGTGATCCTGCAAATGGACACGATCGGTGTCGGCAGCCTTCCCATTACGATACTGATTGGCTTTTTCTCGGGAGCTGTAATGGCGCTCCAAATGTCGCGCGCGCTATCGCAGTACGGCGCTACCGGACAGGTGGGGCAGATCACCGCGATCACCCTTGTGCGCGAAATGGGACCGGTGCTGACGGCCCTGCTCGTTGCCGGCCGCAATGCCTCGGGCATCGCCAGCGAACTCGGGTCCATGAAGGTCACCGAGCAGATTGACGCGATGCGCGCCCTCGGCACGGACCCCGTGAAGAAACTGGTAACGCCGCGCCTTATCGCGACGTGCTTCACGCTGCCGCTGTTAACCATCGTCGCCGACTTCATCGGAATCATCGGCGGATATCTTGTCGCCGTGCCCTTGCTCGCGCTGACCACGTCCAGCCAGTATTGGAACAACGCGTGGCGGGCGCTTGAATATAACGACATCGCGCAGGGGCTGCTGAAGCCGTTGGTCTTTGCCTACATCATTTCGCTGGTCGGCTGCCTTTATGGCATCCGCACCACCGGCGGAACGCAGGGTGTGGGACGCGCGACTACGCAGGCCGTCGTCGTCGCCTCGGTTTGGATTTTCGTTTGCACATTCCTCATCACGCGGGTATTCGTTAATCTCTAATGCCCCGCGCCGCCACAGAACGCACCTGTGTACTCCGCCTCGAAAATATCTCGTTGTCGTTCGACGAGGAAAGCAAGGTGTTGGATAACGTGTCCCTGGAAATGTGGACCGGAGACACGAAAATTATTCTCGGAGCCGCGGGCGCCGGCAAGACCGTGATGTTCAAAGTCGCCCTCGGCTTGCTCCGTCCCACCTCCGGCCGTATCTATCTGTTCGGAGAGGACGTCACAGACTACGGCGAAAACCGCTGGTTCGACGTTCGCGCCCGCATTGGCGTTCTGTTCCAGGAAGGCGGCCTGTTCGACTCGCTCACCATTGAAGAAAACGTAGCCTATCCGCTCGTCAACCGCTATCACAAGACCGCTGACGAGGTGCACCCAGAAGTGGAGGAGTCGCTGCAGTTCGTTGAACTAGGCCATACACTGGAAAAATTCCCTAGTGAGCTCTCCGGCGGCATGCGGCGCCGCGTCGGCATCGCCCGTGCGGGCATCTCCGACCCCGATCTCCTTCTCTACGATTCCCCCACCGCCGGGCTGGATCCCATTACGGCCAACAACATCATGGCCCTCATCATCCAGGAGCGCGAAATGCGAAATGCAACCTCCGCCATCATCTCCCACCGCTTCCAGGACGGGCACATCATGGCCAACTTCCGCTACAATCCGGAGAGTAAGCGGCTGGAACAAATACCCGATGACTCGCCTCTGCGCCGTGGCACGCGTTTCGTCGTAATGAGGGAAGGCCGGATCGTCTTCGAAGGCAGCGAGCGGGAGTTGGATGCTTCGGCCGATCCCTATATCGCCAAATTCTCCATGATGCGCTCCGCACACTGACCCCCATGCCATCCGCTGCTAAAGTCTCCTGGGCTCAACTCCGCGTCGGCATCTTGGCCGCCGCCGCCCTCTCCATTCTTGCGGTCCTCATCTTCTTGTTGACCGGCAACAAGAGTCTCTTCGCCAGGGAGGTGACGATCTATACCTTCCTGGACGACTCAGCCGCGATCACCGAAGGCTCCGCCGTCCGGCTGAGCGGTATCGCCATCGGCAAGATCGGCGCCGTGAAACTCTCCGGTGAAAACAAGCCGAACCGGCGCATCAAGCTCGATCTGGTCATCGATCAGGACAAGCTGGTGAGAATCCCTGTCGACTCCGAAGCCGCCATCGGCGCTGAGAATCTGCTCGGCACAAAGTACATCAACATCAAGATGGGCAAGTCGACCACCCCCATTGCTCCGGGTGGCGAACTGCGCAGCCTCGATACGCGCGAGTTTCAGGATCTCGTCAACGCCGCCTATCCTTCGCTGGAGTCGTTGCGGCAAATCGTGGAGCGTGTGAACAACATCGTCGCCGCGGTCGAAACCGGCAAGGGCTCGATCGGCAAGTTGCTGGTGGATGACGAGCTGTATCAGCGGCTGGTCGCAACCGTGGCCGAGGTGCAGAAAATCGCGAACTCCATCGGCAACGGAAAGGGCACTGTCGGCAAGCTGCTCTACGACGAGGCGATGTATGAAGACATTCGCGGCACCATCAAGCGCGTCGACGCAACCATCGCCGACCTGCAAACGGACTTGAGTTCCGGCAAGGGATCGGTGAGCAAGCTGCTGAAGGACCCGGCGCTGCACGATGAAGTAAAGGGCGCCATCGCGGATATCCGCAAGACCATCGACGAGATTAACAAGGGGCAGGGCACCGCCGGCAAGCTCATCAAGAGCGACGAGCTGCACGCCAATCTCAACAAGCTGCTTCTCAATCTTGACAAGACCGTCGACAAGATCAACACAGGCCAGGGCACAATGGGCCAACTGATGGTCAATCCGGCCCTTTACGATTCCATGAACGGCTCCATGAAGGAAATGAACCAGTTCATGAGAGACTTCCGCTCTAATCCAAAGAAGTTCCTCACCATACAGCTCAAACTGTTTTGAAACGTCTGATCGTCAATGCGGATGATTTCGGCTTCACCCGTGATGTGAACGCCGGCATTGTCGACGCGCATGTCAACGGGATTCTCACGGCCACGACGCTCATGGCGAACGGCGATGCCTTTGACGACGCTGTGACGCTAGCCAAGGCCAATCCATCGCTGGATATCGGTGTTCACTTTGTCCTGATTGGCGGCAAATCGCTGCTGACGAATGAGCCGCTTCCCAGGGATGTTCCGTCGCTGGTGCGGGCCGTTTATGTGGACGAGATGAACCTTTACGACGAACTCGCCGCGCAAGCGAAAAAGATTGCCGCTGCTGGAATTCGGCCCACTCATGCCGATGCGCACAAGCACACGCATCTGTTGCCGCCCGTCTGCCGCGCCTTATGCACGGTGGCGGAGGAATTTAACATCCCCTACGTGCGCCGCCCCGCGGACCTGGACATTCCGTATCGCGCGCCGCTCTTCGCAAAGCTGGTAAATCTCTTCGTCCGCCGCCGCGCGCGAGGCATGGACGTCTCACCCCTGCGCACCACGGATCACTTCGCCGGGTTCACGCTAACTGGCCGTTATCAATCCGCGGACCTGCAGGCGTTATTCGATAACCTCCCGGAAGGGGTCACTGAATTGATGACCCACCCCGGCCACTGCACGGCGGAACTGGAAAAGGCGCCAACCCGTCTTAAACAGAGTCGCGCCGCTGAGCTCCAAGCTTTAGAGGCGCCCGAAACCCGGGCTGCCCTTGAGAAAAATCAAATCATCCTTACCAGGTACAGCGAACTATGAGAATCTTTGTCTCCTTGCCATCTCTTATGACCCTGGCCCTTATGACCCTTGCCGCCGCTCCGCCTCCGGAATCACGCAAAGAAGGCACTGTGGATGTTCTTCACGGTGTCTCCGTTCCCGATCCTTACCGCTGGCTGGAAGACCAGGACAGCCCCGAAACCCGTGCGTGGCTGAAGGCGCAGATCGAATACACGAATTCGTTCGTCCACTCCGTCCCGCGGCGGCCGGCCATCGTCAAGCGGCTGACCGAGTTGATGCGCGTCGAATCGGTGGAGGTCAGCCACACGGGCGGCTATTTCTTTTTCCTGAAGCGCACGCCGGAGCAGGATCAGGCCGTGTTGATCGCGCGGCACGGAGAGAAAGGGAAGGACGAAGTTCTCATCGACCCTAACGCCTGGGGCGGCTCGAAGTCCATCTCGCTGATGGACCACAGTCCGGATGGCAAACTGCTCGCTTATGGCATTCGCAAAGGTGGCGAGGACGAAGTGGAGGTCCACTTTTTAAATATCGAAACCAAGAAGGAGTTCGGCGAGGTTTTGCCTCGCGCCCGCTTTCTGGGGGTGAGCATCCTGCCGGCGGGGAAGGGCGTTATCTACTCACAAGCCACCAAGGACGGTCCGCGCCTTTACGAAAACATCTTCGGGCAGCAACCGAAACTCATCTTCGGTGAGGAGCTTGGCCCCAGCCATCTGCTCTACAACGAGCTTTCCCCGGACGGCCGGTACGTCCTGCTCACTGCCGCCATGGGCTCGGCCAGCGAGCAGGACGTCGTGCACGTGCTTCGCCTCTCAGACCGGCAGCTGATCCCCATCAACACGGACATCAAAGCCAGATTCCGAGGCAGCATCGGCGGCGACACGCTCTTTGTGCAGACCAACTGGAACGCGCCGCGCCAGCGCATCCTCGCCATCGACCTCAACAAGCCGGAACGCGAGAACTGGAAAGAGATCATTCCCCAGTCCCAATGGAATATCGAGTCGATGAACCTCACTGGCCGCCACATCGCGATCAACACTCTGGAGAACGTCCTCTCCAAAACGCGACTCTACACGCCCGCAGGTAAGCTGGTCCGCGAGATCAAATTCCCCGGCATCGGCTCCGGCTCCAATCTGGCCGGATCGTGGGATGACGACGTCGCTTTCACAACATTTAAATCGTTCACTGAGCCGACTGCGACCTTCCTCCACTCCGTAGCGAGCGGCGCTAGCCGCGAGTACTATCGACAGAAAGTGCCGGTGGAGCGTCAGCCGGTCACCGTCACGCAAAAATGGTTCACGTCGAAGGATGGAACCAAAGTGCCGATGTTCCTCGCCTACCGTTCGGACCGGAAACTGGACGGGTCCATGCCGATGCTGCTGTACGGCTACGGCGGGTTCACCGTCAGTGTCACGCCGTACTTCAGTGCGACGTACAACTGGTGGATCGAGCACGGCGGGGCGGTGGCGATGGTGAACCTTCGGGGCGGCAGCGAATTCGGTGAAGAGTGGCACAAGTCCGGAATGCTCGACAAGAAGCAAAACGTGTTCGACGATTTCATCGCCGCGGCCGAGTGGCTCATCGCCAACAAATATACGCGCACCGAACGGCTGGCGATCTATGGCGGATCGAACGGCGGATTGCTGGTGGGCGCGGCTATGACGCAGCGTCCGGAGCTATACGGCGCCGTGGTTTGTTCGGTCCCATTGCTCGACATGGTCCGCTTCCATCTTTTTAAAGTGGCGCGTTACTGGACGCCGGAGTACGGCTCGGCGGAGGACTCCGCCCAATTCGCCTACATTTATAAGTATTCGCCGTACCACAACGTGAAAGATGGCGTGAAGTATCCCGCGACGATGTTCGTCTCGGGCGACTCCGACACCCGCGTCGACCCCCTGCACGCCCGCAAGATGACCGCCCGCGTCCAGGCGGCCAACGCCTCTGGAAAGCCGGTGCTTCTGCACTACGACACTGAGGGCGGCCACTCCGCCGGCCTGCCGATCGCTAAGCAAATTGAGAACGCGGCCGATCTCCTCACGTTTCTGGTTTCGCAGGTCTTCCCCAAACCCCGGTAGCGCCGCGTAGGGGGTCATCGCCCCCCGCTTGCCTCCAGCCTGAGCTTGCGACATAATCCGCCAAGCCGAAAATGGCCGCTGTGGTTGACCCAGGGCCGTTGCGTGGCTATCGAGGGCAACCACGCCCACCGTGCAGGGTTGGGCGTGGTTGTTTTCGTTAGGAGTTTTTAAGTTGCCAACCCCCTAATCGGTTTTGTAGTGTAGCCATACGGAAATCACATTTCCTGGGAGTCTCGATTACATGAAAACCAAGTTTGTTGGATGGGCACTTTTGTGCCTGCTTCTCCGTTTGCCCGTGATAGGCCAAACCTTCGGTGAAATTACCGGCGAAGTCCGCGATACCAGCGGCGCAATTGTTCCCGGAGTCACCGTCACGATTACCAATACGGCCACGAATGCCGTCCGCTCCGCCGCGTCGAACGACGCAGGCGTATATAGCTTCCCTTCGCTTCCCCCGGGCACCTACAACCTGCGTGCCGAAAAACAAGGTTTCAAAGCTGCATCCGTCAAACAGGTTGAAGTACAGGTCCAACAGACCGTGCGTCTCGACCTCGACATGGCTGTCGGCGCAGTTTCCGAGACCATCGAAGTCTCTGGCACTGTCACGCTGCTGACTACGGAAAACGCCACTCTCGGTACCGTCGTCGAAAACAAACGCATTGTGGAGCTGCCGCTGAATGGACGCAACTACCTGCAACTCGTCTCGCTCGCGCCTAACACCGCAACCGGATTTCCCTCCGCGGGCCAAGCCCAGTCCCGCCAGGGCGGATTCCGCGCGGATGCGGCCATCTCCGTCGGCGGCCAGCGCGGCGCCTTCAACCACTATTCACTCGATGGCGTCGAAAACACCGACCCCAACTTCAATACCTTTGTGATCCAGCCATCGATCGATGCGCTGCAGGAATTCAAGGTACAAACGGGCATCTACCCCGCCGAGTTCGGCCGCGCTACGACTCAGATCAATGTGCTGACCAAGTCCGGTGGCAACCGGTTCCACGGCACGGCCTTCGAATTCCTTCGCAACGAAAAACTCGATGCGAAGAATTATGCCTTTACGGCCGCTCGTCCACCCAAAGATCCCTTCAAGTGGAACCAGTACGGCGGCACCTTCAGCGGGCCCGTCATCATTCCGAAACTGTTCAATGGCAGGGACAAGCTGTTCTTCATGGGTAACTATGAGGCCTTCCGGCAGCGGCGGAGTACGCAGTCCGTCTACACGCTTCCAACCACTGCGATGCAGGGCGGCAATTTCAGCGGAGTCTCCGAAATCTACGATCCGCGCACCCGCGTCGTTGCCGCCGACGGGACCATTACCTCCACCCGGTTCCCCGGCGACATCATCCCGGCCGACCGGATCGATCCGTTTTCGAAGAAGTTGCTCGAATTCTACCGGCAACCGAACCTTCCGGGACTCTCACGAAACTACCAGCAGGCCCAGGGGGCGCCAATTAATCGCGATCAGTTTATCCTTCGCATGGATTTTGTGGAGTCCGCAAAGTCCCAGTGGGCCGGCCGCTATAGCTGGGGCGACGAAGTGCAGTTTAACGCGGGCCTGAACCTCAACGGTTCCCAGGTGCTCACCAACGTCGAGCAATACACGGGAACCAACACGCGCACGCTGACCCCGAACATTGTCAATGAAACCCGCTTCGGCTACACCCGTTTTTACAATTCCACGGCCCGCGAACTCGCCGGCCAGCGCGATGTCGTGAAGGAGTTGGCGATTCCGGGACTCGCCACCGGCGCGCCCATCACGTGGGGGATCCCCTCTATCGGCATCTCAAACTACAGCGGCTTCGGCGACGATTCGGAAGGACCCTACGAAAACAAGAACAGCTCGCTCCAATTCCTGAACAACACGTCGTGGGTCCATGGCAGGCACACTTTCCGCTTCGGTGGAGAGATCCGCCGGGATCAGTTCAACCAGGATGGAAATCAGTTTGCCCGTGGCTCATTCGGCTTTGAAGCCAACGCCACGCGCAGGTCCGGCGTCGGCAACAATGTCGGCGGAAACGCATTTGCCGATTTCCTGTTGGGAGAGATTCGCCGGCCGGAGACCGCAGTCGCGATCGGCAGTGCCAGATTCCGCGCCACCAGTTTTTCCTTTTACATTGACGATTCGTGGAAGGTTACCCCTAAGCTGACTCTGGCGCTCGGGCTGCGCTATGAAAACACACCGCCATGGCTGGATACGACGGGAAGACTCTTTACGGCGGCTATCCCGTTTATGGACAGCACGCCGAACATACAGGACCAGAGCCGCTACCCCTACTTCCTCCGGCAGGGAATCGGGACCGATCCGTACGCGAGCATCGCAGTGCGTTGGCCAAACATCCGGGTGGCTCAAGACGGTCATCTGGGCGATCGCCTCGTTGCCCGCGATAACAATGATTTTGCTCCCCGCATCGGCATCACTTGGAATCCGAGCAGCAAATGGGTGATTCGCTCTGGCGCGGGAATGTTCTACGCGCAGGACACCGGCAATCCTCGCTTCGACATGGCCCGCAATATCGCCGGGCGATTCCGCCAGGAATCATCCAGCGACAGGCCTGACCGCCAGTGGGCGAACGCTTTCAAAGAGATTGCGGGCGCGACGGCGCAGGTGCCCAATCCGTACACATTCGCCAATCTTTATGATCGCCGTACGCCTTACGTGACGCAGTACCTGTTTAACGTACAGCGTGAGTTTGGCTCCAGCATGGCCCTCGAAGCCGGCTATCTGGGATCGGTGTCTCGCAAACTGGAATCGCTCCGCGCTGTCAACGAATCGATTCCCGGCCCCACAGGCTCCATCCTGAGCCGGGCGCCTTACCCCACGTTCGGCCGAATTCAACTGGTCGATAACGGCGGACGCGGCAACTACAACTCGCTCGGCGTGAAACTCACCAAGAAATATGCAAACGGCTTCAGCGGCTTGTTGAGCTACACCTATGCTAAATCGATCGACGAAACCAGCGGAATTCGCGTGAATGGCGGGGACACCCTTTTCCCGCAGAACAGCTACTGCATGCGCTGTGAGCGGGCTCTCAGCACCTTTGACACGCGTCACAGGATGACAACCTCAGTGCTCTACGACCTGCCGGTCGGCAGAGGGCGCAAGTTCGAGATCGCGAACTCCTTTGCCAATGCAATTATCGGCGGCTGGCAGGTGGGCTCGATTGTGACCGTCAGCACGGGTTTCCCCATGACGGTCGGAAGCGGTTCGGACCGCTCCAATACCGGTTCCGGGAATGACCGGCCGAACTATATATCGGGAGTGGATCCAAATCTGGCGAACCACGACCCGCAGCGTTGGTTCAATCCGGCCGCCTTCATTGTTCAGCCGCTGGGAACATTTGGCAATGTAGGTCGAAATACGCTTATCAGCCCGTCGATCTTCAATTGGGATTTCTCGACGCTGAAGAACTTCAATTTGGGCTTTGCGGAAGGCCATCAAATGCAGTTCCGCTTCGAAGCTTTCAATATTCCCAACCATCCCAACTGGGGCAACCCCGACGCTAACGCGGGGCAGATCCAGCGCGATGCGGCGGGAAATATCACCAACCCCGGCAATTTCGGCGTCATTACAGGCACGCGCGGCAACATGCGCAACCTGCAGCTTGCGCTGAAGTACATCTTCTAACGGAAGGTTGTCCAATCAGGGAAAAGGTCCGGCGCAATCCGGACCTTTTCGTTTGTGTGCCGAGCATGATCGACAGCTTGAAGGTGAAAGTCCTGTTCACAACCTGATGGAGGTGAAGTGATAGTGAAGCGCAAGGGCGTCGCCGTGAGGCGGGGTCCGAAAGAAGCGTGGAGCAAACGTAGGAGCCGATGTACAAGAACCGAATTCGAGGCATACTTTGCCGGACGAGCGGGCAAATGATCGCGAAGTCCATATCCATCAAGGGCACTGAGTGTAGATTCGGCGGT
>JACPNQ010000021.1 GCA_016185425.1 Acidobacteriota bacterium | reverse complement strand
TGGTATACAAATACCAGCAGGCTGCCAAACAGCTTTGTGAAGAGTTCCATCGGTCGTCGTCTCCTGTTCTCGTCTCGACAACAAGATCATCCGACAGACGGCCGATGGTCTCAAAATTTCAAATATGTTTGGCTAGTCTTTACCTGGGCGACCCGGGGGTGTTGTGGATCAGCGAGAGCCGAAGCAAAGTCGTGGCGCGGGACGAAGAACTTGCACGGGGTATTGGGCTAAGCATTCAGGCGGATCGAAACTTACCGGACATTATTCTGGTGGATCTGGCCCCGAAACATCCGCTGCTCATTTTTACGTCGAGATTGTTGCGACGGATGGGCCAGTTACCGAGGAGCGGAAGCAGGCGTTGTTGAACCTGGCGCGGGAGGCCGGGTTTCCGGCAGGGCATGTGACCTTCGTGACGGCTTTTTTGGACCGGAGCAGTGTGGTCTTCAAGCGCTCAGTGGATAAGATCGCTTGGGGGACGTTTGTTTGGTTCGCTTCGGAGCCGGAGAATCTGATGCAACTCTTTGACGACGGAAACGTGAGAGTTAAGAGGCTGGCCGACCGGCTGTGATCTGCCAGTAAACGGAAGGCCAGCCAGAATCAAGAAAGTATCGTGGCGGTTCTGGGATTGTACTCACGGCGATAGACTCGCGGCCTCAGAAGGACAGCTTCGCTCCAAGTTGGATGACACGCGTGGCGAGGCCTTGCACGCCGCCACCGACGGCTCCGAAAGTCCGGGAACGGACATTGCGGTCTATCGAGCCCGGCTCGGGGTTGAAATGGCGGAAGAGGTTGAAGAATTCCGACCGCAATTCAACGCGAACGCGCTCGTGGAGACGGAACGCCTTATCAATCGAGAAGTCCGCATTGACCAGCCCCGGTAGCCGGATTGCACCGGTGCGCGGCGACGTGCCGAAGTAACCCCAACGGGCGAGCGCGAATGCATCGGTGTTGAACCAGCGCGTCCAGGTGCGCTGGTCACCCGACAGATTTGGATTCTGACCCGCCACTACATCGGCGCGCGAGGACTGGCCGGTGCCCGTCGTGTCTCGTCCGTCATCAATACCCGCCGGGAAGCCCTTCTGTGCCGTGATGATCGTGGCGACGCGCCACCCACCCGTCACCTGCCTCCAAAGGCCGGACGGGCCCTTGAGCCCCGGGATCTCGTAAAGCACCGTCTGCACGAAGCGGTGAGGCAGGTCAAAGCCCGAGAGCGAGTGCTCATTCTTCATGTTGTAGTAGTCCTGCGGTATGCCGATGAAGGAGCCATTACCTATGAGGCCACCCTGGTCGTGAGGGCCGGAGAGCGACTTGGCCCAGGTATAGGCCGTGAGGAGAGTTAGGCCAGAAGCCATTCGCCGTTCCAGCTTGGTCTGCAGCGAATGATAGTTGGAATTGCCCACTGACTTCACCCCTTCGACAAAGCGAGCAAAGTCCTGATTGGGGCGGCGGAGGTTGATGTCCGCAAGTCCGGGGGTACGCGGGTCCACCAATTGAATGGGCCGGTTAAAGGCGAAGGCGTCCTCATCGAAGGCGATGGAAAGCCGAGTGCCCTTCGAGCCGACATAGCCGGCGTCGAACAGGAAGTTGCCGGGCAACCGCTTCTGGATGGTGAAGTTCCACTGCTGGATGTAGGCATCGCGCAGATTGGGGTCGATGCTTGTCGTGTTGTTCAACGTCGGACCTTGCGAGACCGCCGATGCAAACGGATTGTTGAAGCGGACGTTCGGCGGCCCGGATTGTGTGCCGATGACTGTGGCGCCACCGGTGGCTTGCGCGCCCTCCACCATCGAAAAATTGGCGTTTGGGTGTTCCGGCTGATAGTACATGCCGTAGCCGAAGCGAATGACCGTGTCGCGCAAGCCCTGGGGTTGCCATGCGACGCCGATGCGGGGACCGAAATTGTTGCGGTCCGGCGCCAGAAGGCTACGGCCGTAGGGCGAATTCTTTGGAGTGACGTAGCCTGCCAGCAGGTAGCCGTTCTGGGCGATGTCGATAATGTTGTCATTGAACTGGCGCCAGCGCTGGAAATAGTCGTAGCGCAAGCCCAAGGAAACAGTGAGACGCGAAGAGACTCTCCACTCGTCGTTGAGAAAATAAGCCTGCCAAAGGCTGGTCATGTCTGTGACGGTGGGATCGGGATTGATAGCCGCATTGCTTACGTAGCCGAGCAGGAAATCGGCCAAGCCGGACCCCGTGTAGATGCCGTCGAAGCGGTAGCGCCCGCGCGGATTTCGCGCCTGTTCGACTCCGTAGTTGCGGCGATCGAACTCGAATCCGGCCTTAAGCAGGTGACGGCCCTTATGCCAAGAGACGTTGTCGGTGATTTGCCAGACGTCCCACTCGCGGTCCCGCGGCCCGATTTGGCGTTGGAGGTCGTAAGTGGAGAAACCGCCTTCGGGCCCGCCTATCTGGACGCTGGGCGGCCCGAAGTCCTTCGGACGTTTGGATGCTTGCGGAATCCCCATCTTGCCGGCCACATCGAAGGCGGGATCATCGGTTGTTCCGAAGATCTCCGATTCGTGGAGGCGGTGCCAACCGACGCGGAACTGATTGAACAGGTATGGGCCGATCGTGCGGGTGTAGGCCGTGGAGACGTTGCGAGTCTGGGCGATGTTATTGCGTTCGTCGTGTCCCCAGTATGGGGTTCCTTTTTCCAGCGTGTCGTTGAAGATGAAGCGCCCCGTTATGCTGTCCTTCGATGAAAAGTTGTGGTCGACGCGCGCGGTGTAGTTGTCCTGCGTCGAGATAGGGCTCCGCGGTGTATTGACGTAGTTGAAGACGCCGACCGACGTATTAGCGAGGGGCAGGAACTGCAGGTAAGCCTGCGCTTGCGGGCTGAGGGCGGCCTTAGGAATGATGTTGTTGACGATACCGACGCCGAGCGGATCCTTAAGGACGATCGGCTCTTTTGTACGCGCATCGACGAGCCCGCGGAGATCGCCGTTGCGCTGCGCTTCCGTTGGAACCAGCCGGAAACCGGCGACCGCACCGAGGGCCTGGCGGCCGGACTCGGTGTTGAAGAAGAAGAACGTCTTGTTTGTACCTTTGTACAAGCCGGGCAGGTAGACGGGCCCGCCCAGATTGCCGCCGAATTGATTCCGATTCAGCCTGGGAGACTTCAGGTCCCGGCCGCCGATGGCGTTATAGACCGACGTGAGCGCGTCCGTACGGTTGAACTCCCAAAGGGTCCCATGATAGGTGTTACCGCCGCTCTTTGTGATGAGGCTGACCTGGGCGCCGGGAGATGTTCCATTCTCCGCCGAGTACGTGCTGGTCTCGACCTTGAACTCCGCAATAGAGTCCACCGACGGCGCAAAGCTATAGGAAAAGGAGTCGCCATCCATGGTTTCCACGCCGTCGATGAAGTAGCGGTTAGCGGTATCCCGCACGCCATTGGCGGACAGGCCAGTCGTTCCATAAGCGGAATCGCCCTGACCGATGGAACCACGACCACGGCGGACCGTAATGGAACCGGGCGTACCGGGTTGCGCTCCGGGAATCAGGTGGGCCAACTGGATGAAATTTCGGCCATTCAACGGCAGTTGCCCGATCTTGACCGAATCGACCACTGTGCCGACCGCAGCGTTTTCCGTTTGAAGGGCAACGGCGGGCGCAGCAACCGATATACTTTCCGCGGTATCGCCGATCGCCAGTTGCATGTTGACGCGGACTGTTTGGCCGACCTGGAGGACCAGGTTATCGACCGCTCGTTGCTGAAATCCCTTTGCCGCGCACGTAACCCTATAGGTACCGGCGGGCAGAAACGGGATGGTGAAGCTTCCGCTCGAATCCGACCTGGAGTTCCGGCGGACGTTCGTTCCCAAGTCGAGAACCGTGATTTCGCTGTCCGGCACAACCGAGCCGGACGGGTCAGTGACGATGCCGACCAAACCTCCGGTGACTTGCTGGCTAAACGCGATTCCCCACAGCGCGGAGAAAGCCAGAAGTATTGGCGAGAGTGAACGCAACATGCTCATGTAAACGGGCCCCTTTTGCTATTTGGAAGCGTACTGCCTCGTCATCGATTAGGGCATTCCAATGGCAGCGGGACAAGTATTAGCTATGTATAATACGGTCAATAACAGGGTATAACGGGACCGCGAGATGAGGGTGGGAGCCGATTTCCATGAGTGCCACAGGCGACAGTCCATTGCGAGAGAATTCACTGTCCTGCGACACGGAACTGTCACGGCAAGTGGACCGGATTTTACAGAGTCCGGGGTTCAGCGGTTCGGAGGTCTTGCGAAATCTGCTTCAGTTCCTGGCGAAGGTCGCGACTGAGGAACCTGGGCATCACGTCAAAGAGTATGAAATAGCCACGCAGGTGCTGGGGCGTGCGCCGGATTTCGACTCCCGTGTCGACTCGACGGTGAGGGTTCACATCGGGCGACTTCGGGCGAAGCTAGCCGAGTACTACCTCACTATGGGCGCATCGGATGCGGTGCAGGTCAAGATCCCAAAGGGTACGTACAGCGTAATTTGCGAGCATCGAGCGGCGTGGACGGAAGCGGCGCCTTTATCTGCGGAGACGCCGCCGTCGATCGAGGCTTCTCCGATCCAGCGCCATGACTGGAGATGGATGCTCGGCTGGGGTGTGGCGCTCGCTGCTGCCGCGATGGCGGCCTTCACTTGGATAGACCGGCCGCCACCGGCGCCGGCGGCGCTGCGAACCTTTTGGACCGCTTTTGGGCGCGGAGGATCCGGAGTGACCGTGGTCTTCTCCAACCCGCGCTTCGCCGGATCGGCCGGGCAGGGGCTGCGCTACGTGCCCGCAGACGAGGATTTACCGCCTCGGGCAGTCAATGACCGATATACGGGCGTTGGTGAGGCCTTCGCGCTGCACCAATTGACCCGCCAATTGGATGAGCTTCGGATGCCGCTCCGCGTGAAACGAAGCCAGTTATTGACATGGGACGAGGCCCGGAGCCAGAACCTTGTTTTTCTCGGCGGGGCTGAGGTCAATGTTCCGCAGGGAGAACTTCCTCATTTGCAGGCGTTCGATTTTAAGATGACCGACAACGAGCCGCGACGCGGACTGGGCGCTGTCGTAAATCTTCAGAAGGGGGAGGGGGAGGAGCCTTTCTATTTCAATTCAGGGGCTCCCTATACGTTCGACTATGCGGTGATCGGGCTGGTTGCGGGGCTGGAGCCGCATCGCCGCGCACTGATTCTGGCGGGGACAACGACATTCGGTACGCAGGGCGCGGCCGATTATGTCTTGCGGGAGGAGACTGTGAGCGAACTACTCACCAAGCTGGGGGTTCGGAAGGATGAGCCGCTTCCGTTCTTTGAGGCACTGGTGCGCGTGAAGGTCAGCGGGGGTGTCCCGACACAAACCAATCTGGTATTGCTCCGCCGGCTTAAATGATTGGGCGTTTCGCGCCAGCAGGGCCACCTACTTGCAGCCGCGATAGAACACGGATGTCGTGGCGGTCCCCTGCGAACTTGTCAACGTAACGCCATACAGGTGAAATGCACCGTCCTTGTTCGGCGTGCTCCACGAGACGGCGTGCTGGTTGGCGAGAATCTGGCCCGTCCGTTCCGCTTGCAAGAGCAGGTTGCCGCTGGTGGCCGCGAACCGGGCCGCCGTCTCGAGTGCAAGCTGTTGCATTACCGCCGCAGCCGCAGCACTATTCGCCGCAGCACCGAATGACAGAACGTAGACCGGAATGCCGCCTGCCCGTGCCCTGGCAAGCATCACCGCGCTATCGCGAATCGTCCCGGCTGTATTCTCGCTCCCGGTGAAGACAACGACCGCCTGGCGCCGTCCAAGCTGCGAGTTAGCGGCGCGAACGGCGACGTCGATTGCATCAAATAACGCGTTCCCCATCCCTCCCGAGTTGCCAATTGCAGTTAATGCGGCCGATGTGGCCGCCCGATTATTCGTGAACCCTCCAACCGGAACCGCACCGGCATCGGCCTGTATGAGCGCAACCCGGTCGTTGACCGCCAAAAGGTTAATCAGCGATGCCGCCGCGGATTTCTCCGTATCCAGCTCAGTGCTCGTCACCGAAGTATCCACGACTACCGCCAGGGAAAGGCCGATCTCCGCGGTAGACACCGGTTCCGCGCTGCAATTCACCGGCCGCCCGTCTTCGGTGCATCGGAAATTCGCGGTGCCTAACGACGTAATCGTATTGCCCAACCGGTCGATGGCCGAAAGATAGGCCGTCACCAGAGGACACGACGCAAACTCAAATTGCTGGGCCAAAAGAACCGGGCCGCCACCGGCATCCATCGTGAATATCTTCCCGGCCGACTTACCGCCGCCAGGAGCGGGACTGGTCACGGTAATCTCGATCGAACCGGGCGCGACAATGTCGGCCGCCGCAATGGCTGCCCTCAACTCTGTGACGCTTACGAAAGTCGTCGTTCTTGCCGTCCCGTTCCAGTTCACGGTGGAGCCTGAGACAAACCGCGATCCCGTGACGGTCAATGCAAACGCACCGCCGCCCGCCGATACGGCTGCTGGAACAAAGGTGTCGAGAACCGGCAGGGGATTGCTAACGGCCGACGCGGTTGCCGTTCCCGTCAATGCCACTGTTACTGTTGCCCGCGCCGGATCGTTGCTCGTCAACCGCAGTTCGCCGGCTTGTGGACCGGCTGCAACCGGCGTCATTCGCAGATTCAAGACCTGCTGGGCGTTCGCCGCGATCGTCAACGGCAGGGTTGGCGCACCGACGATGGAGAACTGCGCGCCGCTCACTGTAATTGCCGTGATGGAAAGGGCGGCGGAACCTGTATTCCGCAGCGTGACGCTCATATCCTTGGCCT
Organism: Acidobacteriota bacterium; assembly: GCA_016185425.1. Classification (GTDB taxonomy): domain Bacteria; phylum Acidobacteriota; class Terriglobia; order Bryobacterales; family Bryobacteraceae. The sequence goes on along the minus strand of JACPNQ010000021.1, from coordinate 142,810 downwards.
GACCTACGGTCCCGCTTCCGAAGTCGACCGTGGCGGGTACCGATAGTGAGGGGGCCGAGACGGCTCCGGATGTGCCCGTGCCGGTGATGGGCACCGTTGCGATGCTCCGGGCCGGATCGTTGCTCGTGATCGTCAACTCTCCGGGTTCCGCCTGGGCAGCGGTTGGAGCAAACCGCACAGTCACGGCTTGTTGTGCCCCCGCGGCCAAGCGGAATGGGATCGCAGGCGAGACCACGGTGTAGCGAACGTTGTTGGACGCCATTGTCGTCACGCTGAGCTCCGCGTTCCCGGTGTTCGATAGCGTCAGGGGCAGTTCTTTCGTTGCTCCCACGGCGACACTGCCAAAATTCAAAGCCGCCGGGTTAACGCCCATAGAGGGCGCCGACGGTACAACCGCCCGTCCCGATAGCGCGACGGGCAGCGACGGCCGGTCGCCATCGTCACTGGCAATCGTCAATACGGAACTAAAGGCACCGCCGGCCGCCGGGCGGAACTGGAGCTGTACGATCTGTTGCGCACCGGGTTCCAAAGTAAATCGAGTGGAACCCGCGACTGCGACTGCCGCATTGTTACTACTGACCGAGGTCACCGTCAACAGCGCGCTGCCAACATTCCTGATGGTTAATGGCGTCTCTCGCGACTGACCCGTATTTACAGTGCCTAAATCCACCGAGGCCGCCACGGAGATTTCCGGGATGTAGGCGTCAACTGCGCGGGCACGCACCGCCACCTGTATCACCGGGTTCGCGGGATCAGTGCTGTCCACTGCGAGCGTTCCCGTCTGCACACCCGCCTTCGTCGCCTCAAACCGCAGCGTAATCTCTCCGGTTTCCGCGGCCGCGAGAGGGAAGCTGCCCTCTGGCGCAACGACGCTGAATCCGGCCGCGCCGCTCACCACCATCCCGTTTACGGTAAGGGGGCCACTACCGGTGCTCTTCAGCCCGAACGTCTTTTCGCTGTCCAATCCAACCAGGACGTGACCAAAGTCGACCGCCTCCGCCGGCACATCAATTCTCGGCGCCTGGGCCAGTTCAATCGGCCCCACCGTCGTTTCGCTGGAGTCGAACCCGCTCGATGCGATTACCCGGAAAAAGACATTTGCTCCGCCATCCAACTCGGCCGTGTCGATGCTTATTTTCGTGTCGGTCACGTCTACTTCCAAAGGCGACCAAGTGACGCCGCCGTCATTTGAATACAGAGCCGCGTACGACAACGCTCCGCCATCGGGCGCGGAAGCCGTCCACGATAGGGTTCGCGTGCCGCCGCCCGACCACTTTTCCCCGGCTTGCGGCGAGGTGATAGCCACCGTTGGCACTCCTGAACCGGCCTTCAACGAGACCAAGGCATTCGACCCAGCCATTAAGTCCACGCGGTTTGTTCCATCCGGAATCAGCACCTGGAGAGAGAAATACTCTTCGGGCAGACCAGCTTCCTCGGTGGATTCCTCGTGCGGATCGTCATCAATGAAGTTCAATTGGAAACAGTGCTGACCGAAGGTACCCGTATCGCTCCGGAACACCAGGCAGTGGTTGCCCTTGGGGTCAGGCGTGTCCGGCGGCGCCGTCGTTGCAAGCCTGATTATCGGGTCCAAAGTACCCGCACTCCCATCCCGGCGCGCCGATCCGCTGATAAGGGCGATGGTACCGCCGGATGCTTTCCTCGATGACTGCCGCTCGTGCTCCGGCTGCTTGGCGGCGGCGCTGGGAATGCCTCCCTGCAAAGCCGTCAACAGCTTTTGATAGTGCCGGGGCGAGGCCCAGAAGTTAGCTCCCGGCGGTCCGCAGTAGGTCATCAGATCTTTTAAGGTCTTCGGCTTCACCTTGCGAGCCGCTGTATCGAAGCCCGGCTCGCCGATTGTTGCGGGTAATGAATTTCCAGCCGCGTCTTTTGGCCAGTCGGGGGAGCCTTCCGGAGACCCGCAGCTATCGGGGGTGGCGGGATGGCGCAGGCTGTAGTTGTGGCCGACTTCATGCGCAATCGCCATATGCGCATAGAGAGTATCTTTGCCCACTCCCGTCTTGACGCCGTTGACGTTTTTCAAGTTCAACTCCGACGTCGACGTATCCTGCACGAATGCCACTCGTCCGCTACCGCCGGAGCGGAGAGTGTTTGCGCGGCCAACGGGAAGTCTGCGGTCATTCAGAGGGTTGGCAGGAGCGTCTGTAATCCGCGGCAGCCAGCCGACCAGTTGATCCATCACGCCGGGCCGCTTCTCGTCATACATGCGGAAGTAGCGGTTCAACGACACCATCACCTTCGACGCACTCACCGACGTCAGGGGAAAGCGGGCAGTTGGCCTCTTTGTTCCCAGCCGCGCATACCGTACTCTGCCTTCCGCCAGAGGATAGACCAACTGCAGCCAACTGCCAAACGTATTCAGATCTCCTTCCGGACAGCGCCGTTCCACGTCAGGTGTGGGCTGATAGCAGATGGGAATATAACCCACGGTGAATTTGCGGTCCTTGAATGGAGTCTCGATAAACCGCACCTTCTCCGATTTCCTGTTGTTATCCATCTTGGTGTCGGTGAAGCCTTTTGGCAGTTCTATCTCCGCATCCAGACTTAGTTCTCCTTCCTGTATCCACTCTTTCGGAAGCGCAAAATTAATGGAGTGCTCAAACTTGTTCCGGTCGGGCTCCCCGATGGCCGTAATGGGACCATTCAGCCGCCGAGGCGTTCCGGCGTTTCCAGAGGTTAATTTCACGCTGACGTTCCCTACCGGGTCGGCCGTTTTGGGCTCCACCTTGAGAAACACCCTCGCCACGGTGTTTTTGCCGGCAATCAGCGAGATCTCATTCTTGTCGTTTTGGACGACCTGCACCACTTCGATATGGTCGATCGTCACATCGCCCGGCTTTGTCCAGGCGACGCTGACAACCGGAGAGAACGCAAAGGTTTCTTTGAAGGGAACCGTCGGCGCCTTATCGTAGTTGGTTGGAGTTTCCTGGTCCTGCGGGGTCAGCACCAGGAAGAATTCAAGATCCGCGGCAACAGGAGGCAACCGGTAGTAGAACTGCAGCAGCGTGTGCCGGCCGTACCCTTGTTCAATGATGTCGCGCTCCTTGCCAGCCGTGTTCCGGGCATAGTCCCACGGCATGTAGAGACTTTGCTTGGTTGCCTTGTCCCGCATCACCAGCCAGAGTAGTCCCGCGGCATACCGTGAGAGTTTGTGAGTGCCGGTCAGTTTCACCCGGATGAATCCGCCCGGCGCGGCTTCGAGTGTGTTCGCCGCGCCCGGTGTCCAAACCCCTGTCGTCCGTTTGGCCGGGTCGGGATTGTTGGGATCCATTTCGACTTCGAGTTTGGTGATCTTGGTGGAGTCGTCAGTTAGCGGATTGGTGATCGAAAACAGGCCGGAAGCGTAGGCCATCAACGTGTTTCGAAAGGCGCCTGACGGTGCCTCCTGCTGCCATTGCACGACGATGTCGTAGTCGCCGAGATAGTTAAGTGTGGGCACCTCTGAATCAAAGACCGGCACACCGACGATGGTGTTCAGTGAGACTTCAATCGTGTCTTCGCTGACTATGCGGGGTACGATACTGTACTGTTGTGACCCGGCTGGAAGCAGCCAGTATTCGTAAGGGTCGGGCTGTGTTGGGCTTGTCATTCCGATTGACTTCGCCTGATCCGCCGTCTTGACCAACCTTGCATACACGTACTTTCCGGCTTGAAATTTAGCTCCTTTTGCTGTCAGCCGGACCGTAGAGGTAAAGGTGTTCAACGGAACCTGGCTGACACTGATGCCGCTGACGGTGGGGTACTGTACCGGTACGGTAACGGTTCCCGATGTCAGCGTCCTCTGCTCCAGGCGTCCGTTGTTCATCACGTAGTAATCCAGCGTGGCAAAGAGCTCAATGCGGACTTTCACTTCGGAATTGCGAAGGGTCTGACCCGCCTTGCAGGCCTCGTAGCAGGTATACGCCGGTATCCGGTAACCGCCGATTTGAAGGCGGTAAGCACCGCCTGTCTCGTTTCCGCCTCCGGTCAATTCCCGGATCAATGCTCCGGTCTGGAGGTTGTACTCGCGCAGGAACAGCTTGGCAGAGATGGGTTGCGTTACGTTTTCCCGAACCGCCGTGACGAGAAACGAGACTGAATCCGACGGGTAAAGCGCACCACTCAGGTCGGAACCGGAAACCTGGCCATTTGGCGTGGTCGAGGTGATCCTAAAGGCCTGACCATACGCAAGCCCGCAGAACAACACGAGGCCGGCAAGTAGGTACCGCATTTGGAGTATGGTCCCTTTTACAATCATTCCCGGCCGCGGTCAAGCCAATTTCATGAGCCCTAGTACTGTTTCTGGGTAACCTAGCCGGCCCCCAAACGTAGCTTCCACATGCGCTACGGCTTGCGTATCCTCTGGCGTGCGCCGGTCTTTACGGCCGTCGCCATCCTCACACTGGCTCTTGGCATTGGGGCCAATACGGCGATCTTCTCGCTTGTGGACGCAGTCATTCTGCGTCCACTTCCGATTCCGAACCCGGAGCAGGTATTCGCCGTGTGGGAGGACGCGAGCTTCGCCGGATTTCCGAAAAACACTCCAGCGCCCGCCAACTACTACGACTGGAAGGCGCAGAACAGCGTATTCACCGAACTGGCGGCGGTGCGGCTTCACTCTACAATATTGACGGGTGAAGGGATTCCGGAGAGCGTAATCGGCCGTGCCGTGACGGCGAATTTCTTCGCTGTTTTCGGCGTCCCCGCCGCCGCCGGACGCACTTTTACGGAAGACGAAGAGGCCCGCTCGACGCCGGTCATTGTTCTGAGCTGGCCGCTGTTTCAGCGCCGGCTCGGGGGCGATACCGCGGCAATTGGGCGCCCCATTCTCCTGAGTGGATCGCCGTATACAGTGATCGGCGTGATGCCGCGCAGTTTCGCGTTCCCCGGTCCTTCAGCGGAGTATTGGATCCCCTTCGAGATGAATGCAGAAAGGCGCGCCGCGCGCGATTCTCATTACCTGGTGGTGCTTGGCCGCACGAAACCAGGCGTCCATTTCGAGCAGGCCCGCAGCGATATGGAGACGATCGCCCGGCGCCTGCAACAGCAGTATCCGGCCAGCAATACGAACACCGGTGCCGTGGTGGAACCGCTGAAGGAGTTCCTCGGCGGTAATACCAAGACCGCGCTTTGGGTGCTGCTGGGCGCTGCCGGAGGGGTGCTGCTTATCGCGTGCTCCAACCTGGCAAATCTGCTGCTCTCGCGCAATCTGTCGCGGCAGCAGGAGATTGCCGTGCGGCAGGCTCTAGGCGCTACGAGACGCCAAATACTTGGTCAATTCGCTTGGGAGAGCCTGATTCTCGCGGGATGCGGCGGGGTCCTGGGCGCGGTGCTCTCGTTCGGCGCCCAGAGGATGCTGCTCGAACTGCTTCCCGAACAACTACTGGCGTTCGCGCAGCCACGCGCCAATCTCCTGCAGTTCCTTTTCCTCTTCGGCGTTACCGTTGCCACAGCGTGCTTCTTCGGGTTGCTTCCCGCTTTGCAATCGACGCGCCATGACATTCAGCAAAGCCTGAAACAGGGTCAACGCGGGGCCGTTGGAGACAGGCGCTCCTATGCGCGGCCGTTACTTGTGATCGCCGAATGCGCGTTGACGATTATCCTTCTCGCGGGCGCGGGCCTCCTAATCAAAACGCTCATGCGGCTGACTGCTCTCGATCCCGGTTTCGACACGGCCAACCTTCTGACAATGAACGTTCCCCTGAACCGTCCGCCGTATACGCAAGATCCAGAGAAGCCGATCGCGTTCTACGATGCCGTTCTGGCCAGAATTCGCGCGCTGCCAGGCGTAGAGGAAGCAGCTTTCACCTATCAGCTTCCGTTCACCAGCATTGGCAACAGCAACGGGTTCAGCATAGAAGGACTGCCGCCGCCGCCACCCGGCACCAACCAGGACGCACTCTATCGCAGCGGTACGCCGGCATACCTGCGGATGCTTCGCCCGCAACTTCTCGAAGGCCGCCTCTTTGACGAGCAGGACCGCCGCGATACGCAACCTGTGGTTGTGATTAACGAGACGTTGGCACGTCAATACTTTGCATCCGGTGCGGCGCTTGGCCGGCGAGTTCGAATCAGCCGGGACGGCGTCTATCGCACTGTCATCGGGGTGGTCCGGGATCTACGCGAGCGCGGTTACGAGACGCCGCTGAAATTCGGCGTCTACGTGCCGGCGAGCCAGATGCCGCGCACTACGCTTGGCGACCTGATGATTCGCACGCGCACCGAGCCGATGCTCCTTGCCAAAGCGGTCCAAGACGCGATCCATACTATCGACAAGGATCAGCCAATCCGCCGCATTCGAACGATGGATGAGATTCTTGACACGAGCATTGCCAATCGAAGACAGCAGACCGTCCTGCTCGGCGCTTTCGCGGCGCTGGCGCTGCTGCTTGCGGTGATTGGAGTTTATGGAGTACTCGCCTACAACGTGTCGCAGCGCACGCGGGAAATCGGACTGCGCATGGCGCTGGGCGCGTCTCGCGCGAGCATTCTGGGCTGGGTGCTTGGTTCGGGGTTGCGCATGGTTGCGATTGGGCTGGTTCTCGGGCTTGTGGGCGCGATTGCCATGTCCCGCTTTTTGCGCACCATGTTGGCCGGCATCGACACTTCGGACCCGCAGGTGTATGTCCTTGTCGCGTTCGGGCTGTTTGCCGTGGCGGCGATTGCGAGCTTCATTCCCGCCAGCCGTGCTTCGCGGACCGATCCGATTGTGGCGCTGCGGGAGGAGTAGTTTGGAGAGCGCACTTATTATTCGCGATATGCAAATGTGGTCAATATTAATGACCACATTGGATATGCTAATCGTTATGGAGAGACGAATCAGCGCGACCAAGTTCAAAGCGCAATGCCTATCGCTGTTTGATCGACTCGACGCGGACGGACTATTGATCACTAAGCATGGTAAGCCCATCGCCAAGCTTTACCCGGTTCAATCGAGTTGCCGCGACCTGATCGGGAGCCTGTCGGGAAAGATCAAGATCCGCGGAGACATCCAATCAACCGGGATTCGCTGGGATGCTGAATCTTGATACGCATATTCTGATCCATGCGCTGAACGGCAAGCTGAAGCCCCGGGAACGCCGGTTACTTGCCGAGAATGCCTGGAGCATTTCGGCCATCGTGCTTTGGGAAGTCGCTAAGCTATCTCAGATTGGACGAATTGAACTGGCGATAGAATCGGCTCCGTTCCGGCGCCTCATTGCCCCCGTCCATATCTGGCCACTGGATATGGACGTGTACAGACATATTGGCAAGCTGGACTTTCGGAGCGATCCGGCGGACGAGATTATTGCGGCGACCAGTGTGGAACATGCGATCCCATTGCTCACGAGGGACGAACGGATCCGGCAGTCAACGATCGTGCCGTTGGCATAACGATTGGCAAAGGCCTCTAAAGCTCACGCTTCGTAAGCGGTCTGCTGCCAGCGGAAGCGGCGGGTCGGGGTGCGGGTTTCGGTCAAGGGGATTTGCGTTGCAAGCGGGCTAATCCTGGGGCCTGGGAGGATGATGCCGGTGAGGTTGAGGGGGTCGGCGCTGGGGATGTCTGTTGGCTCGGCAACCTCCCCGGTGCGACGGATGGCGCGGAGGAGGTCGAGGGCTTCCGGACGGGAGAACTGCTCGCCGGTGAACCCCGATACAAATCGTCCTCCGCGGATTTGGCCTCTCGCTTCCATTCGCCGGAGTACGGGCAATAACTCGCGCCATGGCGGGGCGCCAGCTTCCCTTGTGAGCAGATCGCGAAGCAAGATGCCCCAGCGGATCAGGAGTTGCCCAGCCCACTTTTCGATTCGGTTTTCCGACGAGTTTGAGCGGGCGACCAGGGCCCAGCGGCCGGCGGCATGCCTTGGCCGGTTACGCTTTCCGCTGCCTTCGCCGCGGCGGCGCTTGGGGTCGATCAGGGCTCTTACGTTTTCAAATCCGTCGGCAGTTACCAGGCCTGCCGCCACCAGCTCCCACAAGGCGTCTTCGGCTTCGCTGGGGAGCCGTTTGGACTCTCTTGTCAGGTCATTGAAGAAAAGAGCGCGCTCGCGTTGCAGTGCGCCGTAAACATCCTGCGCGGCGGGGGAGAGCGATTCGATCGGCGATGTCGCGTTGCGCGGAGCGATCAGCCAGTCCGCATCCTCGCGAAGAAGGAGCGATACCGGTGCAATCCTTGTCGGGCGGATACGTTTCCCTTCGCCTTCCTCCAACGCCGGATGAGGAGAGACCCGCGTCCACATTACTTCGCCGGAGAGGCAGAGCTCGTCGAGCAACTTCGGTTCGTAGCGCGCTATTCGCTGTGGGAGGATCTGCGTTTCCCAGGCTGCCGCCGGGATCTCATAGCCTTGCAACTGGCGGATGACTTCGAGGACTCCGTCGGCACCGTGGAGTTGCGCTCCCGGAGCGACGTGCTGCCAGCGTTCGAGGAAGTTATGGAACTGCTGCGCGGTTACCGGTTCGATTTCGCGGCGCAGACGGCCGAGCGTCATGCGGTGAATGCGGGCGAGGACGCGCCGGTTGCACCATTCGATTTCGCTTTCTTTTGCCGCAGGGGTGAATTTGCCGCGAAGGACTTGGCCCTCGGCTTCGAGTTGGGCGAGAGCGATTTCGATTTGTTGCCGGCGAAAGACCAGGCGGTCCGATAGCGCCGCGACCGTCGATGGTCCGGTGGATTCGAGCCAGCCGCGGAGTACTTCGACTGTGTCTTCCGCCTGGTGCTGTTTCTCGGTTGGGGACCAGAAAGGGCGATCTTTGCGTGTGAGTGTGACGGCGCGGCCAGCCTTTTCTAGGAGCGCGAAATGGGCGGACCATTCGGGGACCGGCGGAAGCACGATCAGAGTAAGCAACGCGTCGTGCAGTTCGTCGGCGTCGCGGACATCGGGCCAACTTTCGGCGGCGACCTGTTCGATGGCGGCGGTGTCGAGGACGCCCGTGCCATCGACGGCGTCCGAGCGCAGAGTGCGGCGGAGCATCACCGCGCGGGCGCGGCGCTCCTCAATGGGAGCGTCGTCGAGATACGCGTACGGATTGGCATTGAGGATTTCGTGACTGAAGACCGAGGGTTCGGGCGTGTCCAACGTGACGGTCCGGATGGCGCCAGACTCGATTCTTCGCAGCACGTTTGCGAGACCGTCGAGATCCATCGCTTCGGTGAGGCAATTTGCGATGGTCTCGTTGACCAATGGATGATCGGGGATACGGATGGGACCGGTGAGGTTTTCGCCGCAGGCCACCTGATCGGGGAAGACCGCGGCGAGCAGATCGTCCGACCTCATGCGCTGGATGGGAGCGGGCACTTTCGCGCCGCCGCGGAAGCGCAGGATGGACAGGGATCGCATAGCGTTCCACCGCCACCGTGTGCCGAACATCGGCGCGTCAAGGAGCGCCTGCGTTAGCACGTCACGCACGGTTTCCGGCTTGAGAAATTCGAAGACCAATTCCAACGGGAAGGCGTGGCGGTCACTGAGTGAGATGACGATGCCGTTGTCGGTGGCGGCCGCCTGCAGCTCAAAGTTGAAGGTGCGGCAGAAGCGTTTGCGAAGGGCGAGGCCCCAGGCGCGATTGATGCGGGAACCGAAGGGCGCGTGGAGAATTAGCTGCATGCCGCCGGATTCGTCGAAGAACCTTTCGGCGACGACAGTGTCCGTGGAAGGCAGGGCGCCAAGCGCGGCGATGCCGGCGCGGACGTAAGCTACCGCTTGGACAGGCCCGCCGCCGTTGGCAATCCTGGCGCGCGTTTCACAGACAGCGGCGGAGAGTTCCGCCGAGCGGCCGGGGGCTTCGCCGAGCCAGAACGGAATGGAGGGCGGCGCGCCGTGCGCATCCTCTACGTAGACGCGGCCTTGCATGACGTGCCGGATTTTCCAGGAGTGCGTGCCAAGGAGGAAGACATCGCCGGTAATGCTCTCCATGGCGAAGTCTTCATCGAGAGTGCCGACGTTTTTACCGTCGGGCTCGGCGACGACGCTGAATGCGGCGTTGTCGGGAATTGCTCCGCCGGAGGTAATGGCGGCCAGACGGGCTCCCCGGCGGCCACGGATACGGCCATTGACCTGATCGTGATGCAAGAGCGCGCCGGTGCGTCCGCGGGAGGTGGTTGTGCCTTCGGAGAGCATCTGAACCACATGGTCGAATACAGTGCGTTCCAGGTGGCGGTAGGGATAGGACCGCTTGATTAGGGCAAAGAGATCGTCTTCGTGCCAGTCCTTCGCCGCACATTCGGCGACGATCTGCTGGGCGAGGATATCGGCCGCGTTTTCGGGGATCGTCATTCGCTCGAGATCACCGGATTGAATGGCATGGATGAGGGCGGCGCACTCGATGAACTCGTCGCGCGTGGTGGGGAAGAGGATGCCTTTCGGCCTGGCGCCGACCCAGTGGCCGGAGCGGCCGATGCGCTGGAGGGCGACCGCGATGGAGCGCGTGGAACCGATTTGAATGACGAGGTCGACGGTGCCGATATCGATGCCGAGTTCCAGAGAGGCGGTCGCGACGACGGCGCGGAGCTCGCCGGCTTTGAGGCGCGCTTCGGCATCGAGGCGGAGCGTTCGCGAGAGACTTCCGTGGTGCGGGAGCACGGCGTTTTCCCCAAGACGTTCGGCGAGGGCGTGAGCGATGCGCTCCGACATGCGGCGCGTGTTGACGAAGACGATGGTTGTGCGGGTGGAAGAGACGTGCGCGGCGATACGATCATAGATCCCGGCCCACATTTCGCTGGTAGCGACAGCGCCGAGCTCGTCGTTGGGAACCTCGATGGCAAGATCCATTTCGCGGCGGTGGCCTACGTTGACTATGGCCGCGCCGGGGCACAGGAAGTCAGCGACAGTTTCGATGGGACGGACGGTTGCGGAGAGGCCGATGCGTTGCGGCTTGGCAGTACCAGACTCCTGGACGAGCGCGTCGAGGCGGGCGAGCGTGAGGGCGAGATGCGATCCTCGTTTGTCGCCGGCCATGGCGTGGATTTCGTCGACGACGATGGTCCGGGTGTTCGCGAGCATCGCGCGGGACTTCTCCGCCGTCATGAGAATGAACAGGGATTCAGGAGTGGTGACGAGGATGTGAGGCGCCTGCTTCGTCATGCGCTGGCGCTGGGCAACGGGCGTGTCGCCGGTGCGTACGGCGGAGCGGATGGGGGCGAGATCGATCTGCCTTTCCTTGGCGAGAGCATTGATCCCGGCCAGGGGGATCTCGAGGTTGCGATGAATGTCGTTGGAGAGGGCCTTGAGCGGAGAGACGTAGACGACGGACACTTCGTCCGTGAGGGTGCCCGCGCGGGCGGAGCGGACGAGTTGATCGATACAGATAAGGAAGGCGGCGAGGGTCTTTCCGGAGCCGGTGGGCGCGGAGATCAGGATGTCGCGGCCGGCGGCGATTTGCGGCCAGCCTTGCGATTGCGGTTCGGTGGGCTGGCCGAAGCGCGAGGCGAACCACTCCGCGACGAGGGAGTCGAATTGGGGAGAGGGTTGGCAGGGCATGGCGGCGGGCAACGCTACTTCGATTATCGCCGGGCGTGGAGCACTGATTCGCCGCGTCCCGGTTACTTCACCATCTCTTGTCGAACGGCGACAGCTTCGACATTGTCGAACGCATCGATCGGCTTGAGATGCGGGAATTTCACAAGGCCGTTCATCATGGCTTCGATTTCCTTGATGGGCTTCATGAAGGGCTTCCACTCACTTGGGATGACGATGCCTTCGACGACAAGCGGGACGGCGGAAAGATCCTGTTCGAGGACGAAGCCATAGGCTTCCAGGGCGCCCGAGTCACCCTTGACCACGATGATTTTCCAGAACGACATAGGGACGCGGACCCGCACTTTTCCGGCGGCGGTTTTGCCGCTGAATATGGGGTCGTTGTTCTTCATGACGGGACCGGCAAAGAGGATGGCGAGATCGGCCTTGGTCTGCTTTTGGACTAACTGTTCGAGATCGCCCCAATTGAATTCGCCGAGAGTGTCGCGATTGAACTCCTTCACCTGCGGAGTGCAATTGGTGACGTGATAGGTGTCGCCGTTCGCCATTTGGATATCATCGAAATCGTCGCCCCAGCAGACGTCGTCGCGGCGGACGACGTGGCCCTTGTCGAAGGCACCGGAGTCCTTGGAATAGAAGACATCGTCGAGCTGCTGGTCGTCCGCGATGCGAGGATCGGTGACCCATTCCTCAATGGCTTTGTCATCGAGGCCTGTGAGCTGTTTACGGGTGGGTTTCTTGCCGTTGACCATGTGGCGCTCTTTGCGCCAGTCGACGTTGGAGGCGGTGAAGAGCGGGAGCCGCCGCTTGCCGTGCATGACGACGGAGAACTTGTGGTACTTCAGCTCGTCGGTGCCATCGTCGAGCTTGGCGGTGATTTTGGCTCCTTTCGCGGTGACTTCAGGCAGAGACACCTCGTCGCCGAGGAACGCCGTGTCGAAGCCGGCACGCTCTTCGAGATGGTCAAAGATGATGGGGACCTGGGACGGAAATTCCTCCGCGGCCGCGGCTTGTTTGACGGCGGCGACCGGTACGCCACCAGCGGCGCCGAGCTGGATTGTGATTTGGAGCGGAACGGTGAAACTGATGGATCCATCGCTATTCACGGTATAGGAGTTCTGCTGGCTCATTGCCTGGTCCTTTCGAGTTTGCGGAGGGATTGCAGGAGTAGCGGCGGCGGCTTCGGGGCGGGGGATCCAGTAGGACTTCCACGGCGGATCGCCAGAGGTGGTGCGGGTGAAGTTGACGCCAGCGGCGATGACGCGCGGGTCCCGGCTGAGCTCATAGGCGGGCACGGCGAAATTGGCATCCATGTAGATGCCGCCGAAGTGGAGGCCGACGGCCTTACCGGAGGCGATATGATAAACGACAGAGCCGCTGTTGCCGCCGAGCGTAGAGCTGTCGTGCGTCATTGCGTCGACGAGGTGGCCGAAGCTCTTGGTGGAGCGCACGGGTTTGACGAGACCCGGCTGCAGGCGTTTGACCTGGAACGGGCCGTCGAAGACGCGGCGCTGCACGTCGAGGTCATTGCGCGGATCCTGGGCGGGGTAGCCGATGACGACGATCTCCTGTTCGAGCAGATCGCCGGGCGGCACGGCGCCCAGCTCCAACGGCTTACGAGCCGGGTTGAGGCCTTCGACCCGGAAGAGCGCCATATCCCAATAGGGGTGGACCATGAGGACTTCGCGAATTTTGAAGAACTCACTGGCCGAAATGCCGTCTTCACGCCGGAAATCGATTCCGTTATCTTCGAGCCCAGAGCGAAACCTGAGTGTGGTGTCGCCAAGGCCGTCGACGAATATTTCGGCGACGTGGCGGTTGGTCATCATGAGGCCTTCGCCGACGAGGAATCCGGTACCGGCGTAGGGGAGAGAAGGATGATCGGGCACTTCAATGCGGCCGACGGCCGGGACGGCGGCGAGGATGCTCTTGGTGGAAGCGGGGTCGTTCAAATGCTTCCAGACGTCGTCATCAAAGGGCGGGAAGGCGTTGTTGAGAATTCTGGGAGCGGGCCGGAAATCCGGCATGATGATGGCTTCGGCGGCGGAAGCCTGCGCCTCCGTGAGGACGCGGCCCTGGCGCATGCTATCGACTGCTTCGTGGGCGTGGGTGCGTTCGGTGTCGGAAATGGGCCGCCGGGACTTCGCCACCAGATCGTGAAGAACGTCCTTGGCAGCCTCCATTCCCTCCGTAATTCCCGCGCCCGGAGCGCCCGCATGGGTGGCCGCGACACGCATCGTCATAGCCGCCAGCCTGCGGCGCATCGGTTCGCTTTTCATAGTTCTCTCCTTGCCTGGTCAAGCGTATTGACAGTTTAAGAAGTTCGTATTTCGGGGCGATGAAAATATCGCCCCGATATCTATTCCAGGTGGAACGGAGAGAACTATATCAAAAATCAGCGAACGTTATTTGACTGCCATCGTGACACCGGCCTGACTGGTGCGGTCACCAATCTTCACCGTGACGGGGATGCTGGCGCCGACCGGGGTATCCGCGGCCAGCGTGTAGTTGACCTGGAGAAGTCCGCGAACGAGTCCGGGGGCTCCGCCGGCATAGACGACCGCCGCCGCTTTGCCTCCGACTTCGACGCTAACCGGCGCCACAGGAACCGGGAACGGTCCCGTGAGCGACGTGATAGCACCGTCGGAACAGGCAGGGTTGGTTTGGCCTTCGCCAGTGGCGAAGAGGATAGCCACGCCACCGCGCGCGGTGGCGTTGGCCGCGGTATTCAACGTGAAGTTCGCGTTGAGAATCGCGCCTGGTCCGGTCCCGCTATTGGACATCGTGAAGAGCGACGGATAGGTGGCGAAGACGGGGATGGTGACGACATTAGTCCACGCGCCATTCGATTCAACCTGCACTTTCACCGAAGTCTTCCCTGCGACGTTGCAGGGAACGATGGCGTTGATCTGGCTATTGGAGACAAACAGGAGCGTAGCGGGGGTGCCGTCAAAGAGGACCTGCGTATTCGCGAGGCGATTGCTGACCTGGCCGTTGATGACGGCGAGAGGCAGCGTGGTGGCTGGTCCGATCTGTTGGCCGAAGATGGAGACGATCATGCCGACAGAAACGCCTGCGCCGGACAGGTTGCCAGCGTTGACTACGCCGCCGGCGAGAATGCAGGCGCCGCTGGTGGAGAGCACTTCGATGCGCGTGGCGCGGACGGAGCCATCGGCCTGCAGCGCGCCGGTGACGGCGGCACAGGATCCGATGGCGGCGGCGCCCTTGGTGGTATCGAGCACAGTATTCGCGTCAGCGGTCACATTGCGATTGCCGATCTTCCACGCGCCCGTGATACCGGAGGCGGGAAGCGTCTGGATGAGGCCCTCAAACTTGAAGACACCCGTACCCGCGGTGCAGAAGCTGGCCGGTTTGGTTTCGATGCGTTGTGCGGTAACCGTGTTATTGGCGCCGAAATCGCCGCGAACCTGGACGCAGACGCCTGCGGCAGGCGCGGCGTTTTCCGATTCGATGCGGGTATCGGCGGAGACCACGACGACGAGGCCGCTGACGTTCCAATTGCCGATCAGGCCGCCAGAGGGTAGCGAAGTGATCGTTCCAAAGAACGAGACATCGGCCTGGCGGTCGAGACCGTTCGTGCAGACGCCGCTACCTAGGATCTGAACGCGAGACGCGGAGATCGAGTTGTCGGTTTCGAGCCGTCCCTGCACCTCGACACAGCTTCCAGTTGCGAGATTGCGGCCAAATGGTGTGACAGTTGTGGAATTATTCACCAGTACCTTGCGGCCGGAGATAGTCCAGATCTGCGAACCGGTGGCTGGGGCGGTTTGCACCGTGCCGCGGAACTCGATCTGATCGCGTTCGTTGCCGCCACCGCCATCGTCCGGACGGCAGCCGCCAATGCCGGAGCTTACTTCAATTTTGGCGGCGCTGAGCGAGTTATCCGCGTTACGTGTGCCCTGCACTTCGGCGCAGGAACCGATAGCGACGGGTCCGCCCTCCTGCTCGATCTTCGTTTGCGCGGTGACTTTAACCGTAGTGCCGGCGACCTTCCAATCGCCGACGAGGCCGCTAGCTGGGAGCTGTTCGACAGCGCCGAAAATTTCGACGGAGCCGGTAGGAGTGCTGTTATCGCATTTCGCCGCGGGGCGCGTATCAATATTTGTGGCGGCGATCGCGTTCGCCGTGGAGGACGAACCTTTTACGTCGACGCACGCGCCGACGATGGCAGCGCCGCCGGCGCCGGTCGAAATCTTGGTGCTGGCCGTGACCTGAACGGTCCGACCGGCTACAGTCCAGTTTCCTATCACACCGCCAACGGGGAGCGTCTCGATCTTACCTGTGAGACGGGCGCCGGACGGTCCATCGGCAAAAAGGGCAACCGATAGCAAAAAAATAGGAAAAAGTTTCATTGTTAACATGGAAACATCCTCTCGATCCTTTGTTTTTCCCGGTGGTCGCGGGATCAAGAGGCTTTGTGCAAGTTGCGGACCATTTCGTCCGAACAAGCGAAAACCTTAGTCGAGGGACGGCCCAGTTAACCTAGGCGTCTAAGAACAGGCACCTGTTCGACGGACGGCATATCGCGGACGTCGATGGCCAGGCGGGAGAAGGGCTGGTCAAACCGGTAGATCCTTCCTGTGATGGGGCCCTCGACGGTGAGCCCGGTGGCGCCGGTGTATTCGAACTCGATGGCGAATCGCGGGGCCGGCCTGGTTGGTAAGTCTCTCGCGGCCGCTCCGGTCACGATTGGCTGAAAAGATTCTGAGAGTTGTTCTCGTCCTTTACCGCAGCACGGCATATTCATTCCTTTGGATCTTCGAAGGCCTTTGGATCTTCGAAGTATTTTGCGACTGGTTTATGTGTTGCCCTCTCAAGAAGGATGGCCGCACCGGAGAGTGCGGGCCAAAGCAGCATGCGCTCCAACCAGTCAGCGCTGATCGCTAATGAAATCGGAGCGGCTACCCAGATGCTAAGACAATAAAAGCAGTCAAGTAAGCCGCCCCAAAAGCTCCTACCGGCAACACGCCGAAGGCGGACCAACAAATCCCACGGACCGTCTTCGGCGTGCAGAAGATGGGTGATTCGCCAAGTGGCGAACGCACCCACCGTTAGCCAGTAAAAGCGCAGCATGGCAATGGCCTGGTTAGACAATGACCATGAAACTGTATTCGCTCAAGTTGTTGTGGGCGAGGCCGCTGTAACAACCGACGATTGTGCGCTTGTAAGCCCGAAGCTCAAGCTGATAGCAGCAGGTCTTCGGGAACACGCGCCTGATATTTGGAATGTGAAGGTGGAACGTGCCGCCGCTCCATGCCGGCGGCGTGGCACCTTGCGTGAGCGCCCTGGCATAGTCGGGACCGGGTTGGGTTCCAGGAACGCCGGTGAGCGTGGCGCCGGGAGCGCCGAGGAGATCGACGGCGAGGTTCTCACCATAGGTCGCGATGAGAGAGTAGGAGTGGAGATGTGCGTCGGGATCGGTGACGAGGAAGTCGATGTCCAAGGTGCCGCCGTTCTTTGCATCCGCAAAATCACAGGGTCCGACTTTCGCGCCGTTGATGGTGACGTTGATGATGTCGGTATCGGGCTCCGTTACACAGAGGTGGACGGTGCCGCCGCCGCAGGGATGATCGGGCGCAGTGGGATGGGCCGGATCCGGGTTGAGGCGATTGTCGAGCGTGATCACCAGCCGGTTTTGCTCGTTGGTGTCGCACACGTTGAGGATGGCGGCGTGGGCGAGATCGAGACCGGCGCCTGAGGCTGGATAGCTCTTCACGTGCAGGCGGTACTTGCCGTCGGCAAAGAATGTTTCGGTGTTCCAGACCATCAGTATGTCGACGTTTGACACCCAGAAGCGTGTGACGCCCCAGCTTGCCGGGTCGTTGTTGGCTTCGAAGTGGTTTCGGGATTCGATGACGTTCTGCCCGCTGATCGAGGTGACGGGGAATGGGACGGAGTAGAAATTGACCGGACCGCCGCCGAGCCTGGGCCCCCAGTACGAGCGGGAGAATCCGCCGGCCGCGCCTGGCGGCATGGGGTTGAACGCGCCGCCGTTCGACCATTCGAATTCATAGTAGCCGGCATTCGCGCCGTGGCCGAACAGTCCACCGATGGTGATGCTTCCGGCATACGGACGGTCGCCGTCGTTTGTGGGCAGGCCAGGGTTCAGGAAGCCGTCAGTGGGTGCTGCCGGCAGGGCTGGGATCGTGTTGCCGCCGATCGCGTTGATGAGAGATCCGCAGACCGTTGAGATGACGATGCAGTTGCCGTCAGGGCGATTATCCGGCGGGATGCAACAGGCTTCCTGGTTCGCAATGAGATTGACGTTCAGATTCGTGCCGATGTCCCAGCGCGTCTGGAATATGTTCTCGTCGACGATGACAACATCTTTGCCTTCGCACGGTTGGGTGACGCGGAAGACAATGTCGGGCGCGCAGTCGAGCCAGGGGGCCCAGGGATACCACGGCCAAAGACGGATCCTCTGCAGTTCCGGAGCGGCGGGCAAGTGCGGCTCCAACTGTAGCTGGAGTCCGGCAAGGGCGCCGGGATCGAAGGTTGCGGCTGTTCTGATTTCCGGGAAACTCGGGGCTGCCGAGCGAAGCGGAGAGAGGAGGTTCTTGAAGATGCCAGGGTCGGGGTCGGGTGTGGGAATAGGGAGTTTGAGCTTGGGGTCGCGGCGAATGATGGGTCCGATCAAGTTACCAAGGAGCGGCTCGTATTGCCAGAAGCGGCGACGCCACCACCACCACGGGAAGAAGCCGCAACACCAGCGGAATTGGATTTTGAAACTGCCGCTGGCGTCGGTTGTCGCGCATCCGACCTGGTGCTTGCTGAGCCACCACCACCAGAAGGATACGTCCGAGGCGCAGACCGTTGCGCCGGGGACGGGGCGGCCGTCTGCGCATTGGACACGGCCAGTGATGGTGAACGTGCGGCACCAGATAGGCCACCAGCGCCAGTAATAGGTGGAGATCGCGATAGGCGCTAGTTTTACGTCTTTCACCGCGAACTGCCGGGCTGCAACGTCGACACCGATGGTCTGGAGTCCCTGCATTTCGTCGTTGCTTGCGCTTTCGGGGCCGAGCAACACGCGTAGCGCGCCCGGGTTCTCTTTGAATTCGAAGGTCGCCGTGCCGTGACCCTTTGCATCCAGCTTTGCGACCGTCGCCGAAGCCTTGCCTTTACCGTCAACTACGACAACCTTTACTGGTTGATCCGGTTTGAAATCCTCAACGCCCGATGCGTCGAGCGGGACTGTGAGCTTATATTCACCAGCCATATAGATACCTCTTCAAGTCAAGTTCAGGAGCCTAACTGCTCCTCCGGTGACTAGTGAGTTCTAGTACTAAAAGCGTTTCAGGTCAGGAGATGATCTTCTTACGCATGGCGTAGATGACGATCTCGGCTGTGTTGTGAAGGCCGAGCTTCTGCATGAAGTTGGTACGGTGGGTGTCGACGGTGTGGACGCTGAGGCCGAGGAGAGCGGCGACGTCTTTGTTGGACCGGCCTTCGGCGAGGAGTTGGAGCACTTCGCGTTCCCGGTCGGTGAGCAGGCCGTAGCGGTCCTGAAGACCTTCCTGCGTGAGGCGGCGCATGTAGTCTTCGATCAGCGTGTGAGCGATGGAAGGGGAGAAGTAGGTGCGGCCCCGCGCAACGGCGTGGACGGCGCGGAGAACATCGGCGTCGGCGGAATCCTTCAGAAGATAGCCCTTCGCGCCGGACGTGAGCGCGCGGATGATGAATTCTTCGTCCGAGTACATGCTGAGGATGATGACGCCGGCGCGGGGATTTGCCTTGCTGATCTGCGCGGCGGCGTCGAGCCCGTTTAGCAAGGGCATGGCGATGTCCATGATGACGACATTGGGCTGCAGCTCGGAAGCGAGTCGAACGGCTTCGCGGCCGTCTTCGGCTTCGGCCGCGACTTCGACGGAGGGATCCTGCGTGAGGAGGAAGCGCAGGCCCTTGCGGACGACGCCGTGATCGTCCGCAAGCAGGACGCGGATGGGGCTCATACAGCGGCTCCCCCGGTCAACGAGAAGCGAACCATGAGCGTACTGCCCTTTCCTGGTTCCGATTCGATGCGGAGGAGGCCGCCGAGCTCACGGACGCGCTCTTCAATGCCGATGAGGCCGAGACCGCCATGGCGAGAAGACTTCGCGTCGAAGCCGCGGCCATCGTCGTGAATCGTCACTTCAAGCGAGCCCGCCGTTTCACGGAGCGAGACGTCGGCTTTTTTTGCGTTGGCGTGCCGGGCGCAGTTGGTGAGCGTCTCCTGCACGATGCGGTAGACGCACGTCTTGTGGCCGTCGGAAAGGTTCTGAAATGCGCCTTCGGCGTGGACGGTGACAGGGATGCCACTGCGTTTGGAAAAATGCCGGGCCTGCCATTGGAGGGCGGGGAGCAAACCGAGGTCGAGGACGGAGGGGCGGAGGCCGACTGCGAGGTCGCGAACGGCGCGGAGGGATTGTTCGGCAATCGCCTTGGCCTCGCTGAGGTGGCTGATGAATTGGTTCGCGTCGCCGCGGAGGCGCTCGAGGCTGCCGAGTTCGATGCGGAGGCCGGTGAGGAGCTGGCCGACCTCGTCGTGCAGCTCCCGGGAGATGGTCTTGCGCTCTTCTTCCTGCGCGTGCATGAGTTGTGTGGAGAGTTGGCGGAGGTGCTCCTCGGCGAGCTCGGTTTTGGCGCGCTGGCGCTCGGTGCGATTTTCGAGCATGGCGATACGGGCGATGCAGCCGGCCGCAACGAGAATGCCGATGAGGAACGCGATGGCAACGTTGCGGGTGATGTCTTTTCGAAATGTGAGCTGGCTGATGTTGACCTGCTGATACTGATCGCGGTACGCGGCGCCGATGAGCGTATCGATCTCTTCGGCGATGGCGAGGATTGACTGGCGGCGCGGACGCTGTTGTTCGCGGAGAAAGTAGGTGGCGCGCTGGCGTCGTTCCTCGGGCGTCCAATGGAATACAGGCTCGATGGATTGCCAGTAGTTGTGGAGTTCCGCTTCGAGGCGCCGGAGGGCGGCGCTTTGCCGTGTGGGGCCAGCGGCATTGAGCAGTGTGATCTGGCGCTCGACGGCGGCACGATTGTCTTGAAACTCCTTTTCATAACGGCTGTTTTGCACGGGAGAGGAATCGAGCAGGAGTTCGCGGACGAGGATGCTGTTCATGTAGATGCGGCGTTCGAGTTCCTGGAGACGAGCCTGGCTGTTCTGGTCCGCGGCCTGGAGGGAGCGGACGGTATCGTAGACATCCTGTGTTTTGCGGAGGGCGGCGCTGCCGGGCAGGAAGAGGAGCGCCAGCAGCGTTCCGAAGCCGACGAGGAAAACGGGCCAAGTCCGGTTTCGCATTGTCTTTCCTTCAGCTTACTAGGCTCGGTTTTTTGGAAAGATCCCCCCGAAGGGGGATGGGTTTGGGGTGCGCGCGGAGGGATAACGGAGAGGTGCGGGTGCTACCTCGACCCGCGGTGTTTTCGTTGTTGCTGGGCGCGCAGGGTGGATTTTACACGGAGGGGTGGCTGGTATTGGTGAACGCGAGCGTGTTTGACGATGAGAACCGGTTCCGCGCGGGGCTGCCTAGCGAGAACTTTCAACGGCGCAACGATGGGGCTGAGGTGCGGCTGCGTTCGGTGCCAGTGAAGGGAGTGCCACTGTCGACCGCGATCCTGCTGGACGTGAGCCGGAGCATGGCGAAATCGATTGAACAGGCGCGTATTACATTGGGACGGTATCTGGACAAGGCCCGGAGCGGCGATGAGTACTGTCTGATCGTTTTCAGCGATCGGACGCCGGCAGGCTGCGAGTACTTGACGGATGCGGCCGAGGTGCGCGCTCGTGCGGCCGACACGGTGACGGGCGGGGGCACGGCGCTGGTGGATGCGCTGCATACGGCCATCACGATGGTGAAGAAAGCGCACAGCGAACGGCGGGCGATATTAATTCTGTCCGATGGGTTGGACAACAGCAGCGCGCGGCGTTGGAAGGCCATTCGGCGCGAACTGTTCGCGGCGCTGGAGGGATTGGAAGTGCGGCTGCGCGGAGAAGCGGCACAGCATCCGCGAGTGTATTGGCGGCATAACTATTCGACACAGGCGCAATAAACGATGAACTGGAAGCGAATTGGAAGTTTGCTGTTCGTAGCGGGCGCGGGATGTACGCGGCATGGGGCTGAGACCGTCCGGGCGGACGCGGAGAAGGCCATGATCGTGTCCGTGGCGCGCGTGGAGAGACATGACCTGACACGGGAATTGGAAGTGGCGGCGGAGTTTCGGCCGTATCAGGAAGTGGAGGTCCACGCGAAGGTAGCGGGATACTTGAAGACAATCTCGGTGGACGTGGGGGACCGTGTAGCGGCGGGACAGGTGATCGCGACGTTGGAGGTGCCGGAGTTCGCTGAAGAGCTGGCTCATGCGTCGGCGTCGGAGAAGCGGACCGAACTGGACGTGGTGCGGGCGCGGAGTGAGGTGAAGCGAACGGAGTCGTTGTATCTGATGCGGAAGATTTCGCATGAACGGCTGCTGGGCGTGTCAAAAGCACGTCCGAACCTGGTGGCGCAGCAGGAGGTGGATGTAACCGCGGCGCAGTTTCATGAGGCGGAGGGGCAGTGGGAGTCGGCGAAGGCGGCATTAGCGGCGACAGAGCAACAGGTCCACGTGTCGACCGCGTCGAAGGAGCGCGTACGGACGATGATGAACTATCTGCGGATCACAGCGCCGTTTTCGGGCGTGGTGACGAAGCGGTATGCGCATCCGGGCGCGATGATTCAGGCGGGAACGGCGTCGCAGACGCAGGCGATGCCGGTGGTGCGCATTTCACAGATTTCGCACCTGCGGCTGGTGCTGCCGGTACCGGAATCCGCCGTGAGCCAGGTGAAGTTGAACAGCGCGGTGGAAGTACGCGTGGATGCGTTGAAGCAGGTGTTTCAAGGACGTGTGGCGCGAGCCTCGGAGCGGTTGGATGCTTCGACGCGGACGATGGAAACGGAAGTGGACATCGACAACCGGGCGGGAGTGATATTGCCCGGAATGTTCGGGACGGCGGAGCTGATGCTCGAGACCAGAAAGAACGCGCTGGCGGCGCCCGTGCAGGCGGTGAGCGGGCACAGTACAAAGCCGTCGGTTTTTGTTGTGAAGGGCGGAAGGTTGCAGGAGCGGCCGGTGACGGTGGGGCTGGAGACGCCGGACCTAATAGAGCTGACAGCGGGCGTGGAAGAGGGTGACCTCGTGGTGATCGGAAATCGTAGCGCGCTCAAGGCCGGGAAGCCGGCGGAAGCGAAGTTGATGGCGGGGCAAGGACGCTAGATGTCGCGATTCTCGATACGCAATCCGTACTTCATTGTGGTGGTGTGTCTGATCATTAGCGTGGTGGGTGCGACAAGCCTGCTGCGAATGCCGGTGGATCTGTTTCCGCCGATTGAGATTCCGGTGGTTGTGGTGGCGACGTTCTTTTCGGGCATGCCGCCGGAGCAGATTGAGACAGGTATTACGGGGCGATTTGAAAGATTCTTCACGCTGGCGAGCAGTGTGGATCACATCGAGTCCCGCTCGCTGCCCGGAGTCAGCCTCATCAAGATTTACTTTCAGCCGGGAACGAATGCCGATGCGGCGGTGAGTAATATTTCCAACCTGGCGATGGCGAATTTGAGGCGCTTGCCTCCGGGGACACTGCCGCCCGTCGTGTTGAAGTTCGATGCTTCCAGTCTGCCGGTTTGTCTGATTACTTTGAAGGGCGAAGGGCTGACGGAAACGGAGCTGCGAGATAACGCGCAGTACACGGTGCGTAACCAGGTGGCGAACGTGCCGGGTGCATCGGTGCCGCAGCCGTTTGGCGGACGGTATAGACAGATCATGGTTTACGTCGACCCGCTCAAGTTGGAGGCGCACCAGTTGAGCCCGATGGACGTCGTGCGCGCCGTGAACGAGAACAACCTGATTCTGCCGGCCGGCGATACGAAGATCGGGCCGCTGGACTATAGCATCTACACGAACAGTCTGATTGAGGGAGTAGACGACATCAACAAGGTTCCGCTGAAGTCGGACGGACGCGGGCAGGTGACAGTGGCGGATGTCGGCGTGGCGAAGGATGCGCAACAGATTCAGAACAACATTGTGCGCGTGGATGGGCAGCCGTCCGTGTATCTACCGGTATTGAAACAGGGCGGGGACGCGAACACGATTGCGGTAGTCGATGGTATCAGGCGCGCGGTGGACAGGCTCTTCGACGTGCCGGAGCAGTTGAAGGCGAGCGTAGTGTTCGATCAATCGCAATATGTGAAGCAGGCGATCAGCACGCTGTTGCATGAGGGTTCCATCGGGCTGCTGATGACGGCGGTGATGATCCTGATCTTCCTTGGAAGTTTTCGGGCGACGCTGGCGGTTTGCCTGTCGATTCCTCTTTCGGCCTTGGCGACGTTCCTGCTGCTGGACGCCGGAGGAGGGACGCTGAACACGATGGTGCTGGGAGGGCTGGCGCTGGTGTTTTCGCGCGTGATCGATAACTCGGTAGTGGTGCTGGAGAACATCTTTCGCCATTTGGAGTTAGGGCAGCCGTTGATGGCGGCGTCGGAGAAGGGAGGGCAGGAGGTGACGCTGCCCGTGCTGGCCGCGACGCTTACCACGGTTGTGGTGTTCTTCCCGGTGACGTTCCTCTATGGCGTGAGCAAGTTCCTGTTTACATCGCTGGCTGTGGCCGTGGTGCTGGCGTTGGTTGCCTCTTACGTGATTGCGGTGACGGTAGTGCCGCTTTTCTGCTCGCGGTTCATCCAGCATCACGAAGCCGAAGGAGGCGGGTTGATGGCGCGGTTCAACCGCTGGTTCAACGCGCTGTTTGAGAAACTTCTGAACGGTTATATGCGCCTGGCGGGGGCGGCGCTGCAGCGGCCGAAGGCGGTTCTGGGGGGGACGTTTGTCCTGTTTCTCTTAAGTCTGTTGTTGTACCCGATGCTGGGCGTGGCGTTCTTCCCCCGTACGGACGCGGGGCAGTTCGTCGTGAACGTCAAGGCTCCATCGGGCACGCGGCTGGAGGTGACGTCGGAAGAGATCGCGAAGGTGGAGAACATCATTCGAGAAGAGGTGGGACGGGAAGATCTCGACATGGTGGTTTCGAATATCGGAGTGACGCCCGACTATTCGGCGATCTATACGAGCAACTCGGCACAACATACGGCGTTTGTGCAGGCGAGCTTAAAGGAGGGTCATAAAGGCGGCAGTTATGAATACATGGCGCGGGTGCGGGAGCGGATGGCGGAGGAGATGCCGCACCTGTCAACGTTCTTCCAGTCGGGAGGGCTTGTGGATGCGGTGTTGAACCTTGGCTTACCTGCGCCGATCGACTTGCAGATCAGCGGTGCGAATCAGGCGGCGGCGCTGCGCACGGCAACGGCGTTGGCGGCGCAGATCCGGGAAATTCCAGGCGTCAGCGACGTTTTTATTCCGCAGGATCTGGATTATCCGGCGATCAAACTGGACGTGGACCGGACGCGAGCGAGCCTGTTGGGGCTGTCGCAGCGCGAGGTGACGAGCAACATCATCACGTCACTGGTTTCGAATCAGATGATCGCGCCGAGCTTTTGGGTGGACCCGAAGAGCGGAAACGACTATTTGCTGACGGTACAGTATCCGGAAACGCAGATTCGGAGCGTCGGCGATTTGCGGGCGATTCCGCTGCGCGCGCCGAAGTTTACCGATCCGACGAGGCTCGATGCGGTCACGACGGTGCGGAGGGCGGAGGCACCGGCGGAGGTGGATCACTATCAGCTCCGGCGAGTGATCGATGTGTATGTGGGACTGTCTGGCGAGGATCTGGGTCGCGTGGCAAACCGGATCGATGAGCTGGTGGCGAAGATGGAGATTCCGCCAGGACTGCGTGTGGATATGCGCGGGATGGTGCAGGGCATGCGCGCGTCGTTGCAGAGTTTCGCGATGGGTTTGGGGCTGGCGGTGGTGCTGCTGTACCTGATTCTGGTTGCGCAGTTCCGGTCATTCATGGATCCGCTGCTGATCCTGCTGGCGGTACCGATGGGGCTGGCAGGTGTGTTGGGGACGCTCTTTGCATTGGGGACGACGCTGAATGTGCAGTCGCTGATGGGGATTGTGATGATGGTGGGGATTGTCGTATCGAACAGCATTCTGATTGTGGAGTTCACGCACAGGCTGGCGGAGGACGGGATGCCGGTGCGGGAGGCCGTGGCGATGGCGGGGCGTGTCCGGCTGCGGCCGGTGCTGATGACTTCGCTCGCGACAGTGATCGGGTTACTGCCGATGGCGTTGAAGCTGGGCACGGGGAGCGAAAGTTACGCGCCGCTGGCCCAGGCGATTATCGGCGGGTTGAGCGTATCTCTGGTGTTTACTGTTTTCGTGGTGCCGTGCGCATTTCTGCTGGTCTACGGGCGGAGAGAGGCGGCATGAGGGCTCTCGCTATTGGGTTGTTGGCGACGGCCGGTTGGGGGCAGGAGGCGTTGACGCTGGCGGACGCGCAAGCAAGAGCACTGCGGAATCATCCAGCGTTGCAGGCGGCGCAGTTCGGCGCGCAAGCCGCCGAACTGCGAGTAGAGGAGAATGCCGCGGCGCGGCGGCCCGTTGTTGGCGCGAACATTACCGGGGCGGGCGCCGCAGACGCGAGCCGGGTGGCGGCGGGAGCGTTGAATAATCCGATCATCTACTCGCGGCTGGCGATGGGTGTGACAGTAAGCCAGACGCTGTACGACTTTGGGCGAACAAATGAGCTGACAGCGAGTTCGAAGCTTTCGGCGGAAGCGGAGAATGCACGCGTGAAGGCAACGCGAGCGGAGATTCTCTTGCAAGTGCAGCAGGCGTACTTCTCGGCGTTGCGCGCGCGCGCCGTGGTGGGCATCGCGCGTTCGACCGTGGAGGCGCGGCAGTTGCTGGTGGACCAGGTGACCGCACTGGTGAATTCGCAGTTGAAGTCGGGGCTGGATTTGAGTTTTGCGAACACCAATCTTGCGGAGGCGAAGCTGTTGCTTTCGTCAGCGCAAAATGACGAACAGGCGGCGCAGGCGTTGCTGTCGGAGGCGATGGGATTGGGCGAGATGCGAACGTATGCGCTGTCGGATGAGCCTATGCCGGCAGCGGACGCGGGTGCACGGGAGGCGTTAACAATAGAAGCACTGCGGACGTGGCCGGAGTTAGTGGCGCAGCGTCTGGACACCGACGCGGCGCGACGTTTTGCGAAAGCGGAAAATGCATTGCGATACCCGACGATTTCCGGAGTGGGAACGGCCGGTGTGATTCCGGCAAGGGTATCCAGCCTATCGAGCGACTATGCGGCCGGCGGCCTGAATGTGAGCCTGCCATTTTTGAACGGCGGGCTGTTCAAGGCGCGCCAGAGGGAGGCAGCGCTTCGCGCGAACCAAGCGGAGCGGAGAGTTAAACAGCTTGAAAATGCTGTGTCGCGGGATGTGGCGGTGGCGTTACTGGACGTGACTACGGCACTGGAGCGGATCGATTTGACGAAGCAGCTCATTGCTCAGGCCAGTCAGGGGTTGGATCTGGCGCAGTCGCGGTATGAGCTGGGGTTGAGCTCGATTGTAGAGCTGAGCCAGGCGCAGTTGGCGAAGACGAATGCGGAGATTCAGAGCGCGGCGGCGAAGTATGAGTATCAGTTGCGGAGGGCGGTGCTGGATTATCGGGCAGGGCGGTTGCAGTAGGAGTCAACCCTTGTGCCGTTTCAACCAGTTATGCAGCAGGTGGCGGCCGGAGAACACTCCGGCCGGCTGATCGGTAGGAACGGGCCCCACCGCAACCTGCAGTTTTTGCATTGCCGGGAGCAGCGTTGCAGCGAAGGGCTCGAAGCGATCCGCGATATCGGCGGCAATTAGGGATTCGGTGTCGCGGCGATAGTCGCCGGTCGATCCGGGCGGAATCGCTTTCACCTCGTCCGCGGCGATTGCGATAGCGTCAGCGATTGCGTTAGCCAGAGACTGGGTAGGTTGGACTCCTTCGACACCAAGCAGATACATTGCCCGAAATCGGTCGTCGCTGTGGAGGGCCGCGACCATCTCTTTTTCGAAGCTCGGGCGGGCGGCGGCTGCTTTAGCGGCGAGTGCCGTTATGCCGCGCGCGTGCTCGCCAATCGTGAATTGGAAGTACTCGGAGATCGGAGCATCGGGCGAAATAGCCGCGACGATTTTGCTCTCCGCATGGAAGGCTTCGTCGTTTCGCTTCGACTCATATTCGGCAGCGGCGGCGGCTTTACCGGCGGCGTCAACGAAATAGCCTACAGGGGCAATGACGGCTCCCGCGCATTGGAGGTAGAAGGCAGTCATGAAGAGCGCCTTGGGGTAGATGTCGAAGGCTGAGAGCTGAACAAGGGCCGGGATGAGGGTCGCAAAGATTGCGCAGGGCAATGCCCACCAACTGTCCCGGAAGTCCATAACGCCGATGATTCCGAGAATGCCGATGACTCCGACGAGTATGTGCAGCGCAACGACTGGAAGATAGGGAAGGTTGGCGACCTTGTTCGCCGCGCCGAGAGCCACAACCAGGGTGCATAGCCAAGCGACGCCGCAAGCAAGGAGCGCGCCAAGGAATGCACCGAGCTGATCGTAGCCAACCGGCCGGCTGAAAAGGAGCACGAGAAGAGCAATTGTTGCGAGCAGTCCGCCCGCAGCCGCTATGTGGGAGAAGTTCAAGAAAATGCACTCCTACCACCTCAGGCGCGGACGGACCGCCGAATCGCTCAGAATTTGTACATCAGTTCGACGTAGCCCAAATTGGCGGAACGGCCACTGGGATAAATCGACTTGATGGCGGCAAGGCCCTGCGCGCGGCCGTAGTAGAGGTTCAGGCTGACCTGGGCGTTGAGCTTCACGTCGACACTGGCGTCATAGAGATTGGCGAGTGAGCGGGCGCCGTTCGTGGCACGGCCGACGTAGCCGAAGCTCCAGGGCTGGAAGACGCCGCCGCCGACATACCAAAGGTCGTTGCGGTTGGCGAGGGAGAGCGAGTGGAACTCGTTGGAGATGGACAGACGCGGGTGCGGGCGGAGGGTGAGACCGGCGTAGATATCGCGGTTGTTCATCATGTTGAAGAACGGGAAACGCGCGAATGGCCGGGGCGTGGGAAGAATCTGGAAGAACGTGTTGTGCGTGCCATCGGCGGTGTTGTTGTCGCCGCTCGATTGGCCGTAGCCGCCGCGGAACCAGGGTTTCAGCTTCTTAACCGCCTGCGCCTTGGGTTGGAAGCCGGCTTCGGCGTCGTAGGCATAGGCGCGGTGATCCTGCACGCCCCAACGGCCGGTTTGCGCGGCACCCCAGAAGAGGATGTCGAATGTTGCCGGTTTGGTCTCGATAGCGTGGATGGAGTGGCCACCGAAAGTGGAGATGGCGACATTGGCGGTGTCGAGGCGGCGAGCGGCGGCCGCGCGGTTGTCGGTCTTCAGAACGTTGGAGCGCCAGTCCTGATAATAGAGTGCGAAGACGCGCGTATCGGCGGTGTGTGTGCCCTTGCCCCACGGTTTGGTGTAGGCGGCGTAGCCGAAGG
Organism: Acidobacteriota bacterium; assembly: GCA_016185425.1. Taxonomy (GTDB): domain Bacteria; phylum Acidobacteriota; class Terriglobia; order Bryobacterales; family Bryobacteraceae. Next base: position 113,909 of record JACPNQ010000021.1, on the reverse strand, counting down.
CGATTTGGTTCCAGCCCCAGCCGTCGGTCTGGAAGACGCCGCGAGTGGGAATGGCGCCGAGGAACGTGAAGTTCCCGGTAACGGCGCTCTTCGACATACTGTTTCGCGAATAGTGCAGGCCGTCAAACGAGCGGCCAATGTGCGTCCAGCCGAAGTGGCCGAGGAGGCGCATGTTGATGCGCGTAGTTTTCAGCGCAGCGAGCGTCGCATTCTTCGGAGCGGTTTCCGAACCGTCGGCGAATTCAACGCGGCCAAGGCGAAGCTGCCCGCCGGCGCCGCCAACGCCTTTCCACTGCACATAGGCCTGCTTGGGGAAGAACATGGCGGCGTTGGTGTTGCGATTGTTCGCGGTGAAGTAGTTAGCGCCCATGCCCATGGCGCCCTGCGCCCCGGGAGCAACGGCATTGTCGGGGAGATGGAGAAGGACGGGGATGGCGAACTCAGTGGTCCAGCTAAATTTCTCCTTAGCCTGCGAGAGGTTGAGGCGGAGAAGGCTTCCGGAATACGTATAATTGGGGTCGCCGGAGCTGGGTTCAAACCAATCCCAGCTTTCTACGCGGGTACGGAAGCTTCCGGTGACGGTGATGCCGCCGATTTTGTGGACCTTGGGCTTCGGGGCTTCCTGCGCGAAGGCGAGGTGGGCGGCCATAGCCAGAAATAGCGTGCGGGTGAATGACATGTGGTCTCCTGTGCGATCGATATGGGCAGACACACGTCTCCCGGGCGTGCCAGGCACGAGGGGCAGCGGGACGTGATCAGGAGCGCTGTTGGCGCTTTCGGAGAAGGGCGGCCTGGGACTGCTCCGCGGCGGCACGAACGAGGGCGGCCATTTTGGGGTAGTCGGGTTCGATATCGGGTTCGATACCGTGCTCACGAAGCGCCGCGGTCATGATGGGACCTACGGACGCGACTACGGTGTGGGACTGCATCGCCTGGTAGACTTTGCCGGCGAATCCGAGATTTGCGGCAATCTCCATGAGATGCATGTACTGAACGGAAGTGGTGAAGACAAGGACATCGACATCACCGCGGGACATGCGGCGGGCAGCTTCCTTAAGCGGCGCGATATCGTCGGGGAGCTCCCAACGATAGATGGCGATCGTAGAAACGGTGGCTCCCATGGCTTCGAGAGCGGCCGTGAATACAGGGTTCGGGCGGCCGTATTCCTGGATGGCAATACGGCGTTCGGGACGGCTTTGCATGATGGGGAGCATCTCGCGCCAGGTGTTGGGTTCGGGTATCCGGAGTTGGGGTTGGACGCCCAGTTCATGCAGAATGGCGAGCGGCTTGGGGCCGCGAACGGCGATGGTGACTTTGCGTAGCGCGGCCGAGAAGTCATCGGCGGAGAACCTCGTAAGAATTGCGTCGCGAAGGTAGGCGAGGCCGACACCGGTGGTGAAGAGCACCAGATCGAATTCGCCGGCGACGAGGCGTTCGGCCCAGGCGATGGCTTCGGCCTGAGAGTCGATGGCTCGTTCCTGGACGGATGGGGCCACGAATGGCTCTCCATTCCATCGACGGATGAGGGCTTCCATCTCTTTCGCCCGGCGGGATTCGAGTGATAGCACGCGCAATCCTTCAAAAGACATCCAGTGTTTCTAGGCAGCCTCCGCTTCCGATCGTTGTTCCTGCATCATTACGATTCCATCTACTATTTTCGCTGGAAAAGTGCGGACACAGGGTCCGCCGATGGCAGGTTTCACGGTCTGGCCGGATTCTAGGCAGATGCGGCGAGTGTGCAAGGGACAGGTGACGGTGACGCGGCCATCAAAGGTGGAAACGATGCCATCGACGAGGGGACCGTTTTGATGGGGGCATTTGTTTTCCACGGCTACGACGCGGTTACCGAGGTTGAAAAGAGCGATATCGAGACCGTGCCAGTGAAGTGAGCGGCCCTCATTGGGAGGGAGGTTCTCGATGGAGGTGATGGGAACCCACTGTGGATTAGACATGCACTTTTTCCTTTGTTTCTTCGATTTGGACGAGGCCGTTGCTGTTGCCATTGCCATTGATCTCAATCGGGGAGAACTGGAAAGGACGGGGACTGTAACGTTCGAGCCATGCATCGCTGGCTCGCTCTTTCGAGCGATCGAGGCGATCGAGGAGACCCTGTTTCACGGGGTCGGTTGCGTAGACGGTGTCGCGGCGAACCTTTTCCATTCCGAGGCGCTCGACAAAGTCATAGGTACGTTCGAGGTAGTGGCCGTTCTCGCGGTAATACTGGAAGAACAGGGCAGCGGCCTCGAGGGCTTCTTCGGTAGTTTCGACGGTGATCAGGAGATCGGCCTTGCGGACTCCCTTGCCGGCGGCGCCGCCAACGACCACCTGCCAACTGCCTTCCTGGCCGATGAGACCGATGTCTTTTACAGTGGCCTCGGCACAATTGCGCGGACAGCCGACGACGCCCATCTTGGTTTTGTGCGGCGTAAAAAGATCTTCGAATCGCCGCTCCAGCTCGATGCCGGTAGTGATGGAGTCCTGCGTGCCGAAGCGGCAAAACGTGGAGCCGACGCAGGTCTTCACCATGCGGACACCCTTGGTGTAGGCCTGCCCGGAGCGCATGCCGAGGTCTTCCCACATTTTAGGGAGGTCTTCTTTTTTCACGCCGAGCAGGTCGATACGCTGGCTGCCGGTGACCTTGACTAGCGGGACATTGTACTTCTCCGCCACATCGGCGATTTTGCGGAGCTCGGCAGGTGTCGTGACGCCGCCGCGCATGCGAGGGATGACGGAAAAGGTGCCGTCCTTCTGGATATTGGCGTGGACACGATCGTTAATGAAGCGGGCCGAGCGGTCTTCGTGGTGGTCGCCTTGCCAGGCGACGTCGACCAGGTAGCTGAGAGCCGGCTTGCAGATTTCGCAACCGATGCCGTTGCCGTAGATGTCGAGAACTTCCTGGACGGATTTGAGCCTCTGCGTATGGATGATTTCGCGGAGCTGGTCCTGCGAGAATTTGACGCAATCGCAGAGAACTTTGGCCTTTTCTTCGGCATAGTCCGGCGCAACGGCTTTGAGAAGCGATTGGCACAGACTGGAACAGCTTCCACAGCCGGTGGCCGCGCGGGTTTTGTCTTTGAGCTGGGCGAGCGTGCAGACGCCATGACTGTGAACCGCTTCGATGATCGTTCCTTTGGAGACGCCATTGCATCCGCAGACGGTGTGACTATCGGGCAATGCGGCAACGTCTTCACCGGGGCCGGAGATGGCGGTAGGGGTAAGGAGGTGGCGGCGTTGTTCGGTGAGGTCGACACCGTTGCGGAGCCAGTCCATGAAGCGATGATCGTCAGACGCGTCGCCGACGAGGATCACACCTTCGAGCTTGTTGTCCTTCAGGATGAGCTTCTTGTAGATACCGAGCGAAGGGTCTTCCAGACGAACACACTCGACGCCCTCGCGCTGATCTTCGAAGTCTCCGGCACTGAACACATCGGCACCCATGATCTTGAGCTTGGTAGCAGGTGTGTAGCCGGAGAAAACAGGTCCGCGATTTCCAGTGATCGTGGCCGCGAGGACTTTGCCCTGTTCATAGAGCGGGGCGACGAGGCCGTAGAGCTGGCCTTGGAATTCGGTGCACTCGCCGACGGCGAAGACATCGGGATGTGAGGTTTCGAGGTATTCGTTGACGACAATGCCGCGATTGACATTGAGGCCGGCGGACTTGGCGATCTCCGTGTTTGGCTTAATACCAGCGGCGATGACGACGAGGTTGGCGGCAATTTCGCGGCCATCGGTGAGTCGCACTCCCTCGGCGTATGTTTCGCCGGCGATCGCAGTCGTGGAGGCGCTGCAAATGACGGCGATGCCGAGCGATTCGAGTTTACGTTTAAGGAACTGGCCGCCTGTAAAGTCGAGCTGCCGTTCCATCAGGTGCGTGCCGAGGTGGACGACGGTAACGTCGCAGCCCTGCAATTGCAGGCCTCGGGCCGCCTCCAGACCCAACAGGCCACCACCGATTACGACGGCCTTAACCCCAGCGCCTGAGAGGGCGAGGAGGTGCTTGGCGTCGTCCATGGTGCGGAAGACGAAGACGCCGTTCTTGTCGATCCCTTTAATGGGAGGGAGGAAGGGGCTGGAGCCGGTCGCAATCAGCAGCTTGTCGAAGGCGGTGGTGCAGCCTTGCGCTGAGCGGATGGTTTTCGCGGCGAGGTCGATGGAGTCGACGCGCAATCCGAGGCGGGCCTGGATGCCGTTCTGGCGATACCAGTCGATGTCATTGATGACGATATCGTCGAAATCCTTTTCCCCGGCGAGGACGGATGAGAGGAGAATCCGGTTGTAGTTGACGTGGGTTTCGTCACCGAAAATGGTGATCTCGAAGTCGTGGTTGTGCTTGAGAATCTGCTCAACGGTGAAGACTCCGGCCATGCCATTGCCGATGACGGCGAGACGCTGTTTCACGCAGCCTCCTTTTCCGGCTGGAACTGCTTGGAGTGCGACTCGAGGAATCCGATAATGCGATCGCGCAGGCGTTGATATTCGGGGTGGGAGGTGGCCTGGTGGCGATGACGCGGGCGGGGGATCGGCACTTTGAGGTCGAGGCCGACGGTAGCCTCGGGGCCGTCGGTCATCAGGATGATGCGGTCACAGAGATAGAGCGCTTCGTCGATATCGTGGGTGACCATGATGACGGTTTTGCGATCCTTTTCCCAGAGGTCGAGAACGAGATCCTGGAGCTCGAATCGGGTGAGGGAATCGAGCATGCCGAAGGGCTCGTCGAGGAGCAGGAAACGAGGCTCCTGCGCGAGGGCCCGAGCGATGGCGACGCGCTGTTGCGTCCCTTGCGACAGGGCGGTGGGCAGTTCGTTGGCGTACTCGCCGACGCCGACCAGGTTCAAGTATTTCGTGGCCAGTTCCTTCTGCTGGGCGGCCGGGAGCTTGGGCTTTGCCTGGGATGCGGAGAGGAAGACATTTTCGATCGCCGAGAGCCAGGGAAGCAGCGAGGGCGATTGAAAAACGAAGGCGCGTTCCAAGCCGGGTTCGGTAACTTCGATGCCATCGACAACGATGCCGCCGAGTGTGGCCGATTGCAAACCGGCGACGATGGAGAGGACAGTGGACTTCCCGCATCCGGAATGGCCGAGAAGCGCTACAAATTCACCGGGCTGGACGCGGACGTTGAAATCCTTGACGACAGTGATGGGGCCGGTGGGTGTTTCGAAGGACTTTGACAGGGACGAGATTTCTAGCGGACGGTTGTTGCTCATGCAACCTCCTTAACGAGCGCCGGCGCGATCGCACCGGACGTGAGGAATTCGGCGAGGCGATGACGAAGAGAGACAGCCTCCGTGTCGTGCATCAGCAGGCCCGCGGAGCGGGGCCGCGACAGCTCCACTGTGAAGCCGGGGCTGAGCGTCGCGCCGGGGCCCCGGCCGAGGGCGTGGATGCGATCGGACAGAAGGATGGCCTCTTCGACGCTGTTTGTGATCATCAACGTCGTGACGGGCCGGCCGGCTGCACCGCAGAGAGTGGCGAGTTCCTGTTGCAAGGTGGCGCGAGTGAGTGCGTCCAGTGCGCCAAAGGGTTCATCGAGGAAGAGAATGCGGGGCTCGGCGGCGAAGGCGCGGGCGATGGCGACACGTTGGCGCATGCCGCCGGAGAGTTGGGCCGGCGTCTTGCGCACGGCCTTACCGAGGCCGACCATCTCGAGATACTTGATCGCCTGCGCCGTGTGCTGCGCTTTCGTCCATTGCGGGAAGGCGGGCTCAACAGCAAGGCGTACATTCTCCAGGGCTGAGAGCCAGGGGAGGAGCGAATAGTTCTGGAAGACCATCCCGGCTTCGGCGACGAAGCCGGCGACGGACTGCCCGCCAACGGTGACAGTACCGGAGTCCGGCTGGATGAGGCCGCTGGCGATCTTGACGAGAGTGGTTTTGCCGCTGGCCGACGCGCCGACGATGGACACGAATTCCCCTTCGGCCAGCGAAAGGTTGATGTTGTGCAGGATGCTGCGCGGGCCGAAGGACTTGGCGATGTTGGTCAGGCTGAGAAAAGACATGTTGGATTCCTTCTTAGACCGCGCGGAGGCGGGCTTCGGCGAATCCCATCAGGCGGTCGAGGAAAAACCCGACGATGCCGATGGTGAGAATGCAGAGCAGGATGTGCGAGTAAATAAGGCTGTTGTATTCCTGCCAGAGGAAACCGCCGACACCGGGCGTACCGGTCAGCATCTCCGCGGCAACAATGACAAGCCAGGCGATGCCGAGGCTGAGGCGGTAGCCGGAGAACATGAACGGCAGCGTGGCGGGCAGCATGATCTTGGTGAACTTCCGCCACGGAGAGAGTCGCAATACCTTGGCGACGTTGTGATAATCCTGCGGAATCGCCCGTACGCCTTGCATGGTGTTGACGACGGTCGGCCACATGCTGCAAAGCGCGATCGTAAAGAGCGCGGCCGGTTCAGACTGGCGGAAGAGGATGAGCCCTAGCGGCAGCCAGGCAAGCGGCGAGATCGGCCGCAGGATCTGGATCGTCGGGTCAAACATGCGGAAGAAGAGCGGCGACGAGCCAAGCAGGAAACCGAGCGGCGTTCCAATGAGGAGCGCGAGCGCGAAGCCCTTGGCAACGCGGAGCAGGCTATAGGCCGTCATGAGACCGATACCCTGGTCCATTTCGCCACGCTTTTCCCACGGCTTGGTGACATAGAGGGCACTGTCTTCCCATGTCTTCGAAGGCGATGGGAGGTCCGGCGCGATCTTGGCGCTGATGGCCGACCACAGCCCGAGAACGAGGACAATGCCGACGAGAGATAGCAGAATGCTGACGAGCGTTTTCTTCATGGGAGGCTCCTAGGCGACGCTGTGAATGGGGAAGCTGCGGGCATAGGCTTCCGGGTTTTTCGGATCGAAGGTGGAGTCGGCGAGCTTGGCGATCTGCATGTCGGCCGGTGCGGTCTTGACACCGAGTTCTTTCATCGCTTCCAGGTAGATAGCCGGCTGCATCACCTTGTCGACAGTCTCTTTGTAGGAAACGTCGCCCTTCACCATGCCCCAACGGCGGAACTGGCTAAGCCACCAGTAGCCATAGGTCTTCGCGGGGAAATTTGTGTTGCGGTTCGAGAAGATCATGTAGTTCGGATCCTGCTCCTGGCGGCCATCGCCATAGATGTATTTACCCATCAGGCGGTCAGCGATGATCTCCTTCGGACAGTTGATGTAGGACGCCTGGCTGATCGTGGCGGCCACCTGCGCGCGATTGCTCATCGTGTCGATGTGCTGGCTGGCAAGGTGCAGCGCCTTGAGCACGGCCTTGACCGTTTTGGGATTCTTCGACGCAAACTCCTCCGTAAACGCGCAGACCTTTTCGGGATGATCGGCCCACATCTTTTGCGTCGTGGTGACGGTGAAGCCGATGCCGTCGGCGATGGCGCGGCCATTCCAGGGCTCTCCAACGCAGAAGCCGTCCATTTTGCCGATCTTCATATTCGCCACCATCTGCGGCGGCGGGATGGTGATGAGCGTGATGTCCTTGTCCGGATGAATGCCGCCCGAAGCCAGCCAGTAGCGAATCCACATGGCATGTGTGCCCGGGGGAAACGTCATCGCGAAAGTGAGCGGCGTGCCGGCCGCTTTGGCCTGGTCGACGTACGGCTTCATATCCTTCGCGGTCTTGACGCCCTTAAATTTGCTCGCGAGCGTAATGGCCTGCCCATTTCGGTTGAGAAGCCACGGAATGACCATCGGCCGCTTTGGGGAGCCGAGCAGACCCATCGTGGAGGCGAAGGGCATCCCGAGGAGCATGTGAGTCGCCTGGTTTTCGCCGAGACTCAGCTTGTCGCGGATGACGGCCCAGCTTGCTTCTTTCGAGATGACGGAGTTGATACCGAACTTTTTGAAAAAGCCGAGTTCATGCGCCATGACGATGGAGGCGCAATCGGTGAGGGCGATCATGCCGAACTTCACGTTCGGAGATTCGGGAGCGTCGCTGGCGTAAACGTTTCCGGCGAATCCCGCGGGCAGGCCGGCGAGCAGTCGGGAAAGAGGGGAAGCTGTCAGAGTTTTCAGAACGGTACGGCGATTGGTAGGCATGGTGATCGGGTCTCCTAGATTCGGGGATTCGAGGACCGTTCTACACGGACGGCGCACTGTTTATAGTTGGGCTCGCGGGAAATGGGGTCGAAGGCGTCTTGCGTCACCTCATTCACGTTGGTCTCAACAAAATGGAAGGGCATGAACAACTGGCCGGGCGCGATGATTTCGGTGAGGCGGAGCTCGACGTTATCAACGCGGCCGCGGCGGCTAACGAGGCTGACGGGTTCATGGGAGCGAAGGCCGAGACGGCGAGCGTCTTCGGGATTCATTTCAAGCCAGGCATTCGGCGACATCCGCTCCAACAAGGCAACCTGCGACGTCTTGGTGCGGGTGTGCCAATGTTCGACGGTGCGGCCGGTATTCAGCACGAAGGGGAAGCCTTTGCCGGGCTGATCGGGGTAAGGCTGCCAATCGACGGAGATCAGGCGAGCCTTACCATCTTTGTGCGGAAAGTTTCCATCGCCATAGAGGCGGGTGGATTCTTTGGGACCGGCGCCCTCGGGGAAGGGCCACTGCAGGCCGCCGTTCTCTTCGATGGCTTCGTGAGTCATGCCGGAGTAGTCGCAAAGGCGACCCTTGGTGACCTTGCGCATCTCTTCGAAGGCGTCGGCGGGTTTGGTCCAGGTGGGGAAGAGCTCCTGGCGGCAGCCGAGCTTTTCGGCGACCGCGAGGAAGATCTCAAAATCGGGGAGTGCTTCGCCGGGAGGTGGAACAGCGCGGTTCGCCTTACCGACGCGGCGCTCCGAGTTGGTGTAGACGCCCTCTTTTTCGCCCCAGATTGCGGCTGGGAGGACGAGGTCGGCGAGCTCGGAGGTTGGATTGGGGTGATAGCCGTCCTGGACGATCAGGAAATCCAAGTTGGCAAAAGCAGCGCGCAATTGCGCCTGGTTCGGGTAGCTAACGACGGGGTTAGTAGCGATGATCCAAAGCGTCTTGATGCGGCCGTCAACAGCGGCGTTGATAATGTCGGGATAGGCGAAGCCGCGCCGCGTGGGAATCCGGCCGACATCGACATTCCAAAGGGCGGCGAGTTCTTCGCGATCCCTGGCTTCTTCGAATTTGCGGTACCCGGGGAGGCCGGAAGTAAAACTCAACTCCCGGCTACCCATGGCGTTGCACTGGCCCGTGATCGAGAACGGTCCGGCGCCGCGGCGGCCGATCTGTCCCGTTAGCAGGGCGAGATTGTTGATGACGTTGACTGTTTCGGCGCCCTGCGTCGAATGGTTGACGCCCATTGTCCAGGCGATGAACGATGCCTTCGACTTGGCGTAGCGGTGCGCAAGGTCGACGATCTGTTGCGGCTTGATTCCGCACACGGGCGAGGCCCACTCGGGCTTGAACTTCTCGAGATGTTTGCGAAGCTCTTCAATCCCGGAAGTGTGCGCCGCAATGTAGGCTTCGTCGGCCAAGCCATCGCGGAGGATGACGTAGGCCATCGAGTTCAACAGCGCGATGTCGCCGCGAGGGCGTATCGGCAAGTGCAGATCGGCAAGCATCGCGGTCTTGGTGACGCGCGGATCGACGACGATAAGGTATTTGTGGGTGTTGGCGCCGAGGTGCTGAACAAGAATGGGATGGTTGTCCGCAATGTTAGCGCCGATCAGGAGGACGAAGTCGGCATAGCGCATGTCCTCGTAGTTGCCGGGAGGTCCGTCGCTGCCGAAAGTGAGCTTGTAGCCGGAAACGGCGGAGGCCATGCAAAGCGTCGTGTTTCCGTCGTAATTGGAAGTGCCAAAACCAAGCTGAACCAGCTTGCCCAGCGTGTAAAACTCCTCCGTGACAAGCTGCCCCGTGCTGATGACGCCCATCGATTCCGCGCCATGCTTTTGCTGAGAAGCGCGAATGTTGCCGACCATTGCGTCCAGCGCTTCGGTCCAGGAGACGGGCTCCAGCTTGCCGTTCTTCCGCAGCAGCGGCTGCTTCGCGCGGTTTGTGGCATCGAGAGTGTGATGCTCGGAGAGACCCTTGGGGCAGAGCTTGCCGAAGCTGACCGGGTGGCCTTCCCATCCACGGACCGCGACAGCCTTGTTGTCCCGAACGCCCACCTCCATGCCGCAGCCGACGCTGCAGTATCCGCATGTTGTTTTGATCCACTTTTCGGCAGACCGCTTGGCGGAGGTGTGACCGAGAACGGGATCGTCCGTGTAGGCGTATTCCTTAGAGAGATTGTCGATGCCGAGCAGGCGGAAGGGGTTCATGCGGCTTTGCCTCCGGGAGTGAGGAACGCAGACGCGGCGCTCTTACCGACGACGCTCTGGAAGAAGAGAGCGCGTCCGGCAAGCTCGGCGGCGAGGGCGAAGGCGAAGGCAGCCTGCGGATAGTTGGCGAGGGCGATGACGGCGGCGGCCGTAAAGAGAAGGCGGAGGACGAAGATGGGCCGCAGTTGGTTGTCCATCAGAAATGCGGAGGACTGCAACTCATACGCTGCCGATGTCGCGAATACGCGGCGGCGATAGAGGGTCAGCATGAACTGCGCCAGGAGACCGATGAGCGAAGGAAGTGGCGTGTGGATCATCCCCAGCGCGAGGAGGAGCGTCGGGCCGAGGGTGAAGCCGGTCAGGTAGAAATCGAGAAGCGTAAAGGACGAATTCCATGCCGGGCGCGCGGGGACCATATAGATCCGGGCGGAGCAGAAGATTCCCGCGAGGCCGGCGACGCAGGCCGCTGCCGCGGTGAGCGGCGTGCCGAACCACGCGGCGGCAATGGCGGCCTTGGCGAAAATGCCGAACGAGATCACCTCTCGAGAAAGCCACGACGTCTTCCAACCCAGCCAAGCGCGGTGTGCGTGAATCGGCCGGCCGAGGTGCATCGGCGCGGCGGCGAGCGCCAGCATGGCGACGCCAGCGGCGAGCCATGCGGCGGAACTGCCGGTAAAGGCGATTGCCCCCATCGCACCGGCAGCCATCTGAATGAAGACCAACAGGAAGACGAGCGAAGCATGCGCATGCTCGGGTTGGACGCGTTCGGTGTCGACACGCCGAATGGCATTGAGGAGCTCCACTGCCTTTTCCGGCATCGTGATACGCGTCGTGGAGAAGCTGTCGGTAACGGACGGAAGACCAGGAGCATTCCCTCTCTCGGGGCTCTTGCGCCATTCGGCTATGTCGACGATTTCAATTGCGATCGCGCCGGACGGGCAGGCGTTGACGCAGGCGGGCTGCGCACCGGCGGTGAGGCGCGAGTGACACATGTCGCACTTGCCGACCACGCCGCGCGCGGGATTAAACTGCGGTACGCCATAGCTGCAATTCCAGGTGCAGTATTGGCAGCCGATGCACTGATCGGGATTGTGATCGACGATTCCGGTGACGGGATCTTTCGAATAGGCCTTCACCGGGCAGCCCGTCATGCAGGACGGCTCGACGCAGTGGTTGCAGCCCATCGACAGGTGCCAGCGCTGGGCAAGCGGGAAGACTCCGCCTTCAATTTCCCCGACACGGCGCCAGTTGATTTCGGCGGGATTGCCGTTCTGCTCATTGCAGGCGACGACACAGCATTTGCAGCCAATGCACTTCTCGACGTTGAAATGGAAACGGTACTGTTCACCGGCCTCGGGCAGGCGGTTCGGTGTCAACGACACGCGCGCGGATCCCGGCGTGATCGAGACAAGGTCGGAACGGCCCAAGAGCGGGAGTTCAGTTGCCGGCATGAATCGATTCCTTGATAGCGCCGGGAGCGCCGACTGCATCGTTTACGATTCGGCGGAGGTGCTTGCGCATCCGGACCACCTGGCCAATAACGAAGACGGCGGGCGATTTCACGGCAACCTGGCCTCGCGCCACTTCGGCGAGCGTCGATGTAACGACGCGCTGACGTTCTGTAGCGCCACGTTCGATGAAGGCCACCGGCTCCTCGCGATTCCGGCCTGCACGGATCAGGTTTGCGGCGATGGCCGCGCGGTTTTCGACAGCCATCAGGACAACCAGCGTGTCGACCATCAAATAGCGGGACCATTCCTGAGGTTCCAGGTTCTGGCGATGGCCGGCGATGACGGCAAAACTGGTGGCGACGCCCCGCAGAGTAACGGGAATTCCGGAGAGCGCGGGAACAGCGAGAGCGGAGGAGATGCCGGGAACCAACTCCACGTCGATCCCGTGCTGATTCAGAAAGGACCACTCTTCGGCACCGCGGCCGAAAACCATGGGGTCGCCGCCCTTTAGGCGAATAACTGTCTTGTTATCTGCGGCATGTGTGAGCAGATGATGGTGGATTTCGTCCTGAATCCGTTCCTGCTCGCCCTGCAGTTTACCGGCGAAAATGAAAAGTCCATTGGGATTGGCGACGCCCAAAACCTCGGCGCTGACCAGCCTGTCGTAGATGACGACGTCGGCGATCTGCAAGAGTTGATAGGCTTTGCACGTCAGCAAGCCAGGGTCACCGGGACCGGCGCCCACAAGATACACTTTTGGCACAGCTAGCGAACTCCTAGTAGCGATCGGGAGATAGTTCCGCGCTGTTCAACTGGGGACGCGAAACGGATCGATAGGCCGGACAGGGGGGCCAGACTAGAAAACTAGGTGTTTGCGGGGGACGAGGGCAAACGCGAACAGTGGAATACGGGTTCCTGGAAATTCCTCAAAGCCTCGTCACTACTTATCCTCGTTCCAGGGCCTGTGCAGGGAAGCCGGAAGGGGGACAGTCGTCAGTCAGGAACCCGTTTGTTCGCGCAACTGAGGCTACGTTGTGAGTATGCCCGAGAAAGCCGCGCAGTGCAAATCGATTTTTTTTATCCGGTGAATCAGGCACCGGGAGGCATCATGTTGCCCGGAGGTGGTCCGCCGGGAGGCGGGATGCCAGGCATGCCACCGCCTGGTCCGCCGGGACCTCCCCCGCCTGGAACCTGGTCAGGCGAACTCCCAAGGCTCAGATCGCAAATCAGTTTCGCGTCAGCCTCCACCCAGTTCGATTTCCGGCGCAGCGCGAGCATGAGATTGGCACCGCTATTTGAAGTGATGGTGCCCGTGCTGGAAGCACCATTATAGATGCCGTCGGTTGCATTCAATGTGTCTCGAGCGCGAGTGCCATAGGCTGAGTTAGAGCTGTAAACGGAGTCGGTGATCGTCTCCTCGAAGAAGAACTGGCTAGTGAATTCGTAGGTCTCTTTTGCTGCGGAGATCATGCGCACCTTGACGTGGATGTGGACCGCGCGGCCCTGGTACCAACCGGGATAAATGGTGATGAAGTAGACATTTCCCTGGCGATCGGTGGGTTGGTAGCCTCGCAGGTATTTTTTGCCGGCTGAGTTCTGCGCAGCTATGTCCGAGTACACGCCGCTGGCACTGCAATGCCAGATATCGACGTAGGCGCCAGTGAGGGGAACGGTGCCGCAGTCGAGCTTTTGAGAAACGTTGATGGCTAATGAGAGCGGCAGGCCGGGCTGAATTGTGCCGTCGGTGGGATCGACGCGAATATCGGTTCGATTAAGATCTTCATCTACGAAATACGGACCTTCGGTGAGGCTTGGAGAGCCGATTACCGCGCAGGCGGCCTGGCTCCAGAGCGGGGTATGTCCGGCAAAAGGAAGACCCGCGAGAGCGACGCCGCTTGCGGCGCGAAGAAGGTCACGGCGCGTGGGTTGAATTCTGGGTATGTGCATTGGAAGGCGAGGCGCATTGAAAGCCGCCTCTGTTCGCCATAGTAAGTCACGCGTTTGCCATCCGAAACAGCGCAAGTGCCATCTTTACAATCCTTTACTGGGTTAAGAATGTAATGCCGGACACGATGTTGGAGCTCCTGGTCTCCTATGATGGACTTGATGCGCCGTCGACAGTTCCTTGCTCAATGTGTGAGTATCCCCCTCTTCGCCCAGCCCGCAGCGAACTTTCAGGCGGCGGCAGCGAAACGCATCATCACGCCGGACCCACTCCTTCCAGTGAGCGGGGGCATGGGGCGGCCGGCACCTGTTCAGACGAAAATGGGAGAGCTAACGGCACGCGCGATGGTGTTTCGCTCCGGTGCGGAGACAGTAGCGATTGCCAGCGTGGACCTGCTGGGCTTTCCCTCCGTGCTCGGAGACAGGTCTCGCGCTCTCGTAAAGGGATTGGCGCCGGAACGGATACTGATTGGGGCGACGCACACACACAGTGCGCCGGATGCATACGCTTTCCCCGACGGGAAGGGCGGGCATACCGGCTCGTTAGAGTATTTGCAGTTCGTAGCGGAGCAAGTGGCCGCGGCGGTGAACGACGCACTGGCACATCTCGAGCCGGCCGAATTGCGGGTTGCGTCAGGAGAAGCAAAAGGGAAGATCGCCTACAACTACTACGCGCCGGATTTGTATGACCGGCGCGTCAGCGTCCTCCAGGTGCGCAGTAGTACCGGGAGGCCGATTGGAACGCTGGTGAATTACGCGATTCACCCCGAAGTGCTTGGGAACAAGGTGGGGATTCTGAGCCCGGATCTTGTTGGGCCGTTGCATGATGCGCTGGAAAAATCCTTCGGCGGAATGGGGCTCTTTATGAACAGTGCGCAGGGGGGCATGGTCACAGCGGATAATCGCGATTTGCAGCGGCCGCGCGACCCACAGCGGGCATACTGGAATGACGATCGCGTCTGGAGCGAGTGCGTGCGGATCGGTGAACTGCTGGCCAGTGAATCGCTGCGAACCATCGGCGGTGCGCCGTGGCAGCAAGGACCAAATATGTCGATGCGGTCCCGCACGGTGCGATTCCATGTCGAATCTGACGAGATGTGGAACGTAGTCCAAAACTCCCCACTGCATTACCCGCGGCGAGAATCGGACCGGACGATTGAAACGCGAGTTTGCCTCGTGAACCTCGGCAACGCCCAGATATTGACGATTCCTGGTGAAGCGTTGCCCAATATCGGGTTCTTTCTCAAGCGGAAGATGCGCGGGGAGCACAACTTTCTGTTCGGCCTCACCAACGATGCGTTCGGCTACATCCTCACGCAAGTGGACTTCAACAGTTTTCCCGCGTACAGGTACATCTCCCGCACATCCCTGGGCGAAATGGCGGGAGAAACTTATATCAGGCACGCGCTGCAATTGATCGAAAGCGGCAAACCCTAAAAGGTCATTCGCAGTGCGAGTTGCAAGATCCGCGGATCGCCGGCGCCAGTGATGCGCATGAAATTGCCATTGTTCTGGGCCGCCGTAGGATTGTTGAAATTGGCGTGATTCAGCGCGTTGAAGAGCTCGAACCGGAACTGCGTGTTGAGCCGTTCATGCACGGGGAAGTTCTTAACGACACCAAGATCGACGCTCGCGAATCCCGGTCCGATGAATGTATTCCGGCCCAGGTTCCCATAGGTCCCAATGGCGTTCGGAACGAAAGATGCGCGGCGCAGCCACTCCGTAATCTGCTCCTGATGGCTCCGGTCTCCTGAAAAATTGGGGTCGGAGATCTGATCCGCCCGCTGGTTGCCCGCCCCCGTGCGCGCGTTGTCGACACCGCTCGTGACGGTGAACGGACGTCCGGTGTTGTAGCTGAGAATGCCGTTTAAGTTCCAACCGCCGGCGATCAGCCGCATCGCCGCCGTCTGCGGATGGAACGGCAGCTCATAGAGACCGCTGATGTTCACAATGTGCTTCCGGTAGAAGTCCGACAGGCCTTTGTCGAAAGCCTGGTTGAAGGGGTTCGTTCGAGAGTTACCGTTCTGCTTGTTCGCCGAGGAATCGTCGATCGACTTAGAGAACTGGTAGTTGGCGAGGATGGTGAAGTGCTTCTGGAAACGGCGCTCCAGCGTCCACTGCATCGCGTGATAGGTCGCGTTGCCGACAGATTCAACGATGGGCGTGGAGCCCAGGCCCGGCGCATAGGGACGGCGCTGGTTCGTCGTGGCCGTAGTCGCACCAACCGCGTATACGGCAGCATTCAGCTCGCGCGGTGTGCCGAGCCTGGTTGATTTCGATGCGGCATAAGATCCGCGTAGGACAAACCCGGCCATGAGTTGACGCTCTACCGTGAGATTCCACGATTGAACGTACGGATTTCGAAAGTCGGGCGCATTGACAAACTGCGAAGAGAACTGCGGGAACGTGACTGTGGCGGGCGGATTCAGCGAACCCGGGAATGGGTTCACCGTGCCGGCCCAAGGGTCGGTGAAGCTATTCGCCGCGTTGCCGAACACCGTGACCGTAGTACCGAATGGCGCCTGGTCCGCGTGCGAGTTGGTCATAAGAGCGTTCGGAAAATCGTAGAAAATTCCGTAGCCGCCGCGCACAGACGTCTTGCCATCGCCGAGTACGTCCCACGCAAATCCAAGGCGTGGAGCGAAATTGTGCCAAACAGCGGGAATGGTGCCCTTTGGCACGCCATTGTCGCCGACATACAGCACACCTTTCGGCGCGTTCGGATACCGCGCCGATTGTGCGCCAGGATTCCAGACAGTGATCTTTCCGTTCTCGTCGGTGAAGGGGAAGAAGGGCTCCCAACGCACACCGAGGTCCACAGTGAACCGCCGCGAAACTTTCATCGAGTCCTGGAAGAAGACGCCGAGATGGGTGACATTCGTGTTCTTGTATTCGCCTTGGCCTTGCAGCAGACTGTTGAACTTACCCAGGGCAAAGTCAGCGAGCGAGTCCGTAGTGAACGGCGCAGAGCCGTTGAAATCCCACTGTCCATTGGCTCGGAAGTTGTTAATGATGTCGTTGCGGCCGCGGCTGAAGTCGCCGCCGAAGGTCATCTGATGCTTGCCACGCGTCCAGCGCAGCGTGTCGACGAACTGCCACTCTTTGCGCGGGAACCGATTGGTATCCGCCGTGTCGATGGAAAAATAGCCGGCGATGCTCATCTGCCATTTGTAGATCGGGTCCTGATACATCTTCACGCCGAGATCGACCAGACTCTTCGTTGGCTGCGGCGGGACGAACGCGCCGTCGGTGTGGTTAAAGCTGAAAAGCAGTTGGTTGACGATGTTCGGCGTTACGGTGTGCGTGTCCGTGACGCTGACCGACTCATTGAACCACTTGCCGCCGCTCGTTTGTTCCAGGACGTTCTTCTGGTTTAAATAGGCAGGGGAGCTGGCCCAGGATTTGTAGTAACGGCCGGAGATGCGGTTGCGGTCGGAGAAGGCATGGTCGCCGCGGACGAGAACCTGGCTGTCGTCAACATTATTCGGAGCGCTTGTGAATACACGATTGCCGGAGACGGGGATAGGCAGCGTGTTGTCAATGATGTATTTGCTGACGGGACTGAAGCGGCTGGCGGGAATGATATTTCCGGGGAGAGGCGTCTGCGTGTTGGGATCGCGGAGCACCTTTGGCAGCAGAGCGGAGAAATCGCCATTGCGCTGCTCGGGTGTGGGCACGATAACGGAGTTGGCGATGGGCAGACGGCGGATCAGTGTGCCTTGATAGGAAAAGAAGAAGAACGTCTTGTCGTGACCGTTGTAGGCCTTCGGAATTACCACTGGACCGCCGATTGTTCCGCCGTATTGGTTGCGCTTCAATCCGTCGGTCAGTTTGGAGCCGTTGACGATGGGCGAGAAGAAGTTGGCGGCGTTGAGGGCATTGTTGCGGACGAATTCGAATGCGCTTCCGTGGAGATCGTTGGTTCCCGAACGGGTGACGGCATTGACGATGCCGCCCGATTGCCGGCCGAATTCCGCGCTGAAGTTGTTGGTCTGCACGCTGAATTCCTGCAGGGCGTCCGGATTGGGCAGGGGGCTGGGCGCATTGGAATACAGGTCATTGTTCTGCGCGCCGTCGAGAATGTAGTTGGTCGCATTGGACCGGCTGCCGTTGACTGACACCGGGTTGGTACCGGGATAGGTGGTGCCGGAGGTGACGTTCGCAGTTGGATCGTTCGTCACGCCGACAATCAGGCGCATGAGCTGTGTCGCATTGCGGCCGTTGAGCGGAAGCTCTTCAATTCGCTTTTGGTCGACGACGGCTTTCAACGTTGAGGAGGTCGTATCTACTGTCAGCGCATTGCCTTGCACCGTAACCGTCTCGGTAATGGCGCCGACGCTCATACGCACGTCGACGCGAGCCACCTCATTCACCTGCAGACGCACATCCTTGGCTTCGAACTTCTGGAAGCCTCCGGCCTCCACGGTGACGTTATACGTGCCCACGGGCAAGTTACGAAGCCAGTAGGTTCCATCTGCATCCGCTTGCGCCGCGAACAGGGCGCCGGTGCCCGTATTGCGCGCCGAGGCGCGCGCGTTCGGCAACACGCCGCCCGTCGAGTCAGTGACGATGCCGGTGATAGAGCCGGATACGTTCTGCGAATACGCGATAGACAGGCAAAGGGCGATTGCTGCTGCAATCGGCGTGCACTTGCGAAGGAGTTTCATGAGCGGCCTTCCTTACGGGGTAACAATGAGTTCGGTTACGAGAAGTTCTATTCCAATCGTTGCCGCGCGAATGCGGGCGCGTGTTGCTTCGTCCGGAAGCGTGAGCGGCTCGGCTGGAAGTGAGCTCGCCAAACCCAACGCTTCCAACGCACATTTAATACCAAAAACGAATCCGGGGCCACCCTGGGCAGCGCCGTATATCTCGCGGTTTATCCGCGCCGCCACGTCCTGCAATGTTTTCGCGCGCAGGGCTTCGCCCTTGCGGATGGAGTTGTAAAGCGCAACATAAAGCTTAGGGAAGAGGTTCGCTCCGCCATTCACGCCCCCGTCCGCGCCGGCCTCCATCGCCTCCAGCAGCACCTCTTCCGGACCCCAAAGTATCGGCGTGTCCGGACAAAGAGCGCGCGAGCGCGCGAGCTTCTTCAGGTCTCCGCCGGAATCCTTGATGCCGCGGACATTCGGCAACTTTGCCAAGTGCGCAAGGGTCTCTGGCTCCAGCGGAACCTTCGTGAATACCGGGATATTGTAGAGATACACTGGCAACGGCAGCCGCGGAATCAGCCGCTCGGCATATTGGATGACTGCGCTCTGCGGAAGCGGGAAATAGAACGGCGGAGTCAGCACCAACGCGGCGGCACCCGCCTCAGCCGCGAATTCGGCAAGGCGGAGGGCGTCGTCTGTCGACGCTTCCAGCAAACCGGCCAGCACCGGTACTCTGCCTTTCGCGACGGCACAGCAGTGCGAGATCACCTCGCGTTTGAGAGTTTGTGACAGGCTCGGGCCCTCGCCTGTCGTGCCGAGCACGAAAAGCCCTTGCACACCGGCTTCGATGGCCCGCTCGCTAATGCGTGCGAAGCCATCAACGTCGAGTTGATCCGGCGCGGCGAGGGGCGTGACGAGCGGCGGCGTTATGCCGTTTCGTGGGAGATTGCACATGCGGCGTTAGGCGTTGCGCATCATCTCTTCCCACGTCACTTCACGCTTACGATCGATCGCTATCTGCCCGAGAATGGACGTGAGCGTGCTCTCAGCCGCGCGAACGCCAACATTCTCCGGCTTGCCTTCGCTGACACGGCGGACAAACTCCGTCAGCGCGTCAACTGTAATATCGTGCCCGGACTTTTCCGTCACCGGGCCGCTGCCGGTGTTGTAGGTCCAATACTCACGTGCCGTCTCAATGAAGCCGTTATCCCCGATGTAACGTTCCCGGTTGGAGCGGAAATACTTCGGCGTCATCTGCGAACCGATGAACGTCATCTGCACCTTGTTCGGATAGTCATAGGTGACGCTGAGATGATCGAGCAAGTCGCCGCGCTTCTCCACGGTCCGGCCGCCGGTACCAAGGGCCTTCAGGGGATGCCCGCCGAGGAACCAATTGATGGCGTCGATGTTATGAACGTAGGTCTCCACGATCACTTCGCCGAACGTGGAACGCCACAACTTCCACTGCTCGAGCTTCTCTTTGTCATTCCGTGGAATCGGCGGTACGGGCTCGTCGCCTTTCAGCGCGAACTTCAGGAACTCGCCATGCACTTCGCGAACCTTGCCGATCGCGCCCGAATCCAGGAACTGCTTTGCCTTGGCGTAAACGCCGCCATACCGCTGTTGGAAGCCGAACGTGATATTCACCTTGCGATCGGCGCTGTCAGCGGCCTTCATCACGCGTTTGCAACCGGCTACATCGAGACCGGCCGGTTTTTCCATATAGATGTGCTTACCGGACTTCACCGCGGCCTCAAAGTGTTCCGGATGCAGGTAGACCGGCGTCGCGATCATGATCGCGTCCACGTCGCTAGCGAGCACATCGCGGAAGTCCTTGTATTCCTTCGCGTCGGGATTGCCGATCCGTTTCTTCGCCGCGGCTATCTGCTCCTCAACTACGTCGCAGATGGCGACGACCTTCACGCGCGGGTCCTTGGCGATCGTCGAGCCGGTATAGGCGCCACGATTGCCCGCGCCAATCAGACCGACCTTGATGGCGCTATTCTGCGCGCTGCTGCGTACAGCCTGAAACGGAACAAATGCGGCAGCCTGGAAAGCGGTACGGCGAGAGAAATGAGTCATAGAATTCCTTTTTTGGATTAGAGCATTCCGCAGGCTTCGAGCAGGACGTGGTGCGTCATGAGATCATGTTCCGCCGTATAGGTTGGGGCCGCGCCTTTGCGGATTATGGCGGCCAGTTCAGCGAAATCGGGTGTGTAGGCGAGGCCGGGCGGGCCGGGAGGTTCCAGTGTCTGCTCGCCTGCCTTGTACGGTCCGGCAGCGTCCCTCAGCGTCATCGTCAAACGCACCGGAGCAAAGGGCTGGGCCTTCGCCGCGCCGTTCGTGCCGAGTATCTCCACGTAGCGATGCTGATTGCCGTGCGGATCGAATCCAGCTAGCGAGATTTCGGCGATCGCCTGCGGGTACTCGAGAATCACCAGATTGTTGTCCATCAAGCCGTCCTCGACCGGCGAATGGTGGCGAATATAACCGTTGACCTTCAATGGCTTGCCCAGCAACGCGGTTGCGCGATCGATCAAGTGGCAGCCCTCGGAGAACATCATGCCGCCCCGGTACTTTGCCAAATGACGGCGTTCCTCGGCGAGAATCGGCTTGTCGATGGACGCCCGAAAACGATAAACGCGACCCAGCCAGCCCTGCCGCGCCGCGTGCATCGCCGCCTCCATTGCCGCGTGATAGCGCCATTGGTAGCCCATCTGCACGATCCGCCCGCGCTTCCTCGCGTTATCCAGGAGTTTGCGAAGCCCATTTAAATCGGCGCCTGGTGGTTTGTCGAGATGCACCCACTTGCCTGCATCCGTACAGCGTTGCGCGTAGTCCAGATTCTGCGTCGCATCGGCGAATTCCATCGCCACCATCTCGATCGAAGCGTCCTTCAGAACGTCTTCTTCCGAGAGCCAGCGGACTTCCTGGAAGGCCGGGCCAATTGCCGGATCTTCCTTATCCGGGCGGCACACGCCAACGAACTCATACTCCGCCATGCTTCGCAGCGCCAGAGTCTTGCTATGCGCGTGGCCGTGCCCGGTGCCGATCATCGCAGCACGAATCTTACCCTGCGAAGCGGCCAGGAGCGGCGCGGCCAGAGCCGCGAAGGAGCGCCGTGTCATGGGGCCTGCACCTGAATGATTTCCGATTCGCCGGCAGCATCGCCAATCACTTCCAGCTTGGCGTCACCGCTAATAAACACGGTGTCGCGCTCGCCCGCGGTATACGTCGTCTTTCCGTGTTTAACGCGAAGTCCGCCGCGCCAAACAAACAGAAGCTGCTCGCCCCCGGTTTTCACTTCGGTCCGGAACTTCTGGCCCTTCTTCAACTGGAAATGGGAACCGGTCGCGCGATTGGAGCCAAGATCCGCACTCGTGAATGGTCCCTGCTTTTCCTTGAAGTTGACGTACTTCACGGCGCCGGGCGTGATCACGCCTTTCGGCGGCGCGGCGCCCGGACGCTTGGAATCGCGCGCGCCGGTATAGAGAATCAGGTCGGGCGGATTCTGAAAACTGATCATGACGGTATCACCGGTGCCCGCCGTGATAGTGCCGTGAATTTGCCCCGTCGGCACGAAGGCGCACTCGCCGGCTTTGAACAGATGCAATGAGTCACCCTGCCGCAGATTCACCTCGCCCTGCAACACCAGAATCGTGTCGTCGGAGTAGTCGTGAACATGCTGCGCAAATTCCGCGCCGGCCTGGGAGACGGAGAGATTCAGCGTGGTCTTCTTGGCCCCGAGGCCAGGATGAATAATCCGCCGCGAAGTCACTTCTCCCATCCGGAAGGGATCGCTTTCGGAGAATCGAACAACGCGAATATTTTGGGCCGCTCCGGACAGCGTGGCGAAGAGTACGAAAATCGGAAGCTTCATGGGCAGGCGATACTGTGACGCTATTATATTAGGCGTCATGAATCGCCGCGCGCTCCTTGCCCTGCCATTCCTTCCACCCGCGGCGGTCGCAAAACCGGACGGCATGCGCCTCTCGATTCGCGTGGAGCCGCTATTCCCAGGCCTCTTGCTAGCGAAACAACTCGAGCGAGTTGCAGAAGCCGGCTATGCAGGCTACGAATTCGGCGATTGGCGGGCCGCCGATCCTAAGGAGATTGTCCCTCTCCAGCGGCGACTAGGCTTGGCGTGCGTCAATCTGGTCGGAAATCGCAGCGTCAACCCAAAGGGCATGGGGCTTTGCGATCCGGCGGAGCGTCCGGGGTTTCTCGCTGAAATCCAGGCCTCGGCGGAGGCGGCTCAGCGCTTCGAAACGAAAAAGATCGTGGTCCTCTCAGGGTTCAAGATTCCCGGAATGACACACGCGGCGCAGCACGCAAGCATGGTGGAGGGCTTGAAGCGTGCGCACGATATCGTGTCCAGGTTTGGCGTCACGATGATCGTCGAGGTCATCAACACGCTCGCGAAGATTGAGCCTCTCAATCCGAAAGGCGACAACCACGCGAATTACTTCCTGGACCGCACGCCGGAAGCGTTCGAGATGGTTCGTGAAGTCGGTAGCCCTTATTTCCAAATCCTGTACGACCTCTATCATGTGCAGATCATGGAGGGAAACCTGATCGAGACGATTCGCGCCAACTTCGCCAGCATCGGCCATATTCACGTCGCCGACGTGCCCGGGCGGCACGAACCGGGAACGGGCGAGATCCACTTCGAAAACGTATTCCGCGCCATCCACGAAAGCGGCTATAAAGGCTACGTCGGAATGGAATACATTCCCGTCGAGAACGTTATGAAGACGCTCGCCGATGTCAAAGCTATGGCGGCGCGGGCCGCACGCTAGCTCTTCATCATCTCGTCCCAAGTCACTTCGCGCCGCTTGTCCATCGCCATGCGGCCGAGGATTGCGGTCAGCGTGCTCTCCGCTCCGCGAACGCCGGTGTTCTCCGGCTTACCGTCCTGGATGCGCTGCACAAACGCCGCGACTGAATCGATGGTGATATTTCGCGGCGACTTCTCCACCGTCTCGTCCTTCGGGCCGCGGAAATAACGCCAGTGATTCTCCGAAGTCTCAATTGTCCCCTTCAGTCCGAAGAATTGCTCGACCACATCGCGATAGCCCGGCGAAGCCAGCGTCGTGCCCGACAACTGCCCCTGCACGCCGTTGGGATACTCGAACGCCACAAAGTTGTGGTCCCGCGTGTCACCGCGCTTGGGCAGCGTAGACCCGCCAGAACCGATCGCGCTCAATGGCCGCGCGCCTAAGAACCAATTCAGCACATCGATCGAGTGAACGTTGTTCTCCACGATCAAATCGCCCGATAAATTCTTCCAGCTCCCCCACTCCGCAATTTTCTCCATCTGCGTCTTCGGCGGCGGCATCTGTGCGCCGGACTTGCTCAGACCTTCGCTCTTGATGAATCGCGCAAACCCTAGATGAATCTTTCCGATCGCGCCGGAATCCGCTAGTTGCTTGGCTTTCTGGTAAACGTATCCGGATCGGCGCTGGAAGCCGAAAGTGATGTTGATCTTCCGGTCCGCCGCGTCGGCCGCTCGCATGATCCGCTTACACCCTTCCACGTCCATCGACGCCGGTTTTTCGATGTAGATGTGCTTCCCGGATTTGACCGCCGCTTCAAAATGTTCGGCGTGCAAAAAGACGGGAGTGGCAATCAGAATCGCATCGATATCGCTCGCCAGCATCTTGTGGAAGTCGGAATAGAGACGTGGATTCTCCACACCGATTGCCTGCTTTGCGCGATCCATGTGTTCCGGCACCACGTCGCAAAGTGCCACGACGCGCGCGGGCGTATTCTTCGTCAGCATCGACGCGATGAACGTACCGCGATTTCCTGTTCCCAGCACGCCCACCGCGATGGCTCCGTTGGCGGCGTTAGTACGCGAAATCGTTGCCGCGGTCAGCGAACCCGCAATCAGTGCACGTCTCGTAATCATGCAATTTCTCCCGATGCGCGCAGCAGCGTTTCGTGCAGCAACAACTCATGGTCGTAGGAGTGCTTCAGCGGTTTGCGCGTCTGGATTGCGCGGGCCAATTCCGCGAAATCGGCAATAAACCGCGGCTGCGGCGGCAGCGTAATGTCCTGCCAGCCTGCCTTATACGGCCCCTGCGCGGTACGCATGAACACGCGCATCCGCGGCGGTGCCGACTCCGGGTGCACCAGAATCGTACCATCGGTCCCGATAATCTCCAGTGACCTGTGATCGCCGGATCCGCCCATTTTCGCCGACTGCGCAATCACGGCGAGCGCCTTGTCGAACTCGAATACGGCCAGGTTGTTATCCGCCAGCTCGTCAGCCACGCTCGTATCGTGCCGGAGCCAGCTCTTCACCGTCTTCGGTCTGCCCAGCAGTTCCACAACACGGTCGATCACGTGTCCGCTCAACTCAAACAAACCGCCGCCCTTGTACTTCGCTTCCACAGCCCGCTCGTCCGGCCCGCGGTCCGAATTCATCGTGCCCCGCACCATATAGACTTCGCCAAGCCATCCCTTCTTCGCCGCCTCCAACGCGGCCATTACACCTTGATGCCACCGCCAAAGATATCCCGTCTGCAGCAACAAATTCTTCCGCCGCGCCTCTTCCACCAGCTCTTTGAATGCCTTCCAATCGTTTCCCACCGGCTTCTCCACATGTAGGTGCTTACCGGCGGCGATCACCTTTTTCCCCCACGGAATCGCTTCCCACACGCGGCACTCCACGACGATGAGCGAGATGGACGGATCGTGAAGCAGCGTTTCCTCGTCTATCCATTTCACGGACGCGTAGCGCGGATCCTTCTGCATCGCCGCCTTCGCGGCGGTATTGTTCTCAGCAACACCAACTACCTCGTAATCAGGCGAGTCCATCATCGCCTTGTACTTGCCGGAAAAGTGGCTGTGACCGGTTCCAAGCATGCCGGCACGTACCTTGGTGCCCGCGGCGGGAGCAAGCATCGCGGCTCCCGCACCCTGAAGAAGTATTCGTCGATTCATTCCGTGGCCCAAGATACTACAAAGCCGCGATCATTTCTTTTCCGGCGTCGATTCCCAACCAAGATTGATGTCGGTCTTTGGAAGCGATTCCTTCAACCTCTGTACACCCTGAGGCGTCGCCTTCGTCTGCCACAGATACAGATTCTTGAGGTTTGTGAGTCCGGCAAGATTCGCTAACCCATCGTCGCTGATCGAAGTGCCGTAAAGATTCAGGTACTCCAAGTTCGACAAGGGTTTCAATTTCGCCAGCCCGGCGTTCGTGATCTTCGTCTGCTCCAAATGGAGCTGCGTGATCCCGGTATGCCGCGCCAGTTCGGCCAGCCCGGCATCGGTGATGGACGTGCGCGCCAGGTTCACATAGGTCACCTTCTTCAACTGACCCATCGGAACCAGGTCCTTGTCTGTCACAGATTCGCCTTGCAGTTGAAAGCTCACCTCCAACCGGTCATCGCTCTGCGCCAATTGGCGCACCATGCCTCCCGATTTTTCGATATCGGCAATCGCTTTCGCTTCGGGCGTTGCGGGGGCGTCTTGCTTCTTGAGCTGCATAAGAATGGAACCTCCCAGATGTACTTTCGACCGACAGAATACAAAATTTGGATAACCTGAGCGAGTGCTCGTCCTTCGCTGTGCCCTTTCCTTGGTTACCGGATTCTCTGTTCTGCCCGCTCAGGATGTGGACAAAGTCGTCCAGCAGCTTACCGCGCGATTCACGCCCAAACCTGTTCGATTTCAATTCGCGCTAATCGGTGATCAGCAATACACTCCCACACAGGAAAAGCTGTTCGAGAACACCATCGACTCGATGAACAAAGACAAGCTCGCGTTCGTGGTTCACGACGGCGATATCATCGGCAGCAATAAACCCTGCGACGACGCGACCTTCGCCCGCCGCCTAAAGACATTCGGGCGGTCCGAACATCCGTTTATCCTCACACCCGGCGACAACGACTGGACCGATTGCGGTAAAGCGACGATGGGTGGCTACAACCAATTGGAGCGCCTGGACAAAGTGAGGAAACAGTTTCTGCCGGCGCCCGGCCGAACGCTCGGCAAAGGGCCGTTGGCGGTGTTATCGCAAAGCCAGATACAAGGCTTTGAGAAATTCGTCGAGAATTTGATTTGGTCGCAAGGACAGGTTCTCTTCGCCACTGTCCACGTTGTCGGGACCAACAACAACGCCGCCCGGCCGGCGGAATACGAGCCGCGCAACGCGGCCAATCTCTTCTGGATTCGCGCCGCTTTCACCATCGCTAAAAAGCAGCGATTCCGCGGCGTCATGTTGATCATGCAAGCCAATCCGCACTTCGACGAAAAGCGGCGCAAACCCGGCGATGGCTTCGCCGCCACGGTCGCCGCGCTGGAACGCGAGACGCTGCAGTTCTCCGGCCAGGTTGTGCTGGTCCACGGCGATAGCCATTACTTCCGGATCGACAAGCCCCTTGTCCGCGCGCAAAACAATCCCGAGGGCGCTCGCGTCGAAAACTTCACGCGAGTGGAAACATTCGGGCCACCCGATGTCCACTGGATACGCGCCACTGCGGATCCGCAGGACCCGATGGTCTTTCAGTTCGAGCAGCGAATCGTGGAAGCGAACATTCGCCCAAAGTAGAATGTAGCCATGAAGTCTTTGATTCTGGCAGTCTGTGCCGCCGCCACGTTATTTGCGCAGCCGGCTGCGCAGCCCGCCTGGACCGCCGATGCCAAAGTGGCGTCCGTAGCGGTGGGCCAGGCGCCCAATTCGTCGTCCTTTGGCAGCCACGTCTATTTCGCCGGACAGCCTACCGAAGCTGACTTCGCCGCCTACGCCAAGCTCGGTGTGAAAACCGTCGTGAATCTACGCACGCCGGCTGAGATGGAAAGAGTCAGCTTCGATGAAGCAAACACAGCCAAGGCCGCCGGCCTGAAGTACATGAACGTCCCCGTCGGATCATCACTTCCGTTGGATGGCGAGCTCGCCAAAATCTACGAAGAACTGAACAAGGCTGGGAATGAAAAAGTGTTGCTTCACTGCGCCAGCTCCAATCGAGTCGGCATGATCTGGTCCCTCTATCGCAACTCCCAACATGGCGTGCCTGCCGAACAAGCATTGGCCGAAGGCAAAACCGCGGGGCTAAAGAGCCCCGCCCTGGAGAAATTGGCGCGAGACAAACTGGGCGTCAAGCCGTGATTCGCCGCGGCTTTCTCTGCCTTCCGTTCGCACTGGCCACTCGTAAAATTGCCGTTATCGCCCACCGCGGCGAGCACCTTCGGCACATCGAGAATACCGTGCCGGCAATCCAGGCAGCCATCGAGGCCGGCGCCGATTATGTGGAGCTCGATGTCCGCACGACCGCCGACGGGATTCTCATCCTGATGCACAATGCTGCATTCGACTCGGGCGCGAAAGTAGTGGACCTGCCGTTTGCGGAAATGCGCGGGCGCGTCACAACATTCGACGAGGCATTGCAGGCGCTCCGCCCAAAGGGCAGTCTCTATCTCGACTGGAAAAACGCCCGCGCCGATGCGCTAGTGGCCGCGCTGCGCAAGCATGGCATGCAGGAGCGCACGGTCGTCTATGGCTCCATTGCCAATCTCACGGAGATGGCCCGCCTTGAACCCGCACTTCGCGTCATGCCGGAAGCGCTCTCCGCCGCCGGGCTACGGCAATCCCTGCGAACTCTACGCCCCAAGGCCGTCGCCTTCGACCGCCGTGACTTCCAGGACGAAATCGTCCAAATCGCTCGTCAGGCCAACGTCGATATTTTTGTCGACCGCCTCGGCCCCGACGACACGGAGGCCGCATGGCTCGATGCCGTTCGCCGCGGCGCGACAGGTATTCAGACAGACCGTCCCGCCGAGCTCGTCGCCTTACTCGCTCGCCGGTAGTCTATAGATCCTTCATTAGCCATTGCACCGCACGGCGCTGCATTTTCGTATGGCCACCGGCCCACAGCGCGTGAATCGTATGGCCGATCGACGTGAACACCACACGCCCTTTCCCGTAGTCGTACGCCCAACCCGCCACCGACTTGGCTCCGTGATTGCCAAACGTCAGCCCGTCGATATTCTCTGCCTCCAGCAGAATGTGCTTCGGGTCTTTGTCGTAGGCCACGTAGTGCTGTTCGTCATTCACCATGAAGGGCTTCAAGCCCTGCGTGATCGGATGAGTGGTATTCACCGCGCGCACCTGGAACGGCCGCAGTGGCGGATGGCCGATATATGCGCCGCCCTGCACATCGCGGTACGTCTTCGACGACAGCGATACGTGACTGTTGTTATGAAGCGAGTAGAACCCGTTCCCCGCCATCACGAATTCTTTCAAGGCAACGGCCTGCTCCTCCTTTAACCATTGCGCCGGCTTCGATTCCGGAAAGTCCGCTCGATTCTCTAGCCCGGCGGCGTACGCCTGGTAGGCGTCCGGTCCCAGATAACCATCGGGCCAGATCATTCCGTCACGCAGACACAGAAACAACTGGTACCCCTTCAATTTCGCCGCGCTGAGCTCATCGTAGTGGATCGTATAATCTACCGCCAGATCCATCCCTTCAAACACCTTGTTCAGCCCGACGCGGATGTAATCGGGATTGTGGTACCGGTCCCCGATCAGCGCCAGGACACGGCGGCGCGACTGCGCGATCGCACAACCCGCCAGCGCACCCCCAACAAAAATACGCCGGCTTACCACTGCACCCGGCCCACGATGATGTGATGCATTCGCGCCGTTCCGATATCGGAGAAGCTTCCGCGGCCGATGCCGTTGAATCGTCCGAATTGCGCCAGGTTGTTAGTGTTGTAGACTGCGCCAGGATCCGCAAGCTGCGGTTCCTTGGTCGGATTGTTGCAATCCCAGCGAATGACGAAGCGGACTCGCTCCGTGATACGGAAGTCCTTCGAGATCGACAACTGCGTCCACCGCAACCCCGGGGACTCCACGACGTTCCGCCCCATCGTGCCCGCCGTAAACGCGGCCGGATAGGCGAAGGCCGCATTATTGAAATAGTTATTCTGCGCCGCTAGCGGGAAGCGCTGGCCCACGGAGTAATCGCTCACCACCATCTGTTCCGCCGGTAACACCGCGTTGGGGCGAACCACACCAGGGAGGTAGCGGTTCGTGCTGCCAGCCGCGGTGATCGTTACCGGCGGTCCGCTCTGGAACGTTTGTGTCCAGGCGAAATCCCAATTGCCGAGCACGTGCCCGAAAATGCCGCCGCCGCTCATAAACTTGCGCCCTTTGCCGAAGGGCAGTTCATACGTCATCACGCTCACCAGGCGGTGGCGGATATCGTAGCTCGCTCGCGCCTTTTCCAGCGTACGGTTGTAGAAGGTAATGCCGCTGCGCCCGCCGTCGTCGTCGCCATCGTTCAAAGTTTTTCCCAATTGATAGAACGTATTGAGGGTCATGCCATGCGCAAAGCGGCGCTCGACACGGAAGGTCCCCGAGTGGTGGGAGTTGTGGCCATAATTCGAGTAGTGTTGAATGGAGCCGAATTGCTTGTACGGCTTGTAATTCTGCACCGCGTTGAAGATCTGGTTCAGAAGCACCGGGTCCGTCGACACATTCAACGGCACCACGTTCATGTCCCAGTTGTTCAACAGGCCCACACCCGAAGAACCCTGGTACATCGTCTCCATCAGCCAGTTCCTCGTCAATTGCACCTGGAATCCGCCGGACCACATCAGCACGTAGGGCATCCGCATATTGGGATCGAACCAGGACGCATTGCGCCCGCCGTAGTTCGTGCCCTGGAACGGAGCGCTGCCATCCGCGGTGGCCGGGAATGAGATCGCGCCCGGGCCTTGCGATAGCAGAAACGCGTGCCGCGGATCGCCCGGCGGCGCTTGCACGTTGGCCGTGGCGACATATTCTTCGAAATTCTGTCCCGCGCCGTTGGTCATCAGGTCGACCGTGTACATGCCGAAGCTGGAACGAAACACAACCCGTGGATTCAGATTCCATGCCACCCCCAGCCGCGGCTGGAAGTTGTTTAGGTCGCGTTTGGCAAGGTTGCCTTTACCGTGCAGGATCGCACCCTTCATGCCCGTCAACGAATCGGTTGCATTCGGATCGAACTGCGCCTGCTGCCCGTATTTTGTGGAGAATGGCGATTCATAGCTCCAACGCACGCCGAGTTCGACTGTCAGGTTGCGGCGCGGCCGCCACGCGGTCTGCCCATAAAAGGAATGCGACCACCAGCGCGGCAGCCACGTGGCGTTATTCTGCTGGAACACGCCCTGCCCAACGGTCCCTAGTAGCAGGCTGGCAAATGGGTTACCCGTGTTCGGCGTGAATGGAAGTTCTGTACCCGCCATCCGGTACTGGCCGGAAGGCAGAGCGCCGGACAGCGAATTGTAGCGAATCCGCATCGCTTCGTAGCCGAACTTCATCGTGTGCTTGCCCATGATCTTCGTGAAGTTGTTCTGGAACGTGATGTCTTCGGCAACATCCAGTGAACGCCCGCCTGGGCCGAGGTTATAGAAGCGGCCGGCGCCTGGGTTTTGGAAGTCGGGGAAGGTCTCATCGGATACGCCCGGAATTCCAAGCTGCTTTGCCCATCCGGCGCCCAGACTCTCCGGTATCGCGGAGCTTACGCGCCGGTTGAAGCCAAGGCGCATCTCGTTGATCGCCGTCGGACTGAAAGTGTATGTATCGGAAATAGCGACGTTCCGCTGGTCCAGCGGCTTCACATAAACATTGCCATACACGATCTCCGTCAGTTCGCGGACCGGCCGTTCCTGGCTCCTGTGACGCACGTGCGAATAACGTCCGAATATGCGGTGGCTGTTGCTGAATTGATGATCGATCTTGCCGTCGAGGCGCTGGAAGTTATAAGCGCCGCCGGCATTGTACGTCAGGTTATTCACTGGTCCCGTCGCTTGGATCGTTCCAGGATCCGACTGCTCCCGCCACGGCTTCAGCGCCAGGAGTTTTTTCGCCACCGGATCATACATCGACTGCGGAATCGTATTGTTCGGGAATGGATCCCGGGTCCATGTCGATCCGTTCAGCCGCGTGGTCAAGGGGTTGTAGATCGCCAATCCACGGCCGCCAAACCGGAAGTCGCCTGCGTACATTTCCGGGCTGGGCACGGTGACAATCACCGTCTCGCTCAACTTCTCATAGTGCTGCTGGAAACCGCCGAAGAAGAACGTCTTGTCCTTGATGATCTTGCCCGACGCCGTCGCTCCCCATTCGTGATAATCGAAATCTCCTGTGCGCGGCAACTGCTCCAGAAATGCTCTGTGGATCAATTTCCCATTGGTGTACCGGTCCTCCACATTCCCGTGAAAAAGGTTCGTGCCGCTCTTGAACACCACGCTCAACTGGCCTCCGGCCGAGTGCCCGAACTCGGCCGGCGTGCCCGTCGTCCACATCTTAAATTCCTGGATCGAATCGAGCGACGCGATCATCGTCCGTTGATAGTCGCCAACCTGGCCAACCGCCGGTTCCTTGCCGTTCACACCGTCCATGGAATAGCCAATCGCCCTCTGCCGCTGGCCAACGGCGTGTTGGCCGTTGATGTTCGTCATGCCCGGCATGTAGAGCAGCACCCGATGGACAAACTTCTGCATCACCGGAAGCTTCTGCACCACTTCGCCATCCAGCACCTGTCCCGATCCCGCGGTTTCCGTCTCCAGCAGCGGCGGTGTCGCATTCACCTTCACCGAATCGCTGACGTTGCCGACTTCAAGAACAACGTCGATACGCGGTGACTCGTTGATGCGAAGGACCAGGCCGCTCTGCACGAAGCGCTTGAACCCCTGTGCCTCAGCCACAACTTCGTAGTTGCCCGACGGTAGATTTGGAATGTAATAACTTCCCGCCGCCGTTGTCTGCCCTTCGTAGGCGAACTGAGTGCCGATATTCCGTACAGTTAGACGCACGCCTGGAATCACGGCGCCGGTGGAATCGGTTACAGTGCCGACCACCGTCGCGGTTCCAGTCGACTGCGCCAACAATGGCATCGCCGCAAGAACGACCACAATCAGACGAGACAACATGGTAACCTCCATCGAAAAGAAATCCCCCTCCGTACGCAACGGAGTTTTGTATTAGCCTGATGAAAATTAGTGACCCGGTCAATCGGGTCGTTCAAAATAGTTGAACCTACGTACGCGCGCCGGCCGGTATCGCTTGATAACCGACTAGGTGCGAAAGCTCGGCCGCCGTTGCGCGGACCGCCGAAGCGAACATCGCCGGCTGGGTCCGGTAGAAACGCTGAGAAGGCATCGATACGCTAATTGCTCCGATCGCGGTGCCGGTCCAATCCCTGACAGCGGCGCCGACGCAGCACGCTCCGCCCGCGCTCTCTTCCAGGTCCAGGCTATAGCCCTGGCGGCGCGTCTTTCTTAGCTCCGCCTCTAACACCGATAACTCCGTAATTGTATTCGGTGCAGTCCTCGGCGTGCCTCTCTGCTCCAAATACCGCAGCGCAATGTCGTGGTCGATGTTCGCCATAATCGCCTTGCCCAGCGCTGTGCAGTGCGCCGCGGCTGTGGCGCCGAAGTTAGCCTTGAACGGTACTTCCGCGCTGCTGTCGAATTGGTCCGCTAGGAAAATGTCGAACTCCTGCGGATCGAAGATAGCCAGGTGCGCGGTGGCTTCCATAGTTTCGGAAAGTCGTAATAGCAGCGGCCGCGCCGCCTCCCGCAGTTCATTGCGCTGGAATGCCGCGAGGCCGATTTTCATTAGACCAACGCCAAGCCGATAGGTCTTCGTATGCGGGTTCTGCTCTACAAAGCCGCACACTTTCAGGGAGGACAGTATCCGGTGTACGTCGCTCGGCAGAAGGTTGGTCCGGCGTGCCAGATCCGTCACGCCGAGGCTCGGCCGCTGACGAAACTCTCCCAGAACGCGGCATACTTTGCTGATCGTGGTTGCGGGCTTCATGCGGCAGCCTGTCCGGCCGTAGAGTTCGCGGCCAGTGGGAGTATATATTTCGCCGATTGGGCCCGTCAAGCCGGGGTCTTTCTCTTTCTCCCGGCCACACTACGAAATGATCTCGCCCAGCACACGCGCCGGAAACTCATCCGTAATCCGCTCATTCCGCCCTTCACGTTCGAACACCAGCTTCCGGTGGTCCATTCCCAAAAGGTGCAGCACCGTTGCATGAAAATCATGGACGCTCACTCGGTTCTCCGCCGCCCGATATCCGATCTCATCCGTCGCACCGTAGGTCGTCCCACCCTTGATCCCACCTCCCGCCATCCAAATGCTGAATCCGGACGGACCATGATCGCGCCCCGCGTTCGGTCCCGGATCCTGCGCAATCGGCAATCGGCCAAACTCCCCGCCCCAAACAACGAGGGTCGAATCCAACAGCCCGCGCTCCTTCAAGTCTCGAACCAGTGCCGCCGCCGGTCGATCCGTCTTTCCGCATGCGTACTCCAGGCCCGCGCGAATCTTGTTGTGGTTATCCCAAATCTGCTGTTCGATATACACCTGCACCAACCGCACGCCGCGTTCCACCAGTCGCCGTGCCATCAGGCAGCGTTTCCCATAGGAGGCCGTGCGCTCATCGTTCAAACCATAAGCCAACTTCGTCGCCGCGCTCTCTTTTTCGATGTCCAGCGCATCCGTTGCCTCCATCTGCATCCGCGCCGCCAATTCATAATTCGCGATGCGCGCTTCCAGCTCCGCATTTCCCGGATGCCGGTCCCTATGCGCTGTGTCCATCCTGTGCAGCAGACTCCGGCTCAGATCCACGATCCCGCTCGGATACTCCTGCTTCGCCTGCAAATTCAAGATCGGCGATCCCTCCGAGCGCACCCGCGTCCCCTGATACACCGCCGGCAGCCAGCCAGCCTGCCAGTTTTGAATGAAGTTGATCGGTGGCCCCTTCGGGTCATCGAGCACAACGTACGCCGGAAGGTTCTGATTCTCCGATCCCAGCCCGAAGGTAACCCACGCTCCTAGCGACGGCCGCGTCGGCAGGATCCGTCCCCCGTGCATCAGGAACAACGCTGCCTCATGCGCCAGGTGCGTGGTGTACATCGACTTCACGACGCTAATCTCATCCGCAACCTTTGCCAAATGCGGCAGCATCTCCGATAACTCAATTCCAGACTGCCCGTATCTGGCGAACTTATAAGGCGACGGCATCAGCCCGCCCGTTTCTCTAACGGCCCGCACTTCCGCGGCCAGATCGCGGCTCGGCGCCTGGCCGGCATACTTGGTCAGCGCCGGCTTGTGGTCAAACAGATCCACCTGGCTTGGTCCGCCGTTCATGAAGAGCTGGATCACGGCCTTCGCCCTCGGCGCATGGTGCGGCTTCTTCGGTGTCAGATCATACAGCCCGTCGTTTGCGTGCAGGTTCTGCGCGAACAGACTGGCGAGCGCCGTGCCCATCAGGCCATCGGACATACGAGAGAAGAAGTCGCGGCGGGTTGGCATGGGCTCCTCAGTCAATGTACAGAAATTCAGCGGAGTTAATCAGCGCGTGGCAAAGCGTGGACAGCGCGAGCCACTTCGCGCGGCTTCGAACCGGTTCCGCCGGCCTCTCCTTTTCCAGCGGTTTCTCCCACTCCGCGTTCATTCGCTCCAATGCGCCCAATGCGGCCTTCGTCTCATCGACACTCGGCCGGCGGGCGAATGCCAGCAGGTATGCGCGCTCTATCTGCGCCGTGGCATCATCGCCCACCGCGTCGACAATCCGTCCCGCCATGTACCGCGCGTTCTCCCGTGTCAAATCGCTATTCATCAGATGGAGAGCTTGCGACGACACCACCGATGTGCCTCGCCGCACACAGTTCGGATTCATGAACGGTTGATCAAAAGTTTCCAGCAGCGATAGCGGCTGCGTGCGCCGGTGCGATACAAACACGGAGCGTCGCAGACTTTCCGTCACGACCTCTCCATCCGGCTGCGCCTTGAATTTGTCCGCTGGTCCGAATGGCTTCTCCTCAAGGCGTCCTGCAATCTGCAGAATCGCGTCGCGGATACACTCCGCATCAATGCGCCGAAGCGGAAAACCATTCGCGCCGGACTGCTGCCGGTATACCGCCGACGTCATGATAAGCCGGTGCATTGCTTTCACATCCCAGCCGCTTCGCACGAATTCAACCGCCAGCCAATCGAGCAGCTTCTGATTCATCGGTGCCGCGCCCATTCGCCCGAAGTTGCCGGCGGTCGAGACAATTCCGGTACCGAAATGGTGCTGCCATATCCGGTTCACCATCACTCGCGCAGTCAGCGGGTGCTCCGGATGGATCATCCACTTCGCCAGCGCCAGCCGGCGCCCGCTCGAATGGGCAAGCGGTTCTACACGATAGTCCCTCGACGGCGCGGACAAAATCGACGGCGCACCGGGCCCCACCAACGCCCCTGGCGTAGTCGCATCCCCGCGCAACAGAATTCGCGTTGGAGGCGGTTCGGGTCCCAGGTCGAATAGCGCGCGCACTAGCGGCAGCGCTTTCAGTTTTGTTCGTTCTTTTTGAATCTGCTCGTCGAGTCCGGTTTTCTCTTTCTTGAACGCCTCGAACTCCGCTGCCAAATCCGCCAGTTTCGCATCTTTATTGCCCTTCTTCTCTCGATAAGGCCGGGCCTTCTCCTCGATCTGCTCTTGCAGCTCCTTTACTCGAAGCTCAATCGGCGTGTTGAATGCCGTCGCTTCTTCCCATTCCGCCGTCGCTCTAGGCAACACATAGCGCGTGCTCTTCTCATCGCACTTCGCGCCCACACCGCCGCACGGATACACGGGCGGCAGCCAATGATACGGATCGAATGCGGGAGTCAGCACGGAAACCAGTCGATAGTAGTCGCGCGTCGGTATCGGATCGTACTTGTGGTCATGGCAGCGCGCGCAGCCCACCGACAGCCCCATCACCGCCGAACCCAAGACTTCCAACTGGCCGGCAATCACGTCCATCCGCTCGGGAATGAAATTCTGTTCGGTCGAGTAGGTCGCGTCCGGCGCCGTTCGCCAGAAACCCGTCGCGGCCAGTACCTCCAGTTGTTCCGGCGTCAGCCTCTTCACTGAGCCGTAATCGAATAGCTCATCGCCCGCCAACTGCTCCGTCAGAAACTTGTCGTAGGGCTTGTTGGAATGGAAGGCCCGAATCACATAGTCCCGGTATCGCCAGGCATGCGGCCGGTTTTGATCTCCACTGTTTCCGCCCTCGCTGTCCGAGTACCCCACAGCGTCCAGCCAGTGCTGGGCCCAGCGTTCCCCATAACGGCGTGATGCCAATAGCCGGTCGAGGAGCTTTTCATAACGCTTCGGATCACCGTCTCTCTCAAACGACGACACCTCTTCCGGCTTCGGCGGCAGCCCGGTCAGATCGAAATACGCCCGCCGCATCAGCGTCAAATCGTTCGCGGCCGGCGCCAGCTTACCGGACAATGCGTCCACGGCATTTACTCCCGCTGGAACGTCCGGACGCACCGGAGTCCGGAATGCCCAAAACTCGCGATCCTTTGCGCGAATCGCGGGATCGCTGGCCACAGTCACCTCCAATGGCTTCTCAAAGTCCGGCTTCGCCCCGTCGGCGATCCACTGCCGCACTTTCGCCAACTCGTCATCCGTCAATCCGCGGACCGAGTACTGCTCCTGCAACTTCGGCGGGGGCATCTCCTGCGCCGCAATCCGTTTCACCAGCAGACTCTCATCCGGTTTTCCGGCTACCACCGCCGGCCCCGATTTCCCGCCCCGCACCATCGACTCATGCGTGCGCAAGTCCAGCCCGCCCATCTTCTCCCGGCGACCGTGGCACACCCAGCACTTCGCGCCCAATATCGCCGTTACATCCCGCTCCCCTATCGGTGACTTCCTGTCCTCCTGCTCGATCCACGTGCGAATGGCGGTAATTTCTGGCTCACTCAAACGAGCGCCGCCCATCGGCATCTTTCCCGCCGCAACCATGGAGAGCAGCAGGCTATCCGACGGTTTCCCCGCGACAATCGCGCCGCCAGATTTCCCGCCTCGCAACGCATCCTCCGCCGTCTCTAGCGCCAGCCCGCCGCTACGAGTCTTCGCGCTATGACAGGAGATACACTTCGCGCGAAAGATCGGCATGACGTCGGTATCGAACAGTCCCGCCGCCAACAGGAGGAGCGGTGCTGGCCACATCAGCGACCAGTATATTCACTGCACGCGAACAGGAGTGAGAACGGCGAGCCCTGGCTCCGCCACGCTGGCAGGCGACCGCAGATCCAGTTCCAACGCAGTGTCGATGTTCTTGCAGATGGACTCCGTGCATGCCTGACCCTTTATCTCAACGCGCGCGCTGGGTTCGTTTCCGGTTCGTTTCACCCTCGCCGCAAACAGCGCCTGCTTCTCAAATCCCCACGAGAAGATCCGCAACTCCGGCTTCGAAAAATCCTTCAGCGCGGACTGCATCCAACTCCCGCCAATCGCCAATCCGCCCGTGATCTCAAATGAGGTCGGCTTGTCCATCCCGAGCGCCTTCTTTCCCGCTAGCTTTTCATTCGCCCGGATCTGATTGTCCATCGCGAACGAGTGCCACCCATCCGCCAGCATCAACGCAATCACCAGATTCCCGCTGTCGTCCAGCCGAGCCCGATAAGAAGCGCAGATCACATCATCCACCAGCACCTCGGCCGGTTTCGACCACTCCGCCGCGGGCAGCGCCAACGCGGCAATCGCAAATACGCCGATCCTTCGCCGAAGCATCAACTTTAGGATACCCATCGCAACCCCCCGGGCAGTAACGCACCGGAAAACTCGATGTGGATCACACGGCGATGTCCCGGCCGCGTCGCGGCGGAAGAGGCGTGCCACAGCAGCGGGCGCATCAACAGGGCGCTGCCGCGGGGCGCAAGACAGGCCACCGCCGGGCGGCCATTTCGCGGCGGTTCCGGCGATCGCCCGGCTGTGTGCGAACCGGGAATCACACGCAATGGCCCGCTTTCTTCGCGGCAATCATCCAGGTGCAGCCGCAGCGACACCATCTTCCGGAGCACTCCGTCCGGCGGCTGAACATGGACAACCCCTGCCTTCATCGACCAGGGCCCGAAACCGGCGATGTCGATTCTCTCTGCAACCGCGATGCTCAAGTCCTGATGCCAAGGTACTTTCCAATTGGCATCGGGAGTCTTGTCGAAGAGAATGCCGCGCACTGCCCGGGCGTCGCGCCCCAGGATCGGCTCCACCAGATCCCGGCAGGCGGCTGACTCGGTCCACTCACAAACTGCCGGCACATCGCTTAGCAGGTTCCGGATTGCATACGAGCCACGTCGCCCGGCCGTCTCGGCCTTCGCAATCGCCGCAAGCAGTCCATCCACTGCAACGGCACCCGCTACCCTGGGTACGATCGCAAAGCCATCCGCCTCGAACCTCTCCACGCTATTTCCGAAAACTCATCCGAATCGTCTTCAACGGCATCGAAATCCTCTTCCCATCCCGCAGCACGTCCAGCGTCCCGGTATCACCGGGCGTCTTGTGCAGCACAATGTACAACGACGCCGTGTCCGCGTTCTCATCCCGATCCTTCCCATCCACCGAAACGATGATGTCTCCCACCTTCAAATCATGCGCCTGTACGCTCTGCGCCATCGACGACACATACTTCACGTAACTCGCAAAACCGCCCGCCGGCAGACCAAACTTCGCCCTTTCCTCCGCCGTTAGCGCCCTGTCTTCAAAATAGGCCCTCGGCTCCACGCTGGACTGCCGATACCGCGTATCCGTCCACCACCAGCGCACCGGCAGCGCTATCGTTAGCTCCGTCGGCCCTCCCTCCCGCTCAACGGTCACCGCCACCGTTCTCGCCGTCCGCGGCACCTTGTCATACCGGTACTGCAAATCCCCGAAGGTCCAAACAGTGTCGCCTTCCCACTTTGTGATCCTGTCACCCGCACGAAGGCCCGCCGCCTGCGCCGCGCCGCTCGCCGCCTTCACCATCAACCCCTTCGGTACATCTAACTCAATCCCAATCGTGCGTATGTCCGGTGATCGGAACAGATGGACCAGCTTATCCAGCGTTCCGTCCTTCTCGCGGTGCAGGTTCTGGAAGTCGCCAATCAAGTGGCATTCCACACAGGCGTTCTGTTTAAATGTGCGGTCCACCAGCATGGGGTAGTCACGCGGCGAAAACGCCTTCGGCCGCACCCAATTCTGGGTGTTGCCCGCCTGATACTGCTTGTGCAGCTCTAACCCCTTCGCCGCAGCCAGCGCCAGGCTATCCAAGTTCAGATACGAGTCCGCCGCCCGCGAATCCCTTCCGCCGTAGCGCATATAAATCTGCTCGTCCGCATTCAGCAGGAAGAAGTACAGCGTGTTGTTCCGGTCATAATCGAACAGACCGATGTCTACGTTGTCCATGCGGATAATCCGCACGCAGACATAGTTCCGCAACTGTTTTCCGAGTGGTGAATCTGGCGGCGACAGCACAACCTGTGCGTCGAAAACTCTACCGTTCGTTCAAGGCTCGCAGCGGTATTCCAGAAAGATTGGCTTTCCCGTCGCCCTTGCCTCTTTCAGCGCGGTTTGATAATTATCGAGCCAAACTATCTCGTCGTCGGTGAGTTTGGTCTGCGCCAAAAGGGCAACAGGGAGCAGAAAAAGAACGGCAGCAGATTTCATCGCTTCTTTTGATACTACTATCGGGCGATGGGCGTCGAAAAAATGTTACCCAGGGCGTAGAAGGAGCACTTCTCATGTTCATAGTCGCCGGAGTCAGCGGAAACACAGGGCGAGTGGTCGCCGATACCCTTCTAGCCCAACGCCAACCCGTCACCGTCGTCGTCCGTGACGCGGCCAAGGGCGACCCATGGCGGGCCAAGGGCGCGACCGTCGCTACCCTTTCCCTCGACGATTCCCCCGCCCTGACCGATCTTCTATCCACAGCCCAAGGCGCCTATCTCCTCTGTCCGCCCAACAACGCCGCCGCTGATTTCCTCGCTGACCGAGCACAATTTGTGAGGAAACTTGCCACCGCCGTCCAGGCCAGCGCCGTCCCGCACATCGTCTTTCTTTCCTCGGTCGGCGCGCAGCACGCCGCCGGCACGGGCCCCATCCGGTCCCTTCACCACGCGGAAGAGCTCCTGGCCGGCGCTGCCAGGGGCATCACATTTCTCCGCGCTGCCTACTTCTTCGAAAACTGGGCGTCGGGTGTCGCGAGCGCCACCTCCGACAGCATCCTCCACAGCTTCTTTACCCCGGGCCGCGCTATTCCGA
Organism: Acidobacteriota bacterium; assembly: GCA_016185425.1. Classification (GTDB taxonomy): domain Bacteria; phylum Acidobacteriota; class Terriglobia; order Bryobacterales; family Bryobacteraceae. Next base: position 73,576 of record JACPNQ010000021.1, on the reverse strand, counting down.
TGATTTCCACGACCGACATCGGCCGCTTCGCCGCGGAACACTTGCTCTCAGCCGTAACCGGCCCTCGCATCGTCGAAATCAGCGGTCCTGCGGAATACACGCCGGAAGATATCGCTGCCGCGTTCGGCAAAGCGCTGAACAGGAGTGTTCACCTGGTTACTCACCCGGCGGAGGCCGTGGTGCCGGCACTCCTCTCGTTCGGCGTCTCCCCCAGTGTCGCCACCCTCGTCCAGGAGATGTATCAAGGAATCAATTCCGGCCACGTCGATTATGAACGGAACGGCCGTACCTTCCGCCGCGGCACGGTGACAGCGGAAGAGGCGATCGCTAATATGATCGGCTAGCGAAAGGGGGCTGGGTCGATCACGGTAATTCGCTCAACCCGCCGTTCTGTCCGTTGTTTCGTCCATTGCCGGGCTTGCATCAGCAGCAACTCGGCATCCGGTAGGGCCGCACAGAACATCAACACGGCAATACCAATCAACAGATAACGGGAAAGCGGTGCATGATTGGGCATAGAAACCTCAATCCTTCTCACGCAACTGCACTTCCAATCTTCATCACATTGACAACAAACCACTTACCATCTGTAAGGCGCTCCTCAAACTGTCCCAGCGCGGAACCAGTTGTCCGTTTCCGCACACCAGACCTGGCCTAGGCAGCTCCGCCCTTGCCCTTCGCGACGGGTTTCTCCGCCGCCGGTTCACCAACCAATGCGGGCAACCCAAGCTTTGCGCGCAAACTGGTATCCACCTTGCCGGCGATCTCGGGATTCTCCTTCAAAAACTGCTTCGCGTTCTCCCGGCCCTGCCCGATCCGTTCCCCCTGGAAGCTGTACCAGGAGCCCGACTTTTCAACCAGGTTGTGCGCCACGCCGAGGTCGATCAGATCGCCCTCTTTCGAGATCCCCTCGCCGTACATGATGTCGAACTCAGCTTCGCGGAACGGCGCAGCCACCTTATTCTTCACCACCTTGATCTTGGTCCTGTTCCCCGTTACGACATCGCCTTCCTTGATGGCGGCGATGCGCCGGATGTCGATTCTCACGCTCGAATAGAACTTCAACGCCCGGCCGCCTGAAGTAGTCTCGGGGTTACCGAACATCACGCCGATCTTCTCGCGAATCTGGTTGATAAAGATCAGGCACGTGTTGCTCTTCGCCACTACGCCAGTCAACTTCCGCATCGCCTGCGACATCAACCGCGCCTGGATGCCGACAAAGGCGTCACCCATTTCGCCGTCGAGTTCCGCCTTCGGAACCAGCGCCGCCACCGAATCCACCACCAGCACGTCAATCGAATTCGACGCAATCAGCGTATTGGCAATCTCTAATGCCTGTTCGGCATAGTCGGGCTGCGAAACCAGCATGTTGTCGATATCAACACCCAGTTTTTGCGCATAACCGGGGTCAAGCGCGTGCTCCACATCGACATACGCCGCAATTCCGCCCTGTTTCTGAGCCTGCGCAACCACCTGCAAAGCCAGCGTCGTTTTGCCTGAGGATTCCGGCCCGAACACCTCGATGATTCGTCCCCGGGGCAAACCCCCGACGCCCAGCGCATAATCCACGGAAATCGATCCCGACGAAATGGCGGCAATCGGCGCAACCGCCTCCTTCGACCCCAGTCGCAGCACGGATCCCTTGCCGAACTGCTTCTCAATCGCGCCCAGCGTGGCCTGCAACGCGCGTAGCTTTTCTTTTTCGTCGATCATTCGTAAGTTCCAATTATAGTGCGCGCCTGGGCGGCACCTATCCATAGAGTGTCCGAACCCTCCGGAAATTCTCACCATCACTGCCACGGGAAAATCCTACGGGACAATCTGACCTTGAGTTTCCGGCTGCTACGACGAAACTGTTGAACAGGACATGAAGCTCACGAAACGATCCGCGGTGCCGAATGCATATTCCGCTCTGCTCGCCGACCTGAAAGCGCGCATCCAGAGCGCGCAGGTTCGCGCCCCTCTCGCCGTCAACCGGGAGTTGGTGATGCTCTATTGGGACATCGGCAACGAGATCAACCGCCGCCAAAAAGAAGAAGGCTGGGGAGCAAAAGTCATCGAAACTTTAGCGCGAGATTTTGAAGCACAGCTTCCCCTCCATGCAAGGCTTCTCCCTTCGTAACTTGAAGTATATGAAGGCACTTGCAGAAGCGTGGGCATCCACCTCATTTGTGCAGCAGCCTGCTGCACAATTGCCCTGGTTTCACAACTGCGTGCTGCTGGACAAGCTGAAAGATCACAAGCAGCGGGTGTGGTACGCCAACCAGGCCGTTCAGCACGGTTGGAGCCGAAATGTTCTCGTCCTCCAGATCGAAACGAAGCTCTACCGCCGGCAGGGAAAGGCCGTCACCAACTTCGATCGCACGTTGCCCGCACCGCAGTCCGATCTGGCGCGCCAACTCTTGAAAGACCCATACAACTTCGACTTCCTCACGCTTTCCCAGGACGCTCACGAAAAAGATCTCGAAAGCGGTCTCATCGAGCACATTCGCAAATTCCTGCTCGAGCTGGGCGTCGGCTTCGCGTTTGTTGGCAGCCAGTATCCGCTCGAAGTCGGCGGCGAGGACTTCAAAGTCGACCTGCTCTTCTAGCACCTGAAACTGCGCTGTTTCGTCGTTATCGACCTGTTATGTGGCCGGCCACATAATAGGTCTGTGGCCACCGGCGTTATGTGGCGCTGGGACCATCTGTCAGCGATCTTAGGATGGCGCACGGCGGCAAGCGCCACATAACCGGGCCCTTCTTCCGTACCAACTTCTCTACACTTGGCGACTGGCCGTTATCTATCGACAAAAAGGGCTTTACGCGGGCCGCCTCATGCCTGTCCGCGACTGCGGAATCTGTTGTTGACACTCGACACCAACGCGCGATACCATGTTGTCGAGATTCGACAACATGAGCAACAGCGCCAGGCTTGACGTACTACAAGGCACCCTCGACTTACTCATCCTCCGGACGTTGCAACTAGGCGCTATGCATGGATGGGCAATCTCGGAGCGGATACAGCAAGCCTCGCAGGATGTGTTGCGCGTCAATCAGGGTTCTCTGTATCCCGCACTTCATCGGCTGGAGCACCAGGGTTGGATTGCGGCGGAATGGGGTGTTTCCGAACTTGGCCGTCGAGCGCGATTCTACACACTCACCACGGCGGGAAAGAAACAACTGCAGCGGGAAACCGAGGCGTGGGCCCGGATCTCGGGCGCGATCGCTCAGGTTCTGGATATGGCCTGATATGAATTGGAACGACATCAGACTTCGGCTTCGCGCGCTGTTTCAGCGCAACGGTGTTGAGGATGAACTTGACGAGGAAATCACCACTCATCTTGAGATGCAGGCGAGGAAGAATCAAAATCGAGGAATCGATCCAACCGAAGCGTCTCGCCTCGCGCGCCTGCAGTTTGGCAGTCTTGACGTGGCGAAGGAGGAATGCCGGGATGCGCGCGGCACACGCTTGATCGAAGACGCGCTGGCTGACGTGCGTTATGCAGTCAGGAGCTTTTGGCGCACGCCAGTATTTGCCCTGACAGTTGTCGTTACTATAGCTTTGCCCCTCGGCCTTAACACGGCCCTCTTCACCATTTTCAACGCCTACGTTCTCCGACCTGTCGCGGTCAGTGACCCGAAAAGCCTCTATCAATACTCATGGACTGACCGTCGTGGAGCAACGCACTCGTTCTCGTGGGCTGAATACGAGAGCCTCCGCGATGGTAATCCGGTGTTTTCCGAGGTTGCGGCCACCAGACCAATCTTCGCTCGCGTTGAGGGTCGTCCGCTTTTCGGCGAACTGGTAACGCCCAACTACTTCCGCATGCTTGGCGTGAGAGCGCTTTCTGGCCGGACATTTGTAGCGGAAGACGGCGCGTCGGCAGGATCGGCCCCTGTTGTTGTCCTGAGTCATTCCGCCTGGCAGAACAAGTTCGGTGCCAACAACGACCTGGTCGGCAAGACAATCGTGATTCGCGGCCATCCTCTGGAAGTGATTGGGATTACAAACCCCGAATTCAGCGGCCTAAACGCAAAGACGCTCGACTTCTGGGTGCCGATTACCATGGCGGACCAGTTGGAGGACGGCCCGAGTCTCTTCGGTCCCGATCATCCGAACCGACTCGATATTCTCGGCCGGCTAAGGTCGGGGCTTACTTCAAGGCAGGCAGAGGCAGCACTCCTTGTGCGGGCGAGACATGGGGCCGACGGCAGAAGTGAGGATGAGAAAGCCGTCGGTGTCCTTCTTGATTCGCGCGCTACTTCAATTCGCCTGACGCCCCAACTGGTTGCGGCTGCAACCCCGGTCGTTGCAGCTTTCCTGCTGGTGCTATGCATCGCCTGCGCAAACATCGCAGGCATGATGTTTGCGCGTGCCGTGGGCCGACAGCGTGAAATCGGGTTAAGGCTGTCGTTAGGCGCGGCTCGCGTTCGACTAGTTCGTCAACTTTTGACCGAGAGTTTAGTCCTGTCGGTGCCAGCCGCCATGGCCGGTGCTGCGCTGTCGGAGTTGGCGCTTCGTGCCGGTCAACGGATCGTGTTCTCAGCCATGCCGCCGGACCTTGCTCAGATCGTCACCATACCATCACTAGGATTCGATATTCGCGTATTCGGGTTCTTGATCGCTATCGCCGCCTCCTCGGCCGCGCTGTTTGGGCTGGCACCCGCATTTCAAGCCACCCGCCTCGATCTTTCGCAGGCTGCCAAAGGTGAGTTTGCGCCCAACATGCGACCAACTAGACTCCGCAACGCGTCAGTGATTTTGCAGATCACCGCGTGCGTAATGTTGCTTACCGTCGCAGGCCTGGCCTTGCGCGCTAGTTCTCGGATGAACAGGCAGGAGGTGGGCTTTACGACAAGCGGAGTCTTGGAAATGCATATCAACGAGAAGTATCGGTCCAAACTTCTCTCCCGACTGACGGAGCAACCCGTAGTTGAAGGGATTGCGTCGGCGCAGTCCATCCCGCTAAATGGAATGCTGTTGACTGTACCTATGATTTCGGGCGAAGGAACCGCAGTTCGTGGCTCGTACAACTTCGTCTCGCCCACATTCTTCCGGATTCTCGGCATTCCCATCCTGAGTGGCCGTGACTTTAGCGTGGAAGAAGCCCAGGCGGGAGCAGCCGTCGCCATTGTGAGCCAGAAAACCGCGTTGCGTTTCTGGCCCGGGCAACAGCCGCTGGGCCAAACTCTTCGGCTAGTGCCAGATCCCAGCGTCGCACCGGGGTCAAAGGTGCGCAGCTTTCCATCAGTGCGAATAATCGGCGTGGCAGCGGATATCGTGAGTTGCTGTTTCACGGTTGGCATGGACCCTACCCTCTTGTATTTGCCTACGACTCCCACCGCCGCGGGCACCAGCCTGCTGGTGGGTGTTCACGGCAATTCGGAGCAGGCGCGCCACAAGCTGGATGCGGATCTCGCCGCAATCAGCCCCGGGGCAGTCGACCAGATTCATACCCTGGATACTTTTCGGGCGGCAGCAGTATTCCCATTCCAGATGGCGGCGGGTGTCTGCACGGTGATCGGTGGACTCGCCCTCTTCCTTGCGGTGTCAGGAGTTTATGGCGTGCTCTCGTACTCAGTCTCGCAGCGAACGCGGGAGATAGGAATCAGAATGGCAATTGGGGCCACCGCAGGCGCCGTTGCGCGTCTGGTGCTAAAGCAATCCATGCGGCTCGCCCTAATCGGCGGCATGGTCGGCTCGCTCCTGGCATTGGCAGTATGGCGTCTTCTGGCCTCCCGCGTGTTCTTTATGGAGGCCTTTGACGGCATTGCCTTCCTCATCGGAGTGCTGGTACCTCTGGCTGCTGCCGCATTGGCAGCGTATGCGCCCGCGCGGCGGGCTATCCTGGTTGATCCTACAACTGCGCTCAGATACGATTGAGGTCGCCACTCAGTGCGCGAGGTGTAGCTTCCGGGGACTGACGGAGCAGATAACCCTTCCCTGACGCTATGACTCTATCTGGAGTGATCCGGCGCGTGAGTGCTGGGGAGCGGGGGAATGGTGACCGCCGGATCACTTTGGATAGAGACGTTTGAAGGAAGGCGCCCGCGTTTGCGGCGGACGCGGGAGGGCTATGGGTGTTGAATTGACGCGGACTCCTCGGGCATCGCCGTTTGCGCCAGGGCCGGGGCATTCGCAACGTCTTTGGATGGCCAAGGAGTGCTGAGAGCATCAGCCAAGCCCTCGGTTGGCAGGCGATGCATAGGCTGTTTTGCACACTTTTCAGAGTTGGCACACACGTCGAGCTTGCGTGCCGGAGCATGCAGATGGTTCGCCGATGCATTGCCGCTAAGAGGTGTCACGATAGCCCGTCAGCCCAACGGATCGCCATTGCAGTTGTTGGGGCGAAAGCGTCTCCGCCAAGGCCATGCCGCCGCCGCAGTGCGGGCAACGCCATGAACAACGGGGTACTGGACAAGGCGCTGCCGGCGTTGTCGGAGGCAAAGGAGGCACTGCTTTCAGCAGCTCTCGGCACTGCGGCAAGAGTTCGCCTCGCCTCCGATTGGCGAGGAAGCCGCAAAAGCGAATCCGTACAAAACCACGAGGCAGCGTGTGGAGCAGGAACCGCCGGAGAAACTCTTCACCGGTCATCGTCATCAGCCGCTTTTTGCCCTTCTGGGCATAGTCCTTCCAGCGAAACGTAACCTTGCCATCGGCGACGTTCACGATCCGGTGATTGGAGATGGCGACGCGATGCGTATAGCGGGCCAGATAGTGCAGGACATGCTCAGGTCCTCCGAATGGCCGTTTGGCGTAGACGACCCAGTCCTTTCGAAAGAGCGGGCGCAGAAACGCATGGAACGCTTTCTGCTCCGCAAGACCTTTCAACTGGCCGAAGAACTTCAGTTCGCCCTGTTGAAAGGCTCGCTTCAACCCGGCAATGAACTTGCCGCGAAAGACGCAGCCCAGCACCTTGACCGGCAGGAAGAACGCGTAGCGCGGATGCACCCAGTGCTTATGATCGGCCGACAAACCACCGGCTGGAACCACACAGTGAACGTGCGGGTGATGCTGGAGATTTTGTCCCCAGGTATGGAGTACGCTCAAGAACCCGATTTCCGCTCCCAGATGTTTTGGGTCGGCGGCAATCTCCAGAAGCGTGGCAGCGCTGGCGCGAAACAGAAGGTCATAGACCACCTTCTTGTTCCGCAGTGCCAGCCACGACAGTTCGTGCGGAATAGTGAAGACGACATGCACGTACTTCACCGGCAGCAGTTCCTTGCCGCGCTCGGCGAGCCATTGGTCGCGCGCATTCGTACGGCACTTGGGACAGTGCCGCGAGCGGCACGAGTTGAAGGAGATGGCCATGTGGCCGCACTGGCTACAGCGATCCAGGTGGCCGCCGAGCACGGCCGTGCGGCAGCGCTCGATGGCGAACAGCACCCGCAGGTGCAGCCACGTCAACCAGGACCGGTTGTTTTCGATGAAACTCTTGCCATGCGCACGAATGATATCGGCCACCTCAAAGGGTGGCCGTTTCATCGCTTTTGCAGTTTCCTGGAGCGCTTCACCTGATCCAGCGGCGTGGCGACCTCTATCTTGTCAAGCGGTGTGCCCGCTGCCTTCAGGTGCCGCTGTGACAGATGCAGATAAATGGAGGTGGCCTTTAGATCGGTGTGGCCGAGTAAAGCTTGTACCGTTGGCAGATCGGCGCCGTTCTCAATCAGGTGAGTGGCGAAACTGTGTCGACTATGCCGGACCCGGCATAGTCGACACACGACCGCGACCCATCTGCTCCGCGCCGGAGTCGACATCAATACCATTCGCGCCTGGTTGGGGCATGTCTCTCTGAACACCACGAACATTTACGCCGAAGTCGACATGGAGATGAAAGCGAAAGCTCTGGCAACCTGCGAAGTCCGTACTGCTCAACCCCAAAAACACTGGCGGGAAGACACGGGGCTGCTCCAGTTCCTGCGCAGCCTCTGATCCAAATTATGTGGCGCTTGCCGCCTTGTGCCATCCTGAAACCGCTGGTAGATGGATCGTGCGCCACATAACGTCCCGCGCCACAGAAGACCTGAAGATGAGCCCTTTCAAGCCGGAATTCGTAGGGAAGATGAACTTCTACCTGTCTGGAATTGACGACCTGCTTAGGCATGGGACCGACAAGCCCACCATCGGGCTCATTCTATGCAAAGGCAAGAATCAATTCTTCGCGGAATATGCCCTGCGCGGTTTCGCCAAACCCCTCGGTATCTCAGACTTCGAGTACGTCGAATCCCTTCCGGATCAGTGGAGAGGTCAACTCCCGGCGATTCAGGAGCTTGAGCAGGAACTCGCCACACTCAACCCGCAGGAAGCCGTCGCACCGGCGCGGGGCAGCAGTCCGAAGGGCAAACGGACGCTCGCGCGGGCAAATTCCCGATCACGCGTACCGGCCCGTCCGCGGTATATTCAGCCACCAGCTCGCGGATCATCCGGATAAACTTCGGATGCGTCCCCGCCGTCGCTGCACGCACGAATCGCATCCCTAACTCCTCCGCAAGATTCCGGGCCTCAAAATCCAGATCGTACATCACCTCCATATGGTCGCTAAGAAACCCGATAGGCTGGACAACGACGCTCCCTTTCTCCTCCCGCAGCACGTCAAGAATATCGGGCTCCAGCCACGGAATCTGTGGCGGCCCGCTGCGGCTCTGATACGCCAATCGATACGGAACATCCCTGGCCACCAGTCGCGACGCCTCCTGCAACTGCTCCACATACGGGCTCGAATTCGCCATCGACATCGGCACGCTATGCGCCGTGAAAATCACCTTCGCTCCCGGCGCCTCGGCCAATGCCGCGTCTAGTGATTCCTGCATCACTGCAATGAACAACGGATGGTTGAAAAATCGCCGCACCATAACCACGTCCGGCGCCGATTCCCCTACCTCAGCCCTGGCCCTCTCTATATCCTCCCGATACTGACGGCACCCACTGTAACTGCTGAATGCCGACGTCGGAAACGCCAACACTTTCTTCCGCCCGTCAGCCGCGATCTGCCGCATAGTATCCGTCAAATACGGGTGCCAGTTCCGATTGCCCCAATACATCGGTAGGTCCAAATCCAACGCTCGCAACAACGCCCGGCACTGCTCATTGATCGGGCTCACGCCATCGAAATGGTAATAGTGCTCCGCCACCTCCAACAGCCGCTCCGGTGGCACACCCCGCCCGCGCGTCACGTTTTCAAGAAACGGAATTACATCCTCCCGCTTCTCCGGTCCCCCGAACGACTGCAGCAAAAACGCATCGAATTCCGCCATACTCCTCCTCTACCATGACGCCGCCAACGCCGCTGGTACACCGGATCGATAGCTCGGATACCGCAGCTTTATTCCCAATCGGCGAAGCACTTCACTGCCATCCACGCGCCGGTCGGCCCGCCGTGTCTCATCTACTTCGGACACCGGCACGCTCGGCGGCAGCGGAAGACCCATTAGTTTGCAGCAGAACCTTGTGATTTCCGCGTTCGTACACGGCTCCGCATCCGCCACCGGCCAGGCCCCTTGCAGCTCCCCCAGCACCGCCGCCGCCGAGATCGCCGCTAAATCCTCCACATGAATCCGCGACGTGTAGTTCGCCCCGTCCCCCGCTACGCGCCAGCGTCCCGCGCGAAGGGACTCATGCGCTCCTCTCCCCGGCCCGTAGATGGCTGCCGGCCGCAACACACAGGCCGACCACGGCCCTCGTAATACTTCCCGTTCCGCCACCAGCCTCTTCATTGTGCGCTCGGTGACCGGCGCCGCTGGCGTCGACGCATCCACGACGCGGTGATCCCCATAAACTCCCGTCGTCGACAGATACACTACACGAGCCGCCTTTCCCTCCAGTGCCGATATCCCCTCCACCTCGGGCGCGCTCCACAGCACGCGCCAGTCCGCACCCTCCAACGCCGCCAGCGCCGACGTATCGGGCAGAACCACGCGTAAGTCCCCGCCATCGCGCTGCGTCGTCACCACGTGATGGCCCGCCTCCCGCAACAACGCAGCCACCCTCCCTCCCGTATATCCCGCGCCAAGCACCAATATCCGCGCCATGCTAAAAATACTCGGGAATCTGCGCCTGCGCCGCCGCCAACCGCTTCGCCAATCCCGGACCCGGCTCCCTCCGCAACGCCAGGCGCACTTCCATGTCCGCTTCTTCCCACCGCCGCCGCGCCACCAAATGCTCAGCCATCATCACATGCGGCTCGGGATCCCGTTCGTCAATCCGTTGCGCTTCATGCAGCCAGTTCGTGAACGCCCGCACCTCATTGGCTATCAGTGACAACCGGGCCAGTTCCTTACAAGCCAACCCATGATCCGGATCCAGCGTCACGCATTCCTCCAGCGCCACAAACGCGTCGCCCAGCTTGTCTTCCGCCGCCAGGCGCACGCCCAACTGGTAGTACTCCTCCGCATTCATCACATTACGCCGTAGGTGCGGAACGCCTCCACGGTCGACATGCCGTTCTCAATCGCCACGCGCACCAGATTCTCCCCTTCCAGTTTCTCAAACGCCCGCGTCAAGGCCTCTTTCTCCGCTTCCCTCGGCACTACCAACACGCCATCCCGGTCGCCATAAATCAAGTCTCCGGGCCGGATCGCCACTCCGCCCAAATACACAGGGATCCGAAAATCCGCCACCTCGCCCCGCGGTCCCTGATCCTGCGCGTAACTCCCATGCGCAAACGCCGGAAATCCCAATCGCAATATCCCCGCCGTGTCCCTCGCCCACCCGTCCATCACCGCTCCCGCCGCGCCGAGCTTCATCGCGCGCGCCGACATCAATTCTCCCCACAACGCGTAAGTCGCCGATGCTCCCGCCGCCACGTACACCTCGTTCGGCTTCAAATCGTCCAAGGCTTCCAGCATCAAGCCAAACGGCTTCCGATCCCCGGGCGCGTCCAATGGCAAGTCCACTTCCAATACCGGCATCGCCCGCCCCGCCAACACCATGTCGTCCCGCAGAGGGCGTATCCGTGGCGGCAGAAAGCAGTGCAAATGCCCCATCTTGTCCAAGGTGTCGCCAATAACCGCGCTGAACAGCTCTCGCCGGATTAACGGCAGCAGCTCATCGTCCGGCAAATTCTTATACGTGGCCATCGTGGAAAGCTTACCGCAGCAGATCCGCGACCTCGGTGTGATTATTCTCCAACGCCGCCTCTCTCGGCGATTTCCCGTCCTTGTTTCTAATCAGTTTCCCGGCGCCCTTCTCCAACAGCAACTCCACCATCGGCTTCCGTCCCCAAGACGCGGCCAGAAACAACGGCGTCGCTCCATGGGCCGCATCGCGCGCATCAATCACCGCTCCTCTTCCTAACAACAAGAGAGCCGCGGCGGTCTGGCCCGCCAGCGCGGCGTCGTGCAGCGGCGTCGCCCCGTCGCTGTTCAACGCCGCCACCTGCGCACCGTGCTCCAACAGCGCCTGCATACTCTCCACATGGCCCTTCAATGCCGCGTCGTGCAACATGGTCGGCTCAAGCGCCGCTCCATGTTTCAGCAACCAGCCAATCATCTCCGCGTGCCCGTTCGTCACCGCCGCCCGCAGCAGCTTCTGCGGGTCAGGGAGCTTCGCGCCGGCCTGCAGCATCACCTCGGCCACTCCAACCGAACGCATTCGCAGCGCCGTCTCCAACGGCTTCATCCCATCCGCATCCGGAACGTTCGGATCCGCGCCCGCCGCCAGTAGCAGCGATGCTACCTCCGCCGACCCCTTCTGCGCCGCAATGTGCAATGGCTGCAACCCGGACTTCGGATGCTTTCGCTTCGCGTCAGCCCCGCGCGCTATAAGTATCTTCACAATCCCCGCCTGCCCCCGCCAACAAGCCTCATCCAATGGCGTCGAGCCGGCTGCATCCGCGACATTGGGCGAACCGAAACGCTCCAGCAGGTCTATAAATAACTCCTCGTACCCGCGATTCGCCGCGAGGTGCAATACGGTCGCGCCCGCACGATCCCTGGCCTTCAAATCCGCGCCCTTTTCGAGCAGCAGATCCACAAGCTCCTTGCGGTTCGTAATCACCGCATAATGAAGCGGAGTCGATCCGCCCTCAACGTGGCGCGCATTCACATCCGCGCCCGCCTGCAGCAATACGAGCACCACTTCTCGATGCCCAGCCCACGCCGCATCATGGAGTGCCGTGCCACCCAGCGTATCCGGCGCACTCACCGGAACGCCCTGTTTCAATAACTCGCGCACTCGCTCCACATCGCCCGAGCGCGCGGCCGTATGAAGCTCGCTGGCACTCGCCAGCGAGCCCAAAATGAGACTACTTGCGATCAGCCAGCGGAACGTAGTCGCGCTTCCCTTCTCCCAGGTAGATCTGCCTCGGCCGGCCGATCTTCTGATCTTCATCGCACATTAGTTCTTCCCATTGCGACAGCCACCCGCTCACGCGCGGAATCGCAAACAACACCGTAAACATTTCCGCCGGGAAGCCCAGCGCCTCGTAGATGAGCCCCGAATAGAAATCGACGTTCGGATAGAGCTTCCGCTTGATGAAGTACTCATCGTGCAGCGCAATCTTCTCCAGTTCGGACGCCACATCCAGCAACGGATTCTTGCCGGTCACCGCAAAAACGTCTTCCGCGGCTGCCTTAATGATCCGTGCCCGCGGGTCGTAATTCTTATAGACGCGGTGGCCGAAGCCCATCAACCGGCCTTCCCCACCTTTCACCTTCTCGATGAAAGAAGGAATGTTCTCCACCGATCCGATATGCCGCAGCATCTTCAGCACCGCTTCATTCGCGCCCCCATGCAGCGGACCGTACAGCGCCGCGCAAGCAGCCGCCAGCGAAGAGAATGGATCGGCCTGCGAGCTGCCCACCAGCCGCATCGTCGAGGTCGAACAGTTTTGCTCATGGTCCGCATGCAGGATGAAGAGAATGTCCATCGCTCGCACCAGGCGCGGATCTGGCTCCTTCTCAAACAACATGTACAAGAAGTTCGCCGGGAAGGAGAGATCCGGACGCGGCGTAACCATCGGCAGCCCCTTCCGGAACCGGTAGCCCCAAGCGCCCAGCGTCATCGCCTGTGCCAGGCCGCGGAAAATCTGCCGCTCCCGGCTGGCTTTGTCCAAAACATTCTTCGCGTCCGGATACGCCGCCGCCAGGCCCGCAAAGCCCGCCATCAACAGCGCCATCGGATGCGCGTCGCGCCCGAATCCATCGTAAATCCCGGCAAAATTTGCCGGTAGCGGGAGATTCGCATTCACGGTTGCCGTGAATGCGGACAGTTGGTCCGTCGTCGGTAACGAACCGTGCCACAACAGGTACGCCGTCTCCAGATAGCTGCCATCCTCCGCCAACTGCTCGATTGGATAGCCCCGGTAGTTCAGAATGCCCTTATCGCCATCAATGAAAGTGATGGTGCTCTTGCAGGACGCGGTGTTCATGTAGGCCGGATCGTAGGTCATCAGACCGAAATCGTCGGCTTCGGCTTTGATCTTACGGAGATCGGTTGCCCGGATGGTATCGTTCTCAATCGGAACTTCGTAGGACTTGCCGGTCCTGTTGTCGGTGATGGTAAGTGTATCGGAAGGCATGCGGGGAGAGTCGGAAAGAACAGCTTATCGAAATTTCTATTTGGTCGCTTTTTTTGCGGCCGGAGCGGTTGCGGGGGCGCCGAGAAGCTTCTGCACCTCAGCCGCTAGGCCGTCGCCTTCCAGAAGACCCTTGGTCGAATCGCTGTAAGCAAAGTCGTTGCGGATCATGCCCTGCGGATCGATCAAAAAGATGTGCGGGATGGTAATGGACGGGTTCTGTGGAGTCACTTTCAAATAAACGGCCGACACCTGGCCGCAATCGAAGAGCACCGGATTGGTGAGCTTGTTTTCCACCAGAAACCGCGAAACCGCCTGCTGGTTGTCGGGCGGGTTCACAATGCTGATAATCGCCACGCGCGTCCCGAACTTGGCCTTGATCTTCTCCAGATTCTTCGATACCGTCAGGCAGTGCGGGCAGGTGGTGCGCATGATATCGACGATGACGGCCTTGCCGCGATAGTCCTGAATATCGTGGTAGTTCAGGTTCAGATCCGGGAGCGCAAAGCTTGGCGCGCGGCGTCCGGATAATTCGCCGGCTGCGAAAACAGTCGAAAAGGTAGTGGCTGCTACTAGCAGCAGAATCTTACGCATAGTCCAATTTCAGTGTACACGCCGACGTCGGCGGAACGAATTTACAATCGCATTAGTAGCCGAAGGCGCCGCGGCCGGCGCAATTTGCGAATCGATCCACGCTATCGATCCCGGGCTCCCCCTCTTTGCCATCGGAGCGTTGGAGGTGCGAATACGGACCGCGCTGTTCCCGGCGCGCCTCAGTGCCGCTGCCCTCGGCAGTTTTGGCCTGTTGTCCGTAGTCCGGTCGATGACAGGCCTCTTCGGATTGGTGGCCTATGCGGTAGCCCGCCGGCCACTGATTGGAGTTGGTGCCGTTGGAGGTCTCGCGCTCGCCTACGCGCCAATCGAGTCTTGTTAGTAGTCCTGGTCGGGGCTAACTCAAAGGACCGGTTCATCCCCGGGCCCGCGGGGCCGCCAAAGTCAATCCTGCCGGCGCCTTCCGGGCATAGTGAGTTACCCCGCCCCCTTCGCGCTCTCCTCGCCCTTCCGCAACGCGTCTAGCACCCCGTTGACAAAGCGTGCCGACTCATCCCCCGAAAATTTCCGCGCCAACTCGATCGCCTGATCGATCACTACCGCCGCCGGCGTCGGCGTCCGCAACATCTCCCAGGCCGCCAGACGCAAAACGTTCCGGTCCACCATCGGCATCCGTTCCAGTTTCCAGTTCTCCGACCGCCGCGTGATGAGTGCGTCCAGCAACTCTTTATCTCGGATTACCCCGTAAAGCAACTGCTCCATGAACTCGTCCTGGGAAGGCTGTTGCTCGTTCTCTTCCGTATACAACGTCTGAAAATAATCCTTAAGGGCGTCGTCTGGTGCGATTTTGCGCAAATCGCATTCGTAAAGAAGCTGCAACGCGCGCCGGCGGCTGAGGTGGCGGGATGGCATTCGCTACGTTCCGCGAATCTGCCGCAGCACGCTGGTCATCTCGATCACCGTCGCCGCGGCGTCAAAGCCCTTGTTTCCGCTCTTCGCTCCCGCTCTGTCGATCGCCTGCTCCAGCGTATTCGTCGTCAGCACCCCGAACGCCACCGGCACCCCGGTTGCCATCATGGCCTGCCCAATCCCCTTGGCAGCCTCTCCCGCAACGTAGTCGAAATGCGGTGTTTCGCCCCGGATTACCGCACCCAGGCAGATAATTCCATCGTATTTCCCGGATTCCGCCAGCGCCTTTACCGTCACCGGTAACTCCCAGGAACCTGGCACTCGTACAACCGTTACATCCGTCTCAGCGACCCCGCTGCGACGCAATCCATCTAGCGCGCCGCCCAATAATCGGTCCGTGATGAAGCTGTTAAACCGAGCTACGGCAACCGCCACCCGTAGTCCCTTGCCCTCCAGGGCGCCTTCAATTTCTGTGTGCGGCATAGCTTTTTCCTATTTTGGGGGCCCCGGCGAATGCCTATGGGATAATAGGGGATCAGGGCGTCTCTGCATTATCCCATGGATCCTTCTCGCATTCGGAACTTCTCGATTATCGCCCACATTGATCACGGTAAATCCACTTTGGCGGACCGCCTGTTGGAATACACCGGCGCTCTCTCGCAGCGCGAGATGATGGAGCAGGTTCTCGACTCGATGGACCTCGAGCGTGAACGCGGTATCACCATCAAGGCGCATGCCGTTCGTCTTAGTTACAAGGCGAAAGACGGCGAAGAGTACCAGCTTAACCTCATTGACACTCCCGGCCACGTCGACTTTTCTTATGAGGTTTCCCGCTCCCTCCAGGCCTGCGAAGGCGCTCTGCTGGTGGTCGACGCCAGCCAGGGAGTCGAGGCCCAAACGCTCGCCAATACCTACCTCGCGCTTGGCCAGGACCTGGAAATTCTCCCCGTTATCAACAAGATAGATCTTCCATCCGCTGAACCTGAGCGGATCATGGAACAGATCGAACAGGTCATTGGACTGGACGCGACGGACGCCGTTCTCTGTAGCGCCAAACAAGGCATCGGCATCGAAGACATCCTTGAACAGGTCGTCCAGAAGGTGCCGCCACCCAAGGGCAGTGTCGACGCTCCGCTCCGCGCCCTGATCTTCGATTCCTGGTTTGACCCGTATCGTGGGGTCATCATTCTCATGCGCGTCGTTGACGGCAGAATGCGGAAGGGCCAGAAGCTCCGGCTCTTCTCCAACAACTCCGCCTACGAAGTCGAAGGCCTCGGCTATCAATCACCTAAGCCCATTCCTTGCGATGAGTTAGCGGCTGGCGAAGTCGGTTTCGTCATCGCCAATATCAAGAAAGTGAGCGACGCCCAGATCGGCGACACGATCATGGACGCCTCCGACATAGCCGCCGAACCGCTCCCCGGTTTCCAACCGGTCAACCCGATGGTCTTCGCGGGCCTCTACCCTGTCGAGAGCAGTGAGCACGGTCTGCTCCGCGATGCGCTCGAAAAGCTGCGTCTCAACGACTCCGCCTTCAATTTCGAAGCCGAGCATTCCGTCGCACTGGGGTTCGGTTTCCGCTGCGGTTTCTTAGGTTTACTGCACCTCGAGATTGTCCAGGAGCGCCTCGAACGCGAATTCAACATCGATCTGATCACAACCGCTCCGGGTGTCCGCTATAAGGTCACCCTACGCGGTGGTCAGGTTATCGACGTCGACAACCCCTCGAAATGGCCCGATCCGGCCGAAGTTGAAGCCATCGAAGAGCCGATCATCGACGCCACAGTTATCACGCGCGAAGAATACCTAGGAGAAATCCTAGCCTTGGTTGAAGAAAAGCGCGGTAAGCAGAAAAAGTTTGAGTACATCGGCGGATCGCGCGTCCTCCTGAACTACGAACTTCCTTTGAATGAGATAGTTCTGGACTTCTACGACCGCCTGAAATCGGCCAGCCGCGGCTATGCTTCCCTCGACTATCACTTGGCCGGCTACCGTGTCTCTCCGATGGCGAAGTTGGATGTCCTGGTCGCCAGCGAACCTGTCGATGCACTTTCCATCATCGTTCACCGGGATTTCGCCTATGAGCGCGGTAAGGCCTTAATCGAGCGCCTGCGAAAGCTAATTCCCCGCCAAATGTTCGAAGTAGCGCTGCAGGCGGCCATCGGGAATAAGATCATCGCCCGGGAGACGATCTCAGCCATCCGCAAGAACGTGCTCGCCAAGTGCTACGGCGGCGACATATCGCGCAAACGTAAGTTATTGGAAAAACAGAAAGAAGGCAAGAAGCGGATGAAGCGCGTCGGCCGCGTCGAGATCCCGCAGGAAGCCTTCCTCGCCGTGCTCAAAGTGAGCCAATCGGACGCGGACGACTAGGGCCTTTTTTTTCCCGAATCTAAAGAAAGTCCACCCTACAACCGAAGTGTAGTGGGAGTGGCAAGAACGACCCAACCCACAGTTCTCGCGGCAGCGGCCGACGTATTGAGCGATCAACTCCGCGAAAAGCTGGACGAACTCGCAAAACGCCTGCGCCCCCGCGCTTCCCAACTGGAAAAGCGGTTCGTGGAGGCACTGCATTCGGGGAAAGAACAGCTTCCGAGGCTCGATGATCGCCAGGCGGCCGCATTGCGCGCCATCACGCCCGGCGCGGCGCTCCGGGAACTGGGCGAAGGGCGCCCGATCAGCGATTTCTTTGAACAAGTGGAGTACAACGGCCGGCGTCTCGCGAAGATGCACCTGCCGCCAAGCGCGATTGTCGATGCGCTGGAACAGTACGACCGGCTGCTCGCCGGTGTGCTCGAGGACTTGGTTCCGCAACAACGGGAAAACCTCCGTTGGGTGCGCGAACAGCTACTTTTTTGCGTCATTTTGACGCTAAATAATGCGTTTTATCAGGTTCGCGAGGCCGAAACGAAGACTTTCTACGACCTGTTTCGCGTGGAGCTGGAGTCGCGTTCGCTCGACGACCTGCTGGAGCGTTTCCTGATCACGCTCTCCGACTTCTCCAACGCGACGCGAGCGCGCCTGTACCTGCTCGACGAAGAGGCGACGGTCTGGACGCTCGGCGCGTCAGTAAGCCGTTTAAAATCAGCCGGCAAGAAGTCTCGCGGAGCCTTTTGGCGCATCGCCAACTCGCCCGCGCTGCGCAAAGAGCTCGCCGAGCCGCGCTGCATCACGGGAAAAGATACCGGGGGTGCCGCGCCGGACGCGGTTTGGAGCGGCGGCGGCGTCACTTTGTGGTCGATACCGCTCAAAAGTGGTGCGGAAACGTGGGGCGTGCTGCAGTTTTCGTTCGATAAGGATTTTGAGTGGCTGCCGCGCGAGCGGGAGCTGCTGGCGGCGGCCGCGGAGCGCTGCTGGATGGCGATTGAGAAGGCCCGGCTCGTGGAAGGTCTCGCCGCGCGGGAAGAACAGGTCCGGCAGCTTGCCGAGCATATGCTGCACGTCGAAGAGGCGGAGCGCCGGCGAATCAGCCGCGAATTGCACGACGAAGCCGGCCAGTCGATGCTGTGCATCCGGCTGCAGATGGAGATGCTGGAGACGGCGCTTCCGGAGACGATGGCGCTCCAACGGCAGCAGTTGCGCGAGGTGCGCAATACCACGGAGCACACGATTTTAGAGATTCGGCGGCTGATCGCCGCCTTGAGTCCCGCCGTGCTGGAACAGCTCGGATTAGGGGCGGCGCTGCGGCAGCTCGTCAATCGATTCCGCCAAGTGAGTCCGGCGCGCGTGCGGCTGGCGTTGACACGCCTTGGCCCGGTGCCGAAGAAGACGGAAATGATCGTTTACCGGCTGGTGCAGGAGTGTTTCAACAACATCGCGAAACATTCAAATGCCACGGCCGTAAACCTTTCGGTCATAACGGCCGATGGATATTTGAAGCTAAACGTTGACGACAACGGAGTCGGCTTCAATGTGGAGGAGGCGCTCGCCCGCCGCGATTCTTTCGGATTATCCGGGATGCGGGAAAGGGTGGCCCTTCTTGGAGGGAACTTTCAGGTCGAGAGTAACCCGGGTGTGTCGACGAAGCGGTTGCAGGATGCCTCCGCGGAAACGGGTGGCAGCAGTACGCCGAACCGCAAGAGCACTAGAGGCAGGGGAACCAAGATCGTGATCGCTTTGCCATTACCCAGAGAGGCTGATTCGCGCGGCGCCGCTGGCGGCGGGCACGGAACGGCAACACGGAATTTCCGTGTTCGCTAGCTGAGTATAGGCAATTGCACGGAAGAGACCGGACAGCGCACAAATACGGCAGAAGCAACCGAAATCAAGCAACGGAAAAACGGACAAACACATGGCAAAAATTCGCATCCTACTGGCAGACGACCACACACTCTTTCGGCAGGGGATTCGCACACTGATCGCCGCGGAAGCGGACATGGATGTAGTGGGCGAGGCCTCCAACGGGGGTGACTCGGTTGACCGCGCCAACGAACTAAAACCCGACGTCGTTCTCATGGATATCGGCATGCCGGGGCTGAGCAGCTTCGAGGCCACGCGTCAGATCAAAAAGAACCGGCCCGAAACCAAAGTTCTCTTCCTGACCATGTACGACGACGAAGACTATCTGGTGGAAGGCATGGAGGTCGGCGCCGCCGGCTATGTGCTGAAGGATAGCCCGGCGCAGCAACTGATTGCGGCCGTTCGCGACGTCATTCGCGGAGGCAGCTACCTGAGTCCCAGAATGTTGTCGCAACTGGTCGACGACTTCCGGTCGCGCATCAAGTCCGCCAACCGGCTACCGCGCTTCGCCACGCTTACCACGCGTGAGCGCGAAGTATTGAAGATGCTGGCGGAGGGCCAGTCGGTAAAAGAGATCGCCTGCGACCTGAATCTAAGCGTCAAGACGGTCGAAGCCCACAAGTTCAACCTGATGCGCAAGCTCGACATTCACAACAAAGCGCAGCTTGTGCAGTACGCCATTCAGAAAAAGATTATCAAGATTCCCAACCTGGCTTAAGGCACCGGACTTCAACGTCCGCGGGCTCCCGCGGTTCCTCCGTTCGCCGCGCAGCCACCTACAGTTTCTGACGCCCAAACGCGCACTCCTGGCCGGATCTTCGCAGTGTTTAACTGCCGGAAATCCGGCCTTTTTTTGCGCCTGCTCGCATCGCGGCGGTGAGCTATCATCGAACCAGGGAATCTGAACACCATGACCAGAAGGTCCGTACTCACCACTACAGCCGCCGCATTCGCCGCCTCGGCCGCGGCAGCCAACCGCTTGCCCATCAAGAAGGCCGTTCTTACTTCAATGCTGCCGGACAAGCTGACGTGGAAGGAACGGTTCCAACTCGCCAAGGACGTCGGATTTGAAGCGGTCGAAGGGCAGACGACTGAGGACACGGCAATCGAAGCGGAGATGCGCAAAGCGTCGGAATCGACCGGAGTGCCTATCCACTCCGTGATGAACATGGCGCATTGGCAGTTTCCGTTGTCCTCCTCCGATCCGGCCGCCGTTGAGCGGAGCATGAAGGGAATGGAGACGAGCATTCGGAATGCCGCGGCTTGGGGCGGCACGACCGTGCTGTTAGTTCCCGGCGTCGTGAATGCGCAGACCAGTTACGCGGACGCCTATAAGCGCAGCCAGGAGCAGATCAAGAAACTCATCCCCCTTGCCGAGAAGGCAAAGATCATCATCGCCGTCGAAAACGTGTGGAATAAGTTCCTGCTCTCCCCGCTTGAGTTTGTCCACTATGTCGACTCGTTTAAGAGCCCGTATCTGAAGGCCTACTTCGACGTCGGCAATATTCAGCTCTACGGGTTCCCGGCCGATTGGATCCGCACGCTCGGCCCGCGCATCGTAAAGGTCCATTTGAAAGACTTCCAAAACCGCCGCAATGCTCTTGTCCGCGCCAACGTGCCCGAATTCGTCAACCTGCGAGACGGCGACATCGACTGGAAAGAGATTCACAAGGCGTTCACAGAGATCGGCTATAAGGGCTACGCAACCGTCGAATTGCGCGGCGGCGATGAGAAGTACCTGCGAGACGTGGCCAGCCGCGTCGATATGATTCTAAACGGCGAATAACCACTCCGCCGGGAGCACCTACCCATGAAAAAATTCCTACTCGGTGTGCTTGCGGGCGTGCTGATGGCGGGGCTGTTTGGCGTCGTGGCCTTGTTAGTTATCGCGAAGCTCGGAAGCCAGGAGAGGTCTGTCGAGAAGGATTCGACGCTGGTGCTGCGGCTGGAGGGGGCCATCTCGGAAAAGGCCGGTCCGGACATGCCGGCTTTCCTCGGCGGTGCCGCTCCACCGACAGTTACCGACATTTGGAAGACGTTAAAGAAGGCCGCGATCGATCCAAAGATCAAAGCGGTGGTTCTAATGCCGCGCGGCCTTTCGGTCGGATGGGCGAAGCTCCAGGAAATCCGCGGATCGCTGGTCGAGTATAAGGCGTCGGGCAAGCCCCTCTTCGTCTTCCTGCGCGCTCCACGGACCCCCGAATACTATCTGGCGACAGCAGCCGACCGCATCCACATGGTCCCGGAAGACTATTTGGACATGAAGGGGCTTCGGGCCGAGATCACCTACTTCAAGGGTGCGTTCGACAAACTCGGCGTAAAGATGGAGGCCGAGCACGCGGGCAAGTACAAGGACGCACTCGATTCGTTTACCCGCACGAACATGACGCCGGAGAGCCGAGAGGCGCTGGACTTGTTGCTCGACGGTCTCTATAACCATCTGTCAGACACTATTGGGCAGGCGCGGAAGAAGTCCGGGGCCGAGATTCGCAAGATGCTCGACGACGGCCCGTTTCTGGCGGACCAGGCCGTCTCGGCTGGGCTCATCGACGCCCTCAGTTTCGAAGATCAGTTCTTCGATGAGGTGAAACAGAAAACCGGCGGCGGCGAGCTAAAGAAGGTCGGGCTCGGCGAGTACGTTAAGTCAACGGTTGACGGGTTTGAAGGCCGCAACCGGATTGCGATGATCATCGGAGACGGCGCCATCGTGCGCGGCTCGTCCAACTCGAGTCCGCTGGAGGACGAGAACCAGATGAACGTCGCCCAGATGACGAAGCTGTTCCGCCAGGTTTCCGAAGACAAGGGCATCAAGGGCGTGATTTTGCGTGTCGATTCGCCGGGAGGAGACGCCGTCGCGTCCGATGAGATCCTCCGGGAAGCCAAGCTGCTGAGCAAGCAGAAGCCGATGGTGATCTCGATGTCTGATGTCGCGGCGTCCGGCGGCTACTATATCTCGATGACGGGCGACCCGGTTGTGGCATATCCGAACACCATTACGGGATCGATCGGCGTTATTTACGGCAAAGTGAATCTGAAGGGCCTCTATGACAAGTTGGGCCTGACGAAAGATGTCGTGCAACGCGGTCACAATGCGACGCTCGACTCGGAGTATTACACCTTAGACGAAAAGGGCCGAAAGAAACTGCGCGATGGCGTGGACTCGGTGTATAAGACCTTCGTCGGAATCGTGGCGGAGAGCCGCAAGAAGAAGTTCGAAGAGATTCACGAGGTTGCGCAGGGCCGGGTGTGGCTTGGCAAGGACGCCAAGGACCGGGCGCTGCTCGACTCGATGGGCGGCTTGGATAGGGCAATCGAGCTCGTCAAAGAGAGGGCAAAGCTGGCGAAGACCGATAAGATCCGCTTGGTGGTCTATCCGCCGAAGCTGAGTCTCATCGAACAACTGCTGGCGAAATCATCGCCTGGGAGCGTCTCGCTGGACAGCATGGTCCAACGGGAGATTCGCGAATGGACCGGAGGGTTGCCAATGGAGCTCTTCCGCGAGGGCGCTATCTTGCGCCTGATGCCTTACCGGTTTGATGTCCGCTAGCGAAGGGCCCTAGAACGCCGCGCTCGAGCGAATTCCGGCTTCCTGAAGAACGACGGCCATCTTTTCGAGGGCGGTCTTATGGATCTGAGACACGCGGCTCTCGTTGATGCCCAGCATGCCGCCAATTTCCTTCATCGTCAGCTCGTTGGTGTAGTACAGGGCAACCACTTTCTGGTAGCGCTCCGGGAGCGATTTCATCGCGCCGGCAAGCGCCGAACGCAACTGTTGCTGCGAACACATGCTGTCGGGCTGGAATTCCGGGGCGGCGGGGAAGTCCGGCGCGGGGAGGTCTTCCTGATCGGCCGGCCGCTGAGACGCGCTGACAAGTCCGACGTTGCGAAGGTCGACCATCATCTGCCGCCAGCGCTCCACATCGACGCCCATCTTGTTCGCCAATTCCGCTTCCGACGGCGCGCGGTGCAACTCTCCCGCCAATTCGCGTGTAGCCGCTTCCAACTGTTTGTGGCGGCGGCGCAGATCGCGGCTCGCCCAGTCGAGCTGGCGGAGGCTGTCGAGGATGGCGCCCTTAATCCGATGCTTGGCATAGCTCGAAAAGCTCACCATCTTGTCCGGATCGTACTTAGTGGCGGCATCAAAAAGGCCAAGGATACCCGCATGGACGAGATCGTCCAGGTCAACGTGTACAGGCAGGTTTTCATGAACCCGGACCGCGATCGCCTTCACGAGCGCAAGGTTTTCGAGGACGATCTTGTCGCGCTGCGCCTGGCGGGCGGCAGCGGTCCGGGAAGCGTTCACCCGCTCGGAGGTCTTCGACGCGCGGACGCGCTTCATTCTATCGGCCGGCGCCGTTTCGATGGCGGGGGCGGAGACTAACATTGTTGCGGTGGCGGGCATGGCAGGTTCCTCTATGGCTAGTAGTTCCACGATTGCCGCTGTACCCGCATTGATCGGAGTTATCGAAGCCCGGCGCCGTATCCCTTCCCCGGCGTGCATCGTTAGAAGGCCCCTGTGCTGCTCGGCACGGGCTTCTAATGCGATTGCCGGTGGTTTCGTGCGTCCGTTGGCTTTCCGATCGTGTTGAGAGTGTTTCCTCTCGCCAGTCGGGTCAGCGATCCCCGCCGTTTCCAGCGGATTGCCCTTAGTAGTGCAACCGGTCGCCCAATTTCGCAGTCCGTTCTCTCCGCGCACCAGTGGAAGCATCGACCTCTCCATTAACCACTTATTTTTGAATAACTTCGCGCTGCGCGTTACAGGACGGAAAGCGGCAGTTCGAGACCATGCTCCTAAGTAGAACTACCGAGGAGTGTGCCAGTCCCGAACGCAATCCGAATCCTTGGATTCCAATTTGAAACATGACCTGTTCCAAAACGGGATTCCGACCGCGTCAGCACTTGTTGAACATTTGACTTATCGGCTGATGCTAACATTCATCTAGGGAATTGTTAGTAAGTAAGGGACCCGTTCTGGCATCAGGATTTCACCTTATGCTCGTCACCCCATTGGGGGGGATTGAGGCGCGGATTGGGGGAGCGTTTCACGAATGCAGCGGGACCGCAGTTCCGGTACGGTATATTCCCCCAAACTCGAACTCCTTACTTCTCCGGGATTTCCGCGTCAATTTCCACAGGCTGGCTTTGCATAGTACTGCTGTTTCTCCCTAGGGCAGTACCTAATTGTTTCCGATGCGCAATCCAGGTTTTTAATGCGAGGCCACCAAGGAAAATCAGCACCGCCAGACGAAAATCTCCGCGCAGCGACCACATCGCAATTGCCGCGAGCGCAAGATAACAGAGCACTGCGAGATGGATTCGCGACATCATGCTGAGATCCCGGACGCTGCAAGGTTACCGCGAATTCATGTTGTAGGAAAACGTGAGCTGCAAACGAATCTGATCCCCCTTAAACTCTCCCGGCAGGGGCGGGAACGGATTCGACGCACTAATCCCCGCCACGGCGGCGCGGTCGAGAGGTTGGGCGCCGGACGGCACGCTGATCACCAGCTTCGGCACCTTCCCCGCACGGTCGATCGCGAACTGAACCAGCACCCGTCCACGCTGATTACCCAGGCGGGCGCTCTCCGGGATTACCGCAAACCAGTTGCGGCGCACCGCGGCCAGCACGCGGACCAGATACGGCCGGAAGTCCACCCCCTGGGGGTCGCTCAACAACTCCAGGTTCGACCCGGTCTTACCAGGCGATGGCGGCTGATGCAGTCCTTCGCCCACTCCACCGACTCCATCGCCCAGATCTCCAACCATCAGCCCTCCCGATGGACGGCTTCTAGCCATCGATTGAACGGCCTCCGATACGCTGTTCGACGGCATGGGGACACGGCGCTCCCCCTGCCCGGGCTGGCGGGAAGCGCCGCCGGCGCCAACGGGCTCGAAGGCGAGTTTCGGCTTCTCCTGCGTCTGAATCTGCGGAGGCGGTGGTGGCGAGTCGGGAACGCCGAGCTGGGGTGGAATGATGTTACGAGCTTGAATCGGCGCCTCGACGCGCGGGGGCTCGGCGAGCGGCTTGGGCGGAGTAGCGTTTGCCGGAACGGGCAGGGGAACCGGAGCGCGGGCGGCCGGACGGGTAGTGGACGGCGGGCCGTCGGGGATTTGGACAGCGGGCCGGGGTTTCAGGCTGTCGACATCGAAGTCGCGATTGATCTTCGCCTTGTTCGGCGTATTCTGCGTCGGCTCGACGGACGGCGCAAATACGGGGGTGATCCTCCGTGCAATCACGACATCGGGCCCGCCGGTGAAGCGCCGCGCCTCAAAAATGGGCACCTCCTTGAGCAAAAACGCCAACACCAGGTGAATGCCGATGCTGGCGCCGGCAATAGCGCGCCAAGGCCGGGGCGGAAGCTGCTCTTCGACGCCGAACAAGCTGCGGAGCTCTTCGTTCGATGGGGTCACTGCTGCGCGGCGAGTGTGGCCGAGATGACGGCGGCGTGAGCTTCGATCTTTTCCAGAATGTCCAGCGCCACGGCCAGCGCCCGGCGCGCCTCTTCACCATCGACGCGCGGGCAGGTACGTTGGGTTACACAATCCACAAAGTGCGCCACTTCCCGGCGGAGCGGCTCCTCTTTTGTAACGGCGAACGGTTCAAAACCGATCTGTTTTTGCGGGGAAACGCGAAAGGCGACCCCCTTTTGAGCGGCGTAGTCGAGTGAGATGTATTCGTGCGGCTGAAAAAGCCGCACTTTACGCACCCGCTCCGTCGACACACGGCTGGCGGTGAGATTGGCCACGCAGCCGCCGGGGAAGGCGAGCCGCACGTTGGCGATGTCCACCTTCTTCGAGAGGATCGAAATTCCCGCGGCGCGAACCTCTTCCGGCATCGCTTTCGTCAGCGCGAGCACGATATCGATATCGTGGATCATCAGATCCAACACTACATCCACGTCCAGGCTGCGCGGTGTAAACAGACTTAGCCGGTGAATCTCGAAGAACAGCGGCACGGTAATTTTGGCGGCTAGCGCTTCAACAGCCGGGTTAAACCGCTCCAGGTGCCCGACCTGCACGATCTTTCCATTCTTCGCCGCCGCGGCGAGCAGCTCATCCGCCTCGGCCAGCGTAGGCGCGATGGGCTTTTCGATCAGAACATCGAGCCCAGCGTTTAACAACTGACAACCGGTGGCCGCGTGCGCTGAAGTAGGGACGGCGACGATCGCGGCGTTGGCGCTAGCGGCCAATGCTTCCAGAGAGTCGAACGCCGGGACGCCGTGTTCGGCCGCCGCTTCCGCGGCGCGCGAGGGATCGATGTCGTACACACCGGTCAACTCCACCGTCTCCAACGACTTCAGGACGCGCATGTGATGGCGCCCAAAGACGCCCGCGCCGGCGACGGCAATACGCTGTTTCATGACCCGGACTCCTCCAGCGGGGAATGGCCCACGATACATAGGCCGAATTGATTCGCGCGCGCCAGCAGCTCCTCTTTATCGAGGAATAGCGTGCGTCCGGCATCGCAGGCGAGGATTGTCGTATTCGTCTCGCGCATCACGTCGATGGTTTGCAAGCCCGCCACGGGCACATCCCACAGCATATGCTGCCGGCGGCGGGAGGATTTCACCAGCCGCATCTCACGCCCGTTCACGAGTGACGCCGCGCGGCGAAGCATCGCGTCCGTCCCCTCCATGGCCTCTACGGCAACGCAGGCGCGGTCACAGATGACGACGCTCTGCCCAACATCGAAACCGGCGAGTGCGTTGGCAATGTCGCGGCCGTAGCGGATCTCCTTCTCCTCGCCGGGAGTCGGTTTGCGTTTGGTGAGCACGCCCGCGCCGGCCAGCAGCGGCTTCAGCAACAAGGTCGAATCGACCAGGCGAATGCCCTCATCGGCAAGCACCCGCGCAACCCCGCCAATCAGCGCTTCCGTATTCTTTTCCTTAAGCGAGAACAACAGCTTAGCCAGCCGCCAGTCCGGGCGGATGGAGGAGAAGATCGATACGTGCTTCACTTGCCCCGCCATCATCAACTCGCTGATGCCTTCGCTCTTGCAGATCTCGATCAGCTTGCCGAGCGCCCCGAGTGAGATCCAATACGTCCTCAGCGCCAGCGCCTCAATCTCCTTCGGCGCCTCCTCCTCAATGCCGATCGCCACCACTTCCACGCCCAACCGGCGCGCTGTCTCCAGCGCTAACACCGGGAAGCGGCCGTTGCCGGCGATCATTCCGTACCGCATGGCTATTTGATCACGCCGCGTTCGGAGGATTGAATGAATGCGATGAGCTCCTCCACCTCGCCGCACGGCGGAATCTCCTCGCGGATCTTCTCAATCGCCTGCGATGTATTCAACTTGCCGCGCGTCAGCAGCCGCAGGGCATTCTGGAGGCTTTCGATAATTGCCGCGTCGAACCCGCGGCGCTCGAGTCCGATCGCGTTCGCGCCGAAAGCCTTGGATTCACGGGGCGTGACGATCGTCGCGAAAGGCATTACGTCCTGCGTGATGACGCTATACCCACCGATCATTGAATGCCGCCCGATGCGGCAGAACTGGTGAACTCCGCAGAAAGCACTGATGACGGCCCAATCCCCAATGGTGACATGGCCGGCGAGCGTAACGCCATTCCCGAGCAGGCAATGGGAGCCGATATTCGCGTCGTGGGCGATGTGGGAGTAAGCCATGACCTGGTTGTCACTGCCGATGGAGGTCACCAGGCCGCCCCCTTCCGTACCGCGGTGGATGGTGACGAACTCGCGAATCCTATTGCGATTGCCAATACGAGTCTCGGCGCGCTCGCCTTTGTATTTCAGGTCCTGGGAGGCGACGCCAACGGTTGAGTACGGGTAGAAGAGATTGTCCTGGCCTATCCAGGTAGGCCCTTCCGCGTAGACGTGGGCTTTGAGCTCGGTGCGGGCCCCGATTTCGACTTCGGCGCCGATCACGCAATAGGGCCCGACAATGGCAGTCTCGTCGATCCGTGCGGCTGGATCAACGATTGCGGTCGGGTGGATCGGCATGTGTGGTTAACTTGCGACGCGGTCGCGAATGACGCACATCAACGTGGCTTCCGCGACGATCACGCCGTCGACGGTCGCTACCCCGTTCATTTTGCAAATTGTGGCCTTCTTGCTGATCATCTTCATCTCGATGCGAAGCTGATCGCCGGGGCGGACGGGGCGGCGGAATTTGGCGTCGTCGACGGACGCGAGAAGAACGAGTTTTTGATGGCGGTCCGGTATTTCCTTGAGCACTAGGATACCGGCGACTTGCGCCATGCATTCCGTAATGAGGACGCCCGGCATCACCGGAAACTCCGGAAAATGGCCCATGAAGAACGGTTCGTTGACGGTGACGTTTTTAATGCCGACGATGCGTTCCGGCTCCATTTCCACGATCCGGTCGACCAGCAGAAACGGGTAGCGGTGCGGCAAAATATCGCGTATCGCGTCGATGTCCAAAATAGCCATGTAAACTAGCGATTGTAACATTGCATGGACCAAATCCTCGCCTTTGCACAGGCCCATCAGGCCGCGATTATCCGCACGATTCAGCAGATGGTGGAGGTGGAATCGCCGAGCGACGATCGTGACGCCGTGAACCGGCACGTGGAGCAGCTCTGCGACTTGCTGAGCGGCGAAGCGAAGCTGACGCGGAAGAAGGGCGCGCCCTATGGCGACCATCTGTTGGTGGAGTTCACACTGCCCGGCCGAAGGAAGCAAGGGCAGGTGCTGGCGCTGGGCCACACTGACACGGTCTATCCGTTGGGGATCCTGAAGACCATGCCATGGCGCGTGGCCGATGGCCGGTTGTGGGGGCCCGGGGTGCTGGACATGAAGGGCGGCGTGGCCTTCTTCATTCACGCCATGCGCGCGCTCCGCGAGCTCGACATCCCGGTCGCCGCAAAAGTGGTGCTGCAGTTGAACTCCGATGAGGAGGTGGGCAGCCACTCCTCGCGCGCCCTGACGGAGGCCAACGCGCGGAAATCAAAGTGCGTGCTGGTGTTGGAGCCGGGAACGGGATTGACCGGAAAGCTGAAGACGGCGCGCAAGGGAGTGGGTGGTTACGACGTGAAAGTGTTCGGCAGGGCCGCGCATGCGGGCGTGGATTTTTCCAACGGAGTCAACGCGATCGTAGAGCTCGCGCGGCAGGTGGAGGTCATCGCCGGGTTCACGGATCTCGCAAAGGGGCTGACGGTGAATCCTGGCGTGATCCATGGCGGCACACGTACCAATGTGGTGCCGGCGGAAGCTACGGTGGAAGTCGATCTCCGCGTGGCACGCCTGCGCGATGCGGCTGTGTTGGAGAAAAAATTCAAGGGATTGAAGGCCTTCGACAAACGATGCCGGCTGGAGGTGTCGGGCGGGTTAAACCGGCCGCCGATGGAGCGGACGAAAGAGATCGCCGCGCTCTTTGCAAAGGCGCGTGCGATGGCGGCGGAGCTCGGTGTGGAGCTGGAAGAATCGGCAACCGGCGGCGGAAGCGACGGAAACTTTACGGCGGGGATCGGTGTGCCGACGCTGGATGGATTGGGAACAGTGGGCGAGGGCGCGCACGCGGTGAACGAGAGTATTCTCATTGATCGTATTGCGGACCGGACTGCGCTACTGGCGAAGCTGGTTGCGGGGCTTTAACAGGAGAAGGAGCGCGATCATCAGCGCCGTAGCCGATATCCAGCGGCCGCTGAGGTTCTCCTTCGGCGTGTCGAAGTGCATCACGATACGATGATCGCCGGGCGGCACGTCGATGCGCATCTGGCCGAACGGATCGCCCGTGACGGGATAGGTTTGTGAACCCTCCGCGGCGCGCCAATAGCCGTCATGCGCCACCTGGACGATGATGGCTTGGCCAGGCACGGTGGCCGCGTTGACCTCCAACGTGTCGGCGTTCGCCCATCGGGTTTCCGCCTTTGCCTCGGTGCTCTTCTCCAACACATCCACATAGGCATTCACGCTTTCCGCGTCGTCACCGTGGAGAGGCGCTTTCAGATTCGCGTGGCGCGCCGCGTCGACAACGCGGGCGAGCCCGGGATGCTTCCGGGGAATTTCATATAGCCAGTTGCCTTTCCCGTCTTCCCACAGCACTTTCAGTACGTTTTGATACTTGTGGGGATGTTCGAAATCGACAATGGGGAGCGCTGAAGTCTTGTCGTTCACAGCCACGTTATCCACACCGAATGCCTGCATCCAGGCGATATCGAGGCTTGGTTCGGGGCTGATGACGGTTCGCCAGAAGAAGGGAGTGATCTGGAAGTTGTGAACACCCTGCTCCGACCCGCCGCCAATCTGTTCGTTGTTGTGCCATGCGTTCCACCAGAAGCGCAGCGTACCGGTGACGTAGGAACGGGTGTGCGGGCGGTTGTTGGCCACCCAGTCGGCAATCTGGTATTCCTTGCGGTGCTTGTACTCAGAAGTACGCGTGAAGTGATACCAGGGATTGCGGAAGTAACGGTAAGCTGGCACGCAGCTTAAAAAGAAGAACAAGGCGAGCGCCGCGCGGACGCGCATCGTTGGCCAACGATGCCAGGCCAGGTAGCCAAGCCAGGTGAGCAGGAGGATGACAAAGAGGTCCAGTTCGGGAACGAGCCGCGACGGCTCGCCCGTGATGCGGAAATCGCCGTAGTAGTTGCCGAGCACATTCACGGAAAACACCATCGCCGCCCCGAGCACGAACAGTGTCCAGCCCTCCGCCCCGCGGCGCGCCAGAGCCCAGGAGACGACTCCGTAGATGGCGATGAGGCCGATCATCGTCCAGAGCGACCAAGGGTGGCCCGGTTGGGCGACCAGCGCCAGGTTGCGTGCGGTGATAGTGAGGAAGGACGGCGTCAGCCAGAAAGCGCAGAGGGCGAACGACAGCCCGGCAATGCAAGCCGCGCGTACCCAGACAAAAAGATCCTTTGTCTCGCAGTAGATGGCGATCGTGAGGATGGGGAAAGTGAACGCGAGCGCGGTGGCGCCGTAGAAATTGTTCGACACGACGTAAGCAAGTACCAGGGAGGCGGCCGCCAGCCAGCGGGTCTGCCCGGCGCGAAGACCGCGCCAGCTCAGCGCCAGGCCAAGCGCGAATAGGGCAAACGCCGTCATGTGCGGACCTTCGCCATAGCGCACCAGGACGTTGAGCCGCTGCGGCATGAACGGCTTCGTGTCCCAGCGCATCTCCTTGAGAAACAGGTAGCCGGGCGAGAGTGTGGCGGCGCAGAACGCGGCCATCCATCCGGCGAATCGGACTTTACTCCCGATGCGCACGAAAAGGTAGACAAACCCGATGCCGAGGGCGTAGAAGATGGCGGTGTAGAGGTGGTAAGCGCGGGCGGGGATCAGGTTAAAGAGCTTCGCGAGGCCGGCCGTTCCGTAACGGAGAGCCGGCGGGTAGATGTAATCCCAGCGCGTGCCGCCATACCAGAGATAGTTCCACCCGGGATGCGGCCAGTTTTCGGCCAGATAGCGGCCGTCGGCGATAAATGTCGAATCGATCGTCAGCCAGTTTTCGTAGTACTTGGTTTTGAAGATCGGCCAGATGAGCGCCGCCGCGATCAAAACGATGACGGCGAAATCGATGATCCACGTGCGTCTGCTGTTAGACAATTATTTCCTTTCCTGGATCATGTTTACTCGAAACTCCCTGACTCGATACTTTGCGCCGGCCCGCGTGGTGGCGAGCCCAACCGATATTTTGTCGTTGCCCGCATTCGTTGGCGCCGGCCGGTCCGCGAAGGTGATCACACCCGAATACGCCGCGAGTTTTGAGGTTATGCGAGAGCGATCAATCAGAATATTCGTGCGTTTTGCATCCACGATCAGCGGGTCGTAGGCAACAAATTTCGCAGCGAGGCCCGAGCTGCCAGCCTCATCTGTCTCGACCAGGACGCGCCATGTGACTGTATCGCCTTCCCGCGGATCACGGATCGGAAGATTGTAGGCGAGATATCCCGAAGGACCCGTGGTTTCGACTTCCCACTGCGAACCATCTGCCAGGCCCAGCTTCGGTGGAGTTGCGCCGTCAAAAAGGAGTTCGGCGGGGCCAACGGCTTTGGGATTCTTATCCAACAAAAAGGCCCTCTGACTAGGGTCTTCGTAGATCATCGTCCATTGATCGTAATTGAAGTACTTGTAGTGTCCGCCTTGGGGACCAAGGAAAACACTTGTGTCTCCGGGGAGCATTTGATTCACCGGCCAGTAGCTTAGAGGATAGAGGCCGTTGGCAAACCAGCGGTACATTCGACTTCCTACGGCAATATGCGAGGAGCGCTGCACAGGCGTCAAGGAAGTGATGAACTGGAAGGTCGGAAACTCCTGCGGATAGAAAAGTGCGGCACGGTCCCGGAATCCTGTTTCCATGGCCTGGAGGCGCTTCGGCATCTCGCCAGCCAAAACAGACCCAAGGCGATGGCTGTCCATCGAAATCCGGGCGAGCATCCATGAAGCAATTGGAACGAGAAGCGCGAAGGCAATCAAGCGCGGGACTCCGCCCCAATGCGGCTTCGTGGCAATCGTCCGAAGTCCTGCCGTGATACATAGACCCAGCAAAGGAATCGCCGGTATTAGGTTTCGGGTGTCATAAGCCGTAAATTTGTACCAAACGGCTACTTGGATGACGGCGGTCGCCAAAAGGGGCCATAAGGCACGCATGCGGGCACAGGCGAGAAGGCCGGCTGCGGCGATCAGAAGCGATCCACCGATGGTCCCTGGGAAAAGCTCATAGTCCTGCGCGATCCTTTCAGCCGCCATACGGATTCTTGCAGGTTCGGACTCCGCCGGTAGCGTCGCGGCGGTGTTTTTACGGAGGAATTCCGAGATTGCCGCCGGGTTAAAATTGAGCTCCCCTATGGTCAGTCGGTCCGGCGGCGTACCGGCATTCCAGTATTGATGCAGGACGAAGGTCGAATACAGCAGAATCGCCAGTGCTGTTGCAATGGCCAGTCCCCGTACTCCGGGGCGGCTGCCTAACGGCCCGGCGCGGTTACTATCCGTCCTCCGGACGACAAGCGGCGTTAGCGCGACCGCGACAACCAGCACGAAATTGTTCGCTTTGACGAAGAGGGT
Source organism: Acidobacteriota bacterium (assembly GCA_016185425.1). GTDB lineage: Bacteria > Acidobacteriota > Terriglobia > Bryobacterales > Bryobacteraceae. The sequence continues at coordinate 40,397 of JACPNQ010000021.1, read as the reverse complement.
TCCAAAGAACACAAGCGCCAGGAATAGACGGATACCTGTCTGCCCAAGGAGACACGCCCGATCAATGGAAACAAAGAGCGCGATGGCCGAGGCGAGCAGGGCCGCGGCCAGCAGATCGGCGGCGCCCGCAGTCGCGTGCATTCGAATCGTGGCCGACCCAAACAGGAGGAGGAGCGCGGGCCATGCCGGCAAGCGAAAAAGCTCTCCGAGCCGCAGCACCGCAATCAGCAGCATAAATCCGGTAAACGGCTGGAATGCGTGCAGGGCGTATTGGCTTAGCGGAATCGGCGTACTTGCAGTGCCCGTAAGCCGGTAGAGGACGGAGGAGACCATCGGAAACAATTGAGGGTAATAGGCCAATAACCTGTCATCCATATTGTTTGTTTTCGCCCACTCCGTGGCCCATTTGTCCCAACTCACTACTGCGTCCCAGGAGCTCATTGGCGAAGTGACTGAATCGGCGAACGCAACGAGCAAAAATACGGCGCACGCCGCGCCAGCAACTTGATTTAGGATTTCCAGACGCAGACCGGCTCTCCAATTTAGAGCCGATGGCAGCACTTCGCGCAGATGGCCGCGGCGGTGAAGATAAAGAAGATAGACCGTCGGGGCACTAGCCAATAGAACAGCCGCCGGTAACGAATAGACGTGTAACTGAAGGAGCGTATAGACACCGAGAGCAATCAACGACAAGCCGGCGGCGAACGCGGCCAAGATAGCATCCGCGACACTGCCAGGGCGGTAACCGCACATAGAACACACGGACGCTCCCGCCGAGAAGATAATCCAGAGAAATAGCAGAAAAAGGGTGAAAGGTATCATCATTGGTAGGCAATCGAATTGCTAAGGCTTACGGGCAAGGATCATGTGCTGGGTGAGAAGAAGCGGCCACAGCGTCTTCTGAAACAACACGGTCCCCGTTCCTTCGATGCTCTGCAACACTTCTCCCGCGCGAAGGGGACGTTCATCCGGAAATTTCCAGAGGCCCACGGCTTCCAGGAATCCCCGGGTGATTCGATATAGCAGCGTCGGAGTAGGGAACGATATCAGGACCATTCCACCGCGCTTAACATGATGGAAATGAGCCGTTATGCATTCGGCGGTCTGTTCGGCGTCAAAATGCTCAATGAGGCCAATGCTAAAAACGAGATCGAACTCACCGGGAATCGTATCCTTGAGGATATCCGCTTGGTGGACGTGCAGTTCCGCGCCAGCGGTGGGACGAGCCCTCAGCAGTTCGAGGCCATATGGGTTGGTATCGGCGACGTGGTACTCGCGGGGACGGCACCGGCGGACGATCGCCTCGAGAAAGCAACTATTCGCCCCGCCGAATTCCAGAATCCGGACGCGGCCCCCGCCGCAATCAAAGCCGTGAGCGCGAATCGAGTCAAGAATGATATTCGCGGTATATCTTCGCGTGATTTTCGCCGTCGGCGGGACTGACTTATAGTAGCTGGACCAGTCTGTTGCCTTCGGCGCGATCGAAGAGTTACTGAATACAAAGTCGCGCAGGAAGGCAAAGTTGAAAAGGAACAGGGCGCACTCCGCGGCGATCTTGGCGGGCATTATACTCAAGCCTAGCGCTTGGCGCAGCGAATGCATGAGCCCAAAGGAAACCGTACCGCTCACCGCCACAAGGGCGAGGTAGCGCAGCCAGACGGAAGTGCCTGACTCCGGGCTGAGAAACACAACCTGTTTGCTGAGGTTGTAGTTTACGAGCAGCGCCACGGACCGGGCGATGACTTGAGCCAGGACGGCCTCGTGGCTCCACCGGTAAGTAAGATAAAAAATCAGGTTGTCGATGACTGTTGTTATTACTGACGAGGCGGCGAAACGAAGTAATACAAAATAAACCCGCATGGAGTCGATCAACGGATTGAAATGAGACGATTCATTTCCCGCCAGATAAATGGCGCGTATCTGAACCTGCACGAAGGGAATGCCGAGACGCCGCGCGGCGATTAGCATGTCCAGCTCGAACTCGTATCCACGCGCCTCCAGCCGGAGGAGCCGCTCCGCCAGCGCCCGGGGGATGCCGCGCAGCCCTGTTTGCGTATCGGCGAGGGGGACGCCGTGAAGCAGGCGAAACAAGTGGCGCGTGACCTGGTTACCCAGCCGGTTGCGCAGAGGAGTACTGGAATCGAATTCCCGGACGCCCAAAACGAGTGCGTCTGGCTGTTGGTGGAAACAATCGTCCACCTTGCGGATGTCCTCGGGATGGTGCTGGCCATCCGCGTCCGCGGTAATGATTCCAGGGCAATCCGGAAACTCCGAAAGGGCGTAGTTGATTCCCGATCGCAACGCCGCTCCCTTGCCGAGGTTGACTGCGTGACGGACAACGCGAACCTGAGCAATCGATGCCAAGGCGTCAAACAGAGCCCGGAACTGTGGCCCGCTCCCATCGTCTACAATGACTACGATGCGCGCCGGAGTCGCGAGCACCGCGTTGACCGTATCAAGGAGTGTGGGCTGGGGACGATACGCTGGGATAAGGACAATCGCTGCGGACACTGGCTGCTTTTTCTCCGAATTCTCGGCGCGGCGAAAGATATTGTAGCGCAGGACCGCTCGCTCGCTGACATTGAATGGCCTGCATTTTGAATGCTAAACTGAAAGAAAGTGAAATTCGGCGTAGTTGTTTTTCCCGGTTCCAACTGCGATCACGATGCGCAGTTCAGCGTGACGGCCAATCTTGGGGAAAAAGCGGAGATGTTGTGGCACCGCGACGCCGCGATTCCCGGCGATATCGACGCTGTCATCCTGCCTGGCGGCTTTTCCTATGGGGATTATCTCCTCTGCGGCGCGATCGCCAAGTTTTCGCCAATTATCGCCGCCGTTAAGTCCTTTGCCGCCAAGGGCGGACCCGTTATAGGCATTTGTAACGGATTCCAGATTCTCACCGAATCCGGACTTCTGCCCGGCGCGCTGGTCCGCAACACGAATCTCAAGTACATCTGCAAGCCCGTGGCGCTGCGGATTGAAACCACCAACTCGCCATTCACAAATCAGGCCAATCAGGGCCAGATCGTTACCTTTCCTATCGCCCACGGCGAGGGCCGCTACACCGCCGATGAAGCCACTCTCGATCAATTGGAAGCCGAAGATCGCGTCATATTCCGTTACGTCGACAATCCCAACGGCTCCCTCCGCGACATCGCCGGCATCTGTAATAAAGAGCGGAATGTCCTCGGCATGATGCCACACCCCGAACGCGCCACGGACGCTCTGATGGGCTCCACCGACGGCCTTACCGTCTTCCGTTCGATCATATCCGCATTTGCGGCGAAATAATCCATGGCAACCATCACCCCGGACGTCCTCACCGCGCACAACGTCACCGCGGATGAGTACAGCAAAATTCTCTCTATCCTGGGCCGCGAGCCGAATCTTACCGAGCTCGGCATCTTTAGCGTCATGTGGAGCGAGCACTGCTCCTACAAAAGCTCCCGCGTTCACCTGAAGAAACTGCCCACGCGCAGCAAGTACGTTCTGCTGGGCCCCGGAGAAAACGCCGGCATTATCGACATCGGGGACGGCCTGGGCGTTGCCTTTAAAATCGAGAGCCACAACCACCCCAGTTTCATCGAACCGTTCCAGGGCGCGGCCACCGGTGTTGGCGGCATCCTCCGCGACATCTTCACCATGGGCGCGCGGCCCATCGCCGTTCTCGATTCTCTCCGCTTCGGCCCTCTGGACGACCCGCAAACCGGCACGCGCAACCGCCGCATCGTCGAAGGCGTTGTCAGCGGTATCTCCCATTACGGCAACTGTTTCGGCGTGCCCACTGTCGGCGGCGAATGCGTCTTCGACAAATCCTACTCCGGCAACCCGCTCGTCAACGTGTTTGCTCTTGGCGTGATCGAGAAGGATAAAGTCTTTCTCGGCCAGGCACACGGCGTCGGCAACCCTGTGATCTACGTCGGAGCGAAGACCGGCCGCGACGGCATTCACGGCGCTACCATGGCATCCGACGAATTTACCGAAGAAAGCAAACAGAAACGGCCCAACGTGCAGATGGGCGACCCGTTCCTTGAGAAACTGCTTTTGGAAGCCTGTCTGGAAGTGATGGAGACCGGCGCGGTGGTCGGCATCCAGGATATGGGAGCGGCCGGGTTGACGTGCTCCACCTGCGAGATGGGCAGTCGCGCCGGTACAGGCATCGAGATCGACCTCGCCAAAGTTCCGCAGCGCGAAACCGGTATGTCGCCGTACGAGATCATGCTCTCCGAATCCCAGGAGCGCATGTTGCTCGTCGCCGTGAAGGGCCGCGAGCAGGAAGTCTTCGACGTGTTCGAAAAGTGGGGCCTTGATGCCGCGGAAATCGGTGTCGTCACCGACACTGGCCTGCTGCGGGTCAAAAACCACGGCCAGATCGTTGCCGAAATTCCCAACCGCGAGCTCGCCGACGAAGCGCCTCTCTATAACCGGCCGTTCACTAAGCCCGCGCGCAAAGCACCTTTAGAAGCGCCCGCCTTTACCGCGACGGATGTCAAGGCGGATCTCATCCGTCTGCTCGGTTCCGGAGACATTTGCAGCAAGAAGTGGATCTATGAGCAGTACGACCACATGGTCCGCACCAACACTCTATCGGGGCCGGGTGGAGATGCGGCGGTCGTGCGCATCAAAGGCACCGATACCTCTGTAGCAATTTCTCTGGACGGCAATGGCCGCTACTGCTCGCTTGATCCTCGCGAAGGCGCCAAACTTGCCGTCGCGGAAGCCTGCCGCAATATCTCCACGGTAGGTGCGCAGCCGATGGCCGCCACCAATAACCTTAACTTCGGCAATCCGCAGAAGCCGGAGATCATGGCGCAGTTGGTGGAAGCGATCGAAGGCATGGCGGAAGCCTGCACGCACTTCGAAACTCCGATCACCGGCGGGAACGTCAGCCTCTACAACGAAACGCTCGGTGAAGGCATTCACCCCACGCCTGTCATGGGTATCGTCGGCGTGCTGAAGGTAACGAAGCCGGCGCCGATCGAGTTCCAGAGCGAGGGCAAGTCCGTCGTCCTTCTGGGCGGTTTCCGTGACGAAGATCTCACCCGCTTCGGCGCCACACAGTACGCGAACATCATCCTCGGCGGCCCGTGGGGCCTGCCCCCTGCGCTGGATATGGACTACGAGAAACGGGTCCATAGCGCCATTCGGCAGATCGTTACCAGCGGTTTGGCCGAGTCCGCGCATGATCTCTCCGATGGCGGCTTAGCCGTTGCCCTGGCGGAAGCGAGCTTTGGGGGCATCGGCGCTCGCGTCACTCTTCCCGCTTCCGGCCGCCCGGAACTGCAGTTATTCCACGAAGCCCCGTCGCGAATCCTGATTTCTACTGCGAACGCGCAAGATGTGCGCGCAATTGCCGATGAGTTCCAAGTGGAAGCCGTTGAGATTGGAACCACGCTTGCTGGACAACTGGTGATCGAAGACCGCATCACCGCCACGATTGACGAGCTTCGCCAACCCTGGTCGACAAATCTGGAGAAGATGCTGCATGGATGATCAGTACCTGTCAGAACATGACCTGCATATGGATAAGCTGCACGAAGAGTGCGGCGTCTTCGCCATCTACGGTCATCCTGAAGCCTCGAACGTAACCTATCTCGGTCTGTACGCGCTGCAGCACCGCGGTCAGGAATCCGCCGGCATTGCATGCGGGAATGGCCGCACCGTAACGTGCCGCAAAGAGATGGGGCACGTGGCCGATATCTTCAAGCCGGAAGTGCTCGCCCAGCTTCCCGGCCACATGGCCATCGGTCACACGCGCTACTCCACCACCGGCGACTCCAAGATGCTCAACGCCCAGCCGTTCAGCGTCACCTGTAACAAAGGGCCTATCGCCGTCGCCCACAATGGCAACATCACCAACGCCGGTGAGCTGCGCCGTGAGCTCGAAGCCGACGGTTCCATCTTCCAGGCCACCAGCGATACCGAAGTCATCCTCCATCTCGTCGCCCGTTCCCGCGAACGCACCATGGCGGGCGCGCTGCGCGAAGCGCTGCTGCAACTTGAGGGTGCCTTCTCTCTCGTCTTCCTCGCCGCCGATCAACTCATCGTCGCCCGCGATCCGCACGGCTTCCGCCCGCTCGCCATGGGCCAGATGGAGCTGAGCGAACACCGCATCGGCTACGTCTTCGCCAGCGAAACGTGCGCGTTTGACCTGATTAACGCCGTCTACCTCAATGATGTCGAGCCCGGCGAGATGGTCATCGTCGGCCCCAACGGCGTCACTCGCGAACGTTACGCGCCTAAGCGTCCGCTCGCCCACTGCGTCTTCGAACACGTCTACTTCTCCCGGCCCGATTCGCTGGTGTTCGGCCGTCCGGTCCAACAGAGCCGCGAATGGATGGGCCGCCTGCTGGCCCGCGAACAGCCTGCCGACGCGGATGTCATTGTGCCCGTGCCGGACTCCGGTGTCGCCGCCGCGCTCGGCTACGCCACCGAAAGCGGCATCCCGTTCCGCCAGGCGTTGATCCGCAATCACTATGTCGGCCGCACGTTCATCGAACCATCGCAAGCGATTCGCGATTTCGGCGTAAAACTGAAGCTCAACCCCGTTCGCCATCTGCTCGAAGGTAAGCGCGTGGTGCTCGTCGACGACTCCATCGTCCGCGGCACGACATCCCGCAAGATCGTCCGCATGGTCCGCCAGGCTGGCGCAAAGGAAGTCCACATGCGGATCTCCTGCCCGCCCACCATTTCGCCTTGTTTCTACGGTGTTGACACGCCGACAAAACAGCACCTCATCGCCGCCAATTCCACCATTGAGGAGATCCGGCGCTTCGTCGAGGCCGATTCGATTGGCTATCTTTCCATGAGCGGCCTCAATCGCGCCGTGGCCGACGAGAACCGCGATTTCTGCTACGCCTGCTATACCGGCAACTACCCCACGGAGCTCGTCCAGATCGAAGAGCTCATGCGCGAAAAACCCGATCTGGGATAAAACGAAAAGAGTGTCCATCACCGTCGCCGACTCCGCGCGCTCTGTGCCTTATTCCCGCATTCGGGAACTGGCTGAGCTTGCCATGACAATGGATGGCGTGAAAAAGCTTTACTTCGGCGAATCGAATCTTCCCACTCCGGAGTTCCTCAAACGCGCGGCCGACAAGGCGATGCGCGACGGCTTCACCTACTACACGCCCAACGCCGGCCTCCTCTCCACGCGCGAAGCTCTCGCCCGCTACTATCAACGCCAGCAAGGCGTCGCGATTGACCCGTCGAGCGAAATTGTAGTCACCAACTCCGGCGTGCAGGCGCTCCACGTCGGCATCCGCTGCACCCTCAACCCCGGTGACGATGCACTGGTCCTCACTCCGGCCTGGCCCAACGCCTGCTCCATCCTCCAGATGTACGGCGCGCGGCCCATCGAGATCGCCCAGCCTCTCAAGAACGGCCGCTACACCATCGACATCGCGCAGCTAGAAGCCGCGCTCACTCCGCGCACACGGCTGCTTATCTACACGTCGCCCTCCAATCCGCTCGGCTGGGTCGCCACAGTGCAAGAGCAGCGGCAGCTCCTTGATTTCGCCCGCCGCCACAACGTCTGGCTTCTCGCCGACGAAGTCTATGAGCGGCTCGTCTACGATGGCCGCCCCGTGGTCCCCAGTATCCTTCAGCTCGCCACGCGCGACGATGCCGTTCTGGTCGCGCAAAGCTTTTCCAAATCCTGGTGCATGACCGGCTGGCGCCTCGGCTGGCTCATCGCGCGAAAAGATCTTGCCCAGCGCGCGGCGCAGCTCAACGAATTCATCATCAGTTGCGCGCCATCGTTCGTGCAGCGCACCGGGGAAGCCGCGCTCGAGTGGGGCGACGAATCGGTCCGCTCGCTGGTGGCCATGCTCAAACAGAATCGCGATTTCTGCCTGTCCGCGCTCCGCGCCATGAAGGGAGTTTCCGTTCCGGAACCCGAAGGCGCCTTCTACCTCTTCCCCCGTATCGAAGGGCTGAACGACTCCTTCGATTTCTGCAAGCGCCTCCTGCTCGAAACGCAAGTCGGCCTCGCGCCCGGCGTCGCCTTCGGCGCAGGCGGCGAAGGCAGCGTTCGCATCTGCTACGCCGTGGAGAAGCCGATTCTCGAAGACGCCATGGACAGGCTCGCGCGGTTCCTATAAACCATGAAGTTGCGTCCAGAGATGGTTTTGCGCGAGTTTGGGCGGCTGTTCCCTCCGCACATCAAGGATCGGGGCCGGCAGATCCTGAACAACGGGTTGCTCGATCCGGTGCAGTTCGAGGAGAACGGCTATGCCTCCGTCGCCCATGGCGAAAAGGACTACGAAGTCGCCATCTTCCAGGGCGAGTTGTTCTGTGAGTGTCCGTATTACGAAGACACCGGCGCCTGCAAACACCTCTACGCTCTTCTCCTGGCCATCGATGAATTGGGGCGCAAAAGCTCCAATCAGACTCTTCCTTTCCCGACCCCCGCCCCAGCCCTCCGTGCCAACTGGCAGCCGATCGTTGACTCGGCCATCGGCGAAGAGGACCCCGGCCATCCGTTTGGCGAAGACTCCCGCTTCGGCGAGCATCTCATCTACCGCCTCAGCCAGCCTCCCTCCGCCATCCACCACGCGATGGAGATCGAAATCTTTTATCGCGAGCGCAAGAAGAATGGCGAGCTCACGGTCCCCAAACCCGCCCGCATCCGCCGCATCGATATTGAACGTCTCCCCGACTCCGCCGACCGCGACATCCTCGCCGAATTTCTCCTTGTCCTGCCTGACCACGCCGCCTGGAGCACCTACTACCTCAACGATCTCCTCAAGTCGAATCTCTACCTCACCGGCCCGCGCCTGCCCGAGCTCGCCCGCAAACTCGCCCAAACCAATCGCCTCTTCGCCGGTCCCGCCTTCGCCAAGGAGCACTGGCGCCCCGTGCACTGGAGTCCCAATAAATGGCGCATCAGGCTCCGTCCGGAGATCAAGTCGGAGCAATGGATCGAAGCCGCCCTCGACCTTGTCGACGGCGACCGCGTTATGCCTATCAAGAAGGCGGCGTTCCTTGACTTCCGTGTCGTCTTGTACGAAAACACACTGGCGGAGTTGGAAACCCGTTCCAGCCACGCCTGGATTCGCCAGGCCGTTCAGGGTCAACCGCTCCTCATTCCTCGTTCCGACTGGCCGCATTTCTTCGGCCTCGTCACCAGCTTGCGGCGCGGTCCTTCCTGGGAGCTCCCCGACGCTCTGAAGCCAAAAGAAGTTCGCGGCCGCCCGACTCCCCGCCTCCGCCTGAAGTTCGATTCCCATCGCGCGATCGCCGAAGGCACACTCACGTTTCTCTACAAGGATGGCGAGCGAGAGACCGAGGCGCCCGATAGCGACATTCACTTCACCATGTCGGAGGATGCCGCCGAAGTGGTCCTGTTCGATCAACCCTTCCACGACGCATGCCGCAATCAGCTCCGCCAATGCGGCCTGCAGCCGGGCCAGGATCCCATCAGTAACAGGCGGCACTGGACGCTCGCCCTCCCGCGCTTCGCTACCACCGTGCGCACGTTGCTCGAAGAAAAGTGGGAAGTCCTCGCGGAGGGCAAACCCGTCCGCACGTCGAGCCTCACCAAGGTCAAGGTCTCCACCAACATCAACTGGTTCGACGTGGAAGCCGTTGCCAGCTACGACGGCCTGGAAGCGCGCCTGCCGGAACTGCTCGACGCCATGCGCAACAAGACGCGCTACGTGCGCTTAGGCGACGGCAGTATCGGTCTGCTCCCTGAGGAGTGGATCAACCGCTACGCACCGCTGGCCAATCTCGGCAAAGAAGTAGACGGCGTCTTCCGTCTGAAGATGCCGCAGGCGCCGCTGCTCGACGCACTGCTCGAAGAGAAACGCGACGTGCAGACCGACGAAGGGTTCCAACAGGTTCGCGGCCGTCTCCGCGGTTTCGCCGGATTGAAACCCGCGCCCCAGCCGGAGGGCTTCGTCGGCACCATGCGGCCTTATCAGCTCGAAGGACTCGCCTGGCTGCTGTTCCTCGAATCGATCGGGCTCGGCGGCTGCCTCGCTGACGACATGGGTGTAGGCAAAACCATTCAGATGCTCGCCCTGCTCGAGCTCCATCGCGCGCGCCGCGCCGCCGGTGAATCGCTCCCGCCCGATCTCGTCATCGTCCCGAAGTCGTTGCTCTTTAACTGGGAGGCCGAGGCGGCACGCTTCACGCCGAAACTCCGTCTCCTTAACTACACCGGCACGGCCCGCTCCCGCCGCGAAATCGCGTCGCACGACGTCATCCTTACCACCTACGGCACCCTCCGCCGCGATGTGGTCGACCTGAAGAACATCGAGTTCGCCACCATCGTTCTCGACGAGGCCCAGGCCATCAAAAACTCCGGCAGCGACTCCGCCAAGGCCACGCGCATCCTCGACGGCCGTAGCCGCGCCGTGATGACCGGAACACCGGTCGAGAATCACCTCGGCGAGCTCTGGAGCCTGTTCGAATTTCTCAACCCCGGCCTCCTCGGCGCGTCCACGTTCTTCAAAGCGGGCACCACCATGGAGCCTGAGTCCCGTGACTGGCTGCGCAAAGCCCTCCGCCCGCTCGTCCTTCGCCGTACCAAGCAGCAGGTGGCCAGTGATCTCCCCGCCCGCTCGGAACAGGTCATCCACTGCGAGCTCGACACCGAGCAGCGGAAACTCTACAACACCATCCTCCTCAAGGTGAAGAAGGACCTCGAACGGCGCATCCAGCAGGACGGCCTCGCCAAATCGAAACTGCACGTGCTCGAAGCGCTTCTCCGCCTCCGCCAGATCGCCTGCCATCCGCAGCTCGTGCAGGAGACCGCGAAACCGGTCAGCGCGAAGTTCGACGTTCTCATCGATCAGCTCACTGAGATCGCCGACGAAGGCCACAAGGCCCTCGTCTTCTCGCAATTCACCAGCCTGCTGGCGCTTCTGAAACCGCGCCTCGATGAAGTCAACCTGCCCTACGAATACCTCGACGGTTCCACTACGGACCGCCAACAACGCGTCGAACACTTCCAGTCCGACGCCGCCTGCCCGATCTTCCTCCTGAGCCTCAAAGCCGGCGGCACCGGCCTCAACCTCACCGCCGCCGACTACGTCTATCTCCTCGACCCCTGGTGGAATCCGGCCGTTGAGGCGCAGGCGATTGACCGTACCCACCGCATCGGCCAAACACGTCCCGTCTTCGCCTATCGCATCGTCGCCAAGGACACCATCGAAGAACGCATTCTCGAGCTCCAGCAGAGCAAGCGCGACTTGGCCGAGGCCATCCTCAGCGAAGACAACGCCACGCTCGCTACGCTGCGCAAAGAAGATCTCGACTACCTGCTTTCCTAGCGGCTACACTGGGCGCATGCCCGAAGAGGAACTGGTTTACGCGCCCGAACCCGAACCGGAACCCATCCCGCTCACGCCTGTTGCCCGCCAGGAGCGCATCGCCACAATGGATGTCCTGCGCGGTATGGCTGTGTTCGGCATCTTCCTCATCAACATGCCGCTCTACGTGGCGCCCTCCGCGGGTTTCTTTGACTGGCAGAACAATGCGGTCTGGTCCGATCCTATCGACCGCTTCGCCACTCTATTCATCTACATCTTCGCCCAGGCTAAGTTCTACACACTTTTTTCGTTCCTGTTCGGGCTCGGCTTCGGCGTACAGATGCTGCGCGCCGCCGAACGTCATTCGCCAAACTTCCTCTCCACGTACCGCCGCCGTCTCGCCGTACTGCTCATCATTGGCCTCTTGCATTTCACGCTTATCTGGTGGGGTGACGTTCTGCACGTCTATGCGATCCTCGGGTTCGGTCTCCTCCAGTTCCGCAAGCGGTCAACCAAGACACTCCTTATCCTTGCCGCCGTGCTCACCTTCGGTCCATTCGTGCTTGCGGTCGGCGGCACAACCATCTCCCGGCTTACCGACAAGAAGACAGTCGCCGAGAAGGAAAAGGAGCGCAAGGAGAGTCACGAAAAGTCCGCCAAGCGCATCGAGGAAGACACACGCACCAAATCCACCGGCACCATCCTGCAAATCCTCAAACTCCGCTTCAAACGCAATCTGCGCCAGCTCGGCGGCGAAGTTTTCTGGGGCATCGAGCTATTCGCCTCCTTCCTCCTTGGCCTGGCCGCGGCCCGCGTACGCATCTTCCAGGAGCCCGATCGTTTCCGTCCACTCCTAACCCGCCTCGCCTACATCGCTCTTCCGCTCGCCATCGTCTACTCCGCGATCGAGCTCACCATCGGTTACCTCTACCCCGGAGACGAGTTGCCGCTCTGGCGTCTTCATTTGAACTTCTTCCGCGAATTCGTTGCCCGGCCCGCCATGGCGTTCGGCTATGCCGCCGTTCTCCTTCTCGCCGGCGTCCGTACCTGGATGGGCCCCTTTGCCGCCGTCGGCCGCATGGCGCTGACGAACTATCTTCTCTGCTCGCTGGTCTTTACCACGATCGCCAACAGCTACGGTCTCGGCCTCTACGGCAAGATCCACCCCATTCACGGGCTCATCCTCTGCTTCGCCTTCTATGCCCTGCAACTCCCCCTCAGCGTCTGGTGGCTCCGCAACTACAATTACGGCCCGGTAGAGTGGCTCTGGCGCAGCCTTACATACGGCTTCCGCCAGCCGTGGGCGAAGGCATCGGCCTAACTCCGATTCGCCCGTCCAAACAACACCGCCGCGGTCCCCGCCAGCACCCCCACAATAGCCAGTACGCCGCTGTAACCGCCCGCCCAAGCCAACAGCAGCGACGCCAAAAATGGCGCAAACGCTCGCGCCACCGTCGATGGCGCCGCCAGCGCCCCACTCACCTGCGCATACCGGTCTCGCCCGAACAGCTCGACAATGCTCACACTCCTCGCGATCGTCACCACACCGTTGCCCATCCCGTAAAGCCCGACGCTCAGCAACAACAATCCTACTGGCGCGCCCCGCACCATCAGCCCGGCCACCGCGGGAACGAATGCCAATAGCGCCAGCGTCCCTGTCCGCGCGATCGGCCACCGGTCGCCGAACCGGTATTCGATCAACCGTCCAATCACCTGCATCGGACCCGCCACCGCCGCGAGCCAGGCCGCCTGCTGCAACGACGCTCCCTTCGCCTGCAATAGCGGAATCAGGTGCACCGAAATCACGGAGAACACCACCGCGTAGAGCGTCATGCTGATTCCCAGCAACAGAAACTGTGTCTGACGCAGCAGCTCACTCACGGTCACACCCGGGCCCGTCTCCAAAACATCCGCGGCTCCAACATGCGGCAGACCGTAACGATGCAGCGGCAAGCACACGAGAAGATGAAGTCCGGCATACAGCAGCAGCGTATCCCGCCACCCCGCCCACACGGTCAGCCTCTCCGTCAATGGCCAGAACACCGTGCTCGCAAACCCGCCTGCGAATGTCACGAACGTGACCGCACGCTTGTAATCTTCATCGTAGATAGCCGCCAGCGCCGCGAACGCTGCTTCATACAACGTGGTTGCCATCGCCACGCCCGCTATCGCCCAGCCGGCGTAGAACACCGAAAGCGACGGCGCGAACGCCACCGTCAAGAGTGCCAGGGACCCCACAGCCGAGCCCGTGCTCATCACCGCCGGCCCGCCGAACCGCCGAATCGTCTTCCCCGCCGGATAAGCGCAGATCCCGGTCACCAGCAAGCTTCCCGAAAATGCGCCCACCATCTCCGGCACGCTCCAGCCATGCCCCGCGCCCATCGGCCCCAGCAACACGGAAAACGCGTAATACAACGTTCCCCACGACACCACCTGTGTCACGCACAGCGCCCAAACCGGCCGCCAGTAGTTCATCCGCGGCATTGTCGCACTACCGGCGCCTTCGCGTCAGCAACGCCAAAACGTCGTACGGTACCGTCCATTTTTTACGTGTTACCGTACAAATATCGCCCCCCGTTTGGCGACACTGCATCCTGGCCCTTAAGTTGCACACCCTCCCCCGGTGCTCTTTCATCGCCAAAGGAGTACAAGGCATGAGTACTGGCAACAGTCTGATTTTTCTGATCTCGCAGCCCCGCGCTGGATCTACGTTGTTGCAGCGTATCCTCAGCGGCCACCCCTCCATTCACACGCTTTCCGAACCCTGGATCGCTCTCAATCCCCTGTTCGCCCGCCGCCGACACGGCGCCTCCGCCAGCTACAGCCACTCGCTCGCCTGCGAAGCAACACAGGACTTCCTCGGCTCCCTCCCCGGCGGTGAGCAGACATACATCGAAAGCGTTCGCCTGTACCTGAATCATCTCTACTCCGCCGCCCTGGCCGCATCCGGCAAGTCCCTGTTCCTCGACAAGACTCCCCGCTATTACTTCATCGTCGACGAACTGCGCCGCGTCTTCCCCGATGCCCGCTTCGTCTTCCTCCTCCGCAACCCGCTCGCCGTGCTCGGCTCAATTCTCGAAACGTGGACGCAGAAGCCCGGCTTCGGTGAGCCCTTCGCCCTCCGCGCCGATCTCATTCACGACCTCCTCACCGCGCCCGATTGCCTCATCCGCGCGCTCAACTCACCCGGTTCGAACGACGCCGTCGTGCACTACGAAAACCTCACCCACTCCCCCAGCGTCACCATCGCTCGTCTATGCCGGCGTCTTCACCTCGACTTCCACCCCGCGATGATCGAATACGGGGCCGGCGGCCGCAATAAGGAGCGATGGGCCTTCGGCGATCAAGGCACCGTATACGCCGAACAGCGGCCCGTCACCGTCCGCGCGGAACGCTGGCGGCAGGTCCTCACCTCCTCCCCACAATGGACCGCCCTTGCCCGTGCCTACCTCCGGGCCCTCGGGCCGGGCGTTTTCGGCCAGCTTGGGTATAACTACGAAAGCTTCCGCGCCATCCTCGGCATCCGCGACGAAGTCCGGGATTGCCCGGACTTCCTGGAGACGGTGTTCCCCACACCGTCCTACAACGACACCGGTGACCTCCCCTCCCAACTAACGTGGTTCCGGGAACTAATCGCCCGCAACGCCAGAGTGCGCAATCAACCTGTCCTTTTGGCCGCGGGCGATTGATTCACCAGGTCAATCGCCCCACTCGTCCGCTTTCCCCGACGCCCCATCCCACGCGTCCTCCACGCGCCGCGCTGAATGCGTGAAATCCTGGTCCCGGCACCGCGATCCAGCTCTTCCCCCAATCCCGCGAAATATCCGTCCCCGACGGTCCAACGGCCACTACCGCATCGCTTTTCGCCAGCCATGCGACCGCCGACCGGAACCCGCCCAATCCCTCCACCACCTTCCAATTTCGTCCGCCGTCATCCGTCACCGCCGCGTTCCGGCCCATTGCGTCCTCCCGCTTGTAATCTCCCCCAACCACAATCCCGTGCCGCTCATCGCGAAAGGCGATCGAAAAAATCCCCGCGCTCTCCAACGTCTCCAATCCGGTATTCGTCACCGCCCACGTCCGGCCGCCATCGCTCGAACGCAGCACACGCCCGGCTCCCGTCCCGATCCAAACGTGCTTCAGCCCATACACCGCGACATTCGTGCCGCTCGCCGCAAACGCTCCCTCGCCCGGCAGCGCCGCGGGGAGCCGCTCACTCCCCACCCGTTCCCAATGGCGCCCGCCATCCTCCGTCACCAGCAACACAAACTTCCCGTCCACCGAATCGCTGAAAACCACTCCGCGCATTGGAGACCAGAATGCCATGGCATCATAAAACGCCTTCGGATCCCTGTTCGTGAATTGGCACTCCCAGGTCCGGCCCGCATCGGCCGTCTTGTAGATCCGTGACGCCTCGCCGGGCCCGATGCTCAACGCGTACGCCGTCCGTTCGTCCACGGCGTCAACATCTCGAAAATCCAGTTCCTTCGCCCCGGGAATCGCGAGCTTCGTCCACGTCAATCCACCGTCGCCGGTTCGAAGTACTGTGCCTTCCGCTCCGGTCGCCCAGGCCACTCGCTCATTCACGGCGCTCACGCCGCGCAGCCGCGCTGTCACTCCGCTAATCAACACCGTCCAACCAGGCGCCGCCGCGAGCAAGGTAGCGATTAACCAGATCCCTCTTCGCATCACACCGCCGGCACCGTGAAAATCAGCTTCGATCCCTCCCCCGCAACCGACTCCGCCCATATCCTCCCGCCGTACCCGTTCACGATCCTCCTGCACGTCGCCAGCCCAAGCCCGGAACCCGGTACGTCTTCCCCATGTAGCCGCCGGAACGGCAGGAAAATCGTCTCCAGATACTCCTGCTCCATGCCCATCCCGTTGTCTTTCACAGTAATCCGCCACTCCTCGCCATTCCGCACGGCGGCCACATGAATGCGCGGCGCCTCCGCCCCACTGTACTTGATCGCATTGCCAATCAGGTTCTGAAACAACTGCACCGCATGAGCCTCCTCCATCACTACCCGCGGCAGATCGTCCGCCTTCACTTCCGCGCCTGTTTGCTTAATCTCCGCATGCAGGTTCGCCAACGCGCCCCACAGCGATTCGTTCAGCGTCGATTCCCGCGCCGCCGCCCGGTCGATCGTCGCGGCCCGCGAAAACATCACCATGTCGTCCAGCAGCCGCCGCATCTTTTGGGCCGCGCCGGTCACGTATCCCTGCAACTCCCGCTCGCGGGCATTCGCCTCGGGCGACAGACGCTGCTCAATCAATTGCGACACCGCAATGACATTGTTCAACGGCGAGCGTAAGTCGTGCGACGCCGCGCTCACAAACTGCTTCAGCTCCCCTCGCAGATCGCGCAAGCGGGCCTCTGTTTCCCGCCTCGCCGAAACGTCGCGGAACACTACCACATTTCCATCCCCCACGGCCGCCGTGCTCTCTTCAATCGGCATCTCCACCCCCGCCCGCGAAACCACGCCCCCCCTCCCCGCCGTCAGTCGCAAGACCTCCCCCAGCGGCTTGCCCGCGGCTTCACTCTCCGCCCATCCCGTCATCCGCTGCGCCTCCGCGTTGATCAGCGTCACCCGCCCATTCCCATCCGTCGCAATCACCCCGACCGCAATACGTCCAAGGGCAACCGGCAGCAGGTCCTCCGCCGCGCGCGCTCTCCGCATCCATTCATCACGCCCATTCGAGGCGCGATACATCGCCGCCGTTGCCAGCACCAGCAACACGCCCAGCAGCACTGTCCCGCCGGCGCTCGCCCAAGCCCCCTTCTCCCAGGCAACAGCCAACATCGTGGCTATCAATACCCCCAGCCCGACGATCGCAGTCCAGCGGGTTGCGCTATGCAGACTCACAGCTCCGATTCCACTTATGCAGATTCCATCCCGTTGCCATTATCCCGGACGAGCAAGTCTACCGCCACAACCCGGACCTCAGTAACTCCCCTACTTCAGCAAATCCAAAACGCCCGCCTCACGCGCATTAATCGCCCTAAGCCGGGCGAAGCCGCCAAAATCCTGCAAAATAGTTACGCACGTCTATGCGAAATCTATTTGCCTTTCTATTTTTATCTTCCCTGGCTTGGGCCCAGAACCCCGCCGCCAATGTCGCCATCGACGTCAATGCCAATCGCCGCCCCATAGATCCCCGTGTCTACGGCATCGCCTACGGCACCACCGCTCAGCTTTCCGAACTCAACGTTCCCCTCAACCGCTACGGCGGCAACAATACCAGCCGCTACAACTGGCAGATCAATGCCGACAATCGCGGCCAGGACTGGTACTTCGAGAGCATCCCCGAATCCAACAGCACCGCCGGCGAGCGCGGCGATACGTTCATATCCTCCACGCAGTCCGGTGGCGCAGTCCCCATGATCACCATCCCCATGCTCGACTGGGTCGCGCGCCTCGGCACAAACCGCGCCAAACTCGCCAGCTTTTCCCAAGCCAAATACGGCGCCCAGACCGGTAACGACACCCAATGGTTCCCCGACGCCGGTAACGGCATCCTGCAGTCCAATGGCCAGTACGTCACTGGCAATGACCCCAACGACGCCAATACCGCCAACAGCTCCAACATCCAGAAAAACTGGGTCCAGGCCATCGTCAGCCGATGGGGCTTCGCTTCGGCCTCCGCCCCCCGTTACTACATCCTCGATAATGAGCCCAGCATCTGGCACTCCACCCATCGCGATGTCCATCCCACTGGCGCCACCATGGACGAAATGAAAGCCCGTGTGTTGGACTACGCCGCCCAAATCCGGGGCGCTGACCCGAACGCCACCATCGTCGGTCCCGAAGAGTGGGGCTGGAGCGGCTACACCCTCAGCGGTTACGACCAGCAATACGGCAGCCTTCACGGCTGGAGCTTCCTACCCGATCGCAATAACCATGGCGGCGCCGATTACCTCCCCTGGCTCCTCCAACAGCTCAAAGCCGACGGCCGCCACCTCCTCGATGTCTTCACCGTGCACTACTATCCGCAGGGCGGCGAGTTCGGCAACGACACCAGCTCCACCATGCAGTTGCGGCGCAATCAATCCACACGCTCTCTTTGGGATCCCAACTACACCGACCCCACCTGGATCAACGACAAAGTCATGCTCATCCCGCGCCTCCGCAATTGGGCGGACACGTACTACTACCCCGGCACACCGATCGGCATCACGGAGTATAACTGGGGCGCCGAAAGCCACATCAATGGCGCGACCACGCAGGCCGATATCCTCGGCATCTTCGGCCGCGAAGGCCTGAACCTCGCCGCCCGCTGGACAACCCCGGACACCACGACACCTACATACAAGGCCATCAAGATGTATCGCAACTACGACGGCGCGAAATCGACATTTGGTGACACCTCCGTCTCCGCCGCGGGCCCCAACCCCGATAACGTCGCCGTCTTCGCCGCCCAGCGCACTGCCGACGGCGCCCTCACCGTCATGGTCATAGCGAAGGTTCTCTCAGGCTCCACGCCTGTCAGCATGGCACTGAACAACTTCGCCAACAACGGCACGGCCCGGGTCTACCAGCTCACATCGTCGAATACCATCAATCGCCTCACCGACCTGAGCTTCACCGGCACAACCGCCTCTTTCACCGCGCCGGCCCAAAGCATCTCGCTCCTCGTCTTCCCCACCGGCGCTCCCAACACCCCGCCCGTGGCAGTGGCCGCGGCGACACCCACATCCGGCATCGCCCCGCTCACTGTCGCCTTCAGTTCCGCCGGCTCCAACGATCCCGACGGCTCCATCGCTTCCTACAGTTGGAACTTCGGTGACGGCACCGCCCTCGCCGCGACCGCCAACCCCTCGCACGCCTACCAATCGGCGGGAACTTACACCGCCGTCTTGACCGTCACCGACGACCGCGGAACCACCGCCACCGCGCCGGTCACCATCACTGTAAACCCGGACCCCAACGCCCTGAATGCACCAGGCTCGCTCACCGGCAACAACGGCCGCGGCTCGGTCACGCTCAACTGGGCGGATAATTCCACCAACGAAAGCGGCTTCTACATCGAACGCGCTCCCTCGGGCACCACGAACTTCGCGCGCGCCGGCTCCGTAGCCGCCAATGTCCGCACCTATACGGACACCGTGACAAAAGGAACCTACCTCTTCCGCGTTCAGGCATTTAACGCGGCAACAGTCTCGGCGTATTCAAATACGGTTTCCGTCCGCGTCGTCAAATAACGCCTCTGGAGCTGGTTGGCACGCCGTTTGCTCCGTAAGTAGGCGTGCCAGGTCAAACAACATGTCCCGTCTGCGGCTGTGGCTTCTGGGACGAGGAAGTGTCCAACAAATCCCTCACTCGCGAGAACCGTCTTCGTGACAGATTCGTCAGCCGCCGTTTAGGCCATAAGCTTGGGCCCTACGAATCCACCGACCTCACTCGCTTCACCCACGGCGCACCTGGCCGCCTCCTCGCGTGCCGCGCTTGCCGGACCCTCCTGCGGGACGAGTCGCCTGCCGCCCGTTATGAGGATGACCCCTCCGACCCCATTCTTCTGCGCCACCTGTATCCCCGCTATCTGCAGGCTTTCCGGCAAAAACGCCTGGCGTACCAGCACCTCCTCCGCCCCGGCGCCGAGGTTTTGGAAATTGGGAGCCACCTTGGGGCATTCCTGCAAACCGCCGAAGAGTGGGGTTGGCGCCCCACCGGCCTCGATATCGGTAAGTCCGCCAGCGCCTTCGCCCGCCAACAAGGCCTCTCCGTCAAACGGCAACCCGCCGAAGACTACATGCCTCATCTCCGCAAACCCGAAGCCATATTCATATGGAACTGCTTCGAGCAGTTGGACGACCCCGCCGGGCTGCTACGCAGAACGCATCAACTCCTCGGCCACAACGGTCTCCTCATCATCCGCGTCCCCAATGCAGCCTTCTACCGCCGGCACCGCGATGACAAGCATGCGCTCAAGTTACTCGGCTATAACAATCTGCTCGGCTTCCCTTACTTGTACGGCTACACACCCTCCCTCCTCCGTGGCGTACTCGAAGCCAACCACTTCCAGCTTCTCCTCTCCCACAACAGCAGCTTGTTGACTCCGCCTTATCCCGATCTCTCCTCGCGAATCCGCAAGGAGTGGCAACGTACCAGCCGCGCCGGCGAAAACCTCCCCAACCCAACCGCGCCCTGGATCGAGCTCGTCACCCGCCGAGCCAGCTAAAAACTTTCTCACCCCGCCTGTCGTCAAAACAGCGGCGAATCAGTCTTACGAGATAAAGCGGCAAGCAGATCCGGAGACGAGCACCTCCACCCGGACTGCCCGGCGGCCCGCTCCATCGCTCTTGGCGAGTGTGGTGCGGGCTGTTCCGGCAGTTCGGCGCGTTCCTAACGCGACCGCATATCCGTCACCGACAACTCCAACTCGCTCCCCGGCGCAAACGTCACGCTCGGCCCCTTCACCGCAACCGATACCAGCAGCACCGACGCTGCCGCTCCCACACCCGCGCCGATCGCCGCTCCCTTTCCGCCCCCAGCCAACGCCCCGATCCCCGCTCCAACCGCCGTTCCAATCCCGACCTTCCCCAGATTCCCGCTCTTCTCCACCATGTTCCCTTCGTCGTCCTGTCCCTCTTTGCCCTTCGAGTTTTTGTACCCCTTCACCTGCGACTGCACATCCACCTTGTCGCCGTTCTGCAGTACCAGCGAGCTGAAACTGAACCGCAGTGTCGACGACTTGTTCACTTTCCCGCTGCTCTTGGCCTCATCGACAGTGCCCTCCATCGTCGCCCCTTTGTACTCCTGCGGCTCCACCACAACCGCCGAGATCTTGTCGCCCTTCTTGTTCTCCTTCGAGTTCAGACCCGACGTTAACTGCACCCGAAACGCAACGTCCTTGCCTATTGGCGCCGTCTCTCCGTAACCCGTCTGCATCAACAGTCCCGCGACGACGATCCGCATCGCTAAATTCGACATCTCTTTACCTCCTACGGTTTAGACCAACGAAATTCTACCGTCACCGGGCCCGATTGCTTGCACCGGAACGAAAACTGTTTGAACCCGCTCGAAGGCACCGGCGCCGAACTCACCGAGCACCCTCCGCTTGACTGTAACAACACCGCCACCCCCGGCAACGCCGTCCCCTCCACCGCGCCCGCCGACGCCTCCATTCCCGTAATCGTCACAACCTCGTTCTTCGCTATCCGGCCCCGCCAAACCAACGTGCCCGCGCCCGGACCCGCCGGAACAACGGCAGGGCGCGGAACAGGTACGATCGCGCGCGTCTTCTCTTCCGTCTCTCGCGCTTTGCGCAGCGCCTCCGCTCTTGCGGCGGCCGCGCGTTCCGAAGCCTCCCGCTCCGCTGCTACCCGCTCAGCGGCGGCACGTTCCGCCGCGGCGCTTTCGGTGGCGGCGCGTTCAGCAGCGGCCCTCTCCGCGGCAGCTCGTTCGGCCGCTGCTGCTCTCTCAGCGTCCAGCCGCTCCACGGTCGCACGGTCTACAATCCCGCCCTTCGTCACGACGCCGCTTCCCACCACGACGCCACCTCCCGTAACCACGGATGGCCGCGCAGCCACAGCATCCCTTTTCTTCACCTCTTGGCTCTCAACTGCCGGCGTTGACGGCGGCACGCTATTGGGTGCCGGGCTCGCTTCCGGCACCGGCGCTACAGGAGTCTCCGCAACAGTCGGACTAACCGGCGCGGGCGTATGAATCATCGCCATCACTCGTGGATAGAGGAACCATCCGGCCCCTCCAACCGCCGCAAGCAAAATCACCCCAACGAACGCAAGCACCACTCCGCTAGACCCGCTCTTGGTCTTCGGAGGAGGCACACCGTATGGAGCCGGCGGAGGCGGGTATCCCGGAGGCGGCGCGCCCATCTGCGAGTACGGAACCGGTGGCCTGGTCCCGGCAGGCGGAGGCGGCATCGGCGCGGCGGCTGGAACGGGTGCCGCCCCCAATGGCGCCCCGCAGCGCATACAAGCCGGGCGTCCGGCGGGCCCCAAAGTCCCGCACTTCCAACACGGAGTCTGGCCAGACACGTTCGGAGCCGGTGTACCACAAACCACGCAGAACCCAGAGCCCCGCAAGTCATTCCCGCATCTCGTACAATTCGCCATAATTTACATCGTCTCCCCACTCTACATCTACGAGCCGGACGGCGTCTCCCCCTCATTACATTCACCAGTAGACTCACCACCGCCGGCTAGCATCGCACCTAAACCGCGTCGACGTTGCTGTATCCTAAATGGCGCGTTGGCTAACAGCGCCAAAAGGTAGGAACAGATGTCAGACTTGGAAACTCTGCAAGGGAGATGGTACGTCAACTCGCTCGAAGTGGACGGCGAAACCCTTTCGCCGGAGTGTTTCGCGGGCGCCGAGATTGTCCTCACCGGGAATCGGTTCAAATCGCTCTCAATGGGTGCGGTCTACAAAGGAACGATCGAGTTGGAGCGTTCCGCAAACAAGCCAAAGATCCTGAAGCTCCTATTCACGGACGGACCGGAGAAAGGGAACGTGAACCGCGGCATCTACGAGCTAAAGAAGGATCGCTGGCGGCTCTGCCTGAACATGACAGGCGGTCAGGCTCCGTCGGCCTTTGCTACCGCGCCAAAAAGCGGCCATGCCCTCGAGACGCTCACTCGAACTGCCCCTGTTGTACCCGGAGCCGAACCCATCGGCAAGATTCCCCGTACCGGCGGTGAAACGCCTGAACTGGAAGGCGAATGGGCGATGTTCACATGCATTCGTGACGGCGAGCCGCTCGACGAAAGAATGCGGAAAACAGGCAGGAGGACGTGCGCCGGCAATCACACAAGGGTGATGTTCGGTAAGCAGATCTTCATCGACGCGCGCTTCCGGGTTGACCGCGCCGCCGTGCCCAAGACGATCGATTACGTGTTGATGTCCGGCCCAAACAAGGGCAAGAGCCAACTGGGGATCTACGAAATCCAGGGCGCCCAACTAACGCTGTGCTTCGCCTCTTCAGGCCAACCGAGGCCAAGGGACTTCAAAGCCGCGCCCGGAGATGGGAAGACCCTGACTACCTGGCGGAAGATCGAGTAAGCGGCAAATTCGCATCCAGGTTGGCAGTGGCGGCTGGAAACCACCACACGGTTGAAGGGAACCGGCCCCACTAGCGGGTATCGCTATTACTGTCAATAACTTACGTTCGGCCAACCAACTGCACAAGCCATAGTGTACATGCGGCTCAAAGAAGGAGAACGAGACCATGAAACACAATTGGATACCAATGTTGCTCATTGCGGGCGGTTTGGGCGCGGCCATGTTTGGGCAGCAGTACCCGCCCTATCGGGACCCGAACTACGACAATCGGCAGTATGACAACGGCCAATACTCCGGCGATGACGACGATTACGACGACAACGATCAGGGTGTCTACGCTCCGGCGCCACCTCCGGTGCCAGGCTACGCCTACCAGCGGCCTCTCATGCCAGGCCCTGATTATTGCTGGGTAGACGGATATTGGAATTTCTTCGGCGGACGGTACTCTTGGGTCGGCGGCTATTGGATGCGGCCACCGTATAACGGCGGCTATTGGGTCGCCCCGCGCTACTCCGGCGGGCGCTTCTTCGTAGGATTCTGGGGCGGTGGTCCCCGCGGCTACAACCGTGTATATGTCCGCAATAACTACGGGTACCGCGGACCTGTGCAGGTTTACCGGCCCGGCTATAGAGCACCGGGTTATGCCCGTCCTACTTTCGACCGCGGATTTGTCCGCAATGACTATCGTCGCGGTTCAGGCAACCGCGAACACCACGGTGACCGCCGATAGCATCGTCGATCATGAATCGCCCGCGTGATGAACGTCACGCGGGCGATTGACATTTCTCCGTACCCGCCTTACCATCCTAAATTATTGTCATAGCGGTCCCCGTTGAATTCCTAACCCTGTCCCGTTCCTAACGAATCGGCCCGAAAAGTAAGGGGTAAGTAAATGGCAACAAAGCGGACCGCCGTTGTTTTCCTCGCGCTGCTTTCCTGCAGCTCTCTCTTCTCGCAAACGCTCGATACGGGCATCCTCGGAACCGTCACCGATCCCTCCGGTGCCGCCGTTGCCGGCGCCACCGTGAACATCTCCCAAACCGGCACCGGCATCAAACGCACCACCCAAACCCTCGCCGACGGTAAATACGACGTCCGCTACCTCGTGCCCGGCGAATACTCCGTCGAAGTCCATGCCACCGGCTTCCGCCCCGCGCTCGCAAAAAACCTCAACCTGCAAATCAACCAGCAGGCCCGCCTCGACGTCGCCCTCCAGGTCGGCGACGTGCAACAGTCCATCGAGGTCAGCGCCGGCGCCCAACTCCTCCAAACCGAAAACGCCACCCTCGGTGAAGTCATCGGCCGCGAACGCATCGTCAACCTCCCCATCAACGGCCGCACCTTCACGCAATTGGCCGCCCTCACTCCCGGCGTCCGTGTCACCGAAGTGAATCAATACAGCTCCACCGGCGGCAGCCGCATCATCGCCAACGGCGCGCGCGATGCCTGGCTCCAGGTCAACCTCAACGGCGTCTCCATGGTCAACAATCGCTCAAATTACGTGACCATGTTCCCCTCCATCGACGCTCTCTCCGAGTTCAAAGTCCAGACCGGTAACTACTCCGCTGAATACGGTGGCAACGCCGGCGCCAACGTCAATGTACAACTCCGCTCCGGCACAAACGACCTCCACGGCACCCTCTTCGAGTTCTTCAGAAACGACAAGATGGACAGCCGCAACTTCTTCCGCCCCGGCCCCTTCCCAAAGGACGTTCTGCGCCGCAACCAGTTCGGCACCGTCATCAGCGGCCCCATCATCCGCAATAAGACCTTCTTCATGGTCAGCTATGAAGCCATCCGCTCCTCCCGCCAGTCCGCCGGCACCAACATCGTCCTCACTCCCGCCGAACGCCGCGGCGACTTCTCCGCCAACGCCACCATCATCCGCGATCCCTTCAACAACAACACCCCCTTTACCGGCAACATCATCCCGCCCAGTCGCGTCAACTCCGTCTCCGCCAACCTCGTCAACACCTACATGCCCCTCCCCAACACCACCGGCGCCGTCAACTACTCCGGCGTTACCCAGGGTGCCCTCAACATCGATCAAGGCCTCACTCGCCTCGACCACTACTTCGGCCAGAAAGACCAGGTCTTCTTCCACTACATCCAGATGCGCCGCGACTTCCCCAACGTCGAGCTCAATCCCAACTTCTACTACAGCGCCCAATTCCCCAATACCAACCTCGGCTTCCAGCACGTCCACACCTTCAGTCCCACGTTCCTCAACGAAGCCCGCTTCGGCCTCAACCGCGCCAACGCCGCCAAGCTCAGCCCCCGCACCAACACCGAGTTCACCATCGCCTCCCTCGGCATCAACGGTCTCAACGTCGGCGGACCCAGCGGACGCCCGCTCCGCCGTGATGAACAAGGCTTCCCCGTCATCAACATCACGGGCTACATGGGCCTCGGCGACGCCGGCGCATCCTCCAATCTCGACTTCAGCCGTACCTACCAACTCGTCGATAACGTCAGCCTCATCCGCAACTCCCACGCTTTCAAATTCGGCGTCGACATCCGCCGCCTCCTGGACGACGCCACCACCAACAACTGGCCATTTGCCAACATGTCCTTCACCAACGACATCTCCGGCAACGGAGCCTCTGCCTTTATGCTCGGCCTGCCCCGCACCACGCTCACGCCGGAAGGTGTTCCCATCTCCAAGATTCGCCAGTGGCGCTACGCGCTCTACGCGCAGGATGACTGGAAGGCCACCTCCAAGCTCACCTTGAACATCGGTCTTCGCTGGGACATTCCGGGCCAACCCCACGAAGTCAACGCGGTCAGCCGGACTCTCCGTTTCGACCTCGATCCCAAGGGTCCAGTTCTATGGCCCGACCCCGGCACGCAAGCCGATTTCTATCTCGGAGAGTACCGCGACTTCGGTCCGCGCTTCGGCTTCGCCTACCGCATGCCGAAGAAGATGGTGCTCCGCGGCGGCTACGGAATCTTCTACAGCGTCGCCCAGTTCGACAATACGAACATTCTCCAGCTCAACCCTCCCGGCGGCGGCAGCCTCACCGTCTCCAATCCGACAGTCAATCCAATCGCCACGATCCAAACCCCGGTTCCGGCCGCGCTCTACCCCAACAACCCGATCTTCAACGTGGTCACCGTCCCCGCCGATCGCAAGCGCCGCAACGCCTACGTGCAGAACTTCAACTTTCAGATCTCGAAGGAGCTCACGACGAACGACGTTCTCGAAGTCGGCTGGGTCGCGACGAAGGGAACGCACGTAGACACCAGCCTCAACAATTTCAATCAGCCCGAGCCCGGTCCCGGTGACATACAGGCGCGCCGTCCCTATCCGGCCTACGCCAGAATTCGCATGATCGCCCCCGACGGCAATACCATCTATCACTCGCTCCAGGCCCGCTTCGAGCACCGCATGTCGCGCGGCCTCAGCCTCACCGGCGCCTACACCCTGTCTCACCTGATCGACGATACGGCCCAAACGATCAATGCCGGCGGCTGCAACTGTCAAAACGCGAGGAACCGCGGAAAGGCGGAGCGCGCAAGCAGCGTCCTCGATCAGCGCCATCGTCTGGTGCTGGCCGGAGTGTACGACGTGCCCCTCCTGAAAGGCGGCAAAGGCCTGGCCGCCGCGGTTCTCGGTGGCTGGTCCACCGGCGCGATCGTGACACTGGCGAGCGGCTTCCCGATCAACATCGTGCAGAGCGGCGATACATGGAACGTGGACGCGTTGTGGCCCCGGCCGAACAGTGTTGCCGGCGTGTCGCCAATCCTGGAGAACAAAACACCGAACCGCTGGTTCAACACGGACGCCTTCACACGGAGCACGACCTACGGGACCTCTCCGAGGAATCCAGTGGTTGGTCCGGGCATCCACACGCTCGACTTCTCCGCCTCCAAGAGCTTCCGGATACCCTACAAGGAATCCCATTCGCTCCTATTCCGCGGCGAACTCTTCAACATCACGAATACACCGCAATTCGGCAACCCCGGCGCCTCGCTCGGAACCGGCACCTTCGGCGTTGTAACCGGCACCGCCGCCGACAACCGGCAAGTGCAACTGGCGCTCAAATATAACTTCTGAAGCTGGAATTCCCGATGACTTCATGAAGACCCGGCGCGAGATCGCAGACCCAACCTTGCGCAGGGCTCAACGCCCGGACAAGCCCCGGGCTGGAATGTTCGGGCGAACTGGCCAATCTCAACCCGGTGGGTGGGTTGAGGAGGCGAACTTCGTAGTCGTGTTGACCGGGAGTGATGGTCGTCCGGGATCCAAATGGGAGCCAAAGCAGACAGGCGCGCCTTGTGACCAGCGCCATCGTGGTTACCGATGTCGTCGAGGACACGGATGGCATCCAACATAGCAGCAGCAGACCGGCGGGTCCGAAGGCTGACATGCCGCGCCGGTTCGGGCGAAAGTCGGAACATGGACGCCGCGCCACGCCTGGTCGAGATGGCTGACGCCTTCACGGCCGCGCGACTGGAAGCGATTCTGATCGGCAACGCCGGCGCCGCGCTGCACGGTGCTCCCGAGACAACTCTCGACTTCGATTACCTCTATCGGTCTTCTTCGGCGAACGAAGCGAAGCTCCGCAAGGTCGCCGGCCTGCTGGGCGGGCAGGTTACTCAGCCGTTCCCGGCCATTTCGACCGTTTTCAGGATTCTGCGTCTGGACTCTCAACTCCAAATCGACCTCACCAGCCAAGTCCACGGCGTCAAATCTTTCAATAGCCTGCGCAGCAAGGCGGTTCAGGTAGAGATCGACGGCCGGACTATTCTGGTTGCCTCGCTGGCTGATCTCATCAGGATGTCGCGGTGCTTCATGTCCTCCAGAGAACTCTCGAAGAACAAGAAAACACGCAAGCCGGCCCAACGTGAGTTGGCGCTGGAAGCCATTCGGCAGGCCAGTGAGCAAGAACTGACCGGCATGATCCGGCGGCAACTGGCAATTCCCATGAACAAGCGGACCCATTTCCTTCGCATACGCCTGCCGAACGGCGGCTCCTGCCTGTAAGCGACTTGCGCTGCGTCGAGGTGTTCCCGCGCGCCGGAGGCTGAGTCTACTTCCCCAATTCCGCGCCCCGTTCTGGAGGCCGCAGGCAGCTCGCGCCGGAATTGCTATCGGCTTCCTGTCGGAATCGTTATCATCTCTGGGTCGGCAATGCGCAGTGGTCTCATTCATTCATCACAATCAACCACCATACGCAAGTACTTATGTCGCCGTGTTTAATTCGCCAGCGGCAGCCCGCGATCCACAATGAGCTTCCCGCCCTCTTGAGCAAACACGGCAACGCTTAACAAAAAGAGTATTCCAGCCCGCAAAGTCATAGCCCTCATTGTAATCAGTTCTCGCCCGCCATCCCTTTATCGCTCACCGCAATCGTCCGCAGCCCGAACGGCAGCGGCACCGGCTTGCTTGTGTCGTAGTTCTCCCTCTGCCGTGACCCAACCACGTTGATCATCTTCTCCACGAGGAACGCCGGCAGCCGGATGCTCTGGAAATACGCCTTCTCCACCGAAAACGTGCCAACGCCGCCATTCGCGTTCACCCGTAAATCGATCCACACCTCTTTCTTTCCGTTCAACACCGGTTTCAGCAGCACCGGGACCGTACCGGGCCTCGCCTGTTCCACCATGTCGAAATCAATCACAGTAAACATCGACACGTAGTTCGCCGGAAAGAACTTCACCGTCACCCTGTCCAGTCCCGGCCGCGGATTCGCTGTTCGCGCATACTGCAGATATTCATTCACCTCGGCCTCGGACAACTGAAATCGCACTTTTCGCTGCGTTGTCCTCGCCTGGTTCAACTCATCGAATAATCCCAAAACCTTCTGCACGGAAGCGGGCTGCGCCGACACAACCGTTGCCGCCAATACAACCAACCATCGCAAATAGCTCACTCAGTCCATTTTACGAGTCACGATAGTGCCCGGCCGAGCGCCCGTGTGCTTCCCGCCGTCCAGCACCACCATCCCATTCACCAGCACGTACTGCACGCCTGTCGCATACTGGTGCGGCTTGTCGTATGTGGCGTTGTCGATAATCGTCTTCGGATCGAACACCGTTACATCCGCTGGGAAGCCCAATCGCAACAGACCCCGATCATAGATCCGAAGTTTGGATGCATTCGCCGACGTCATCTTGCGAATCGCCTCCTCCATCGTGATCACTTTCTCGTCCCGTACGTACCTTCCCAGCACGCGCGGAAACGTCCCGTAAAACCTCGGATGCGGATGTTGCTGCGCCAGCAAACCCTCCGTCGCAATGGCTGTCCCATCGGACCCGATCGAGACAAACGGCGTTTTCAGCGCAAACCGCATATCGTCTTCGGAGTGATGAAAAAATACCGTCGGCACGGATCCGCCATTATCGACGATCACCTTGAACAACACATCCACGGGGTCTCCGCCTATATCGCGTATGACCTCATTCATCCGCCGCCCCTGATACTTCTTGTACGCCGGATTCGACAACGACGCCAGCAGCATCCCTTCCCAGGATCCCGTTGCCAGATAGTGGTTGTACCAGTTCGTCCCGGGAATCCCGTTCAGAATCTCTTTCCGCAGCCGCTCCCGCAACGCCGGGTTCTGGATGTTTTCAATCAACTTCGGCCGTCCGCCCTCATGCGCCCACGGCGGCAGAATACTCGAAAGATTGTTCTGTCCCGCGCGATACGGATACACGTGTGCCTCCACCTCCTGGCCCTGCATCCGCGCATTCGCGATCAACCCGATGAGTTCCGGCATCTGCCCCCACAGCTTGTGATCGGCGATCTTGATATGAATCACGTCCACTGGCACATTCGCTCGTTTGCCGATCTCAATCGCCTCTCGCACGGACTCGAACACACCCTGCCCCTCTGTCCGCATATGTGTCGAATAGATACCCCCGAACTTCGACGCCTCCTCGCACATCGCCACCAGCGTATCGGTATCGATCCACGCGCCCGGCGGCCCGCTCAGTGAGCTCGATACTCCCAACGCGCCGTCCGCCATCGCCTGCCGTACTTCCGCGCGCATCTTCGCCAACTCGTCGGCTGTCGGCGGGCCTGCCTTTGGTCCGTGCGTCCGCACCCATATCTGGCTCGACCCCACGTAGCTCGCCACATTCGTGCTGATTCCAGGATCCTTCAGCCTCTGCCAGTAATCCGTGAACCGGGGAAACTGCGTTGACGGCGCGGCCGACTCCCCTTCGCCGAATATCATCGTTGTCACGCCCTGCCGCACCATGCTCTGCGCATTGCCGTCCGTAAGCAGGGTCGTATCCGAATGATTGTGAATGTCAATGAATCCCGGGCTGACGATCAGCCCCGTCGCGTCAATCGTCCGTTTCGCTGTCTTTCCAGTCAGACGCCCCATTCCCGCCACGCGGCCATCCTTCACCGCCACATCGGCCAGGTACGAAGGATTCCCCGTGCCGTCCACTACGCGTCCGCCGCGGATCAGCAAGTCAAAATCCTGCGCGTTAAGCGCCGCGACCAAAAATAGGAAAAGTAGGGTTCTCATCTCGGTAAGGTAGGCCAGTTGGATTCTTGCGCAATCGCCAGCAATACCGGTCGTATCAGGCGTCCGCCGCTATCGGAATTCGTCATTACCACCGCGCCGTGGCTCGCATCCGCCCTGCACAGCAGCTCGCAACGGTACCCGGCGTTCCCGCCTGTGTGTCCGAACCAGCCCTGTGCGCCAACGAAGCCAAGCCCGTGCCGCCCGATGTGCGGAATAATCATCAGCTCCGCCATCGCGCGTTCCACAATCTTATTCGATTCCCCCATCACCGCACGCGCCATCGCAATCGCAAACAGGCTCAAATCCGTGGGTGTCGTCCACAGCCCCGCCGCCGCCATCTCCGGATAGGTGTGCCATCCGCCCGTGTAAGATCGCCCGTTGTCGTGAAAACCCACGGCGGTGCGCGCCGCCCGCTCCGGCGGTGGCGGCTGCTGGAAAGTACTGTTGTTCATCCCCAGCCGCGACAGCACAATCCGCTGCATCAGCTCCGGGAATGGCCGCTGAAATCGCTCCGTCAGCAGCAATTGCAGAACCGTATATCCGCCGCCCGAATACCGGTACAACGACCCCGGCTCCACATCCACGCGCACCGGCCTCGTATTCGCGGGCGCCTCGCCGTCCAGCACCTGGCGTACGGTCGGTACAACATCGTTCTCCGCATACCCCGGAAACCCGCTCACTGTGAGGCCCGCCGTGTGGCTCAGGATCCCCCGCACGGTCACTTTCTTCAAACGCGTGAGCTCATTGTCCGGAACGTGCCACGCGGTCAACTTGTCGTTAACGTTCTCGTCCAATCCAAAATTCCCATACTGCGCCATGTGCAGCGCCGCCATCGCAGTCACCGGCTTGCTGATCGATGCGGCTTGGAACAGCGTGCCCGTGCTCGTCCCGATCCCATACGTCCGCGCCCATTGCAGCGAGCCGTCGCGAATCACGGCAACGCTCACCGCCGGCGTCTTGTGCTCCGCCATCGACGCTTCGGGCCGCCATTGCGACTCAATTCGCCGTATGCGGTCTTCCAGCGGTCCGGCGTACGCGGCCACGCCCGCCCCGAGTGCCAGAAACTGTCTGCGAGGCAACATACGGAACTTCTCTATCATGCCTGATCGCAAATGCGTTCCAGAAAAACCGGAACGATCTCAATGTTCGTTCTCTGCCACTCCTCCCTGTCTTCCCTTATGCGCCTGAGTCCCAGCCGTTCGCACGCCGCCAATCCCGCCGCGGTCACTGCATACGCGCCAAACACGCCGCGCCACCCTCCCAGGAACGTGCGCAGGTCCGCCTGTAGCGCGAGCCCAACATCCCGGTGCGCGGCATACATCGAGCACAGATACAACTTCCCGTCCAGCGCCAAATCAGCGGCGGACAAGTCACCCTCATGGATCGCGCCCTCCCGCATCGCCGAGTACGCGTCGCCGCGCAACGGTAAACAGGAAAGGTGCCCCACCACGCCGTCGTCCTCCTGGACATACAGCACATTCAGCTCCGGCGCCAACTTCGCCGCGGTCAGGTAGAGGCTGCGGTCCAACGCCTTTTCCGCGGGATATATCGTTTGGTCAAACCGCCAGAGTCTATCCGCATCGGCATCATTGACAATGGCTCGCCGGCAGAATGCCAGACGCTGTTCGGCGTCCAGAAACGCAAACCGTCGTCGCTTTTCGTCATAAGCGATCGGCACTCCCGCCCGCAGGCTCGTGAGCACCGGCAGTGGAATCAGTGCGCGATCGGCAATCTCTCTCAGACGTTCCGCGCCGAATTCGCCACCCGTCCAACTCCACCCCGCCAGTTCCTCCAGGCGAACGAACGTCTGCATCGAACTTACTCTCTCATACATTTCCGCAACGCGACTTTTCACAACTTCAAACTGCTATTGAAAGAAACGCCAGTAGACCCGGCCCGCTCTACGCGGCAGGAGGCCATGAATGCCACTCCGAAAACGCAACGCAATCGCGCTGTCCGTCAGTTGCGCCCTTGCGACTCTCGTGTATTTGGCGAATCTCCGCCGCGCTGACAATACGGTCCACGCACAGGCCGCCGATCCGTCCATGTTAGTGCCTAATCTCGCCGTGAAGACAGTTGTCTCCGGGCTAACGCAGCCGGTTTCGATGGCCTTCATCGACGAAAACAGCTTTTTTATTCTCGAGAAAGGGTCGGGCAAAGTGAAGCTGGTTGTAAACGGCGCGGTGCAAAGCGAAGTTCTCGATCTCGCCGTTAATAACGCATCCGAACGCGGTCTTCTGGGCATCGCGCTTCATCCCAACTTCCCGAACAACCCCGGCGTCTATCTCTACTGGACCTGCCAGGCGCCTCCTCCGCCCGCGGCAAATCTCTTCGTACCCACGTTGCAGGAGTGCGCCGACCCGCCCGCTTTCGGCGCCGACACGAACAACATCCTTGCTGTTCCTCTCCTCGGCAATCGCATCGACCGCTTCACATGGAACGGCACAACGCTCACCTACGAGCGCAATCTCATCAAGCTCCACGCCTTCCAAAACGACGGCGCCCCGAATCCACCCAATCAGGGCGATGCCGCGCAGACTCCCGCCGGTAACCATAACGCCGGCGTCTTGCGGTTCGGACCCGACGGCAAACTCTACGCCGTCATCGGTGACAACGGCCGAAGAGGGCAACTGCAAAATCTTCCGCAGGGTCCAACGCCGCCCGGAGCCGACGATCAATTCGGCGGTCCCGATCCCGATAATAACCACTTCACGGGCATCATCATGCGCCTGAACGACGACGGCGCCGCTCCTCCCGACAATCCGTTCTTCAATGCCGGAGCCGCAATCGGTGGCCAGGCCGGCGCCAATATTCAGAAAATCTTCGCGTACGGGTTGCGGAATACATTCGGCCTGGCGTTCGACCCCAAAAGCGGCTTTCTGTGGGACGAGCAAAACGGCGACGATACCTTCGACGAAATCAATCGCGTCGTGCCCGGGATGAACGGCGGTTGGGTGCAGATTATGGGGCCCGTCGCCAGAATCGATCAATTCAAAACGATCGAAGTCACACGCGCGCCTGGAACACTGCAGCAGCTTCGCTGGCCTCCGTCAAACATCGCCAACACGCCGCAGGAGGCCCTCGCGCGCCTGTTCATGCTGCCCGGAGCTCAATACCATGATCCGGAATTCAGTTGGAAGTATTCCGTCGCGCCGGCAGGCATCGGATTCATGAACGGACGCGGTCTCGGCCCGCAGTACGACGGCGATCTCTTCGTCGGCGCCGCTCGGCCGACGCTAGCCGGTGGCTATCTGTTCCACTTCCAAATCACAGGAAATCGCGAAAAAATCGGTGTCGACGACCCAAGGCTCGAAGACCGCGTCGCCGACAACACCAACAAGTTCGACATCACGGAAAGCGAAAGCCTCTTGATCGGCCGCGATTTCGGCGTAGGTACCGACATCCAGACCGGCCCGAACGGCAATCTGTTCATCGTGTCCCTCTCGAACGGCTCTGTCTACGAGATCTACCGCACGAAGTAGTTCAACTCCTCAATCAGCGGTCCCGCAACCGTGGAAACTCCATTGTCATCGGGACCGCATTTCAATGTATAATGAAAATAAGTGGAGTTAGTTGTTGCCAAGTTGCATTTAATCAACAGTGATTAAAAACAGCGGACCATCCCACAACCTACTGAAAACAAACACTAGGAACCCGAGAAACAACCCAAGATAACCCGGGAAACCCGAGCGGGAAACCTGAGATCCAGCCAGCGGACCATCCTGGAAGTTGTTGAAAAGAAAGACTCGGAACCCGAGATAACCCGAGCCCCTACCGCACTACTCCCAGCCCCTTCAACGGGCTCCCAAATGCAAACACGGCAGACACCGGCCGCCTCGTTCCATCCAGCACAATCTTCAATTGGAACTTCCCGTCCTCCGGCGCGCCGAACCGCACGTCCGTGGCCTCTACGAGCGTTCCTCCCTCCGGCTCGGCCACCGGCAGCATTCGCCAAACCGGGAACTGCGCGAACCGCAGGAACGCCTGCGCCTCCGGCGTCCGTCGTGCCGCGTTCACCAGCTCCGCTCCCTCCGGCTTGAAATAAATCGACCCCGCTTCCGGATCAAAGTCCCGGCCTAAATCCACTCTGTATAACCCCCAAAATCCCTCCGTCGACACATACCCCTGCCACAACAGCGGATTCCATGGCGTCGGCCAAGCCGCCACTCGCACCGGCGCCTGCCCATGATAGTTCCGCGCCCCCAATGTCTCTACCGCCCGCTGATGCAACACCCAGCGGCCCCCCGCCCACAGCACAACAAACGCCAGCCCGAATATCGCCCACCCGCGCCCGGGCGCAATCGCCGCGCGCCCGCCGATCTCGCTCCCCACAAGCCGCGCCAGCAACGGCGCCACCACGCACAGCAGCAGCACCGCCATTACCCATGGATCCACAATCATGAACAGATCCCATCCCACCCAATCGCCGCGAAACGGCAGCCAGATCCGCACGCCGTAGCTGTTCAGCAAATCCATCAGAATGTGCCCCCACACGCCGGCCGTCCCTAACCCCCACGCCGGCAGCAATCGCCAGCCCTTTATCCAACAGACTGCCAGCGCCGCCAGCAACCCCAACAACGGCCCCGCCAACAGCGCATGAGTCAAATGCCGGTGGTACTCCAGATACCCTAAACCGCCGGCCCATAGAGTCACCGCCGAATCCGCGTCCGGTATGTTCGACGCCACCAACAGCACTGCGGTGCCGCCCGGCACAAGCCGCCCCAAACCCGCCCGCGCCAGCAGTATCGCCGTCAGAGTGTGGGTGACGTTATCCATTGCTGCTCCCTCGCCCTTTGGATGTACCGCGTCGGAATCAATAGCGTCAGCGCGTCAGGCACAACGGCAAACTGCGCCGGCAACTCTCCTGCCAGCTCTCCGTCTATCTGCACCGGCACTCGCGCTCCCGCCGTCGGAACGCACTGCACTTCCGTCGCCGGGCTTACCGTCACGCCCCGCAGCCTCGCCACCATTCCCACCGCTACTGCCGCCAGATAGGGAATGTATCGCATCGAGTGCGATCCCTCAAACGCCACAGTCTCGAAACACGGGTCCAGCAACGTCACTCGCTTCGCAATCTCCAAATCGCCGCCATAATTCCGCACCCGGCTCACCAGCACAAAGCTCCGCTGGCTCTCCGCGCCATCCTGCGCCATCGAAAACTGCGGCAGCCGTCGCCCGAACATCGCAAACCCGCTCACCCAATACGCCACTTTCCCAATTCGTTTCTTCAGCGCCGGATTCACCTGATCCACCACGATCGCATCGAGACCAACACCCGCCATCGCCAGAAAATGCCGCGAGTACCCATCTGGCCGTGTCATCTTTCCTACCGCAATCCGCACCGGTTCCGACTCGCCCACCAGCTTCCGAGCCGCTTTTTCCGGATTCCTCCCCAGCCCCGTCTCCATGCAGACCACGTTCGCCGTTCCGCCTGGCAACACCCCCAGCGGCACGGTTGAGCCGATCATTCCATTCGCGACCTCGTTGATCGTCCCATCGCCGCCAAACGCGACAACCACCGACGCGCCATTCGCCGCCGCTTCCGCCGCCAGCGCTCCCGCCGTATGCGGTCCGGTCGTCGGCGTCAACCGCACTTCTCCCATCGGCGCTAGCCATTCCATCGCACGCTTTGCCAACTCCGGACGGCGCCGCAAACTCCCCGCCATTGGGTTGTAGATCAGGCTGATATGACTCAAACTAACCAGTATCCTATGGTTCTCGAACGCATCGAGCGCTTACGCCAAGAACTCCGCCGCCATGAGCATCTCTACTATGTCCTCGATCAGCCTGAAATCACCGACGCCCAGTACGACTCGCTCATGCGCGAGCTCCAAACACTCGAAGACGCCCACCCCGAATTCGTCACGCCGGACTCTCCCACGCAACGCGTCGGCGGCGCGCCGCGCGACGGCTTCACGAAGCTCCGGCACAGTTCGCCGATGCTCTCTCTCGATAACGCTCTCGACGAAGGTGACCTCCGCGATTTCGATCGACGTATCCGCGATCTCCTCGGCGGCGAAGAATTCTCCTACGTCGCCGAATTAAAGCTCGACGGCCTCTCCATGGCTGCGCACTACAGCGGCGGCACTCTCCAACTCGCCCTGACGCGCGGTGACGGTACTACCGGCGAAGAGGTCACTCCCAACGCCCGCACTATCCGCAGCCTTCCGCTCCACACGAACGAGCACGGCGTGTTCGAAGTCCGCGGCGAAGTGATCATACCGAACAATGCCTTCCGTAAACTGAACGACGACCGCGAGCAGGAGGGGCTCCCGCGCTACGCCAATCCGCGCAACTCCGCGGCCGGCTCTCTCCGTATGCTGGACCCCAAGGTCACCGCGGCGCGCCAACTCGATTTCTACGCCTACTTCTATCTCATTAACGGAGCGCCCGGAGCGCCGTCCCACACCGATGCCCTCAGGAAGCTGACCAAACTCGGCTTCAAAGTCAACGCCGCCCACCGCCGTTGCGCCGGCATCGAGGAGCTTCTCGCCTTCATCCGCGAATATGAAGGCCAGCGCGATACGCTGCCTTACGAAATAGATGGCGTGGTCGCCAAGGTGGATAGTGTGGATCAGCAGAACCGCCTTGGATGGACCTCGAAGGCGCCGCGCTGGGCCATCGCATTCAAATATGCGGCCCGCCAGGCCGAAACGATCGTCGAGAAAATAGACGTGCAGGTCGGCCGCACGGGCGCGCTCACTCCTGTAGCGCATTTGAAACCGGTCAATGTCAGCGGCGTTACTGTCAGCCGCTCCACGCTCCACAACGAAGACGAAATAGCGCGCCTCGGCCTCGCCGAAGGCGACACCGTCGTTATCGAGCGTAGCGGCGACGTCATTCCGAAAGTCGTCAAAGTCGTCAAGGAAGCGCACGATCGCAAGTTCTTCAAAATGCCCGCCGAGTGTCCCGTGTGCGGCGGCAAAGTCGTTCGTCCGGAAGGCGAAGTGATCTGGCGCTGTGTCAACGTCAACTGTCCCGCGCGCCTGAAGAACTCGATTCTCCACTTCGCCTCACGCTCCGTCATGGATATCACCGGCATGGGCGATGTGCTCGTCGATCAAATCGTCGACAAAGGCCTCGTCCGAGGCATCGCCGATATCTACCAACTCACCCAGGACCAACTCGCCGGCCTCGATCGCATGGGCCAGAAGTCGGCAGAGCGGGTGATC
The DNA here is from genome assembly GCA_016185425.1 of Acidobacteriota bacterium. Classification (GTDB taxonomy): domain Bacteria; phylum Acidobacteriota; class Terriglobia; order Bryobacterales; family Bryobacteraceae. The sequence continues at coordinate 2,463 of JACPNQ010000021.1, read as the reverse complement.
GCGGGTATAGCCAAATCGAAGACGCTCCCGCTCCCGCGTGTTATCAACGGACTGGGAATCCCGTTCGTCGGTGAACGCACGGCACAGATTCTCGCCGATGCGTTCGGGAGTCTCGACGCCATTCGTTCCGCCGACGAGCCGGCGCTGCAACAAGCCGAAGAGGTGGGCCCGAAAGTCTCGCAATCGATCCGCCGCTTCTTCGAGGACGAGCACAACCAGGAACTCATCAAACGCCTCGCCGAAGCGGGCCTTATGCTCACGCACAAGAAGGTGGATCGCTCCGGCGGCCCGCTCACCGGGCTCACTTTCGTCCTTACCGGCACACTCCCCACGCTCAGCCGCGACGACGCGAAGAAGATGATCGAAGACGCGGGCGGCAAAGTCAGCGGCTCGGTGAGCAAGAAAACAAGCTACGTTGTCGCGGGAGAAGATGCCGGCTCGAAATTAGAGAAAGCGAAGGAGCTAAACATACCGGTCCTCGACGAATCGGCGCTACAATCGAAAATTGCGGCAATTCGTTGATAGCGTCGTTGCCTGGGGACCCGGCGGGTTGATCCTTTTGGCGGCTTTGGATTCGGCGGGAATTCCGATTCCCGCGGTCGTCGATGCGCTGTTAATGCTGCTCTCCGCGAAAGCGCCGGAACAAGCCATATTCTGTGCCGCGCTCGCATTGATCGGCTCGCTCGCCGGCAGTATGTTCCTTTACTGGATCTCCCGCCGCGGCGGCGAAGTTTATCTTCACCGCCATACCGTCAGCGCGCGCGGAATGAAGATGCGCCTCTGGTTCCAACACTACGGACTTCTGACTGTCTTCATCAGCGCCATTTCGCCGATTCCTATGCCGATGAAGCTCTTCGTCATCAGCGCAGGCGCGCTGGGCGTACGGCCGCTGGCGTTCTTCCTCACCGTGCTAGCGGCGCGCGTCCCACGCTACGCCGCGCTTGCCTATCTCGGCGCTCATCTTGGGCAGGAAGGCGCGGGCGCCTATCTCAAAGCCCACGCATGGCATATCGGCGGCATCCTGGTTGCGCTATTTGCGCTTGCCTTCGGCGCCATCAAAGTTGTGGACGCGCGCCGGAACAGGGAACTGCACGCATAGGGAAATCCTCCCCGCGTTCTTTGCCCTTATCCTTCCCTTCAATTCGCGCGAACAAGCCGCCCTGCGTTTGACGATAGATGATCCGCTGCGGGAAGTTGTGCTCCGCATTCTCGAAGACGACTTCAGTCGCCGACTGCTTGATCGCCTTAAAATCCACCGGCGGCGCCTTCGTGCCAATACGCGGCGTGTACACCAGGACGCCATCCTTCAACTGAATTCGCATGAATTCACTGAATACGACTCGCTCGCCACGTAACGTTCGCGCCAGGCCCATCATCTGCCCGCCGCGCGGCTGGTTCCACTGTTCCTCTACGCCGTCGCCGGCCCAACACCCAGACATGAATTTCAGATCGTCGATACCAGCGCCATAGCAGAGCAGCGCGAAGAACGGAAAAAGTTTGGTCATGCGTGCGATCCTACCGTCTCGACGGCTGGGCCGTCTTGGAAATTTGCGACCAACATGCGCTCCATCGCGGTTTCTGCCGATTCGCGCCCGATCGGCGCTAATCCGGTGATCCGCCGGCAGTCGCCAATCAAGTGCGCCTGATCGTAATAGCCCGTTTCCAGTGCGATCCGTGCCCATGGCCAATCCGCATGAGAACGCCGCATCGCCAGCGCACGCTGAAACCGCACCACCCGCGCCCAGACCTTGGGCGGCAATCCAACTTGATCCAGGAACTCGCGCTCCAATTGGCGGCGGCTTACACAAGCGATCGCGGCGATCGCTTCCATCCGCGACCCCGGCTGTTCAAGAATGGCGCCGATCGCTCCCTGCACACGAGCGGATGGCGTCACGCCGGCTAACTGCGCCGCGAGAAACCCGTCCGTCAGTTCGATGCGCGCTACGGTAGAGCGCGCGTCGTGCAGATCCGCCTCCCAGTGCCGCGCCGCGCGATTCCACAGCGAATCGAGATCGATGATCCGTCCCGCCATCTCACTCTGCCGCATCCGCAAAAACGCCGTCGCGCCCGCTGGATGCAACCGCACGCCAAACACATCCACGCGCACGCCCGATTGCAGCGATACGGCTTGCCGCTGCTGCCCGACGAATAGGCATCGAGCCTGATTCGCAAACGGATCGGCGAGATGCACGACAAACTCCGGCCGCCCATCCGGCAGCACACGCTCCGCGGCGCCGCCCGCACCCGCAAGCGTCCAGTAGCGCGCCACATACGGGCGCAACACTGGCGCGGGCAGGTACTCGCGATACTCCATGTCCTCAATCTAGTCACTATGGAGCGACCAACCGCCGAATCGCAGTAGCGCGGGTTACGCTGCGAGTAGGTGAAGCCAGCGGCGCAGAGCCGCATACGAAAGGAGCTGGTCGCACATGTCTAAATTACGCTTTGTCGGTCTGGATGTCC
>JACPNQ010000007.1 GCA_016185425.1 Acidobacteriota bacterium | reverse complement strand
TGGAGAATTTGACTGAAAATGCTCGATACTCGTGTCAGGGCTTGGTCCTCGTCGGAAGGAATTCTGTTCTTGGCGGAACGTCTCCTAACCTATCAGGACCTTGCCTACTTCTTGCTAATCGCTAATTTGGACACGCCTGATATCGAATACCCATCATCCTATCTCCACAACTTTCTTTACAAAACCGTGAATTTCGCCTTCCATCGGCCGGGGACATTCAATATAATCCGCCTCGCTATGACTTTTACACGTCGCAACTTCTTCGCCGCTCCTGTCACCGGCCTCTTCGCAGGCATGTCCGCCCGCGCTGCGAACGTTACTCGTCAAGGGAAATCCATCACCAGTCCGGGCTACGGGCCGCTACGTCCCGCCGGCGATGTTCTCTCCCTTCCTCCTGGCTTCCAATATTCCGTTGTCAGTTACGAAGGCGAGATGATGGCCGACGGATTTCCCGTCCCGTCCGCAATGGATGGTATGGCCGCGCTACCTCTCGCCAACGGCAACATCCTGCTCATCCGTAACCACGAAATTGGCGAAGCTGGCAATCGCTTTCGCCCGCGGCCGGCCGACTCCACGTCAACCACCGCAGGCACCATTGCCCATCTGCTCAACACCGATTACGGGCCCCGCCGGTTCGCCTTCGATGAATTCTCGGGCGGCGGCACAACGTCGATCGAAGTGAATCCCCGTACGCGCCAAAAAGTACGCGAATACTGGAGCCTCGTCGGCACGCTGCGTAATTGCGCCGGTGGGGCCACTCCGTGGGGAAGCTGGCTTTCATGCGAAGAAAGTCTTGAAGCATCCTCCGCCACTGGATACGCTCAGAATCACGGCTATGTATTCGAAGTCCCGGCCACCGTCACGCCAGGCGCGCCGGTTCAGCCCGTTCCCCTTCGAGCACTCGGCCGTTTCGCTCACGAAGCCGTCGCTGTTGACCCCGCCACCGGGATCCTCTACGAAACCGAAGACCAGGGCGATGTCTCCGGCTTTTACCGGTACATGCCCGCGAGCAAACCAACCAAACCCGGCGATTTAGCCGCCGGAACGGGCCAGTTACAAATGCTCAAGGTGAATTCCGCCGACCGTTACGTCACATGCATCGATCAAAAAGTCGGCGTCGCTCTTCCCATAAGCTGGGTCCCCGTTCCAAATCCCGACCCAACGCCCGTCTCCGTCACCGTCAATGGCGCCACTGCCTCGGCGACATTCCAGCAGGGATTCAATGCAGGCGGCGCCATCTTCCGCCGCCTGGAAGGTTGCTGGTATTCGGAGGGTAAGATTTATTTCACGTCCACCAACGGCGGCGAAATCGGCCTCGGCCAGATCTGGGCCTGTGATACAGTTGCGTCGGCTCTCACGATGGTCTTTGAGACACCGGACTTACACGTGCTCGACTTTCCCGATAACATCGCCGTCAGCCCCCGCGGCGGCCTTGTGGTATGTGAAGACGGCGGCGGCGGTCAGTTCTTACGCGGCATAACGCCATCGGGAGATATCTTCGATTTCGCCAGGAATATCTTCAACTCGCTCGAGATGGCAGGCGCCTGCTTCAGCCCCGATGGTCAGACATTCTTCGTCAATATGTATGGCCGCGGAACGGTTCGCGCGACAAGCCGCTACGGCTCGATTCCCACCATCCCGATAGGCTCCGAACTCTACGAGAAGGCGTTAACGCTGGCCATCTGGGGTCCCTGGGGCCAAGGCCTGCTGTAGTCAAGTAGGGCGAGGAGGCACTGGTAAGGCGTTGCGAAATCCGGTCTGGATGTTGACGCGATCCGGGGGCCCATCCCTATCGCAACCGCGCCGGCTTCAACGTCCAAGCCTGCAACCGCGCCTGCTCCAGCAACTCCGGCGCAGCAAACCCCTTCGGATGAATCACCCACCCATAATTCTTGTCCGTATCCGCCGCAACATACCGCTCAAACGCCGTCACCCCTTTCCGAATCTGCACCACCGGCCCCCCGTCATCTCCAGCCAGCGTGGCCGCAAAATCCGGCAGCGACAATCTCTGGGAACCCGCCCATACCGTGTGTGGCAAACGCCTATGGGTTTCGATGTAACCCACAGCGTCCAGTTTCGCGCGGTCAAAAAGGATCCGTGACAGCGTTTCTCCCAACACCACAGTCTGCCCGCGAGCGACCGGGCCATCGACATATTGCGGTTCCATTCCGAGCAACGCCAGCAACTGGTCCGCCGCGGAATAAGGGCCCTGCATATCGATCGAGGATTGGAACTGACGGCGAGCGTCAGACGCCGATGGACGCTGCACAGGGTTCTCAAACAGCAGCGGCAACTCTCGCGCTGTGACGATCTGCACGTCGGGAATGGATTGAATGTGCCGCACGAATTCGAAAAGCGTCTTATACGCATTCTCTGCCGGCTCCGGCGACCTTCGCCGGGGCATCTTGTAATCACCAGGCGGCGTATAGTTGCCCCCAAGAAAATTCACCGCGTCCCAAAACTCCGTCGAGGAGAACTCGGTCGGGTGGAAATAGGTTTGGATGACGCCGCCGCCCTTAGCACGCAGGGACGCCACCATGTCGTCGAACTTCTTGTTGGTTGCTTGGAGCGTCTCCGGATGATTGATGTCGGGGCGTAGCGTGTAGCCTTTCAGATTGAAGACATAGAGCATGCCGCCCAACCAGAACGGCTGGCCGTTCAGGCCGACTTGCCCGCCATCGTCCATATAGACCGGCACGCCCCAGCGTCTCAGCGCCACGTTCGCCGCCGGCCCCCACGAATCGCCGGGTTGGCCGTAACAACTGGGCAGAATGCCGAAGATCCGCTGGACATCGCGAAGCCCCGGTTCTTCCCTGCGGGAAAACTCTTCCACCGCTTCCAGCGGATGCAGGATGCGCTGATAAGCGGCCGGCGCCGGCGGAATGCTGTGGTAATTCGTGTGATACCCGATATCATGACGGGACAACGCCTTGATGACGTCGAGCCGGTTCCGCTTCTCGAGTCCCCGGGCTTTTTCGCCGACCACCTTAAACGTCGCGCGCAGCCCCATCTTCTCGAGCGTAGTAGCCAAACGCAGCGCCGCGTCATCGGACGCCGGGTCAATATAGTCTTCGGTGTCAAACCATAGAAGGTAATAAACCGGTCGCGTCTGCGCGAAGAGGGCAATGCTCGTTAGCAGTACTGCCGCCAGGAGTCGAGTCATAGATAGGAGTGTATAACCTCCGATCCCCGAACACGTTCACAGCCCTCCAAAAATAGTTCCTAACTTTAACAAAACACGACGAAAATAGCATCCACTCCACCTGCCCAAACCACCGGAAAAACTAGACAGGATTGATAAAATGGAAATTAGAGGCAGTGTTTCACCACTAACTCACCCCCCGGAAGCCTGTCCGGCATGAATTACCGCAGAAAGGAATCTGCCAAATGCCGTTGCTTCCGCCCAACCGCCTCCGCGAACTCCGCGACGAAGTCGCCCACGCCACCAAACCGGCCACCCACGTCGAACGCTGGTTCGCCAACCAGGCCGCCTATGCCGCCTGGGAACTTGAGCGCGTCCGCGCCAACAAAGAAAACCAACCGGCCGAACCGCGCCTCAACGCCGCCTACAGCCGCGCCGCCCGTAACTGGAACCGCGCCCGCAAGGAACTCCAAAGCCTCCAAGCGGCCCGTACCAGCCACGCGACGCACCTCAAATCCACACGCCGGCAGTCCGCAAGCGCAACCCCGCTCGCGAACGCCGCCCGCGTACCCCAGCCCAAACTCGGCGCCCCCATGGTCGACCACGCCGTCGAAATGATCGCCAAAGGCCGCATCAATTCCAAGGTCTTCAGCCTCACCGCCGAACAGGAGGGCCGCTAACATGGCCACCGCGGCTCAAGTACTCGCCAACCAGGCCAACGCCCAACTCTCCACCGGCCCAAAGTCGGAGGAAGGCAAGCAGAAAGCCTCGCGCAACAACCTCCAGCACGGCCTCACCCTCGGCGTCCACGCTATCGCCGAAAGCGAAAAAAGCGAGTTTTGCGAATTCGAAGCCAATTTCCGCGCCGAGGTCAAACCCGAGGGCATCTTCGAAAACGAAGCCTTCCAACAGTTCATCGACGCCGCATGGCGCCTCCGCAAAATTGAGAAGATCATCGCCGATCTGATAAACGAATACAACGAAGACCCCTTCGTCCACCCTGACACGGAAGCCAGTCTCAAACCGCTCACCCGCTACCGCGCCGCCGCGGAAATGATCGCCTACCGCGCCATCAAAACTCTCTGCGACCTGCAAACCACCCGTCTCGCCCAAATGTGGCATCTGACGCCGGAAGAGCGCGAAGTCTTCCCGCCGCTCGTCCATCCGCCCCTCAAGGCGATGATCGACGATTGCCTCTACGCCCACAACGACCGCGAGATCTTCTACTACATCTACGAAAGCGAACCCTTCGACGGCCGCCTCAATCTACCGATTTGTGAAGTCGAACCCAATCGCGACCGCCCTCTAGCGGCCTAGCGAAACCGGAAACCAACAACGAACATCGGAACACCGGTCTTGGCCAATCCATCGCCGGCACTCTCCAACGGATCTTTTCCAACTGAATATTCTCATCCAACGCGACTACCCGAAGTGCGCGCATCTCTCGGGTAGTCCGGAAAGGGGGAGGCTATAGCCGCTGACCACGGGCGCCTGTCCGCGCATGAGGTACGTGCTGGGAAATCGGCCAGTACGTCAACGGCCGAGAATTAGCGCGCGAAATTCGTCCACGAGCTGATCTTCTTGCCGGGGATCGTCGTTCGCGAGGTTTGCCTTCAGCTTCTTGAAGAACTCTCGCTTCCGTTGCTCTTGGCCTTCAAGGCCAAGTCGAACCCGGGCTGGCACTCTTCGTGAGTTTATTGCCGGAACGGTGGATTCTTTTCGAGGGTGCCTCAGGATGAGGTATATCGCTTATTTCACCGCAAAATCATACAACGCCGTCGCCGTCCGCACCCAGATATGCCCATCCGCTATCGCCGGCGTCGCAAACACTTCTTCTTCAAACGCACCCGACGCCTTCACGCTCCACTCGGTTCCCGCATTCAGCACCGAAACATTCCCGTTCCGGCTGATCATGTACACCTTCCCGTCCCCCGCCACCGGTGACGCATAATACTCATCCAACGCATTCGGCAGCCGCGCAGTCTTCTTCATCTCCCCCGTCGACGGATCCAGCGTCTGCACAATCCCCCCGTTCCGCACGAGATACAGCACGCCCTTATACAGCAACACCCCCGGCACATCCGGCAGCGACTTCTGATACCGCCACAGCACGTGCGAATCGGTAATGTCGCCGGCCCCGCCCAGCTTCATCGCCATCGTGAAGTTATTCGCCGTGCGCCGGTTCTGATAACACTTCCAGTCCTTCGCGTCATAGAGTCCGTCTCTATCCAGGTCCTGCATCTCCCAGTTGCCCGGCATCAACTCCTTCGGCACCTCTGACTTCGCCAGCTTCCCATCCCCGTCCTTGTCGTACTTCTTAATCATCTCCGGAAAGTCCGGCATCACCATCTTTTCCGCGGGCTCCGCACCAGGCGCCCATCCGTTGAAGTACAACCGATCCCCATCCACCACGGGCACCGACTTCACCTGGTACGTCATCCCATGCACGCGCCAGATCTCTTTCCCCGTCGCTATGTCGTAGCTCATCATCTGGTAGGACCCGGGCACAATGATCTGATCCTTATACAGCACTGGTGTCGAAAAGCTATGGACCGCCTCCGGCCGCTCCGTTTTCCAAGCCGTCTTGCCGGTCGCCGCATCGACAGCGACCAGAAACGCCTCCTGATCCTGGTCGCAGATCATGAATAACTTCCCGTTCGCGTAAATCGGCGACGCGCCCATTCCGTGGAAGTTGCTAAATGGGCCCATCGCCTTGCGCCACCGCTCCGTCCCATCCGCGGTATACGACAGCAGCCCAAATCCGGCGAAGAACACATACACATTCTTCCCATCGGTCACCGTGCTCGGCGCCGCGGGATCATTCAATTGGTGCCGCTTCTCATCGCGGCTCCCCGGCGCTTCCTGCGTCCAGAGTACCTTCCCGCTCTTCCGGTCCAGCGCGATCGTGTATAGCTTGCCCTTGTCATGCCCGGTCAGAAAGATGTGCGTCGCCGTCACCACCGGCGACGACTTCCCGTTCATCAACGCCGTCTTCCACACGAACGGCTTGCCGGCTCCCAGCTCCGCCGGCAGCGCCGCGCCTTCCGCTACACCAACACCGTTCGGTCCGCGAAACCGCGGCCATTCCGCCCCCGGCAGGCAAACTGAGACCAGCAGCACCACCCGCCACATCGCTAAACCACAATCTTCCACGGCGCGCGCTCCGGACGGCTCATATACTTCCGCAGCTCCGGCTGCGCAATCTGGTTATTCGCCTCATCCCAATCCACTCGCTGCTTGGACAGAATGGAGATATTCGCCAGCAAACAGGTTACAGTCGATTTGTAACAGTTCTCGATATCGGACGCCGGCCGCTGCCGCGTCTTCATGCACTCCAGGAAGTTCGCCCAATGCCTCACATTCGAGTTATCGGACGACTTCACCTCCACTACCTCCGGCGTGTCTGTGCGCGACTTCGGCTCCGGGTGAATCCGGTACAACGAACGGTCCACAAAGAGTGTCCCCGTCGTGCCGTGGAACATCGTCCCGTACCCTTGCTTGAACATCGAGTTCCCGTTAAACATCCGGTTCTCATACTGCGCCAGAAACTTCGGAAATTCGTAAATCGCCGACAGCGTATCCGGCGTATCCCGGTTGTCCTGGATCAGGAACTTCTGGCCCAGCGCGGAGACCGCCCGCGGCATCGGCTCGCCCATCCCCATCCGCGCGATGTCCAGCACGTGTACGCCCCAATCCGTCATCATCCCGCCCGCAAAATCCCAGAACCACCGGAAGTGCGAAAATGCCTTCGGATCCACACCCCACTTATTCTTGTTGAACTCCTGCTGCGGCGCTGGCCCCAGCCACATATCCCAATCCAAATCGGCCGGCGGCTTCCCATCCGCCGGATTTCCAATCCCCGCCGCCTCCCCGTTCCCATAGTTCCACGTCTTCACCATCGTCACATCGCCGACGCGCCCTTGCCGCACTAACTCGCAGGCCTCAATGAAGTGCTTCGCCGAACGCTGCATCGTGCCCGCCTGCACCACGCGGTTGTACTTCCTGGCGGCCTCCACCATCTTCCTGCCTTCGTCGATCGTCACGCTGATCGGCTTCTCAACGTAAACATCCTTCCCGGCTTTGCACGCTTCGACAGTCATATAGGCGTGCCAATGGTCCGGAGTCGCGATGCACACCGCGTCAATCGACTTGTCCGCCATAATCTCGCGGAAGTCCTTGATGCCGCGCGCCATGCCGCCCGCCTGCGCCTTCGTCTTCGCTACCGCCGCATCCAGTGCCGGCTGATACACGTCGCACACCGCCGAAACGTGTAGCTTGTCCTGCTTCATCGCCGCGCTCAAATTCGTGTTGCCCATCCGGCCCATGCCGATGAACGCGGTCTGCACCGTATCGTTCGCGCCGAACACGCGGCCGGTAAATAAATTGGTCGTAAACACGGCTGCGGCCGATTTCACCAGGTCTCTGCGAAGTGTTTTGTCTTTCATCACGATTGCCGAATTCTATCAGACGCTAGCCCCACTCAAACCCGCCAATGGCATATACGTCCGGCGTAGTCGGTACGGCCTTCCCACGCACCATGCGCAACAACCGGCGCGATGTCGAAAACCCCAGCCGCGCCGCAATGGCTGCCGCCGGATGAAAAGGAAACAGGTCCCATATTGCTCGCCCGCGCCCTGCCAACACCGCCCGCGCCACGCGCTCTACATCCGCGTCCGAGGTGCCATAACAGGGCCCGAAATACCATGCCCCGCTCCCCGCGCGCCCCGCTGCCCACGCTCCGTCACACTCCGCCAATGCATCCACGGGCACGAATGGCGAATGCCGCAACATCCCGGCGTAGCTCCCGCCAACATACTTCCCCTGCGTCACTTCCCCTGCCCACCGCTCGATCGGCGCCTCGTCCACAAACCCCAGCTTCCGGTAAAGCGGTTCCCCCTGCGCGGTCGCGTCCAACTTTACCGTCTCCACGCGATCGTCCAAATACCGCAGGCTATGCTCGAGCAGCGCTGTCGCCAATCCTTTCCCTCGATATGCCGGGTCCGTCAACACCATTCCTATCCATCCGATGCCACCATGTGCCACCGCCGTCGCCGACGCCACGACACGCCCTACCGCCTCAACGCCAAAACACCCCTCCGGCGCCGCCGCGAGCAACGCGCGCCAATCCGCCGGAGTCTGATTCCAGCCTGCGGCTTCCTTCAACCGCATACAGTCCGCTAAGTCTGCTTCCCGCAAATAACGAATCTCCGGCATGGCTTCTCTATTCTTGCCATACTCTTAAAAGACAACCGGACCGATGAATCGTCGTCAATGGCTTCAACTCGTAAGTGCAGCCGCCACTGCGCAGGAAGCCCCACCTTACCCTGGCATCCCCTACCGTCAATATGCCCACTGTCTCCCGGCGTATCTGAAGGAACTTGCTCTCGGCGCCTACCGGCGCCGCAATGACGATCTCGCCAAACTCACCACTCCCGATCTCGTCAATGAGCGGCGCCGCTGGGCTCGCCAGAAATTCTGGTCGCTCATCGGCGGCCAGCCCGAACGCACTCCTCTGAACGCGCGCATCACGGGCACCCTCGAACGCGCTACCTACCGCATCGACAAAGTTGTCTTCGAATCCCGCCCCGGCCTCCACGTCACCGGCAACCTCTACGTCCCCTCGCGGCCTCGTCGCGCCATGGCGGCCATCCTTGTTCAAATGGGCCACGCTCCCCAAGGCAAGGCCTATCCCTCCTACCAGCGGCTCTGCCAAGGTCTCGCCAAGCTGGGCTTTGTCGCCTTCGGCTTCGATCCCATGGGCCAGGGCGAGCGCATCTATTACCCGGACTCCACCGGCAAGCGCACCCGTACCGGCTCGGTCGATGACGAACACTCCACAGCCGGCCGTCAGATGCTCCTCACCGGCGACACCGCTTCACGCCTCCAAACCTGGGACGCCGTCCGAGCCCTCGACTACCTCCACACGCTTCCCTTCATCGACCGCGCCCGCATCGGTACCACAGGCCAATCGGGCGGCGGCACCGACAGCATGTTCCTGATCGCCGTCGATGACCGCATCGCCGTCGCGGCCCTCTCCAGCGCCATCAGCGAAAACTACGCCTGCGCCAGTTTCGTCTCTCCCGGCTCCACCGACGACGCCGAACAAAACATTCTCGATTCCGCGCCGAACAACTTCGACCGTTGGGACCTCCTCTACCCCTTCGCCCCCAAGCCCCTCCTCATCAGCGTCTCCGACAAAGACTTCTTCGGCACGTACTCCCCCCAGTACATCGCCAGCGGTTGGGAAGAGTTCCAGAAGCTAAAGAAGATCTACGACATCCTGGGCAAACCGGAACAGGTCGCCTGGGCCTCCACGCCGCTCCCTCACTCCCTCGCCTACGACTCTCGCCTGCAGATCTACAACTGGTTCCTCCACTGGTTCCGCGCGGACGCCAAGGGCGTCGCCGAAGAACCAGCCACCCAGCCTGAGCCTGACGATGCGCTGCTCTGCACCGAATCCGGCAGCACGGTCAAAAGCCTCAACAGCGTCACGCCGCACCAGATCAACAAGCGCCGCGCCGGCCGCAACACCCCGCTCCCGCTCGACCGCCTGCTCCGCCTCGACCGTCCGCCCGCCGCTACCTACCAGACCCTCCGTCGTACCATCAGCCGCGGCGTCGAAATCGAAGCCCTGGAAATCCCCTCCGCCCCGCACGTCTTCCTGCCGGCGTGGCTCTTCCTCGCCAGGCCCGCGCGCAACGGTCAACCCGTCATCGTCATCCTCGATCCCTCCGGCCGCAACACGGACTGGCATGAAGGCGAACTCTACCAGAGTCTTGCTCTACAGGGTTTCGCCGTCTGCGTCCCCGATCTTCGCGGCCTCGGTGATATGGTCCCGGAGATGGGCCCCGGCAACCCTCGCCATGCCCGTTCACACAATGAAGAGGAAGCCTACGCCTGGGCCGGCCTGATTCTCGGAAAGCCCATGCTCGGCCAGCGCACTGCGGACATCCTTTCCGTTGTCCGCGCGGTCAAGGCGCATCCCGCGCTTGCCACTCGCGCCGTTCTGGTGGCTGCGCAAGGCAAGCTAACTGTCCCGGCCCAGTGCGCCTCCGCACTAACGCCCCACATCAATCGGCTATTCATAGCCGGCGGCCTCGTCTCCTTCCGCAGCGTCGTCGAGACCGAAAACTATGGCCATGCCTTTGCTAACTTCGTTCCCGGCTTCCTCGACCACACCGACCTCCCCGACATCGCCGCCCAATCGCAAGCGAGGAAGATCGTCTTAGCCGGTATGCTCGACGGAGCTGGGCGCCGTCTCCCTGGTGACGAGGTACGCAAGATCTACGAAAGAACCCGCAATCTCGACGTCCTGGACCAAGCCACTTGGAACGTCGATTCTCTCGCCAAGGCTGCTACGGCCTGACCGCCCAGGCAATATACGTCAGCGGACTCTCCTCTTCCTCCGGCAACTCCACCGCAACTCGCAACTCCTCTACACCCACTCCCGTATAGTTCAACCGGCAGTGCCGCAAATCCACCCCATTCACCCGCAATGCCGGCCCATGCAGCCGGCACGCCACCGGCCGCCACGCATGAAGCGAGCAGGCCCCAGTCTCTAAATCCAAGACGGGGCAGGGAAGCCACGGATGCCGTAGGTCAAACAAATCCGCCGCCTCTTGCGAAGTCAATCTCCCGCTCACCCAATTCCCCGGAAACTCCTCGCGCATCGTCTCCCGAGCCTCCGCAAACCGCAAAGCCATCCTCTCCTTTAGACGCTCATCTAACAATCCGAACCCCACCCGCAGCCGTTCCAAATCTCGCTCTGTCACCGCAAACGGCCCGATACAGCAGTGCGTGCAGCCTTTCCTGCACACCATCGCCGTCCCCGCCCGCCTTACGGCCTCGGCAACCGCCGCGTCGACAATCTGCACGAGCTCAATATCACTCGCCATCCCGCTCCAACAACGCCTCCGTCCATCGCCGCAAATCAAAACCCGCAAACGCCACGTCGGCCGTCAGCACGGCAACCTCTCCAGGCGTCACCGCTCGCAGCGTTGCCTTCACAGCGCTTCCGGTTCGAGCCCCTATCGTTACCCGCTCTGCCGCGCGCACCACCTCCCAGCCTGCCGGCACATTCCACTTCACGCGAAAATCCTGCGCCTTCGCCGAATGATTGTCGATCCGCAATTCTACGGTCACCGTCTGTCCCGCCCGCGCCTTCACCGAGTACGGATACATCCGCGCCCAGCTCTCATCCACCGCATAATTGGCGTCGGGCAGCGGCGTCAATTCCGCCAGCAGCCTCTCCCGCTTCGCCAACTCCTCCCGCATCCGTTGCACCTGCCCGGTGTCATACCGGAACATCGGCGCCACATGCTGGTTAATTAACCAGTGTGTTCCACCCAACTTCTCCAGCAAGTCCAGGCAGTACCGATAGCCCTCGTCCGCATGAACGAAGTTTCGATTCTGGAGGCAATAATCGTCCGTGCCCGAAGGCGTAAACGAATCCCCGACAAAGAACAGCTTCTCTCCGCTCTCCCGCTCCACCGACAGACCGCCATGATACAGCGTCTGCCCCGGAAAGAAGTAACTCGCCATCTTGAATTCGCGCCACTGCCAACCCTCCGCTTCGCCCCGCGCCTCGCCGGCAATCGGATTCGTCGTCAAACAGGGCATTCTGTACCGCGCCGGATTCTCCACAATGTCGCGGATCCGCTCGTTGAAATACACCTTTGCGCCGAACTTCTTCGCGACCTTGGAGACGTGGTCGGTGTGATCGTCATGGTAGTGCGTCACCCACAACCCCTCCAAATTCCTAAACCGCCCCGCCTGCTGCAACTCTTCGAGCTTCTCCACAATTTGCGGGTACCCCGCGTCCATCAAAAACGCCGCGCCGGTCGTTGAGACCAGCAGCCGCGAATTCCCGATCGCAATCACCCACTGCGGCAGATCCCGCTCCGCCCCCATCGGCATTGGCGCCGCCGGCGCCCTTCCCATTGCCAGCGTCCCGCGCGTCTTCCAGCTTTCCTCACCCCAATACCACCGCAGCGCATCCGTCGCGAAATGGCTATCGAGCAGCGCCTGCAGCCGGCCAATCAGCCGGTCGATTTCCTCAGCCGGCCTCTCAATCACCGGTCCCCTCGCCGGCACAATCACATCAACGTGCATCTCCCGGATCTTTCGCAAGCTCGCGATCAACTGTCCGGCCCGCGCCGCAAATCCGTGATACCCGCGCGTCTTCGTCTCCGGTACTGCATCCTGCAGACTGTACAGATCCAAAACGCGGCCGCCGCTATAGATCAGATCCCCGGTCGCCGCATATTTTTTTCCGCCGAAAGCGAACACGTACGAAACCGCGCCCGCCGTAAACCCCGGCGTGTCCAGGACGGAAACCGTAACATCGCCAAACACCAATGAATCCCCATCCCGCACTGTCCGCGCGACCATGTAGTCCCGCTCCGGCACCTTGGTTGTCTTCTGGGCGTAATCGTGAAATCGCGTCTGCCGGAATAGAGACCAGAACTTGCCGGCCTCTGTCACTAACTTCACTTCACCGGCTGGGACCACCAATGCCCCATCCCCGGCCGCCCACAATACGTCGCGGCGCGCATGCGTCACCAGAACTGTTTTCGCCCCGGCCGCCCCATAGATCGCCGCTCCCTCCGGTAGCGCAATCGAGTTCACCGGCCCCGTCGTCACCCGCACCTCGGCCGAAACAGCCAACGCCGAAAGCAACCAGAGAACCTTCAAAGTGTTAACTTCCCGTCCACCACCATCTCCGCCAACTTGAACTTCTTCTTGAACTCCATCGGTCCCACTTTCGAGACAAACTCGACGTCTTTGTCCTCCAGCGCAATCGCGTCCGTCTTCGGAAACGCGAAGTACACGAGCACCGTCTTATCCGCCATCCCCACCTGAATCTGCGCCGGCACGATCGGTTCTTTGTCGGCGCGCTTCAACATCGTTGTCTTCTTCAAGCTCTCCTGCAGCCGAACTCCGCCCTGCGCCATTCGCGCCGGCAGACCCTCCATCACGACCAAATACACAGGATCGGTTGCCTTCAATATCTCCTGCGCCTGTGTCGACGCCGCCGCCTCAGACCCAAACTTCATGCGTACCAGCGCTTGCTTCACCGGCAGCGCGGTCTGCCAGCGGATCTTGGCGGTCATCGCCGGGGCTCCGCCGCCCCCGCCCATTCCTCCTCCACCGCCCATTCCTCCGCCGCCACCCATTCCTCCACCTCCGCCGGCGCCATCATCCATCCCTCCGCCTCCACCTGCACCGCCGCCCCCGCGCGCGCCACCGCCGCCTCTTCCGCCGCGCCCGCCACCACCGCCCGCCCCGCCAACCGTCGGCTGCATGCCCGCCGACACTTCCTTCGCCCATGGCGAGTTCGTCAGCAGCCGCTTAATCTCCTTCTCCGTCCATTCCGTGTACGGCTTCGCTTTCCAAAAATCCTCGCCAAAAACCGGCAACAGACACAGCAAAACCCCAACGGGCAGAATACGCATGCCCCCCACTCTAACAGGTCAAGCGGCATGATAGGATACGGCGGAAATGCGACCCGTCCATGCTCTCTTTCCCCTCGCCCTGTTGCTCGCCGCCTGTGCTCCAGCCCCGCCGCCGGCCACCGCCGGCCCTATCGAAATCAAGGCCAAACTGATCGCGTCCGACTCCTCCTGGGGCAATACCGAGGGCCCCGCAATAGACGCCCGGAACAATCTCTACTTCACCTCCCGCGGCACCTACAAAGGTGTAGTCAAATGGAACGCCAAGGACGGGCCCAGCCGCTATCTCGATATCGCCACCGGCGCCGGCCCTGGCGGCCTCTGGATCGACGACGCCGGCAACCTCTTCGCAACCGCCACCGATGAACGCCAGATCCTCAAAGTAACTCCCGGCAAGAAAGTCTCCACCATCGCCAAAGGTTTCGAAAAGGACCCCAGGACCTCCAAAGGTCCAAACGATCTCGTGGCCGCCAGGGACGGCACCGTCTACTTCACCGCTCCCAATGGCTATGACGGCTCCTCGCCCAACGGCACTGTTTACCGCATCGGCAAGGACGGCAAAACGAGCGTATTCAGCGAAGAGATCACTGGCCCCAATGGCATCCTCTTAAGCGCGGATGAAAAGACCCTATACGTTGCCCACAACACCGCCCCCAACACCAGCAAAATCGAAATGTGGTCCCTCGGCGCCGATGGCGCCGCCTCCGGCGGCCGCAAGGAGCTCATTACCATCGAAGGCTGTCAGGCCGACGGCATGGACGTCGATAAGGAAGGCGCGCTCTGGCTGACTTGCTATAGCTTCGGCACGGCCTATCGTGTGACTAAGGAGGGAAAAATCACTCACAAGATCACAACGGACCAGAAAGCGCTTACTAACTGCAAGTTCGGCCGCGGCGCCAATAGCAACACTCTCTATCTCACCAGCTCCGATATGGCTCGCGTCACCGGCTATGTCTACAGCGCCGAGCTTCCCATCGGCGGCATACGATAGGAGAATGATCAAAGTAACGGTGCTCTACCCAAGCGGAGAAGGGAAGACGTTCGACATGGATTATTACTGCAACGTCCACCGCCCGCTCTCCCGAAAAGTCTTTGGTGAGGCTTGCAAGTCCTTCGATATTGACTACGGCCTCTCCGGCCCTTTCCCGGGTTCCACTCCGCCGTACCTCGCCATCGGGCACCTGACATTCGAATCCGTCGACGCTTTCATGGAAATCATGATGCCCAACGCCGCCATCCTGATGGAAGATATCCCCCGGTTCACCAACGCCTCTCCGGTCGTCCAGATCGGCGAGATCGTCTCCTAGTTCGAACTATTGACCAAAAAACCGGTCTTGACTGAAGACAAGGTCTTTTGCCAAGCTCAACACACGGCAGCCGCCCTGCAGGTCATCCATTCCCCGGAAACCGCCGGAACCCTCTTCCATCCGGATCGCCGCCGCATTCTGGAAGCCCTCGCCGGGCCTGACTCCGCCTCCGGTGTTGCCCGCCTCGAACTTCCGCGGCAGACCGTCAACTACCACCTCCGCGAGCTTGAGTCCGCCGGTCTTGTCGAATTCATCGAGCAACGCCCGAAGGGCAATTGCCTCGAACGCATCGTCCAGGCAGCCGCGAAAGCCTACGTCATCTCCCCCGAAGCTCTCGGCTCGCTTGGCGTGAGCGCGCAATCGCAGGACCAATTCTCGGCCGCCGCGGCCGTCCTCGCCGCTTCCCGCACCATCCGCGACATCGCCATACTCCGTGCTCGCGCCAACGCCGCCAAAAAGAAGCTCGCCACTTTGACCCTCGAAACCGAGCTCACTTTCGAATCCGCTGCCGCTCGCGCCAGCTTCACACAGGACTTGCTCGCCGCCGTCTCCCGTCTGGCCGCCAGGTACAACGCCAAATCGGGCCGCAGATTTCCGCCTCCAACTTGCCGATCACCCCGTGCTCACCACCAACGAACCGTCGGCGCCCGCTGCCGTCCTTATGGAGTAGCCTATGCCCCCAGCCACCCGCTCCCACGAGACCAAAATCGAAATTGCCGCCTCGGTCGAAGAGGTTTGGCGCGCCCTCACCGAAGCCCCGGAACTGGCCCGCTGGTTGGCGGCGAATTCCTGGCCGATTGGGGCCCGGGCATCGCCTGGAGAACCACCTGCGAACTCTTCGATGCCCCGCGCCATCTCCGCCTCGTTGAAACCCGCTCCCAAGTCCTCACTTCCGCCGCGTATGCCGCCGAACTAACGCCCGCCAGACTGATACAGGACTTCTACGTCGAATCGGCCGGCGGCAAGGTCACCGTGCGCCTCATCCACTTGGGCTTCGGCGATTCCACCGAATGGGATGGCGAATTCGAAGGCGCCCGCAACGGCTGGCGTGCCTGTTTTCCCCGTCTCCAGCACACCCTCGAGCGCCATCGCGGCGAACCCGTCGATAACTTCATCGTCCCGGCCGTCTACCCGGGCGCCAACGCCGCCAGCCTCCTCAAGAAGGCGCGCGCCGCCGCGCCGGCCGGGACGCAGATCGTCTTCGAAGGCGCTACCGAGTTCGCCGGCATGATCCCGTCTTGGAACGGATCGATTCTCACCGTCTCCGCCCAGCAGCTCCCCGAAAGCGCCGTCGTCTACATTGAATTCCTGCTCTACAACCTCCCGCCATCGCAGGTAACAGCGGCGAAAGTCCATTGGCAGGGCTTAGCAACGGAGGGCTTCCCGGATACACTATATAGCGCGAGCGCTTGAAATCCCTATACCGCAAATTTACCGACCAGGTCGCGGCTGACGCGGCCAACGTCACACCTGTACATCCGCATCGCAACGCCTTCGCCTGGCTGGCCGGCGAATGGAGATGGCAGGACAAGCCTGTGCGTTTCTCCACCGCGCCCTACGGCATTGCCCTCTACCCATCCGGCGACCCTTTTCTCATTCACAACGCGGCTTCCGACATGTGGGTCCTGGTTGTCGCCGACCCCACCGCCTACGGTATCCTCATCGGCACAGCCATGCGCCGCGGCGAAGCGCGTTTTACAGGCGAAGTGACCATAGCCAGTAGAACCGTCCAACTCCGTCAGATTTGGCGCCGCATCGACGACGAAACCGTCGAGATCGAAAACCACCGCTTCAAATCCAACCGCTGGCAAACCTGGGACCGCGGCCTCTTCAAGAAATTCGTCCCTGGCACCAATTCAGTCTAGACCGTCGCGCCGGCGCGCCCCGCGCGAAACAGCGCCATTCCGCACAACACCGCAGCTATCACCAATAGCGCCTGGTTGATCGTGCTCAGCAAGGTCGCCCGCCCCAACGCCGCCGACTCCATGGACTCGGCCTGGCCCACTAAGCCCCGCACTTCGGCGCGCAGCCGCTCCTGCAACTCCTTCTCCCGGCTATCCGCCTCCGGCTCATACGACGCCAATGCAACTACGCGCCGCGCCGCTGACGCCAACGACTCTCCCCACACCTGCTGCGACAACCGCTCCGCCACCCCTGTCAACTGTTCCGCTACCGCATGCTTCTCCGGTGCCGGAGTCCGTTCGTACTGGTTCAAGACACTTGAAAACTCCGCCAGCGTCTGCCGCGAAACCTGCTGCCGGGACGCTTCCGACTGCGCCGATAGCCCTGCCCACTGCAATCCTGCGGAGGAAGCAACCGCCGCAAATGCCGCAATGAGGACTAATCGGGAAAAGAACGCTCGTGGCGAGGCCGCCATAACCCCCTTATCGGCGGCAGCGGCTGAAATCTATAGGACTTAATCGCCAAAGTGATATCTTTTCACGGCGGTAGCCTTCCCTGTCGCTGGGTCGGCGGTCACAAT
Organism: Acidobacteriota bacterium; assembly: GCA_016185425.1. GTDB lineage: Bacteria > Acidobacteriota > Terriglobia > Bryobacterales > Bryobacteraceae. Next base: position 17,665 of record JACPNQ010000007.1, on the reverse strand, counting down.
CACGCCGTGAAACTCCACACTCCCCTTCGCCCCCTCCATCCGAACCGGGAGCGCCGTCTGGAACTTCCGCAGGATCGGCACTTTATCCACGCCAATCACGCCGGCATAGGACCCGGTCATGCCCGCATCGGTCTGGTATGCCGTCCCTCCCGGCAGTACCCGTGTGTCCGCGGTTGGAACATGCGTGTGTGTCCCTACGACCGCGGTTACGCGCCCATCCAGGTACCAGCCGAACGCGACTTTTTCCGACGTCGCTTCCGCGTGGAAGTCCACGAAGCGGATTTTCACCTCTTCCGGCAGTGAACCCAACAGCTCGTCGGCCTTCCGGAACGGGTCATCGATCGCTGTCATGAACGTACGCCCCTGCAGGTTCAACACCGCGTAAGGAACTCCATTCCTCGCCTTGCCCACATACATCCCCGTTCCCGGAAGTATTGGTGGATAGTTCGCCGGGCGCAGCAGCCGCGGCTGGCGCGGCAAATACTCGTGCACCTCGTTCTTATCCCAGACGTGATTGCCCGTCGTCATGACTTCCACACCGAGAGACAACAAGTCCTCGGCAATCTGCGGCGTCACGCCAAAACCGCCGGCCGAATTCTCGACGTTGGCGATGATCAGGTCAATCCGTTCCTCGGTGACGATCCGGTTCAGATTGTCCGAGACAATTCGCCGGCCTGGCGACGCGTAGATGTCGCCTATAAAAAGAATGTGCATGGAACAGTAGGAATCGGAGCGCACCAGAAGTGCCGTACGTCCCCCTGCCTTGACCCCTGGAAATGCAAGGGTGGAGTCCTCCGCACACCTGCAGGCTTCTCCCTGGACCGCTCAGCGGTCAGGAGCTTGCTCAACGGCGTTTGCAAAACGAGATGGACCCCGTTTGAATGGCATCGGATCAAATATAGGGGCCGCACCTGCCTTCCAGGAACGCTCCAGAAGTCAGAATAGCACGGCCCCCAAATACTAAACCGCCGGATGGCCCATCGCCTTCTTCCGCTCCGCGATCATCGCGAAATGATACTGGAAGAAGTACACCGAAAAGAAGAAGGTGAGCAGCGCGCCTGTCGTGTCCATCAGGTTGATACCCATCGGTTCCACCATCGTGTAGTAGTTGTGGATCGATGCCCGCATCTTGAAATGCGCCATAATCAGGCAGATCGCCCCGCCCAACACCACCACCATTCCCAGCATCGGCAACACCACCGCCAGTTCGGTCAATCGTCCGGTCGCGAACAACGCGGCCATGAACACGAGGCAGTAACCGCCGATGATCAGCAGGAAGCCGAGTCCATAGAATTTCTTCGCGTTCGATTGCGCGTCGATACGTTCGACGAAGCCCGCCTGCTTCCACAGCCAGTACATCGGGAATATGCCGCAGAACAGTCCGATTACGAGCACCAGCCACCACTGCATATCGGGTGGCATCGGCCCGACGGCGCCGCCGCCGTATCCGCCTTGGGGGCCCATCCCCATCGGCTGCCCGCCATACGCTCCTTGCGGCGGACCGCCGTAACCACTCTGCGCGCCGAACGCGCCGAACGCGCCTGGAACTTCGGAACCGTGTGGCTGGTGCGGCTGTCCGAATCCGCCGCCGCCGAAGCCCTGGTCGGGAGGCGGCTGGTAGGACGGCTGGTTCGCCGGTGGCTGGCCAAAACCGCCTCCATAGGCGGGCGGGTTGCCATAGGCGGGCGGGTTGCCTCCGAATCCGGGCTGCTGCGCGGGAGGCTGCTGCGAAGGCGGCTGACCAAACCCGCCGCCACCGTAGGCCGGAGGCTGAGAATAAGGCTGCGGCTGCGGCGCGGGGGTAACGTGCGGCATTGCCGGCTCAACCGGCGCCGCCGGCGCGGGATTCAAAACCTGTTGCCAGGGTTCCCACTGCTGGTTATCTTCTCGCCGGACCAGGTCGTTTGGACCAATCCGGTTCTCTGCTTGATACCGCTTCAAATCGTCGTAGGAATACGGCCCGTAAGTGCGGCCATCTCGCTGAAGAAAATATTTCATATCGCCCTCGCACGTCTGTCTTGCACAGCTACCGCCCCCCGAATGTACCACAGTTTGTGACAGGCGTTACGCGAAAACGCAGGCGGCACCGGCTCGCACGCGGTCCAATGATTACCTAGGGTTGCGGCGGCCGGCCGGCGATGCGGCTCACGTCCTGTGCAACAACTCAGCGAGTTCTTTCTCCGGAATCGCACCCTCGCGAATCACCTTCCAAAATGGCTCTGTAATGTCCACCGTCGTCGGACCTAGATCGGGACTTGCACCGCCGTCCAATACCAAATCCACTCGCCCATCCATCGTCCCGAAGACTTCAATTCCGCTCGCGCACGTCGGCTGCCCGCTCAAATTGGCGCTCGTCGCGATCAGCGGCTGGCTCGTCCGCTCGATCAACGCCTGCGCTACCTTCGATTTCGCCTGGCGCATTCCGAGCCGCCCCGTATTCCCCGTCACCCGCAGGGGCACTTTCGCCGATGCCGGCACGATAATCGTCAACGGCCCCGGCCAATAATGCCGCGCCAGCACTCGGAACCGCGCCGAAACTTCGCTCGCCAACTCCTCCGCCATCATCAGATCGGACACCAGCAGCGGCAGCGAACGCACATGCTCCCGCCCCTTCGCCGCGAACACGCGCGAAACCGCGCGCAAATTGAACGGATCCGCTACCAGCGCATAGCGGGCGTCCGTTGGGATTGCGACCACCTTGCCGCGCAAAACCGCCGCCGCGGCGCGCTCGATCGCTTCTTCGGAAGGGGCGTCCGGATCGATTTCAATTAGATCGGTTGGCAACTCTCTTAATCCCGTTTCTCGATCGCTTCTGCCACATCGATCGCCATCTGATACCGTCCGAACGGTGCCGAAAGCTGTATACCCTGCACCATCGGCTGCACTCGCCGGACCATCTCGCGCGCAATTTCTATCCCCTCAACCCGTGCCGCTTCGGCCGACTCGGCCAGCCGCATCCTCTCCATATACTCTTCCGGCACCGGAACCCGCAACTCGTTCACCATGAACTCCGCGTTCCGGTGGCTCGTGAGCGGCCAGATTCCACAGACTACCGGAATCCGTACATGCCTTGTCCGCCGCAGAAATTCCTCCAGCAGCCGGATATCGAATACTGGCTGTGTGACCGCGTACTCGGCGCCGGCCTGGACCTTCCACTCGAACCGCCGGATCTCTTCGTCCATGTTCAGCGCGCCCGGATTCGCGCCAACGCCCATCAACAGCGCCGTTTGCGACCCCATCGGCATTCCGCCGATGTCCAGGCCGTGATTCAAGTTATTCACGATGTTACACAGCCCGATCGCGTCGACATCGAATACCGCCGTCGCCGACGGATAGTTTCCCATCCGCGGCGGATCGCCGGTGATACAAATCAGATTTCTAACTCCCGTCGAATGGGCGCCCAGTAACTCAGACTGTATCCCGAGTATGTTGCGGTCGCGGCAGCAGAAATGTAACACCGCCTCAATTCCGGCTTCCTTCTGGAATATCTGGCAAGTAACTTGCGCACTGAGCCGCGCGCTCGCTCTCGGTCCGTCCGGAACGTTGATAGCGTCGATTCCGGCCTCCCTGCAGAGCCGCGCGCCGGCGACCTCCTTCGATGGATCCACGCCACGCGGCGGCAGTATCTCGACAAAGGTGACGAACTTGCCGGCGCCCAGTTTCGCGCCCAATTTCGACTTCGCCGCCACCGCCACCTTCGGCATCGCCTGGCCCTTCGCGGCCTGCTCCTCGACGGTTGCCGATAGATTGCGCTGCGCCGGCTGCAGGCTTCTCGCCTCGCTCCGCACCTGCCGGATATGCTCCGGTGTCGTCCCGCAGCAGCCGCCGACAATCTTCACCCCGGCCCAAAGGAACCGCCGGGCATACTGCGCCATATACTCCGGCGAGCAGAGGTAGATCTTCCGTCCCTCCACCTCCGCCGGATGCCCCGCGTTGGGCATCGCCGACAGCGGCTTCTTCGTGAACGGCATGATCCGTTCGAGCGTCTCCAGCGTCGCCTTCGGCCCCACCGAACAGTTGAGCCCGATTACATCGCAGGGCCATTCGTTCAAGCTCGCCGCAAACGTCTCCGTGTCCGTCCCATCGAGCATGTGTCCGTCATCGTTGATGGTCACTTGCGCAATGACCACCATCGAGCCGCCGACAACTTCCCTCGCTGCGTACAGCGCCTCCCGCAGCTCCTGGATCTGGTAGAAGGTCTCGAAGATGAGCAGGTCGACTCCCGCCGAAACGAGCGCCTCGATTTGTTCCCGGAAGACCGCCCGGGCCTCGGCAAAGCTGGTCGGCCCCAATGGCTCGATACGGACTCCCAATGGTCCCACGGCGCCCGCGACGAAGGCCGCGTCGCGCGCCGCCTCTCTCGCCAACTGCACCGCGGCGCGGTTGATGCCTTGCAGCTTCTCCGCGATGCCGAACGCCCCAAGCCGGCTACGGTTAGCGCCGAACGTATTGGTTTCCAGAATCTGCGCGCCGGCCTTCACATAGGCCTCGTGGACCTCTTTAACGATCGACGGCATCGAGAGGTTCAACTCGTCGTAGCAGCGGTTGATGAAGACACCCTTGTCATAGAGCATCGTCCCCATGGCCCCATCGGCCACAAGAACTCCCTGATCGAGCGCCTGTCGAAATTCCTGAGCCCGCGTAACGGGCGATATGTCTGTGCTCATGAGCGGCGAAGTAGGTGCCCGTGCCGTAGTAGTTGGCACAGCGGCCCGGCCGGGAGGACAGCAACCAAACTCAATTCTACCACCCTTCCCAGCCGGCTTCCTCCCGCGCAAGTGCGCTAACCTAGCTACGGAACGGCTATGCGCAAGTTACTCGCCTTCGCGCTACTGCTCGCCGCCGGCGCCCTTGCCTGGGGCTATTGGCATGTAACCACCCATGCCTCCATCCAAGTGTCGATCCATGACTGCGCTCTCCGCACTCCCACGCAGAGCTACGGCCAGCCTTTGACTGCCCGGGTCACGCTTCTCGACGCGGCCGGCCGGCCGCTCGCGGCGGGAACCGGATCGAAACCCTACGGCGTCATCTGGATCGCGCATCCTCAGGCCGGAGACTGTACCCGGTTCGGCAGTCAGGCGTCCACGAACAGCGACGGCCGCAGCGCATGGGACCAATGCTTTGCGACGACCGCCCGATGGATACCCACCTGGATCGGCCGCGTCCGATTCGCCACCGTCGAGCTCCCCAACTGCCGCATTGACAAAGTTCCCGCTTCCGTCCGCGAATATGGCGACACCTGGTGGCTCTGGTGGGTGCCGCTGCCGCACATTGGCGGCGCGCCATATACCTCCTACGATGTCGTGCTCACGGTCGACTCCGCGCATTGCCTCGCGGCGTCTCACCCTTGACACTTTCCGCAGAAGTAGGTCGACCGCCCGCCCTGCGCCAGCCGCAGAATCGGACGCCGGCACACACGGCAGGGCTCACCCTCGCGGTCATAGACCATCAACTCCTGCCGCTCGGCCTCGATCAGCCTGCCCGGCGACGAATAGAGCCGGTCCGAGGTCTCCACAGCCGCGCGCATCACCTCGACGATCGCCTGGTACAGCCGCGCGATCCGTGGCCGCCGCAGCGACCCCACAGCCCGCCGCGGATCGATGCCGGCGCGGAACAGCGCCTCGGCCGCGTATATGTTTCCCAAGCCCGAAACCTTGTCCTGGTCCATCAGAAACAGCTTTGCCGGCCGTTTCGAACCGCGAACCAGCAAGGCCAAAACCTCCGCGGTAAATTCCGGAGACAGCGGGTCGAGGCCAACCTCAGGTAGCGAGTCCCGTTCCAGAAGCGCGATGCGGCCGAGCGCCCGCGGATCCTCGAAGACAATACCCCGGCCGTCTGTCAGCTCGAACACCGCCCGGGCCGATGTTACTAACATACGATGGTCCACAGTAACATATAAGTTACCGGTCATTCGCAAATGAACATGCAAAACCGGTCCGCTCGATAAGTGGAGTAAGATGTTCTTTCCGCGCCGCTCGACGCGGGTAAGCCGCGCTTTCCGGCAGGCTTCTTCAATATCTCCTTTCGCCATCGAAGGCCGCAGAATCCGGGCTCGCCGGATCGTTGCGCCTTCGGCCTCCGCGCGCAGCCGCCGGCAGACGGCCTCCACTTCCGGCATCTCCGGCATGCAAGCCCTCCCTAATTCGCCGTGGGCTTTTCCGCCCGTTCAATCACGATCGTTTCCACGGGCCCGCGCTTTGCCTGCAGCCGCAATCCAAGCTGATCCTGGATTGCCTGGAACAGCGACGAACCGGAAGGGTCCGGCGCCGGCGCGCCAACCGCCGCCGCCTTATCCGCGGCAAGCGGGCCGGCGTTTTCCGGAGTCCAGCTCAATTGGAACGCGTAGGTTCCTGTCAAACCGGTCTCGTTCCATACCGGCTTGCCCAACTGTCCCGTCAGATAGCCGGCGAACTGCTCCATCGATGCGCGCTCGCCAGTGAGCTGTCCTGGCCGGCCGCTGAGCCCGTCGAATCCTTTGTCCGATCCCTTGAGCTTGTGCCCATTCTTCGCGACCGACAACGCGTAGATAGTTCCCTCTTTGCTTTCGCGCCGGACCACGAGCCCGAATCGTTCCGCGAGCAACGCCCGCAGCCGTACACGGGCGAGGCGTTGTTCTTCGGACGGCGCGATGCCATCGGCCGCTCCTTTGGCGACGATCTCAAAGCGGTCCGAATCGACCCAGCCCGGTCCGCCGGAGATCTGGAACCGCTCGACGCCGTAGGCCAGCGTCAGGATCTGCTTCAAATTCCCATTCCCGATTCGCACGCCGCCGCCGGGCGTGAACTGCATCACGATTCCGCGCGCTTCCGGACCGGCCGGTTTTACCGAAGCGACCTCGAAGACTTCGGCGGCCGCGAGTAGAATTCCCAGGAAATGGTTCATCTGTCCTCCCTTGCCCAACCCATCAGGTCGACTGGCGCGCCGGCCGCCACTCCCAGTTTCCGCGCGGCGCTGGACTCGCGAAGCACGATCTCGATGTAGCCGCTAGAGCCGGCGATAGCGTAGAGCTCGCCGTATTCGCATTCGGCGTAGTGGCCGGCGAGCACGCTTACCTGCTCGAAGCCGACCGTAAGTACAAATCGATTCGTCGCTATCCAGGGAAACTCGCTCAGCTTGAAGTTAGTTATTACGTTGCCAAACCGGTCGATTTTCAAGATCGTGCCGGTCCATTGGCGCTTCGAGGTCTGCCCCGGTTTGTCGATTCTGAGCCGCAGGGCGTCGGCGACGAGATCCCCCATTATGGCCGGCCGGACGCCGGCGGCGAGGTGAGCGGCGAGTGGCGCGAACACGTCCCTTCCATGAAAGGTTGTGCTCACGGTCCTCAGGAAGTAGCTCTTCTTGGTTACCTCCCGGGCTTTGGCCTTCGGCTGGGCAAGGGCCGACGTCAGGATTCCATTGTCGGGCGCGACGAAGAGATGTCCCGCCGCCTCGGCGACGATCGGCCGGCGCGCCGACCCGACTCCCGGATCGACGATCGCGACATGGATCGTTCCCTTGGGGAACCAGCGCCAGGCCTCCCCGAACGTGAAGGCTGCCTCGGCAATTTCATAGGGCCGGAGCTCGTGGGTGATGTCCACGATTTGCGCGCCCGGACAGATGCTCAGGATTACCCCCTTCATGGCGCCAACGAAGTGGTCGGCGGAGCCGAAGTCGGAAGTCAGGGTAATTAAGGGTCGACGTGTTGCCATTGATAGAATAGAAGTGGAGCCAGGCTGTGGAGCGCTACTACTTTGACCACAATGCAACGACGCCAGTCGCCCCCGCGGTGATTGACGCCATGCTGCCCGTGCTCCGTGACGGATTCGGGAATGCATCCAGTATCCATCAGCCCGGGCAGCAGGCGAAACAGGCTCTGGAGCGGGCCCGCCGGCAGACCGCGAATTTCCTTGGCTGTTCGCCGAAGGAGATCGTGTTTACGAGCGGCGGCACCGAATCCGATAACCTAGCCGTTCTAGGTATCGTGCGGCCTGGCCAGCACGTGGTTACCACAGCCATCGAGCATCCGGCGGTCCTAGCGGCCTGCCGTAATCTCGATGCGACCTATCTGGTCCCAGACGCCCGCGGGCTCATCAGTCCGGACGATTTGCGGGCCGCCATTCGCCCGGCGACGGCGTTGGTTTCGATCATGCACGCCAATAATGAACTCGGCGTGGTCCAGGATATTGAGGCTCTGGCGGCGATCGCCCATGACGGCGGCGCGGTGTTTCACTCCGATGGCGTTCAGGCGGCCGGCAAGGTGCCGGTGAATCTCAAGGCCATCGACCTCTATTCGATCAGCGGACACAAGCTGAATGCCCCGAAGGGCATCGGTGCGCTCTACGTGCGGCAGGGTATAGAGTTGTATCCGCGCCAGTTCGGCGGGCGCCACGAGCAGGGCCGGCGGGGTGGGACGGAGAATGTCCCTGGCGCGGCGGCGCTTGGCGCCGCCTGCGAGCTCGTTCGCGACTGCGATGGCCTCGCCGCGATGACCGCGCGCCTCGAGAAGGGAATTCTCGATCGCGTACCGCAGGCCGTTGTAAACGGCGCCGCCGCTCCGCGCGTTCCCAACACCACGAACATCCGGTTTGCCGGGATCGAGGGTGAGGCGATGGTGATCGCGCTCGACCTTCGCGGGTTTGCCGTATCGAGCGGCGCGGCCTGTTCCTCCGGTGCTGTCGAGCCTTCGCATGTTTTGATGGCGATCGGGCTGACGCGGGAGGAGGCCAAGGCTTCCATCCGCTTTTCGCTCGGGCTCGGTAACACGGTGGAGCAGGTTGACGCGCTGATTGAAGCCGTTGCGGCCTCGGCCGCCCATCTACGGAGGCTGTCGCCCGTTTATGCCTGAGCCGCTTATTGCCGTAGCCATGAGCGGCGGTGTCGACAGTTCCGTCGTTGCCGGACTCATGAAGCGCGAGGGACAGAACATCGTCGGCATGACGATGCAGCTCTGGAACCAGCGGCGGCTGCCGGAGCTTGCCTCCGATAAGCCGACGGGACGCTGCTGCTCGATCGACGATGTCTACGATGCGCGCTATGTGGCGCAGCTTGTCGGCATTCCTTACTACGTCGTCAACTTCGAGGATGCCTTCGAGAAGGCCGTTGTGCGGCCATTCGTCGACGACTATCTCCACGGCCGGACGCCGATTCCGTGTACCCTCTGCAATAACTTCATCAAGTTCGACACCTTCATCGAGATGGCCGAAGGCGTCGGCGCGGAGAAGATTGCGACTGGCCACTATGCCCGCATCACCCAGAACCCCTTGACCGGGCGTTGGGAGCTGCGGCGTGCGGCGGATGCGTCCAAGGATCAGACCTACTTTTTGTTCGGGCTTACGCAGGCGCAGTTGTCGCGAACGCTCTTTCCGCTGGGCGGCATGGTGAAGAGCGACGTTCGCGAACTGGCGAAGTCGCTTGCGCTGCCTATCGCCGATAAGGGCGACAGCCAGGAGATCTGCTTCGTGCCGAATGGCGACTACAAGGCATTTATTGAGGCCTATTGCCGAGAGCAGGAGATCCCGCTTGGCCACATGGAGGGCGATATCGTCACCCGCGATGGACAGGTGTTGGGCGGGCACGCGGGATACCACAGCTACACCGTTGGCCAGCGGCGCGGACTTGGCGTTGCGACCGGCGAGCCGCTCTATGTGATCGCTACGGAGCCCGAGACGCGGCGCGTGGTGGTTGGCAAGGAGACGGAATTGCAGACCGCGGTGTTCACGGCCGGCCAGGTGAACTGGATCTCCATTCCGCCGATCCATGCGCCGACGCGGGCGCAGGTGCGCATCCGCAATCGGCATATGCCGGCCGATGCGACGTTGATGCGTATCGACGATACTCGTGTGCAGGTGCGATTCGACGCGCCGCAGCGCGCTGTGACGCCAGGCCAGGGCGCGGTTTTCTATGAAGGCGACCTCGTGCTCGGCGGCGGCTGGATAGACTGAAGCGTGGCCGAGCGAAGCCCCCAGCGCAACCGCGTCGAGTACACCCTTGCGCGAATCGCGTTGGGCACGCTGGCTTATGGTCCCTGGACGTTCAGCTACGGGCTCGCGTGGTGCTACGCGCAGGCGCTGCGGCTGGCTGTGCGGAAGCTGTCGCGCGTGGCTGCGCGTAACCTCAAAATGACGGATATGGCGCCTGAGCTCGCGAGCGGCGTATGGCGTGCGATCGCCCGCCAGCTTGTTGTGTTCGCGCGAATGGGCCGGATTGATCAATCCAATGTCCACGAGTGGATCCGCTACGAAGGCTTCGAGCACTTCGAGCGCGCCAAGGCCGCCGGCAAAGGCGTACTTTTCGCGACACTGCACCTGGGTGCGTGGGAACTGTCGGCGTTCAGCCATGCGCTGATGGCGGAGCCGATGCATGTTGTGGTTCGTCCGTTGGATAATCCTTTCCTTGATGCGTTTGTCGAAGCGCGGCGGGCTTCGAGCGGCAACACCATCCTTGGCAAGAAGGAGGCCGCGCGCGGTATTTTTCAAGCGTTGCGAGACAACAAGGCCGTTGGAGTTCTTGTTGACCAGAACGTCGGTTTGGACGAAGGGATCTTCGTCAATTTTTTCGGGATCAAGGCTTGCGTCAGCCCGACCTTCGCAAAGTTGGCGGCTCGCACCGGAGCTACCGTCATTCCCGGATATGCTATCTGGAGCCCGGAAGAACGCAAGTTTGTGCTGCGGTTCGATCCGCCGGTGGGAATCACCGGCAATACACTGATCGATACACAGCGCGTCCAGAATGCACTGGAGCGAGCGATCCGGGCATACCCCGATCAATGGTTATGGATACATCGACGATGGAAAACAAGGCCTCCCGGCGAAGAGCCGCTTTATTAGTTGCCGTGCTGGCGGGATCGATCCTGTCCGCACAAGATCGACCTGTTCCGCCTCCCGGCGTGACCGTTTCCGAGAACGACCGCAAGGATCTCGAAGGCGGTTTGAAGCGCCTTTCGGATAGCATCCACTCGCTCGGCAGGCATGCGCTGCTGCCTGATGTGACGATCTTCCGGGAAGCAGTTCGCTACGCCCTGACTTACAACGAGTTCTTCGATCCACCGGACATCCCGAAGGCGAAGGCGCTGCTTGTCGAGGGCCAAAAGCGGGCCGACCAATTGTTGCGCGGCGAGGCGCCGTGGGTGAAGGCCACCGGGCTGGTGGTGCGCGGCTATGTTTCGAAGATCGACGGCTCCGTGCAGCCGTATGGATTAGTGGTGCCGCCGTCGTTCGACCCGAGTTTGCCGCGCCGGTGGCGCGTCGACTTCTGGTTTCACGGACGTGCGGAGAAGTTGAGCGAAGTGAACTTCCTGGCCGAGCGGATGGCCCGGCCCGGTGAGTTCACGCCGGCCGATACGATCGTCGTTCACTTGTATGGCCGGTACTGCAATGCGAACAAGTTCGCCGGTGAGGTTGACTTGTTCGAGACGCTCGATGCATTGCGGAAGCAGTACCCGGTGGATGAAGACCGTATTCTGGTTCGCGGCTTCAGCATGGGCGGCGCAGCGGCGTGGCACTTCGGCGCGCACCATGCGGGACGGTGGGCCGCGGTGGCTCCGGGCGCCGGGTTCAGCGAGTCGGCCGAGTTCCTGCGACTGGCACGGAACAACGAGCAGACGACGCCTTGGGAACAGACGCTTTGGCGTATGTACGATGCGACGGTGTATGCCGCGAACTTCACCAACGTGCCGCTGGTTGCTTACAGCGGCGAGATCGACGGACAGAAGCAGGCCGCCGATCTGATGGAGAAGTACCTCGAAAAAGAGGGCATACCGATGACGCATATTATCGGACCGCAGACGCCGCACCGGTATCATCCGGACTCGCGTGTTGAGATCGATCGCCGGCTGGACGCGATTGCCGCGCGCGGAAGAGACGCCTACCCGCGGCGGGTGAAATTCGTGACCTACACACTGCGGTACAACCGGATGAAGTGGGTTGCAGTCGCCGGCATGGAGAAGCACTGGGAGAAGGCCACGGTCGACGCGTCGATCCATAACAAGGAATCGCTACAGGTGACGACTTCGAACGTCTCGGCGTTGACCATCGATTTCGGCCCCGGCGGCGCGCCCGTTGAATTGGTTGGCAAGGCCGTGATTGCGATCGATGGGCAGAGCGTGCCGGTGACCGGCCCGTCGAGCGACAGGTCGTGGACGGTGCATCTGGCGAAGAGTGGCGGCAAATGGGCCGTGGCGCCGGGCCTGCCTGAGGGCAAGGTGAAGAGGCATGGCCTGCAAGGGCCGATTGACGATGCATTCATGAACTCCTTTCTGTTTGTGATTCCGAGCGGCACGCCTACGGGCGAAGCCGGCAAGCGCATCAGTGAGGAACAGGAGCGGGCCATTCGTGAATGGCGCCGGCAGTTCCGCGGCGATGCGCGGGTTAAGCGTGACAGCGAAGTGACCGAAGCCGATATCGCGGCGCACAACCTGGTGTTGTGGGGCGATCCGGCGTCGAACTCCGTTATGGCTAAAGTAATGGGCGGCCTGCCTGTGCAATGGTCCGGCGACTCGCTGACGATGAAGGGTCAGAAGTACAGCGCGGCGACAAATTATCCGGCGCTGATCTACCCCAATCCGTTGAATGCGAAAAAGTACGTTGTGCTGAACAGCGGATTTACGTTCCGCGAATTCGACAACCTGAACAATGCGCGCCAGATCTCGAAGCTCCCCGATTGGGCGGTGATCGATGTGACGACACCTGCGAACGGGCGTTATCCGGGCAAAGTGACCGCAGCCGGATTCTTCAATGAGCAGTGGCAGTGAGCCGCTTCATTGAAGTCAGCCATGCGATCGAGCCCGGGATGGAGACCTATCCCGGGCTGCCGGTCCCGGTGGCGGAGACGCTTTGGGATTACGACAGTTCCCGTTATGACGGCAAAGCGGAGTTTTATATTGCCTCGCTGCACCTTTGCGGGAATACAGGCACGTATGTGGATGCGCCGATTCACCGGCACCGCGGCGCCGCCGATTTGGCCGGGCTGCGACTCGAGTCCCTTGCGGATCTGGAGTATGTCGTTTTTGATGTTCGCGATTTGCGGGAGGTTGGGCCTTCCGTACTTCGCGGCGTCGATTTGGCCGGCAAGGCGGCGTTGTTTTTGACCGGCTGGAGCCGGTATTGGGGTACTCCTTCTTACTTTGGGTTGAACCCGTTTTTGACGGCGGATGCTTGCCGGGCTTTGGTTTCTTCCGGCTGTGTGTTTGCCGGGATTGATTCGGTCAATATTGACGATATGGCCGATTTATCGCGGCCGGCGCATACTGTTTTGCTTGGCGCCGGGGTGCCGGTTTGTGAGCATATGACCGGGCTTGATTTGTTGGTTGGCGCTGGCGGCCGGTTGCACGCGGTGCCGATCGCCTGGAAGGGCGGGGCTACTTTTCCGGTGCGGGCTTATGTGGTGCTCTAACTTACTTGCGTTGGCGGACTAGTTCGGTAGGGGGGACACACGCGCTTCGCGCGAATGTCCCCGGAGGGTTGCTGCGGGTGGGGTTTCCCCTTCTACTGTTCCCCTTTTTTCCTCGTCAGAAGTAGAGCTTTAGGGCTACTTGCAATGAGCGCGGCGAGTTCAGCAGGTCACCGGCACCGGTTAGCTGGCCGAGCTGGTTGCTCTGCAGGCTGAGACTTCCGGTGCCGAACCGGACGCGGTTGAACGCGTTGAAGGCCTCGGCGCGGAAATCGAGCCGGACTTGTTCCTTGATCGGGAACGTCTTGGCGATCGAGATGTTCTCGTTGTAGTTGCCGAACTGGCGGAAGCTCGGGTTGTACCGCGTCTGATTGCCGAACGTGTTCGCGGGCTGGGCCGGGAAGAAACTGGCCGGCTGCACGAAGCGGTCGACAAACGGATCGAATTTGCCGTTCTTGGCCGGAGCGCGCCATCCGTCGTAGGTCGAAATGATCGGCCGATTGCCACCGCTGAACAGCGGCATGGAGTTGCTGGTACCGAGGCCCAGGGGGAGACCGCTGGAGTAGTAAGCGATTCCGGAGAGGCGCCAGCCACCGACGATCCAGTCCGCGGCGGTGTTGGCAGCGAGGAAACGCTTGCCCTTGCCGAACGGCAGATCGTAGACGGCGCCGAGCTTGAAGTTGTGCGTCACGTCGAACTGGCCGATGGACTTCTCCAGGCCGCGATTGAAGTGATCCATAGCCGCGCCGCCGACCCAGTAGCTGTCGGCGTCGGTGAGGATCTTCGAGAATACGTAAGAGGTCTGGAACTGGAGGCCTCCGGAATAGCGTTTCTCGAAGCGGACCATTCCGGCGTGATAGCTGGAGTGGCCGGAGTGGTCGCCGCCGCCGGAAGCGGTGTCGATGGCGTTGTACTGCGGATAGGGACGGAGAGCCCGGCCGACTGTGGCCTGGGAACCCCAGCCGCCTGTGCCCCTGAGTCCGGCGGGGTCGCCGAAGTTGGGGTAGGGCGCACGGATGCCTGCCGCAATAGCCGCGGGAGAATTATACGCGGAGTTCAACAAGGAGGCGCCGTACTGTGTGAGGTACTTGGGATCCAGTTGGTTGTAGTTGAGCAAACCAGCCTGGAGTCCGGAGCCGAGCGAGGCGTTGTAGGAGCTCTCTACAACCATCGTGGGAGACAGTTGGCGCTGGATGGAAAGATTCCACGTGACGAAAGCCGGCGGCGTTGTGGCCTCCTTGCCCTGCCACCAGGGCATGGCGTCACGGTTGGCGAAGCCGGGATCAATGAACGGCGGCGCGGACCAGGCGGGCAGTCCATTCTTCACAAGATAGGACGGCTGGAGCCCGTTGGTACTGTCCGGGAAGTTGAGCGTCAGGGTGAACCCGCGCTGGTGGGTGGAGCCGGTCACTGTGGTGATGTTGCCGTAGCTCAAACCGGCAGAGGCGCGGATGACGGTCTTTTCCTTGTAGGTGTAGGCCATGCCGAAGCGCGGACCGAAGGCTTTGAAGTAGGAATCGGCCAAGGTGCGCGTTCCTTCGCGGCCCGTACCGGAGCCGGCGTAGATGAGCGCACCCTTGATGTTTCCTGCGTTCGGATTGGGACGGGTCGGATCGAAGTCGCTCCAGCTATCGTTTTCCCCCGATGGCGGCAGCATGGTCTCCCAGCGGATGCCGAGGTTGAGCATCAGGTTGGGGCGCGCGCGCCAGTCGGTCTGGATGAAGCCGGAATACGACGGCCATTGCTGGCCGATGTAGCGGATCGTTTCCGCGACGCCGTCGCTGGCGTAGCCCAGGAGCATGGAGGCGATGGGGTTGCCGCCGGCGGTGGTGAAATTGGTGTCGATTCCTCCCGTCGGGAGTGCCCTGGCGGTGTGCTTGAAATCGAACGACATGCAGCCGGAGATGCACTGCCGGCCGAATCCGTTGTAGTACTGATACATCGCCTGTCCGCCGAACTTGATGGTGTGCTTACCCTTGATCATCGTCACATCGTTGGCGAACTGCTTAATGAAATTCTCCGACCCGTTGTTGGCGCGGCCGCCCCACTGGCTATAGCCATTCGAGAAATTCATGTTGACGAGATTCTGGGCACAGTCGGCGACGTTGATGGCGCAGTACTTGGCCTTCCAGTCGATGCCGCTCAAAACGGTCGCCTGAGGCGGATCGTGATTCTCTTTCCAGTTATTGCCTCCACCGTAGAAGTGATTAAAGATCGTTGGTGAGATGTTCCAGTCCCAACTGCCGCGGAAAACATCCGACGGACGGCGGGTATCATTGTAGTTCACGAAGTTGCCAGGCAGGTCTGCTGGACCTTGGGCACCCGGCTTTTCAAAGGAACGGTTGTAGCCCCAGTAGCCGGAGATGCGGTGCTTGTCGTTGAAGACGTGGTCGCCCTTGACGCTGATCTTGGTGTTCGGCTTGACGACAGTGCCGCTGGTCACCAGGAAATTGTTTTGTACATAGCCCACCGTTCCTGGGGCCGCGCCATTGTTCGGTACCGGCACAGTGCCGCTACGGAAGGCAGCGAGGGCCTTCACAATGTCGGGATCAAATTGGCTGGAGGGGATCTGATTGTTCGCGAACGGTGTGCGCGTGACCACTCCGCCGGCGCCGATTATTTGTGAGGTGGGGTCGTAGATCGGGATCCGGTTGCCGGATGCATCGACCCAATTGCGGAAGTCGCCGTTGTACATTTCCGGTGCCGGCACGGTGCGCTGTGCGCCGGTCGCGCCTTCGCGGTTGCGGAAGGCTTCGTAGCTGAAGAAGAAGAAGGTCTTGTTCTTGCCGTTGTAGAGTTTCGGGATTACAACAGGGCCGCCGACCGAACCGCCGAAATCGTGCTGCTTATAGATGGGACGGGCAATTCCGCGGGCGTTGTTGAAGAAGTTGTTGGCGTCCAGCACATTGTTGCGCAGGAACTCATACGCGGTGCCGTGGAGGTTGTTCGTACCGGACTTGGAGGCGAAGCTCATGATGCCGCCCGTGGCCTGGCCGAACTCCGCTTTGAAGCCGTTGGTGTCTACCGTGAATTCGGTGATCGCTTCGATGGAGGGCGCGTTGACCGCGACCCAGCTCTGCGTGAGGGCGCGGGTGGTGTTGGCGGAAACGCCATCGAGGTTGGTGCCGTAACCGGCAGCCTGACCGCCACCGAGGATGAATCCATTGTCGCCGCCGACATTCTTGGCTTCCGGTGTGAGTGCGGCGAGGTTGAAGGGACTCCGCAACGTGCCACCGACGACAAGGGGAAGTTCGTCGACGAGTTTGTTATTGATGGTGACGCTGGTCTTCGCATTCTCGGTGGAGAGCGCGAGGGCGCTGGCGGAGACTTCGACTGCCTGTACGGAACTGCCGACTTCGAGCGTGGCGTCGGCGCGGACGGTAGCGGAGGCGTTGAGCGCGAGGCCAGTGACGCTGGCGGGGCGGAAGCCCTCCTTTTCCACGCGGATGGTATACGTGCCGACCTGCAACTGTGGGACGGTGTAATCGCCGTTCGCGTTGGTAGGTGCGTTGAATACAACGCCAGTCTGGGTGTTGGTTAGCTGAACTTTCGCGGCTGGAACGACTGCGCCGGATGCATCGCGGACGGTGCCTGTGATGGTGCCGCGTTCGGATTGCGAAAACAGAGCTGCCCCGCACAAGGCGAAGCACAGCGCCAAACGACGCGGAATTAATGACATGGTTAATGACCCTCCTGAATTCAACCTGGACTCCGGTCTTGCACTATTGAAGCGCCAAGCGGTTACGACGGATGGAAGAGAAATATCACACTTCAGCACCCCTTTGGGTTTCGGCGCGTTCATTTATTCTTCTCCCAAGTCGTATTCGGGCATGAAGAGCGGGAAGTCGTCACGGAGGCAGGCGCGGAAGACTTCGCGGCTGATGAACTGGCCGCCGGCGGCGATGAATTTGCATTCGAACTCCTGCGCGAAGTCGTCCTTCGACATCGTCTGGCGCATCTGGTCGATGGTTTCCTTGCTCACGCGCGGGCAGTCTTTTAGAGAGCCTTGGAGCCTGGTCCACGGGCTGTTGTCGTTGTGCCACTGCTCGTAGAAGTAGCCGGTCTGGCCATTGGGCGTGCTGAGCAGCATGATGGTGCCGGCTGAGACGGTGAGCATCGGTTCGAGCGCTTTGAAGACGTCTTCGGAAGCGAAGGCGGCTTCGTCGACGACGATCAACCGGGGCGCGGAGAAGCCGCGGATGGTTTCTTCGCTGTCGGGCAGAGCGATCACTTGCGCGCCGTTGGCGAGGGTGAAGCCGTCGCACTTGGAGGGCGGCGGGAAGAGCTCGACATCGATCTT
>JACPNQ010000010.1 GCA_016185425.1 Acidobacteriota bacterium | reverse complement strand
CTGGGTGTCGACGAAAAGTCCTTCCGCAAGGGGCATCGTTACTTCACCATCGTCAATGACCTCGACCGGAGCCGCGTTCTCTATGTCGTCAAAGGGCGCAAACAGGAGGACTTCGACACGTTCTGGCAAACGCTGACCGACCACGAGAGTGCCGCCGAACGGTTCATGTCGAAAGATGGCTGAACGTCGAGTTCGCGTTTGATAGATCCTCCCTGGTCGCTAAGTGGCGAGTAATTGTGCGGCGGCGCCGCCTCATCTGAATCGGTCGCCCCACCGCGTCAATGGCGGGTAATCCTCACAACCGTCCTTCCCCTTGCATCCCGCTGCCCAGCAGATCACAAGCTTACGTCCAGGGGACAACGCACTGGGGCGTGCGTCTCAACGTGTCAAAATTACGGAACGCGTATCAGCGATCGCACGCTGTCCATCACCGTTTTCCAAGCCGGCGCCTGCGGGTTGATGCCGTCGAAGTGACCGGCACCGTCCATGATCGGCATTCGAACCGGGTCGCCCACCTTGTCAGCCGCCGCCACATACTGTTTGAACAACCCGATCCACTCTTCGCCATGTTTGCCCGCCAACAACAATTCCTGCCTGACCCCGATCGGTAGCAGCCCACTCGCCGAACCTTCCCGATAACGGTTAGGGAACTCCCCAGGCGTCCCTCCGACGAACTGCGTAACCACCGGCCCGCCACATACTGACTGCTCGATGGCACGGTCTGCTTCGAGATCCGGAGGCCCATCGACACTCACGACGCCTTTCAGCGACAGCGGAGAATCCGTGTGTAGCAAGCTGCTCTTCGGAAGCTTGCCTCTGCCAGCCAGCCAGAACGCGAGTTGACCGCCCGACGAGTGGCCGATAGCGATCGCTTGTCTAAGATCGAGATGATATCGCGGCGCAAGTTCGCGCAAAATATCCGTCGCCCTGCTTAGGTCCAGGTAGGTTCCGGGCCAACCGCCACCCGCATTTCCCAAACGGCGGTATTCTACATTCCACGAGGCGATGCCTGCCACAGCGAGGGCGGCCGCAATAGGACGCAGCAGTTCGAAGGAAGTGACGGCCTCGGGCATCTTCCCCAGCTTCGCCGACCAACACCCACCATGGACAAGGATCGCAACGGGAAACGGGCCGTCTCCGGCCGGCAATCGTAGTTCGCCAAATTGAAGCGGATTCCCGCCATAGGCAATTCGTTCATTCGCAGGTGGCGTCGTCTGCTTGATCAACTCCAAAGGATTTGTCGTTTGGCCGTGGAGGCAACCGACTAGCAATAGAAGCAGCGTAGCGATGCGTTGAGGAAGCGAATTCCTAGTGAGGGTTCGTCGGCGGACGAATAGCATGAATGATTTTCCTTAGAGTTGAATACGAGTGCCTCGACAGAGATGTTCCACCTCCTTTAACCAGCTACAGTGCCGGAGGACATCGTCCTTCACACGGGTTGGACTTGAGGACGCTCTGTTTTTGCCGGGCTGACCGACGGTTCGGTTCATTGGGCGGATATCCCGGAGCACCGCCCTGGGACTGCCGGCGAATGACTCGCGAGTAGTCGCCCAGCGTTTACCAACACCGTCCGCCCGCCTGCGGGGTGGCCCTTGAGCCGGCTCTCCGAAGACTGGCCGACACGAGCAGAATGCCCTCGACGCCCGCGACTCAGGCGAACGCGGTGTTCTCAGCGTGCAGGCTGTGATTGATTCCTTTCCCTCGCCAGTTTCGTTTTGCCTGCTCTCTGTGATGGGTGTGAGCCGGGGCCAACGCAGCCTGATTTCCTTTTTGAAACCAGTTGGAGCTTCAGCAACCTGCCTTGGTCCACTCGCCGCCGCCATATCGGTGCCCTCCCGAAAATGACTTTATACTCGCTATCGGGGAACGACAGCTCTCCATTTCACGGTGAACCAGCACAATTGCGGGAGGCGGATGGAGAGGCCTCAGCGGTGCGGACGCTGGCACTCTCCTACGGCAACGACTCCCCAAAAACCAAAACGGCCCCCGCCAGGCAGAGGCCGTTCACTAATCCCAAGAGACTAATAATTCGCGCGGATCTCCACACCCGCGTCCAACCCGCTTGCGATCACCGCGTGCGTATCGTTCCGCAAGCCCGTCTTCACTTCCCGCTTATCAAATCCCTGGGCCGTCTTCACCTGCACGTAGCTCTTGCCCTCTTCATCGACAACGGCGCCCAACGGCACGATCACTGAATTATCGGCCGAACTCTCCAGCAGCACATCCGCCGACCCCGAAAGATCCGGAATCAGCCGCGTGTCCACCGTGTCAAACGCAACCCGCACCGGAACGTTCCGGATAAAGAAGTTCTGCCGCCAGCCGCCCGCCGCAATCGCGCCGATGCTGAAAATATGGCCCTTCAACGTCATCCCATTGAACGCGTCCAGCTTCATCTCGGCTGGCATTCCCAACCGGAACCGGTCGCTCTCGGCCTGGTTGATCTTCGCCTCCAACATCATGCTCTTCGGATTGACGACTTTCATAAATGGCTGACCGGCCGCCACCTGATCGCCCATTTCGATTTGCCGCATCGAACTGCCGCCCCAAACCGTCTGGTAGACAACCAGCCCATCAATCGCGGCGTGGATCGAGAACCGCTCCAGGTCGATCGCGTGCCGGCCCAGGTGGCGCTTGTGCCGCTCCAGCGTCAACTCCAGGATCTTGATCTCTGCCGCCTGCCGCTTCCGCGTATTCTCAATATCGGACTGCAACTGCTTATACCGCGCGTCGGCTTCCTCGAAGTTCAACTGCAGCAACATCCGCTCAACTTCGGTCCGCACCTCGGACGCCCGCGCATCCAGCCGGGCCTTGTCCAGGTCCGCCTTCGCCACCGAGACCGTCAACTGCATATTCTTCCAGTCGATCTCTAACTCCGCTTTGCGTTTCCGCACGTCGGCTTCGGCTGTCTCAACGGTGTCCTTCACATCGTCGATATGATCCTGCAGCGTTTGCCCGTCAATCGAGGCGATCAAATCGCCCTTCTTGACGAGGGCCCCCGAGGGAGCCAGCTTCAACAGCACCATCGGCCGGTTTCCCTCCGGTCCGCGAATCATCGGCGCCGTGATATTGGCGTACTCTCGCGCTGCCGACGCGCCGCTAATGCGCGCCCGCACTTCCAATTTTCCTTGCGCCGCCTTCACGACAGGAATCGCGGCGGTTGTCGATTGCGCACTCTTCTCCGCAATGGACCGTTTATAGCCGAATTCGTATCCCGCCCAGGCGCCGCCGGCAATCAATGCCGCGACTAACCACCCCTTCCAGGAACTTCCGCCCTTTGGCTCCGGCGGAACCGCCACCGGCGCCAGTTTTTCTGGCGGTTGAACCGGAGACGGTGCTGGATTTGTGTATGCCGACATGAATTGCCTCGCGAAGAGAGTCTACGCCTTAGGAGCTAAGGCGCGCAGGGGCCGGGGAAGGTTACGCCAATATTATACGGGCATGCAATCAATTCGATTGCAAAACTTCCGGCATAAAGATTTTCGGTGCGAGGTCCGATGAAAGGAAGGTGCCGAAAAAGATCGCAAGAGGCGGTCGCACGGCCAAAGGCGCCTAATGGACTGCAAATTGTTGAAAATCCAAGCGCGAAGGATCGCGGAACCTTTGCTGAGCCTCGCCATCGTCTCGGGACTTGTTTTAGCAGCCGAACCGTCCGCTATCCGGATTTCCGCGCCGTCGCTCGGGTGGGTCCTCGCCGCTGATGGCTCGCAAGTTGTTGAAATATCTGGGCTCGCCGACAGTCCCCGCACCGGACGCGCCGTCAGCCTTCCCGCCGTGGCCCGCCGGGCATGGTCGTCGCCCGATGCCGCCTCCGTTCTGGTCCAACTCGACGCGGCGCTCTTTCTCATCCGCGCTGCCGGCGAACCGGAAGCGATCGCGGAACTCCCAGCCGGTGTGACGCTATCCGCCGCTTGGGATCGCTCCTCGTCTGGATTTGCGGTCTGTTGGGAGACCAACTGCGAAGCTCGCGACGCCGGCGGCGCCATCCGTACCCGATGGGAAGTGGATGCGTCTGCCCGTGTTCTCGCCTACTCCGGCGAAGGCGGCATGGTTCTTACTACCGCTGACGCCGCCGAATGGCGCCGCGGCGGCGAGACCGTGCGGATCGACCCCGCTCCAGCCGCGGCAACATTCCGCCCCCGCTCCCAGGAGCTGTGGATCGTCGATAACACCGGCCAACTATACGGTCAGGACTTCCAGGGCCGCCGCACCGGAGAAGGGGAAATGGTGACAGACGCTGTCGGCCTTATTGCATCGGCTGACGGAAGGTACTTCTTCGCGTCGAACGCCGAAGGAAACGCCGCGGTATTTGACGTCGATTCCGGTTCCACGAATCGCACCGATCTCGAAACAACCGTCGAAGGCGTTTGGCTATCGCCGGGCCCATTCTCCGCCCGGCTCCATGAGTCTTCCAAACGGGCCATCGCCATCTGGACAGATGTCTCCATAGGGTGGGTGCCGTCCGCCAACGGCGAGGTGCGCCAATGAGGCGGCTCCTCCCGGTTCTGCTCTTCCTTGGTATTGCAGCCGCCGAACTCGAAGGACAAGCCATTCGCCGTCTCCCCGGATTCACTAGAAACAGCATCCCGGCAAATGACGACGGCTCCAGCGCACGCGTCCAGCTCCCCTTTACGATTAACTTCTTCGGCCGCACTCGCAGCAGTTGTTTCGTCAACAACAACGGCAACATCACGTTTGATGACTCCCTCGCTACCTTCACGCCGTTCGGCCTGGAGAGCACGCACCGCGAAATCATCGCCGCGTTCTTTGCCGATGTCGATACGCGCAATCCCAAGTCCTCCCTCGTCACCTATGGTGAGGATGCCGTAGATGGCCGCAAGGCTTTCGGAGCGAACTACTTCACCGTGGGCTACTTCGCCAGCCACGCCGACAGGCTCAACACATTCCAAATCGTTCTCATCGACCGCTCCGACACGGGCGCCGGCAACTTCGATGTGGAATTCAACTACGAGCGGATGCAGTGGGAAACGGGCGACGCCAGCGGCGGCACCGGCGGTCTCGGCGGCACTCCCGCCGCGGTCGGTTGGTCCAACGGTTCGGGCGATTCTGGCACGTCGTTTGAACTGCCCGGTTCGCTCATCTCCGGCCAGTTCCTCGATAACAATCCACGCGCGCTCGCGCGCCGCCGGCTGAATAGCCCGGTGCTCGGCCGCTACCTCTTCCGCGCCCGCAATGGCGTGCTCAGCCCCGGCCTCACGATTACAAGCGCCAACATCCTGCCGAAGGGCGTAGTCGGCCTGCCCTATCTGGCCAACCTCACTGCTGAGGGCGGAACGAATCCCTATCGCTGGACCTTCGTCGCCGATCCCGGCGTCACATTACCAGGCGTGACTCTCAACGCGACCGGCGTCTTCTCCGGTACGCCGGCGGCGCGTGGAGCATATGAGGGCACCATCTCCGTTACGAGCAAAGTCGACAACGTGGATGAGACGGTCTCGCAGCGCGTCGTTCTTGAAATCGACGCGCCATCGCTTTCAGTCGACACCCGCGCCTGCCCGCTGCCGGACGGCCTCGTCGGCTCGGCCTATCGGCAGACCCTGCGCGCCACCGGCGGCGACGGCCCCTATGTATGGTCATGGGGCTCTGACAGTGTTTCACCGGTGCCCGGCCTCTCGCTCTCGGAAGGGGGACTCATCACCGGCACGCCATCCCGCGCCGGAACGTATAGCTTTCTCCTTCGTGTCGCTGGCCCCGCCTCGTCCGAAGCTCAACCCGGCCTGCGCTCCTGCATCGTCAACATCCGCCAATCCACCGTCGCTCCAACGATTCAGTCGTGCCCCGATGAAGCCGGCACGGTCGGCGTTCCCTATGACAGCTCCGCGCTGATCTCCGGCGGTGCGCCCCCGTGGCGGTGGCTCGCATTGGGTGCGTTGCCCAACGGCATCACGCTCTCCCCGGAAGGCAAACTCTCCGGTATTCCCACTGCGGCCGGCGCGTACCCATTCGCGATTATGGCAACCGATCAGGCGGGCCGCGGCCTGCAGAGCAACTGCAAATTGACAATAGGCGCTCAAGCGCTCAATATCCAAACCAGCTGCCCTCTGCCAACGATTACCACTGGCGAACCCTTCTCGACGGACTTGAATGTCTCGGGTGGCCAAGGACCCTACATCTGGAGCATCGTTGGAACACTACCTCCCGGGGTTACTCTCGAGTCCACCGGGAAACTCTCCGGGTCGGCGAACGATGCCGGATCGTGGCGATTCCTGCTTCTAATACGTGACAAAAATGGCCTTTTAGGTGCAAAAAACTGCGCTTTAAGCGTCATTAGAGCATCACTTTCCATCAGCTCCTGCCCGCTTCCGGAAGCGCGAATCGGCCAGTCGTACACCCAGTCTTTGACCACTGTCGGCGGCTCCGGTCCGCTCAGTTGGGTCGCCGAAACCGCTCCTCCGAAAGGACTTAGCGTTCTCTCCGGCGGCCGCATCGCCGGCATCCCCACCGCCCCCGGCGACGCCTCCTTCCGCCTGCGCGTATCGGATAGTGACGGCAACACTTCGACGCAGGATTGTCGCCTCTTCGTTCGCCCGGAAGTTCTTCAAATTCAAAGGCCTTGCCCGATTTCTGACGCGCAGGTCGGCAGCTTCTATCGCGAGTACACGCTCGCCATCGGCGGCATTCCGCCCTATCGCTGGAAGGCGGAAGGGAAGCTTCCGCCGGGCGTTTCGCTCGGCGCCGATGGCCGTTTTACCGGCACCGCGACGGTGCCGGGCGAGTATCCTTTCACCCTGATTCTAGAGGACTTCCGCGGCGCTGAGGCACGGCAGGCTTGTGCGGTCACCGCGAAAATTCCATCGATCCCCGACCTCCGCGTCGTGATTGGCGCGGGCGCCAGCAACATTCCGGTCGATCTCACTCTCAACAAATCCTACTCGCTGCCCATCACCGGTGATCTTGTTTTGACATCGGAGGCAAACACCGGAGCGGCGGATGGTGAAGTAAACAAAGCAGATCCGGCAGTGCAACTGCTCCCGGGAGGGCGGAGGCTGCGATTCGAAATCCCGGCCGGGATGCGTTCGGTGCGATATCGATTGGCATCGCTCGGAACGGTTGCGGCGCAGCATCGCGTTTCCATTGAACGGCTTACGATCGCGGGACAGGTGCAGACGGTGCCTCCGCCTCCGGCGCAAGCCGAGTTGCCGCGCGCGATTCCCGTGCTCAGCGATGCGTGCTACACAACAGCCGGAAGCGTTTTGAATGTTCAGCTTACAGGGCAGACGTCCACACGCGAGCTGACCAATCTCACTCTCGAACTGAACGGCAAAACGATCACAGACACTGCGATCGCGCCGCTCTCCTTCGACTACTTCAGCAATCCAACAACCGTGCGAAATGGCGGAACGTTCCGCATTGACGTGCCTGTTGTCGCGGAGACTGCCGGATACGATGTGCAGGTGGGATCGTTGAAGGCGCGATTGGCGAACCGCCTTGGCCCTACGCCTTCGCGGGATGTGCGGCGCTGTAACTGAGTGCCTTGAGCGATTCGGTGTAGGGCGCGGTGGCGACGCCGCGCTCTGTGATAATCCCTGTCACATACCGATTCGGAGTGACGTCGAATGCGGGGTTGCAAACGTTGACTCCATCGGGAGCGACCGGCACTCCGAATACGCTCGTCACCTCTCCGGAGGCGCGCTCTTCGATGGGAATCTGACTGCCGTCAGTGAGCGTGAGGTCGAGCGTCGAGATGGGCGCGGCGACGTAGAAGGGAACGTTGTTTTCCTTTGCTAGCACTGCGACGGAGTACGTGCCGATTTTGTTGGCCACGTCTCCGTTGGCGGCGATACGGTCGGCTCCGACGACGACGCACCCGATGCGTCCCGACTTGAGGAAGTGGCCGGCCATGTTGTCGGTGATAAGCGTTGTCGGAATGCCGTCCTGCATGAGCTCCCACGCGGTCAAACGGGCGCCTTGGAGAAACGGCCGGGTTTCGTCGGCGAAGACATCGATTTTCTTGCCGGATTCCCACGCCGCACGAATGACGCCGAGGGCAGTGCCATAGCCGGCGGTCGCAAGCGCTCCGGCGTTGCAGTGAGTGAGCACCGTTTTGTTGTCGGGGACAAGGCCCGCTCCGTGGCGGCCTATCTCTCGGCAGATGGCTACGTCCTCGTCCTTCACGCGAATGGCTTCGGCGATGAGCGCTTCGCGCTTTTCGTCCGGCGTCTTTCCGTTTAGCGAGTGGTAGAGGTCTTTCATTCGCTCGATGCCCCAGAAAAGATTGACGGCGGTGGGGCGCGTGGCGGCGAGGGTTGCGCAGATGTTGTCGAAATCGGCATCGGGATCGGGAGACTTCTGCACCCCGATGGCGACGCCCATCGCGGCGGCGACGCCGATGGCGGGAGCCCCGCGGATGATCATTGTTTTGATGGCGTTAGCGACTTCAAGGTAGTCGGCGCAAGTGACGAAGACGGTCTTCGACGGAAGGAGCGTCTGGTCAATCATGACGACCCCTTGCGGGGTCCATTCGATGGTTTCGAGCATTATTTTCTATTGTGGCGCAACGAAGTGGGCGGCGAACATCATGAGGTTGTAGGCGCCGTGAGTGATGGTGGAGGCGAGGGTGGAGTTAGAGCGAAGGCGGACCATTCCGAACGCTACTCCGACGAGGATCAAGAGGAGCAGATGCTGCCAACTCCAGTCATACATGGGTCCGTGCATGAGAGAGAAGGGTACGGAGGTGACGAGGAGGCCGGCCGTGATGCCGAGGCTGCGAACGGCGACCGGTAAAAAAATCCCTCGAAACAGCAATTCCTCTATCAAAGGTCCGCCGGTGATGCCGAAGAGAACTAATAGACGGCAACCGACGGGGTCGGCAAGGAGTTGATCCATGAGGCCGTTGTGAATGTTCTTTGCATCGAGAATCTTAGCGAGTGCTCCGGCCGCGATGGCGAGGCCTGGGCCGAGGGCGAGGTACACCCATGGGCCTTCGACCGGCCATTTCCAGGAGAGGGCTCTCCAGAGGTTGGAGTCGACGCCGCGGAAGACGAGCCAAACACCGGTGAGCCAGAGGCTGTAGGCGAGGAACTGGCTTGGGATGGCGATCTGGACTTCGGTGGGAGTCTGGCCGAGGAGTAGCCGAGCTGCGCCGATAGACAGGATCGTCCCTGCAAGAAAGGCAGGGATCATGAGGCAGATAGATATGACGACTTCTTTCCAACCCCAGGAAGGCTGCTCGGTCATCGATCTCCCTCAATGAGGATCGCGGCTAGTAGTGGAATCATGATTTCATGATGTCCAGTGAGGGCATAGCCGCGGCCGCCGGCGTTTGCGTGAGGGCGTTTGACGACGTTGACGCTGGGGCGGTAGTGCTGGAGGAAATCGAAGTTGACGGTCGTGAAGTTGCGCAGCGGATAGCCGAGATTGCGAACGACGCTGACGGCTTTGAGAAAGACTTCGGGCATGACGACGGCCGAGCCGACGTTGAGATAGACGCCGCCGCCGTCGAGTCCCCGGATCATCTCACAGAGGAGGCGGAAGTCGCGGTGTGAGCCTGCTCCGATTGCGGCTCCGTCGGCTCCGGGGTGGGTATGCGGCGTGTCGGTGCCGACGGCGACGTGGACCGTGACAGGGATTTTGCGGGCATAAGCGCCATAGAGGAGGCTGGCTGGAGCGTAGCGCGAATCGGCTTTTTCGGTGATACAGCGGCAGAGCGCTTCGCCCATGCCTTCGTTTTCGGCTGTGTTGATGGCTTCGTTGAGATCGCGTCCGGTTTCTTCGGCCGAACCGAAGCTGCCGTCGGGGAGGACGGCTTCGACATCTTCGCTGGAGTGGCCGGCGACGGCAATTTCGTAGTCGTGGATGGTGGCCGATCCATTCATGGAGAAGCCGTGCGCATAGCCACGGTCGGCGAGGTCGAGAAGGATGGGTGCGAGGCCGACTTTGATGACGTGGCCGCCGATACCCCAGAGGATGGACCGTTTCTTTTGTTTGGCTTCGCCGAGTTTCGCGGCAACTTCGCGGAGTGTGTCCGCGGCGAGGATTTGGGGAAGACTATCGAGAAAGTGCGAGAGGGTGGCGCCAGGCTTGTGGGGTTTGCCGAACATGGCCGAGGTGACTTTGCCTCCGCGCCCGTGAAGGGACACGGTTTTGAGGCCGGTGAAGTCCATCGGCTGAATCGAATAGATACTCATCGCGCAGTATTTAGGGTAGCGTAGGAGCGGGAAGGATCTACGGGTGGACCGGCAATAGGAATTTCACTTCGTTCGACGTCAGCTTCCCCTTCCAGATCGGCGGATGAGGGGCTGGGCCTGGATCGGGGTTGCGGACGGATTCCCATTCGAGCTTTGCCATGTAACGTCCAGGCGGGAGGTTGGGGAAGTTGAAAGGGCCCCATTGGAGACGCGTGGAGATGGTGGCTGTGAGGAGTTCGCGGGTTTCGCCGGGGTTGAGCTTGTGGAACATCTCGATGCCCGCGGCGTTTGAGAATTTTTCTACGGCCCGCATGTCTTCGGGCTCGATGGCTTTGTTCGCGGCATCGCGGAGGATCAGGCGGCTAGGTTGGATCTGGGTGTCGTGGAGGTACAACTCCGCCTTCTTTGCGACGTTGCGGATTTTTGCCCGGAGCATCGGCCGATTACCCGGAATCGACTCGAGAGTAATTTGGAAGGGCCTGCTGTCCGCCGCTTCCGCGCTCGCTGCCATCATTGCCATTGCCCAGCTCCTTCGGGTCACTTTCCCTTTGGTCACCTCGGGGCCTCCGGTGTCAGATCGTATTCGATCAGAAAATTGACCGGGTCGCGGCTGTTCACGCGGGAGAACTTGTAGCCGATGCCGGGTTGCGCCCAGCCGAGATAGATGCCTTCGCCGCACACGACCTGCGGGAAGTATGGCCCTTTGCCTGTTGCCGCGACCGCCGGTTCGTCGTTGTTGGAGGCGTAGTAGAGCCGTTCGGCGGATGCGGCGAGGATGTGGAAGCGGCCGTTGGCCGCGCAGTCGAAGGCGATCTCCTGGATGGGCTCGGTGGGTTTGCTGTGCCGGCTGAGGATAGCGGCGTCATTACGATCGATCGGCGCGCTGATGAAGTCGTAGATCTGATCCTCGTTGATTTGACGCCGCCGGATTGCGCGGACGCGGCGATTGGGCCAGTCGAATTCGATGGAGTGGAGGACACCTTCTTCGGCGGTGGTGAAGACCTGATGTTCGGCAATTACGGCTCCGCTGTTTGCAAGCTGTACCACTTTGATTCCCTCGCTCGGGACCGCAAGGTAGAACACCCCATCGCCTGAGGTAATGGCGAATGGCGCCGCGCCGGAGAGTTGGTGTATGAAAAGCGGCCGCAATCCCCCGGCGTCCCAGTGAACGATGAGCAGCCGATTGTTCGAGGCCACGAAAACAACGGCGAGACTGCCGTCGGCGCGTGAGAATGCGGCGTGGAGTTTAGCCGCCTTCGGCGCGGGGGCGGTCCAAGGTGCGTCGAGGGGTGCGTCGAGCGGAAGACCAAATCGAAAGCATTGTGCGAAGAGCTTACCGTTTTGCGTCCAGACGATCCATTTGCGGAATGCCGGTTCGAAGTCTTGCCGCCGCACGTAGTCGGGCATTGCGGGTATGGCGTTTTCAACGCCAGCGTCCGTCAACACTGGTTTGGAATACCAGGCGGCGAGCGGGACGAGCGCGTTGTGTTGACGCAGGAAGTAGCGCACTGGCGCGTCTTCGGATGGACGCGCGCCGATTAGCAACGCGACGCCAGGGAGGACGGGGTTGTCGCGGACCGTCTGCACAGAGACGACCTGCTCCGGCGTAACCGTAACGGCGAGCGCCGGTGAGAGGGCGGCTTCCGATTCGCCCGGAAGCTCGTAGCGACCCTGGAGTTGGAGGCGGCCGGGGGGCAGCGTGTGATGAAGTGTGGCGCAGTCGAGGTTCCAAACCCAGGGCGCGCCGTCAGGAAGGGTGCCATTGCAGACGCTTGGTGAGGGGCGGCCCAGTGTCAGCATCACCTGTTGCGAGACGGCGTTCATTGCGCGCAAGGGGCCTTGATCGGTGTCCGGACGATCGAAGACTCCGATGGTGAACGCCCCGGTGCCATCAAGCTCGGGGCGGGGAATATCCGTCAGGGTCACACCGGTACGATTGCGCAGGCCGACGGTAAGTTCCAGGCCTTCGAGGGTAGAGATGGATTCGCGCGCGGAGCGTAGGAAGAGTTCGATGGGCATTGGAGTTTAGCTATTCGCCGGCAGACCAGCGGCCTGTAGATTCCAGCCGCGAAGTTTGAGATTGCATTTTCCGCAGAAGTGCGGCGTATAGGTTCCGGCGGCCTGATGCGGCAGCGCACCGGGAGTGTAGCTCATGATGCAGTTGTGGTCGTTGGTGTCGTGCTCGCCGGGAGCGCTGCCGGGCGCATTCTCGTAGTGCTGCAGCCAGTAGCCGTGGCCCATTTCGTGACCAACGACGTAATAGACCTTGTCGCGATCTTTCTGATCGGCGAGGATGATGCCGCTATCGAGACTGGTTGAAAGGGCGCCGGGGATGAAGCCGGCATTGACGACAGTGTTCTTGCCGGTGCCGGGATCTTCTTTGACGTCGACGGGCACGCGCGGCATGAACGTGAGGACAATGAAGCCGGCGGGGAAATCGGGGCGGAGTTTGGAACCGATCAGGTCGCCGAGGTCTTCGCGGATGGCGCGTTGGAAGGTGACGTACTCCGTCCGAAGCGCGGCTTGATATGTTGCGGCGGGAACGGTTTGGGCCGGTGTGTCGAGGCCGGTGAAAGCGTTGTCGTGCAGGACCGCATGGGCCGCCGCGAACGCCGCCTGTTTGTGAACGACGGCGACGTACTCGGCTTCTGTGATGACGTCCTTGATCAACTTCGTGGTGACGCCCGCGGTATCAACGTCGAGATATGCTTTTTCGAACTCGGCGGCAATTTGCGGCCAGTCATAGCCGTTGGTGCGGGCGGGCCAATCGATATTGACGGCCACCTTCCCGAAACGGCGGATGCGGAACGTTCCGGTTTCCTTGCGAATACGGGACTTTGCGTCGCCGGATTTGTAGCTGTGGAATTTTTCGAGATCGGCGGCGTTGGGAAGTCCGGTGAAATCGATTTCGGCACTGAGTTTGTAGTCGTCCGCGGCGATGAATGAAGGGCGGAAGAAGACGCCTGCGCGGCCGAGGCGTTTAGCGTTGGGTTCGGCGGCGTCGATGGAGGCCTTGGAGAACACGGCTTTTTGGCCGGCGTCGTCTTCGACTTTGTACGGGAGGAGCTTGTCGCCTAGTTCGAAGCAGGTCTTATAACTATCGGCGGCGCCTTTGCGAATGCCGGCGAAATCGTCATGACAGTTGTCACCGTCGCCCGCGCGGCCGTTCTTAGTCTTGAGGGCTTTCTCCAGGTACTTGTTCGTTTCGCTGGGTTCGGCGGCGGTGTTGGCAAACTGATTGGTAAGGTCCTCGTTGGTGTCGACGTAGCGCCAGTTCACACGGGCAGGGCCGACGGCTTCGGGGCAGACGGCGGCGGAGTCGTCCTTCTTCTTGATCTTGAGAATGGCCTCAATGGGGATGAGCGGGCGGTTGAGGCGATCCTTTTCGAACTTCGCTTTGTCGCCGGCGACACCTTCGCCCTTCTCGCGGGTGATGGCTTCGACGAGAATGTTGGCGGATTTAGCGGGGTCGGTGATGACGGCTTCGTCGGAGATCCACTGGCGTTTGTTGTCGCCGGCTTTGAGCGCTGTTCTCAGATCCGCGGTGATGTCCGGCTTGGTGTCGGTCAACTTCAACGTGTGCATCTTTTTGTGGTTGAACTTGTACCGGATGATGGCCTTCTCTTTGTACTTGTCGAAGTCCTTGCCGATGGGGCCGCCGAAGTACCCGAGCTCGTTGAGCTGGTATTGGACCCAGTCGTCTGTTTTTGACGCTTCATCCGGCACCTTTTCGTCGGGGGTCCATGGCGCCTTGGCGAGATCGACAGAGTGGAAAAGGACTTTGAACTCAGCCGAGCCCTGGTGTGTGGCGTTGTGGGTGAGGGTGACTTTGTAGGGGGATAGGAGCGGGTGGAGGTAAAGGTCCTTCAGATCACCGCCTGTGCCCTTGCCGTCCCAGTTAATGGTGTGGTCGCCGTCGGTTTTTTCGTCGTCCTTAAGATCGCGCTCGAATAGCGGATTGGCCTTGGCGTGGGCGCTGGTGATGGTGAGTTTGACTGCTTTTCCGGAGAGACCTTTGAGCGAGTATTGGATGTCGAGGTTTTCGGCTTTGGGGCAGAAATGATCGTCGGCCTTGATGAGTTTGAGCTCGATGGGGACGACCGGTGGGATGACTTCACAGGGCGATGTTTCGACCATTCGCTGATAGAAGCGGCAGGCGAAGGTGTCCTTGGTGGTTTTGAATTCGCGGCGGGCATCGCCGTTGGCGCGGCGTTTTTCGCCGTCGGACCAGAAGCGTTTTTTGCAGCCGCCGGCGTCTTCGGAGACGCGGGGGCAGGGCCACTTGTTGACGGGGACTTTGGAGCCGGGCCGGAAGAGAAGACCGAGGACGCGGCGATTGACGGAGTTCTGCCCGTCGCGATCGGGTTTTGCCAGGGAAGCGACTTCCGATTTGGAGAAGACCATGGCCGGGTTGAACTCGCTGCAGCCCTGCATGGCGGCTTTGCCGCCGGCGTCGGCGCCTTCGCCTAGGAAATCGGTTTTTGCAAGCGCGGTTGGCCAGAGGAACGCCATATAGGCAGCGAAGAGTTTGGCGCGAGTCGCTTGATCGGCGCTGCCGCTGGGTGTGACGCCGTTTTTGGATTGGAAGTCTTTGATGGCCGCCGTGGAATTGGGGCTGGAGGTGCCGGTGACCGGGCCGCCGAAGAAGCCGAGGGTGGCGAGCATCTGCTGGACGGATCCGAGGCCCCAGCCTTCATTGGCGCCAGCAGTGGTGTAGAGCTTTTCCCAGCGGGCTGTGTCGTGGAGGAGGACCGCGTAGATGGATTCGGCGCGATGGCCGCTGAGTTTTTTGTTGAAAGCATCGTCACCGACGGGGTCGGCATGGCCGAAGAGGGAGAGGGGCGCGCCAGGATGGGCCTTGCGGAGGGCTTCGAGCTCGACGAATTCGGGTTTGGCGTCGGGGAGCACGAAGGAGGAGCCGAACTCGAAGCGGACATCGTGAATCTTCCAGCACGCGATGGGGATAAGCTCCATGCGGATGGTGTTCTTTTCGCCCTTGGTGGCCGGGGCGGCGAGGATGGGGAGTTCGACTAGTTCGGGGTGGGCGGCGGAGAGGCCGCCGGCTTCGGTATCGGTTCCAGGCATTTGCGGGGGTGCTCTATTCTAAAAGGTTTCGCGTAAATGGCGGGGAAAGGGCGTCAGGAGGACGAGCACCTGCTGTGCGGTCCCGGCTCTGTGACTTTCACAGTTTAGCGGCAGAACGCACGCCGCCGGAAGGCAATGCGTTCTCCTTGTACGTAGGAATGAATTGGCTCCGCCGTTTCAACTCGGTGCCAATCTCATTTATGAAATCCTCGGCTGAGCGGTAGGGGCGGCCGAGTCTGACAAGGATAGCCAAGCTCGTGTGGCGAATGCTTCCACGCCGGGGGTGTTGTCCATTTTGCCGTGGTGCCGCAGAACCTCTTCCCGCCTTGGTGACAGGGGAGCGAGGATGAATCGGACAGCCCAATCTGCCGGCGGAACTCCCTCAGACTCTATGGATTGACCCAATCGGCAGGAATATCACCATGGTTCGCCAGGATGCTCTTTATCGCCAGGTCAGATACGCCGAATTCGTCGGCTGCTTCTTCCAATGACTGCATCGAAACGTTGCCGCCAAGATAGTCTCGGAGCGAGTCAATCGGACAAAGAAACTCTGCTGCAAATGCTCGCTGCATCTTCTGGCGCGAGGTGTCCGAGTCTGTTGCGGGTAACCAATTCTCAGTCTCAGATGTTACCAGTTGGTCAACGAACAAACGTGCAGCCTCGAAGCGCCGAGCAGGTCGATTGCGCTTTCGGAAGAACAGCTTCAAACGGCCAGGTTCCGATTGCCTTACCGCGAGTCCAAGGTGGTGGTTCCCTGAATACGGCATTCCATCCGAGATCGTATTCCCGGGAATGCCGAGAATGTCAGCTAGCGTGGCATCTGAGACAGGTTTGCCATTCAGCCCGCATTCCTTCCGGGATGCTCTCGCAAGGCTCTGTCCTATCTTCCACGGCGGTGACATTGAGACATTTACGATCGGGAGATTCAGGTGGCACGGACTCGCGCCGATTCCCGGTGATTGAGCCAGAGATTCAATTTCGTCCAGGATTGCGGCGTGATTCGGCCCGGCGCAAACCGGCGCGATTTCATCGATTGCCGCCTCTCCCGATTGAGCTGAGAGCCCTTCCAACCGATCAATGATTTCGACAGGGGCTTCATCCGGTTCAAAACCGAGCCGTGCCTCGATCAGACGACCACGACGCAGTTTCTTGGAGCTCCGTTCTTCCGTTACCTCGCGCCAAACGTCGTGCAGGAGCGTCTGGTGTGCACCGATGGACTCCAATCGAGACAGCACCAAGGAGACAAAGGCATCCAGAGTCTCCTCGAACAGAGCAACCGAGACGACGTCCTGAAATGCAGCCAGGTAACGTATCGGCTCCTCAGACAAAGGGTTCGAGGGAGTGCAAGTTATTGAGACATGGGCGCCATCGCTGACAAAGCGCATCCGCGGCCAAAGGTATCCATGGCCCGCGCCTGGCATTTCATGTGCCATTTTCCACCGCGTATCCGGCGTGCTCTTGAGCGGAAGGGTTTCCCATTGTAGCCGCCACCAGGAGGACGCAATCCACAGTGCGAGAGGATAGGCTGATATGCGGGTCCTGTTATCCACAGACTTCGACCAGGTGTCGTCGATTCGAGTGGCAACTTTGTCGCAAACCTTGATCTCAATCGAGGCGGCCGTTGCACTGACTTCCAGCGGGCCGTACCCGGCAGGAAGCCAAGAGACGTCGATTGAGAATTCGCCTCTCACTCGTGCACCCATCTGGCCAACACCTCTTCGCGGAACGGGTCGTCCTCGGGCATCGGATAGCCATGATACACGCCGGTACCCTCTAAATGCGCCTCCATAGGCTGGCCGGCAGCGGTGACTGCCCAAATATTCTGAGGCCAACCGTCTCGAATCTGTTCGCTGAACAATCCCTGCGAGAATCCTCTTCTTCTTAGCAGAGCCAAAGCCTCTGTACGAGTAAAAATGCCGATCGAATCGCACAGAGATTTTCCGAGTCGCGGGGCGGCCGGAGGATCCAGTCCGAAATCTCCCGGATTGCGCTTGTGTTCAGGATTACTTCCGTAGCGGGGCTCGAGATTCGACGCACGCAGAAGTTCAAGGCGTTCCTGGGCGAGGCTTGCACAGCAAACACTCCTTTTGGGTTTAAACGACTTTCTTTTGCGCATCACGCCCGATTCTGAATACTCAATTATTCTCTAGAATAACGCGTATTGAGATCGAAACGCCCTACAGCGGCGGGTTCCCAGTTGGTTATGGGCCGCCTCAGAATGGCTCCGAGCGTGACATCCAGAGGAGCTGCAACCACTGAAGCAGGTATAAAACCCGCGCCAACCGAACGGCGGCGCGGGTTTGGGGATCGAAAATGAATTAGCTCAGCCGCTTCTTCAGTTCCTGGTCGATCGCATCCATGAAGTCCTCGGTGGAGAGGTAGGGGTGCTTCGGATCGATGAGGATGGCGAGATCCTTGGTCATTTTGCCGGATTCGACGACATCGACGCAGACCTGTTCGAGCGTCGTGGCGAAGGCTTCGACATCGGGGGTGTTGTCCATTTTGCCGCGGTACTGCAGACCCCGGGTCCAGGCGTAGATGCTGGCGATGGGGTTGGTCGAGGTCGGCTTGCCCTGTTGGTGCATCCGATAGTGGCGGGTGACCGTACCATGGGCGGCTTCGGCTTCGATGGTGTTGCCGTCGGGCGACATCAACACCGATGTCATCAGGCCGAGAGAGCCGTAGCCCTGGGCGACCGTATCGGACTGCACGTCGCCATCGTAGTTCTTGCAGGCCCAGAGATAGCCGCCGTTCCACTTTAGGTTCGAGGCGACCATGTCGTCGATCAACCGGTGCTCGTAGGTGAGGCCCTTGGCTTCGAACGCCGCCTTGAATTCGGCGTCGTAGATCTCCTGGAAGAGATTCTTGAATTTGCCGTCATACACCTTGAGGATGGTGTTCTTGGAGGAGAGATAGACGGGGTAGGAACGGTTGAGGGCGTAGTTGAAGCATGCCCGGGCGAAGCCCGAGATCGAGCTATCCAAATTGAACATGCCGAGCGCGATGCCGGCGCTGGGGGCCTTGATGATTTCGCGTTCGATGGGCGCACCGCCGTCGTTGGGGGTGAACACCAGTTTCAGGCTGCCGGCGCCGGGGAAGGCGAAGTCCTGGGCGCGGTATTGATCGCCGAAGCCGTGACGAGCGACGACGACGGGCTTGTCCCAGTGGGGGACGATGCGGGGCACATTTTTGCAGATGATTGGTTCGCGGAAGATGGTGCCGTCGAGGATGTTTCGGATCGTGCCGTTGGGGCTGCGCCACATCTGTTTGAGGCCGAATTCTTTTACGCGCGCTTCGTCAGGCGTGATGGTCGCGCACTTGACGGCGACGCCGTGTTGCCGGGTGGCGTTGGCGGAGTCGATCGTGATCTGATCGTTGGTTTCGTCGCGCTTTTCGACGCCGAGATCGTAGTACTTCAGGTCAATGTCGAGGTAGGGAAGGATGAGGCGTTCGCGGATCCATTGCCAGATGATGCGCGTCATCTCGTCTCCGTCCATCTCGACGACGGGGTTTTTGACCTTAATTTTTGCCATTACAGGGAGGAACTCCAGGGTGGGATGAGATTTTAGTATCTCGCAGGAAGGAACGATATCGCTACTTCTTGAGGGCGGCGGTCCAATGGAGAAGGAGGGTGATTGCTACCGGCGCTTGCTTCGGGGACTGCGTATTGACGAGGAAGCGGCGGCCCTCGCGATCGGGAACGTAGTTGGTGCGGAAGACGTCGGCCGTGACAGGTACACGCGTTTGGAAGAGCTCGACTGGAAAGCCGAAGGCGGGGCCGGGGCCGACGGGGACGGCCATTAGTTTTTTCTCTTCGGAGAGGTAATAGATTTCCTTGCCGTCCGAACGCCAGCGCGGTTCGGAGCCGCCATTGGCGGAGACTTTCCACCGGCGCTCTCCTGGCTGGAACGGTTCAACGTAAATTTCAGTCTTTCCGGTCTCATTGGACTCATAGGCCACACATAGGCTGTCCGGCGAAAAATTTGGATGACCGCGGACGAATGCCGTGGCCGGTCCGCCAAAGCGGCGCGGGGGACCGTTCTCCCCGATTGGAAACACAGCCAAGCCGAACTTGGAGTCAGTGAGGCTGCTTGAATAGATGACATATTTGCCATCGCCAGACCAATCCCCGTTAACAACGCTGAGAGCGGACATCCCGGCCTCTAATTGGGCTTTGATCGAAAGGACGACGGCGCTCACTCCGCCACCGGATGCGCTTGTCTGAAAGAGCTCCATGCGTCCATACGGATTCGAACGGAACACGATTCTGGTCCCATCCGGCGACCACGCGGGCGATGCGTCGAGAGTCGGCGCCGATGTCAAGCGAGATGTGCTTTTACGAGCGAGATCCGTAATCCAGATATCCGCATTTCCAGTCTCGGAATCGAGACGGGTGGCAGCGATCCGGGTGAAGTCCGGCGAGAGACGGAAGTCGATGTAGTCACTCTCGGGCACAGGGGAATCCAGTGGCTTGCCGGCGCGGTCATACCACTGGAGCCGGCCGAGGAGGGTGAGGTTAGTGGAGTGGGTCAGTATTCCTGTCTGGGATACGGAAATCGCCGCCTCGCCCGTGGAAGAGCGGCCAACGCCTGGGGCAATTGCAACCGGCGAGCCTTCCAATTCCAGGCGATCCAGACGAAACGCCTGGGCCATCAGGGTCCCTCGATCGTTCCAAAGGATGTATCCGGGCGGAGCGTAAATGGCGCTGGAATCGCTAAGGATAAGGCGCTTGATATTCTTCCCATCCAGGCTGGCAACGAAGATTCCGCGCTGCCCGGCATCGCCACCCCT
Source organism: Acidobacteriota bacterium (assembly GCA_016185425.1). GTDB lineage: Bacteria > Acidobacteriota > Terriglobia > Bryobacterales > Bryobacteraceae. Next base: position 11,924 of record JACPNQ010000010.1, on the reverse strand, counting down.
TACCGTGAAAAAGAAGTGGCGATTGTCCGGGAGACATTGCGGCCAGCGGTGCGGTATTTCACTTATCGCGGGATCAACGAGGGCCAGTGCGGACTTTGTGCGGCCCGTAATCGAAACCCGGTAGACAGAGTCCGCGCCGCTGCCGTAGAGGATGGTGTCTTCGTCGCACCAAGTAGCGCCACGATGGTCGATAACGCCTTCCAGAATGACTTGGACGGGACCACCGGCGATTGGAAGGCGCATGATCTTGCCGCCGGCAAAAAATCCAAGCCATTTGCTATCCGGCGACCAGAAGGGGCCGAGGGCATTCTCAGTGCCGGGGATGGCTCGGGCGGTGGTGTCTTCCATAGAACGAAGCCATAGCGCCGGTTTCGTCACGGAGGCAGAGAAGACGAGATACCTTCCGTCCGGCGAGAGTGCGAATTGCGGGGTTGGAACCGTGGCGTTGTTGGCGCGGGCGAAAGTGGTTCCGTCCGGAGGATAAATGGCGAAGTGAGCGGATTGAGCGAACGGTCGGATGGATTTGAAGATGCGCCAGGGAACAATTGGAGAAGCGGTGGCGAGGAGGATGGCAGCGGTGATCCAGCCCACGAGGCCGAACCTTTTTCGCGGCTTGGCGGTTTCGGAAACAGACGGTGCGGCGATCCACTCGAGTTCCGCTTTCAGGTCACGAGCGGTCTGCCAGCGGTCGTCGGGATTTTTGGCGAGGCAGCGCTGGAGAAGGCGGTTGAGGTCCGGCGGCGAGACGGCCGGCGCGTCGTTGTGCAGGATGGCGGCGATCACGCCGGCTTGGGAGCCGCCGTCGAAAGGGCGGTTGCCGGTGATGAGTTCGTAGAGTACGGCTCCGAAGGCGAATATGTCGCTGCGTGGACCGGCTTCTTTCCCTTCGACCTGCTCGGGCGACATGTAGTGGAGCGTTCCGAGGATGGGCGATTCCGCGGAGTTGGTTTTGGCGAGGCTGAAGTCGAGAAGTTTGATGCCGGATTTCGTGATCCGGATGTTGGCGGGTTTGAGGTCGCGGTGGGTGACACCCTTGCGGTGAGCGGCATCGAGAGCGTCGCAGATTTGGATGCTCCATTCGAGTGCTTTTTCTACAGGCTGCGGGCCGTGGATCGGTTGGCCTTCGAGATACTCCATGACGAGGTAACTGGGGCCGACGTCGTAAAGCGTGCAAATGTTTGGGTGATTGAGCGCGGCTACGGCGCGGGCTTCGCGGTCGAAGCGATCGGAGAATTCTTCGATCGAGGTTTTGATGGCGACGATTCTGTTTAAGCGAGTGTCGCGGGCTTTGTAGACTTCGCCCATGCCGCCTGCGCCGAGGGGCGAGAGAATTTCATAGGGACCGAGATGGCTGCCTGAGGACAGGGCCATGAGATTAAGGTTAGATTAAATTGGTCTTTGACACCATTTTTTGGAGGGCGGCGCCGGTGTGGCTCTTCTTCACCTTCGCAACTTGTTCCGGTGTTCCCGTGGCGACGATGGTGCCGCCACGCTCGCCTCCTTCGGGGCCGAGATCGATGATCCAATCGGCGGACTTGATGACGTCGAGATTGTGCTCGATGATGATGACGGTGTTGCCGAGATCGACTAAGCGATTGATGACATCGAGGAGGCGCTTCACATCTTCGAAGTGCAGGCCGGTGGTGGGCTCGTCGAGGATGTAGAGCGTTTTGCCGGTCTGGCGGCGGCTGAGTTCCTTGGCGAGCTTTATCCGTTGAGCCTCGCCGCCGGAGAGCGTTGTCGACGACTGTCCCAGGTGGATGTAGCCGAGACCGACATCGACCAGGGTTTGGAGTTTGTTGTTGAGTTGGGGGACGTTTTCGAGGATGCCCAGCGCCTGCTCAACGGTGCACTCGAGAATGTCGGCGATTGAGTAGCCCTTGTACTTTACGGCGAGCGTTTCGACGTTGTACCGCCTGCTGCGGCAGACGTCGCAGGTGACGTAGACGTCGGGCAGAAAGTTCATCTCGATGCGCTTCAACCCATCGCCCTGGCAGGCCTCGCATCGGCCTCCCTTGACATTGAAGCTGAATCGGCCGGGCTTGTAGCCGCGCTCGCGGGACTCGGGGAGCATGGCGAAGAGATCGCGGATGGGGCTAAAGGTCCCGGTGTAAGTCGCCGGGTTGCTGCGGGGGGTGCGGCCGATGGGAGACTGGTCGATCTCGATCACCTTATCGATCAGCTCCATCCCTTTGATGCGCTTGTGGCGGCCGGGTTCGGCGCGGGAGCCGTAGAGCTCCTTGGCGAGCGAGTGATAGAGGATGTCGGTGATGAGCGTCGACTTGCCGCTTCCGCTGACGCCGGTGACGACGGTCATCGTGCCGAGCGGAAATTCGATATCGACTTCCTTCAGGTTGTGCTCGGTGGCGCCCTCGATTTTGATGGACTTGCCGCTACCAGAGCGTCGCACGGCGGGGACGCCGATCTTGCGAGTCCCTTTCATGTACTGGCCGGTGAGGGAGGCTTCCGTGTTTTCGATTTGTTTGGGTGTGCCTGAGGCGACAAGGTGGCCGCCGAGCCGGCCGGCTCCGGGGCCGAGGTCGATGACGTAGTCGGCGCGGTGGATGGTGTCTTCATCGTGCTCGACGACGAGAACGGTGTTACCGAGGTCGCGGAGCTGGCAGAGGGTGTCGAGCAGGCGATCGTTATCGCGCGGGTGGAGGCCGATGGAAGGTTCGTCGAGGACGTAGAGAACGCCGCGGAGCTTGGATCCGATTTGCGTGGCGAGACGGATGCGCTGGGCTTCGCCGCCGGACAGCGTGGCGGCGGAGCGATGGAGGCTCAGGTATTCGAGGCCGACGGCCAGCAGGAATTGCAGGCGATGCTCGATCTCCTCCTTGATGCGGCTGGCGATGAGGGATTCGCGTTCGTTCAGTTTCCAGGCTTTGGCGGTGTCGAGGGCGCGGTTGAGGGGGAGTTGGGTGAAATCGGCGATGGAGATGCCCTTGACGCGGACGGCGAGACTGGCGGGTTTCAGACGGAGACCGTTGCAGGCGGCGCACGTTGTCGGCGACATGTAGGACATGAAGAACTCAGCGGCGCCACTCGCGGCGTCGCGGTACATCTTATCGAGCATGCCGATGATGCCGGAGAAACCGTCCGTGCCTTCCAGGAGGATCGACTGGTGGGCCTTGGGGAGCGCGTCGAAGGGCTTGTCGAGTTTGATCTTGTGCTGTTTGGCGACGACTTCGACGCGGGCGTAGATGGTGGAAGAAGAACCGCCGGGGCCCAGGCCGCCGTCGAAGAGGGGTTTTGACGGATCGATGACGAATTTGTCGGGATCGAACGACCACTTACTCCCGAGGCCGTTGCAGGTTTCGCAGGCGCCGAAGGGGCTGTTGAAGCTGAAGCTGCGGGGTTCGGGCTGGGGAACGCTGTTGCCGCACTCCGGACAGGCGAGGCTCTTTGAGTAGAGCCGGTCTTTTTCGTTAACGTCGCCGTTGACGACCACTACGGTGACCAGGCCGGCGGCCAGTTTCATAGCCGTGTCGATTGACGCTTCGAGGCGCTTTTCGATGCCGGGCTTGACGAGGAGGCGGTCGACGACGACCTCGATGGTGTGGTTGCGGCGGCGGTCGAGGTTGATGTCCTCGTCGAGGGCGCGAAGCTCGCCGTCGATGCGGGCGCGCATGAAGCCCTGGCGGAGATATTTTTCGAGATCCTTCTTATATTCGCCTTTGCGTCCGCGGACGACGGGGGCGAGAATCATGATGCGCTCGTCCTGGCGGAGGGAGAGAATCTGCTCAAGGATCTGCTGTGTGGTCTGAGCGGAGATGGGGACGTGGCAGTTGGGGCAGTGGGGGACGCCGATGCTCGCGTAGAGCAGGCGGAGATAGTCGTAGACTTCGGTGACGGTGCCGACGGTGGAGCGAGGGCTGCGGTTGGTGGTTTTTTGCTCGATGGAGATGGCGGGACTCAGGCCGTCGATGGAGTCGACATCGGGGCGTTCCATTTGATCGAGGAATTGGCGGGCATAGGGGGAGAGGGTTTCGACATAGCGGCGCTGGCCTTCGGCGTAGATGGTGTCGAAGGCGAGAGAGGACTTGCCGGAGCCGGATAGGCCGGTGATCACGGTGAGAGTGTTGCGGGGAATCTCGACGCTGACGTTTTGCAGGTTGTGCTGGCGCGCGCCGTGAACGGAGATCTGCTTGAGCATGGTTAGCTGGCTCTGTCTTTGACGGCCTCGTACTTCGTTTTCGCCCATTTTAGAAGGCGTTTGATAGGAGGGAAATAATCGCTGAGGATCATGAGGCCGGGGATGACGAAAACCCAGCCGGGCATGACGGGGAGTATAAGGCCAATGATGCCGATGATGAGGAGGCCGACGCCGGAAGCGATGCGTAAAATCGCGCGCCAGCCGGTTTGCGGGGGGCTGGACTGCTCGTCGGTCTCGGGGGCCATCTTCTTCCAGTTTAGCGGCTCGCGAAGCGTTTCCTATTTAACGTCTGGATACGGGCCTGCATCTGGGAGCGATTCTGTTTTTCCGCGGCGCGGGTGAGGAGGTCGCGAGCGTCGGTGAGGTGTTCGGTCATGCGGCGGCGGGATTCGTCCTGGTCGCGTTTGCGGATGGCGTGATAGATGCGGCGGTGGAGGGTGAGGGTGTGCTCAGGCTCGACGACCTGGGACGTGATGGTGATGAGTTTGTCGAGTGACTTATGAACGACGGAGAACATGAGATTCGTGACGCGGTTGCCGGCGGCCTGGAAGACGGCTTGATGGAAGAGAAGATCGTGGGCGACAAACTTGGCGGGGTCGCCCTTAGCGGCTTCCATGGCGCGGAGTTCGCGGGCGATTTCGGCGATGTCTTCGTCGGACGCGCGGAGTGCGGCGCGCGCGGCGAGCTCTGGCTCTACCAATAGGCGGGCCTCCATAAGCTCATGGAAGGAGATGCCATCGAGGAGGATGAGGAACTCCATGGGCTCGCGGAGGATGGCGTCGGCGCCCGTGTTCAGATAGGTGCCGTCGCCGACGCGCTGGGAGATGACACCCATGATTTCGAGGACTTTCAGGGCCTGGCGGAGAGAGGAGCGGCTGACGCCGAAACTCTCAGCGAGCTCGCGTTCCGGCGGCAGGCGGCGGCCGGGTTCGAGTGTACCCTCGGCGATGAGCTGTTTGAAGACGGCGATGAGTTTGACAGTGACGTCTTCCTTCGGAACCTTCGCTATCGGCACAACCAATGCTAACATGCACGTCTGCTTTTGTTGCCATTCTGTCGTGTATTCGCTTGCAGTCGGTCCAGATTGGTTGTACCATTCCTCAAGGTTTTGCTTCTTACCTCGCTCTAGGAGTCCGCCATGCGCCCATGTTTCCGCGCTCTTCTCATTGCCGTTTTTGTGCCTGCCGCGTTCGCGCAGGTGCAGACGGGACGGTTAACCGGGACGGTGTACGACCCGAATAAGGGGGCGGTGCCGAACGCTTCGGTGACGGTTACGAACCAGGCGACGAATGTGGCCGCGCGAGTGACGACCGATGGGCAGGGCGCGTATGTCGTGTTGGCGCTGAATCCGGGGTTGTATACGGTAGCGGTGACGGCGCCGGGATTCCGGACGACATCGCGACGGGATGTGGAGATGCAAGTCGGCAAGGACTTGCTGCTGGATGTGGACCTGGCGATCGGCGAGACCTCGACGGTGCTGGAGGTGCGGAGTGAGGTGCCGCTGTTGAACTCGGAATCGGGAAATCTGGGCCACGTGATGACGAATAGCCAGATTGTGGACTTGCCTTTGAATGGCCGCGGATTTAACGATCTGGCGCGGTTGACGCCGGGCGTCGTGTCGCTGCCGGGAACGGGAAACGTGACGCGCATCCGGCCGGAGTTTTTCAACGGCACAACAATCTCAGGTGTGCGCGGGCGGCAGGTTTCCTACTATCTGGACGGAGCGGATACGAGCGAGCAGCATCAGGGCGGAAGCTGGATTCAGACGTCGATCGATGCACTGCAGGAGTTCAGCGTGCAGCAGAATGCGTATTCGGCGGAGCATAGCCGTTCGGGGAGTTTTTTCAATGCGACGACGAAGTCGGGGACGAACTCGATTCATGGGACGCTGTTTGAGTTTTTGCGGAACGAGAAGCTGGATGCGCGGGCGTTCTTTGGCGTGCGGCGGGATCTGTTGAAGCGTAACCAGTTCGGGGCGTCCGTGGGCGCGCCGATTATCAAGAATCGTACGTTCTTCTTTGTGAACTATGAGGGGACGCGGGAGCGGCAGGGAAATGTGAATAACCGGGTGAGCCCGACAGCGGCGATGCTGGCTGGCGATTTCAGCGGGATTGCGAACACCTTATACGATCCGTCGACGACGACGGGCGGGACACGAACACCGTTTCCGGGGAACCGGATTCCGTCGAACCGGATTGCGAAGGAAGCGGCCTATTTCAATCCCTATCTGACGCTGGCGGCGAATCCGGGCGGGACGTACACGTTTTCGCCGTCGACCGGGGTGGATCTCGATCAGTTGACGACGCGCATCGATCATACGTTTACGGACAAGCACAAGGTGAACTTCCGGTACAGCTTGAATAACAACCGGCTGAGCGAGCCAGGTGGTTCGCCGGCGCTTGGAAACGCGGCGTCGAGCACGCGCGTGCAGAACTATACGTTTTCGTTTAACTCGAATTTGAAGGCGAACTTGATCAATGAATTCCGTTTCAACACGCTGTACGGGTTGATTCAACTGCAGCCGTATCTGGCGGGGAAGGACTTCAATAAGGAGGCGGGGATTCGCGGGTTCGATGAGACGAAGCGGTCGTTTGACGTTGGGTCGTTTCCGGATTTTGCATGGGCGGGATATGCGAGTTTGACGGGGTCGGCATTTGATCAGCGGCCGAAGACGCAGGACCGGTATACGCGGGAATTTGCCGACAACATGACGTGGATCAAAGGGAAGCACGTCGTGAAGTTCGGAGCGAAGTTCCGGACGTATCAGTGGCTGGGGACGGATAGCAAGAGCTATGCCGGGCAGTGGACGTTTAATGGGCAGAATACCGAGAATCCCGCCAGCGCGGCGCGGACGGGCGATTCGTTTGCGGACTGGGCGCTGGGATTGCCGGCGAATGGGAACCGGGCGGTGGCGTCGGACACGTTCGGCGGCTCGTATAACGCCTGGCATGTCTACTTTCAGGATGATTTCAAAGTGTCGAACCGGCTGACGCTGAATGTCGGACTGCGGTATGAGTATACGCCGTGGTCGACGCCGTATCGCGGGCAATCGGGGACGTTTGATGGGACGCAGGCGCGGCCGATTATAGTCGCGAGCAAGACGAAAGACATTGATCTGGGCGCGCAGCCGGCGGCTCCGGTGGCCTATGGGTACTTGAAGAATCTGATTCAGACGTCGTCTGAGGCGGGGCTGCCGTACTCGATTACCTATCCGGACAAGAAGCAGTGGGCGCCGCGATTTGGGTTGGCGTGGCGGCCTGTTGGGGAATCGACCGTGATTCGCGGCGGGTATGGGATTTTTTATGAGGGAGAGTATACGGATGGGCGCGTGAATCTGTTCATGCCGCCGTTCCTGCTGGCGGATAGCAACGTGAATGACCGGGGCGTGGTGCCTCGGCGGACGCTGGCGGATTTCTATTTGGGAGCGCCATTGGGCTCGCCGGACACGGTGATCGGGTTGACGCCCGAGTACACACGGATGCGGATGGGCTACGACCAGCATTGGAATTTCGGCGTGCAGCAGCAGATCGGGAAGACGATGATGTTCGATATCGAATATGTCGGGAATAAGGGTTCGAACATTCAGGGGAACAATGCGTACAACATTCCGGAACCGGGGGCTGGCGGTGTGCAGGCGCGGCGGCCGTATCCCAGATTTTCCGGGTTTGGTTATATCTCAGCGGATATATCGACGACCTATCACGCGATGCAGGCGAAGTTTGAGAAGCGGCTTTCGGGCGGCCTGTGGTTCCTGACTTCCTATACGTTTGCGAAGAGTTTGTGGACGCAGAATACGGCGGCGGCCGGTGGACGGTACCGGTTTGAGAAGGGGCCGTCGGAGTATCAGGTGCCGCATAGTTTTTCGCAGAGTTTCAGTTACGCGCTGCCGTTCGGAAAGGGACGGAAGTTTGCTGCGAGTGCGAACCGTGTGGCGGATGCGGTGATCGGCGGATGGCAGATGCAAGGTATTCTGCTGTTCCGCAGCGGTGTGCCGTATACGGTGACGATGTCGCGCGATGTGGCCAATACAGGCGTTGGCGGTCAGCGGCCGAACCGGATTGCGAACGGGACCGTGGGCGATCCGACGCTGGCCCGGTGGTTCGATCCGAACGCATTCGTGGCGGCGCCGAACTTCGTCTATGGCAATTCGGGGCCGCGCATATTGAGTCCGGACATTCTGCGGACCGTCGATTTCTCGTTGGTCAAGCAGGTCCAAATTCGCGAGAATGGGCGGCTGCAGTTCCGGTGGGAGGCGTTCAATCTGCCAAATACGCCGAGCTTTGCGGCTCCGAACTCGACGCTGGATACGGCGGTTGTTGGACGCGTAACGGCGACGGCAACTTCGCCGCGGCAAATGCAGTTGGCGCTGAAGTACACCTTCTGATACACATGCGACTCTTACTCGGTTTGGCATTGTTGGCGCCGGCGTTCGCGCAGACGCCGGTGACGATTCAAGTGGGGCCTGGAACTGAGGGGCCGTGGCGTCCGGTGTGGCGGTTCTTCGGGTACGACGAGCCGAACTACACCTATATGAAAGACGGCAAGAAACTGCTGTCGGAGATCGCGGCGCTGAGTCCGCACACGGTGCATGTGCGCGTGCATAACCTTTTGACATCGGGCGATGGCGAGGCGGCGTTGAAGTGGGGATCGACGAACGCGTATACCGAAGATGCCAATGGAAAGCCGGTCTACAACTGGACGATTGCCGACCGCATTTTCGACACGTTCGTCGAGCGGAAGATGAAGCCGCTGGTTGAGATCGGATTCATGCCGGAGGCGCTGTCGGTGAAGCCACAGCCGTACCGGCACAACTGGGATCCGGCGCAAAAGTATCAGAACATCTACACGGGGTGGGCGCATCCCCCGAAAGACTATGCGAAGTGGTCGGAGCTGGTTTACCAGTGGGTGAAGCACTCGGTGGAGCGGTATGGGAAGGCGGAGGTGGAGAGCTGGTATTGGGAAGTTTGGAATGAGCCGGATATTGGATATTGGCAGTCGACGCCGGAGGAGTATTTCAAACTGTACGACTACTCGGCCGACGCGGTGAAGCGGGCATTACCGGGGATTCGGATTGGCGGACCGACTTCGACAGGGCCGGGCGGGGAGAAGGCGGCGGCGTTCCTGCGGGGTTTCTTGGAACACGCCGTTCACGGTAAGAATTATGCGACGGGGAAGACGGGATCGCCGCTCGATTACATTTCGTTTCACGCCAAGGGGCGGCCTGCGGTATTTGAGGGGCACGTGCGGATGGGCAGCGATAAGCAGATGAACGATGTGTCGAAGGGGTTTGCGATTGTGGCGTCGTTCCCGGCGTTGAAGAAGCTGCCGATTATTATTGGCGAGTCGGACCCGGAGGGCTGTGCGGCATGCTCGGTGCGGTTCAATCCGCAGAATGCGTATCGAAACGGGACGATGTATTCGAGCTATACGGCAGCGACGTTTGCGCGGAAGAATCAGTTGGCGGCGCGGCATGAGGTGAATTTTGAAGGCGCGGTGACGTGGGCGTTTGAGTTTGAGAATCAGCCGTATTTCGACGGGTTCCGCGACCTGGCGACGAATGGATTGGATAAGCCGGTGCTGAATGTGTTCCGGATGTTTGGGTTAATGGGTGGGCAGAAGTTGACGGTGAAGTCGAGCGGGGCGTTGGAGCTGGATGCGGTTCTGGCGGGTGGGGTGAAGGGTGCGCCGGATGTGAATGCGGTGGCCACGCGAGGGGACAAGGTGATCTCGGTGATGGCGTGGAATTATCACGACGATGATTTGGAAGCCCCGGCTTCGCCGGTGTCCCTGCGTGTGGCGGGAGTGCCGGCTTCGCGGGTGCTGGTGCGGCACTACCGGATCGACAAAGAGCACAGCAATTCGTATGCGGCGTGGCAGGCAATGGGCTCGCCGCAGCAACCGGCGGCGGAGCAGTATAGGAAGTTGGAGCAGGCGGGACAGTTGCAGACGTTGGGGTCGCCGGAGTGGGTAGCGGTGAAGGGCGGCGCTGTAGATCTCGCCTTCCCGCTACCGCGCCAGGCTGTCTCGCTGGTGCAGGTGAGCTGGTAGGTTAGTGCGGTGCACTGGAAGATAACGCTGCTGATTGCGGCCGCGATTGCCATTAGCTATTTCGACCGTCAGACGCTGCCGGTAGCGATCGCGGCTATTCAGAAGGAAATTCCGATCAGCAATTCGGAGTTCTCGCAGTTGCAGGCGGCTTTTCTGGTGGCATACGCGATCATGTACGCGGGCGGCGGGAAGTTGATTGACGTGATGGGGACGCGGAAGGGGTTCGCGTCGGTGATGGTGTGGTGGTCCCTGGCGTGCGCGGGCCATGGATTGGCGAATGGATTTGGGTTTCTGGCGGCAAGCCGATTCCTGCTGGGAATGGGCGAGGGTGGCGGATTTCCCGCGGCGACGAAAGCAGTGGCGGAGTGGTTCCCGGTTCGGGATCGGTCGGCCGCGATGGGTGTAATTAACGCGGGGACGGCGGTGGGGGCGGTGTTGGCTCCGCCGTTAATCGCGGCGACTATTGCGGGAGCGGGGTGGCGTTGGGTATTCGTGTTGGCGGGGCTGGCGGGCTTAGTGTGGGCAGTGGCATGGTTATGGATGGTGGGGGAAGCGCCTGTTACTCGCCAGGACGAGCCCGCGGGGGAGTGGTTGGATTTGTTAGCGCGAAAGGAGATCTGGAGTTTGGTGGTGGCGAAGTTCTTGAGTGACGCCGCCTGGTATTTCTATCTGTTCTGGCTGCCGAAGTATTTGTACGACATGCGCGGGTTCGACACAAAGAGAGTCGGTTATTATGCGTGGATTCCGTATGCTGCGTCAGGACTGGGAAGTTTAGCGGGCGGCGGGTTATCGAGTTGGTTGTTGCGGCGAGGAGCCTCGGTAAATAAAGCGCGGAAGCTTGCCCTGGGAATAAGCGCGGCCGTCATGCCGGTGATTCTGCTTGTGGACAGTGCGCCGGTGGAGATGGCGATTGCGATTTTCAGTGTGGCGTTTTTCGGGCAACAGTCGTGGTCGACTCTGATGATGATTCTGCCGACTGATCTAGTGCCAGGGCGGACGGTGGGGTCGGTGGCCGGGATGGTGGGATTTGGCGGGGCGATGGGCGGGGTTGCTTTTGGGCTCGTAGTGGGCTACCTGTTGGATCACGGGTATGGGTATCCTCCGGTATTTGCGATGGCCGGGTCCTTCCACGTTTTGGCTTTCCTGTTGATTTTGCTGGCGATACCGCGGGTGGAGCAATTGAGGAGGCGGTAAATATTTCAGAAAATGAACAAACGCTTTGACAATTCGCCCTCACATGGTATTCTGAGAGAGTTGCGCTTGCGGTACGGGGCGCACGAGAGCTGAGGAGAGGCTGATTCGAGCCGATTCGGGGTTCGAACAGTAGGTATCAGCAAGGCGGACAGGAATCAAAGAGGGCCTGGACGCGTTCGCGAAAGCGAGCAAAGCAGTCTGGAGCTGCGCTAACTCCTCTGACAATTTGTACGGAATTCCCCCAGACAGGGGAAAAGCCTTTCGAGGCCGGTTGATTGGCGGTTTATCGGGTGTAAGCCTGGTTCGCTGGATGGTCAACTCAGTTCTTTGACAACTGATTGGATGTTATGAAGTAACCACGTCAGATAATTTGAGGTTTACTGAGCGGCGAAGGGTTGGACTTCGGTCTTGCCTGATAAAACAAACTGGATTCAAACGAGAGTTTGATCCCGGCTCAGAATCAACGCTGGCGGCGCGCTTAACACATGCAAGTCGAACGAGAAAGGGGAGCAATCCCTGAGTAAAG
>JACPNQ010000004.1 GCA_016185425.1 Acidobacteriota bacterium | reverse complement strand
TATAAGACAGATAGCAACCACCAAACGAGGTGATCGCAGTATGAACCAGGAGGCTGACTGAAGCAATGTCTCCATTGCCATTGGCGTCCGACACCGAGAGAGTAAACGTCTGTGAACCACCGCTCCCGGAATTTGGAGTTATTCCATTGATAGATGGGTTGGTGGGTGGAAGGGTGCTTGTATTCCAGGAGCCAGCGGCAAGCCAGCCTGCGGTGAGATTGGTGGTATCGGCGACGAGGAGGTAGAGGTTCTTGGTTCCCGTGAAGGTGGGTTTAAGCGAGAGGGGCAGGGAGAGAGTGAGTGTGTTGCCCGAGACGGTGATGGTGAGGCCCGCACCGGACAGTATGCAGCTTGCGTTTTCAATGGTGGCGGTGGATCCGACAGGGAGGGGGAGCCATGCCTGGTCGGAGTCGCGGAGAAGGTAGACGGTGTTGGCGGAACGGATATAAGACAGATAGCAACCACCAAACGAGGTGATCGCAGTATGAACCAGGAGGCTGACTGAAGCAATGTCTCCATTGCCATTGGCGTCCGACACCGAGAGAGTAAACGTCTGTGAACCACTAGACCCCGACGCAGGTGTAACGGAATCTATGGAGGGTGCACTTTGGACTGCCCATGCCCCAACCTGCGACCAGCCGATCGAGAGCCCATTGTTATCGGTGGTGCTAGCGTAAAGATTGCGGTTTCCCGCGAAGGGGGACTTGAACGTAATGGGCAGTTTGATCGTCAGCGTGTTTCCACTGCTAGTTACGGTGAGGCCGGATCCGGAAAGCGCGCAAAGGCCGTTGTCGACGGACGTGGACGAGCCAATCGGAATGTTCAGCCACTGGGTGCCGGCATCTTTGTAGAGAGAGACGACGTTGTTGACGCGGTCCACGTAGATGTAGCACCCGTTGGAGAATGAGTAGCTGGAATTGATCAACAACTCCACGGTGCGAATATTTGCGTTGCCACTTGGATGGGTTGCCGTTAGCGTGAATGTCTGGCTAGCCCCGGAACCGGAGGACGGAGAGATCGCGACGGGACCCGGGCCGAGTCGAACTCTCGTGAGGAATCCACCGAAGGAACCTGCGTTGCCGGATTGGATGGGCGAGAGCAAGGGCAGATTAGCCGATAAGGTCGAGCCGCCGACTGTTAACATCACGTCGCTCGCCGACACTGCCAGTGCGCTGTCGGAGCCGGATCCGCCTAGATAGCTAAGGGCTAGCGGCGCGGTTGATGCGATCGGGAATACGGCCCAGAAGGCGTCGTATTCTCCGGCGCGGGCCGTTTGCAAGGCTCCGGTTACCGGGAGATTGGCCGATGTTGTGTACCCGGCCAGGCCGACGAAGCCGGAACCGGCGGAAATTGCAGTCACGGCGTCGATGGCAGTGCCGCCTAGGTAGGTGGACCATTCGAGCGCGCCGGAGGTCGTGAATACGGAGACGAATCCGTCCGAGTTCCCGCCTCCGTATGATGGCTGCCATCCGGCGGCTGTGCCGGGAAAGTCAACAGATGGCGTGACGCCGCCGATCCAGGCCCGCCCGAACGTGTCCAGGGCGATGCCATAGCCGGCCTCTTCGCTGAGCGTCGAACCTCCGGTGCCACCGAGGAAGGTTGAGAGGGACAGCCCGCTGGCGGTGGGGTTGAGCCTCGCATAGAAGGCATCCATTGAACCTCGGAGTGAAGGGTATGGGGCTGCAGCGACCGGGAAATTCGATGACGTAGTGGACCCGGTGACGTGGATAACGTTATCCGCACCGACAGCGACGCCGCGGATCCGATCGTCGCCACCGCCGCCGAAATAGGTGCTCGACAGGAGCGAACCGGAAGGGGTGAGACGCGTCAAGAATCCGTCCATGCCACCGGCATTTGATGCGCTGTATGCGTTGCGCACGGGAAAATTCGATGAAGTGGTCTCGCCCGCGGCGACGATGGTTCCGTTCGGGTCGAACGCGACAGAGTACGCTGCATCCTGCGCGGCGCCGCCGAGATAGGTGCTGAAAGTAAGCTGATCTCCCCCTGCGGACAGACGCGCCACGAAGGCGTCCCGCCCTCCGGAGAGTGCCGATTGCGCAGGGAGTTTGGTAGGGAAGTTCGTAGAGTTGGTATGGCCCGCGATCGCGATTGCTCCCGACGCATCCACGGCAATGGATTGGACGCGGTCCTCCAGAGAGCCTCCCAGATAGGTGGAGAAGACGAGTTGTCCCGAGTTATTGATCTTTGCGACGAAACCATCAATGCGGCCGGCGGAAGTGTTTTGATAACCGCTGAGCGACGGGAAGTCGCTCGATTCGGTCCATCCACCTATATAGGTATTACCTTGCGCATCGGTCGCCACTGCATTTATCGCATCGAACATGCCGCCGCCAACGTACGTGCTGAAGACGAGTTCAGGATCAATAGTGACAGGCAGCGCCGGATCGAGAGCACCCGTTTGAAAGCGAACGCAGGAGTCCGTCACGACGAACTGCGAAGAGACTGGACGGCGACGACCCGTTGCATCCGTTTGCCAGGTTTCGAGCTCTTCTTCTGTCCAACTCCAACCGCCGCCAGCATCTAAATGAAGAGAGCGTCCATTGATGCCTGCGCTTACAGCAACGCCGTCGAGACAGTAGCCGACCGCAGAAACCGGTTTGCCAGGCGCGAGCTGGAACTCCGATTTCAGGCGACCCTGGCTCAGGCGGATCACAATGTCGACGCCCGGATAGGCCTCCTTTGCGCGTATCGCTTCCATGGCCGATGAAGAACGAGTGATCGGACCGAGAAACGCGACCTGCGAGACGGCGTGCCCCTCTCCCTCCCACCGGAGTCGAGCGCCTGGAAAACTGATGCGGGCCATACGGCCTTTTCGAAGCAATCGAATGCCATCGGAATCAAACGAAGCTCGATAGGACGACGACATGGCCCAATAGCGGCCCGCGGATTGGTGGGCAATGAATCCAGTAGCCAGGTGGAATGCATCGCCAGCGAAGACCGGAATGATTGAGAGAATTGCAAGGAGGGTACGCATCGGAGGGATCGCCTGCTATTGATCTGATCGGCGCCGAATCGAATTTGAGGATGGAGGATGAATCTGAAGGGTTGGCCAGGAATTCCCTGGTGGATAACGCGAGCGATTGGATTACTGAGCGGCTGTCTGTTCGGCGCGCCGGCCGTGTATCCGCCTGAGGTTCAGCTATTTGGGCCCGGTGCGGCGCAGACGGTTGTCGCGATTGGGACAAACTGCCGGTTGCGGGTGGGTGACACGGCAGTAGCAGAACTGGCCGGCGACCGGGTTGTCGCGAAGATGAAGGGCTCGACATGGCTGACGGCGACCTGCGATTCCGGCGTTAGCATGACGCCGGTTACGGTGCGGCCGCCGGGAGCGTTGGCGCGAAGGAGTTACGCCAATGACGTCGCGCCGGTGATGACGGCGGCAGGGTGCGCCGCGGGGAATTGTCATGGGCCGGCCGGCGCAGGAGGAGGATTCCGCTTGTCGCTATTTGGCAGTGGCGCCGAGGCGGACTATGCGGCGATCGTGGAGCGAATAGACAAGCGTGTTCCGGATGAGAGTCTTCTGTTGCGAAAGGCGACAGCGCGGACGGCGCATGAGGGCGGATTGCGCTTCGACGCCAATTCGGAGGGTTATGCGGCGATCATAGCGTGGATACGCGACGGCGCGTTCTATGCGGGAAAGGACACGCCGCGTCTGACGGAGTTACGGGTTTACCCGCGAGAGCAGGTGTTGGTTGGGGCGGGGATGCAGCAGCAGTTGATTGCGGTGGCTTACTATTCGGATGGCAGCGTGCGGGATGCCACTCGTCTTGCCGAGTATCGGGCGAGCAATCCGGATGTTGTGCGTGTGGGCGGGCTCGGTGAGGTGAAGGCTGTGGGGATGGGTGAGTCGGCGGTGATGGTGCGGATGGGAGGGAGGGCCGCAAGTGCGCTGGTTATGGTGGCGGCTGAGAGTTCGCGCGCAGACTTCCGTCGAGTGGCGCGAAATAACTTCGTCGATGAGCATGTGTTCGCAAAACTGCAGCGGCTGAATAGCCGTCCGCCGGAATTGGCGAATGATGGAGAGTTCTTGCGGCGGGTCTACCTTGACACGATTGGGAAGCTGCCGACGGAAGAGGAGGCGCGTGGGTTCCTTGCGTCCCGGGAAGGAAACAAGCGCCGGCTCGTGATTGACTGGCTGCTGCAACAACCGGAATTCGGCGTCGCCAATCCGGACGGGAAGCCGACGGCGGAACTGCTGAAACAGTACGGGCCGGATCGCGCCAGCCGTGTTTTTCTGGGTGTGCGGATTTCGTGCACGAAGTGCCATAACCATCCGTGGGAGAGATGGACGCGGGACGACTATGCAGGGTTTGCGTCGTTCTTCAGCGCCGGCGGGAAGGCGAAGTATTTGGATGGGGAGTTTGAGACGAGCCAAGACCGGCTCGGCGCACTTGCCCAATGGATGCTAAGGCTGGACAATCCATACTTTGCACGGGCGATCGTTAACAGGGTCTGGAAACGCTATATGGGTCGCGGTGTCGTGGAGGATGCCGACGATTTCCGGTCAACGAATCCTCCGTCGAATCCAGCCTTGCTGGACGCGCTGGCCGCGGAATACGTGCGGAGCCGGTATGATTTGCGGCGGTTGGTACGGACGATCGCACTGTCGAGGGCGTATCAGTCCGATGTTCGAATGCGGCCACTGCCGGTGGGGACTTTGACGACTGTGATCGCGCAAGTGATCGGAGTGCGCGCTGAGACGATTAATCCGCGTAGGGATGGCCCGCCGCCGAGCCGCGAGGGACTTTGCGAGCGCGATGCGCGGACGGAAGAGAGTCGGGCGGCGATTAGCGACGAAGTGATCCGAGGGATGTTGGCCGCGGAGGGGAATATCGTTTCGCGGTGGTTGAGTTTGGATCGGGATGTGGCAGATTCGCTGTATTTGCGAACGCTAACGCGGTTTCCGACGGCGGAGGAACGAGCGAAGTTAGCAAGCGAACTTGCCGCGGGCGATCGGGCGGTCGTTTTGCGGCGCGCTCTTGAGGGGATATTGCGCTCTCGCGAGTTTATGTATAGCAGGTGAACTTTGGCCTATCGCGGTCAAGAACCGAGATCGGGCGCACGCGTGCGGCGCTCGCGGGTCCACTCGATCTCAAACGTTCTTTCGAGATCGAACACTAAGCGCCCGCAGCATCCCGTTCCGGCCCCAACCCGAATTCACTCCGCAGCCATGCGCGGGCGAACATCCATTCCCGCTTGACGGTGCGTGGGGAGATTTTCAGGACCTCCGCCGCTTCCTCCACCGAAAGCCCGCCGAAGAAACGAAGTTCGATGACGCGGCAGGCGCGCTCGTCGGTCTGGGCGAGGCGCGTCAACGCTTCGTCGAGTTCCACGATCTGCGAACTACGGCCGGGTGTGAAGACAAGGCCTTCATTTAGCGACAGCACATCGATCCCACCGCCGCGTTTTCCCGCGATGTGTTTGCGCGCGTGGTCGACAAGAATGCGGCGCATCACTCGCGCGGCCACAGCATAGAAATGGGCGCGGTCCTGCCAGTTGGCGACTTTCAGGTTGACGAGCTTCATATACGCTTCATTCACCAGCGCCGTGGTCTGCAGGGTGTGGCCGCCCTTTTCGCGGCGCATGTAACGCGCGGCGATGACGTGCAATTCATCGTGGACGGCGTTGATGAGCTGTGATTGCGCCTCTTGGTCTCCTGATTGGAAGCGGTGCAACAGCTCCGTAATATCTTGGGGCTCTTTCATGCCGGCGATTGGCGGTTTCGCTCAGTATACCTCTACACTTGGTAAATACCCTGCATTGGAGGCGCGGAATGCGACCTGTGCTATGCCTTCTGTCCGTTGCGATGACGCTGCCGGCTGGCGTCCCGACGATTGACGATCTACTCAACCTGAAGACGGCGCGCGGTGCGGTGATTTCTCCGGACGGCAGATACATCATCTACGGCGTCTCGGAAACGGATTGGGAACAGGACACCTACCTGACCCACCTTTGGCTGGCCGAAACGGGCAGCGGACGTACATGGCAATTGACGCGAGGGAAGAAGTCCGAGAGCTCGCCCGTATGGTCGCCGGATTCCAAGTGGCTGGCATTCACACGGAATGAGGGGACGGGCAGTCAGATTTTTGCGCTGCGGCCGGACGGCGGGGAGTCGGTACAACTCAGCAAAACCGAGACCAGTGTTGGGTCCTTCCAATGGTCGCCCGACGGAAAGTGGATCGCCTACACGGCCGCGGACAAGCGGCCCGAGGCAAGGAAGAAGCATCTGGGTGATTACGAAGTCGTGCGCCGGGACTATGCCTATTCGCACATTTGGACTTTCGATGTTTCCGAAGCTCTGAAGGCGCCAGTCGCGGGAACGCAGCGCACCAGGGGCACGGACTATACGGTTGGCGGCATCGCCTGGTCGCCGGACGGGAAGAAGATCGCCTTTAGCGCGCAGCGTAATCCCGACCTTGTGCAGAGCAGCACCGCCGATATTTACGTGCTGACGCTCGACGGGAATGGCGTGCAGAAGGTCGTTGGACAGCCGGGCGTGGACAATGGGCCCGTGTGGTCGCCGGATGGGAAGTTCATTGCGTTTTCGTCCGCGATGGGCCAGGTGAAACTTCCCGATCTTCGCCGGATCGCGGTCGTTGGCGCCGACGGCGGGGTGGTTCGATCGCTTACGGACGGGTTTGACGAGTCCCCGTCGATTGAGGACTGGAAGGCCGACGGCATCTACTTCACCGCGTTGCAAAAGACGGAGGGGCACGCCTATCGGCTGGATCCGGCGACATCGAAGATTACCCGGTTATCGGCTACGCCTTCGGTGAACGATTTCACTCTTTCCAAAGACGGAACGATGGCCGGAATCAGCATCTCTTCGGCCAGCCAGCTCAACGAAATCTATGTGACGCCGGTGGCGGGATGGGCGCCGCGGCGGCTGACCGAAATGACGGCGGCGGTGAAAGATTGGACGCTGCCGGTAAGTGAAGTGATCTCCTGGAAGAGCCGCGACGGAGAGGTGATTGAAGGCGTGCTGACACGGTCCGCCAACTTCGATGCGACGAAGAAGCATCCGTTGCTGTGCGTGATCCACGGGGGGCCGACGGGCATCGACCTTCCACAGAAGGTGAGCGGTACGCGCTACTACCCGACGGATTTGTGGGCGGCGCGAGACGCGCTGGTGCTGCGCGTTAACTACCGGGGGAGCACCGGCTATGGGAAGAAGTTCCTGCAGTTGAACGTGCGAAATCTGGGCGTTGGCGATGCGTGGGACGTGGAGAGCGGCGTCGACCATTTGATCGCCAAAGGCTGGGTCGATGAGAAAAAAGTGGGTGTGATGGGATGGAGCCAAGGCGGGTATATCTCGGCGTTTCTTTCGGCCAACTCGAAGAAATTCGCCGCCATCTCCGTTGGCGCGGGGATTTCTAACTGGTCTACTTACTACTACAACACCGACATTACGACGTTCACGCTGCGGTATCTTGGCGACAACCCGGCGAACGATCCGGCGATTTACCAGAAGACATCGCCGATGACCAATATCAAGATGGCGAGCACGCCGACGCTGATCCAGCACGGCGAGCTGGACAAACGGGTACCGATCGCCAATGGGTATGAGCTGCGGCAGGGACTGGAAGATCGCGGCGTACCGGTCGAAATGATTGTCTACAAGGGATTCGGCCACGGGATCACGAAGCCGAAATCGATGCGCGCGGTGATGCAGCACAATTTAGCCTGGTTTAACCACTACATTTTTGGCGATACCGCGCCGGATTTTGTGACTCCGCCGGTTCCTGCGGAGAAAGAGACGAAGTAACAGAGTAAACTAGAGGCTCGCGGGAATGAGCTGGTATTACGCAGTGAACGGGCAGCAGGCGGGACCTGTTGAGGACGCTGAAATGCAGCAAATGGCGGCGGCGGGAGCAATCAACGCCTCCACGCTGGTTTGGCGCGCGGGGATGGACGTATGGGCGACCCTTGGCTCGCTTGTGGCGCCGGTGTCCGTGCCTACCGAGCAATGCCAGCAGTGCCGCAAGCCCTATCCCGTGGAGCAAACGATCACACTAGCGGGAGGGCCCGTTTGCGGCGCGTGCAAACCAATCGTGTTGCAACGCATTCGCGAGGGACTGGCGCCGCTTTCGACGGGCAAGCCGTTCGCCGGGTTCTGGATCCGCCTTGTCGCCCGGATGATCGATAACACCATCACGTCGATTGCGGGCTACATCTTTCAGATTCCGATGCTGATCGTTGTGGCTCGGATGGATAAACAGACCGGCCCCGATTTGTCGCTTCTCGCCGGGACCGGCGCGCTGGCGGTGTTGTTGAGCGTCGGCGCGGCGGCTTATTACGAAGCGTGGTTTTTGGTGAAGAAAGGGGCGACGCCAGGCAAGATGATCCTGGGGTTGAAAGTAGTCCGCGCGCGGGGAGGCCCGATGACTTGGGGTCTTGGGCTGGGCCGCTACTTTGCTCACATGTTGAGCGCGTTCACGCTCTATATCGGTTACATGATGGCCGGGTGGGACGAGGAAAAACGGGCATTGCACGACCGTATCTGCGATACGCGCGTGATGTCCGGAGGCTGATGGATGGGATACGTCGTCTGCGGCGCATGCTCGGCGCGAATTCCTCCGACAAACTGGAATCAGGAGTTCCCGCTGCCGTGCCCGATGTGTTCGCGCGAGGTATGGGTGACGGTGTTTCCGGTGGCGCTGCATCCGCCAAAGGCAGGTCTGCCGGAACAGGTGGTAACAGGCCAGGAAGCGAGCTGTTACAACCACGTCAACAATCGCGCTGTGGCAGCGTGTGACGACTGCGGCCGTTTTCTTTGCGCGCTGTGCGATGTGGACGCGGTGGGCGGGCATGTGTGTCCGGCGTGTTTTGAGCGCAGAGAGTCCCCGGCGCTGCACGAGCGGGTGAATTATGACTCGATCGCGCTGGCGCTGGTCACGCTGCCGATGCTGCTGTGCTGGCTCCCGGTTTTCACGACTCCGGCCGCGCTGTTCTTCGCATTCAAGTTTTGGAACGCGCCCGCGCTGGTGATGCCGCGCAGTAAGTGGCGTCTTTGGCTGACGCTGCTTATCGCCATTTTGCAGATTGCGGTGGTCATCTGGTTCTTTGCCGCCGTGGTTCCGGGAAGCAGAGGAGGGGCGCTGCCGAAAGAGTGATGCGACGCCTGCTGCTGCCGAGGGAATGGAGCCCGCTTCGATATGCGGAGCTGTGGCAAGACGGCGAGGAGTTGCTGTATATCCACTCGTCCCGGTTTTCCGACCGTTATGCGCGTTACCGTTTCCGCGACATCCAGGCGTTCGTATTGACGGAATTTCCCTTGTGGAACTCGTGGCGGGCGT
Organism: Acidobacteriota bacterium; assembly: GCA_016185425.1. Lineage (GTDB taxonomy): Bacteria > Acidobacteriota > Terriglobia > Bryobacterales > Bryobacteraceae. The sequence continues at coordinate 132,650 of JACPNQ010000004.1, read as the reverse complement.
GGTGGCTGGGTATTTCCTTCTTCTTTGCGGTTGTGCTGTTGTTGGCGCCGCCGGGCTGGTGGAAACTGTTCGCCATTATGCCGGGCGTGTTTCTGCTGTGGGCGTTGGTTTACCTGCTGCGCGGGCCGCGCTGCCGGCTGGTGCTCCATACCGCGGTGAGCACGGTTACGCTGGAGGCGGTGTGTACAATTGCCCAGGCGCGCGCGGTATTGCCGGAACTGCGCCGGTTGACCGAGGCCATGCAGGGACGGCTGGCGCCCGATGGATTGACGGTAGTGACTCTGCCGCCGGCGCCGGAAGCTCCCGCGCCCGCGCATAATACGCCGCTGCTGATGCATGTGCTGTTCGGCATGCTGGTGATGCACGCGTTGATACTGGCTGGTTTCTATTCTGGGAATAAGCTGGATAGCGGCTTGGGCCTTTCCGGGACGCTGCTGCTGGCCGAGCTGGTAATGGGCTTTCTGGCGGCGCTGCGGTGGCGTTCGATTGGACCGTTGATGACGATCGTCAGCGCGATGGTGGTGTTGTTTTGCCTGGCGGACAGCGGCGTGTTGATCTATTCCACGGTGAATTCTCTGGGAGGCTTCTTTACGGCTGTCAGCCAGCGCGGCGCGAAGCCGGAAGATATCGAGTGGTTGTGGCTGAAGGAGCAGTCCGTCGGCCGCGCGGCGTGGCACGCGGTGGCGGGGCTTGTTGGCTGGGTGCTGCTGATGGCGTCGCGAGGGAGCAGGCCGTGACCGGCGCACTGGCGCGGCAGCGGTGTTGGACTCATCCGCAGCGGGAAGCGGTCAGCAGGTGCCCGGAGTGCAGGCGATTCTATTGCCGGGAGTGTGTGACCGAGCATGATGGGCGGCTTTTGTGCGTGCAATGTCTGTCGGTGAAATCGGCGGCGAAGGCTGGGCCTAGCGGAACACGATGGGTAGTGTGGACGGCCGCGGCGATTGCGGGATTGTTCGCCGCATTTCTGCTGTTCTACACGACGGGGTATGTGTTGCAGCAGTTGCCGCCCGCATGGTCGCAAGGCGCGGAGGACGAATGAAGCCCGGCGGTGTGTGGATGCTGGAGGAGGCCACGGGACTGCTGCGCGAGATTCCGGCGCGGAGCTGGACGATGTGGCTGGCCGGCACACTACCGTTCACTCTGCTGCTGATCGACTTTTTGATGGACATGATGCGCAGCGCATTCAGCGCGGAGGGCATTGTCAGCCGAAGCCTGGTCCTGACTGCGTTGTTCGTAGCGAAGCATATTGCGCAAGGGATGTTCAGCCGTAATTGCTTGCAGGTATTGCGCGGGGATTCCCCGGACCTGCCGCGAGCGTCCGCGGTGGCGCGGCTGGCGCTGGTGCAGGCGGCGTGGCAACCTCTGCGTTGGCCCGTGCTGACGATTGCGAGCATCGCGGTGATTCCGTTTCCCTGGGTGGTGGCGTTTCTGCAACAGATCGGCCTTTCGGCGGTGGAGCGGGAGCGCGGATTTGTGCGGGAATCCTGGCAACTGGCGAGAGCGGGAACGCGGGCCGACAGCGTGGCGTTGTTGATCCTCACCCTGTGCTGGCTGCTGTTGTTTGTCAACCTGTTCGTGTTGTGGCTGTTTGTGCCGATGCTGCTGAAGTCGTTTTTCGGGTGGCAAACCGAGTTCGGGTTGTTAGCGGCGCGGATGATGAACGCGACGACGTTCACTGTGACAGTGATTCTGACCTTTGCGGTAATGGAACCGTTGTTCGCGGCGCAGGCCGCCGTTCGCGCATTCTACGCGCAGGCGCTGCGCGGCGGCGAGGACCTGCGTGGCGCGTTGCGGCGCATGGCGGCGGGTCTCTTGGTTGGCGCACTGCTCATGAGTGGGGCGGCGCCGCTGACCGCGCAGGAAAAGCCGATCGATAAAGCGGCGCTTGATAAGCGGATCGACGAAGTGTTGCGCGACTCGGAGTTCTCGTGGAAGATGCCGAAGCAGGAGGGCGATAAGAGCGACTCGCAGTGGTTGCGCGGATTCTTTGAAACGATCGCGCGGTGGATGCAGTGGCTGTACGACTTCTACAAGAAGTTGTTCCCGGACGATCCGCCGAATCTGGAAACCGGGAATTCTAGGTGGAGTGTCAACGCGCAGTTGCTGCGGTGGGCCATGATCGGCGCGGCGGTACTGGCGGCGGGGTGCGTCGTGCTGATTCTGCTGACGCGCCGGAAGGAAGCGAAGAGGAAGAAAACGGCTGAACCCGTTGTTGTGCCGGCGATCGATTTGGAAGACGACAGCGTTTCCGCGGGGCAATTGGTGGAAGATGAGTGGCTGCGGATGGCGGATCAGTACGCGAGCGGCGGCGACTTCCGTCTTGCGATGCGCGCGGTGCATTTGGCGGGGTTGCGCTACCTGGGGGAGAAGGGGCTTGTGACGCTGCAGCCGGCGAAGACGGGCATGGAATATGGGCGGGAACTGGCGCGGCGGCTGCGCGATGTGCCGGCGGCGTTGAGCGGTTACGGCAGCGGATTGCGGCAGTACGAGGTGGTCTGGTACGGATTCGGCGCGGCGCAGGCGGATACGTATCGCTCGCTGCGCACGACGTGGGAGGAGATGCGGCGGAATGCGTAAAGTCCTCCCGTTCGTGCTGATCGGCGCGTTTTTCGCGCTGCTGATTCCGCGGATGACGCAATCGATTGCGCAGGGCGACGTGTATCCGGAGTGGTCGACGATGCGGTCCGATCCGATGGGCGTGAAGGTGCTGTTTTTGGCGCTGCAGCGAATGGGTGGTGCGGTGGTGGAGAGAAATTACGAGCCGTGGCAGGAGATGCGCTCGAGGCGTGCGGAGTATGTGTTTATGGGCGTTTCGCCGTTGATGATGCAGGACGTGAAGGCGTTGGAGAAGCTGGTTGCCGAGGATGGTCTGGCGCTGCTGGCGCTGCGGCCGGCGACGGCAAAGGCGGGGTCGCGGACGGAGAAGCTGGGCTTCCTGCAGTTTCCAAAGGCGGGGCTGGAATTGCGGTCGGACGACTGGCGATGTTTGTCGGGGGAACGGAAGGAATGCGTGCTTGCGGAAAGAAAAACCGGGAAGGGACGGGTGTGGCTGCTGGCCGACGGCTCGGTTCTACGGAATGGCGAGTTGCACGAGAAGCGAAATACGGATCTGCTGGCACAGTTGTTTTCGAACGGGCTGCCGGTGGTGTTCGATGAGTCGCACCTGGGCGTGAATGAGACGGGCGGCGTGGGCGTGCTGCTGAAACGGTATCGGCTGTTTCCCGCGATTGGATTGATGCTGGCGGGCGCGCTGCTCTTCGTTTGGCGGAATTCGACGTCGCTACTGCCCGAAAGGGAGCCGGTTTCGGCGGCGATGGCGCCGCAGCCAGCCGCGTCGTTGCGAACGTTGCTGGCGCAGCGCGTACCGCGCGCGAAACTGCTGGAGACGCTGGTTGGCGAGTGGAAGCGCGCGCTGCCCCTGCTGCCGGTATGGCATCGCGGACGTGCGGAGGAGATGGAGGCGGTATTGGGGCGAGTGCGGAGTTTGAAAGATGTGAAACAGGGGTACGCGGAGTTGCAGGCAGCGATCAAGCTGCGAAAGGGATCGGCATGACATTGGAGCAGATGCAGCAGGCGCTGGCGGTGATTCGCGCGGAGATTCACCAGGTGGTGATCGGCCAGGAGGAGGCGGTAGATCACGCGCTGATCGCGATTTTGTGTAGGCAACACGCCTTGCTGGAGGGTGTGCCGGGCGTAGCGAAAACACTCCTGGCGCGGACGCTGGCGGTAGTGATGGGCGGCAGTTTTCAGCGCATCCAATTCACGCCGGATCTGATGCCTGCCGATATTACGGGCACCAGCATTTTCAATCTGCAGAAGAACGAATTCACCTTCGCGCAGGGGCCGATTTTCGCCGATTATGTGCTGGCCGATGAGATCAACCGCGCGCCGGCGAAGACGCAGTCGGCGCTGCTGGAAGCGATGCAGGAGCGGCAAGTGACGATGGACCGGCAGACCTATGCGCTGCCGGTGGGCTTTACGGTGTTTGCGACGCAGAATCCGATTGAATTTGAAGGCACCTATCCGCTGGCGGAGGCGCAGAAGGATCGCTTTATGCTGAAGATCCGGATGCCACTGCCGGGGAGGGACACCGAGTTGACGCTGGCGCACCGGATGCTCTCGGGCGATGCGCCGGAGAAGAGGTTAGTAAGCGGTTCGGTGCGGGCGCTGCTTTCGGGGGAATGGCTGGCGGAGCTGCGCGCGGCGTTGGACCAGGTGAAGATGCGGGAGGAGCTGGTCGGGTATGTGCTTGATGTAGTGCGGCGGACGCGCCAGGAGGAGAGTGTGCTGGTGGGTGCGGGGCCGCGCGCGACACAGGCCCTGTTGGGAGCGGCGAGGGCGAATGCGGCGCTTTCGATGCGCGACTTCGTGACGCCGGATGACGTGAAGACGATGGCGCCGGCCGTGATGGAGCACCGGCTGATTTTGCGGCCGGAGTTTGAAGTGGAGGGATTGACGGTGGAGGAAGCCGTGAAGAAGGTCTTGTCGAGCGTACCGGTTCCGGCATGATTCGTCCAGCGCCAGCGCTGGTGTGGCTCGTGGGGCTGATCGCCCTGCCACTGGGAGTTGCGGCGGCGGTGTGGCCGGACATGCATCCGTTTTTGTGGCTGGCGCTGTTCCTGTTCGCGGTAGTCGGCGGCGTGGATGTCTGGTTCGGGCGCGCGCGGCTGGAGGGGATGTCGGCGTTCAGCGACGATGACGGGCAGATGGCGCAGGCGCGAGAGGGTGTGCTGACGGTGCATTTGCGGAAACCCCCGCAATTGGCGGGTAGCGGGATGGCTGGGTTGGCGCTGCCGCCCTCGTTTTTGTGCGAAGCCGAGGAGATGGCGCTCCTGCTGGCCGCGGGGCAGACGGAGTACGCGATGACCTGGCGCATGACGCCGCGCGAACGGGGACGGTATCCATTGCAAGAGCTGTTCGTTTCCCTGCGGTCGCCGCTGGGTCTGTGGGAGTGCGGGCGGGGATTGGCGCTAGGCGTGGAATTGAAAGTGTTTCCCGATGCGGGGAAGTATGGAAGCTTGCTTGCGCGCGTTCGCGGGCAGATGGGCGCGCGGTTGATCCGCCAAGTGGGTAAGGGCAGGGAGTTCGAGAAGCTGCGCGAGTATACGGCCGGTGATGGGTTTGACGAGATTCATTGGAAGGCGACGGCGCGGCGTGGGAGTCCGGTGACGAAGGTGTATCAAACGGAGCGGATGCAGGAGATCTACGCCGTTGTGGACGTGAGCCGGCTGATGGCGCGGCGATTTGGAGACAATTCCGCGCTGGATGAGTACCTGCGCGTGGCGTTGTTGTTGGGGACGGCGGCGGAACAGCGCGGCGACCGGTTTGGCGTCATCCTGTTTCATCGCGAGGTGTCGCGGTTCCTGCGTGCACGGAACGGGAAGACGCATTACGCGGCGTGCCGGCAGGCGATGTTCGATGCGCAGCCCGAGCCGGTGACGGCGGATTTCTTTGAATTGGCCGCGTTCCTGCGCGCGCGGGTACCGAAGCGGTCGCTGTTGTTTTTGTTGACGGCGCTCGATGAGCCGTCCGCCGCGGAGAGTCTGGACAAGGCGGCGACGCTACTCGGCCACCGGCATCTGCCCTACGTAGTGATGCTGCAACCGGGCGGCGTGGCGCCGGTGCTGGCCGCACCGCCTGAAGAGGATTTGTATGCGGGGCTGGCGGGGCATTTGCAATGGCGGGCGCTGCGGGAGTTGGAGATGTCCTTGCGGACGCACGGCGTGAAGTTCCACATGGTGGAGCCAGGGGCGCTGGCCGCAAAGGTGCTGATGCTCTACGACGAAGTGAAACAGAGGCAACTGCTGTGATTCTCGACATCCAACGATTCCTGCAGTCGGCGAAACCAATCTGGAAGGAATTGGGGGAACTGCTCGACTATTTGGAACAAGACCCTGACCCGCAGTGGGATCTGAACCAGACGGAGAAGTTTTACCGGCTCTATCAGCAGACGTCGGCGCACTTGTCGGAGGTGCGGCATCTGACGGCGGAGCGGGAGCTGCGGGGCTATTTAGAGCAGTTGGTGGCGCGGAGTTATGCGCGTATCTACGTGCGCCGCGCGGAGAAGAATCGGGCGCGGTGGTGGCAGTGGTTCACCGCGGCTTTTCCGGCGGCGGTACGGCGGCACTCGATGGCACTGGCATTGAGCGTCGGGCTGTTTTTGCTGGGGTGCGTGTTTGGAGCGGCGGCATTGAAGATCGACCCTTCCTCGAAGACCGCTCTGTTGCCGTTCGGACATGGGCAAACGTCGCCTACAGCGCGTGTGAAGAAGGAGATGGAGGATCGGGGCAAGCGGATTTCGCAGGCGCGCGGGCGCTTTTCGGCGCAGTTGATGACGCACAATACACAGGTCGCGTTTTTCACATTGGGGCTGGGGATGACGTTCGGGTTGGGGACGATTATTCTTCTTTTCTATAACGGCGTGATACTGGGCGCGGTGGCGGTGGATTATGTGAGCGACGGGCAGGCAGTGTTCCTGATGGGGTGGATCCTGCCGCACGGATCTGTGGAGATTCCGGCGATACTGCTGGCCGGGCAAGCGGGACTAGTGCTGGGTCATGCTTTGATCGGGTGGGGAAACAGGCTCCCCCGGCGGCTGCGGCTGCGTGCGGTGCTGCCGGACCTGGTGACGATGGCGGGCGGAGTAGCACTGTTGTTGGTTTGGGCGGGGATTATCGAGTCGTTTTTTTCGCAGTACCACGAGCCGGTGGTTCCGTATGCACTGAAGATCGCGTTTGGCGTGGTGGAATTGTGCGCGCTGGCATTGTTCTTAGCGCGTGGGGGAGCCAATGAAGGCGCTGTATAACCAGCCGAAGCTCGAGCTCCAGACGCCGGAAGGGATGGAGTTCTCGCTACCGCTCGCCGGGCCGGTATCGCGGCTGTTGGCGCTCTGGATCGACCTTGCTGTCGTGATGGTGGCGGGGGCGATGATTCAGCGAGCTCTGGGTGTGCTGGCGGCGGTGAGCGCGGATGCGGCGCAAGGCTTGATGACCGTGATGTACTTCGTCGTGTCGCTGCTCTACGGGATTTTGTGCGAATGGCTCTGGCAGGGGCAGACCGTGGGAAAGCGAATGATGGGGATTCGCGTGATGGATCGTGACGGACTGCCGATTCACGTGTCGCAGATCGTGGTGCGAAATCTGCTGCGTCCGGTGGATATGCTGCCGATGTTCTACCTGGTGGGCGGGATGGTGGCGCTGGCCTCGAGATACGGACAGCGGGTCGGAGACAAGGCGGCGAATACCGTGGTGGTGTATTCGCGGCAGGTTGAGCCGCCGGATTGGCAGAAGTTGCTGGCGGGGAAGTTTAACTCGATGCTGGAGCACCCGCATCTGGCGGCGCGGTTGCGGCAGCGCGTGAGTCCGGAACTGGCGGGAGTGGCGCTGGATGCGTTGGTGCGGAGAGATCAGTTGGACGATGGCGCGCGAGTGGAGTTGTTCCGGGAGTTGGCGGAGCGTCTGCGCCAAATGGTGGAGTTTCCGGCGGAGGCGGTGGAGGCGTTGTCGGACGAGCAGTACGTGCGGAATACGGTGGAGATTCTGTATCGGAGCCGGTAGTTAGATTAAGGTTGGATTAAATTGGTCTTTGACACTATTTTTGAAGAGGCGCTGGAAGCGGCGGCGCTTTTTCGTGGGCGCCGGGGGGCGGTAGGGGACGACTTCGAAACGCGCGGGGTTGCCCAGAATCTGGCGGAGTTCTTTTTGCACGGAGTGGCTGGGCGATGGCGTGCACTCGAAGCTGACATATTCGGGACTGTGCTGCCTGATGGTGTATTCACCGGCACCGAGGAGGAGTTCGTTCAGATCGAGAGGGAAGAGCGGTTCATATGTGTCGCCCTGCGGGCGGAGAAGGAGATCCTGCAGACGGCCTTCGACCGTTGCGATCTTTTGAAACGGGGTCTTGCAAGGGCACTTTTCGCCCAGTACGATGACATCGTCGATGCGGTAACGGGTAAAGGTCTGGCTTTGGCGGGTGTAGTCCGTAATGACGGGAATGGCGCGGTCCGGACGGCTTTTGAAGTGGAGGAACTCGACGCGCATCAAATCTTCATTCCAATGCAGGTGCCCGTGCGTGCAGCCGGCCGCCAGGAAGCCTTCCTTGGCCTGGTAGAGATTGCGGGGTTTCGTTTGAAAAGCTTGGGTGAGTTTTTCGCGGTCCTGCGGGAAGAGCGCTTCAGCGGCGCAGATGAGCATGTGCGGCTGGAATGGCTCCTGCCGGAATGCGGGTGAGTTGGCGAGCCTGACCAGCGCGCTGGGTGGACCGATGAGGACATTGGGTTTTTGCTTGCAGATCGCGGCCGGGAGAAGATTGGCGACGTCGTAAAAGGTGACGCGGCTGGAGTTGTAGAGAGCGTTGTTGTGTTTGAGAAGAAGGGCGGCGTTGAGAGTGAAGAGCTGCGATGGCGAGAGAAACTTGCCGAGGACGGTGCCAAGCCAGCGGTCACGTTCGGCCTGCGTGGTAATGAAGACGCCGGGTTCGCCGGCCGTGCCGGAAGAGAGGCCGAAGCTGTAGCCGGGATAGGGGCTCCTTCCGGTTTCGAGTTCTTCACGCGCGAGTTTGCGGGCTTCGTCGAGCGAGAGACCGAGCGTGTTGAAGCATGCAAAATTGGCGGCGTAGGCATCTTCGCCAGTGATCGCGTAGTCCGGGATTGGGAGGCGGAGTTTCCGCTCGCGGCGGGCGGCAAGGTAGGCACGGGCGATGGCGAGTTTACTGCTCATTCTGAAACGCTGTCATGGAATCGTAGCAGTGCGAGGGAATGAGGCGCACTTCGGGACGATGTTGGTGAAATTTGTGGAGGTTGAAGAGGGTGTTTCGGTAGGAAACGGCATCACCGATGAGCGCCCCAGCCGGCCAGCCCGGGAGTGCAAGCTCCGTTATGTTTCGTATTGTCCATGCGGCGTCGGCTACGAGGAAGATCCACTTGTTGTCGCGGATACGGCAAGCGAGGCCGTATTGACCGAGCGCATGGCCAGGCAGAGCGATCGCGAGCAGAGAGCCGTCCCCGGCAATGTCATAAGCTTCGTTGAATGGCTTCCAGGACGGGTTGAGGGCGATGAGTGGCCGATCCTCGATGGCGCGGGCGCGACTCGTGAAATCGGACGGGAGGAGCTCGGGGAGATAGGCGGAAAGGGCGCGGCGAATCGGGGAGAACCGATTGAGCGTAGCGAGACCTTCGCGCGAGTGGAGGATTGGAACCTGGGGCAATTCGCTGAGGCTGCCTATGTGGTCCGGGTGGAAATGGGATAGGAAGATCGCGTTGATGGGGCCGCCGATGTCAAACGGCGTGAGTTGGAATGGCAGTACGGCGCGATAGAGGCGGGCGGCCCACGAGATGGACTCGACAAGAGGTTGTCCGTAGCCAGTGTCAAAGAGGATGACGCCGGCTTCGGGATGGCGGATGACGGCGACCAACGAGGGGAGATAAAGGTGATGGAAGAGTGACCCGTGTTCAACGAACCAGGCGCGGTTATGGCAGTGGCCGACAGAGTGGAGAAGAACGTCGACCATCATGGCGGTTAGTATCGCAGGACGACGCCCGTACATGTGACGCCGGCCGCCGTGCTGACGAGAAGGGCCGTTTGACCGCGCCGGAGTTGGCCGGTACGGATTGCGTGATGGAGCCCGGTCGGAATCGACACGCTGACCTGATTGCCTGTCTGGCAGAGGATGTCGATGACCACCGGCGGGTTGCCGGGGCGCTTCGCGAGCTGTTTGCGCAGAAAGCCTAGCCCGACAGCGCTCGCCTGATGGGGAATGACGACATCGATGGGATGGGTGAGGAGCGTGTCGAGGAAGGGGGGGAAGTGGGTCTGGATAAGCCGGAGAAGGCTGCGGCCGTTCATGGCGAATAGGTAGTCATTGGGGTCGGCAGGCGGGGTGCGCATATTGAACCGGGAGCCACCGGCCCGCATGATAGAGAGCTCGGCGCCTTCACTGAATGTGGCGTTGCGGATATCAAGGATGCCTTCGGGGCCCTCGGCGGGACCGAGGATTGCCGCGGCTGCTCCGTCCCCGAAGAGCGTGCATGTGTCGAGGTCCTCCCAGCGAAGTCCCTTGGAGGCGACCTCGGCGGCGACGATGGCGACGCGTTTCCAGAGTCCGGCGGTGATGCCCGCTGCCGCAAATTCGAGGCCCTTAAGAAATCCGGCGCACGAGGCGTTGATATCGAGACACGTTACGCCATCCGCGCGCGCCCGCAAACGGCGGTGAATGAGCACAGCGGTGGAGGGCATCGGCTGCTCGGACATGACACCGGCGAAGAGAATGGCGTCAATGTCGTGAACCGTGAGGCGTGCCGTTTGCAGGGCGCGTTCGATAGCGCGGGCGGACATGGCGCTGGCGGTTTCCGATTCACCGGCGAAATAACGGACCTGGACGCCGTTCCGGGCGAAGGCTGTTCCGGCCACGAGACCGAGGCGGTTGTCGAGATCCTCGGCCGTTACTCGCTGGGCCGGGAACATTGAACTGGCCGCCAGAATGCGAACTGGTAATAGCATAGGAGCGATGGTTGTATTTTCCGATCTGGACGGGACGCTGCTCGATCGGGATACATATAGCTTTGCGCAAGCGAAGCCCGCAATGACTCATTTACGGGCGCGGAAGATTCCGTTAGTGCTGGTAACAAGTAAAACGCGGGCCGAAGTGACGGCGCTGCGAGAGGAGATGGGGAATACCGATCCGTACATCGTTGAGAACGGAGCGGCCGTGGTGATTCCAGGCGGAGCGGATATCGTGATGGGTTCGACGGCAGCGGCGGCGAGAGAGGCGCTGCGGAAGGCGTCGGAGGCTTCGGGGGTGCGAGTTCGCGGGTTTAGAGAGATGCCGCTGGGCGAGATCCGCGCGCGGACAGGGTTAGAGGCGAAGGTGGCGGAATTGGCGTCGCGGAGGGAGTTCGGAGAGCCGTTCGTCGTGCTGGAGGGTGATGTCTCGCTGCTGGACGCTGCGTTGCGCGCGCAGGGATTCCGCATGACGCGAGGCGGGCGATTCTTTCACGTGCTTGGCGGATGCGATAAGGGGAAGGCGGCGCTGGCGCTGGCGGCATTTTTGAACGATGAGGATACGCTGGGCCTCGGCGACGCTCCGAACGATGTTGTGTTTCTGCGCGAGATGCGGCGCGCGGTGATTATCCCGTCACCGCATCTGGAGGCGATGCGCGCAGCGCTCCCCGATGCCGCCGTCGCGCCGGAAGCCGGACCGGCGGGGTGGAATCAGGCTGTGTTGGACCTAGTGGTCGACTGACTTGGTGAGCAGGCCGCTGATGCCGGGCATGGCGGCGAAGATTCGGTTCCAATTGGGAATCTGGGGGGCGCCGAGCGGGTCGCGAAGGTACTCTTCGGCGGCGGCACGGAGGCTGTGGGCGAAGGTGAGGACGGCCGAGTCCTCGGTGTGAAGATCGAACTGCAGACCGTTCAGCGAGGCGTCCGCGTAGAAGCGGCGAATGTTGTCCTGGGCAAAGCGAACGTAATAAACCTGGAGCGTACGGAAGTGGTCCCTTGTGAGAACAAAGCCTTCCTGGGCAATGGTGCGGTAGACGCTTTTTGCGATGTCGCAGGTCATGCGGCGAAGTCCGTTGGAGGCGTCGCCTTCGATTAGGGGTTGATGCTTGTGATCGTAGTTGTCTGCGATGTCGACCTGGCAGATGCGGTGCAGCGAGGTGTTGCGATAGACCTCAGCCAGAACACCAACCTCCAGGCCCCAGTCGCCGGGAATGCGGATGGTGCGGGCGAGGTCCGTAGTCAGAGCGAATTCGCCGGCGAGGGCGTAGCGGAAGCTATCGAGGAAGCGGAGATAGGGGATCTCCGGCGTCATGTCCTGAATGGCGCGGACAAGCGGAGTGAAAAAGAGGCGGGTGACGCGGCCGTGCAGGCGGTCCGAAACGCGGGAGTAGTATCCCTTGCTGAATTCATAGCCGAGATTGGGGTGGGCGAGGGGGTAGATCAGCCGCGGAAGGAGATCGCGATCGTAGCTAAGGATGTCACAATCGTGAAGCGCGATGCCCTCGCAGTCTTCCGTTGCTAACAAAGTACCGATCGCGAACCAGCATGTTCGGCCCTTTCCGGGCTCGCCTGCTTTCAGGTCGTTCCGCTCCAGGGCGCTGAAGATGGCCGTGACGCGAGGATCTTCCATCCAGATGGTGCTGACGGGGGTCCGAAAACCGTCGAAGAAGTGCCGGGCGTCCTCGTACTGCGATTGTGTGCAACGGCCGATGGCGACGACAATGCGGCGCAAATAATTGACATGGCGGAGCTTATCGACGATTCCGTGCATGGCCGGCGTTTCGAACTCGGAATAGAGGGCCGGCAGGACCAATCCAATTGGGAAGCGCTCGGAGTAGGATTGGAGCTCTTCCTCCAAGCGGTCCGGAGATTCCTGACGGAGCCTGTGAAGTGTGGTGACTACACCTGTTTGATAGAAATCCGCCATCGTGGATTGATTAATGTTAATGACATATCGTTTCCATTAATAAAAATGTATCTAAAGTACCAGGACCATAGTATTAGAGAACTGGGACTCCCCCTATTGACCGTTCTAGGTTGTTCGCATTAGTCTGATGGTGACGTGAGCGAACAACGGAAAAACCAACGATTTGAATTGAAGTTGCCGATCGAGCTCGTGCGAGCCGGCAGCGATGGAGTACCCCAAGCAGGGGAGACCCGGAATTTGAGTTCGGGCGGGGTGTTGTTTACGTCCGAAGGCCGGCTGCAGAAGGGTGATCCGATCGAATATCTGGTGACTTTGCCTTCACAGGGGGATGAGACCGGGCTGCGGCTTCGCTGCATGGGGAAGGTGGTTCGCGTGGATGAGCGGGATACGCCGGAAAGCGGTGCGCCGCGGCATCCGTATTCCATAGCGGCGACGCTGGAGCGGCACGAATTTCTGCGGCGGTAGTTCTTCGTAAATCTTGCGTTTTGTCCGACGGCGTGGTAGCAAAGAAAAAGCGAAACCACGCCGTATGAATTTAACGCTCGGTTTTCCGGACCCGATGCCGGAACAGAAAGATCCCGGATTGACGTTGCGCCGCCCTGCGGGGCTTGAGGGCGCGGTTTCGCGATTCCGGGAGTGGATGGAGAAGCCCGAGTCGCCGGTGCGGTCGATCCAGCATCGGCCGGCCCGGGATGGTGAATACGTTGCGATTCCCGACAGCGTCTCACCGGCGCTGTCGGCTGCGTTCCGGGCACGCGGAATTGAGCGGTTGTACAGCCATCAGGCGGAGGCTTTCGAGCATGTTGTGGCGGGGCGCAACGTTGTTGTCGTAACACCGACCGCCAGCGGGAAGACGCTCTGTTATAACTTGCCCGTGTTGAACCGGCTGCTGGCGGAGCCGGGTGCGCGCGCAATGTATCTATTCCCGACCAAGGCGCTGGCGGAGGACCAACTACAGGAGTTTCAGGCAGTGGTGGATTCGATCCGCGTCGACGGGAAGCCGCCGGAGATTCGCGCCTTCACCTACGACGGAGACACGCCGCAGGACGCCAGGCGTGCCATTCGGGAGCGCGCGAACGTTGTGTTCACAAACCCGGACATGCTTCATGCCGGGATATTGCCGCACCACACGAAATGGGCGAAGGCTTTCGAGAACCTGCGGTACTTCGTGATCGATGAGTTGCATTATTACCGCGGGGTGTATGGCAGCCATCTTGCCAATATCCTGCGGCGGGTGCGCCGGATCTGCGAGTTCTATGGATCGTCTCCGGTGTTTATCTGCAGTTCGGCGACGATAGCAAACCCGCGGGAGCTTGCGGAGGCGATGTGTGAACAGCCGTTTTCGCTGGTGGAAAAAAACGGTGCGCCGTGCGGGGAGAAGTATTTCGTTTTCTACAATCCGCCGGTGGTGAACCGAGAGTTGGGAATTCGGCGGAGCTACCTGGCGGAGTCGCGGCGGATCGCGCTGGAGTTCCTGGACCGGGGGCAACAGACGCTGGTATTCACGAATAACCGGCTGGCAACAGAGATTCTGACCACGTATCTGAAGGACGCCGCGGAGCGGATCCCTGCGCTGCGGGGGCGGATTAGCGGTTATCGCGGCGGCTATCTGCCGAAGGAACGGCGGGCGATTGAACAGCAGATTCGTACTGGCGGTATTCAAGGCGTCGTGGCGACGAATGCGCTTGAGCTGGGTGTGGACATCGGGTCGCTTGACGCGGTCGTGATGGCTGGGTATCCGGGCACGATTGCTTCCACCTGGCAGAGGGCCGGCCGCGCTGGGCGGCGGCAGAAAACATCGCTGGCGGTGATGGTGGCGTCAAGCGCGCCGCTTGATCAGTACATCATCGACCACCCTGACTATTTCTTCGACCGGCCGCCGGAGCATGCGTTCATCAACCCGGACAACCTCGAGATCCTGCTGAGTCACCTGAAGTGCGCGGCGTTTGAACTGCCGATCCGGGAGGGGGAGAAGATCGGGCCTCATGCAACCGGGGATCTGTGCCGGTTTTTACAGGAATTGGGTCTCCTGCATCTTGCGGGGGACACGTGGCACTGGACAAGCGATACCTATCCGGCGGACGCGGTGAGCCTGCGCGCGGTGACGAGCGATAACTTCGTGGTGATCGACACGACGAATGAGAACAGAGTGATCGCCGAAGTGGATTTTCCGTCGGCGCTGACGACGCTGCATGAGAAAGCGATCTACCTGCATGACGCGCGGCAGTTCCAGGTGGAGCGTTTCGATTATGACGGGCGGAAAGCGTATGTCCGGGCCGTGGAATGCGACTACTTTACCGACGCGATTGACTACACGCAAGTGAAGATCATTCAGGAATTCGACCGGCATCCGCTTCCCGCTTCCGCACGTGCATTGCACGGGGAAGTGCGGGTAAACCGGCAGATTGTCGGCTTCAAAAAGGTGAAGTTCTACACGATGGAGAACGTGGGCGCCGGCAACCTTTCGACGCCGGAGCAGGAGATGCATACTACCGCGTTTTGGCTGCATTTCTCCGAGGGGTTTCTGGGGCGATTCCCGGACCTGACGCCGACGGAGAAGCAGAACGGGCTGGTGGGATTGGGGCAGGCGCTACGCGCTGTGTCCGCGCTGCTGCTCATGTGCGATCCGCGGGACTTGGGGGTGACGCTGACGGAGGATTCCACGGAGCCATCGCGCGATTACCGGCCAAATCTGTATCTGTACGATAACTACCCAGGCGGCATCGGTGGCAGCCAGCCGCTGTTCCAGATGCGTGACAGGCTGCTGCGTGCGACCGCGGAGCTGATTGCGGGATGCCCATGCGAGCATGGCTGTCCAAGCTGTGTCGGGCCGGTTGGCGAGGTTGGAGAGCGGGGGAAGGAATTGGCGCAGCGGGTATTGCGGGAGATCCTACATCACGCTGAGAGTGACCCCAGCCTGGCTGGTGGCCGAGCCGAGCTTGAGTGAGAGCGGGACTGCCTTGCCGCTGGGGACCGTGTCCGGAACGTAGAGAATGTCAGCGGGCGCGTCACCAATCAGCAGGGTGAGCCCGCTGGTGAGACTTTGATGGAAGGAGCGGCGTATGCCATCGCCGCGACGAATAGAATCAACAGCCACCGCACAGTTATCTATCGTCAGGGCTGTGCGAGCCTTCAGTTCAGTTAATTCTTAAGCTCCTCAGGGAAAACCGCATACCCTTCCGGCTGTGGGTATTCGATTTGGAGGAATTGCAGACGCTTGCGGAGAAAGCGGCTTGCGATCTGGCGCGGGCCGGGTTCGACATCAATGTCGCAGCAGATGCCGTGGAGGAAGAGCGTCAACGTATCGGTAAAGCTGTGCCGGGTGTATTCGAGAAAGAGCTTCGATTCCCCGCGTACACCGGATTCTTTCTTCAGCAGGTCGAGCTTGGCTTTCCAGGACGCATCGTCCACCTCACCATGCGCACGGCCCTTCAGTTCTTCGCGGAGAATGTTGCGGAAGCCGGCGATGACGGAATCGGCCTGCGTGAAAAAAATAAGCTGGGAGATCGCGTGGAAGAAGTTGTAGTGATAGTCGCTCGAATCGACATTCTGGATGCCGAAAGCAAAAATGTGCGGGGCGCCGGACTCGCCCGGCGGCAGGTAGGCGAAGGGAAGACGATTAGCCGGAGCGGGAGGATCCATAGCGACGAGGCTATCGCGGGGATCAAACTCAACCGGCTTTTCCGTATGACGTTTGGTGGCCCGCCGCGAGGGGGTTTTTGCCGCAGGGCGCTCGAGGAAGGGAACGAAGAGCAGGACCACTTTGCCGAGGCTCGAAAGGACGCGGGGTGGCAGGGCAGCAATTGGTTCGTCAACGAAATCGCGGAGGTCGTCGTCGGCGAAAGGAATAGCGGCGGCGTAGTAGGAAAATACCGAGCCGGCCGGAATTGCATCGCGAAAGAAGTTTTGCGCAAAGTCGCCGAGGTGCAACTTCGTTTTGTTCAGACCGGAGAGGTCCACGGGAGGGGCCATTGAATACTACACTCATTCTATCAATTACGGCCGCGGCACCGCCGCGTTGTAGACTGAGCCTTTGGAGCCATTGGAAATATTGGTCTCGGCGGGAGAAGCGTCGGGGGATTTATACGCGGCAAGGCTGGTGGAGGAGTTGCGCCGGAGACTGCCGGAGGCGCGTTTTTTCGGGTGCGCGGGGCCGCGGATGCGCGCCGCGGGCGTTGAGGCCGTTGTGGAGTCGGAGAGCCTGGCGGTCGTCGGGCTGGTGGAAGTGCTGGAGCATCTGCCGCGGATCTACTGGGAATTCCGCAAGCTGGTG
This sequence comes from Acidobacteriota bacterium, assembly GCA_016185425.1. Lineage (GTDB taxonomy): Bacteria > Acidobacteriota > Terriglobia > Bryobacterales > Bryobacteraceae. The sequence continues at coordinate 115,954 of JACPNQ010000004.1, read as the reverse complement.
CGCGCGATGGAGGAGAGGAGGCCCCGGCTGGCGATATTGACGGACAGCCCGGACTTCCACTTTCGTGTAGCGGCGCAGGCGAAAAAGCGAGGGATTCCGGTGGCCTACCTGGTGGCGCCGCAGGTCTGGGCATGGCGGAAGGGCCGCGTGAAAACGATGAAAAAGATCATCGACGAGCTGCTCTGTATCTTTCCGTTTGAACCGGCGTTCTTTCACGGCCGGGGTATGCCGCAGGCGACCTACATCGGGCATCCGCTGGCGTGGATGGCGGGGCCGAAGATGACGCGGGAGGAGTTTTTCGCGCGGTTCGGTCTAGATCCGTCGAAGCCGTTGTTGACGGTTCTGCCGGGGAGCCGGGTTGGGGAGGTAGCGCGGCACATGCCGGCGGTCGTGGAGGCCGTGGAGTTGATACGGCGCGAGATCGATGTGAATGTAGTTTGGGCAGCGCCTGCCGGATTTATGGCGAGAATAGGTAGCCGTTACGACGGTATGTTTCCGGGGTCAACTTTTCGGGAACGGATTTCCCGCGCATCCATCCAAACAATTGAAGGGGAAACATGGGACGCAATCGCCCATGCCACTCTTGCGCTCGCCGCCAGTGGCACTGTCGCCATGGAAGCCGCGTTGATGGGGACACCGATGGTAACTTTCTACAAGGTTTCACCGGTTTCCTGGAAGCTGGGCCGTTGGCTGGTCGATGTGCCGTATTTCACAATGGTGAACCTGGTGGCCGGACGCCGGATCGTACCCGAACTGATGCAGAATGAAGGGGATGGTCCGGGGCTGGCGTCGGTGGCTCTGCGATTATTGAAAGATCAGGCCGCACAGACGGCTATGCGAACGGAGCTGGCCACGATACAAACGAAGTTGCGCGGTGAAGGGGATCCAATCGTACGCGCGGCGGAGTTGCTGGCAGGCAGGTTTTTCCAGGAATCCAATCCTCGATCTTGAACAAAGTGGACGTATGCAGAAGCGCAGAGAAAACTTGACCGCGGCCGCGATATTACTGGCGCTGCTGGCGCCGGCGGCGATGGCACAGAGAACGGCGTCGGCGGGCCGGATTGACGTGGAAGAGGTTCGCGTGTCAGCCGATGTCAATCCGCGTACCCAGTCGATCGCAGCGAAGGCGCGAGTACGGTTCACGGCCATCGATGACAAGATCGGCTCGGCAACCTTTGAACTGCATAACGCGATGACGGTCACCGGTGTGACCTATCTGGACGATTCACGCGTTGATTCGAGCCGCAATCCGCAAGATTTTTCGTTCCGTGTGTCGCTGGAGCCGCCGATGGCGAAAGGCTCGACGCGCGAGATCGTGGTGTCGTATGAGGGAAAGCTGACCGGCCAGGAAGAGTCGCCCGTATATGGGATCAAGTTCGCGGCCCTGCGGCCGGAGTACGGCTTTCTTATGTATCCATCGCGATGGTTTCCGGTAGCGGGGTACACGGCGGACCGGTATAAATCGGAATTCACGGTGACGGTGCCGGACGGTTACACCGTGGTCAGCGGCGGACTGGAGACGACGAAGAAGGGCGACGGAAAGTCAACAACGGTTTGCACCTTCAACTCTCCGGGATTCGGAGGCAGTCTGGCCATCGTGCCGGGTGCCGGGAAGAAGGTGCCATCGGGCGGCGTGAATTCGACGATCTATTTCCGGGGGGAGTCGGCGGCCGCGGCGGAATCCTGGGGGGAGGAGACGGGCAAGGTATTGGGATTACTGACGGCGCAATTCGGGTTGGCGCCGGCATCGAACATCGCGCTTGTGGAGACGGAAGATGGCGCGCCGAATGGGTATGCATCGCCGGGAATGTTGTTCCTCTCGCCGCACGGAATTGGGAAGGAAGCGAATACAAAGCTGCTGGCAAACCAGTTGTCGCGGCACTGGTATGGGGTATTGACCTCACCGGCGAGCCGGAACCATTTGTGGATAACGAACGGAATGGCGCGCTACGCGGAGTTGCTGCTAACCGAGCAGACGCAGTCGGCGGGAGCGGTGGAAACCGAAGTGCGCGACACGTACGTAGAGGCCTTGACGATAGATAATCCACCGCTGATCCAGGCGTCGCGGCTCGAGGACTACTCGCCGGAATATTGGGCGACGACGGCGGCGAAGGGCGCGGCCGTATATCAGATGCTCCGGAACGTGCTCGGCGAGGATAATTTCAAGAAACTGATCAAGGCGATCCCGGAGCGGTTCGCGAACAAGAGCATTAGCACCGACGATGTCACGAAAATGGCATCCGAGCTTGCGGGATACGACCTCGGATTCTTTTTCCTGCAGTGGATTGAATCGAGCGGCGCGCCACAGTTCAAGCTGGAGTACACCGTGTACCGGACGAACAAAGGCTTCCGGATCATGGGGAAGATCCAGCAGGATTTGGATACCTTCCGGATGCCTGTGGATCTGAAGATTGAGACGGAAGGCAACCCGGAGATGAAGCGTGTGGATGTGGCGGGGCCGTCGTCGGAATTCGTTGTAGAGACCTTCGGTAAGCCGAAGAAGGTGGAGATTGACCCGAACCTGCGCGTGCTGCGGATGTCGAGCTCGATGCGCGTGGCGGTGGCGATCCGGCGCGGCGAGATGTTTACGGACATCGGCGAATATGGCGAGGCGCTAAAAGAGTTCCAGAAGGCGTTGGAAGTGAGCCGGAACAGCTCGCTGGCGCACTATCGGGTGGCCGACATTTTCTTCCTGCAGAACAATTACCAGGCCGCGGCGAACGAGTTCCGCGAGGTGCTAAATGGCGATATTGAACCGAAGTGGACGGAAGTCTGGGCGCATATCAACCTAGGCAAGATTTTCGACATCACCGGACAGCGGGATCGCGCTGTGAACGAGTACAACCTCGCCGTGCGCACACGCGACAATACGCAAGGCGCGCAGGAAGAGGCCGCGAAGTACCTCAAAGACCCGTATAAGCGGCAACGGACGGCTGGTAATTAGCGGTTTTTAGTGGCCTTCGGCTTCCAGGAACCGCTCTGCTTCCATCGCCGCCATACAGCCGGCGCCTGATGCCGTGATGGCCTGGCGGTAGATTCGGTCCTGTACGTCGCCCGCGTGGAAAACGCCCGGAATATTGGTCCGCGCGCCGCCCTGAGAGACGATGTAGCCGTCTTCGTCGAGGATGATCTGGTCTTTGAGGAACTTGGTGTTCGGGATGTGTCCGATGGCGACGAAGAAGCCGTCCACGGCGCGATCATACGACTCTCCGGTGACGATGTTGCGCAGGCGCACGCCGGTAACGGCGCCTTCGGTGATGTCGTAAACGTCGTCAACGACGGTGTTGAGCACCATCTCGATCTTCGGATTGGCCATCGCCCGATCGAGCATGATTTTCGAGGCGCGGAACTGCTCCCGGCGGTGCACCAGCGTGACCCGCTGACCGAATCGGGTGAGGAAGTTGGCCTCTTCCATCGCGGAGTCGCCGCCGCCGATGACCATGATCTCTTTGCCGCGATAGAAAAACCCATCGCAGGTGGCGCAGGAGCTGACACCCTTGCCGATCAACTTCTGCTCATTGGGAAGGCCGAGCCATCGCGCGGAAGCCCCGGACGCGATAATGAGAGTGCGCGTCTCTTCCCAAACGCCGTCGATCTTGAGGCGAAACGGACGCTCGGTGAGAATCGCTTCGTCAACAGACCCATGGTGGAAGATCGCCCCAAACTTCTGCGCCTGCACCTTGATATTCTCGACGAGCTGCGGGCCGAGGATACCATCTGGAAAACCCGGGAAGTTCTCGACTTCCGACGTGATGGAAAGCTGTCCGCCGGGCTCATGGCCGCCGATGACGAGCGGTTTCAATGAAGCGCGGGCTGTATAGACGGCCGCAGTATTCCCGGCGCAGCCGGAGCCGATGATTATGACGTTGTGCATGGTGAAACGCGAAGCGGGGGATGCGGCAGAGTAGGCCGCATCCCCCCACTTTATCATGCAGTCTGATTTCGCCCTATTTAGCGCCCCTGCGGAGCAGTCCGAGGCCGATCAGGCCGGCTCCGAACATAGCCCAGGTGCCTGGTTCGGGAGTAGGCGTTCCCGGGTCGTCGCCCGAGGGCACGCCGCCGATGATTTCGTCGTTGCCGCAGGTGGCGGCGGCGAAGTAGATGCTGAAGCCGTTGTTCAGATCGGCGATTGCGTTGCTCGTAAACGGCAAGAAAAGGCTGGCCAACAGGTTCGTGCCGATGTTGTTGACGGTGTTGATGGAACTCGAGCCAATGCCAAGGAGCTGCGCGCCGGTGGGGCTGGCCCAGACCTGTGCGTCCGGACGGTAGGTGGAATTGGGGTTTCCCAGAACGTCCCTGGCTGATTGCGTGCCGGTAATGGTGTAGAGGCCGTTTGTGCTCAGGCCGTCGTGCCCGTTCAGGATATAGGCATAGGTGTTGCTTCCTGTGCGAAAGAAGAGATCGCCCACATTCAGGGTGTAGGTCGCCTGCGGGTAGCTCTTGAAGCCGCTCAGGGAGGTGCCTCCACCGAAGTTGAAGCGAATGTCGACCTGTAGAGTGTTACCGTTTATGCCCGTGAGGCTGAGAGAATAGATCTCGAATTTTGCCGGGTCTCCAATAACGTCTGACGGATCGTCGGAGTCGAGCGCATCCTGGAAGCTAGTTGGAAAAGTTGGCAGCGCCCATGCAGCGGTAGAGACCAGCAGGGCCGCAGTCAAAGCCTGGAGAATTCGCATACTTTGGATTTTCAAGATCCGCTCGTATAGCCCAATGGGACGGGGGATTACTTAGAAGCAAGTACCCCCTGGGACTAGAATGGAAAACCGGGGTTGCGGCGGCGGCGGATTAGTACGAGTGTCCGGCGGTTCCAGGCGCGATAAGGTATTGATTCGAAAAGCGCGCCTGCACTCGCTTGCCGGTTCTGCCGCGGAAGGGTCTAGTACGGTTCTACTGGCTTAACGGAGCAAGAGATAGGTACCCCAGGCGGATAGGTACGCGAACGTAGTCATGTAAATAAACTGCACGGAAGGCCATAGCCAGCCTCCTGTTTCGCGGCGGACGACCGCAATGGTGGAAAAGCACTGCATGGCGAAGGCGAAGAAGACGAGGAGTGCGGCCGCTCCAGCGGGGGACAAGTCCTGGCGGATAGCCTGCTGCAGATTGACATCGTCTTTATCGGCGTTTTCAATGCCGTATATCGTCCCCAGGGTGCCGACGATAACCTCGCGGGCAGCGAGAGATGTGATGAGGCCTACGCCGATCTTCCAGTTGAACCCTAGCGGCTTGATGGCGGGCTCCATGGCGTGGCCGATCTGGCCGGCAACACTTTGTTCCAGCTTCGGCGGCTTCCCGTTTTCGTAAGGAACGTGCGCTAAAACCCAAAGGCACGCAGATACGGCGAGTATTACCGTTCCGGCACGTTTCAGGAAAACCAACGCCCGATCATACAGACGCAGGCCGAGCGACTGGATATTCGGCATTCGATATGGTGGCAGCTCCAGAACAAACACACTCTGTTGGCGGCGGAGGACTGTGGACCGCAAGAGTTGCGCCGTGGCGATTGCAGCCAGGAAACCGATGGCGTACAAGCTCAACATGGCCGCGGTTTGGGTGCCGAGAATCGGGCCGAGGAGAGGACGGTCCGGGATGAAGGCGGCGATGATCAACAAATACGGCGACAGGCGGGCCGAGCAGGTCATGAACGGCGCGATCAGGATAGTGGCGAGCCGGTCGCGCTTGTTCTCGATGGTGCGGGTGGAGAGGATTGCGGGGACGGCGCAGGCATAGGCGGAAAGCAGCGGGATGAACGCCTTGCCCTGCAAGCCGACGAGCGCCATGGTGCGGTCGGCGATCATCGCCGCGCGCGCCAGGTAGCCGGAGTCCTCGAGTATCCCGATGAACAGGAACAGTAGAAGAATCTGCGGAAGGAAGATCACCACCGAACCGACGCCTGCCCAGATCCCCTCCACAATCAGGCCGCGCAGAAGGCCATCGGGAAGCACCGTGGCGATCCAGTTTCCAGAAAGGGAGATCCAGCTCTCGACAGCGTCCATCAGCGGTTTGGCGCCGCTGAAAATCGCCTGAAATACCGCGACGACGACCGCCAGGAATATCAATGGCCCGCCGATCGGATGAAGAAAGACGGAGTCGAGACGGCGGGTCCAAAGGGGCGGAGCGGGGGCGCGGTATTCGCTCTGCTGGCCAACCTGGCCGGCCCACCGGCGGCATCCGGGAAGATCCTGCAGGATGGGCAATTCGACGCGCTTGGCGATGGGATGCGGGCGCGCGCTGCTCCCTTCCAGAAACTGAGTAACCTTGTCGACACCGGCGCCGGAGGCCGCACTGATAAGCGCGACTGGACAGGCGAGTTGCGCGGCAAGTGCGGCGGGATCGACGCTGCCTCCGCGGGAGGCGAGGTCGTCGGCCATATTGAGCACGACGAGGGTTGGCAGGTTCAGGCTAAGAATGGGTGCGGCGAGCAGCAGGTGCCGATGCAAATTGGTGGCATCGAGTATCAGAATGACGGCATCTGGCTGGCCGAACTCCGGTTTCGCACCTGTAAGGACATCCCGCGTGACTTCTTCATCCTCGGAACGGGGATGCAGGCTGTATATGCCGGGCAGGTCGATGAGGTAGACTTCCCGCCCGGCATTCGTCTTGGCCCGGCCGATGTGGTGTTCGACAGTGACCCCAGGAAAGTTGGCGACTTTCTGACGAAGGCCAGTGAGGCGATTAAAGAGAGTGGTCTTGCCCGCGTTCGGAGGACCTACGAGTGCAACATAGTGCCGCAAGGCGCGGGCCGAGGGATCCAGACCTGCCGCGAGGGACGGCTCAGCCGCCAGGCCGTGGCAGGAATCGCCCGCGCTCATGGACGGCTCGAATGGCTCTTGGGCGGGACGACGGTGCGGATAGAATTGGGGCGGATCTTAAGGAATCGGGCGGTTTCGATGCGCAAAGCGACTTCGGAACCGTCGACGCGATAGACACGCGGGTCACCGCCAGGAGCGCAACCGGCTGCAACTACGTCGCTGCCGGGAAAGAAGCCGAGCTCCATAAGCCGCCGGCCCAAATCCTCTGCGACATCGAGCGACGCAAGGATTGCCGCCTGCCCGCAGCGAAGGTCCCCTAGCGAGGACGAATTCTCTGTGGCACTCGCTTCCGCCGCGAGCGGCTCCTTATTGAAAGTGAGTTGCACTCATTATCAGAATAGGAAGCGGAATCGGCCATGTCAAGGCGGCGGCCAAAGGTTTACGGAGCCGGGCCGAAGGCGATTGCCGGGAGCGGCCATGACATTCTAATGTATTGTTACAGAGAATTTTGCGGGAACATTTTGTTAATCCCGGTGTTATACTGAGAGTCCTGTTCACTCCCAGGCCGGAGGCAGGATCGGTGTAAACGTATCGAAGCCGGTGCGGAATATGGCTCCGAACGTCGCTTTCGGATAGCGCAAATCTTAGCTCAGGGTTCGCTTTTAACAACCACTTCGCCAATTGGAAGCTTGACGAGAACCGGATCGATGGACGCAAAACTCCCGCTGGTAACGATCATCACCCCATGCCTGAACATGGAGTCGTTTATTCGCAAAACCATCGAGAGCGTTTTATCGCAGGATTATCCGAATATTGAGTACATTTTGGTGGACGGCGGCTCCACCGACCGCACTGCGGAAGTGATTTGCGAGTTCGTCGCGCAGTACCCGGACCGGATGCGGCTGATCGTCGAACCGGATGGCGGCGTAGCGGAAGCGCTGGAAAAGGGACTGGCGGCAGCAAAGGGCAAAGTCTTCGCCTACATCAATGCTGACGACACCTATTTCCCCGGCGCAGTGCGCACAGCCGTGCACTGGCTACAGGAGAATCCAGACAATGCGGGAGTCTACGGGAACGCATATTGGATTGACAACGACGGCAAACGAATCGACAGCTATCCCACGGAGCCATTCCATAAAGAAACGCTGGTTAAATCCTGCTACATCTGCCAGCCCGCCTGTTTTCTGCGAGCGGATGTGTTGCGTTCCGTCGGAGGGTTCGACACCGAATACCAGGTGGCATTCGATTACGAACTCTGGCTCCGCCTGGCACAAACGCACGAGTTACTGAAGATCGAGGCGTTGCTGGCGAATTCCCGGATGCATCGGTCGAACAAAACGCTCCGGCAGCGCACCGTAGGCTTCGAAGAGGCTTGCCGCGCGTTGCGCAAATACTACGGGTATGTTCCGTTCCGATGGGCGCACAGTTACGCATCGTTTCTGCTTGATCAGCGGGATCAATTCTTTGAGCCGCTCCGGCCGTCGTTCACCAAGTTTGTTTTTAGCCTGATAGTTGGTACGCTCTTGAATTGGTCGTCGCCATTCCGATTCTGGAAGGAATGGTCGGGAGTGATGAGTTTGGGTGCCTTCGTTCGCCGTTGGAATGATACGTGGGTGGCGCGGCGGATGGGCATGCTGATTCGATAGCGGCGCTCCCGGTCCCGGCCACAGATCCTAATGTCGACAAAGCGCGCCCTTATCACTGGTGTTAATGGACAGGATGGCTCGTACTTGGCCGAGGAGTTGCTGGAGCGCGGGTACGAGGTGTTCGGACTTGTGCGGCGCGTTGGGCTTGAGGCGCCCGAGCATCGGTTGGAGCGATTAGTCCATCTGCTGGACCGGATCGATCTGCGGGCTGCGTCGCTTGAGAGCTATGCGGGCATTTTTAATGCAGTGGCGAAGATCCGCCCGGATGAATGCTATCACCTAGCCGCGGCGAGTTTCGTTAGCTACGAGTTTGACGATGAGTTTTCGACATTAACCGCGAATATCAATGGTACCCATTACCTATTGGCGGCATTGAAGGATCTGGTGCCGGATTGCCGATTCTATTTTGCCGGCACGTCGGAAATGTTCGGGAGCGCTGCATCCGCACCACAGAATGAGCAGACGCGGTTCCGGCCGCGGTCGATTTACGGCATCAGCAAAGTGGCGGGGTTTGAGCTGATCCGCAACTACCGGGAACGGTATGGGATGCATGCGTCGAGCGGCATCCTCTTTAATCACGAATCGCCGCGAAGGGGCCACGAGTTTGTTACGCGAAAGATTACGTCCGGGGTGGCGAGGATCCTGGCGGGCCATGCGAGCGAGCTGCGGCTGGGCAACCTGGACGCGGAGCGCGACTGGGGCTATGCCAAAGAGTATGTCAAGGCAATGTGGCTGATGCTGCAGCAGCCGGAACCCGATGACTACGTGATTGCAACGGGATTGCTGCACTCGGTGCGCGATTTCGTGAGGATTGCGTTTCAGTGCGCCGGGCTGGACTGGGAGCGGTACGTTGTGACGGATCCGCACTTCTTCCGGACGGGCGAGTCGGTGGCGTTGTGCGGGGATGCGAGTAAGGCGCGGCGTATCCTGGGCTGGATGCCGAACAAGGGGTTTGAAGAGATGGTGAGGGAGATGGTGGAAGCGGATTGTGCGGCTTTGGGCATCCCCCTCCCGGCCCGCGAAGCAGTCTAGCGTAGACCGTCGAAGCCGCGCACTTGCCAAGCCAGGCGGCGCGTATCAGTGCCGAGACCGTGGCGTGCCGGAGTGACGGTAGTGCGGGCTTCCACTCGAATGTGCGCGGCGTTCGACTGGGGCAACGGGACGACAATCTCAAACTCGCCGAGTCCGGGCTGTTGGGTGGCGGCCAGGCGCCCGTCCACGTAAACGCTCAGATGCTGGCGCGCAAGCGGCGACGCCCAGTGGGGAAGTGCACCTCGAATGGCTACATTGTTGTAACAGGAGGGCAGCATCCAATGCACCGTTTGCGAGCCCCATCCGTCGGAAAAAATCCCCTGAGAATGGTATTGCGCGCGCTCGATGAGCGCACGGCACAGATGCCCGAAGCGCAAAGCGAGAGCACGGCCAGGCGGGCCGGGCACGAAGTGCCGTATCCGTTCGCCCCAAATCTTGTCGTATGTGTCGCAGCCGTAGAACCACCACCCGGGCGGATACCTCTCGCCGGTCTGTTCGCGAAGCAGCCGCGCGAGTTCATCGAAACGGCGGGCACCGCCGGCAAAGGATTTCGCTTCGTCATATTCGCGGAGGCAGCCCAATGATTCGGGCACGTAAGCAAGTCCATATCGCTTGCCGAGCCGGACTAGAATGTCCCAGTCCATTCCGAAGTGCAGATCCTCGTTAAACCAGCCGACCGCTTCGACGCAAGAGCGCCGAAAGAAAACAGATTGCTGGAGGATGTAGTCGAGGACGAAGGTCAATTTCCAGAGATTGAACGGCTCAGTAAAGGGAAACTTCTGTTTGACGTTGCCGTGATAGTCAATCTGATATCCGTCGCCATAGATGGCGCCAGCATCGGGATGTTGATTGAGGGCGGCAACAGCACGGGATACGGCGCCAGGGAGGAGTGTGTCGTCCGAGTTGAGGTAGGCGACGATCTCACCCTTGGCCATGCGAAAACCTTTGTTGATTGCATGGGTCTGGCCGCGATCCTTCTCAGAGATAAATGTGAGCCGGTTCTGGTAGGGCAAAACGACGGATTGAGTCGCGTCGGTGGAGCCGCCATCCATGATGATGTACTCGATGTGGCAATAATCCTGGGAGAGAACGCTCTCGATAGTGGCGGCTATGAAATGCCCCTGATTGTAGGAAGGAGTGACAATCGTGACGAGCGGCTGGCTCACGAACGAACCTGTTCGAGGGTGTCAATAATGCAGGAAAGCTGGCGATAGTCGCCATTTGCGCGCGGGCGCCAGGTACGGTTGGATTCGATGGAAAGCTGACACTGCTTGCCGCGGAATTCAGTCGGTAGGGGCACCTCTATCACGAACGGTCCGGGGGAGGGGAGCCGCTGATCCTCGATAGTTCTGGTGTCTATGCGGACTTGCAGACGGAGGTTTTCGATTGGCGCGCTGTGCTTGCCGACGATGCGCAGGGCTGCCGAGTTGGGCGAGATAGCCATGCCGCATTCGTATCGCCGGGAGATCCAGCCATCTTCCCATCGGCCGTTGAACTGGCCACCGATTCCGGTCATTTGCCGCCACTCCGACCAATAGCGGCGGAGGCTGTTCGGGTTGTGGTAGCTGCCGATAAGGAGACTCAGCGCATGGGAGCTGATTGTTGGCTTCGAGCGATCAAAGTACTGATCCTTGTTGTCGAGCAGGAAGCACGAATAACCGTTGACCCATTCATAAGGGACGTAGCCGTACTGCGCCTTCACCGCACTTATAATCTCCTGGTAGACCTTTCGGCGGCTGGACAGAGTCTTGTTGTCCTTGTGCATGCGCGACGTGGCGAGGTACTCGTCGATCTTTTTCACGCCGTACTGCCTGGCCACGCGGATCCAGAGCTCGTAGTCGAGTGCGTAATGCATATTTACGTTCATCATTCCCGCGTTGGCATATGCTTCGTGGAGTAAGAATGCCGCAGGCTGACAGACGTAGCACTGGTTGTTGAGCGATTGAAAATCGAAGGGTTGTGTGGGATAGCGGTCCAGAATTTCCCCGTTTACGTCCACATGGTAGGCCTCGCCGTAGATCATTCCAACGCCGGGGTTTCGTTTGAAATGGCCGGCGATTGTGGCGAGCGCATTGGGGAGATAGGTGTCGTCGGCGTTCAGGAACGCAAAGATATCCCCAGTCAGGGCATGCCAGCCTTTGTTGATGGCGTCAGCCTGGCCATTGTCGCGCTCGGATACCCATCGCAGTTTGCCCTCGTACTTGCGAAGAATGTCGATTGTGCCGTCCTTGGACCCGGCGTCCATAACGACGTAGTCGAGATTTGGGTAGTCCTGGGAGAGGACACTGGTGATGGCCTCCTCCAGGAACTGGGCCATATTGTAGGCCGGCGTTACGATACCAATGCGTGGCCATTCGGAGACAGAAATGCGAGACGGCTTTCGATAGGAAGGATCGGTGACTGCTTTAAGCGCTGATTCCGTCAGGTCGATAGCACGTCTCCAGGAAAACTCCTTGACGCGTTCGGTGCCTCGGGCGACGAGGGCATGGCGGAGGTCAGGATCACTGGCGATGCGGCGGATTCCGTTGGCGATGCTCTCCGGTGAGAGCGGGTCCACAAGCACTGCGGCGTCCCCGGCAACTTCAACGCAACTGCCTGAGTGGGAAGTCACAACAGGTGTGCCGCAATAAAGCGCTTCCAGCAAGGGGATTCCGAACCCCTCGAACTTGGTAGCGAACAAGAGGGCGATTGCGTTGTGATAAACCTCCGGGATAACCCGTTTGTCGAGGTAGCCCTTGAAATGCACTTTTCCTTCAAGACCTAGGCGCTTAACTTCGGATTCTAGCTCTTCGCTGCCGGCGGGAAAGCCGCTCAGGACGAGGTGGAGGTTTTCCTCTCCCTCGGCGATCGCCAGGCGGAGCCCTTTTAGAACGTTTGAGTGATTCTTATGCGGCCAAAAGTTGGCTGGGAAGTACAGATACCTGGTAGGAAGTTTGAGGTCGAGAAAAGCTTGGGTGGGATTCCGGGGAAGGGGCCGCCGGAATTCCGGATCGGCATCGAGATGAATCACGACAATCTTTTCCGGCGCGACTCGAAACTTCTCAACGATTGTTGATTTTGCGTGCTCGCTGAGCGTGAAGAGCACGTCCGCGTTGAGTGCACTCGGACCGTAGTTCTTGCGGCGCCACTGGAGGACGCCTGGTTCAAAGAACTCGGGGAAGAACTCGTGCTGCACGTCGGGCATCATGACCGCAGACGGTTGGGAGACTACAAGCGGTTCAAGGACAAGAAGCGGGCAAAAGAATACGTCGAACGAGCCGCGGCGGAGGCCATCCTCGATGGGGGAGGTCCCCTCCTCGTGCCTGATCCCAATAATCTTCGCGGAAGGTGCAAACTCGCGCACGCTGGCGACTTCACCGTTGTGTACCCAAATCGTCAATCGGTGGTGGCTGAGCCCGCCCAGTATGTTGCGGACATAATTATCCATTCCTCCGATCTTCCCTTTGTAATACTGGCGCAGATTAACAGCGATGTGCATGGATTGGCTTAGGAAAGCGTAGGACAACCGGGTCGACGCGGCATTAGGAGCGAATGATTGAGTTTAACAACCTCTCGTCAGGTACTTCAAGAACTGAAGGTGTGGATAACGGAACGCTCGCGATCGAAAGGTTCCGAAGCGGCTAGACGTTAGCGTGGGTGCCCACCGGATTCTTTTCATACCATGCGATCGTCTTGCCCAAGCCGTCTTCCAAGTTGACCTTAGCGCGGAAGCCGAAGAGTTCGGCAGCCCGCGTGGTATCGAGCATCCGGCGGGGTTGACCATTTGGACGGGACGCATCCCAAACCAGGGATCCGTGGAACCCGGAGAGGCGGGTGATCTTCTCCGTCAAATCCTTGATGGAGACTTCAAATCCGCTGCCGAGGTTAACAGGTTCCGATCCGTCGTACTTCTCGGCAGCGGTGACTAATCCCTCTGCCGCGTCTTCCACGTAGAGAAACTCGCGAGTCGGCGAACCGTCGCCCCAGCAAACTAGCTCTTTAGCTCCCATGTCACGCGCCTCTACTGCTTTTCGGATGAGAGCCGGGATGACGTGGGAGGACTCGAGATCGAAATTATCCCTCGGTCCATAAAGGTTAACCGGCATCAGGAAGATCGCGTTCATGCCGTATTGTTCCCGGTAGGCCTGGCACATGACCAACAGCGCTTTTTTCGCGATTCCGTAGGGCGCGTTGGTTTCCTCGGGGTAGCCGTTCCATAGGTCGTCTTCCTTGAACGGAACGGGTGTGTACTTCGGATAAGAGCAGATGGAACCGGCAACAAGCGTTTTTTCCACGCCATAGACGCGGGCCGCTTCGATCAACTGAATGCCCATGATGGCGTTCTGGTGGAAGAACGAACCCGGATTTTCCTTGTTGGCGCCAATACCGCCGACGACGGCGGCCAAGTGAAAAATCACCTCCGGGCGCAGTGCCGCGAACATCTTTTCAATGCCTGCGGCGGTAGTCAGGTCATAATCCCGGCGCCGTGGAACCAAAACATTCTCGCAGCCCCGGCGGCGCAGATTCTCGACTACGAATGAACCAAGAAATCCCCCGCCTCCTGTGACGACTACCCGTTTCCCACGCAAGTCCAACATACTGCTCCCCTCCGAAAAACGATCATGCGTTATGGACGGCCGCTTGGACGACGCCGGCTTTTTGACGCTCTATGGCGTCTATCTCCGCATCTACCATCAGACGAACGAGTTCAGCAAAACCGGTCGCATGCTTCCAGCCCAGTTGTTTCTGCGCCTTGGACGGGTCGGCCAGGAGCGCGTCGACCTCAGCCGGGCGGTTGTATCGAGCGTCGAAGTCGACATACTTCATCCAGTCCAGATGGACGTGGCCGAACGCTTCTTCCACGAATTCGCGGACGCTGTGGGTCTCGCCGGTGCCGATTACGTAGTCCGACGGCTCCGGTTGCTGCAGCATCAGCCACATCGCTTCTACGTATTCCTTGGCGTATCCCCAGTCGCGCCTGGCGTCGAGATTGCCGAGGTACAACTTATCTTGCAGGCCGGCCTGAATATGGGCGACGGCACGGGCAATTTTGCGGGTGACGAAGGTTTCCCCGCGGCGGGGCGACTCGTGATTGAAAAGAATGCCGCTTACCGCGAACATGTTGTAGCTTTCGCGGTAATTGACTGTCATTGTGTGCGCGAAGAGCTTGGCGCAGGCATAGGGGCTTCGCGGGTGAAATAACGTGGACTCATTCTGCGGCGGCGGCGTGGATCCGAACATTTCGCTGGACGAGGCCTGGTAAAACCGCGCCTTCACGCCGGTCTTGCGCAGTCCTTCCAGCAGCCGCAGTGCGCCCATGCCCGTAATATCCCCTGTGCTCTCCGGAATATCGAAGCTCACGCGGACGTGGCTTTGGGCCGCGAGGTTATACACCTCGTCAGGGCGGATGTCATAGAGGAGCGTCCAAAGGCTGCTGGTGTCGGATAGATCGCCGAAGTGGAGAAAGAAGCGCTTGTTATGCTCGTGAAGGTCAGTGTAGATGCTGTCGACGCGGCCCGTGTTAAAGCTACTCGAACGGCGCTTGATTCCGTGGACTTCGTATCCTTTGTGAAGCAGGAATTCCGCCAAGTACGATCCGTCCTGCCCCGTAACCCCAGTAATCAGTGCCTTTTTCATTCGTCTTCTTTGTGCCAATTCCCGAAGAATAAGTCTCCTCAGAATAGCATAGGGGTACTGGGAGACTCGGATTTGACAGCCGTCTTCCCGAGGGCATAATCTGAACACTTGAACAGATGTTCAAATGAATAGGTATCGAGCGTACAACTACCCGATGGCGGCCTCCCCGAGGAGTGCCGTTGCTATTGAACGGGCGGCGAGGATCTTCCGGGCGTTGGGCGACCCGTCCCGCCTCCGGCTGTTGGCATTCTTAGCCAATGGCGAGACCTGTGTCACCGAGGTGGCAACGGCCGTCGGCGACGAGATTTCAACTGTTTCCCAGCGGTTACGGGTGTTGCGGTTGGAGGGTTTGGTGGTCCGGCGGCGGCAGGGGAAACACATCCTATACGCACTTGCCGATCAGCACGTTGTGGATTTGATCTTCAACGCGCTCGAACACGCCGTCGAACCGCGGCGAACAAAAGCTCTGGAGAGGAAGGCAGTGGAAGCTCGTTATGTCCCATAAGATTCACACCGAGAGCACTCATTTTCATGTCCACGGCCCCGGATGCGGACATATCGCCGTTCGGCATGGCGATCACATCGACTACTTGCACGACGGCCACTTGCATAACCACAAGGGTGACCACTACGAGGAGCACGCTATTCCCGTCGGCCGTGCGAACCCGGACCATTGTACCGTGGGCCATGCCTGCAATGGTCATGCGCCGGGCCACATTCATGGCCTCGATTGCGGCCACGAACCGGTGCCGCACGGTGATCACGTCGACTACCTTGTGGACGGCCACCTGCACCATCCACATGGCGGACATTGCGACAACCATGGAGATCTGTCGCTGGCTTAGGAAGAAAGGGGGCGCATGGCGGGAACGCAGCGTTTGGAGAGTGAACGCGGAGTGACGCGCGATACGCGGCAGCGGCGCGCGATCCGCGCCGCATTCCTGTCGACGGACCGGCCGCTCGATCCAAACGAGGTGCTGGAGTTGGCGGCGGGCGAACATAGCGGATTAGGAATCGCGACGGTTTACCGCAATATCAAGATGTTGCTGGAGGAGGGTTGGCTGACAGCCGTGGAGCTCCCGGGCGAGGTGACTCACTACGAGGTGGCCGGGAAGGAGCATCATCATCATTTCCATTGCCGGATGTGCGGCAAGGTTTTTGAGCTCAATGCTTGTCTGCCAAACGTGCAACAGTTGGCGCCGCAGGGGTTTGCGGTCACCGGGCACGACCTTCTTCTGTACGGCTCTTGCCGGGACTGCTCCCCGGCGTGAGAGAATAGGGAGAAAGGGGCGGTTAGCTCAGCCGGTTAGAGCGCCTGCCTTACAAGCAGGAGGTCCACAGTTCGATCCTGTGACCGCCCACCATGCCCCTGTCCGGAATAGGCCGTCCGGCGGGCCACTTGCGGAATGCCGCCGTAGTTGTACAATGGGAATCGACGACGGCAAACGACAAGTGGGCGAAAGCCCACTTTTTTATTTGTCCGCTGTAACGAGTTATGCGGCAAGAATTGATAGACAAGATCTGGGATGTTGCGGATCGTGTGGCGCGCTCGGGCGATATCGAAGTGGTCGATGTCGAATTCCTGGGTGGCGGCCGGCACCGGGTCTTACGCGTCTATATCGATAAAGAGGGCGGAGTAACGCACGGCGATTGCGAAGCCGTTTCCACGGGAATGGAGGCGGTTCTCGACGAGGACAAACTGATTCCGGGCGGAGAGTACACCTTGGAAGTCAGCTCGCCCGGAGTGGAACGTAAATTGTGCAAGCCGCGGGACTTCGAGAAGTCTGTTGGAAAGAAAGTGAAAATTGTGTTGCGCGATCCGGTGGCGAACGCCACAACGTGGATCGGAATGCTGCGGGCATTCGCGGATAATGTCCTGACCGTAGAGACCGCCGACGGGAAAACGGCACAGATCTCTTTGGACAGAGTAAAAAAAGCCAATTTGAAGTTTGAGTGGTAGCCGAGAGGAGTCACAGTGGGAACCATCTATCAATCGATTGAGATGCTGAGCAAGGAGAAAGGCATCAATCCGCAGGTCGTTATCGATGCCGTGAAAGACGCCATGCTGGCAGCGGCGCGGAAACAGTTCAAAGGCAACGAGGAACTGGTCGCCGATTTCGATGAAAAGACGGGCGCCATTCAAATCTCGGCGGTGAAGAACATCGTGGAGCAGGTGCAGGATCCTGTGAAGGAGATTTCGCTCGGCGAAGCGACGGACTATGACCGCACGGCGCAGGTCGGCGGGCAGATCAAGTTCCCGAAAAAGACCGAAGCCCTTGGCCGCATCTCGGCGCAGACCGCGAAACAGGTCATTATGCAAAAGGTGCGCGAAGCCGAACGGGACACGATCTTCAACGAGTTCCACAACCGTGTGGGCGAATTGGTGAACTGCACTGTAAAGCGAATGGAAATGGGCGACCTGGTCTGCGATGTCAGCAGCAAGACGGAGGCCCGTCTGCCGAAGCGGGAGCAGTCCCGGCTGGAGAGCTTCCAGGTCGGCGACCGCGTGCGCTGCGTCATCAAGAGCGTGGAGCGGAGCGGAAAGAACTCCGGCGTAATCCTTTCGCGTGCCGACTGCGAGTTCGTCAAGCGGCTGTTTGAACAGGAAGTGCCAGAAATCTATGACAACACGGTTGTTATCAAAGCCTGCGCGCGGGAGGCCGGCGAGCGCACGAAGATCGCCGTGGCGAGCCGGGACCGGGATGTCGATTCCGTGGGTGCCTGTGTCGGCATGAAAGGCATGCGCGTGCAGTCGATCATTCGCGAGCTGCGCGGCGAGAAAATCGATATCATCGAACACTCCGAGGACCCGATTCAATTCGCGACCCATGCTCTGAGTCCGGCCAAGATCAGCCGCGTTTCCGTCATCGATTCGAACGACCGGCACATGGAAGTGATCGTTGACGACAATCAACTTTCGCTTGCAATCGGTAAAAAAGGGCAGAACGTCCGCCTGGCGGCGAAACTGATCGGCTGGAAGATCGATATTAAGAGCGAGGAAGAAAAGCGCCGCGAAGTGGAAGCACAAATGGCGCAGTTGCAAGTATCTGGAGCGCCATTGTCGGTACTGATCGACTTTGGGTTGCCGGACAAGGTAGTGGAACGGCTGTTTGAAGCCGGAATTGGAACCGTGGAGCGGCTGGGTGCCATGACGCCGGAAGAGATTCAGGCTATTCCCGGTATCACCGCTAAGGCATTGGAAAGTATCCAGTATTCCGTGAACGCCTACTACGGTCCATACGAAGAAGAGGCCCCGGCGGAGGCGGCTCCCGCCGCCGAGGCACCTGCGGAAACGGGTGCGGCAGCGGCTGATGCGACGCCCGCGGCCGTTGAAACAGAGCCCGAAAAAGAAGCGGAAGGCTAAGCATTTCCTCTTGCTCGGAGCAGGCATCACTTTATGTAGTTGGAAGTGAATCTGTTACCATGGCAGAAGGGGCAGTAACGGCTCACGCCGCCATCATTTTGCTGTTTTCGGGGGCGTCAGAGCCGCGTATTAATTTTCTCTCCATCTATGAGTAAGATCCGAATTAACGAACTGGCCAGGGAGCTCGAGGTTAAGCCTAGCGCTATCATCGACGCTTTACCCGACCTGGGCGTTCAAGATAAGAAAACCCACTCCAGTTCGATCGACGACGATCTTGCTCTCCTTATCAGGAATCACCTGAGGAACGACCCGACGGTGGCACGCTACCGGATCGAAGACGATCCGCACGCCGACCTTTCGGGAGGCGAGCCGGAGGAAGAGCCAGCCGTCGAGCCGCCGCCGCTCCCCGCGGCGCCGCGAGCGGCCGCCCGGCCGCAGGTCGCCGCGCCCGCAGCGCCTCCGGTCGTTCTGGCCGCGAGCCAGGCGACCCGGCCGGTGCAGCCCGTGGCGCCTGCGGTGAAAACAGCCGAACCGGCTGCCGAAACCCCAGAAGCTCTGGCCGCGATCGCCACCAAAGCCACCGCGCCCCTGCGGCCGCCGCTTGCCTCCGGAGGGCCGATCTCTCCCCCCATTGCATCCGGTCCGGCGAGGCCGGCGGAGCCTTCCACTCCGAAAGCGCCTGCTTTGCCAGTCACCCCCCCACGCCCCGCGCAGCAGGTTTCCCCGCCGCGTCCGGGTCAGATCCTTTCCGGTCCCCGGCAGCCGCTCGTCACTCCTGGTGCGGGCGTGCCCGGAGCGCCTCGTCCCCAGGCGCCGCCTCCGCCTCCATCGGGCCCCCGGCCGGTGGCCCCCCCCGCAGTCTTTGTTGGAGCGCCGCCCGCCGGCGGCAGTCCGCAGGTGAGCGCGCAAGCAACCCCTGCGTCGACTCCCGGCGCCCCCGCGCCCCGGCCCGCCCAGCCACCCCCGGCCGCCCCCCGCCCCCCGATGCAGCCACGTCCTGCAGGGCCGGGCGCCCCCTCGCCGCGTCCGCAGCCTTCGCAGGGAGGCCCGGGCCGTATGCTCGCCGGTCAACCGGCCGCCCGGCCCGTCGTCCCGCCACGGCAGGACATGGTGGACCGCCTGAAACAGTTGCAGGGCCCTCCTGGTCCGCGCCCCGGCACGCCTGGCCCTCGTCCAGGCGCTCCGGCGCCAGGCCGGCCCATTTATCAGGGCGGCGGTGCCCGTCCCGGAATGCCCTCTCCTGGCCGGCCTCCGGGACCTGGCCAGTCCTCGTACGGCTCTCGCCCGGGTGGACCGGGTGGCCCCGGTCGTGGACGGCCTATGCACCCCACCTCGGCCAACATGCTGCAGCCGTCGGCCATGCCGGTACCCGTGGATCCGGGCCGTCGTGTCGACACACGCAAGAGGCCGAATCAAGGTCGCGTTAAGGAAGCCGAAGAAGGCAAGCTCCGCCCGATATACGCCAAGAAGGAAAATACCGATCTACTCCTCGCCAAGGGCAAGGAGATCACGGTTTCCGAAGGGATTACGGTCAAGGAGTTGGCCGAAAAGCTTGGAATCAAAACCACGCTGGTTATTAAGAAGCTGGTAGACCGCAAGTTCTTCGCGACGATCAATCAGACCATTGATGTGAAGCTAGCTGAAGAGATCGCCAAGGATTTCGGCGCCGCCGCGTCACAGGTGAGCTACGAAGAAGAGCAGACGTGGGAAGTGGAATTGGCCGAGGATCCGAAGGATCTCGTCGTTCGTGCCCCGGTAGTAACGATCATGGGCCACGTCGACCACGGCAAGACCTCGCTTCTCGATGCCATTCGCCTGGCCCGTGTCGCAGAACGTGAAGCGGGCGGCATTACGCAGCACATCGGCGCCTACCAGGTGGAGATTCACAACAAGAAAATCGTCTTCATCGATACGCCCGGCCACGAAGCGTTTACCCGCATGCGCGCGCGCGGCGCGAAAGTGACGGATGTCGTCATTCTCGTTGTCGCCGCCGACGATGGCGTTATGCCGCAGACCATTGAAGCCATCAACCACGCCAAAGCGGCGGGTGTGCCGATCATCGTCGCCATCAACAAGATCGATAAGCCGGATGCCCAGATCGACCGGATCAAACAGCAGCTTTCCGATCGCGGGCTGCTGGCCGAAGACTGGGGCGGGGACACCGTCATGGTGCCCGTCTCGGCGAAGGCGAAACTGAACCTGGATCTGCTGCTCGAAATGATCCTGCTGGTTGCCGATATCAAAGCGCTGAAGGCCAATCCAACACGTCCCGGTATCGGCAATGTGCTCGAAGCGAAACTCGACAAGGGACGCGGTCCTGTACCGACCGTGCTGGTGCGCAACGGTTCGCTGCGAGTCGGAGACTTCTTCCTCTGCGGATCGGTGTTCGGCAAAGTGCGCGCCATGTTCGACGATCGCGGCGCCCCGATACGCGAGGCGGGTCCGGCGACTCCGGTGGAAGTGCTCGGTCTGGATATGCTGCCCGAAGTGGGCGATCCGTTCCAGGTTGTCACTGACACGGCAAAGGCGAAACAGATCGTGATGTTCCGCGAGGCGCGGGACCGCGATGTGCAGATGGCCAAGAACAAGCGGATGACGCTTGAGGCTCTGCATGCGCAGATGAAGGAAGGCGAGAGCAAGGACCTCAACATCATCATCAAAGCGGACGTGGGAGGCAGCGCCGAAGTGCTGTCGGACACGCTGCAGAAGATGTCCACCGACGAGGTGCGGGTCCGCGTACTGCTTACCGGTGTCGGCGCGATTACCGAAACCGATGTCATGCTCGCCACTGCGTCGAATGCAATCATTATCGGCTTCAACGTGAAGCCGGACCGCAACGCGCAAGCCGCGGCGGAGCGCGAGAAGATCGATATCCGTCCGCACTCGATCATCTACGAGGTCACCGACGAAATCCGCAAGGCCATGATGGGCTTGTTGGCGCCGGTCTTCAAAGAGGCCTACAAAGGCCGCGCCGAAGTGCGCGAGATCTTCCGTATCTCGAAGATTGGCACCGTGGCCGGTTGCTATGTGCTCGATGGCATTATCCCGCGGTCCGCGGAGGTACGCATCCATCGCGCTAAGGATATTGTCTTCACCGGCAAGATCAGTGCTCTGAAACGCTTCAAAGACGACGCAAGCGAAGTACGCAACGGCTTTGAATGTGGTATCTCCATCGCAGGTTTCAATGACCTGGAAAAGGGCGACATCATCGAGGCATTCGTCACCGAGCAGGTTGCCCGCGTCCTCGACTAACCCCAGCTATCCATGCCGATCATCGGCGTCCTTCACCTCGAACTGCGCATCGAACATGCCCAATCGCTGAAGGACCGCCGCAATGTCATTCGCAGCCTGAAGGCCCGTCTGCGCAGCCGTCATAATGTGGCGGTGGCGGAGATCGGACCAACGAATCTGCTGAATCGTGCGCTCGTCAGCGCCGTAACGATTTCGAGCGATCGCACGTTTGCGGAGAAAGTATTGCAGGCGGTGGAGGAAGACGCCGCCGGGGTCCTCGGCGGAATGCTCGAATCCTCGGGAGTCGAGTGGGTGGAATAGTTATCGCGCCGGGCGGAACACGAATCGTTCGCTGAGTGCGAAGTTCAGCAGAGCCGTAATTCCGATGGCAATCCCATTCGCAGCCAGATAATGGAGCCCCAGGGCACCCACAAGAACGCGCATCCACACGAGGTTGGAAACGATCGATAGCAGGCCGTTGGCGAGATGGAACCGGATCAGCCGCCGGCCGGTCCCCGGAGTCCCGCGCGTCCGCCACGTCCAGCGCTCATGCCAGTAGAAATTGTGGAGCACGGCGCACTCGACGGCCAACGCCGTGGCGGCCAACACCGGCAGCCCGGTCCACTGCATCCACAGCATCAGCGCGGCGAGCTGCACGGCGACGCCCGCAATACCGACAGCATTAAACCGTAGCCAACGCTGGATCAATCGAGGCGCTCCTCGTCATACAACTGGACCGTGTGGCGGATGGCCGTGACCGCAAAAATCAGCAGCACGCCCGCCGCGCCGATGCCAAAGCCGATGTCGTAGAGCTGCAACGTATCCCCGAACAGGCTCACCTGCGGATCCATGTAGTAGACGAACAGGTTGCCGATGATCAGCAGAATGCGCAACTCGGTGGGGCTGAACTTAAAGAAACTGATCTGGAACTTGTTCAGCGAATGCGTAGCGAGGAAGACTTCGCTGCTCAGCAACAGGTAGCCGACCAGAAAAAACGCGGCAATCACCGGACGCAAATGGCCGCTCAACGCCATGCCGCCCATCAGCAGCGATATCGCGACGACATCGACAACATGATCGACGTAGTACCCATAGCGCGGCCTCTGCCGATTCCTTACACGCGCCACCGTGCCGTCCAGCGAATCGCCGAACCAGTTCAAAATAAGGCAGATATTAACGATCCAAAGTCCGATCGGATTCGCCGACGAATACCAATACGCCAGCGATGCCGCGACCATGGAGCTGATCCCTAACACCGTCAAATGGTCGGAATTCACCGCCCCTGGCAGGCGCTGGGCAATCCAGATCAAGGCGCGCTTCTCCAGCGGAGCTAACAAACTCTCCTGCACGCGAACGGTGGTTGCGGTGCTCACAACACATTCGATGCATTCCGAAATTTGCGCGTTTCGCGTATGTTACCGGACAATAGAAGGTCCCATGGCTAGAACTTACGAACTCGTCCCTCGCCCCGTTCCGCGGGTGGAAACCTCGCTGCGGCGCATCGTCACGGACTTCCCGGTGCCGGAGTCACTGCCGATTCTGCGGCAACTGCACGATTATGAGCCCGTAGCCATGCAGGGCCAGCCGCCCGTTGTGTGGGACCGGGCGGAGGATTTCTCCGTTTGGGATCGCTGGGGCAACCGCTGGATCGACTGGTCGAGCGGCGTGCTCATCACCAACGCCGGCCACGGACGAAAAGAAGTTGTCGAAGCCATACAGCAGCAGGCAGGCCACGGTCTGCTGACCAACTACTGCTTCCCCAACGAAATCCGTGCCAACTTCGTGAAACGCCTCGCCGGCCTGATGCCGGAGCCGCTGAAAAAGGTCTTCCTGCTGACAACCGGCTCGGAAACCGTCGAATGCGCCATCAAGCTCATGCGCACGCACGGCGTGAAGGCGGGCGGCCGGGAGAAGGTCGTCATCGTCAGCTTTGAGAAGGCGTTTCACGGCCGCACGCTCGGGTCGCAGCAGGCAGGGGGCATCCCGTCCCTCAAAGACTGGATCGTCAACCTCGACGCGGGTTTCGTGCAGTTGGAATTCCCCGACGGCTTCCGCACGCCCGATCAGTCCTTCGCCTATTTCGAGAGACAGTTGGCGGACAAAGGCGTCAACCCGGCTCACGTAGCGGGCGTCATTCTCGAGACCTATCAGGGCGGCAGCGCTTCCTTCGCACCGGCCGGATATATGGTCCAATTGCAAGACTGGTGCCGCAAGCACCAGGCGCTGCTGGCGTGCGACGAAGTGCAGGCGGGGTTCGGCCGCACCGGCAAGCTCTGGGGCTTCGAACACTACGGTATCGTCCCGGATCTCACCACGTTGGGCAAAGGGATTTCGAGCTCCTTGCCCATCGCCGCCGTCATCGGCCGGCCGGAGATCATGGATCTCCATCCCGCCGGTTCCATGACGTCGACACACACCGGAAACCCCGTCTGCGTAGCCGCCGCGGCGGCATCGCTCGAACTGATCCTGAAAGAAAACCTCGTTGAAAACGCACGCGTGCAGGGCGGGCGGATGCTCGACTACTTCCGCGGTATGCAGGCAAAGTATCCGCGGATCGGGTGGGTCGACGGCAAGGGTCTGGTTGCCGGTATCGCCTGCGTGAAGCCCGGCACAACGGAGCCTGACGCCGACCTCGCCTGGAACGCAATCCGTAACTCGATTGAGAAGGGCGTTCTGATGTTCTCGCCGGTCGGATTCGGCGGCGGCACCATCAAAGTCTGCCCGCCGCTCAACATCACCGCCGAAGCTGTGGACGAAAGCCTGGCCACATTCGAAGAAGCGTTCGTCGAGGCACTCAGCGTATGAAGCCCGTGCTCGTTGTCGGCGGCGGGATGATCACGCACGATCAGATCCTCCCCGCCCTCTACAAAATGCAGCGAAACGGCGAAGTGGCCGGGATCACCGTCTGCGCCCAGCACGCAAAGACAGTGCAAGCTCTCGCGGCCGCGCCCGCCATCACGAAAGCCTTTCCCGGCCAATCGTTCAAAGCCTATCCGGAAGTCTTCGCCGGCGGTCCGCAGCCAGACCTTTACAAAGCCGTCATCGCCGAAATGCCGGAGCGCTCCGTCGTCATCATCGCCCTGCCCGACCAGCTCCACTTCCCCGCCGCCATGGAAGCGCTGAAAAACAATCAGCACGTCATCTGCGTGAAGCCGTTGGTGCTCACGGCGCGCGAGTCGATCGAGATCGAAGTCGAAGCGCGCCGGCGCGGTCTCTTTGTAGGCGTCGAATACCACAAGCGTTTCGACGATCGCGCCCACAAAGCCCGCCAGTTCTATCGCGATGGCCGCCTCGGCGAATTCAAACTCGGTACCGCGCGTCTCATGGAGAAGTGGTATTACCGCGAGTCCAATTTTCAAAACTGGTGTACCGTCGAGAACACCGACTGCTTCACCTACATCGGTTGCCACTACGTTGATCTCGTTCACTTCATCACCGGCTTGCGCCCGGTGTCCGTATCGAACTACGGCATTGCCGACACCTATCCGAATGGGAATAAGGGCTACCTGTGGTGCGATACACGGGTGCGATGGAACAACGGCGCGGTGTTGAACGTACAGACGACACTCTGCTATCCGAACGAAGGACCGGGACCGAACACGCAGGGCATGACGCTCTACTGCGGTGGCGGGACCGGCGCCATGCTGGACCACAGCGACCAGTACCGTGGGCTTGGGTATACCTTCTCGAAGAAATCCGATGCCCCGGGCGCGACGTTCTATAGCGAGCCCAGTCCGGACTATTTTCAATACAACGATCTCGGCGGTCCCGGCCTGGAGCCGGTTGGCTATGGTGTTCGCAGCGTCGAGTATCTCGTCAAAGCCATCTACCGCGTCGACGCCGCGAGCGATTGCAACGCCCGCCAGATGCTCCTCAAGGACATCGACGAAAAGGGCATCCTCGCCACCCCCGCTAACAGCCGCTACAACGAACTCGTCGTCGAAGCCGGCCGCCTGTCCATCCTCAACAACGGCCGCGAAGCCTTGATAGAGTACGAACCGGAGCCGAAGGTCTCCCTGGGTTGACCGAAGAAGACATCGTCGTATACCTCGAGGACAACGGCTTCCCCGCGCATATCGTCACGGCCGGCAGCGATGGGCTAATTCGCCGCTGGCAGGAGTTCGTCGACGAAGTGGAACGCGGCTATTCATACGGTCTCAACGAGTACCGTCACGATCTTGATATCCGTGCCGCCATCGCGCTTTTTCAGCTCGAGGACCGCGTCTCCGAAGCCGACGAGCGCTTTGCGGCCATGCTGACAAATCGTCAGGCGCGCGTCTGGGAAAGCGGCGGCGAAGAACCGTGGTGGGACTTCGGCTATCCGCGAAACGCGCGCGGCTATCTGGCGCGTGGTCTCCGCGAAGCTCGACTATTGGAAGAGTGATCGGACTCCTGCTAGCCTGGCAAGTCGCCGCGGCGATGCCGCTGTTGGAGCAGAACCGGTTTGCCGACGCCCGGCCGCTTCTCGAAAAGGCCTGCATGGCAAACGAAGTCAATGGCTGTTACCTGCTCGGCCGCACGCTCTTCACCCTCGATCGATACGACGACGCCCTCAAGACACTCGCCCCTCTCATAACAACCGACCCCAATCCCTGGCGCGTCCACGATGCCATCGCCGGTGCGTATGAGGCGCTTCGCCGCCCCGCCGAGGCGGAGAAAGAATACCGCCAGGCCGTCGATGGCAACAAGGACCGCACTCCGGAGCCTCGCTATCACCTCGGGCGCTTCCTTATCCGCGAAGGCCGCCCTGCCGACGCCGTCGCAACACTCACACCCGCCGCCGCTAAGTTCTCGCGCCACCAACTAATCCGCTTCGAACTAGGCCGCGCCTACTATCAAATGAATCGGATAACTGATGCCGAAGCACAACTCACCGCCGCCCCGTCACTCGACGAGGCTCGCAGGTTACTGCAAAAGATAAAACGGCAGAAGGGAAGCTAAGCGGCGGGTGTGGCGGCCTTCTTACGGGTCGTCTTCTTCTTACCGGCCGGCGGTTGGCGATCGCTCTTCTTCAAATTGGCAATGACGATAGAAAGAACGAACTTCTTTTCCCCATGGTCGTCGAAATTAATCTTTACGTGCTCGTCGGTGCATTCAACAACACTGCCGAGCCCGAACTTGCCATGTTCTACCTGGGCGCCCGGCGCAAAGGCGGGTTTGGCCATGAAAGGATCTCCTACTCGAATGGTAACACGATTGCAAGCGTCTGGGCGGTAAACAAGGCTGCGGTGAGCGGAACTTTTCCTATTAAACTGGTGTCCGAAACTTAGCCGAAGCCTATGCTCGAAGTGCGCCACCTCACGAAACGGTACAGCGGAATAACCGTCGTCGACAAAGTCAGCTTCACCATCCGCCCTGGAGAGATTCTCGGTTACTTAGGCGCAAACGGCGCCGGTAAAAGCACGACGGTCAAGATGCTGACGGGCCTCATTGAACCCTCGGCGGGCGAGATCCTCTTCAATGGCGAAAACGTCGTCCGCGACATGAAGGCCTACCAAAGCCGCATCGGTTACGTGGCCGAAGAGGCGCACCTCTATCCCCATCTAAGCGGTCGCGAGTATCTGCAACTCGCCGGCCGTCTCCGCGGCATGCCCCGCAATGTTCTTGAACCAAAAATGGACGAGCTACTCCGCCTTTTCGGCCTCTGGGAGGACCGCCATGCTCCGCTCTCCTCTTACTCCAAAGGCATGCGGCAAAAGATCCTCCTCTCCGCCGCTCTCCTGCATGACCCCGAACTCCTCATCCTCGACGAGCCTTTCTCCGGTCTCGACGTCAACGCCGCCCTGGTGCTCCGCAGTCTACTCCGCGCCCTCGCCGGACGCGGCAAAATCGTCCTCTATAGCTCGCATGTCCTCGAGGTTGTCGAGAAGGTCGCCTCCTCTGTTCTTATCCTTCGCAAGGGCGAGGTCGCCGCGCATGATTCTGTCGCCAATCTGCAAGCGATGATGGCCGAAAAATCGCTGGAAGGAGTGTTCGCGCAACTTACCCAGGCAGAAGATACCGAAGCCATCGCCCGTAAGATTCTGGAGACCGTCGCCAAATGAAGGAGTGGCTGCAGGAGACGCACGGCACGCGCTTCGAACTCATTCGCCACTTCCTGCTCAGCCTTTTCGATAGCGAGCTCCTCCTCAGTTACGCCCCCGGCGCCATAGCCATGGCCGCCTCAAGCTGGATGCTCCTCTTCGCGCTCCTGCTCTTCAAATACAAGAAACTCGAAGGACTCGGGCTTGCCGGCCGCATCCCCCTCGAATCCGCCAACGACGTTCTCTCGCTCACTGCCATGGCGATCTGCCTCACCGGGCTGCTTGTGGCGGCGCTTTGGCAATCGGTCTACCCAACACTTCGTGACTACCTCGCCCTGGCGGCCCTGCCGATCTCCGGCGCCGATATCTTCCTCTCCAAATTCGTCGCGCTCTGCATCGCCATCGGCATCTTCATCGTCGTGCTTCCTGCCCCCGCCTCACTGGTCGTCGCCAGTGTCACCGCCGCCAAACTCCTCCCCACCCTCGCCGCGCTGACTGCCGCCTCCGTCGTCACCTTTTTCGGCCTTATCGCCATTCAGGGTACGCTGCTCAACATCCTCCCCGCCCGCCTCTTCGAGCGTGCAATGATCTGGCTCCAGGCGCTGCTCGCCGCTGCGTCGCTCGGCGGATTTTTCGTCGCCGCATCGAAGGGCCACATCCTCCTAAGCGGCCTCGAAATCGGTTTGCGCGAAGTCCTCATCGCTCCCGCCTTCGCGCTCGTCATGTTCGCGCTGAGCTTCCACCGTTACCGCCGCCTCGTCGTCGAGGCGCCTGTCCAACGCTCTGCCCGCCGGCTGGATTGGATCGCCAAATTTATCCGCGATCCCCGCGAACAGGCCGCTCTCGCTTTCTTCTGGATCACGGTCCAACGCAACCGCATGCACCGCCTCGCCATCCTCATTTACGCGGCTCTCGCCATTGCGTGGCTGGCCCAATCCGCTCTCAGCATCGCCTCCACCACCGAGATCGAGCGCGTCGTCTTCACCGTCTACCCACTCGCGCTCCTGCTGCTGACTCTCTTCGGTATCCGCCATCTCTTCCAGATCCCGACCGAGCTCCGCGCGAATTGGATTTTCCAGATCACCGAGCGCGAAGGCCGCGTTGCTTGGATGCGCGCTGTCGAACGCTTCGTCTTTGCCTGCGGCGTCGCTCCGATCGTCCTGCTCGGCACCATCTTCGTCTCGCGGCAGGGCGGTTGGTGGGTCGCTATCGCCTGGGCCGCTGTCGCCTGCGGCACCGCCGCCATAGCATTTGAACGCCTATTCGCCGATTGGCGCAAACTCCCTTTCACTTGTTCCTATCAACCCGGCAAACGCCCTCTCATCCTCACTTGCGTATTGTTCAGCGGCCTCTTCCCCGTTTTGTTGATTCTCGGCAAAATCGTTTACTCCAGCGCAACCAACCCAGCCTCGCTCCTCATCGTCCTCCTCGCTGAAATCGCCGTCTGGCAGTATCTCCGCAGGAAGCGCATGGCCCACTGGGGCATCGCGCCGCTCCGCTACGTCGAGCACGGCGAATCGGAAATTGACCGCTTCGACCTCGCCGGCGAAGGCACCGTCATCGCCCAGGAAGAATTCCAGCGGGAGTGGGGAGACTTCGTTCGAAACGAACCGGCATCGCCGATCTTTCGTCCGCTCGAAGCGGGGGAGACGCACCTGCAACGTGTCCTCGAGTGGCTGCGCGCCTTGCCGCAAGACTTGCTATACGCGCTCCGCGTTCTGCGCAAGAGCCCCGGCTTTGTCGCCGCGGTAGTTTTCACACTCGGATTGGGACTTGGCCTGAACGGCGCATTCTTCACGATCTTCAACGCCTATCTCCTTCGGCCCCTCGCCGTCCGCGACCCGGCTTCCCTTGTCTCCATTGAATTCAAAACCCAATACCGCACCGATGCCTACCTGAACTGGCAGGAGTTCGAAGCCCTCGCCGCCGCCGCGCCTGCCTTTACGTCTGTTGCGGCCAGTTCTCTGCAAGGTTCCGGACTTGAGGGCCAGTCCTCCCGCATCGCCGTGGTTTCGAGCAATTTCTTCGAGCTTCTTGGCGTCAACGCTGCCTACGGCCGCGTCTTCCGCGCCGGCGATGACGACGCCTCTCTTGTCCTGAATTACCGCACGTGGCAAAGCCGATTTGGCGGCGACCCCGCGCTCGTCGGCAAGAAAGTCATGTTGAACGGCACGCTTTTTGAAGTAGCCGGTATCGCCGAGCCGGAGTTCGCTGGAGTCGCTGTCGGAACAGTCGAGATGGTTCCGCCCCGCTACGCGAAGTTCGGTGTTGCAGCACCCGATTGCTGGGTGGTGCAGAGTGCCTGGAACCGCGCGCCCGGAATCACTCCATCGCCTGTTCGCGGAATCGTTGGGCGCCTCCGGCCGGAGATGACCGAGTCGCGCGCCAAATCGATTGTCACTGGACATGTCCGCCGCGCCACATCCGCTCGGTCACAATACGACCGCATCCGGTATGCCGAGTTCGAAACCCTTAGCATCCCGATTACCTGGACCGCCATCACCTTCTCGCTGCCTTTGTTGATTGCGTTCGGCCTGACCATGTTGATTCCGTGCGCCAACGCCGCCAATATTCTGCTTGCACGCGCAACAGCCCGCCAGCGGGAGTTCGGTACTCGAATCTCTCTAGGCGCCAGCCGCGGCCGTGTTGTTCGTCAGCTCCTTGCCGAAGGGCTGGTCCTCGCGCTGCTTGCTGCGGCCGCGGGTGTAGGAATCGCAAAGTTTTCGCTCAACGTCCTTCTCCATTTCCTCTTCGCGACGGCGCCCCCCACGCTACTCCACCGCGCCCGCATCCCGGACTTCACGATAGATAGCTATGTCTGGGTTTACATGGCGCTCGTCGCCGCTGTAACGACAATCCTTTTCGCAGTCGCGCCCGCCGCGCAGACAACGCGTCTTTCCATCACGTCCGCGTTACGCGGCGAATTCGGCGGGCTCCAAGGTTCCGGACTGCGCGATGCGCTCGTTGTTGGCCAAGTGTCCCTGTGCGTTATGCTCCTCGCAACATCCGGACTTTTGTTGCGCGGCACCCGCAAGGCCGTCAACATTGAACGCGGCTACGATATGACCAGCGTCTTCGGCGTCGGCAACGAAAGCGTTGCGGACTCCGAGGCGCTCGCCGCGATTCTGCGGGACGAACCCTGGGTGGATACCTATGCAGTGATGGGCCGCCCGATGACCGAGGGGAAGGCAATCGAACTCGGCGCGGCAGGAGGGCCGGGCCGGCTCAGCGCCTACTTCTTCCAGTGTTCCGGCGACTTCTTCCAAATGGTTCGCCTGCCGATCGTACGCGGCCGTACGTTTACCCAGGAGGAGGGAGATCGCGAGTTACCAGTCGCCATTGTCAGCGAACTGACGGCCCGCGGGCTCTGGCCGGGGCAGGACCCCATCGGCAAAACAATCTCCGTCCTCAGCATTGCGGAGACCGCTTGGCCGAAGCTGCGATTCGCCGAAGCGCTCGTGGTTGGCGTTAGCCGTGACTTCGTCGTCAAGGCGCGCGACGGCGGCCAGCGGCCGACAATCCATTTTCCCAACAAGCTTCGCCCGGGCGCTGTCCCCGCCGTCCGCGGCAAGCACGGCCCGGAACAGACGCGGAAGCATCTGGCTGCGGCGCTCGCGCGTTCTCCGGGCGCGCAGCATGGCGCCTGGGTTGTCGCCATGCAAGAGACTATCGATTGGGAGTCCTATCCGCAGCAGGCTGTCTCTTGGCTCGCCACGCTTCTTGGAGGCGTCGCGCTGCTGCTCACGATCACCGGGATCTACGGCACCATGTCCTACCTCGTCAGCCAGCGGTTCAAAGAGATTGGAATCCGCATGGCCCTTGGCGCGTCGGCTATGCAGATTACTCGCTTCGTCGTCTTCTATACGGCCCGTCTCGCCGCCATCGGACTGATCTTCGGTTTGATCCTCGCCATCGGGGTCCTTCAGTATCTCGGCTCGCGAATGGAGTTACTCGTCAACCTGCTCGATACGTCCGCGTATGGTCTCACGCTTGTCGTCGCGTTGCTCGCCGCCCTCGTCGCCGCATTTGCCCCGGCGCGCCGCGCTTGCAGGATCGACCCGCAAACAGCTTTACGACTCGAATAGCTCTCTGGTGACTCGATTGCACGTAAAAGGCTCCTAACGTGCGCACAATCCCTGCACTATTGGACTGCCACAATGAGTAGATGCCGCCAAGGCGCGGCAACGAGGTGACGATTGAAATCAATTGCTTGGATCTTACTGGCGGCATTGCCTTTAATGGCGCAGCCCGGCGTCCGTGAACGTCCGGACCGCCGCGTCAAGGACCGCTCGCCTAACGCGGCCGCCAGTACTCCGGACCCCAATGCTCCCGCCGCCGGGGGACCCCGCGGAAGTGGTGCATTTCGCCGTTATGCGGTGGTTTTGGAGCAGCCCCCCGTGGCCGCGGTGGTCACCTCTCGGGAAGCCATCATCGGCGCTGCCGGCCGTGCGCAACGTCAACGCGTCGTCGAGTCGCAATCGGCTGTCCGTGCGGAAATCGCCCGTCGTGGCCTCCACGAACATGGTTTAGCGGAAACCCTCGTAAACGCCATCTTCGTCTCCGCCGAGCCGGAAGACGTCGAAGCGCTCGCCGCCATGCCCGGCGTGCGATACGTTCGCGAAATGCGTCCCATCCGTATGGCGATGACTCGGGCGAACGATGTCGTCCGCTCTCCCGGCGCATGGAATCAACTCGGGGGGCAGAACAACGCAGGCAGCGGGGTGCGCATCGCCATCATCGACAGTGGGATCGATCAGACGCATCCCGCCATGCAGGACTCCTCCCTCTCTATGCCGGCGGGCTTCCCGAAATGCAGCGGCGACGAGTGCAACTACACCAACTCCAAGGTCATCGCCGCTCGCAGCTTTGTCGATCGCCTCATCTATGCCTATCCGGACGACACGCGTCCCGATGACAACTCGCCCCGCGACCATAGCGGACATGGAACTGCCGCGGCCAGCGTCGCCGCCGGGACTTCCGTCAACAGTCCCATCGGCCGAATGTCCGGCGTCGCACCCAAAGCCTACCTTGGCAACTATAAGGTCTTCGGCTCGCCCGGAGTGAACGACATCACATTTGACGACGTCATAATCGCCGCGCTTGAGGCCGCCCTGCTTGACGGCATGGATGTCGCCTCGCTTTCGCTCGGGGGCGCCTCTTTGTGGGGGCCGGATGATCGCGGCGGCGTTTGCAACAAGACGAACAATGCCGCATGTGACCTCCAGGTGGAAGCGGTTGAGAACGCCATCCGCCGCGGGCTTACCGTCGTGGCCAGTGCAGGCAACGAAGGGGATACCGGTCTCGAAATCCCCTCGCTCAATACCATCACATCGCCCGGCATTGCGCCTAACGCCATCACCGTGGGCGCTTCGGTCAACTCGCACGTCCTCTACCAATCGGTTCGTGTTCCCAATGGTCCCGCCAACATAAGCCGTCTTAACGGCTTCTTCGGTAATGGCCCTAAACTGACCGCTTCGCTTCGTGCACCGCTCCGTGACGTTTCCAAACTCCAAAACGACGGTAAGGCCTGTTCCTCTCTCGGCACTGGTTCCCTGGCTGGAACAATCGCGCTCATCGCGCAAGGCGATTGCACGTTCTCCGTCAAGACCATCAACGCCCAGAAGGCCGGTGCGATCGCCGTCGTTCTCTACCGGCCCTCGACGAACAACATCTTCGCAGCCGGTGGCCTGGAGAATACCGGCATTCCCCTCGTCATGATCGGCAAGGACAGCGGAGCCGCGCTACAGCAATATTTGACTTCCAATCCCGATGCTCCGGTCATCCTGGACCCCGCGATCACCGCTATCGATATGCCCGCGGGCGAGGTCGCCATATTCTCCTCCCAGGGTCCTGCCACCGGCACCAACGCAATCAAGCCCGAACTAATCGCCGTCGGAGCCGACCTCTTTATGGCCACCCAAAAATACGATCCCAACGGTGAGCTCTACGATCCGACGGGCTTCGTCCGCGCAGATGGCACCAGTTTCTCCGCTCCCATGGTTGCGGGTGCCGCCGCATTAGTCAAACAGCGCAACCGCAACCTGACGCCCGCGCAAATCAAATCGGCTCTCGTCCACTCCGCCAACCCGGACATCATCGACTATGACTATGACAGTAAGCCCATCAACGCCCTGCAATCTGGTATGGGAGCCGGACAGCTCGATGTCGACAAAGCCGTCCGCGCCAACGTCGCCGCCGAGCCCGCCACTGTTTCCTTCGGCATCGCCCGCTCCTTTCCCCTTTCCAGCCAGGTTCGCGTGGCCAATCTATCCAATGGCAGCGTCAACCTTCGTTTTTCGGTCAGCGAAACCGTCAAGGCAAGCGGCGTTAATGTCACCGTTTCGCCTACATCCGCCACAGTCGGCGTAGGACAGGTGGCCACCATCACACTCCGGGTGGATGGCACGTTTCCGGCATCGTCAAACTGGTACGAAGGGTCGATTGTCGTGGAGGGCGCCGCCACTACGCTGCGAGTTCCTTACGCGTACCTGGTTGGCAACAACACGCCCTTCAACGCCTTCCCGCTGACTAGCGATGGCTTTACGGCCCTGGTCAATGGTCGTGTGCAACGGCTCAACGTGAAGTTCGTCGACAAGCAGGGTGTGCCAGCGGCTAATGTTCCTGTTCGCTTCCGCTCCGAAGCCGGCGGTGGCCGGATCGATACGGCACTCGAGAAGACCGACAGCTATGGAATTGCCGATGCCGTAGTCTTCGCAGGGCCGACGATCGGCGAACAGGTATTTAGTGTGGAGGGCGGCGGGCTCAAGGTGGAGTGGATCGGCCGCTCCATTCAGCAACCTGCCATCCAGACCGGGGGCGTTGTCAACGCCGCCAGCACCCAGCTAGGCGCGGGTGTCGCCCCCGGCTCCTACATCTCCATCTTCGGCGGCGCGCTTGCCGATAGCACTCTTGTCTACTCCACCAACTATCTCCCTCTCTCCCTCGCGGGGGTCAGCGTCGGCTTTGACGTACCGGGCCGCCAGCTTAGCTACGCCGGCCGTATCCACTTCGTCAGCCCGGGCCAGATCAATGTCCAGGTCCCTTGGGAACTCGCCGGAGCCGCCGCCGCGGATATGAAAGTCAGCATCGGCGACTTCTCCTCCGCTACTTTCCGCGTCGCGCTCAACGACTATTCTCCGGCCGTCTTTGAATACACCGATCCTGGCAGCGGCCGCCTGCTCACCGCCGCTCTCGATCAGAACTACGCCCTTGTCACCGCCGCCAATGCGGTGCGCCGTGGCAGCGTCGTCCAGATCTATGCCAACGGCATCAGCCCGGTCGACAACCGGCCCGCATCCGGCGAACCGGCCGGCGCGCAACCTTTGTCGACGTGCCGGGTTACACCGGAGGTAACGATTGGCGGGCGTTCTGCCCCTGTCGCATTTTGCGGTCTCGCTCCCGGCTTCGTCGGTCTGTACCAGATAAACGCGACGGTTCCGGCAGATACGCCGGCGGGTATTCAAACTCTCTCTATTCGTTCTGGCGGGGTCTCCTCAAAAGCCGCTGCCCTGCCGATTCAGTAAGAGACGATCAAGAACATGAGCTTCGGGAAATTTTTGCTCACTCTGCTGGCGGCCGGTGTGCTGTCCGCGCAGGTGGTTCCGGACTGGTACGTTCTGGAACTTTCGGAAGTGCCATCAAGCCGCGCCCGCGGCGTCCGTCGCATTCGCGACTCGCAGCAGAACGTTCGTACCGCCATCGCTTCCCGGTTCGGCGCACGGGCACAGGTCCGGGACTTCACCGAAGTCGTTATGAACGCGCTGATTGTCGAAGCAAAAGCCGGCGAAGCCGAGCTCTCCGCCATCCCGGGAGTAAAGCGCGTTTGGCCGGTCTATGAAGTCCATCCGGAGTTGGACCGGGCCGTTGGTCTTTTGCAGATCTCCAAGGTTTGGGAATCCGTGGGTGGGTCCGAAAAGGCCGGAGCCGGTACAAAGATCGGGATTCTCGACAGTGGCCTCGATCTGAAGCACCCCGCATTTCAATCGAACACACTTGCCGCGCCGGATGGCTTTCCGAAAGCATCGAACGACGAGATTCGCGGACAACTCAACGGGAAGGTGATCGTTTATCGGAGCTATGAGCGAATGGCTGGCTTTGAGGAATCGTCCGCCGACAACTCCGGTCACGGCACAGCGGTCGCCATGGCTGCTGCCGGTATGCGTGTCAAAAGCCCTCTTGCCGAGATCCAGGGAGCCGCCCCGGCCGCCTGGCTCGGAGTCTACAAGGTCTTCGGCGGGCCGAACGGAGCCTCTTCCACAACGGCGATCGTCACCAAAGCCATTGACGATGCCGCCGCCGATGGCATGGACGCGCTCAACTTTAGCTTCGGCTTCCTTCCGCAAGCTCGCGCCGCTTACGACCCCCTTCTGCCCGCCATCGAACGCGCCGGCTCGCTGGGCATCTCGTTCTTCAAGTCGAACGGTAACTCTGGCCCGCTCCGGCTCTCCGGGTCCACGCCTTCCTTGGGCAATGCCGGTCTGACGGTCGGAGCCAGTTGGACGGATCGCATCTTTGCATCCGGCATTCGCGTCAACGGCGGCGACCCGCTCGTCGCGATTGCCGGCGATGGCCCTGCCCCTGCCGGCCCGGTTACCGCGCCCTTCAAGGACATCGCTTCAATCGATCCCACTGCCCTCGCCTGTCAGTCACTTCCCGCAGGATCGCTATCGGGGACAGTCGCCCTCATATTGCGCGGCGATTGCACGTTCGAGACCAAGTTGAAGGCCGCCGAGGCGGCGGGCGCGGTCGCTGCCGTCGTTTACACCCATGCGGCGTCTCCAAATGTCAGTGTCATGGCCGTAGGAACCGCCGCCTTGCCAGCCGTGATGATCGGCAATCGCGACGGTTTGCGCGTCAAATCGGTTCTTGGCGCCAACCCGGACTCAACCGTGTTCGTGGCGTTTGATAATACCGTCCCCTTCCTGATTGATGCCGATGGTATCTCCAGTTTTTCCTCCCGCGGCCCCGGACCGGACGGCGGCATTCGGCCTGACCTGCTCGCCATCGGTGAGGAGATTCTCACCGCTGCCCAGTCGTCGAACAAGAACGGCGAAGTCTACAGCGCTTCCGGGTTCGCCGTGGTGGATGGAACCAGCTTCTCTTCCCCCCTCGTGGCCGGCGGGTACGCCGTGCTGAAAGCCGGCCGGCCCGGCCTCACGCCGGCTCAATACCGGTCGCTGCTTGTGAACACGGCCCAGCAGATCCCCGCATCGGAAGTACGGTCCGCTCCGGTTCAGGTTGGCGGCGCCGGCCGGCTCGACCTTCAGGCGGCGCTCCGCGGGCGCCTTACGATGGAACCGGTATCGATCAGCTTCGGCCTGGGCGGCCAGCGGGTCGACATGTCGAAGACTCTGCGCATACAGAGTGTTACCGCCGGCGTTGGAACGTGGAGAGTCGAGGTGGACTCCGGTGACGATGTGAAACCCATCGTGGAACCATCGGAATTCTCCCTTGGCGCCGCCGATACCGTCGACCTCCGGGTCAAGTTCAGCGGCGACCTCCAACTCGGCGAGTACCAGGGCTTTCTTCTGCTCCGCCGTCTCGACGCCGAAGAGGGCGAACGCCCCCAGCGTGTTGCCTACTGGTATGGAGTTCCTACCGGAAAACCCGCAGCCGCCACATTCGTTCCGGGTGCCCCGTCAAGCGCCGCCGCGGGTAGCACGGTGTCGCTCCCACTGCTCGTTACCGACGCAATCGGTGCGGGCACCCCGCTCGAAACGCCGAAGGTCACGGTGTTGGAGGGTTCGGGCGACTTTGTCGACGCAACGTCCGCCGAAGAAGCCTTTCCCGGATACTGGCTCATCCGGCTCCGGATGGGCAGTGTAACCGGCCAGGCGAATCGCTTCCGCATCGAAGTCGGTTCCATTATTCGGGAAGTGTCCATTAATGCCAGATAGGCCGTTTTACCCGTTCCCAGTGGGCCATCGTTGCTATACTTGGGACAGTAGCGGTCAAGCCGGTAATGGAAGAACTTAAGAAAAAGCTGCAGGATGAAATTGCTGCTTTGGAACGCGAGTTCCGCATGGAACTGCCAAAGGAAATACTTCGCGCGCGCGAGTTGGGAGACCTGAGCGAAAACGCGGAGTACCATGCCGCTAAAGAGCGTCAGGGGCTTGTAAATGCGCGCCTCGGACAATTGCGCAAGCGGTTGGCCGAGATCTCCATGATCGACCTGCAAAAAGTGCCCCGGGACCGTATCGGCTTCGGTTCCACGGTCGTGGTCTACGACGTTGTCAGGGAAGAGGAAGTAACTTATCGGCTGGTGGCCAGCGAGGAGTCGGACGTTAAGAACGGCTTGATTTCGACGAGCTCGCCCATCGGGCGCGGTCTGTTGAATAAGCGGGCGGGCGACGAGGTCAGAATCGTTGCGCCGGGAGTTACGCTTGAATATGAAGTCGTTCGCCTGACCACGATTCACGGCGAAACGGTCGAGTAGGTCCGGGAAGGCTTTGAACCTGTCATGACCATAACACGTGCCATCGGTGCAGGATGTAATCAGATTATCCTTCTGATTGTGCGCGGTCTGGCGCTCTCCCGGATTCACCCCAACATGCTGACGTTGATCGGGCTATTGATCAATGTCATCGCGGCCATACTCCTTGCGCGAGGCGAGTTTCTGAAGGCGGGGCTGGTCATCATCGGCGCCGGACTGTTCGACATGGTGGACGGCCGCGTCGCGCGCCACACCAATCAGGTCACCCGCTTCGGGGCATTCTTCGACTCCGTGCTGGACCGTTACTCAGACCTTGGCTTGCTGATGGGCCTCCTCGTCTACTACGCTAATATCGACCGGTTCTTCTATGTGCTGCTGACGGCCGTTGTGATGACTGGGTCGGTGATGGTGAGTTATTCCCGGGCCCGCGCCGAGAATCTGATACCTACTTGCAAGGTGGGATTCGCCGAACGTCCCGAGCGTGTTGTCCTGCTGATCATCGGGGCGTTATTTGACCGTATGGCCCCGGTGCTCTGGGTAATCGCGGTGATTTCGAATCTGACGGTGATCCACCGCATGATCTACACCTACGCGCAGGCAAAGCAACTGGAAGAGGCGCAACTCCGGCCTGCCGGCCTCACAGAACCCGCCTCCACCGCGCGAAAGAGCTAGTCTTCCATCACAACCACCGCCAGCGCCAGTCCAGCGGTGTGCGTAATCGTCAGGTGAATTCGCTGCACGCCCAGTGCACCCGCAATCCGTGCCGCCACTCCGCTCAACGCAAGAGTAGGCCGCCCCGAAGGCTCCCGCGACACGGCAAAATCATGCCATGTGATTCCGGACGTCAACCCTGTCCCCAGCGCCTTCATGCCAGCTTCCTTGGCCGCGAAGCGCCCAGCGAAGCGCTCGTCGGCGTTCGCCTTGGAGAGCGCGTAACGGATCTCCGCATCGGTGTAGACCCGGCGCAGAAAGCGCTCCCCGAAGCGTTCCCGGCTGGCCCGGATGCGCGGCACTTCCGCCAAATCGGAACCAATCCCAAGAATCATGCAGGTTACAGGCCCCCAAACCATTATGGGGGGTAAGATGAAGAGTATGCATATTCCCGACGGAATCCTTTCCGTGCCGGTGTGGGCCTCGCTCAACGCGGCTGCCATTCCCGGCGTCGGATTGGCCATCCATCGGGCGAAAAAGGGAATCTCCGAGGGGCAGGTCCCTCTGCTCGGGGTCATGGGCGCGTTCGTCTTCGCCGCGCAGCGCATGAATTTCCCGGTCGGCTTCGGAACCAGCGGACACTTGTTGGGCGGAGCGCTGTTAGCCATGACGCTTGGACCCGGCTCGGCTACGATCATTCTGACGTCGATCCTCATCCTGCAGGCGCTTCTCTTTCAGGACGGAGGCCTCTTGGCGCTTGGCGCTAACACCGCCAATATGGCTCTGATCGGCGTCTGGGCCGGATATCTTCCGTTCCGTCTGCTATCGAATAGTAATCTCCGCACGCTTGGGGTCTTTGCGGGTGGACTGCTCTCCGTCCTCGCCTCAGCCGCCGCGGCTATCTTGGAGTTGCGGCTTTCCGGCGTCGCCATGAGTCCGGCTGTCATCGGCATCTCATCCGGTGTGTTCCTGGTCACCGCCATCATGGAGGGTCTGATCACCGTCGCCGTTCTACAAGCCGTCGAGCGGCTGAATCCTGGCTGGCTGCAGGCGCCCCGCGGTGTTCCCGGCCGCTCAGCCGGATTGCTGGTTACTGCGGCTCTGTTGATGATGGTCGCGGGTGTACTGTATATATCCGCGCTGCCCGACGGATTTGAATCGCTCGCGGCCAAGATAGGCGTCGCGTCTCGCGATCAGATCGTCTGGGCCGCGCCGATGCCGGACTACGAGATTCCATTCCTGGCCGGCGATTGGAGCCGCAAAGCCTTCGCCGGCCTCGGCGGCCTTGTTGTGATTTACGGAATCTGCCTTACGGTTGGACGGTTACTGGTAAGGCAAAGGAGCGCCTGATTGCGCGACCGCGCGGGTAAGTCGCTCCGGCTGGAGGAGTGGGCTCGCCGGGATTCTATTCTGCATCGCCGCGATGCCCGCGGAAAGATCCTCGCGGCCGTTGTCTTCCTGATCGGCGTTTCCACAACGCCGCCGTCTTCTCCATTCGCCTTCCTCCCCGTTGCCGTCGTTCTAGCCTGCGGCCTGCTGATCGGCCGTTTGCCTGCGGGAGAGATTCTACTGCGCGGGCTGGTTATCGTGCCGTTCCCGCTGTTCTTCGGACTTGTGAGCTGGTTGGAGAACGGCAACGCCGGATTCGCCTCCGCGCTCGTCACGCGGAGTTATATCTCCGCCCTGACGGTATTGTTGCTGATGGGAGTAACTCCGCTGCCGGACCTCCTGCGCGGTTTGCGGGGTCTGGGTGTGCCGGCGGTCCTCGTGATGGTGCTTCAGTCTTTGGTGCGCTATCTCCAACTCATCGTCGATCACGCCATGCGGATGAGGCGGGCGGCATCCTGCCGGGACGCGGGAGTATTCCCGCGCCGAAGCCGCCAGTCGCTCTGGCGTCGTGCCAGCGGCGCGCTCGCCGTCTTGTTCGGACGATCGTACTTGCGCGCGCAAGGTGTCCATCGGGCTATGGTCGCTCGCGGCTTTCAAGGCGATTTCGTCTCTCCCCGTCCTGCCACTTTCGCCGCCGCCGATTGGCTGTTTCTAGCCGTTGTCTCCACCGCCGTGGTCTTGGCTCGCATCGCGGGGAGCGTCCGGACATGAGCATTCCGGTTATCGACGTTCGCGGTCTGCAGTTCACTTACCCAGACGGCACGCCGGCCCTTCGTGGCGTCGACTTTCAAATGATGGCTGGCGAATGCGTTGCCCTCCTCGGCGCCAATGGTTCAGGCAAGACGACTTTTCTGTTGCACCTTGCCGGCCTTCTACGCGGCGAAGGGGATGTCCGTATCTGTGGCCTGCCGCTCAGCGACGACACATTACCCGAAGTCCGCCGCAGTGTTGGATTCGTCTTTCAGGACTCCGACGACCAACTCTTTATGCCGACCGTATTAGAAGACGTGGCTTTTGGACCTATGCATCAAGGAGTGCGCGTCGAAGAATCCATGCGCCGCGCGCGGGAGATCCTAGTAACACTGGGCATCAGTCGGTTGGAAAGCCGCGCACCCTACCATCTGAGCGCCGGTGAGAAAAAACGCGCCGCTCTGGCCGGCGTATTAGTGATGAAGCCGGACGTACTGGTGTTCGACGAACCTACGACGTTTCTCGATCCGCCCGCTCAAAACGAGCTGGCAAAACTATTACTCGAGCTTCCTCAGGCAAAGCTCATCGCGACCCATGATATCTATTTCGCCCGGCGCGTCGCTAACAGGGCGGTCTTTTTCGCCGGGGGACAGATTGCGGGGGAGGGACCAGTGGAAGCAGTCGCGGACCGCTTCCACTGGAGGTTGGATTAGGCGTTAGACTCCTTCCGGAATGCCGCCCAGCGCTTGCGTTGGGCTTCGGCGATGCGCTTACGCGCTTCCGGGCTCAGGTTCCGTTTGCGGCGCGGCTTACGCCCCGCCTTCTTTGCAGTGGCAGCGGCAGGAGCCTCGGCGGTGGCCGCGCGTGGTTTCTTGCCACCTATCAAGGATCGAACCAGACGGATCTGATCCTCGAGGCGCTGCTTTTGCAGTTCTAAACCTTCAAGAGCCGCTTGGTAAAGAGCGGATTGGTCGACTTGGGTGTGAGTTCTTGGCATACTCTTACCTCACAGCGTGCGACTTAATACCAAATTTGTCAATACTATCGTGGAAGATACTTATTGGGCCGTCATTGGCAAGTTGTACGATCATATGCGCTTGGAATACTCCCGCGCCCACGTTCGACACTTGATTTTTCGCTCTATTTAGAAAATATTCATAGAGCTCGCGCGCTGTTTCCGGCGGCGCCGCCAAGTCAAAGCTAGGCCGTCGTCCGCGCCGCACATCGGCATATAACGTGAACTGCGAAACAATAAGTAACCCGCCCCCAATTTCCCGCACTGTCCGATTCATCTTGCCTTGTTCGTCTTCAAAAACACGTAGATTCAAGGTCTTTTCCAGCAGATAGTCGGCGTGTTCTTTCGTATCTCCTTTGCCGACCCCGACAAACACCGCCAGCCCCCTGCCAATCGCGCCCGTCACCGAGGTGCCTACGGTTACACTTGCAGAAGAGACTCGCTGAAGAAGGATTCGCATACAGTTCAGTATCGGCTCATCCGATAGAGGGAGGAAAGATGCACATTGAAACCTACGCTTACGGGCGCGCGGGACTGCTGGGAAACCCGAGCGACGGTTATTTTGGAAAAACCATTTCCCTGCTTGTCCGCAATTTCCGTGCGAGGGTGATCCTCTACCCGAGTGCCAGACTTGAGATCAAAGCGGGTAAAGCGGACCTTCCCGTTTTTGAATCGTTAGAAGATCTTTACGAAACAACTCGCTGGCGCGGTTACTATGGCGGCTTTCGAATCATCCTTGCGCTCCTCGTGCGCTTGACTGACTACTGCCGTGAGAACGGTATCACTCTTCCCAATCGCAACTTTACTCTCGAATATGAATCAACCGTTCCGCTCCGTCTCGGGATGGGCGGCTCGTCGGCTATTGTTACCGCCGCTCTCCGTGCCTTGATCCAATACTACGAACTCAAGATTCCGATCGAAGTGCAGCCTAACCTCGTGCTCGAAACGGAGACGAAGGAACTCGGCGTGGCCGCCGGCCTCCAGGATCGCGTCATTCAAACCTACGAGGGTGTGGTGTATATGAATTTCGCGAAAGAACTCATGACATCCCGCGGTTATGGAGAATACGAGCACATCAATCCGAAACTGCTGCAAGATGTCTATGTCGCCTATCGCACCAGCCTCAGCGAAGGTACCGAAGTCTTCCATAACAACGTGCGGGAACGCTGGCGGAACAACGATCCGGAAGTTGTGAATGCGATGACTACCTGGGCCTCGTACGCCGAAGAGGGAAGGCAGGCTCTTCTCAACGGTGACCGCGCCCGCCTGCATCAACTGATCGACGCCAACTTCGATCTCCGCGCCCGCATCTACAAACTCGACCAGGGAAACCTCGAGATGATCCGTCTCGCGCGGTCGACCGGCGCGTCGGCGAACTTTGCGGGGTCCGGCGGGGCGATTGTCGGCCTGTATGAGGGAGAGGCGATGTTTCAAACGCTCGTTTCAGTACTGAGGGGTACAGGAATCGCTGTTATAAGGCCCCAAATCATGCAATTTTAGGGTATTTCACGTATCACTTGATGCATCTTTGGTACCGATAATAAGGCGATGATCTACCGTCGACGGCGCTCACACAGCACTGCCCCCTCCGGCTTCTATCGTTTTGAGAACATGAAGTCTAGGGCCAATATGGTGGGGTACGGAGAGGGTGACTTCGTTCGCCTCCGCGATGAATACGGCACCGTTTGGAACGGAATGGCCGATTCACAGGGCGACAACATCGTACGGTACCGGTTTCGCGATGCTTCGGGCAAGTCGATTACGGGCATCTCGGAC
Source organism: Acidobacteriota bacterium (assembly GCA_016185425.1). GTDB lineage: Bacteria > Acidobacteriota > Terriglobia > Bryobacterales > Bryobacteraceae. The sequence goes on along the minus strand of JACPNQ010000004.1, from coordinate 72,340 downwards.
TCCTACGGGATCGTGCTGCGCGACGAAAAGGGCAACACCTGGCGAGGTTTTGTTGAGTAGCTGCGATAATCTAAAAGCAGCCCCTCATGGCAGTAAAAAAACCGATTGAGTACAAAGATGCCGGTGTCGACATCGACGAAGCGGATCGCGCCGTCGACTTCATTCGCGCCCACGCCCGCAAGACGTTTAATTCCAGTGTTTTAACGGACATCGGCAGCTTCGGCGCCGGGTTCCAGTTGAAGGGGCTTCGCGAGCCTGTGCTGGTGAGTTCGGCGGATGGCGTCGGGACGAAGCTCAAGGTCGCGTTCCTGGCGAAGAAGCACGACACGGTGGGCGAGTGCCTGGTGAATCACTGCGTGAACGACATCATGGTGCAGGGCGCGCAGCCGTTGTTTTTCCTCGATTACTTCGCGGTGGGGAAGCTCGATGCGAGGGTGGCGGGAGATGTTGTGGCTGGCATAGCGCGCGGATGCAAAGCGAATGGCTGCGCGCTGATTGGCGGCGAGACGGCGGAGATGCCGGGCATGTATGCCGACGGCGAGTACGATGTCGCCGGGTTTATTGTGGGCGCCGTCGAGAAAGACGGCATGGTCACGGGCGCGAAGATTAAAGAGGGCGACGTACTGTTTGGTCTGCCATCGACCGGGTTGCATACGAACGGTTACTCGCTGGCGCGGAAGCTCTTCTTCGAGGTTGGCAAGTACAAGGTCGACACCAAGGTACCGGAGCTTGGATGCACGGTAGGCGAAGAACTCCTGAAAGTTCATCGAAGCTACAAGAAGGCGATCGACTGCCTGTACGATGCCGGTATGCTGCGCGGTGCGGCGCATATCACCGGGGGCGGTATCACCGGCAACACTCCGCGTATGTTGCCGAAGGGACTGGGCGTGGAGATTCACACGCTAGCGTGGAAAGTTCCACCGGTGTTTGAGCTGCTGAAGAAGCTGGGAAATATTCCCGGCGACGACTGGCGGCGAACCTTCAATCTTGGTGTCGGGATGATACTCTGCGTGGGTCAGGACGATGCCGCGGACGCATCCGAACTGTTGGAGAAGGCGGGCGAGCCTCATTTCCCGATTGGCGCGGTGATCAGGCAAAAGAAGAACGCCAAAGAGCGCGTCGAATACATATGACGAAGTTGGGAATCCTGTTGTCCGGACGCGGTTCCAACTTTCAAGCGATTGCGGACCAGGTAGCGGCGGGAAATGTCCCGGCCGAGATCGCGATCGTCATTGCTAATCGTCCGGATGCGTTGGGGTTAGAGTCGGCGCGAGAACGCGGATTGAAGGCAATCCTGTTGCCTTCAAAGGGTTTAGATCGCGAATCGTACGATCGTCAATTGATCGCCGCTCTTCGCGAAGTGGGGGTCGAGTGGGTGGTTCTGGCCGGATACATGCGCTTGCTAAGTGCCGAGTTTATCCGTGCGTTCCCGCAGAGGATCCTGAACATACACCCCTCGTTGCTGCCGGCATTTCCGGGCTTGGATGCGCAGCACCAGGCGTTCGATTATGGTGTCAAGGTTAGCGGGTGTACCGTGCATTTCGTCGACGAGCATCTCGATCACGGACCGATTGTCATGCAGGCGGCGGTAACGGTCGCGAATGACGACACGCCGGAAAGCCTGTCGGAGCGGATCTTAGTGGAGGAGCATCGGATTTATAGCGAATCGCTGCGCCGCTTGCTCACGGAAGAGTGGCGGATTGAGGGGCGGCGGGTCCTTTTCAGCCCATCAATTGGTTGATGGCTTCGACGAGCTGCTCGGGATGAAAGGGCTTCGCTAAGAAACGAGAATGCTCCGGGAGGATTCCGGATTGGACACTTGGATCGTCGGTGAATCCGCTGATGAACAAGATTCGTGTGGATGGGTGCCGAAAACGGATGCGGTCTGCTAAGTCGCGGCCGGTCATGCCTGGCATGCGCATGTCTGTGATCAGCAGATCGAAGGCATCACGCCGGCGTTCCAGCAACGACACTGCCTCCTCACCGGAACCGGCATCCGATACCTGAAACCCCCGTGCTTCGAGAATCCGCCGCACGATGGCGCGGATGCCGCTTTGGTCGTCTACCACCAGCGCGCTCCGAATGTTTGCCGGCGGAATATTGCTTGCACGCGGAACATGCATTTCGAGCTGACCGGGCTCGGCCACGCGCCAGCGGATGCCGGCCTGTGCCAATTTGGGCCCGACGAGAGCGCATTCGCGCGCGCCCGGACGGCCTTCGCGCGCTGCCTTGTTGAGCGCTTCAAACTGCTGCCGGAGAGTCTCCGCGGACATTCCAAATCCCTTCACGGTAAGTACGGCCTCCTGAGGTTTCACTTCGGCGGCAATGGTTAGCGGTTCCTGAGTGAGCAGACGCAGGGCGGCAAACACTGCCGCCAGTGCGCCGCGGTCGGTGACCACGTTGGTTTCAAGGGCCTCCATTGGTAAGTGGAAGCCCGAGGCCGGTAGTAGATCGTGTAGCTTGTAGCTCGCCAACTCACTGCGCCCGGAGCGGGAGAACTCGTTCAACTGACCGGCCATAGCCTCAATGCGCCCGGTTGCGCCGAGCATCATGGAGATGTCTTCGCGGATGGGACTGCCTTCCGGAAGCTGGTTCATGATTTCACGCCCGTATCCGGACGCAATCATGACAAGGTTATTGGTTTCGTGGGTGACGCGGGCAGCGAGCTTTTGGGCGGCGTCGACGGCGGCGGCGGTTGCGACCAGCTCGGGATCCGGGCACGGTGCGGCGCCGCTGGATGCAGGTGCATCGACTGGCGTTTGCACAGGTTTGGTTTCGCGCAGAAAGACAGCTATCCACTCGATTTCGCCGCGTTCCCAGCGGTGGATGGGTGTGAACTGGGCGGTGTACTCACCCGTTCGTAGTATTCCCATTTCCCGCGATTTTAGTGCGGTCGGGCAGGATGGATCGCCAAGCAAGGTCGTTAATGATGTCTTCTCCAACTCGCCGGAGCGGATGCCGAACTCGCGGAGAAAGGCATGGTTGGCGGAAAGGACGGCGCCGGCCGCGTTCACGGTGGCGAGGGCAACCGGCAGAAGAGTAATTATCTCGTCGTAGAAGCGACGTTCGGATTCGAAGATGGCAATAAGCTTGGCCACTTCCTGCGAACTAAATCGCTGCGTCTCGAATCGTTCCATGCCGGCAGCATCCAGTTTTGCGCGATGGCCAGTACGCCGCAATGAATCAGTTGGGGGAGGGTCAAAAGTTAAGTTCTGGTACGTAACGGGCAAGGTAGGGGACAATGGAAAGGCATGATTCCTAAAGCCAGAAAAGCAGTCTTTCCAGCGGCCGGCCTCGGCACCCGGTTTCTACCCGCGACGAAGGCACAGCCGAAGGAGATGTTGCCTCTTGTAGACAAGCCGCTTATTCAGTACGGAGTGGAAGAGGCGATTCATTCCGGGCTGCAGGACATTATTATCGTCACCGGGCGCGGCAAGACGGCGATTGAAGACCACTTCGACGTCAGCTTCGAAATGGAGCACCTGCTGGAGACCCGCGGGAAGAAAGACCTGTTGGCGCTCGTGCGCGGTATTTCGGACATGATCGATGTCTCCTATGTCCGCCAGAAGGAAGCGCTAGGGCTGGGTCATGCGGTTTTGCGGGCGAAGGAGCTTGTCGGAAAGGAGCCGTTTTGCGTGGTCCTGTCCGACGACGTGATCGACGCCGAGATCCCATGCCTACGCCAGTTGCAGGATGTGTATGAGTTTTATGGCGCGTCGGTGGTCGCGCTGATGGAAGTGCCGAGGGAGAATATCTCGGCGTATGGCGTTGTGGATGCGGAACCGGTGGACCATATGGGTCAGACTGGGCGGTTATTCCGGGTTCGCAACATGGTGGAGAAGCCGAAGCCTGAAGATGCGCCAAGCAACCTGGCGATTATCGGCCGGTACGTGTTGACGCCGGAGATCTTTACGTCGATTGAAGCGATTGAACCGGGCCGGGGCGGGGAGATACAGCTTACGGACGGGTTGAAGCACCTGCTGCGGAGCCGTCCGGTGTATGGCTATAAGTTCGAAGGGAAGCGGTATGACGCCGGGGATAAGCTAGGGTTCCTGCAGGCGACGGTGGAGTTTGCGCTGAAGCGCTACGATCTGGGAGGGCAGTTCCGGGAGTATCTTAAAAGTCTCACCCTATGATGCAGGATTCGCTCGGCGTACCAGTACGCGCCCATGAGGCATCGCAACTAGCCGATCTCATCTTTCAGTTTGCGGAGGGCCGCACGGTGGACGATGGGTTGCGAAGAATGTTGGCGTCGCGAGCGTCGCAGCATCCCTTAGAAGGCATGCAGGTCCACTGGGGTTCGCTGGCGGCGGATCCGGTGGCGAAGTCGACTTACTTTGTGGCGGTGGATGCGAAGGCGCCGGTGCTGCTGCACATTACGCGTTCTTCGGCGCCGGGAAGCGGCATTTTTCCGCACTCCGTGCTGGTGGGGCGAATGTACACGCCGCGCGGCCTGGAAGTTGTAGTGAACGCGATCCCATTCGCGGCGACCGATGCGGAACGGATTCTGGCCTATGCCGGGCAGTTGGACCGCAGTGTACTGCCGTCGCCACAGGGTGTGGAGACGTTGTATATCGCCGCGAACAGCGATGCGGACGCGGCGTTCCAGCAGTTTCGCGCGGTGCAGCGGAAGTATGGCTTATCGGTGGCCGCTTGGACGGGAAAGCTGGAAGAGGGGCTGTGGGGGGCGATCCGCCAGGGCTGGCGCGAGGGCTACGCCTTGCGGGGTGTGGAAGAGATGACATCCCGGGAGCGGATCGAGGCGTTTGCGATGAGCGAGCCTGAACTCGACGAACGGATCGATGCGCTGCGACGCTTGCGCGGCCGGACCTATGATATCGATCTGCGATTCGATCCTCCAGGAACGTTCACGCGCGCAGAAGAGTTGCGCGGCCGGCTGGAGCGGCTGCGAACCGCCGGGCGTTCTGTGCAAGTAGTAGAGGTAGAGATAGGACTTCGGCCGGATGCTCCTTACCCTTCGACTGTCGCGGAGATGGCAGGCTGGCCGGCCGAGATCGTCTCCAACGTGCAGTGGAAGGCCGCAGGGAAGCCGCACGCCGAGCTGCGGCAGCGTGTGGATGAACTACAGCAAGCGGCGCGGCAGTTTGGCGCGATTATTGGGATCACCGGATATGCGTCGACGTCCGAGGAAACGTTGGAGGCGATCGGACACGGAGCGGCGAGGCGTTTGTGGTTCTCGTTGGGAGATGGGTTGCGTTCGGACCGGATCCTGGATCTGGCCGCCCATTTGCGCGGGTAAGATATAGGCGATGGAGATTCCACGCCGGTCTTTACTAGCGGCGGCGCCGGCCGCGACGATGGCGCAGGGGAGCGGTCAAAACGTGAAGTTCGGCATCGATCTTTTCAGCTTGCGGTCCCAGGTTTGGAGCGCGTTCGAGTACCTGGACTATTGCGCGAAGCAGGGCGCGAAAGTGGTGCATTTTTCCGAGATACGGTTCCTGGGCGGATTGGAGCGGGCGCATCTGGAGAAGGTGCGGGACCACGCGCGCAGGTTAGGAATCGAGCTCGAGATCGGAATGTTATCGATCTGTCCGACGGCGGCGCGTTTCGACGCGAAGCAGGGGACGGCGGAAGAGCAGTTGTCACGGATGATCGAGGCGGCAACGATTGCCGGCGCGCCGCTGGTGCGCGCGGTGCTGGGCGATTGGCGGGATCGGGTGTCGGCTGTGCCGGTGGAACAGCATATTGAGAACACGGTGAAGACGCTGCGCGCGGTGCGGTCGCGGGCAATGGATGCAGGTAAGAGAATTGCGATTGAGAACCACGGCGGAGATTTGCAAGGCCGTGAGTTGAAGGTGCTGATTGAGGCGGCGGGAAAGGATTTTGTGGGTGCGTGCATCGATTCGGGCAATCCGACCTGGGCGATTGAGGACCCGCATGTGACGCTGGAGACGCTGGCTCCCTATGTACTCACGTCGCATGTGCGGGACAGCGCGGTGTGGAGGACGCCGGAAGGCGCGGCAATGCAGTGGACTCGGATGGGCGAGGGGAATGTGGACATTGCCGGGTGGGTGCGGAAGTTCGCCGCGATGTGTCCGGGCAAGGCGATGTCGCTGGAGATTATTGTGACGGGGACGAGGCCGTTTCCGTACTATCAGCCTGACTTCTGGAAGGCGTTCCGCCAGACACCGGCGTGGGAATTTGCGCGATTTGCGGCGATTGCCGAGAAGGGCAAACCAAGGGAGAACCGGCCCGCGCCGGCGAAGGAGCGGGCCGCGGCATTGGAGCGGGAAGATCTCGAATCATCCATCGAGTGGCTGAGGAAGAATCAGCTACTCTAATTGCATGAAGCTGTTGGTTTTTCTCCTTTCGGCGGCCGGATTGGCGGCCTCGCAGGTTGTACCGGAAGTTCGGAAGTTAGCGCAGGCGGGTGATTTGGTGGCCGCGCAAGCACGGGTGCAGCAGGTGAGGGGTTTCGGGCCGTGGACGCCCGAACTGCTGGTGGCGCATTCCTGGCTTGGCCGGGGCGCGCAGATTCACAAACAGTGGGACCAGGCGATGGCGTTTTCTTCCGAGACGCGGCGGATGTCGCTCGATATGTTGAAAGGGCGCCGATTGGATGCCGAGCCGAATCTACCTTTGGCACTGGGCGCGTCGATTGAAGTGAATGGTCATGCGTTGGCGAACACGGGCCGCCGGAGCGAAGGCGTGGCGTTTCTGCGAGAGGAATTGAAGCGGTGGCACGACACTTCGATTCGGACGCGTATTCAGAAGAATCTGCATTTGCTGGCGTTGGAAGGACAGAAGGCGCCGCCGCTGGAGACGAGTTTATTTGTTGGGTCCGTGAAAATGAAGTCGTTGGAGGAATTGCGTGGGCGGCCGGTGTTGTTGTTTTTGTGGGCGCATTGGTGCAATGACTGCAAGGCGCAAGGGCCGGTGATTGACGCGATGCGTAAGGAGTTTCCGTCGTTGATGGTCGTGGCGCCGACGCAGAGGTATGGCTATGTGGCGGGCGGGGAGGAGGCTTCGAAGGAGAAGGAAACTCCCTATATTGCGCAGGTGCAGAAGGAGCGGTATCCGTGGATGGACGGATTGCCGATGCCAATCAGTGAAGAGAACTTTCGCGTGTACGGGGTGAGTTCGACACCGACGCTCGTGCTGTTGGATGGGAAGGGGATTGTGCGGATGTATCATCCCGGGCAGATGACGGTGGACGAGCTGCGGGCGGTGTTGGCGGGATTGGTGCCCTGACAACTCTCGAACGGATACAACGCGAACCCGGTGGACGGGAGTGCTGTCGTGATTCCAGGTCTGAAAATGCGGCGAAGAGATGGAGCAGGCACGGGCAATCTTCGAATGGAGCTCGTGTGCTCTTGAGCAGAAAACATGAAAGTTCCCATCGGGACGCTGAAAAGCATCCTGAACCGCCGGGCTTGAGGAGGACACGGAGCGATCATCTATGAGCAGGGGCCAACCTCTTGGGGGGGCGTATGTTCCCGACCTTCCCGGAGTCATCACGTCCGGTGACAGCCGTCAGGAAGTCGAACGCCTGAGAGTCGAAGCTCTCGAGTACCACCTCGAAGGGATGCGTGAGGAGGGAATCCCGATCCCTGTGCCGTCGAGCTTCGCCGGAGGCGTCGAAGTATCGCCCGCCGCCGCTTTATAAGAAGAGCAATTGAATCAGTTCGCTAAGGCGAGGAGTGAAGCGGCCGGCGTGCTAGACTTTGCCGATCACGCCGGTGGCGCCCGCCAGGAGTATGCGCATCGTCTCTACTTGACTAGCGTTTTCTCCACCGAATGATTCTCAAATTCGTCGGTCACGCGGACGGCGATGGAGAGTTCGCCCGCCGGGCGGTCGACGGTGACGCTGTAGCTGTGCTCGCGGGAGTCGGAGAGCTTGGTTGTGGGTTCGAGAAACACCCACTCGCCGGCGTTGATGGAGTACTCGGCCTTGGTGAGGATCGTCGAGGCGTCGGCGGCGCTGAAAGTGATTGTCACGCGATTCCCGTTTGCTGTTGCGCTCAGGCTGCGAATGGCGGGCGGCGTGTTGTCGATGAGGAACGGCTCGCTTTCAAGCGAATCGGTGAGGCCCTTGCCGGGCGGGTTGGAAACGGCGTCCGAGGCGGAGATACGGAGGACGTATTCGCCGTCCGGAAAGGCGCTCGAATCAAAACTGAATTGACGGACGCCCAATTCTTTCTTCAGCGGCTTCCACGCCGTTTCGTTCCTGCCGCGGATTTCGACGGTGTACTGGACGGTGTCGCCGTTGGCATCGCCCGCTTTCCAGCGCGCGCCTTGGAAGCCCTTCGCAAGCGTCATGGTGACGCTGCCGGGATCGGTGGAGGTGGAGGAAGAGGAGCCCGCGACGCGGCTGGACATGGGTCCAAGCGTGAGCGTTGTGGATGGAGTCACCGAAAGACTCTGGTTCGGGAAACGGTAGTTGGGCGCGGTAATCTCGATCTGCTCGATGCGCGGGGCGACGTTGCGCGGCAGGTAGGCGATTTCGGCGCCCATGAGCGTGGCGCCCTCGCCCGTGAGCGTCGCACGATATTGGAGAAAACGGGCGCTGGGTGAGGCGATGCGATCGGTGAACGCGGTCCAATTGCTCCAATTCTTCTGGGGGCGGTCGAGGTTGCCGCTGCGCGTTTCGAATTTTACGCCGCCGGTGGACTTGGGAGCGAGGCGGCCCCATTCCGCGAACCAGCTCGCATCGAGTACTTCGCTTTCCAGCACGCCGTCTTTTTCGACGGCCGGTCCGATCTGAAAGAGCTTGCCGATGTTGCCGGTGACCGCGAAGATGGCGCCGCTGGAATCGCTCGATAGCGCCGTCACCTGGGTGGGGGCGAGTGTGAGGAGGCGCGTGGACTGAAGATCGCTGTCGATGCGGTAGACGCCCCCTTTGTTGCCGGTGCCGAGAATCGGGTGGCCGGCCTTGTCGAGAGCGACCGCGTACACGATCTCGGTGCTATCGGTCCAGATGCGAGTGGGAAAGCCGTCGGCGGCGATGCGCACGAGCTCGGAACCGCCGGAGACGCTGCTGGGAGTGAGTGTGGGTGGCGGCGCCGGGGCGCGGGCCGCCGGGGCCGCTCCGGGCCCTCCGGAAGCCGATACCGTAATGCTGGTAGTGGCGACCGGAGCGGCGGCGGGGGGCGGCGGAGGAGCGGAAGACGGGGATGCTGGTTTACTGCCAACGGCCGCGGCATAGATCGTATTGTCCGGAGCGACCGAGAGCGCTGTGACTTCACGGCGGCCTGCTTGATGAAGCACGAAGCCTTCGCCGGCGGGGTTGACGCGGAGGATGAGGCCTCCAGGCTCGGTCCCGAGGATGAGATTGCCGTTGTTGTCGATAGCCATGGAGCGGGCATGTTCTTCCTCCGTCCTGAAGAACACTGCGCCCTGGCCTTGCGGAGAGACCTTGTGAATCTCGCCGCGATCGCCGGTAGCGATGAAGAGATTGCCCCCTTTGTCGAATGCGATGGACCAGATGTATTTGGCTTTGGGATCGTAAAACGTCTCGCTCTTACCGTCGGCGGCGATGCGGAACACTTTGCCGTCGGGCGCGGTGGCGGCGTAGACGCGGCCGACGCTATCGAGGGCGATGGACTGAATCTGCAGTCCGGTCAACTCGGCGAGGACCCGCGACTGGCCATTCTTAACGGCAAAGACTTTGGCTGTCGTTGCGCCGGGATTGCCGCCGCCGGTATACAGGGTGCCGTCGGCGCCGCGAGCGACCGCCCACAGATAAGAGACACCTGCGTCCTGCAGCTCATTGACGGCGGGGGCGAGTGTGATACGGCCATCGCTGCGAATAGAAAGCCGCTTAAGGGTAGCCTTGTCGTGATCTTCTTTTGTCGAGAAGGTCCAGAAGCGCGTATCGACAGCGAAAACCGCGCTCAGGGCGGCAAGGGCCAGCACAAAGGGAAAAGGGCGCATGGGGATGAGTTATTTGACGGTAAGGCGCAGCGAATGGCTGCCGCTGACAACGTAATCGAAAGGGATTGATTCTTCGGCGACGGCGGTTTCCGGCGCAGCGATCAACGTCCGGCTGGCGCTGCGGCCATTTTGCATGACGTTGAGGACGGAGCTCGGCAGGTTGGGCATGGTCCGGTCCTCGGTGTAGACGGTGGGGCGGGGCTGCACGAGCGCGGCGTAGAGGCGGTTATTTGCACGTTCCTGATTGAGGAGTGAGACAGTTTGCGTGAGCTCCATGAACCGGTTGGCGAGCGGAGTCATCGATTGCATGCTGTTGAGCGCGGCGGCCTCGCTCAACTGAATGCGGTAGTTCCCGGGCGTGAGGCCAGCGGGAACCTTCAGTTTGATTTCGCGTTCGACACGACCGCCGCGGTAGGGACGGAGGAAAACTTTGACGGGGATTTCGGCGCCGGCTTCCACTTCACTCGATGGGATCCAGGCGCTCTCGATGGCGGCGGTGCGGCGCTCGGGAATGAGGTCAATGGTGGCTTCGACCCGCCCGACATCCGGCATGCGGACGGCGTTCCCGAAGAGTTTATTGAACTTATCTCCGAACCAGACGGCGGATTGGAGCGACGGCGGAATAGGCATCTCGCTGGCGGCCTGCATAGTGTGGAGATCGAGTTTCTGACCGTTGGCGAGGCTGATGTTGGCGGAGATGCGGTAGGTGGTTTCGTCGGCGAATTCGTTCATTCCGCTGATGGCGTTGAAGAGGCCGAGCATCATCAATTGCGGCGTGAACTTCTGGCTCTCCATGACTTCAAAGTTCAGCGTGTTCGTCTTGAAGGCGCCGCCTTGCACATTGAGGGAGCGGAGCGTGAGCTTAACCGGAATCATGCGCGGCTTTTCCCCGAGGTGGCCCAACATGCCGAGGTGGCGGTCCTGCGTGAAGGTGCCGACGACTTCGGTGGCGTTGGAGACTTTGGTGGGCTGGAATGAGGAGGCGAGGGTCCAGAGGATCTCGCCCCTTGCCATGGGCATGTTCAACGGGCCGATGTTCAGGAATGCGTGGCCGCAGATGAGGACGCGAGAGCCGTCGTTGTAGGTGACGGTGCAGCCGCTGGAGATGTTGATGTCACCGGAGACTAGGATCATCGACACGGTGTCGCCGGGCTCAAGAGAGGACTTCCAATCCTGCGCGAGCGTGGTGGACTTCAGCGCGGCCGTGGAGCCGCCCTGTACGAGCTGCACGCCCATATTTTTGAAGATCCCGTTGAAGTAGGGGAAGACTTCCGGATGGGCGCCGGCCATCATGAGGGGAGTATCGATCGGCTGCAGGGTGAGCGACTGGTTGGCGGGGATGGAGGTGCCCGCGAGGAACTCTCCGGGGATCTCGACGGCGGCGCGCTGGGGCGGCTTCGACTGATCGAGATCGTTGATCTCCAGCATGTTCTCAATCGGCGTGATGCCACAGATCGCGTCGGGTGAGAAGAAGCTCAGACGCAGGGCGACGGCGCCGATCAGCTTGCCGTCGACGTACACCGGGCTGCCACTCATACCGCCGGCCACGTTGGTGCGTTCGGCTTTACCGCCCATGCGGCCGAGAATTACGTCCGCTTTGGGGCCGTTGGCATTCTTCCAGACACCGATGATTTCAACGGGAACGGGTTCGGGCCTGGTGCCTTCGAAAACGGTCCATGCGACGGCCTTCATTCCCTTCTTCACCTGGGAAACCGGGAGGATTGGAGGTTTGCCGATTCGCGGGCGCTCCTGTGCAAACACAACGGACACAGACAATAGGACGGCGCAAGCCGCGGCAAGCCGGAAAATCATGAGGCCTCAATTTTTGGGAGAACTTTCCCTGGGCGCGAACGCCCTCACTCTATTATGACGTGGTTTCCGAGTGGTTTCGGTACTATTGCGTCCCGTATATTCCGGCGGAGGTGGATTTCACAACTCCGGACTCGATGGTGAGGCGGTACGTTCGGCCGGTCATGCTTGTCCATTTGCCCCAGTCGAAGACCGTGCCGGTTGGGAGGGCGGTTACGTGGAACGATGGTGAGCCGGCGCGTGTAATGAGATATGCGGAGCCCTCGCCGGCGACTTGCGCCTGACCGGTTTCGTCTAGAGTGACAGCCGCGCGCTCATCAATGCCGATGCCGCGGACGGATTGGCATTGCGATTCGGCACGGATGCGATTGAGGAAGACGAGAAGGCGGCCCATGCGGTCGCGCCTGGAGAAGTGGCTGTCGGTGATGAGGCACTCGAGGCCGGGGATGCGGAGGAGACCGCGGTGGATGGCGATCTTTTCGTTGAGCGGGTTGGCGAGTGCCTCGGCGCTGGTGACGGTGCTGTGTTTGGCGGAGAAGGCGAACTCTCCGAGGACGGCGAGCCCGGCGGAGGTGCCGCCGATGGGGACGCCGCGGCGGATGGCATCGTTAAGCGCTTCGGCGACGGGAGTGTTGTGCCAGTAGCGGATATAGTTCCACTGGTCGCCGCCGGCGAGGAAGATGGCCTCGGCACGGCGGATTTTATCGAGGACGAACGGATCGCGCGAGGCGGCACTCGACTTGAAGACGATGGTTTCAACGGAATCGAGCTTGGCGAGGCCGAGGAAGTAGGCTTGATAAGCGTCGCCGCCGGATGCGCGGAGGACGAGAGCGTCACCGCCGCCCGCGCGGGCGAGGAACCAGCGGAATGCGGCGTCGACGTCCTTGCCGCCACCGGCGAGCAGGACACCGGGAGTGGTCTTTGTTCGCACGTCGGCCGGGTTGCCGCTGATGAAGTATTGAAAGCCGGGTTGGGCGTGGATGAGCGCGGGAATGAGGAAGAGGAGTGCGCGCATTTCCGTATGTTACCGGGTGACGATGTAGACGCCGAGGAGCGCAAGAGAACCGCCGACGAGGAGACCCTGCGTTAGCGGTTCACCGAAGATCCAACCGCTAAGGGCGATACCGGCGAATGGGACGAGGAAGGCGAACATGGAGAGAGTGCCGGCGGAGTGTCTCTTCAGCAGTTCGGCCCAGATGATGAAGCAGATACCGGCGACAACGAAACCTTGGTAGGAGATGGCCGCGACGGCTTGCCAAGTGACGCGGCCGTAGACCATCGGTTCGGAAAGGGCGGCGATCAGCAGGAAGAGCGGTACGGACCAGGCCATCTGCCAGACGACGGTGCGCACGGGATCGACATTCTGCACGAGCCATCGCGTATAGACCTGGCGGAAGCCAAGGAGGAATGCGGAGAGCATCATGAGCAGATTGCCCAGGAGCGGGCGCGGAGCGAGGTTTCGCGGGGCTTGGCCCATGGTGAGAACGATGAGACCGGTGATGGCGATCCCGAGGCCGAGGATGCGCGTGGGGCTGAGACGGTCTTCGAGATGGGGGCCACGCCAGAAGTGGCCGACGATGTTAGCGAAGACCGCGTAGGAATTGAGAATGACGACGCCATAGGAGGGCGACGTCATCGCGGAGGCGGAGTTGAGGAGAGCGATCTGCGTGGTGAAGAGGACGCCCAAATAAAAGAGCACCTTCCATTCGCCTGGCGCGGGACGAATGGGCACGCCCCGTGTGAACGCCCATGTTGTGACGACGGTCACTCCCACGGCCATGCGCCAGAAGGCGCTCCAAAGCGGCGGCACGCTATCGACACCGGCACGGATCGAGACGAGATTGCCACCCCAGAGAATCGATACAAGGGTGGCTAACAGAAATGTCCGCGTCCCGATGGGATGCCGTACCGCCGCCTCGGCCGTTTGCGCCAATCGATCATTGTCTCCGCCTGCGGAGGGGAGACGCAAATGCGATTAGTTGGCTGGTTCGATGGCTGCGACGGTGATGGGCACCTGGGCCTTGAACGCGGGCTTGCGATCCGTGGTGAGCCAAGCTTCGACGGTATATTCGCCGGGCTTCAACTCGATCTCCTCGGAGGATCCGGTCCAGTTCTTTTCGCCCGTAACGGTGACCTCGCGAATCTCCATGGTGAAGAGTTTGTTGGCGGACCAGGTATAAACGGAATCTCCCGATGCGTTGCGAATCGTAAAGTCAAACGACTGGCCGCTGTTGAATTGGAGCTTAAGGGGTTCCTTGGTCCAGTTCTCGAGCGTCAGCCGCACGTTGACAATGGCGCGCGTGGCGTAGGTCTTCTGGCTTAGATTGACGCGGAAGCTGTATTCGCCGCTGGTGACGACGGATGCATTGCCGATGCGGGCATAGGTGAGCTTGAATCGGCGAGGACCCGTGAAGCTCTGGTAAGTGCGTTGAGCGAGGCCGAGGTTGGGCAGGTAGAGATCGTCGGTGACGCCGGCGTCGGCGCAGGATGCCGCGCTGTAGGTGACGCGGAAGCCGCCGGCCCAGCTACGGTCGAGCAGTTCCGCCAGTGCGCTGCGCGTTTCGACGCGGCCCCGGCCGGTGCAGGGGTCGAAGGACGTGGGGAACGATTCGCCTTCGGCGGCGTTGAAATCGGCCCAGAGGGATTCGGAGCCGCCGGCGTTTAGCTGGACGAGCTTGTTATCGCTCGTGAACCGGATGCGAGCATTATCGCCGTTGATTCCTTTGTAGACAAAATATTCTTTGTCGTCGACGGTTTCGGCGCGGAGGATCTCCGCGATACGCAACTCCTTCACCGGACCTTCTTCGACACGATAAATCCATTGATTGCCGACTTGCAGAGGGAAGTACTGCGCGGAGGCGATTCCCGCCGCGAGCAACCACATATACATACGCATGAATGGAAACATGCTCCTTTCCTGATTAGACGCGAAATGACGGCGGACTTGCGGGCCGGGAGTGGGTAAAGTTTACAGAGCGCGATATGCTAGGTGAATCCACGTTCGTGGACAAAAACCAAAAATAACAGGAAATGGCATGAGGCGGTTGGGAGAAGGCGTTCTATTAGGCGCCATGGCCGCGGTGATAGCGCCGCGGCGCGAGAACGGCCACACGATCGATATCGGTCTGGCGCTGGATATCGTGGATTTTGTGAATGAGCGCGGCGTGAAAGGCGTTGCGGTGCTGGGCGCGACGGGCGAGTTCATCCACTATGACGTGGAAGAGCGAATGCGTTTGGCGTTGATGGCGGTGCGGCGAAGCCGGACGGCGGTGATTGTGAATGTTTCGCACTCGACCGTAGAAGGCGCCGTTGTGCTGGCTCGGAACGCGACGGAAGTGGGAGCGGCGGCGCTGCTGCTGATGCCGCCGCATTTCTTCCGGCACAGCCAGGAAGGCATCATTGCCTACTACGAAGAGTTCGCGCGGCAGGTGAATGGACTGGCGCCGACGCTGCTCTACAACTTGCCCTTCTTCACGAATGGCCTGGAACCGGCGGCGGCGTGCACGATATTGGAATCGGGGCACTTCGCGGGCATCAAGGATTCCAGCGGCGACGCGCAATTGTTTGACGCCCTCTATGCGCTACGGCAGCGGATTCCGTTCCGCCTGCTATTGGGCAATGACAAGTTACTTGCCTCGCACCGGGCGCTGGCCGATGGCGTGATCAGCGGCTGCGCGTGCGCGGTGCCGGAGTTGATTACGGCAATCGACCGCGCGGCAACGCGGGGCGATGCGGAGGCGTTGGCAAGGCGGGGCGCGTTGCTTGATGCATATATTCAGAAGATCGACGTATTTCCGACACCATTCGGTATTCAACTGACGTTGGCGGCACGCGGCTTCAAGAGGGCTGTACCGCCGCTGCCGATCGGACCGGCCGCGCAGCGGCAGGCCGATGAATTCGCGGAATGGTTCCGCGGTTTTGAAGCGGCAATGCGCGACGATTGTTCCGGCGACAATTGAAGCATGAAGCACGATGTGGACGCCTTCCGCCGGGCGTCAGCCCAGGCGGCGGAGTGGATTGCGCGGTATCTCGAAAATCCCGCGCGGTTTCGGGTGAACCCGGACATCCGTCCCGGGGAGTTGGTGGACGGGCTGCCCGCATCGGGTCCGGAGACGGGCGAGGAGTTGAGCCGGATCTTTGACGATTTTGAACGGGTGATTCTGCCGGCGGTAGCGCATTGGAATCATCCGCGTTTCTTCAACTACTTTGCCTGCACGGGATCGGTACCAGGCGTGATTGCGGAGATGCTGACGGCGTCCATGAACACGAACGGATTGAACTGGATCGCGTCGCCAGCGGTATCGGAATTGGAGGAAGTCGCGCTGGCGTGGCTGCGGCAGTGGATGGGCCTGGCGGACGATTATTTCGGGCAGATCTTCGATACGGCGTCAGTGAGCACGATGCATGCGGTGATGGCCGCGCGGGAATGGGCGGACCCGGAGGCGCGGCTGGATGGAATTACGAAAAAGCTGACGGTATATAGCTCGGACCAGGCGCATTCCTCGATTGACAAGGCTGTGATTGCGGCGGGGATCGGGCTGCGGAATCTGCGGAAGATCGAATCCGACGCGCAGTTCCGCATGAAGCCGGAGCTTTTGAAAGCGGCGATCGATGCCGATTTGGCGGCGGGGTTTACGCCGTGCTGCATGATTGTCACTCTGGGCACGACGTCGACGACGAGCGTGGACCCGCTGGAACCATGCTTAGAAATTGCCCAGGAGCACAACATCTGGGTGCATATCGACGCGGCGTATGCGGGCGCGGCGGCGATACTGCCGGAGTTTCAGTGGATGCTGCGCGGAAATGAGCGTGCGCATTCACTGGTGGTGAATCCGCACAAGTGGCTGTTCACACCGATGGATTGCAGCGCTTTCTATACGAGGCATCCGCAGATCCTGCGGCGGACGTTTACCATTACACCGGAGTATTTGCGGACAACGACGGACCCACGAGAAGTAAGCCTGATGGATTATGGCGTTGCGCTAGGGCGGAGATTCCGCGGGCTGAAGCTCTGGTATGTGCTGCGGTATTACGGATTGGCCAGGTTGCAGGAATTGCTGCGCGGACATATTGCGATGGCGCAAGAGCTTGCCGCGCGTGTAGTGGCGGATGAGCGGTTTGAGCTGGCGGCTCCTGCGCCCTTCTCGGCGGTGTGCTTTCGGTTGCGGGCGGGAGAGGAGAAGACGCGGGCGCTGGTGGCGGCGTTGAACCGGACAGGAGAGTTCTTCGTGTCGCAGACTATCTTGAAGGGGCGATACGCCGCGCGCGTGTCGATTGGGAATCAGATGACGGCGCGCGAGGACGTGAAGGCGCTGTGGGAAGAGACGGTCCGGATAACGGAGACGCTTTAGCCAAGGGCGGCGGACTTCATCTCGCCCGCGTGGCGCTTCAATCGTTCGAGTTCGGAACGGAGCAGGAGAAGCGAGTGGCGCATGCCGGCGTGGTCCTGCCGGTTGGCCGCTTCGGCGATGCGGCGGGCGCGGTCGGCAACCGGCGTGGCCGCAATGCGCTGAGCGGACTGACGGATAACCGCGGCTTCGGCGGCGACGGCATCGCATTGGCCCGCGGTGAGAGCCTGTTGGAGTTTGTCGACGCGGCCGGGAGTCAGTTGCAGGAAGAGGTTGACAACGTCGGAGACGAGAGAAGCATCGCCTTCGCGGAGTTCGTCGCGCAGCCGCGGATCGATCGGCGCGGGATCGGGGGAGGCGCTGGGCGCGACGGGGCGCGCGGTGCGATCCGTTCCCAGGTAAGACTCGAGGAGGCGGAACAACTCGTTGGAGCTAACTGGCTTGGAGAGATAGGCATCCATGCCCGCGGAGAGACAGCGTTCGCGGTCTCCGCTCATGGCGTGCGCGGTCATGGCGACAATTGGAATCTCGCGCCACCTTTCCACGGAACGAATTCGCCGCGTTGCCTCCAGGCCATCCATTACCGGCATCTGCACGTCCATGAGAATCACGTCGAAGTCGTGGTGCTCCATCATTGCCAGCGCCTGGCTGCCATCCGCCGCTGTTTCCAGGCGATAGCCCCTGCGCTGCAACAGGCCCCGGATAACTTTCTGATTGACGATGTTATCCTCGACGACGAGGATCAGCGCGTCGGACGGAGCGGTTTCCCCGACAGAAGGCGCGGCGTCCGCGGCGACGGCATGCGGCCCCGTGGCGGCGACTCCCATCGGCAGGCGCACCATGAACTCGCTGCCGCGGCCAACCTGGCTGGAGACACTGAGCGTTCCCTGAAACAGGTTTACCAGGTGTTTCGTGATCGCAAGCCCGAGACCGGAGCCGCCGAACCGGCGGGAGATGCTGCCGTCGGCTTGCGTGAATTTCTCGAAGATAAACGGCAGTTTCTCGCCGGGGATGCCGCTGCCGGTGTCACGGACGGAGATGTTAACAACGACGATGCCGGCAGCCGGGCCGGGCTCGGCCCCGATTTGGACGTCAATGTGGCCGGCGTTCGTGAACTTGACGGCGTTGCTGAGCAGGTTGTTGAGGATCTGCCGCAGGCGAAGCGGATCGCCGGACAGGGTTTCCGGCACTGCGCTGTCGATGCGCAGCCGGAGGCCGACGGTATTCTGCTGGGCGCGGACCTGGTGCGGGCGAATGCAATCGCGGAGGTGGGTGCGGATGGAGAAGGGAATGAGTTCCAACTGCATCCGGCCTGATTCGATCTTCGAAAGATCGAGAATGTCGTTGAGAATCGCAAGCAGGGCTTGCGCGCTACGCTGCGCCGTGATCAACTGTTCGCGTTGATCGGCCTGCAAGGGACTGTCGAGAACAAGCTCAATCATGCCGAGGAACCCGTTCATCGGCGTGCGCAGCTCATGCGACATGTTGGCAAGGAATTCGGTCTTGGCCTTGTTGGCGGCCAGTGCCTGTTCCATCGCCGATTCCAGTTCTTCCGTGCGGATGCGGATGCGGTCCTCGAGCTGTTCGTGATGCTCCCGGATGACTTGTCGATTCGCCTCCAGCGACTCCACCATCTGATTGAAGCTACGGGTGATGAATTCGATTTCGTCGCCAGTGCGCCGCAGCCGGACGCGTTCCAACCTACCTTCCCGGACCGCCTGCAATCCGGCTTGCAGCGTCTGCAACGGCCGGACAAGGAGACGCATCGTAACCCATGCCAGCACACCGGCGATCAGGAGTACCACGCCGAAGAGCAGCACGCTTTTGCCGATACTGACGTTTCCGCTGGCGACATCGTAGGCCACTACCACGAGCACAACCCATACGAGTAGCGCCGCGGTAAAGAGAAAGAACTTCGTGGCCAGGGATCGGTGCCGCGCCGGTTCCGGGTTAATCATCGTGTCTTTCAATTTGGGGTTATCCCCACTAGGGCACTTATCGGCCGAATTTCGGATTTTCCTTATACGAAGTTCGCCTTAGATAACGTTATCTTCGGCTGCCCTCCCAGCGATCTGGGAGAATGAAGGGGAAAATGGGTTCGCCAACATCTGCCCGCCTGGCCACCAGTTTGTGCGGGATTGCGCTGCGCAATCCGGTGATCGCGGCCTCCGGCACGTTCGCTTATGCCGTTGAATTTGCGTCACTTGTGGACCTATCACAGGTAGGCGGTATCGTTGTGAAAGGGCTCTCCAGGGAACCGATGGACGGCAACAAACCGCCACGAATCTGGGAGGCGGAGGGCGGCATGATCAATGCCATCGGGCTCCAGAATATCGGCGTGCAGGCATTTGTGAGCGAAAAGCTGCCCGCGATACGGGAGATGAAGACGCCGGTTTTTGCGAACGTCTTCGGATATGCCGTAGAGGACTACGAAGAGGTAGTACGTGTCCTGGACGGGGAGGAAGGTCTGGCGGGTTATGAGCTGAATGTCTCCTGCCCGAACACGAAGCACGGCGGGATCTTTTTCTCGAATGATCCGGTACTGCTCGCCGGTGTTGTCTCTCGTGTACGCGCGCTGACTAGGCGCCCGGTGATCGTTAAGCTATCGCCGAACGTGGCTAAGATCGAGCCGCTGGCGAAGGTCGCGGAAGAAGCCGGGGCTGACGCGATCAGCCTGGTTAACACGTTTGTATCTCTTGCCGTCGATGCCCGCGCCCGGCGGCCGCGCATTGGCAACAACTTCGGGGGTCTGTCCGGGCCGGCGATCAAACCGATCGCCCTGCGCCTGGTGCACGAGGCGGCACGCGCGGTGAAAATACCGGTAATCGGCCTGGGCGGCATTGCGAATGGAGAGGATGCGGCGGAGTTTCTGGTGGTGGGTGCGTCGGCTGTGGAGGTGGGAACGGCGACGTTCTGGGATCCGCAGGCGCCGGTGCGCATTGCCGCGGAGCTCGATAGTTTCTGCCGCGCGGAGAAGATCGGCAATGCAAGTGAACTGACCGGGACTCTGCGGCTAAACTAGAGAATCATGGCGCAAAAACGTGTGGTGTCGACCGAAGGTGCTCCCAAAGCGATTGGTCCGTATTCGCAGGCGATTATCTACGGAGACACCGTCTATTGCAGCGGGCAGATTCCGCTCGACCCCGTGACCGGACAACTAGTGGAAGGCGATGTGGCCGCGCAGACGGCACGCGTTCTTGACAACCTGAAAGCGGTATTGGAAGCGGCCGGCTCGTCGCTTGACCGTGTGCTGAAAACCACGGTCTTTCTGAAGGACATGGGCGAATTCGGCGCGATGAATGAAGTCTACGGCCGGTATTTCCACGTCAACCCGCCCGCTCGCGCGACCGTGGAAGCGGCGCGCCTGCCGCGCGATGTACGCGTCGAAATCGAGTGCGTCGCCGCGCTCGACTGACCGCTACTGGTGTACCGAATACTGCGGCTGCGGATCGTTCAGCTTCACTTCGACGGTCTTTTCTTCTTCGCCGATATCGATGATCTGGCCGTAAGTCTGGAAACCCTTGGCGATGACCTGAATCTGGATCTTGCCTTGAGGGATCGGCGGCATAGTCGCGACACCGTCCTGATTGGTTCGCGTCTGATAGCTGGTCATGATCTTCTTGCCTAGCTTGACGACGGAGCGGCCCTCGACGAAGCGCACGATGACACTGGCGCGGTCAACGGGTTTGTCGGTCGCCGCCTTGCGGACTTCGACGCGAATCTTCGTCATGGGCGGGTCGGCCAGAACCGGCAGAGCCGCCGCAAAAAGGGAGAAGGTGAAGAGGAGGCGCGTCAACATACCATTCCTATTTTATGTCGGGCAGAAGGAAGTGTGCTGAGTGCCCGAGGGCTGCGGCGGTAAACTCCGCCGCTTTGTATCCGCTCCGCACGGCGCCTTCCATGGTCGCGGGCCAGCCGGAGTTCGTCCAATCGCCGGCTAGCCAGAGATTGGCAAGGCGCGTTTTCGACTCCGGCCGGTGCTGGTGCAGGCCGGGGGAGGCGGAGAAGGTGGCGCGGGCTTCCTTGACGACATGCGCCTTTACAAGCTGCGCGTCTCTTGCGGCTGGAAGAAACTCTCGCAGCTCTTTCAATGCCAGGTCGATTACCTGCTGCCGAGGCATTTCCAGGAGACTCCGCGATGCGCTGATGACCAACTGCAGATACCGCCCGCCGTCCTTGTTGAAGAACCATTGAATATTGCGGTCGAGCAGCGTGGCATTGTCGAGTTCGGTCACCGGCCGGTCAAACCAGAGGTGAACGCCGGTGATGGACGAGTGATTGAACACAGACGTGTCGATGCCGGCATCGGGAATCAGGTTGGCCACACGTTCAAACGAAACCGCGGACACGTACTGCTCCGCTTCAAAACGCTCACCGCCACTGATTACACCGCTCACGCGGCTCTCCGCGACTTCCACTTTTTCTACCGCCGACCGCAGCCTCAGCTTGACCGCCGGTATGCGGCTCCATGCCTCCGAGCCGTAAAGGTCGCCGAGCGGCACGTTCGGGACGCCCATTTCGTAGGAGTCATTCGTCGCGAGAAATCCGAGCCGGAACACTTGAAACCCATGACTGGCAGCCATCCGATCGAGCTCCTCGTTGACGGCGCTCACGAGAACCTGCCGCCAGAAACGTTCGATGGCATTCGGAGTCTGCCGCTTCTCCTGCAGCCAATCGAGCATCGAAATGTCGTCGAGATCCTTGCGGTTTTTGTGCTCGAGTAGGATGGCGAGGAACGCCCGTCCGATGGCGATCTTGTCCAGGAGGCTCAGAAACGGCAGCCGCAGGAAGGACTCGGTGAAATGCAGAGGTGCGGGAAGGATGCCGCGACGAAAGATCGACACTCTCCCGCCCGGTTCCATGAATGGGATTTCGGAAAAGAATTTGACGTTTCCGTCGACACCAAGCCGGTGGTAGAAGTCCAGGAGGTTTACGCAGCAACGGAGCAGGATATGCTGGCAGTTGTCGATGACCTCAGAGTCCGGAAGGGCATAAGACGTTGCCCGTCCTCCGAGGAATGGCTTCGACTCGAAGAGTTCAACCGAGGCGCCGGTACTTCCAAGGGCAGCCGCTGCCGCGAGGCCGGCCAGGCCGCCGCCCAACACAATTACATCCGGCATTCTACAAGTTTGCCATCCGTTATGCCGCGCTGGCAGGAATTCTGGACCGTTTTCCACCACCACCGCCTGATATGCCGACAGCAATCAGTACGCAGATGACAAGGTAGGCGGTATAGGTGATATCTGACAGGTCCATGAGCTAAGGTCTATCCTCTATAAGTATGCGACGTGAGGGCCAGCCCGGCAACTCTTAGCGGTCCCAGTACCCCTGCACCCATCCTACTATGCCTCCAAGTAAGGCGCCGACGAGCGGGAATGTAGCTAACGCTATGATGAGCCGGGACTTCCATCCCCATTCGGCGCGGCGGAAAACGACCCATCCCTGCACCAGGAACACAGGAACCATGCCGAAGACGAAGCCAACGCCGCCATGGGTACACCACGGGCAGTGAGGCCCTACGCGGTTGTGGATATTACAATGATCCGCCGCGCCAAGCCAGAAAGATTGGCATCCGCATTGGAACAGGAGCGCGCAAAAATCGATGGACAACGCCGCCGTGACGGCAAAGACGCCCAGGAACAGCGTTAGCCTTTGTGACTTACCCAACGAGCCGCCCTGACTCTGCCGTGCAACCGGATGATGTTCTCAATCAGGTGCAGGCCGTAATTTCCTTCCAGCGTTAGCAGCGATTCCGGATGGAACTGAACGGCTTCGATGGGCAGCTCACGGTGCCGCACGCCCATGATGATTCCGTCCTCGCTCTCCGCCGTCACCTCGAGTACGGCCGGCAGCTTCTCTGGGATCGCGTAGAGCGAGTGGTATCGCCCAACGCGAATTGTCTCCGGCAATCCGGCGAACGCGCCCTTGTTGAAATGCCGAACCTTGGAAGGCTTGCCGTGCATCGGGTAGTCCAGCACGCCGAGTTCGCCGCCGAAAGCCTCCACGATACCCTGGAGCCCGAGGCAAACGCCGAATACCGGATAGCCCGCCCGCGCCGCGAACTGCACCAGTTTCGGCACGCCAAAGTCGGAAGGACGCCCAGGGCCGGGACTGACGAGGATCAAATCCGGATTGATGGAGTCGATCATCGACTCGGGGATGCCGGATCGATAGGTGACAACGTTGGCGCCGGTCTGCCGGGCATAATTGGCCAGCGTTTGAATGAAGCAGTCGTCGTTATCGACCAGCAGCATCTTCAGCCCGTCGCCCACTGGTGCCGGCTTCTGCTCATCTGCTTTCTTGGTTCGTCCGGCCATCGCGCGGAAGAAGCCTGTTGCTTTGATGCGCGTCTCCTCCTCCTCGGCGGCGGGATCGGAGTCATAGAGCAGTGTCGCGCCCGCGGGATACGATGCGTAGCCGTCCTTCAGGTGAACTGTTCGAATGGTGATGCCGGTGTTGATATCGCCGTTCAGCGACAACATGCCCACGGCGCCACCATACCAGCCGCGCGCATCCTTTTCCAGATTCTCGATCGCCTGCGATGCCGCCTTTTTCGGGGCGCCAATGAGCGTGACGGCCCACATGTGGGAAAGGAATGCGTCGATGGCGTCGTAGCCGGGCGTGAGCAGTCCTTCGACGTGATCGACCGTGTGGAAGAGCCCGACATAGCTCTCAATTAAGCGCCGTCCGATAATCTTCACGGAGCCGGGCACGCAGACGCGCGACTTGTCGTTACGGTCCACGTCGGTGCACATGGTCAGCTCGGACTCTTCTTTCGGCGACAGCAGCAATTGCTTAATATTCTCCGCATCGACGATCGGATCTCCGGTGCGCCGCGCGGTGCCGCTGATCGGGCATGTTTCCACCCGCGGCCCTTCCACGCGAACGAACATTTCGGGCGACGCGCCGATGAGCTGCTCACCGCCAAGCTGGAGGATGAACTCATACGGCGACGGACTCGCCTGCTGGATCGTTTCGAAGAGTTTCGACGGGCTGCCCGCATAGGTGGTCTTGAATGTCTGCCGCAGCACGACCTCGTAGAAATCGCCTTGCTTCATCCCCTTGCGAACCGTCTCCACATTCGCCATATACTCTTCACGAGTGTGGTCGCTTTCGATTGGCGCCGGTTTGCGCTTCGTTGGCTTCGGAACAGCATCGTTTTCACGCGGCAGCGCAAGCGTCGACAGCCCATTGGAATCGAAGTCGTATTGAAATCGCTCGATCTGCTCTTTCTTGCGATCCATGTAGTAGATGTCGTCGCAGAAGAACAGGTGGAGATCCTTCCGGTCGCCGCGCGGCAGGCGGAGTTGGATCGGGTCGAACTGAAAGAGTAGATCGTAGCCGAAAGCGCCGACAAGCGAGAGACGCGAGTCATCGGGGTGCCGGAACTCCTCGACAAGCGCCCTTAGAACGGAAAAGACCGAGGGCTGTTTGGATCGCTCTTCCTCCGCGAAGAAGGCGGGAAGCGGTTTCAACGTGGCGTGAATGCCGCCGCCAGACGATCGGAAGTCTTCCCAAAAATCCCGGCTGCCGAGCACGCTGGCCAACATCTGGCAGAGTATCTCGCCGCGCTGATTCAAGGGGTTGAAATCCACCTTACGTCCGGAGGATACGATTTCAAGCGGAGGATTGATGGCGGCGATGTCCCATCGCGAATACCGCCCGGGATACTCGTATCCCGAAGAGAGGTAGAAGCCGCGGAAGCGGTCGAGCTTTCGGAGTAAAGGCTGCAAGCCGCGCCGGTACGGGGCTTTGCTCAATGTCCTGCTGACCGCGATCCCGCCTTTTGTCTCGTAGCGGAGGATTCGCATGGTGCTACTCCTTAGGGTAGCAAGCCGCTATGCGGGTGTGTCCTTGTAGTGGGCCTGGAGCTTAGACAACCGGACCTTCAGATCGGCGATGATCTTCCGATGCCCAGGATCGCTATACAGGTTCCTCATCTCCCGCGGATCCTTTTGCAGATCGTAGAATTCCCACTCCGGCGGTGTGTCCTGGTCCACCGCACCCGCGGAACCGAGGGCCTTGCCGTAATAGTAGATCAGTTTGTACCGATGCGTGCGGAGGCCGTAGTGCGCCGTCACACTGTGGCCGCCACCCAGGTGCATCCAATAGCGGTAGTACATTTCCTGGCGCCAATTCTTCGGTGTTTTCCCTTCCAGCAGCGGCTTCAGGCTGACGCCTTGCATCTCTTTTGGTACCGGCGCGCCCGCGGCATCGAGAAATGTCGGCGCGAAGTCCAGGTTCAGCGCCATGTCGCTGTTCACGGTACCGGGCTTGGTATGGCCGGGCCACCGCACAAGGAGCGGCGTACGCAAGCTCTCTTCATACATGAAGCGCTTGTCGAACCACCCGTGATCGCCGAGGAAGAAGCCCTGATCGGAGTTGTAAATGACGATGGTGTCGTTGGCGATCTTCTCTTCGTCGAGGTAATCCAGCACGCGGCCTACGTTGTCATCGACGGATTGCACACAGCGTAGGTAGTCTTTGATGTAGACCTGATAGGCCCACTTGCGAAGTGCGTTTCCTTCGAGGCCCGCCGGCGGATCCATCTTTAGATCGGTCTTTGTGTTGTCCTGGCCCACGCGCATTCGGGATCGCTCAGCGGCGCCGGCACGGCCTTTGTGTTCGTCGTAGAGATTGTCCGGTTCGGGAATGGTGACGTCTTTGAACAGGTCCTTGTACTTTGCCGAAGGCGTCCATTCGCGATGCGGCGCCTTGTGGTGGCACATCAGGAAGAAGGGCTTGTTCTTGTCGCGCTGCTTCAGCCAATCGAGCGTGAAGTCGCCGATCAGGTCTGTGCAATAGCCCTCGTATTTCTTTCGCTCCCCGTTCATCTCGATGAAGACTGGATTGTTGTAGAGGCCTTGGCCGGGCAGCACTTTCCAGTAGTCGAAGCCGGCGGGGTTGGTGACCAGATGCCATTTACCGATGATGGCAGTCTGATAACCGGTGGCTTGCAGATACTTGGCGACGTTGGGAGCGGCGGGGTCGATCTTATCGTTGAGCGTTTTGATGCCGGTGAGGTGCGAATAGAGGCCCGTGAGGATCACGCCGCGGCTGGGCGTGCAGATCGAATTGGTGACGAAGCAGTTGGCGAAACGCGTGCCGCCTTGCGCGATGCGATCGATATTGGGCGTCTTGTTGATCTTGCTGCCGTAAGCACCGATAGCATGCGCGGCATGATCGTCGGACATGATGAAAATGATGTTCGGGCGCTTCTTCTGAGCCTGCGCGGAAAGCGCGGCCCCGGCCAGCAGGGTGAACATTTTGCGGCGAGTCAGCATCGGGGACTAGGGTATCAGAGGCGGTAAATGAGATTCGCTGTCGAGCCGGAATAGAGTCAGCCAAGCGATAACAATGCCGCATCGAGCCAATTCGAGAATCGTGAAACGGCGAGTTCCTGGTGCTCCTCTTACCGGAAACGTCAATGCCTGAGTGAAGTGGATGCCGGCGCTTCCATCGCGATAACGCGCAGCAACTCGCCTGAATTCGTGTCCCCCAGTCGAAAACAGCGAAAAATACACTGCCAGGTGAAACGCCGTATTCGCATCGACAACTAGCGGGCGCTCTTCCACGCCAGTAAGCTTATCGCTGATTCGCTTTAAGTATCTTCTTTCGCAACCGAATCGACTGCGGCGTCACTTCCACGAACTCATCCTCCTTGATGAATTCGATCGCCTGTTCCAAATTGAGCACCTTGGGCGGAATGATACGTACCGCGTCGTCCGCGCTCGACGACCGCATATTCGTCAACTTCTTCTCTTTGACGATATTGACGTCAAGATCCGAATTCCGCGCATTCTCGCCAATGATCTGACCTTCGTACACTTCCGTCATCGGCTGCACGAAAATCGTCCCGCGCTCCTGCAAGTTCTCAATCGAATATGGGGTCGTCTTGCCGGCGCGATCGGCAACCAGTGCACCCGTCGGACGGCTTTCAATATCGCCCTGCCAGTCGATATACCCATGGAAGAGCGAATTCAGAATCGCTGTACCGCGAGTTTCCGTCAACAATTCGCCGCGGATGCCGATCAATCCACGCGACGGGACGAGGAACTCCAACCGCACGCGGCCAGATCCATGGTTGATCATCTTGGCCATCTTGCCTTTGCGCGCCCCAAGGCGCTCCATCACTACACCGACAAAGTTCTCCGGGCAGTCGATCGTCAAGAGCTCCAACGGTTCCTGAATCTGCCCATCCTTCTTGCGCGTGATGATCTCGGGACGGCCAACCATCAGTTCAAATCCTTCGCGCCGCATCATTTCGATCAGGATCGCCAACTGCAGCTCGCCGCGGCCCATCACTTTAGAAGACTCCGGCGATCCGGTGTCCTCCACGCGGATTGAAACGTTTGTCAGCAGCTCCTTGTCCAGGCGGTCGCGCAGATTCCGCGACGTGACATATTGACCCTCGCGGCCTGAAAAAGGCGACGTGTTCACGGTGAATGTCATCGCGATCGTCGGCTCGTCGATCTGGATCACGGGCAAAGGCTTGGGGTCCTCGGCGCTGGATACCGTTTCGCCGATCGTGATCCCCTCAACACCGGCAATCGCTAGAATCGAGCCCGGAATCGCCAGTGTCTCTTCGACGCGCTTCAAGCCGGAGAACGAATACATCTTGGTGATCCGCGTCTTCTGAATCCTGCCATCGAGCTTGCAAATGGAGATATCGTCGCCAAGCTTCAGCGTCCCGTTGAAGACGCGTCCAATCGCGAGCCGGCCGAGGTAATCGGAGTAGTCGAGATTCGCGACCAACAACTGCAGTGCGGCCTCAGGATCTCCCTTAGGCGCGGGAATGACATCGACAATCGTCTCGAACAGCGGCTGCAAATTCTCGCTCGGATCGTCCAGCGACTTCTTGGCAATACCCAGTTTCCCGTTGGTATAGATGATCGGAAACTCCAACTGGTCTTCCGTCGCGTCGAGGTCGATGAAAAGGTCGTACACCTCATTCAGCACCTCCTGCGGGCGTGCGTCGGGCCGATCGATCTTGTTGATAACGACGATCGGCGTCAGTTTCGCTTCGAGCGACTTCATCAGCACATAGCGTGTCTGCGGTAACGGCCCTTCGCTGGCGTCAACCAACAGAACGACGCCATCGATAATCTTCAGCGCGCGTTCCACTTCGCCGCCGAAATCGCTGTGGCCCGGTGTGTCCACGATGTTAATCGTGAAGTCCTTGTAGTGGACACCAGTGGTCTTCGCCAGAATCGTAATGCCGCGCTCACGCTCCAGGTCATTGGAATCCATGACGCGTTCGGTCTGCGCTTCGTTGTCGCGATAGATGCCGCTTTGGCGGAACATTGCGTCCACAAGCGTGGTCTTGCCGTGGTCTACATGGGCAATAATAGCGATGTTGCGGATGAAGGAGGAGGGATTGGTGGAACTCAAACTCCCTTATTGTCCCACGAATGGGGTGATAAACTAAAATTTCATGGCTGAAACAGATCGTCTGCCGAGTGTTGTAATTGTCGGCAGGCCGAACGTGGGCAAGTCCACCTTGTTCAATGCCATCACCGGAACCCGCCGGTCCATCGTCGGCGATGAACCAGGAATTACGCGAGATCGAATTGGTGGCATGGCCGAACATCGCGGCCGCCGCTTCGAAGTCATCGACACTGGCGGCATCATCCCGGACGATCACGCGCTGATCCCCGCACAGATCCTTCGCCAGGCGCGATTCGCCCTCGACGCGGCGGACCACATCGTCTTTGTCATCGACGGACGCACAGAAATCACCTCGGCCGACCGCGAACTCGCACAGA
The DNA here is from genome assembly GCA_016185425.1 of Acidobacteriota bacterium. Classification (GTDB taxonomy): domain Bacteria; phylum Acidobacteriota; class Terriglobia; order Bryobacterales; family Bryobacteraceae. The sequence continues at coordinate 43,524 of JACPNQ010000004.1, read as the reverse complement.
TGCTGCGCAAGCTGAATAAGCCCCTTATGCTTGCCGTGAACAAGATCGATACCGACAAGAATCTGGATCTGGTCTCCGATTTTTATCAGCTCGGCATCGAGCCCGTCTTCGGAATCTCCGCCGAACACAAGGTTGGCATTTACGAAATGCTCGATCTCATCACCGGGCCCTTCCCGCTGATGGAGAAGCCCGAACCGGACGAAGAGGAGCCCGCGCCGAAGGCGCCGCCTATCAAGGTCTCAATCATCGGCCGCCCGAACGTCGGCAAGTCCACGCTCATCAATGCGATTGTCGGCGAAGAACGCGCCATCGTCTCTCCTATCGCCGGTACAACGCGCGACACGGTCGACGAGCAGATCACGCGAAACGGCGTCGATTACCTCTTCATGGATACCGCCGGAATCCGCCGCAAAGGTAAAACGCATCTGATGGCGGAGAAGTTGAGCGTTGTCATGGCGCGCCGCCACATCCGAATGGCCCATGTCGTGCTGCTCATTGTCGACGCCACCGAGGGCCCGTTGGGTCAGGACGCCACTATCGCCGGTTACGCGCACGAAGAGGGCCGTGCGCTCATCGTTGTCGTCAACAAATGGGATGCCGCGCCCAACAAGGACAAGGCTAAGTTCGAAGAAGACCTCCGCGATGAGTTGAAGTTTCTGGAGTACGCCCAGGTCGCATTCGTCTCCGCGAAGACGGGCGCCGGCGTTGGCCAGCTATTTGAGATGGTTCGCAATGCGCACAAATGGGCGTCGCATCGCGTGGGCACGGGCGAGCTCAACCGCTTTTCCACCGGCCTCATCCTGGAACCCGATACGCGCATCAAGTACATCACGCAGGCCTCGATACGGCCTCCGACGTTCATTGTCTTTCCGGATAAGAAGAACGATCTTCACTTCTCGGCCGAGCGCCAGTTGGTCAATCGCATCCGGCGCGCCTTTGGCTTTCAAGGTACGCCTATCGTGGTGAAGACGAAATTCGCCGTCAATCCGTTTGAAGGCATGCGCCGCAATGAACCGGCGAAGCGCCCGCCGCGGAATACGTCGCAGAGCTCGGTGAAGCGGAAAGCGTCCGGCAAGAACGCCGCGCGCAAGGCGAAGTCCGGTACTGTGCGCAATAAGCAGAAGGCGAAGAAATAGAATGGCCTATGAGCTCACCGCCTTGATCGGCGTGGGCTCGCCGCCGCCCGGCAGTATCAAGTTGCCTCAGAATGCGTGGCTGCTTCCGCTGATGGACGAGGATCACAACGCAGCCGAGCTTTCGTTCGCCGCGTCCGTTGCCTGCATCACCGCTGAATTCTGCGGTGGCGCCGGCGCGCAGACCGCCACGCTGTACGTCTCAGGCCGCGAGCAAACGAAATTCGAAACGGGCTACCAGGCAATCAACGACGCGCCTCACGCGCTTGGCATAACGGCCGAGCCTCCCAAAGATGCCTTCGACACTCTGGGACTCGGCCGTTATCGCCGCACGGAGGACTGGCTGCGCGAAGCTATGCCGCCGCCTTCGCCTTAGCTGCTTCTACCACGGCCGGTTGCAATCCCGCCTTCGCCAACGCTGCATACACGATCAGACCCACGAAGAAGCTGTAGATCACCGCGGGTTGATACGTCGTCTGAATGCCGACGGCGAAACCCGCGGCCCACGCGCCGTATCCCGCCCAGTTGATTCCCAGCCGCGGTCCGGACCATTCCTTCCCCGAGAGATAGTAATCCGCCACCATCGCGCCGCAGATCGGTCCGAACGACGCGCCCACGATGGCGAAGACCGCAGCCAGGTTTGCCGCGGCGCCGGTGACTGCAAGAACGATCGACACCGTCACGCCTGCCATCGTGGACGACATGCGCGGCACGCCGGGAATCATCGTGGAGAAACTGTTGCCCGCGATGAAGGCGCAGAAACAGGCCGGGGTAATGGAGGCGATCGCGAATAGTATGAACATCGCCGCCGCTAGAAAGCCGCCTTGTGCGCCGATCACCGCATCATAAGAGTAGCTCGCAATCGCGGGGTTCAACGCGCGCGCTCCCGCGACCGATAGAATCGGCAGACCGCCCGCGACCACAATCGCCAGCGCGATTCCGGTCAACCCTCCCATGCGCACGTCGTTCTCATCGCGGCTGTTCATCCCAAAGTCGACGCCCGCCGCGCCCGCCGTCGCGAAGAAGCCGATCACCGTCTGCAGTATCGTGACGAACGCGCCCATGGAATCGTCCGCGGCGGGCTTGTGCAGCGACATACCGCCCATCGTCTGAAAGAAAACGAAAAGAATCATCAGCAGCGGAATCGCATTCAGAAACAGCGATGCCTTTGCCACGTACTGAATACCCTTCACACCGACATACGCCATGACGTAGCCCCACAGTACCGCGACGATTGCGAACTGCATCGAGCCCGGTCCCGCCTGCGAGCCCGTCGCGCTCAGAATGAACTTCGTTGCATAGAACGTGCCCACCGCGAACCATCCCAACTGCAGCAGGCCCATTAGCAATCCCGGCATCAGATATCCGCCCGCCGTACCGAACGTCGAACTCCCCACAACATAAAGCGGTAAGCCCGTCTTCATTCCCAGCATGCCGGGAACGTAGTAAAACAGCGCGTAGCTCAACGCGCCCGCCAGCGCGAGCGCCGCAAGGCAAAGCCCAAGGCTGGCCCTGTCGATCGTGCCTTGCGCGAGCGTTTGATAGAACGCAATCCACAGGAACACGCCCGCGTAACTGGGCGCCGTGTTCACGAACCAGGGAGCACGGTTCGACGCCGGATTCGGCGTAGTTTTCTCGATGTAGGCAGGAAGCATGGCGACCGAGTATATCGTGTCGCGCGCGCAAAGCGAATCGCCTGCGCAAAAAATAGATGCCTAAAAACGATTCGGCCCCGGTTGCCCGGGGCCTGTCGTTTACTACTGGCTATTCGCGTTCCCCTATCGGGGAGCCACGGTTACTTTTTCTTAGCAGCAGCCTTTTTCTTGGCCGGAGCCTTCTTGGCAGCAGCCTTCTTGGCCGGAGCCTTCTTAGCAGCTGCCTTCTTGGCCGGGGCTTTCTTTGCCGGAGCGGCCTTCTTGGCGGTAGCGTATTTCATCGAGTGATTCTCCCTAACATCAAAAAATCGCGATCTCCTTGGAGATCGCAGCGTGTCCCATATATAAATTTGTTTGCGATGCAAGTCAAGAAAAAAGTGAAGCGCAAGATGCGCCAAACTACGTCTAGCAAAGGAGCAAAGCGAAAAAAACGCAGATGCGCGAAAATGTTTGATGAGTCGCGATGCATTTTGAACCAATAAACATGGGCCTTCCACGCACATCGTCAGAAATCGCCGCGCTTGCTCGCGCGCTCTCCTCGCTTCGCACGCGTTCAAAAAAATATTTTGCACGCGATACCCGATCGAGCTCTCATCGAGCCTCCTCTCCCGTGCGCGCGCCGCATCTCATCGCTCTCCTCATCGTCCTCTCGAGTCTCTCCGCGTGCGGTACGCGAAGAGCTCCCGCGCGAGTTCCCGTTGCGCGCATCGGTTCCACTGAAGAAGGCATCGCGAGTTGGTACGGCGAGCCGTATCACGGACGCCGCGCGGCGAATGGAGAGATTTTCGATATGGAGAAATTCACCGCCGCGCATCCCGCTCTTCCATTTGAGACATGGGTGCGAGTACGTCGCCTCGATACAAAGTCGGAGACGGAAGTGCGCATCGTCGATCGCGGTCCCTTCGTCAAGGGACGCATCATCGATCTCTCGCGCGCGGCCGCTCGCGACATCGATCTCATCCGCTCCGGCACCGCGAAGGTCCGCATCACGGTCATCCCTCCCCCGAAGGATTACCTCCGCGGCAAACATTTCGCCGTGCAGGTCAGCTCCCTTTCCGCCAAGCCGCGAGCCGAGTCGCTGCAGCGGCAGCTCACTCCAGACTTTAAGGACGTTGAGATTCGCTATCGCTCCGCGAATCCCAAGGGTGGTCACGCGGCGGCATGGCGCGTTCTTGTCGGCCGCGAATCCACGCCCGCCGCCGCGCAGCGGATCCTCGAACGCCTCCGGGAAAAATTCCCCAACGCCTTCATCGTCCCCTGGGACGCCGAATAAGGTTACTTAATCCGGCATACCCCCAGGCGCGGGTATATATCGCCTCATCAATTCCACCCACACTCTACCCCTGCGGTCTACAGAAAATTTTCATTTCAGCGTAGATTTATCTCTACCGTCTCCCACTACATCTATGAGGCATCTCCGCTGGCCTTCGCGGAGTTGCCCCCAAAACGGACACCTTCATGGCACTTTTCAATCAGCCTCTCGCCTCTGAACCCGCCCTGGTCGGGAATTCCCCCCGCCTGCGTCATGTCCAACGGATGGTTGACAAACTCGCCAGCGGCCGCTGGCCAGCCCTGATCCTCGGCGAGACGGGAACGGGCAAGGAGGTAGTCGCCCGGTCTATCCATGCGGCGAATCCCGTCGGACCCTTCGTCACCATCGATTGCTCCTCTTTCGTCGGCCCTTTGATGGAGAGCGAGCTCTTCGGCCACGCCAAGGGATCTTTCACGGGCGCGGTGAACGCCAAGATTGGTCTCATTGAAGCCGCCAATGGGGGCACAGCCTTCTTCGACGAAATCGGCGAGCTCCCGCTCGACCTCCAGGCCAAGCTGCTCCGCGTTCTGCAGGAAAAAGAGTTCCGGCCGGTCGGTTCGTTGCAGACCAAACGCTCCGATTTCCGGATTATCGCCGCGACGAATCGCGACCTGCTCAAGGAAGTGGAGAAGGGAACCTTCCGCCGCGATTTGTATTACCGCCTCAACGTCGTTACCGTCCGCCTGGCGCCGCTTCGTGAGCGCAAGGAAGACATTCCGCTCCTGATGCAGCACTTCCTCTCCAAATACGGATCGTGCCACACGTTTACGCAGGATGCCATGGACGCGATGCTCAGCTACGACTGGCCGGGAAACGTTCGTGAACTCGAAAACATGATCCAGCAACTGGTCGCCGTCCGAACCGGCCCGCTGCTTCATGTCAACGACATGCCGTCGCCGGTTCAGAATCATCTCCATGCCCGCCGCGGTCCTGGCATCGCGATGACCGCTGCCGTGGGCGCCAGTTCATTCCACAGCGGCATTACCGCCGCTGCCGCCGCGCCTGGCCACGCTATCGATCCCCGTTTTACGGGCTCCCCCATCCTCCCCCTTACGGAAATGGAACGCCGCGCCATCATCCATGCCCTCGAGTACACGAAGGGCGACCGGCACATGGCCGCCGGCCTCCTCGGTATAGGGCGCACAACCCTCTACCGCAAGCTGAAGGAATATCAGATGGCGGTGTGAGAAATTCTCTCCCTGTCCGCCACTACCTCAACAGGTTATGGCTATGTCTACGGGTGAAAGATTGAGAACTCGTCTCTTGCTGGTCGAAAGCGACGCGTGGGATGCCGGGCTTATTCAAGAAGCGCTGGACGAACTCGAGGAGCGCCCGCACGAAAACCGTTTGGGCCGTTCGGTCGAACTCTTTCATGCCGAAACGCTTGACGAGGCGATCGCTTCCGTCGCTTCGGAAAACTACGACCTCATACTCCTGGACCTGAGCGCCGGCGGAACTGCCGCCCTCCATCCGTTCCTCCGTCTTCGCGACATCGCTCCCGCCGTACCATTCGTCATCTTAACTTCGCGTGAGGAGGAACCGCTCGCGCTCACCGCGATGCGCGAAGGGGCCGCCGGCTACCTCCTGAAGGAGGACATCGACTGCCTGCCGCTAGCCCGCACTCTGCGCGCGGCCTTCGAGCATCACCAGGCACTGCTCGCTCGCGAAGAGATGCCAGGCACCGACGATCTCACCGGTCTCACATCCCGCGCCGGATTCCTTTACCTGGGCGAAACGGTTCGCCGGCTTGCGGCCCGTTGGGGTAAACCCGCCCGCCTTTCCGTCATCACGCTCACCGGCTACGGCCGCATGGAAGATATCTTTGGCGCGCAAGCGCGCGATATGGCGCTCATTGAAACCGGCGAGATGTTGCGCGATCTCTTTCCGGACGCCGATCTCCTCGCTCGTACAGGCGCGAAACAGTTTGCCGCGCTTTCCCTCAGCCCGGCCTCTTCACAGGATCCTCTGCAAGGCCGCACTGTTCGATGGGTGGAGCAACGCATCGGACGCCAGTCCGATACCCCTCCGCTTGAATACGAAGCCTGTGAGTGGAGTCTCAGCGATGCCGCCGATTCGCTGGCCGATCTTCTGTGCGTGCCGTCCCGGCTGGCTGCCATGCAAGAATAGGCCGGTGCGCATCGCTCTCGACGCCACTTACGGCGTAGGCTCGGAACTTACCGGCGTCGGCGTTTACTGTCGGGAAATCAGCCACGGCCTGGTGGAGCGCCATCCCGATGCAGGCTACCGGTTCTGCTATCGATCGCACAAGTTCCTGAAGTCGTTCCGGTCAACATTGCCCTCCGGCGCCTCACGCTGGCCGTTCACGGAATCCTGGCTTCCGCCCCACGACCTCTTCCACGGCCTGAACCAGCGCGTGCCAGCCGCGCCTACCCGCCGCTGCGTGACTACGTTCCATGACCTCTTCGTTCTGACCGGTGACTATTCCACGCCCGAGTTCCGGGAACGCTTCGCCACGCAGGCGCGGCAAGCCGCCGAACGGTCGGATCTGGTCCTGTGTGTCTCCGCATTCACCGCGTCGCAAGTGGAATCGCTTCTTAGGGTGCCGAAGGCGCGCCTCCGCGTCGTCCACCACGGCGTCCACCCACCTTCGGAAACGCCGGGCGCGGCGGAACGCGAACAGATCGTGCTCTCGGTAGGCTCTATCCAGAAGCGAAAGAACACTGCCCGCCTCGTCGAGGCCTTCGAGCACACCAGGCCCGGCTGGAAGCTCGTCCTTGCCGGTGCTACCGGATTCGGCGGCGAAGAGATTATGGAGCGGATACGCAACAGCCCGCGCTGCATGGACATCGAAGTCACCGGTTACGTTACGAATGTTGCCCTTCACCACCTCTACCGCCGCGCGTCCCTCTTCGCGTTTCCTTCTCTTGATGAAGGGTTTGGCATCCCCGTCATTGAGGCAATGGCGTGGGACATTCCGGTTGTTACATCGGATCGTTCCGCGCTGGTCGAAGTCTCCGGGGAGGCCGCCATGCATGTGGATCCAACCGACGCTGCCGATCTTACTCACACTTTGCAGACGCTGATGGACCAGCCGGGATTGCGGCATGAACTCATCAAGCGCGGCCGCGAACGCGTAAAAAACTTCACTTGGACCCGCGCAGTCGACGCCACGTGGGATGCGTATCAAGAGCTTCTCTAAAGCGCGCTACTTGGCTGACTCGTCGTCCAGCGAAATCTTCAGCGCCCGCAGAAACTTCTGATCCTGCGACGTCCAGGAGAGCTTTCCGGAGCGCAAACGTTTCTTTGGCTCAGGCTGGCTGGTAGAAAGCTCTGTCGCAACCTCCGGAGCCGCTTCCACTTCTTCCCCGTCGCCTTCTTCACGCTTGTTGAACCCAATGGTTGCTTCGAGCACAAGAAACACGTCATACCCAGCCCGCTTGATCTCGCCGATCGCTTCCGCGATCCGGTCAGAATCGGACAGGGATTCATTGATCGCATTTCCCAGGTCCTGCATCAGCTCTTTCAACCGGTCGTCCAAATGAAAGCCTTTCTTTGTCCACGCCTGCATCGTACGCCCTCAGGATACCACCGGGGGAACCTTCGCCTATTCCTATCGGCAGTTACCGCGTACTTCGTGAGGGTTGCCATATAATTGAAGTCGGTTATCTCTTCGATGTTTTCGCTGGGCCGAAAGTTTCTTTCTCACGTTTTGCCGGGCATCATGCGTCCGTTGCGCATCCTTTGGAACGAGATGATCGCATTTGTTTTCATCTGTTTCGCGATTCCGGCCGCGCCCAAGGTCTACAATTCCTGGAAAGAATTTGACGGTGAGCCGGAGCGCCTCTTCCGCCTCATTCTGTCGAGCCTGTTCTTGGTCACGATGCTTTCGTTCGCTGTCTTCTCATTCCTCCGGGCAAAGAAGATCTCGCGCACCCAGTCCTAACCTCTATTCTCATGGCGGAACACAGCGCGGACCAACCCGGAGAGTTCCCATTTACACGCGGGATTTACCCGGATATGTACCGCAAACGTCTTTGGACGATGCGGCAGTATGCCGGGTTCGGTACCGCCAGCGAAAGCAATCGGCGCTACCGCTATCTCCTCTCGCAAGGCATTACGGGGCTCTCTGTCGCCTTCGACCTCCCCACGCAACTAGGCCTTGATGCCGATCATCCTCTCGCTGCCGGCGAGGTCGGCCGCGTCGGCGTGGCCATCGGTTCCCTCAAAGACATGGAGCTCCTCTTCGACGGTATCCGCCTCGACCAGGTCTCCACCTCCATGACCATCAACTCCACCGCCAGCACGCTCCTCGCCCTCTATGTGCTGGTCGCCGATGCGCAGGGTGCTAACCGCGCAAAGCTAAGCGGTACTATCCAGAACGACATTCTCAAGGAATACATCGCCCGCGGCACGTACATCTATCCCCCGCGGCCGGCTATGCGCATTATCACCGATGTCTTCGCATGGGCGGCTCGCGAGGTTCCCGAGTGGAACACTATCTCCATCAGCGGCTATCACATCCGCGAAGCCGGCTCCACTGCCGCTCAGGAGATCGCCTTCACCCTCTCTAACGCCATCGCCTATATCGAGGCCGCCCTGAAAGCGGGTCAATCTATCGACGCCTTCGCGCCCCGCCTTAGCTTTTTCTTCAACGCCCACAATGACTTTCTGGAGGAGATCGCCAAGTTCCGCGCCGCTCGCCGTATCTACGCTCATCTCCTCCGCGACCGTTTCCACGCCAGGGATCCCAAGTCACTTCTTCTTCGTTTTCATACGCAAACAGCGGGCTCCTCCCTCCAGGCCCAGCAGCCCGAGGTCAACACTGTCCGCACCACTATCCAAGCTCTGGCGGCCGTCCTTGGTGGCACACAGAGCCTTCATACCAATGCCATGGACGAAGCGGTCGGCCTCCCGACCGAGGCCGCCGCGACACTTGCGCTCCGCACGCAGCAGGTAATCGCGCACGAATCCGGTGTAGCCGCCCACCCCGACCCCTTCGGCGGTAGTTACGTCGTTGAATCGATGACCGATCGCCTGGAAAGCGAGGCCCTCGCCTACATCGCCAAAATCGACGCAATGGGCGGTGCATTGACCGCGATCGAGGAAGGCTATCAGCAGGCCGAGATCCACAACGCCGCCTACGCCTATCAGCAGCGCGTCGAGTCTGTCGAACAGATCGTGGTTGGCGTGAACAGGTTTACCGCTGACGAACCCGCCAGCGCTCCCGTTTTCCGCATTGATCCGGAGATCGAGCGCCAGCAGATCGATCGCCTCCGCGATCTCCGCGCCTCACGCAGCCAGCCCTGTGTCGACGCGGCACTCACCCGTCTCGAAACGGCCGCGCGCGCCGATGACAACCTCATGCCGCACATCCTCACCGCGGCCAAGGAACTCGCTACCGTCGGCGAAATCGCCACCGCGCTCCGCCGTGTCTTCGGCGAGCACCGCTAGGCGAACTCCAGGCGCAACGCCTCCGTCTGCTCACCCCTCTTCGGGACCGCACGCATCGGCGGCTCATGCCCGCTCATCCGCATCGGATTCCCAAACACCGGCAGCCCGTCCTCCAACGTCCACACGCTCCGCACCGCCGGGTCCGCTAACGCTTCCCCAACCGTACGCACCGCGGAACACGGCACCTCCGCGGCTCGCAAGATCGCTTCCCACGCCGTGGCGGGCTTTTCCAAAAACAACGGTTCCAACTCCGTGAGCAGCGCTCCGCGATTCGTATTCCGCAGAATATTGGTCTTATACCGTTCGTCGCGCAGCCAATCCTCCCGCCCCAACGCTCCGCAAAACCGCTCCCAAATCCGCTCATTCGTAACGCCGACACTCACCCGCCCCTCACGGCAATCGAACACCTGGTACGGCACGATGTTCGCATGAGCCGCTCCCGCCGGCTTCGGATCGATTCCCGCCATCAGTGAAGCCGCCGTCAATGGGGACATCGCCGCCAACACGCTATCAAGCAGGGATACATCGACATAGGCGCCCTCCCCCGTCAACTGCCGTCTATACAAAGCCCCCAACAATCCCTGGTGCAAATACAGCGACGCCAATACATCGGCGATCGGGAACGAGACTTTCGCGGAAGAGGTATACATCAACCCGCTTGCCGCCTGCACAATCAAGTCATACGCGGGCCTATCTTTGTCCGGCCCTTCCTGCCCAAAGCCTGACACCGACCCGTAGATTAACCCCTGCCGTAACGAACGCAATGCCTCATAACCCAGCCCCAACCTCGCCGCCACTCCGGGCCGAAAATTCTCGACGACAATATCGGCCCGCGCCGCGATCCGCTGCACGAATGCCAGATCACCGGCATTCTTCAAATCCACCACCGCGCTCTCTTTGTTTCTGTTCAGCCCCAGGAAATAGGTTGAGTCTTCTCCCGCGAATGGCGGTCCCCAACTCCGCGCCTCGTCCCCGCCGGCCTCTTCAATCTTCACAACGCGCGCGCCCATGTCGCCGAGCAGCATCGTACACAGGGGCCCCGCCACCGCCCGCGACAAGTCCAGGACAAACACATTCTCCAGCGGCTGGCTCATCCATCCACCGGTTCCAGAATTCCGTCACTGGTCAACTGTTTCGTGTACTGCTGCCATCCTCCGCGAATCCGTTCCACGGGCGCGTGCATCGCTCCCGCCACTTGCATCAGGACTTCTTCCATCGTCGACTCTCCGTCAAATAGCAACAGGAAGTCGACAGTCCGCGGATCGACGTTGGACCGATCCATCAAGCCCGTAGCGAAGGTAACCTCCGCCTCTTCGGCCACCCACTGGCCATTCTCCGGCCGCACCACCTTCCGTATCCGCGCGTCCGGCGCTAATCGCAGCCGCACATTCCAGAACGCGGCGTCCTCCATGCGGACCACGTCCTGACAACGAAACCGGCGGTCGATCTGATGTCCGAAATGTCCTTCCGTTTTTGCCGGAAACCGGTCCAGTAAAACCCAGTTCGGACCTCCTTCAGTCCGTTTCCGCAACACGACCAGCCAGTTCCGAATACCGGTCACGCCAAGCTCGTCGAACCGCTCCACCCATCGCTCTTCCTGCTGCTGTTTCGTCGCTTCCGGCTCGATTCGCAACCACCCCTTCGCGTACTGACGGGCTTCCACAACCGGCTCCCCGATGGCGAATACATCGCATCCACGGGCTGCCAGCCACCCGCACAGCCGCTCTTCGCTGGCCTCCGTGCGAGTGGCTGCCACGTCGCATACTATGAAGGCCATTCCCCCTTCGCGTAAATGCGCCGGCGCCTCGTGCAGCACCTGTTGGGCAAATCCATCCCCATCCATCCCTCCGTCGCGGTAATAGTTTTGCCGATCGGGCGAAAGGACGAACGGCGGGTTGCAGACGATCGCGTCGAAGGTCTCTCCGGCGACTGCGGAATAGCAATCGCTCTCGCGGAATTCGACGTGCGCCAAACCGTTCATCGCCGCCCCGAAACGGCCGAAGTTTACCGCCCGCGGATTCCGGTCCACTGCGACTATCTCCTTCGCTTGTGGAGCCAACAGAAACGCAAGCACTCCGCTCCCGCAACATAGGTCCAGAACACGCTCATACGGCTTCACGGGCACTGCGTCCCACACCAGTTGTGTCGACAACCCCGCCCTCATTACCCAGTAAAGTCCAATCTCGCTCAACCGCATATCGCCCGAATCGCAAATCAGAAAGGAGTCAACTTGTATGGTCAGATCAATCGAGCTGATCACGCCAACGCCTTCGCGCTTCCACAGTCCCGCTTCCTGGCAGGCCTCGTAAAACTCCACACCCAATTGCCGCCGGAGTATCTCCTCCGGCGTCGGGTCATGCAGCGCGAACACTCGAAACAGGCACGCCAGCGGTGTCGCCGGCGCCAGTTTCGTTTCGCCCTTTTCCTTCCCCTCCGCCACTATCTCCTTCAGGGCGTTGCTCGTGTAGCCGAACGATGCGAGCCCCTGCCCTACGCGTTCCGCCAGTTCCACCCGCAATGGAGCAAGGATCGGATCGCTCATATTCCCACCGGCTCCAACACAGCGCTGGCAATCAAATGCCGCAAATGTCCCACGCGCATCTTTCCCATCGCATCCCCCGCCTTTTTCGTCCCATCGAACGCAGCCAACCCCGCCGCCATCTGCGGATCAATCGAATATTCCTGCTGCAAACCCTCTACGAAGGTGATCTTTGACGACTCCGCCACCCACCGTCCTCCGTCCGTCCGCATCGTATTCGACAGCCGCACATCGGCCGGAACTCGCAGCCTCGTTGTAAGCAGCGCCCCGTCGTCCAGTTGCAGCACGTCCTGACAAACAAACCGCCGCGCCACCTGCGCTCCATAGTTTACGCGCACATCAATCGACGCCGTCTCGCTCCGAAACCAATTACTCGCTCCCGTCCTCTTCCGCAGCACAATCAGCATATTGGTCACGCTCGCAATTCCAAGCTCCCGCAGACTCTCAGCCCACCGCTTCTCCTCACCCGGCTTCACCGCATCGCCATCCTTCCGCACCCAGTTCCGCGCATACGTCGAAGCGTCCACTGCTTTCGCTCCCACTGCTACCACATCGCATCCAGCTTCCCCCAGCCACGCCTGCAGCCGAGCCTCGCTCGAAGCCCCATCCATCGACGCCACATCGCACATCACATACGCAAAACCGCCCTCGCGCAAGTACCCCGGCGCTTCACGCAGTATCTTCTCCGCAAACCGGTCCCCGCCCATACCGCCATCGCGATAATACGTCTGCCGGTCTGGCGTCAGTACGTACGGCGGATTGCAAATGATCGCGTCAAACTCCTCCCCGGCCACTGCGGAATAGCAATCGCTCTCCCGGAATTCGATATTCCCGAACTTGTTCATCGCCGCGCCGAAGCGTCCCAGGTTCAGCGCGCGCGGATTGCGGTCAACAGCCACTACTTGTTTTGCGAACGGCGACACCATGTATGCGTGAATCCCGCCCCCACAGCACAAATCGAGCACCCGCTCATACGGACGCTGATGCACTGAGCACGCCAGTTTCATCGTCGACGTCCCGATCCCCATCACCCAATACATTGCCAGCTCACCAAGCCGCGCGTTTCCGTGATCGCTCAATAGAAATGTCTTCCCGTCCACCATGATCACCACGGTTCCCACAACGCCGCCATCCACCCGTGTCCACAACCCCGCCGTCTCGCACAACGCAAAAAAATCGTTCCCTACCTGCTGCCGCATCGCTTCTTCCGCCGTCGGAACGCCCAGCACAAACGCCCGCATCAAACACGCCAGCGGAGTTGCCGGAACCAAATGATCCCCCAGCGATTCATATCCCAATCCGGATTGCCGAAACCCCGCCAGCGCCGCTCCCACCGCCTCTCCTGTATATCCCAAACTCAGCAAACCCTTCCGCACGCGCAGTGCTAAACCCGAGTCCTCCACTCGCAGCGGCGCCAGCATCAGGTCCTGTAATGTCATACTTGCCTCGTTGAATAGACTCACGTGTAAAATAGGGCTGCGGTTAATCAATACGTAGCCGCTGAGGAGATCAGCAGATGCCTAAACCCTCTCATGCCGGCGTAGTGCTGGACGTTGAACCGGGCAAGCGCCGGATAGACGCCACTCCCGAACCGGATTCGCCTTTCCAGGTACTCATTATGGGTGATTTTTCCGGACGCGCCAGTCGTGGCGTCGTCGAACCCATTAAGGGACGCCGTCCCGTCTTCGTCGATTGCGACGAGATCGACAACCTCCCCGCTCAACTCAAATCTTCCCTCCGTCTTCCTCTCGCAGGCGATCACGGCGCGGAGCTTAACCTTACCTTCTCTGTACTCGACGACTTCCACGCCGACCATATCTACGAGAAGTGCGATCTCTTCCCCGCGCTCCGCGCCATGCGCCGGCGCCTCGAAAACCCAGAATCGCTCAAGGCGACCACCGACGAAATCCTCGGCGGCCTCATCAGGGAAACGCCCCGCGAGGCCAAAGCCTCAAGCACCATCATCACCGGCAGCATCCTGGATCAGATCGCCGAAGAAGCCAGTGACCCCGCCCCGAAAAAAGGCGCCCGGCCACGTGATCCGCTGTTGGCGTATGTGCAGGATCTTGTTGCGCCGCACCTCGTTCCCGGCCAGGATCCCAAGCAGAAGGAACTCCTCGCCCAACTCGATGAGGAGACCGGCCGCCAGATGCGGACCATTCTCCATAACCCCCTCTTCCAATCTCTCGAAGCCGCCTGGCGCGGGCTTGAGCACGTGATCCGCAACGTCGAATCCGACACGCAGCTCAAGATATACATTCTCGACGTCTCCAAGGCCGAGCTCCTCGCCGACGTCGCCGCCGCCAGCGATCTCCGCCAAACCGGCCTCTTCCACATCCTCGCCGCTGCCCCGCCCAACGGCGAACCCTGGTCTCTCCTCGGCTTCGACTGCTTTTTCCGCCCCTGGATCGACGACATCGAACTCCTCGCTCGCGTCGCCATGCTCGCCGACCTTTCCGGCGCCCCGCTGCTGGCAGGTGCCGACTCCTCCCTCCTCGGCGTCAAAGACCCCCAAAAGCTCCAAGACAACGACGAGTGGGAAATCGAAAACCCTATCTGGGACGAAATGCGTACCCTCCCGGAAGCCCGCCGCATCGGCCTCACCATGCCTCGTGTCTTGCTGCGCCAACCCTACGGCAAGGAGTCCAGTCCCGTCGAAAAGTTCAAGTTCGAGGAGATGCCCGAAGGCAGCACGCACGCCCACTATCTCTGGGGCAACGGCATGTACCCCTGCATCGCCCTAATCTGCCAGTCCTTCTCCGAAGAGAAATGGGACATGCGCCCCGGCCAATTTCAGGACATCCGCCGCCTGCCCGTGCACACGTGGAAGGAATACGGCAACCCCGAACTCAAGCCTTGCGCAGAAGTGCTTCTCACGCTGAAAGCCGCTGAGACGATGATCTCCCTCGGCCTCATGCCCATGCTGTCCATGAAAGGCAGCGACCACGTCCGCGTCGGCATTTTCCAGTCCATCGCCAAACCATCCACTCCCCTCGAAGGCCGCTGGAGCTAGCAATCAACCGAAGTCGAAGGCCCGCCAAAAATACGGCTTGACTGTGCTAGTAAACTAGTACACTATAACAACAAATGTCTGGCGCGTCTCCTAAATCGATCCCGTTTGCATTCCGGCTCGATCTCGCCAGCGGCGTTCCCGTCTACCGCCAGCTCATTGAGCAGGTCCGTAACGGCATCGCCCTAGGCTCACTCCGCTCCGGCGATCAGTTGCCAACCGTTCGCCAAACCGCAGTTGATCTAGCCATCAACCCAAATACCGTGGTTCGCGCCTACCGTGAACTCGAAATACTCGGCACCATCGAAACTCACCAAGGCACCGGCACGTTCGTCAGCTCCCAGAAAGTGGATCGTGACGACGTCGAACGCCAGCGCCAACTCAACCAAATTGTCAGCGACTTTGTCGCCCGCGCCGCCGCCGCCGGCTTCGGCGTGGAGGACATCCTCGCCCGCCTGAATGAAGTCTCTGAGAGGAAATCCCAATGAAAATTGAGCAAATCAAATCCCCGATCAGCCCAGTCGGCGCAGTTCTCTTTGCGGTAAGCATGATTCTCGGAGCGATGTCCGCCGCGGCCGTCAAAGCATCGTGGCCCGTCGTCATATTCGGGCTCATCGGCCTCTATCTTTTGTTCGCCGCGCGCATCGCCGACCAATGGGAACGTATGGCTCTTCTCCGGCTCGGCCGCTTCAAAGGTATGCGAGGCCCCGGCCTCTTCTGGATCATCCCGATCGTCGACAGCGTCAGTTCCGCGGTCGATCAGCGCGTTCGTGTCGGCAACGTCAAAGCCGAATCCACCCTGACCAAGGACACGGTCCCCGTCAGCGTCGACGCCGTCTATTTTTGGATTGTCTGGAATGCCGAAAAGGCTATCCTCGAAGTCGAAAACTTCGAAGACGCCATCGCCATGGCCGCGCAAACGGCGCTCCGCGAATCGATCGGCCGGCACGAGCTCGCGCAGATGATCACGCAGCGCGAATCCATCGGCGTGGAACTACAGCGCGTCCTCGACGAAAAGACCAATCCATGGGGTATCACCGTCCAATCGGTGGAAGTCCGCGACGTGCAGATCCCGCAAGCCCTCGAAGACGCGATGTCCCGCGAAGCGCAGGCCGAACGCGAACGCCGCGCACGCATCATCTTCGGCCAGGCCGAAACAGAAGCGGCCGAGAAATTCGTCGCCGCGTCGATGTTCTACGAACAGCACCCCATGGCACTCCACCTCCGCGCCATGAACATGCTCTACGAGGCCATGAAGGAGAAAGGCTCTATGGTTATCGTCCCCTCCACCGCCGTCGAATCGATGGGCCTTGGCGGTCAGATTGCAATGGCGAACATGAACCGGGGACCGAACGCGTGAAACCCGCTCTCCTCGCCGCCGCCGTCATTGCGCTTCACGCGCAGCCGCAGATCCACGACGACGGCCGCGTTATCTTCCGCATCTCGGCGCCAAAGGCCGCGGAAGTTAAGCTGTGGGGCGAGTGGATCCCGAAATACAACACGTTTGAGCCGATGCGCAAGTCTGCCGACGGCACGTGGACAGCCGAGGTCGGCCCCATCGCGCCCGACCGCTATGCGTACCTATTCCTGGTCGATGGCCTCGCCGTTCCCGATCCCAAGAATCCCAATGTCATCACGGGCCATGACGGATTTCAAGGCAGCGAACTCCGCATTGCCAGCGCCGAGGCTGCCATCGACCAGCCCCGCCCCGGCGCCCACGGCGTTCTGCATACACACACCTACAACTCCAGCACGGGCCTTGGCATCCGCCGCCTCATCGTCTACACGCCGCCCGGCTATAACAATGGTCCCGCCGGCCGCTATCCAGTGGTCTACCTGATGCACGGTTCCGGCGACGAAGAAACCGCCTGGACGCAAATGGGCAGTGCCAACGTAATCGCCGACAACCTCATCGCTACAGGCCGCATGCGTCCCATGATCATCGTCATGCCCAACGGCCACGCGTCCGGCGAAAACGCCCGCGAGCGCGTCGAGCAGGATCTGATCCGTGACATTCTGCCCCTCATCGACTCGCAATATCGCACCATCCCCAACCGCATCGGCCGCTCCATCGCGGGCCTCTCCATGGGCGCATTCCAAGCCATGTGGTATGCCATGGATCATCCCGATCTCTTCAACGGTCTCGGCATCATGAGCGGCGGCGTCTTTGGCGCCGAAGGGGAAGCCGGCATTCTCCGCTTTGCCCGCCAAAAGCTCCGCTTTCGCACACTTTGGATCACCATCGGCGAGCGGGACATGAATTTGAGCCTCTCCCGCAGACTGGATAAACTCCTCAGCGAGCACGCCATCGAGCACGAATTTTCCATCAAGCCCGGCCTCGGACATACATGGCAATTCTGGCGTCCCGCCCTGTCCGAACTTTTACCTAGGCTTAGCATTTCCTATCGCTAATGCCGTGGCAGAATCGGGTTGACACTATGACCCTCGACATCTGCACAACCGTGGAAATCTCTCGCCCTCTGATGGATGTAGTCGCCTATTCCGCTGACCCTACCAACGCGCGCGCCTGGTATCGGAACATCAAGTTCATCGAATGGCGGTCGCTCCCTCCCCTGCGTACCGGCACCCTCGTCGCCTTCTTCGGCCGCTTCCTGGGACGTACCCGGACATACCATTACGAAGTCACGGAGTTCGTCGTTGGCGAGCGTCTCGTGATGCGCACCGCGCAAGGACCATTCCCCATGGAAACGACATATACCTGGGAACCAATGCCCAACGGCGCCACCCGAATGACTCTGCGCAAACGCGGAACCGCCAAAGGACTCAGCCGTCTGGCTGTGCCTTTACTAACAAGGTCCATTCGCCGCGCCAACGAAACCGGCCTTCGGCATCTGAAGCAGATCCTCGAAACGGCTAATTAGCCCGGGCCGCCTTCGCTTTCTTTGCCTCTTTCCCTGGTTCCGAAAGCGTCGCATCCATCGGCCCGTCTCTCATCGGTTCCAACTCGAGCACAGCGGCCCTTGTCCCATCGAAGTAGTGCAGCAGGAAGCTCAACCCGTCGAACCGCCCGTTCAACGGCCCCAGTGTATCCCCGGCGCGCGTCAGCATCGCAAAGGTATCCTCACCCTTCCGTGTCACTACAATTCGTCCTAACTCCCCCGCGTTCCAGGCGCCCATAATCTCCGGTCCCGCCGTTCCCTCAAGCCCGCAGGTACAATACGCCGCCGCACTGATGACCTGTGCCCCGAGCGTTCCCTTTAGCTCCCCGTTCTCCAGCTTCGCCGCCATCCGCACACCGCCCGCAAACGTCAACGCCACCTCGCCGCCCGCAAAACTTCCAGAGCTCGACGAAACCCGAACCTCGCCGTTTACCAGCGTGCCCGACAACTCTTTCCCGCTTCCGGCAAAGTGCATCGTAAACGGAACTTTCAATTTGCCGTACGTAATCGTCCCGTCCCATCGCCCTGCCGGCGCCTGCGCCCATGCCGCCGCTGCGAGAAAAACGCCAGCCAGCCACCGCAATTTCATTCGCCCAGCGTAGCATCTCAACCTACCTGCATCTGGCGGCCAAAATCCCCTATCGACGGGAGAAGCGCCATGCACTGCCGCCGCGTCTCAACAAGCAGAAGGCCATGAGGCCTTCCTCGAAAATAGGAGACCAACCATGACCATCAAACATTTCCTCGCCTCCGCGCTCGTAGTCTGCGCCCCCGTTACCGTCTGGGCCGACGACGCGGTCAAGGCCACGAAGGACGCCGCCAAGGCAACCGCCCACACCACGAAAAAGGTGGCAAAGAAGACCGCAAAGGTAACGGAGAAGACTGCCGTCAAAACCGCTGAGACCACCGGAAAGGCCGCCGTCAAAACTGCCGTGAAGACCGAACACGCCGCCAAGGCCACCGGCAATGCAGTGAAGAAAGCCGCTCACTAACAACGCCTTCAATCCTCGGGTCGCCGGCAAATAGTCCCATGGCGGGACCGCGCGCTTGCTGCGGAGGCGTCGCGGCGTTAGGTTGTCATCGCACCGGCGGCCCCGGGGCGGGCGAATCGTCTCCTGCCTCGACGAATACGCTGTCGTCCATCTCGGGCCCGGCCGGCCGGATCTCTGACAAACGCAGTTCCGCCATCCGGGCCGCCAGCCGGTCAATCGTTTGATACACACTCCGGTACACTGCCTCACTCTGTCCAAACGGATCAATAATCTCAAGCGGCCCGTCCACATCCAGCGCTCCCAGGAAATGTACCTTCCTCCGCGCCTCCGGAACAGATTCCAGCAACATCGCCTCGTGCCACCGGTCGAACACGAAGATCGCCTCAATGTCAGTCGTACGGCTCGCGTCTACGATGCGCGAATGGTGCTCCGCCAGGTCGATCTCGAAGTCTTCCGCCGCCCGGAGCGCCGCCGCCGGGCTCAACCGCCCCGCCTCTGTAATCATCCCTGCCGAACTCACCCGGATCGAATCCCCGGCATACTTGCGCAGCGCCAGCTCCGCGAACGGGCTCCGGCAAATGTTGCCCAGACAAACAAACAACACCGCGCTCGCATCGAGCACCGCCTCTTCCGCCTTCCGCTTCAGCCGCTCTCTCCCCGTGATCGAATACATCCAGAGTGGACGCACTACCGACGACGCCAGCGAGCGCGCCTCCTCCAGCGCCGGTTGCGGATCGTCCAGCGCGAACGTATCGCTGCGCTCCCGCCCGCTCAGCAAATTCACTGTTTCTCGCAACAATTCCCCCGCGGAAATTCGAAGCAGTGTAGAGTCATTCCCGTCCGCCTCGAAATTCTGCCGGAACCAGGCAACATCCGATTGCCAGTTCCGCGCATAGATCCCGTGCCGGTATGTCTGCGGCGGATTCGGCGACTGCCCGGTCCAGATCTCATAAACCAGCCGCGGTACATCCAGCCCCGCCGCCGCCGTCAGCGGCAGTGAGCCCCATAGGCATCCCGTCAGCGCAATCAGCGCCCACTCGCCCGATTTCCTGTCTTCTCTGCACTCCATCATTCCCGGCCCGTTCCAATGCAACTCCCGCGCAATCGCGATCGCCGCTTCCGCCATCGGCAGCCGGAGCGGAACGCTCCGCCGGTAACTGCTCTCGCCTCCATGCACAGGTTCATGAAGCCGCTCATGCTGGAGCAACGCCAGCATCAGCCCGTTCTTCGCGACAAACTCGACGCCCACGCCGTGTCCGGCGAAATTCCTCTGCAGCAGCACGCCATCGCCGCGATTCATGTAATGAAACGCCCGCAGTGACTCCTCGCCGTTCACGGCCTTCTTCAGATGGATCCGCTTTGCCGGCGCGTCGGCGGACACGGACTCCACCGGCCGCAAGACCAGCGGAAAACCGAACTCCTCGATGGCCGCGTCGACATCCGTCTCCCGGTACGCATGCACCTGCGGTGGCGCCGGAATCCCAAGGCGGGTCGCTAATCGGTGCGTATGTGCCTGAAACGCGGCCACTGCATACGCCTCCGGTGCCAGCAGCGCGTATCGCTCCGCATTGAGCAACTCACCGCGCCCCGCGTGCAGAATCGCCGCATGGGTGTCGTAGCACGGCAAGACGAATGCGAAGTCCCGCTCGGCCATCAACCGGTTCAACGCATCGAACCACTCTTCCGGACGATGCAGCGGCGGCAGCGCGTGGAGCGCCGAAATATATCGCGATGCGGAAGCCGGAGTCCCCGGCCGCGCCATCGATACCTCTACCGTCAATCCCGCCCGCCCGAGTGAACGGACCGAAGCCAGAAAGCTCTGGGTATCGTCGCCGAGAACCAGTACGCGCTTCAGTGCCGCCGACGAAGGCATGTTCGCAGGTTACGAAATCAACCCTCCTCCTCGCAAAACGCCTGCAATCGGGCCAAAGCTCCGTCCCACCCGCGCGTGATCGTTTCCAAGTGCTGCCGCGCCAGCGCCAAACGCCCGGGGTTGAGACTCCATATGTGCTCCCGCCCTACCCGTTCGCCGGCAATAACACCCGCGGCCTCCAGAACTTGCAGGTGTTTCGTCACTCCCTGCCGCGTCAACCGGAAACGGTCGGCGAGCACCGTGATGGAAGCCGGACCATCCTGCGAGAGCCGCGTCAATAGCATCAGTCGCGTATCGTCTCCGAGCGCCGCGAACAGCATCGCAGCGCTCGCCAACTGTTTTTCAAGCCGCTTCGACATACTTCTGCAGCCACACCAGTACTTCCGTCCAACCCTGCGTATTGTCGGTGTGAACCTTCGCCCGCCTGGCCAACGAGATCTCGTCAAAGCCCGTCTCCGCCACTCGCAGCAGCGTTCCATCCGCCACCGGTTGCAGCGTGAACGTGACCGTTGTCATCGGCTCTTTGGAGTAATCGACCTCCGGGTCGACCGCCCCCGGATGCCACTGCCAGACAAACCGGTCGAACGGCGATAGCTCCACGAACCGCACCCGGAAGCGCATCCCCTTGTAATCCGGATGCGCCGTTGTCATCCATGCCTCGCCGCCGGCGGCGATCGTGCCTTCGATTGACACCTGAAACCATGCCGAAAGCTGGGCCGGATCCGTCAGCGCCCGCCAGACCTTCTCCGGCGCCGCTTTGATCGTAATCTCCCGGTCGATACGGCTCATATCCAAGACCGTCATCATGCAACCTCCAAGTTGCATGATAGCGGAGCACGGCCGAATAGGCAACGAAATAGTTGCTGTTTGCGAAACGTCCACCGCGGTTTTACCGCCAGTAATCCCGTGTCCGGCGCCCGGCCGGCTCTAGAGCCTGGCTCATCCTCACTCCTCCTCCGCCAACAACTCCCCCAGTTTGTCAAACCGCTTCTCCCAAACCGTCCGCCGATCGCCGATCCACTTCTCGATCACCGACAACCCCGCCGTCTCAATCCGGCAGGTTCGCACTCGCCCGATCTTCTCCGTATGTACCAGCCCGCTCTCCTCGAGCACTTGCAAATGCTGCGCCACCGCGGTCACTGTAATCCGCAGAGGCTCGGCGAGCCGTGTCACAGAGAGCGGTCCCTCGCTCAGTCGCTCCATGATCGCCCGGCGCGTTGGATCGCCGAGCGCGTGGAAGACACGGTCAATCGATACTCTTGTTTCCGGCATCGGCACCGCTTGCAATCATTGCCCCAACGCAGCCGCCAGCCGCTCAAACAACTTCCGCCAGCCGGCTTCCCGCCTCTCCGGTCCGTCGGCGCCTTCAAAAAACGATCCCTGATGGGTACAAATCAAATCGGTCCCTTTGTCGGTCTGTAAGAGCTCCACTGTAACAAGCGCTGCCGAAATCCTCTTCCCGCCAAACGACATCGTCGACGCGGACACCACCCGCTGCCCCGGCACAATATCCAAATACGTACCCTCGCTCGCCATCACGACGCCTGCAAACGGCGTGCCCTCCTTAAACCGGTAGGAAGCGCGCTCAGCGCCGCCCTCCCGAAAGTCCATCTCGAATACCTCCACTTCGTGATGGTCACCTTCTCCAAACCAGCGGCGCTTCTTCGCCGTATCCGCAAAAGCGGCAAAGACCCGCTCCGGCGAAACCGGAAAGCTGCGCTCGATCACAAAGGTGCTATGGACGACAGATTGTTCAGCCACATGTTCCTCTTTCAATACTCAAGTCGTGACTTCAGTATTGCTGAGCAACCTGCAATAGTCAAGTAAACACTTCAGTATTATTTCGGGAAGATTCCTTGCAAAGGGCTCTCATCCCGCCGCATGGCCTGCCATGTGGCGTCCGATCTCCACCTGGTCGGCCTGTGAGCGTATACTCTCGTGGACGATTCGCCCCGCGCTCATCACAACGATGCGATCCGCCAAATCCAGCAGCTCATCCAGGTCTTCACTAATCAACAGCACCGCCGCACCGCGGTTGCGGGCATCCACAAGGCGGTTATGAATGAAGGCGGCGGCGCCAAAATCGAGGCCGAAACACGGATTGGCTGCCACCAGAACCCGGATCTCCTGTCCGCCGAGTTCGCGCGCGAGAATCGCCCGCTGCACATTCCCGCCGGACAGCGTCTCGATCGGTAAGTCCGGCGATGGTGGCGACACAGAAAACCGGTTGATTAGCTCCGCGCCGGCCCGGCGAATCGCCGCGTAACTCAACAGTCCGTTATGCGTGAAGGGCGGCCGGTCAAACTGGCGCAGCGCAATATTCTCCGCCACCGTCATTCCCGGCACGGCGGCATTTCGGAGAGGCACCTCCGGCAACACATAGATGCCCAGCCGCTGCATGCACTCCCGCTCGGGAACGTATCGTTCTCCGTTCACGCTGATACGGCCCTGATGATAGGGGCGCTGCCCGGCGATCACCTCCACCAGTTCGCGCTGGCCATTGCCCGAAATGCCCGCAACGCCAAGTATCTCGCCCGCCCGCACTTCGAGCGACAGATCATGCAACACGTCGACGCCCTTGTCGCCGCGCGTACGAAGACCGGCGACGGCGAACACGACCGGCCCGCCCACTTTCGCGTCGCGCTCCACGACCTCAATGGTGCGGGTCTCGCCCATCATCATCCCGGCGAGTTCCTCCGGACAGGTCGCGCTGACGCTGCGTGCCCCGGCAGTCCGCCCCTTGCGCAGCACCGTGACGCGATCGGCATATTTCATCACTTCGCGAAATTTGTGCGTGATCAGCAGGACGCTCAGATCGCCCCGGTTGACCATCGCCCGCAACCGGATCAATACCTCTTCCGCCTCGTCCGGCGTCAACACGGAAGTGGGCTCGTCGAGCATCAGAAATTTCGTACCAAGGTAAAGTTCCTTCAGGATCTCCACCTTCTGTTTCTGGCCCGCCGACAACTCCGATATCCGCGCATCGAGATCCACCTGGAAGGGAGCATTGGCGAAGAACGCGCGAAGCCGTTCCCGCTCCTCTTTCCACCGGATTATTGCGGGAAGTCCAGGCCGGGGCAGCGAGAGATTCTCCGCGATCGTCATCGACGGTATCAGCGTGAAGTGCTGAAACACCATGCCGATGCCATGTTGCCGTGCCAATCGCGGATCTCCCGCGCTCCAGAGGGTGCCATCCACGAGCATGTTGCCCTCGTCGATGGCGTTGATCCCCAGCATGCACTTTGCGAGAGTGCTCTTGCCCGCGCCATTTTCACCCACCAGGGCATGAAACTCGCCGGGCTCCACGCGCAGGTCGACGCCGTCAAGCGCCCGCACGCCCCCGAAGCGCTTGCGGATGCCTCGCACTTCGATCGACGGCGGCCTCATCCGTTCCTTCCCAGCGCGCCGGGTGCGCCGGACACGCCGCCGTGGCGGGAGCAAGTGAGCGCCATGAGCGCCAGGGTGAGCACATAAGGCGACGCATTGAACAGATGGTAGTAACCCGCCTGGCCGGCCGCCTGCAGCGAAGGGCCAAGCGCCTGCGCTCCTCCAAACAGGAGCGCTGCCGCCACGCATCGCAGCGGATTCCAACGCGCGAAGATGACCAGCGCGACCGCCATCAATCCCTGTCCGCCCGATATTCCTTCGGACCAGATGCCGGGAAAGTAAAGCGTCATGTGCGCGCCCCCGACCGCGGCCAGACCCGCGCCCGCCACAGTTGCCGTCATTCGGATTCTGTCCACGGGAATTCCGATGGAACGCGCCGCCAGGGGATCGTCACCGGCGGCGCGCACACGCAACCCCCACCGGGTCCGCTGAAAAACGAAATGAAGCGCGAACCCTAATGCGATGCCGCAGAAAAACAGCGGGCTGATGCGCAGGGCGGAGTGAATGGCCGGCGACGCACTCCAGGAGCCCAGATCGATCAATGGGAGTTGCGGCGCCATGGGCGCCACAAACTGCTTGCCGAAGAAAAACGCAAGGCCGCTTCCAAAGAGAATCATGGCGATCCCGGCGGCGACGTCGTTTACTTTGGGGAACCGCGTCAGGCCCGCATGAACAGCGCCCAACATCGCGCCCACAATGGCGGCCGCCAGCAGTCCGAGCCACGGAGATCCCGACTGGTCCGATACGGCGAACGCCGTCATGGCGCCCATCAGCAGCACGCCTTCCATTCCCAGATTGATCTTGCCGCTCTTTTCCGTAAGGCACTCGCCGAGGCTCACAAATAGATATGGAATACTGCCGCGCACCGCTCCCGCCGCCACGCCGAGCACCACGCCCCACTCTTCCATGGCCACATCAGCCTGCACGGAGACTCCTCTCCGCCCATCGGCCGTACAGCGTCTCGCTCCATAAAATAAATAGGAAGAGGATGCCCTGTAGAACGAGCACTGCTGCGTCGGGCAGGTTGTGGGCGCGCTGCAGCATCCCGCCGCTCGCCATCATTCCGCCGAGCAGCAGCGAGATGATCACCACTCCCGCCGGATTCTGGCGCGCCAGGAATGCCACGAGAATGCCGACATAACCATACCCGGCGTTCACCGAAGCGTTGGCGCGTCCTTGCACCGCGGCCACTTCGACCATCCCGGCGAGGCCCGCGCAGGCGCCGCCGAGAAAGCTGAGGATCAATAGAATGCGTCCAATTCCCAGGCCTCCCAATTGTGCCGCCCGCACATTGCCGCCGGCGACCTTGGCAGCGAAACCGAAGGTTGTTCGTGAGAGTAGGAACCACGCGAAAAGGCACGCGAGGACGCCGAACAGAAGCCCGTCGTGAATGCGGCTGCCCGGTATCAGCCCCAGATGCTGTACGTCCGCGATCGGTCGAGTGCCGGGATTGTTCAGACTCGACGGATCGCGCATCGGCCCTTCGATCAAATGATTCAGCAGCGCGATGGCAATGTAGTTGAGCAGCAGGCTGCTGATGACCGAATTGACACCCCGGTAATAATGGAGCGCGGCGGCGATGCAAATCCACAATCCACCGCAGATCATGCCCGCCCCGGCCATCAGCAGCAGAGAGGGCACATGCGAAGCGTCCGGCGCGAGCAGCCCCGCCGAGACGGCGCCAACCGCACCGATTACCATCGCTCCTTCGTTCCCGATAATGATGAGTCCGGCGCGTGCGGGCAGTGCCGTGCATAATGCGCAAAGCAGCAGCGGAGCCGCGCGGGTCAAGGTATTCTGCCAGGAGTACCAGTCGGAGAACGCGGCGCGATAGATGGAATAAAACACGCCGAACGGATTGGAGCCGAGGACCGCGCAGAAGAGGCCGAACACGATTACACCGGCCGTCAGAGCGCCCATCGGGATCAACAGCCCCTCCATGGTCCGTGCCGCGGCGTAACTCCTCATTAGCTCCTCGTCCTCCCGAGCACACCCTCAACCAGCCAATCCATCTTGTCGAGCTCCGTATCGGTTACTCCCAACGTGACGCCGGGCGCGATCCGCAATTGTCCCGTGTTGTCGCGGATGGGGCCGCGGTAGATTTGCAGCGACCCATCGATAATCTTTGCGCTTGCCTCGGCAACGGCCTGGCGCGCGCGAGGCGAAACTTGTGGTCCGAAAGGAGACAGCCGGCAGAAACCGTCCTTCAGCGTGCCCGTAAGCCGGCGCGGAATGGAACCATCGCTCACCGACTTGCCCGCGCGCAATAACTCGGCGTACTTGCCGTAAACTGTTCCCCAGTGCCACTCCGCGCCCGTGAGAAAGCCCCGCGGCGCCATGGATGACTGATTGAACTGATAGCCATTGGCGAAGATGCCGCGCCTTTCGGCCATCTGGACGATCACTCGCGGCGACCCCGTGTGGCCGGTCAGCACATCGATACCCTGGTCCGCCAGGCTGCTCGACGCCTCCGCTTCGCGCACGGGTAGCACCCAGTCCCCTGTGAACACGACCTTCGTGGTGATATTCGGATTTACGCTACGCGCGCCCATCGTAAAGGTGTTGATGTTGCGCAGTACTTGTGGAATGGGTTTCGCCGCGACGAATCCGATCTTGTTGGTCCGCGTCGCGAAGCCCGCCAGCATGCCGGACAAATACTCCACCTCGTCGATGAAACCAAAGTAGACGCCGACGTTTTGGGGGTGTCTTGCCGGTTGCCAAAGCCCGCCGCAATGGAAGAATTGCACATTGGGATTACGGCGGGCGACGTTGAGAGTGAACGGATCGAAGTGACCGAACGAAGTTGCGAACACCGCCTGCGCCCCGTCCTGGAAAATCATATTTCCCATCGACTCTTCGGCCGCCACAGTCTCGGGCACGCTTGCTTCATCCAGTGCATTTACGAAGGGATACCCGCGCAGCGTCTGTTTTCCCTCGGCGTGCGCTTGGTTATAGCCGAGGTCGTTTTTCGGGCCGCCATAAATGAAGCCAAGCACCAGCGAGTCCCGTGCGGCGGCCGCAGCCGCTGCCGCGCCACTGCCTATCCAAGCCCGCCGCGATAATCCTTTCATGCCGGCGTTGACTCCGCGTTGCCGCCAATAGCGGCGTGCGCGCAGGCCACGCCCATCTTTTCCAGATAGTGGGCCACGCGCAGTACCGCCGCGTCGTTGTACGGAGCGCCGACGATCTGTAGCCCAACCGGCAATGTCCCTGGTTGGAACACCGGCGCCGCTACGATTGGCAATCCAATGGAAGACAGCGGCTGCGTGAACACACCGATGTTCGGCCGCGATGGCTTCTCCACACCATCCAGCGTGATTGTCGGCTGACCGATACGAATCGCCGGGCACGGCGTAGCCGGCGCCAGCAGAATGTCGACCTCTTCGAATAACTCCCGGACCTTCGCGCGGAAAATCGAGCGGAATCTCTGCGCGTGCTGATACCAGTTGGCGGGCAGTAGTGTCCCCGCCAGAAAACGTTCTATGACAAGTGGATCGAAATCTTGTGGCCGCGACTTCAAATCCTCGAAGTGCAGACTGCTTCCTTCGCATGCGGTGATGACGTACGCGGAAGCGCGGGCCGCTTCCACATCGGGCAGCATGATCGTACGAGTCACCCCCAGCGCCTTGGCTGCCGCGGCAACCGGTGCGAACACTTCAGGCGTTCCCATTCTCTGGAAATATCCGCCTGCCACGGCAATGCGAAGGCCATCGATCCCGCGCTCGAGTTGCGGTAGCACCGCTTCCGGCGGGCGGGTGCTGCAAACGGGATCGCGCGGATCCGGGCCCTGCATGGCATCAAAAGCCAGGGCGAGGTCTTCTACAGTGCGAGCGAACGGGCCGGCATGATCGAAGCTCTCGCAGAACAGATAGGCTCCGGCGCGAGACAACCGGCTGTAGGTCGGCTTCAAACCGAAAATGCCGCAGAAGGCCGCCGGAACACGGATGGAGCCATTCGTGTCCGATCCCAGAGTCAGCGGTACAAGGCCCGCCGCTACGGCCGCGGCCGATCCACCGGACGATCCGCCCGCCACACGCTGCCGGTCGTGCGGATTGCGAGTTGCCCCGTAATGGGAATTCTCCGTGGTGAATCCGTAGGCATACTCATCCATATTAAGAGCGCCGAGGGAAATCCCCCCCGCCTGTTTGAGCCGCTCAACCAGGGTCGCGTCGCGCACCGCGGGTGGGCGGGAGGCGTGGATCTTAGACCCAGCCAGCGTGGTCAATCCTTCGAGATCGAACAGATTCTTGACAGCGAACGGCACGCCGCACAGGGGGCCGGGGTCCTCGCCTGCCGCGATGCGCCGGTCTACCTCCGCGGCCTGCGCCAGGGCCGGTTCCTGCATGAGCGCCGTAAAGCAGTTGAATAGTCCGTCATAGCGGCCGATCCGTATTAGCGCGGCTGTAGTTGCCTCCACGGCGCTGAGTCCGCCCGAGCGAACCGCCGCGGCTTGCGCGGCCGCGGTCGCAAATGTGGTTTCCGTGATGGTCATGGCACAAATACCGGAGCGGACTCGACAGAGTCGTCAATCGGGAAGTCGAGGAGCGGCCGTGCGATAACGCCGACACGCTCCAGGTTGACGCGAACACCTTCGCGAAACTCCGGGGGAATTGGCATGCCAATCAGCGCCGCTGCCTGGTCCATATAGGACACCGGGACCAGGGAAACATGGGCCGACACGATTTTCCAGCCTTCTTTGAACCGGCGCCAGACTTGCGACTGGCGGCCGTGCTGTGCGCACCCTCTTATTTGCCGGGCGAATTCCAGCGTGACGATGGCGGTGTTATCGCCGAAGCTGACGAATGTTTCGTTGAAGACGCGGCGCTGGAGATCGATGGGCGGCCGGTTTCTGCGGAACTCCTCGATCTCGCTGGCGCCATAAAGACTCTCACCGATTCCGAAACGCAGCGCGTGCCCGGAATCCCAAAAGAAGCCAATCAGCTTCTCGACATCGTTCGAAACCAGGGCCGCCTCGTACTCTACATGGAGGGCCGCAATCGCGGCGATAACTTCAGGTTGATTGATCATGAATCGGATTGGTTAAAAGGTCAGCGTGTACGTCAGGCTCGCCGTGCGAAGAGCGCCCGGTTTGATGAATACATCCCAGAACAGAAACTGGCTCTGGAAATAAACCTTGTCGAACATGTTGTTGACGGCGACGTTGAATTGGTGCTTTCCCCGGACGTAGAACACTGACCCTCGCGCTAGCGCATAAGAGGGCAATTTCACGTTGCTGATGTAGCCGGTCTTCACCGGCGACACCCAGGACGTGCCGAGCGTGAACCCAACGTTTTTCGTAACGTTTACCGTTCCGAAGGGGCTGAAAACGACATGCGGCTGTCCACCCACCGGGAGCGGAGCTTTCAGTCCAAAGATGCTCGCGACTCCGATGAACCGCCCGGCGTAAGCTTTTGCCGGATCGATCCCGAGAAGGTTCGGGGGTATCCCGAGCAGGAACGGAACATTGAGCTGTTCCGGGTTCTGCCACGTCAGCGCACCGGAAAGGCTCAGGCGGCGGAACAGATAGGAGCGGGCCTCAAACTCGGCGCCTGTTGTCCGGTAGTAATCGGCTGCCAGTGTCTGCTTATTGTAGGAGGCGCGCTTCTGGCGGAAGATCGACGCGGAAGCGAACAGCTTCTGGCCATAGGATGTCTTCACGCCGCCCTCATAGAGGTTGGAGGACTGAACAAACGTTCCGTCTTGTACCTGGTTATAGGCGATTTCATTCCCTTGCCCCAGATCGAGGAAGCGCGAACTGGCGGCGGTGAAGTAAGGCGTCAGCCGGAACGGCAGATGGTAGCTCACGCTGGCGTTGTACGTCGTCGCGTTCTGCGCCGCTTTCGCGCGCGTGTTGGGTTCGCCGAAGTTGCGGCCGGTGAAATCGGGAGAATATCGGTCGAAACGTACGCCGGCGGTTACGCCCAGTTTGTCGAAGAAGGTAGCATCGGTGAGCCAGAAGAGACCCGCGTCGCCGTAGTTGCCGGTCTGAAAATACTGGTAGCTGATCTTGCTGCCGCTGTTGTAAGGGCCCGCGAAGCGATCGTTCGCTGTTGCGCCAATGGAGAGGTCGCGGCGATCCACCACCTGGAAGTCGTTTCGTTCTTCGCCCGCGCTCACAGTCACTTTGCGGTAGCTGAATCCACCGATGGAACGCGTGGTTAGCCACTTGCGGGGACGGTACTCGAACTTGGCGGTCGTCTTGTTCTCCACGGTCCAGGGCCGGTAGCCCGCGCCGAACCCATAGCTGCTGAACTTCTGGTGGTTCATCCAATCCATGAAGGTTTGGTTGACGATATGCACGTTCGAATTGACGTCGTAATTGATGTCGAAGTATCCGGTCGCCGTCGTCGCGCGGCTGAAGTCGCCGGCATCGATCATGATCCGGTCGAGCGGCAGCTTGACGAGCTTAACTGTGGCCGGGTCGAGAGCGTAGAGAGAGGCCACGCCCGGATTGCTGAAGAACGGCCCCGACATGTTTTGCTGGAAGGCAAAGGAGGTCAATGTGCCTGGCGCGATATCGCCATTGCGGATGTCGTATCCGTTGCGCGAAAGGTTCACCAGTGGAGTACCCGAAAGGTACATCTGCTTGTCCACCAGCTCCTGCGTCACGCGATTCCATCCGATGTTTTGCGTGCCCTCGTTGTGGAATCCCTGAAACCCGTAGACGAGACGCAGTTTCGGAGACAGCTCGAGATCGAACGAAATCTGGCCAAGCTTGTAGCGATTGGCGACTCCCTTATAGAAACTGTGTGCGTCCTCGGCTTCAAAGAATGAGTAAACGCCGGCCCGGTGCGTGCCCAGTTTGAACGGCAGACCCACTTCGCCCCCCGCGCGTTTCTCATCGTAGCTGCCGTAGGTGAGGGTGACCTTGCCTGTCGCCTTCTCAAGCCACTTCGCGCTCTCACTGCGCGTGCTTTTCGGGATGAAATTGAGGAAGCCGCCTACGCGTCCACCACCGTAGATTGGCGACGGCGGGCCTTTCACGACCTCGATGTGATCCGTTGCCGCCACCGGTGTCTGGAAGTTGCCGCGATTCTCCACGCGGCGGAACCCGCGGAAGAAATTGTCGCCAATGTCGCCGCGAAGGAAGACACTCCCGGCGATGCCGAAATAGCTGCCGGTGAAGGACCCTGTAGAGACCGCGACGATATCATTCACGGTCTTGACGCCATACCGCAGCATCGTCTCGGAGTCCGCCACGGATATAGACCGCGGAATATCCTCCAGATTCTGATCGAAGCCAAAAAGACTCTGCGTCGGCGCGGAAGGCACCACGTTGTAAGGGTCCAGCCGCGCATCCACCGCTACCGTAGTAGCGTCGTTCGCGATGCTGAGGACTACGTCCAGCGAGTAGGGCGCGGCGGTGATGGTAATCGGCTTCGAATAGGCCCGAAAGCCCGGTGCCGACACCTCCAAGGTGAGGACTCCAGGCGCTACGCCGGTGAAACCATACACGCCGGAGGCATCCGCCAAAACGGATTTCTTGTTATTGCCCTCGGTGGTTATCGCCACAACGGCGCCGGCAACACCAGCGCCGCTTGGATCTTTGACCGTGCCGGAAACGGACGACAACTGCGCGAATGCCGTCGAAATCGAGAAAAAGGCGACTGCAAACAGCCGCACCTGCCCGATGCGCGGGCGCGCGAAAGTGTGAATTCGCATGTGTGATGCTCTCCCAGAGAAGGTGAATGCAGATTCCAAGTTGGAACCGAACCAGGAGGCCACAGCCATTGAAGCCGGTTACTGACTAAGCAGTACGAATCGGTCGACAGGAGACCTTTCCGAGCAGCCGCCGGATACTGCATTGGCGGGCGTTCGAAATCTTTGGGAGGCCATTCACGGCGACGGGGCCGATTACAGTGAGTGACTGTGACGTTAAGCTTACTCGCACTTGGAGCAAATCGTCTATCGCAGTTTTTGATACGCCCGATTGTTTTTGTTTATCTCAGATTGGACCAGAGTCCAGGGTCTTTGCGAACAGCACGGCTTTTCGATCCGGGGACACCCTGAAACGCCGGAAGACCACGCCCTCGATCCGTGTCAGTAGGCGGCTCTTGCCGGTAGCGAAATGGTGAAACAGAATTGGTGTGCGCCCGTCTTCCGGCGGGCCTCCGTAGTAAATGCCATCCTCGAACGCCCTGAAATCCCGGCTTCCCCCGGAGAAGTCCACGATCTTGCCGTCATGCGACCGGCTTGCAGGACCGTTCTCAGACTACACGACCGGTCCAGAGTTTATGAGGATGAGGTGAGGGTCATTGACCTGACAACGGCCAAGGCAGCGCTTCGCCTTCCGGCGGTGGTTGTTTTGCCTTCGCTGTTCGGAGCGTACCCTTTCTGTTCCAGGTGAATCCGGTATCTCAGGACCACGGTGCTATTGAAGGCCAGGCGCGGCGCGGAGCAATACCACTCGACGAAGTCGTTGATGGCGTGGTCGTACGTTCGTTGCCCGCTCACGGATGTGAGGGTATTGAGGACAGCAGATTTGGCTTGTTCGAGATCCGGCAATGCCAGGACCCGCCTCGGCGCTCTCTTCTTTCGAGATTTCGACATTTCGCGGCGGCCTCCTTGGACCGCCGCCTTCAGAATCCACCAGTCGCGCTAGAATGGTGATCGAGATGGATCGCGTGCCGCCACAACCCGTCAAGGACCCGCCCAACCTGATCCGAACCGGCGTGTTCTCGCTGGATCGTCTGTTGAGCCACATCGACCCAGGGACGGAGGAGGAATCCGAAGAGTTCGTACGCCGCATCTATGAGCAGCGCCATATTGACCTCTCCTCCGATCGCAACGGCAAGACTGGTCGTTGATACAGACGTTGCCAGCTTTATTTTCAAGTGGCATCCTGAATTCGCGCCGCGCTATGTAGACATTGTACGTGGTTCTGAGTTGATTGCTTCATTCATGACTCTGGCGGAGATGCGCCAGGGCGCCCTGGATGCGAACTGGGGACCCCGCAAATGCGCCGTGCTGGAAGCTTATCTGGCCGACTTCTCAGTCCTTCATTCGGACAGCCTGCTGTGCTCCACGTGGGCCGCCGTTCGGAACGAGAGCACGCAAAAGGGACATCCGATTAGTTCGGCCGACGCATGGATTGCCGCCACGGCGCTGGTCCTCTCAGCGCCCCTGGTGACGAACAATCTCAAGGACTACCGCCATTTAGACAACCTTCAGATTATTTCTGCGGCAGCCGAATAACTGTCCAATCCCGTGGAGGTTTTGGTCGCCCTTTTTCCGATTCCTCCCGTGTAGTCGCCCAGCGTTTTGCCAACTCCGGGTGCATCGATGGCGTTACTCGTTCCGCTGTGCCGGAAAGGCGTTGACATATGCGCGCGGCCTGCGGGGAGCCATGGCGAGGTAAACTCAGTGTGGCCGCATCCGAACTCTGCTGGCGAGAAGGGCCGAATTCACAAGGGACGTTTCAGTGAATACCGTTCATGTCGTCGAACCGGCAGATGAACCCCCAGCCGCCGGTCAACTCGCTCACGGCAAGTACGAGTTCGTTTCGGCCCTTTTTCAGCGGCAGGTATATGGCATCGTTTTCCGCATTCAAGATGCCGAGAAATCCGGGGTCGCGGAAGCGCTGCGCACTTCGGCCACGATAGAGGATTCTGTCGCTCAGAAAAAGACTGACGTCGTCGCTGTAGCCGATGTTGAGCTTTTTCACCTGATCCCGGTCTGAGAGGATCGTCGTACGAGCATAGACCACCTGCATACCCTTCTGCGGCTCCAGTCGCTTTGAGAAATCATTGAAAAATGTAGGCGTGAGATCCGGCCCCTTTCGGTATCGATTAATGACAACAAAGCCCGGCGGTTCGGCTGTGACCTCCTGCCACTTCATGGAGTCTGTTTCCGATTTCGAAAGGGGACGCTCCAGATCGCGCTCAAGGGCATCCATGCTGGGCGACAAGCTCCATTTTGTAATCGTTGCCGCTGGCATCGCAGGCTCATGACGCTCCCACGCTGCAGGTGGCATTCGGCGGATCTCGACGTTCGAGATATGGACGCCATAGAATCCGACGCCGCCTTTGCGCATGCCGCTTTTCAGATCGTTCACAACGAGGGAAGGCACGGCCATATTGCTGACGTACAATTTTGCCTGAGCCCCTGTAATCTCGAGCCGCACATGGAACCAGGCCTCCCTAGGAATAGCGACTGCCGCTGTAAAACCGGAGCCGTTGTAGATCTGCCAGGGCCCCACTCCTTTGAATATCGGTGAGTATTGTTGCGCGTCGTCCAGCCCGGTCTTATGCGCCCGCAGATACACCAGTTCTCCCTCGCCATTGGCTTGAGTGCGGAATGAAATGTTATAGAATCCACGAGTCTCGGTGCCGGCCATATCCACATCGATCACACCATCTGTAATTTCGAAGTCCTTCAACGTGGCCTTCTCGTCTTCTAACGCGAGGCAGTGCCGGCCAAGATAATTGGTGATCTTCGCCTTGGGCCCGAGTTGCCAGCGTGGAGAATCCGCGGGAAAGGACTCTGCCTCCGCCGCGCCAAGGCTGCCGGAACATGTGACGCTTAAGGTCAGGGCAACCACCAGTCCCGTAGATATTGCTCGAAGGTTCCACTGTGTTGCGTCGATCATCTCTCGTCCCTCTCGTTGGACAGCTTCCACTCTCGCCTCTATTTCAGGGTGATCGGCACCGACGCAACCACGGTCTCCCAGGCCAGCATGAGCTTACCTTTGTTGCCGCCTTCTTCACTTAGTGTGTATTTGAGATCTTCGATGAGCGAACCCGGCCTGGCGATGCTCATAGATACACGGCCGAGATCCTGATCTTTGTTATATGTCAAACCCCACTGGCCAGTCTGCTTGTTGATGACGAGCTGCCATTTGGCAGGATCGGCAAGGTTTACATACAGGGTGTAATCTCCCTTTGGCACAAACAGACCACCCACATCGAGATCGCCGTCAGTATGGAACTTTGTGGCGGCATTGGCGCCCGCGCGCCATACCGGATAAGTCGGGTCCTGCCCGATTCGGCCGTCGTTGCCGAACAACTTTCCGACGCGACCGTTCACCTTCGGCGAACTGTACGTTATCGCGATCGTTTTGCCCCCGATGGTCTTTGATTCAGTGAGAGGTTGGCCGAGCGCAATTCCGGCCGTGACCAGCAGCGCAGCGGTGTACGTAAAAGCGAGTTTCATGATTCGCTCCGGATATAGGGAATGTTTTCGAGTTCGCGGCGGACATTCCGGCATGAGCCCGGCGAAGCGGCTCCATTTTCTTCGTCCAATCCAGCCTGCGATGTGCCGCCATAGCCGTACTTTAGCGCCGGAGTGATCCGCATGAAGCGAAGCTAGCACGTGGGACCGAATTCGTGGCCCTCTTTGTTACGACCCGGCCTTGGAATGTTGCGGACGGGCGCCATGTTGTTACGCTCCGGCTCGCCCTAGCGGCCGGTTCGCCATATGATGGTCGTCATGCTGCGACGTCGTCCGGCACCGTGGGCGCTTGCATTTGTGGGATGGACGATGATCGGCCTCTTTTACTCAGTCCACAGCGGCTCGGACAAATACGGCGATTCCGTTAAGTCCTCGCTCGCGCAGTGGTACATCTGGGGTGCGTTCACACCGGCGATCACGGCTCTGGACCGGCGTTTGCCGGCAGCGCGTGATGCGGTTCTGCAACGTGCCCTCTTTCATGTCCCTCTGAGTTTTCTGTTTACGACGCTTTACACCTATGCGTTCGAAGGGGCTTGCGACCTCATGGGCCTCCCGAACGCCTTTGCACTTTCTCTACGTCCGCTGCAGGCAGCATTCGGCGGCGCTTTCCATTGGAACTACCTCGTCTACTGGCTCATCGTCGGCGTGTACACTGCCCACGATTACGCGAAGGTGTTGAGGGAACGACAGGTGCGGGCCGCGGAACTTGAACGGCTCCTCGCGGAGTCGCGGCTAAATACGCTGCGCAGCCAACTCCATCCCCACTTTCTGTTTAACACGCTTAACGCAATATCCGCGCACGTGCAGCGTGATCCCGACATCGCCCAGCGCATGCTGGAGCAACTAGGCTGTCTGCTGCGGCTATCGCTGGAACATGCCGAAGAACAAGAGATTCCGCTGCGAAGAGAGTTGGCCTTTCTAGACCAATACTTGGCACTACAGAAGGTCCGATTTGAGGACCGCCTGGACGTCGAGATGGGTATTGAACCTGCTACGCTGACCTGTTTGGTGCCGACCTTCATGCTTCAACCGCTCGTCGAAAATGCAATCAAGCATGGCGTTGTCTCACGCACTGCGCGTGGGCTGGTGCGCATCTCGGCATGGCGCGAAAACTCAACCTTGCGGTTGCAGGTGATCGATGACGGACCAGGTCTGCCGGACGGATGGCATTTGGAGACGCACCAGGGTGTTGGGCTCTGCAATACAATGGAGCGGCTAAGGCGTCTCTACGGTTCCGCTCATCAGTTCTCGATCGCGAACCGCGCAAACGGTGGCGTATCACTAGATGTGAGTCTTCCGTTACGCGCCGCTGCTCAGCCCGAATTCGACGCCTTAACCGTGGTGGAAGAGCCGTATGGATAAGATTCGCGCTCTCGTCGTTGACGATGAGCTGCCGGCGCGTCGCCGCGTCCTCGAGCTGCTGGAAAAACAGGACGATATCGAGGTCACGGGCATCGCACGCGACGGCCGGGAGGCCGTTGGCCGGATTCGCGACAGCGGGCCCGATCTGATGTTTCTCGACATTCAGATGCCGAACCTGGACGGCTTTGGTGTGTTACAGGCCGTGGGCCAAACGCTGATGCCCGTGACCATCTTCGTCACCGCATATGACGCCTTCGCGATCCGCGCTTTTGAAGCGCATGCGCTTGACTATCTTCTGAAGCCATTCGGCGCTGAGCGCTTCGAAGTGGCCTTAGGGCGTGCCCGGGATTTTATACGCGGTCAGCGGGCTAGCGAATTCACCGGCCGCGTGGCGACATTGTTGGGCGAACGGGCAAGGACGCCGGCTGCGATCGAGCGCCTGGCGATCAAATCCAGTGGGCGTGTAATCTTCCTGGAGGTACGCGAGATTGACTGGATCGAGGCGGATGGCGTGTATGTCAATCTTCACTCTGGAGGTAGGACGTATCTGTATCGCTCCTCGATGGGTAGTCTTCACAAGCGGCTCGACCCGAAACTGTTTATACGTGTGCATCGTTCGGTAACCGTGAATGCGAATCGTATCCGCGAGTTGGAAGTCCGGACGCACGGAGATCATACGGTAACACTCAAAGACGGTACTAAAGTGCCGTTAAGCCGAACTTATCGTTCCCAGTTGGAAGCGTGGCTTCGCAAGGCTCTGTGAGACCACAGAATACGGGTGACGTAGTGGAGATCGTTGGAATCATCCCTACGCTACCTCTTGACTGTCGCCGGTCTACGCTCTACTCGGCACACATCTCAATCGTCGCGCCGTTAGCTTTCAGGGCAGGCGTAGACAGGCATCGCCTGGCGGAATGGCTTTCGTCCCTCAGCCACCGATCTGAATCAAGCCACGAGAGTGCCGCCGAACGGTTCATGTCGAAAGATGGCTGAACGTCGAGTTCGCGTTTGATAGATCCTCCCTGGTCGCTAAGTGGCGAGTAATTGTGCGGCGGCGCCGCCTCATCTGAATCGGTCGCCCCCACCGCGTTTGAACGAAGCCGCTGGCGCGGCGGACGCTTGCGCGTGATACGATTTGGCAGGGCAACGGCGATGTTGCGACAATCCATCCCCGTAGCGACAATTCAGCGTCACGTATTACAAAATCGATACAAATTCCAAATCTCGTTCCCGCAGCCTCGCTCGCCGGGTCACTCCCGATAGAGTCATATCGTCAGGGGAGACTCCCGGCCAACGATTCTCCTGTCCATAAACGCCTTGCGGGGTTGCCGATGCCGGTCCGGGGTAAGGGCTCGCGGAGCCCGCAAGATCTGCAATCCTCAATCGAATTCGCGCGAACAAGGCCAAGCCCGTTTTCGTACCTCAGTTGGAGCGCAATCCGTGTAGCTCTGAAGGTCGGTCATGTCCGCATGGGTCGCCGTGTCCGGCTGGCTAAATCACCAGTCCGCCCGTTCACTCGGAGTGCACGGCCACTTTATCGGGCGAGGAGGGAATGATGATCTGGGATCTAATACGCGTGATCGCTGCAGGAGCCGTTCTCACGGTGAGCATTGGGGCGCAGCCGCCCACGGCGAAGGAAACACCGCCCAGGGCCGCGGTGCCGGTTGAGCCCATCGCGGCGATCCTGGAAGCGTTCCGGTCGCATACCGTGGTGGCGATCGGCAACGTTGAATTCCGGGGAAACGAGCAGTCCCACGCGTTTCAACTCTCGCTGATTCGATCGCCCGGCTTTGCGAGCACAGTCAATGACATCCTGGTGGAATTCGGTAGCGCCCGCTACCAGGAGGTTGTCGATCGGTTCGTGCGCGGTGAGGAAGTAGCCTATGAATCGTTACGTCCGGCATGGCAGAACACGACCCAGATTGAATATGAGTGGGACTTGCCGATCTACGAGGACTTCTTCCGGGCTGTGCGCGCGGTGAACGCATCCCTTCCACGCGCGCGCCAGCTACGGGTGTTGCTGGGTGATCCTCCCATGGACTGGGACAAGGTTCACTCGATGGAAGATCTCCGCAAGGCGATGGGTGATCGTGACGGCTATGCTGTCGATGTGTTGCAGCGCGAAGTGTTTTCCAAAGGCCGCCGGGCGCTTGTGATCTATGGGGGCCAGCACCTGATCCGGAAGAACACCCTGCCTGCCGTGGACGACGAGTGGGCTCGTGGGATCGTCGCCCGGCTGGAGAAAAACAAGGTCACGAGTGTCTTTAAGGTGCTCCCGGAGACCCGGAGGGATTTGAGGACGGTGCAACCCGGCATAGTATCATGGCCGACGCCGAGCCTGGCGATCCTTCGCGGGACGGCACTCGGTTCGACGATTTGGGACTCGGGCCCCCAACGCCGTCCTGTCCGCATGGAAGAGCAGGTCGACGCGATCTTGTACCTCGGGCCTCCTTCAGCCATGACGACGTCCAAACTGTCGCCGGCGCTTTGCTCCGATGCCGCCTATATGGCGATGCGCCTTGGCCGTTTGGGGCTGGTTCCTCCCCCACCTGGGGCGACCTTTACTCCGGCCGAACAACTGAGAGAATACTGCGCGCATCCTGACGGATACAAGGAAATCCCAGACCGCGAACCAGCTATCACTGAACTGATACGCAAGACGCTCCGGAACGCTGCGCAGGGGAGGGTAAACCCCGAGAACATCGCCCCCGAATCGCGCGACCGTCTAGTCTCGTTTCTGCAACGTGACGGTCCACGTTACCTTGGCTCTGCGGGGGCGCTCGAATCTCTGACTCTTTTGGTGGACACCGATTCGGGCGGCAAGCGCGTGAGGCGTTATCGAAGTGTCTTCGCGAGCGGCCTGAGGATTATCTGGACAGTAGAATTATCTTCTGCGGGCGTTATTGTGTCTCTGGCTCCCCAGCCGGAGTAGAACGGGCCGATCGGTCTCCTGAGGGGTGCGCCATCGCACGCTGAAGCGCCGACACGCATCGAGGATGCATTTGTGTATGGTGGGCCCTCCGTGACGGAAGACTGCCTGCGGCCGGGCAGTCGGGAAGGAAGGTGAATAGGGTATTGAGCCTGAGAACGTTGCATTGGGCGCGCCACCCTTGGCCAATGTAGAGTTCGTACATCCACTTGGCTGTTGTCGGCATCTCGGATTCTCGGCTTCGCGGTGGTCCCGAAACGGCTATTTGCGCCATAGATCCTCCCTGGTCGCCAAGGGGCGAGTGATCCTAGACCCCATCCAACGTCGAAGTCAGATTAATTGTGGGTCTACGCTTTGCCGTCACGACCCTGATCGATGCGCGCACTCCGCACGACCGTAATTCGACGCAGTGCGGCCCAACTTCTGTATAGCTGACGATCCACCCGATGGTGTCGGAAAACGCTACTGCGTTAGCAAGAGACGCACTTGTCATTTGGAAATCTATCTAATGGTCTACTCCGATCGGAGCACCGCGTTCGGGTCCAGCCGTGAAGCGCGCCATGCCGGCAAGAAACATGCGGCTCCTGCTATCAGCGTGATTGTCGGAATTGCCATTGCGAATGTCGTCGCGTCCGTGGGCGCAACACCAAACAGCAGCGAAGCGATCAGGCGGTTCAGGAGGACAGCGCTTCCCATCCCGGCCAGCACGCCGACGACGGTAAGCTTTAGACCTTCCATGATGATGTCCGTTAGCACCCTCGACCGCCCTGCACCGAGTGCCATCCGAATGCCAATTTCCTGGCGGCGTTCCGCCACCATGTAGGCCAGGACACCATAGGTGCCGATAGCGGCGAGTAGCAGCGCCAGTGCCGAGAAGGTTGCCAGCAGCTGCGCTAGAAGACGCGGGCGCTGGATTGATTCGGTAAAGACCTCATCCATCTCTCGCAGATGTGCAACAGGTATCGAGGGATCGATATCGCGGACCGTCCGGGCAATCGCCGGTACCAGTGTCGCAGGAGGCAGGGCTGATCGCACAACTATGTGCATCGTCGGCGGCGAGATCGCGACCCAGGTTCTTGGAGAGTCGGTCGCGAGCTGGTCGACAAGCAGATATACCTGGGTACCGGGCGGCTGATCAACGCTGCTCTGCTTGACGTCCTTGGCGACGCCGATCACAGTGAACCACGGACTGCTGTTGTCGGTGCTGAAGGGCCGCAGCCGCTGCCCGATTGGGTTTCGCCCTTTCCAGTAGGTATTCGCCAGCGTCTCATTGACAACGGCGACCATGCCTCCTGAGACGGCATCAGTGGATTGAAAGCTGCGGCCCTGCAGGATCGGTATGCCCATTGTTTCAAAGAAACCGGACATCACGCGTTGGTAGTGATTGATCGACGGGATGGCCGGCCCCGATGTTGTCGTAATATTGGCGATCTCCGTTTGGTACGAAGAGAGCGGGCTCTCGAGCGGTAGGCCAGTCATCCCCGTGGCCATTCGGACGCCGGGAACAGCGCGCAATCCCACCAGGAGCCTCTGGTATGCGCGGACTCGGCCAAGGAGGTCGGGATTACTCGGCAGCGTAACCGAGAACGTCAGCAGACGTGAACGATCGAAGCCCGCATCGACAGCTTTCAGATTATGTACGGTTTGCAGCAGCAGCCCGGCGCCAACCACCACGATGACGGCAAGCGCGGTCTCGGCAATGACGAAGATGCGGCGAACGTGACGGCGGATCACGCCGCCCGATCCGCGCGCGGCTGACTTGAGAGCATCGGCGATTGAGTCCGAGTGAGAACGCCGCATGGAGGCAAGCCCGAACAGCAGCCCGCACACAACAGAGAGAGCAAACGACATGAGCATTACTCTGAGGTCGACGGCGACTTCGCCCATTCTCGGAAGACTGGCCGGATAGGCGCGAACCAGGACATCGAGGACAACACGCGCGAGTAAAACTCCAAGTGCGCCGCCCGCAAGGGGGAGGATCATGGCCTCAGTGAGGGATTTCCGGAGGAGCCGGCTGCGACCAGCTCCCAGCGCTGTCAGGAGCGCCAATTCACGATGACGTGTTTCCGCCCGCGCGAGCAGCAGACTCACTACGTTGGCGCAGGCGATGAGTAGCACAACTCCAACGGCGACCTGCAGCACCCAGAGGGACCGGCTAACGCGGCCGAGGATCTGGTCCGTGAGCGGTGTCATCTGCAGGATGTGACCGTCCCGACCCTTCGCCAGCGGAAGAAAGACGTGGCCGGCGTGGTCGGTACCTGGCGTGATGCCAGCACGCACCGCCCAAGTCTCAAGGAGCGTATTTAACTCGACCTGCGCCGATGCCGCTGTGACGCCTTCCTTCAGTCTTCCAATGAGGTAGAGATTATGGTTGTTACGCGCCCGCCGCTCGTCATCCGTGAAGCCCAGGGGTAGCCAGATCTCCGGGTGGCCGTCCATGAGATCCGAGCCGCGTGCCATGACGCCGACGATCTGAATACGGTGTCCGTCGACATCGATGGCCCGGCCGATCACTGGTCGCGAGCCAAAAACCGAGTGCCAAAGCTCATACGAGATCACGGCCACCGGTGGCGGGCTAACGAGACCGGTTTCGTCTGTTGTAAAGAGACGCCCTTGATCTGGTTGGACTTCCAGCGTCCTCAGCAGGTTCGCGTCGATGATAGCCGAGCGAATTCGCAGAGCGCGATCACCAGCGACGAGATTGGCTTCGCCGGTGCGAAACGCTCCGACGTAGGCGAAGGAGCGGTTGAACTGCTGGAATTCCAGATACTCCGCCACCGATGCAGGGAACTGTGAAAACCCGAGCGCAGGCAATTGCGTGGCTAGATACATCAGTTGCGCGGGCCGCGGATGCTGCAACGGCCGCAATAGCACACCGTTGATAATCGAGAAGATCGCGGTGTTTGCGCCAATGCCGAGGGCCACCGTGAAGATTACCACCGCGGCGAAGCCCGGGG
Organism: Acidobacteriota bacterium; assembly: GCA_016185425.1. Lineage (GTDB taxonomy): Bacteria > Acidobacteriota > Terriglobia > Bryobacterales > Bryobacteraceae. The sequence goes on along the minus strand of JACPNQ010000004.1, from coordinate 894 downwards.
CACGACGAAGCGCGCGCAGTCCGTAGCGCGCATCACGCAGGAGATCCTCGAGCCAGGGCAGACCGCGTTGATCACGAAGGAGGTCCATCGCCTGCGCCTGACCTCCCATTTTGACTCGCAACAGACGCACGGAATCGTCATCGATACCGTCGCGTCGGGCCTCCTCCTCCGCCAACTCGACGTGCAGCCGGAGTTCCTCTTCCAGGTCCCCGTCGCGCCGACCGAACTGCAGCGCTCCCCGGAGACGCTGACTCCACTCGCGAAGCATACGGAACCGCTCCATCGTCACCCCTCACTGTGCAGCAGCGTATGGATGATGCCCGCCATCCGCTCCCACGCCTGTTTTTCCTTTTCGAGCTGACGCCGACCAGCCGGCGTGAGTTCATAAAAACGCGCTTTGCGTTTCGTGTCGCTGGATCCCCAATTTCCACGGATGAGACCGCGCTGTTCCAATCGCATCAGCGCCGGATAGAGGGTGCCCATGTTGAGCTGCAGCGCGCCGAGGGAAACCTGTTCGAGACGCGCTGATATCGCGTAACCATGCAGTGGGCCGAGCGCCTCGATGGTCCGGAGAACCATGAGGTCAAGCGTGCCCTGAAGGACGTCCGCCTTGGTTTGAACCGTCTTGGCCACACCAAAGAGATACCACATCGAACATTAGAGCGTCAAATGGAGCTGGTAAATGTCGTATCACGGCACCCATCGGCATCGGGTTGTCGGACGGACGTGAAGCCCGCGAGCCGTCACTCGCGTGTAGTCGCCCAGCGTTTACCAACACCGTCCGCCCGCCTGCGGGGTGGCCCTTGAGCCGGCTCTCCGAAGACTGGCCGACACGAGCAGAATGTCGTCTGTACGGGGTTGGCCCTCGACGCCCGCGACTCAGGCGAACGCGGT
>JACPNQ010000001.1 GCA_016185425.1 Acidobacteriota bacterium | reverse complement strand
TTCGCGATTACGCCGAGGCTGATGTAGTCGGTGACGCGGCTCCCGGCGGGCAAAGATGCAACGGTACGGGCCATTCCTGGGGCCTCCCGCCCCAAACAGAATAGCACAAAAATGTTATTAAGTGAACAGTATTGCACCTAGCCCTTCTTCGGCGTCATGCCCCGAATCACCAGCATGATCACCACCATCAACGCGCTAACGGCTGGCAAAACCATCAACGCTGTCCCCAACCGTTTCGGATCGTTCCCTCCCAACGCACCAATCACGCGCGAGCTCACTGCCAACCCCACCCAGCCGAACGTGATCACAAAACCCATGGCAGTCGCTGTCCCGCGCGGAAAGGCGTCGCCCACCATACCAAGCGTGGTCGGGAAAACCGGAGCCATCGCAATGCCGGCCGCAAAAACGGTCCCCCACGCCAACGATGGGTCCGAACTCTGCAGCAGCACATAAGTCGTTACTAACATCAATCCGGCGCTGACTAGCAGCACCGTCGACGCCGGGATCTTTATCAATATGCGGCTCACCACAACACGGCCAACCAGAATTCCGAATGCGAAGCCCCAACCCACTATATTCTGCGCCGACTTCGAATCCACTCCGCGTGCCTGCAGCAATTGCGCAAGCCAATTCCAGACGCCAATTTCCGCTGCCACATACAGAAACAGAAATGCCGCAAAGAGCCACAACGCGGGCCGGCCGATCAAGTCACCCACCGGCACCTCCGCCGCAGTGCCGCCCTTCGGTCCGGGCATCGGCGTCGTGACGTGCACCACAAAGGTCACCGCCGCCAGCACCGCCGCGAGCAGGCAAAGCATCTGCGCATCGTTATTCACCACATTCGCCGCGATCAGAGGTGTCGCCATCCCGCCCAACCCGAAAAACAGGTTGAGGAAATTCAGCGTCGAAGCACGCTGCTCCTCATTCACGTCTCCGGCCAACGCATTCGCCGCAGTCACCAGGATGCCGCCGCCCAATCCGAGCGTAAACACCCAGAGCATCTGCTGCTCATACCCTGATGAACTCCGCAGCACGAACAAAGACGCCGCAATCAGCCCAAGCGAAACCACCAGCGCGATCTTCTTCCCCTTCTTATCGATAATCGGGCCCGCCGACACTGACGCAATAATCATGCCGATCGCTTGCGCCAGTGCGATATTCCCGTTCTGTTCCGGCGTCAAATGGAACGACGCCAACAAGACCCCCAACATGGCCGCGATCACGCCATACACAAATATCGCCAGTACGGCGGCAAACACAATTCGGCTAGAGCTGTTCTGTGCCATAGCAATCTCCCCTTTTCATCGACTCGATCGGACTAAACGAAACGGTACTTCTGCGTCTTGCTATCCCACAGCACTTTCTTGTTATTGCGAAGCGACAACGTCGCCAGATGGCCCGAGACGGCCGCCTGCTGGCCAACTTCCACTGGCGCAATAACTTTTTCCTTGCCGAGCACGGCATTGATGAAGTTCGCCGTATGGTTCTGCACTGCGGGAATATCGTTACCCGGCTTCTCCTCGGTGAACTCCTGCCGCGCCTTCACCGCGTCCGGCGCCTTCCCGCGGAACTTCTCCGTGTAGAACCGAAGCGTCTGCCGGTTCAGAACCTCAATCGTTCCCTCGTTGCCCATGAACTGCTCGCCATACCCATACTGCTCATTGCCGAAATAGCAGGAGTAGTTGATGTGGAAACGGTCGGGGTACTCGTAAATCGCGCTCAAAGTGTCGGGAACTTCGCGATCATCGCTGGCGCCGGCCCACCGGTAAATCCCGCCGGACGCCATACACGACAGTGGCTCGGCCTTCCCGCAAACGAAGTTTGTAATGTCGGTCTGGTGCACCAGCAGGTCCGTGGAAATGCCCCCCGAGTAGTCCCAATAAAGCCGCCACTGATAATAGCGTTGTTTGTCGAACGGCCGGTTTTTCGCGGGTCCCAAAAACCGCTTCCAATCGGTGTTCGTTTCGGTCGCATCCGGTGGGATCGCATACCGCCACGCCGGATTGTCCTCCAACGAGTTGCGGTACCAGAACGCGCGCACGTAGTGAATATCGCCGATCATCCCCTTTGCCACCATGTCCTTGGCCTTGATATACAGCGAATTCGAGCGGTTCTGCGTTCCCACCTGCACAACCTTCCCAGCCTTCTTCGCCTCGCGCACGATGTCCTGACCCTCTTCGATCGTGTGCGCCAGCGGCTTTTCCACGTAGATGTTCTTGCCCGCGCGCAACGCGGCTATCGTCATTTCGTGATGCAAATGCTCCGGAGTCGCAATGAACACGGCGTCGATCGACTTGTCCGCCAGCAACTCCTTGTAATCGACGTACGTCTTCGGCGAGTTCTTCCCCATCGTCTGAATCTGGTCCTTGCCCTTTGCCAGATTCCCCTCAAACGTGTCGCAAACGCCCGAAATGACAACACTTTCCGGCACGGCCTGGTACATCATCTTCATGACGTGCATACCGCGCGTCCCGGCGCCGATCCAACCCACATTTACTTTCCCGTTTACGCTTTGCGCTGACAACAACCCCGGCGCGCCCGCAAACGCTGCGGCCGACGCACCCAAAAGATGGCGGCGCGTGATTTCATTGCTCATGGTATTCGAGAATATCACTTCACATGTTCCCACTCCTCCTTGCTTTTCTTGATCCCGGATCCGCGCTGGTTGTGCTCCGCGACGGCAAGCCGATCCAACTGAAAGTCGAAGGCGCCGCCGACATCCAGACCGGCCGCCCCATCACCCCCAAGACCAACTTCCGCCTCGCCTCCGTTACCAAGCAGTTCACAGCCACGGCAATCCTTCTCCTGGCTAAGGACGGCAAACTTGCTATCGATGATCCCGCCGCCAAGCACATCCCCAACTGGCCCGCCTACGCCAACGCCGTGACCGTTCGCCACCTGCTGACGCACACGAGTGGCCTACCCGACTACGACAACGATGTTCCCGATTCCACACCGCAGCTCAAGGATGCCGGCGTGCTTGCCTACGTCCGGAAGCAGAGCGCCCTGCTCTTCGCCCCCGGCAGCAAATATCAGTACTCCAACACTGGATACGCCATACTCGCGCTCATCGTCGAGCACACCTCCGGCAAATCCTTCCCCGCATTTCTCAAGGCCAGCATTTTCAAACCCCTCGGCATGAAGCATACTGTCGCTCATGTCGAAGGACAGGACACCGTCACGCACCGCGCCTACGGCCACTCCCGCACGGCAACCGGCTGGAAGTCCGATGACCAGTCGGCCACCAGCGCCGTACTGGGCGATGGCGGCATCTATTCTTCCGTTCACGATCTTGCGAAATGGGTCCGGGCCCTCGATAGTTGCAAACTCCTCGACTGCCGGACGCTGGACACAAGCTGGACGAGCGCCAAGCTGAACGACGGAACACCCACAAACTACGGCTTCGGCTGGCGCCTGGAAACCCGCGACGGCCAACGCGTCATCAGCCACACCCGTGAGACGCGCGGCTTTCGCAACGCGCTGCTCCGCTATCCGGACAAGGGGATCGCCATCATCCTCCTCACCAATCGAAACGAAGGTACGCCTGCTGACATCGCCGCGGAAATCGTGAGGAATCTACTCATTCCGTAATGTCACCGCCGGGTCCAACCGCGTTAACTTTAGAGCCGGCAATAAACTGGCGGCGCCGACCGCCGCCAACAACACGACGGCAATTCCCAAATACGTCAACGGATCGACCTCAGAAACGCCGTAAATCAAACCAGCCAGTACGGTACGGCCAAGGTAAAGCAACGGGACGCCGGCCAGAATCCCAGCCAATGACCAGAGCAGCCCGGGCCGCATCGCTTTTTGAATCACACCCGGAACACTCGCGCCCAGCGCCAGTCGAATTCCAATCTCCCGCGTCCGCTCTGCTACCGAGCTCGCCACCAGGCCATACACGCCCAGGACACACAGCAGCAGACCCAGTCCCGACAGCGCGCCCAATAGCGATAGCAGCAACCTCTGCATCCCGAGCGCCTGGCTCTTCAATTGCTCCGGCGTGGTGAACTTCGAAAGGGGCAGCATCGGATCAAGGGTGCCCATCACGGACTCCAATTGCCGCGACAGCACTTCCGGCTGCAATTTGCTCCGTACAATCCACGCCGGCGAGAACCACTGATGCACCGTCCGCATCGCTTCGATGCTCACCTGCGAAACGGGACTGTACGCCGCCGCCATCGGCTCCACCGGTGCGCCCCGCTCCGAGTTCCGCTGCGCCGTGTTTCCGCACACTCCAACGATCTGTACCGGCTCCTTCCCGCCTAGGCGGATGTATTCACCCACGCCTTCGCGCCCGTCCAGGAATCGCCGGACGAAGGCTTCATTCACCACCGCCACCGGCGCCGACGGGTCCGTATCGCTCTCCCGCAACGCTCTTCCCCGCAGCAACGGTATCCGCAATACATCCAGGTAGCCCGGCGTCGTGTACACCAGGTTCGTGTTCCGGAATCGCTCGCCCGGCACCGGCTGCGCGCCCACGCGGACGCCTTGATTCAATTGCCGCTCATACGGCACGGTTAACCCGGCACCCACGCCTTCCACGCCCGGAAGCGCCTGCATACGGGCCACGCCCTCCCGGAACAATCGCTGTACCTTTTCTGAGGAGTCGTACCGCGCGTCCTGCAGCGAGATGCGCGCCATGATCAGGTTGTTCGGGTCGAATCCAGCGTTCACTCCCCACAGCTTCAAAAACGTCCGGCCCAACAAACCCGCGCCAACCAACAGCGGCACGACCAGCGCCACCTGCACCGACACCAAGACTCCAAGCGGGATGAGCCGCTTGCGCCCCGCAACGGACCGGTTGCCGCCAGGCGTCCTCGCGCTTTGCCACGCGGGCAGCAGCCCCGCGATGAAGCCCGCAAGAATCGTGCATAGAACCCCCGCCGCGAGCGAACGCGCGTCGATCTCCGCTGACTCCACCAGCGAGAACATACTGTCATTCGTCCGCCGCAAACCCTCAAGCGAGATATACGCCATCGGGATCGCCAGCGCACCGCCAATCACGACCATCACCATACTGTCGAGCAGTACATCGCGGAAGACCTGCCCTCGCGATGCGCCCAGCGCCATTCGCGTCGCCAACTCTGCCGCGCGCCCGCTCTGCCGCGCCAGCAGCAGTCCGCCGACATTGATTGCGCCGATCAGCAGCACGATGCCCACCGCTCCCAGCAGTAAAAGCAGCGGTTTCCGCAAGTTTGATGTACGGCCTTCCAGCAGTGGCTGCATCCGGAATCGAGATTCCCAAACCGTCCCATCGCGCGACGGTTTCGGCGCCGGCAGCACGCGCGAAATGCTCTCCACCTCTCCCGCCGCGGCTGCCTCCGAAACACCCGGCTTCAACCGGATCATCGCCTGATAGTTGTTGCCGCCGCCCTCCCCCCTCGTTGACGGTTTGAGCGGCGTCCACACATCGGCGTTCACGCCGCTCCGAAAGCCCGCCGGCATGACACCGACAACCGTATATGGTTCTCCGCGCAACAGCAATTTCTGCCCAACGGCATCTGGCGCATCGCCAAACACGCGGCGCCGCAACGGCTCGCTCAACACCGCCGCCCGCGGCCCATTTTCGGCGTCCTCCTCTTTGGTGAATCCGCGCCCAAATGCCGGCTGCACCCCAAGCACCCGAAAAAAGTCCGCTCCGACGCGCTGCTGCTGCACAAAAAACGCCTTATCCCCTACACCGCAATTTATCCCCGCCGTCCACTCGGAATAAACAGCAGGTTCAAACAAAGTCGCATGGTCCCGCAAAACTTCCCATTGCATTCCCGTCAGCACCAGTTCATCCGCCGCCCGCCCGGCCGCCTGCCAGGTCATCGTGACATACGCCAGCCGATCCTGCTCCGGATACGGCAATGGTTTCAGGAACGCCACGTCAATCAGGGCGAAGATGGCGGTCGTAGCACCAACCGCTAGCGCGATCACCAACGCCACCGTCAGCGTGAATCCGGGCGTATGCCTGGCCCGGCGCAACGCAAGACGCACGTTCCGGCCAACGGCTTCAAACACATTCCAGTTCCATGTGGCCCGTGTCCGCTCCATCGCTAGTGCCTGGCTACCGAACGCCCGTCGCGCCGCATACGTTGCATCCGCTGCGGACAATCCCCGCTCCCGCAGTTCGTCCGCTTCCATCTCCATGTGCGCACGGAGCTCCCGCTCCAGTTCCTCGTCCCGGTCCTTGCGATTCATAATCCACTCCTTGGTGGCTACGCGCTGATTATGCTGGCCGCATCACTTTCCCGATCGCATCCACCAATTGCGCCCACCTGTTTTGCTGCGCAGTCAACTGCTTCTTCCCGGCCGGCGTCAGCAAGTAGTACTTCACCTCCCGGTTCTTACCCGGGGCCTTGTCCCACTTGGTCGTCACCCAGCCCTGCCGTTCCAACCGGTGCAAAGCAGGGTAGAGCGACCCATGTTCCACCAGCAACGCTTCGTCGCTGGTCCGCTGTATGTGCTTCGCGATCGCATGACCATGGCAGGGCCCAAACAATAGGGTTTGAAGCACCAACATGTCCAGCGTCCCTTGCAGAAGTTCTACGCGATCGTTTTCTGTCGGCGCCATTTTGATAGTAGACAGTCTACTATCATTACGGACCGAACGGAAAAAGGTTCCGGGAATTTTTAGAGTCCCGCTAAATTCGGCCAGACTTTGTGAAGGCCTTGCTCCGTTGCCCACACATCCAAGGCCGGGAAGGCAAGCTCGTCAACATCCGGGATCATCGCAAAATCCTTCTCCGGCAGAAGCAAATGAAGGTAGGCGTGGCAACTCTGGCAAGCCTGCGTCCGCACCTGTGGCAGGCCTTCCGCCGTATAAAAGCTGATCTTCTCCGGATCGGTCTCTCCACATTCCGGACAGGTGCCTCTTCGAAAAGCCCACTCCTGCCTGCACAGGGAACACGCAAGAAACAGCGCGTCGCCATTCCCGGCCGTCCGCAACACACCCAATTGCGGTGCATGCCCGCAGCGCGGACACTCATTTGGCGCGGCGTCCGGCACTTGCAGCGGTGCATGACGGGCCCAGGCTTCCAGCGCCAGCCGCGCAAAAAAACTCGACGGCGCGAATGGATCGGGCTGGTGATAGTAAGCCGCTACGCCGGGAATCGCCGCCCGCAACGGTTCCGGAGCACGGTCGTGCAGCGCAGCCTGTATGCGCTCCGCCAGCATCTGCAGATCCGCAAATAAGGGGCGGGAATTGCCGATGAGGTCATACGCCGCCGCGACCAACCCCAACACCTCCGCCGACTGCGGATAGCGCGCGGCCAGCGTCAGCGCCCGCGCCCCTTTCACCGCCCGGTCACCTCGCGATACCACTTCCCATGGTGTGACCTCGCCCAGCCCTCACTCACCTTCCCGCGGACCATCGCGCCCATCGAGCCCGGCACAGCCATCGTGCTCATGTAGAAATGCACGATGATCCCAACCAGCGAAACTGCCGCAGATGCCGGATGGACCAACACCGCGATCAATCGCAAACTGCGCGGCGCCACTTCGGGGAACCAGATCACGACGCCCGACAGCAGCAGGAAAAACGCGCTCGCCGATTGCAGCCAGAACATCATCTTTTGCCCGGCATTGAACCGCCCGCTCTCGGGAATCCCCTCCTCAATGTTCTGAGCGTACAGCGCCGACTTCGACAGCCAGACCTGATCTTCCTCATCCAACTGCATCTCTTTCGCCCACCGCCGGAACATTACTCCCAGCGCAATCGCGAAGAACAGCCCGGCCCATGGATGCCACGCGCGTACGGTTTCCCCTCCGCCGAATACACCGGACAGCCAGAACAATCGCGGCGACCACAATGCCAAGCCCGTAAACGCCGCATACAGGAAACAGAGCGCCGAAATCCAGTGCGAAGCGCGCTCGGCAAACGAGAAACGCTCAATGAACTTCATCGTCATGCGTCTCCTTCGGCCCGAACTTCAGATAATGCAGCAGCGCGCCAACGGCCGTCCCCAGAAATGCCGCATTTGCTACCCATTTGAGCGGCCCTTTCCATAACGACACCGTCCACGGAATTCGCGGGTCCTTCGGCAGACCATATTTCTCCGGCGCCGAGGCATGCTTCAAAACATACAATACGTTCGTCCCGCCGACACCGGGCCCGTCATAAACGCCCGCATCCTGGAAACCATCCGCTTTCAACTCCTCCGTGCGCTGCGCCGCCAACTCCACCAGGTCCGTCCGCGAGCCGAACGTCAGGCAATTCGTCGGGCAGGTCCGGATGCACGCCGGCGTCATCCCCGCGCCCACACGGTCCGAACACAACGAGCACTTATACACCTTCTTTGTTGTAGGACTCAGCCGGGGCACATCAAACGGACAGCCCGTGATGCAGTAGCCGCAGCCAATACAGTTCTCCTGGCGGAAATCGACGATACCGTTCGGCAACTGCACGATCGCGCCGGGCGCCGGACACGCTTTCAAACACCCCGGATCGGCGCAATGCATGCACTGGTATTTCGCCATCAGCCAGCTATTGGCGCCATCTTCCACCTGTTCGTTGAACTTGATGAGGTTCCAGAAATTCGGCGCCAGGTCGGGCAGTGTCTGGTACGTGTTGTTGAAGACGCCGAGTGTAAACTCCTGCTCGTTCCACTCCTGGCACGCCACCTCACACGCCTTGCAGCCAATGCACAGCGAAGTATCGATTAGCTTTGCGACTGTCGTTGCCGGCATGCCTACACCTTCTCCACGTTCACGAGGAAGCCCTTGTACTCCGGCGTCCCGGAGTTCGGGTCGAAGACGGATGGCGTCAGGTTGTTGACTAGTGGTCCGCGCACGCGCCCGACATATCCCCAATGAATCGGAATTCCCACGTGGTATACGGTCTTCCCGGCGACCTTCAGCGGTTGCATCCGCGGTGTCACCAGCGCCGGCCCTTCCACGCTGCCCCGCGCCGACGACACGCGCACCACATCGCCGCCTTTAATGCCCTTCTCCTTCGCCAGTCCCTCCGGCAACTCAACGAAGAAATTGCTCTGCAGCTCGCTGCCGCTAGCCACGTGCTTCGTCCAGTAATGAAAATGTTCGGTAAGCCGATACGTAATCGCCACGTAGGGAAACTTATCCGGAGTACCCATCGAATCCGCGCTGCTCTTCATAACCGGCGCCACCGGGTTCGCCGAGGCATTCGGGTGCAGCGCGTTTTTTACTGGTGACTCCATCGGCTCGTAGTGCTCCGGGAACGGCCCCTCCGCCAGGTCGCTCGTAAAGAACTTCGCCACGCCTTCCGGCAACATGATGAACGCCCCATATTGGTGCGGCTCCGCGTCGGCCTTATAGTCCGGTGTATCGCCCGTCCACTTCGTTCCGTTCCAACGAATCGTAGCGTGGGTCGGGTCCCAAGGCTTGCCATCGGCGTCGTTTGATGCGCGGTTATACAGAATGCGCCGGTTCGCCGGCCAGCTCCATGCGTAGTTCGGGAACAACCCCAATCCAGTCGGATCCTCCTGACCCCGCCGCGCCATCAGGTTGCCCGCTTCCGTCCACGAACCGCTATAAACCCAGTTGCCGCAGGATGTGCTGCCGTCGTCTTTCAATGCGGCAAACCCCGGCACCTGCTGGCCGGTCGCCGCGTCTTTCCCATTTACCTCACGCGCTACCTCTTCGAGCGACGGCATCAACGGCTGCTCATAGTTCCACTGCATCGTCATCAGCGGCTCTTTGCCAGCGCCGCCTTCTTTTTCATATAAGGCACGCACCGCCATGAATATCCGCGCGATGATCTCATGGTCCGGCTTCGCCAATCCTGGGGGCGGCACGGCCGCGCGCTTCCATTGCAGCCACCGCGAACTGTTGACGAACGACCCATCCTTCTCGGCGAAACACGCCGCTGGCAGCAAAATCACTTCCGTCTGAATCGACTTCGCGTCAACATAGCGCGGATAGAACTTCTCCCCGAGTTGTTTTGCGTTCCAGAACGCCGCGGTCTCCGTCTCGAAATTCTCGACAACCACCAGCCAATCGAGATTCGCCAGCGCCTCCAGCATCTTTTCCGTATTCGGTCCGTTCGCCACCGGATTCATGCCGAAGCTGATGAAGCCGTGCATCTCCTTGCGGTGCATGCGGTCGAAGAAGAACCCCCAACTCTGGTTCTCCGTCTCGCCCAGCTTCGGCAGCCACGCGTACCCGAAATCGTTCTCCTTCTTTGCCGCGGCGCCGTAGTAGGCTTTCAAAAGACTCGTCGCGAACTTCGGCGTGTTCCCCCAATAATTCATTGCGTTCGGGCGCAACGGCTTCGGCGTCGTCGCCTTCAGATAGGAGTCAAAGGTCTGCCACTGCGCCCGCGGCAGCCGCAGATATCCGGGCAGCATGTTCCAAGCGCCCATGTCGGTGGAGCCCTGGATATTTGCATGACCGCGCTGTGCGTTCACACCGCCGCCAGGCAACCCAATGTTCCCGAGCAGCAACTGCAACATCGCCGCCGTATGAATCAACTGCACCGAATGCGAATGGTGCGTCCAACCGAGCGCATAGAGAATCGTGCCCACGCGGCCCGCGCGCCCGGTACTGCAAATCACCGCCGCGGCTTTCTTGAATTCGTCCGCGGTGCACCCGCAAATCTCCGCCACTTTCTCCGGCGTATACCGCGAGTAATGATCTTTCATCGCCCGGTAGACACAGCGCGGATTCTCGAGCGTCTCGTCCACCTTCGCGTATCCCGCGCCGTCCAGCTCGTATTGCCACGACGTCTTATCGTAGGCCTTCTTCTCGGCATCCCAGCCGCTGAAGTGGCCTTCGCTGAAGTGGAAGTCCTCGCGCAGCAGAAATGAGGCGTTCGTATGCACCCGGACGTAGTCCATGTGGCACAAATCGTTGGATATGGCGTAGTGAATCAGCCCGCCGAGGAACGCGATATCCGTCCCCGCGCGCAGCGGAACATAGGTATCGCTGACCGCCGCAGTGCGATTGAAGCGCGGATCGACGCAGATCAACTTCGCCTTCCGCTTGCGTTTTGCCTCCATAACGAACCGGAACCCGACCGGATGATTCTCCGCCGGATTACCGCCCATCACCAGCACGACATCGGTATTGGCGATATCACACCAGCCATTCGTCATCGCCCCTCTTCCAAACGTGGCGGCCAAACTGACCACCGTGGGGCCATGTCAAAGACGGGCCTGATTTTCGTAAGGCAGTATCCCGAGGCCGAATCTGAATTTCCCGAGGAGATAGTTAATCTCGTTCGTGTCGGTGCAACCGCCGATCATGCCGAGCGTGTCGAGCCGGTTCACCGTCCGGCCCTGTGCATCCTTCTCGACAAAGCCCTTATCGCGCGTGTCCTTAATCCGCCGCGCGATCTTTTCAATCGCCTGATCCCAGCTAATGTCCGTCCACTCGCTCGCCCCGGGCGCGCGATACCGCGGCTTCGTAAGCCGTCGATCATTGACGACAAACTCTTTCAGCGAAATGCCTTTCGAGCACAGCGTCCCGCGATTGATCGGACTGTCCGCATCGCCCTCAATATGAACCACCGTCGGCCGCGCATTGCGCACGCGCTCACCGGAGGTGTGAATAACCACGCTGCAGCCGACGGCGCAGTACGGACAAACGCTTGGCACCTGGTTGGTTCGGGCAATCTTCAATTCCCGCGCCGCGGCCGTCGCGGCTTCCAGACGAAATCCAAAGGCGGTGGCGGTAACGGCCGCGCCAGCCTGCAGAAACTGCCGGCGATTCACTTGCAGGTTCATCGGGAACCATCATATCCTGGTAGATGGGACTAGTCTTGTTCGGCGTCCTCGAAACGGACATCCCGATACAATGCCTTCATTGGTAGCTCGATATTTACTGACTTGAGCTGAGCAACGGCGTCCGGCCCCCGGAATTCATGTAGTACCCAATGACCATGTTCCAAGCGAAACAGGTCAATCGCCATTTCGTGCTGGGAGACCAGGACGTACTCCCGCAAAGAGTCCAGCTTTCGGTACTGTTCGAACTTGGTGCCGCGGTCGTAGCGTTCCGTGCCCGGCGAAAGTATTTCAACAAGTACCATCGGGTTCGTGCAGGAATGCCGATATCGCGCTGCTGGTTTCACGTCTCCGCAGACAACGGACAGATCCGGGTATGTTGCCATTCCGCGGCTTCGATCACCACGCGAAAATCATTGCCGTAGGCCTTACACGAACCCTCTCCGAGGCGCGTATACACCAGCGCGGCGAGAGCCATCTGGAGCAAGGAATGTGGACCCGACGCCCCCGACATCGCAAACATCTGCCCGTCGTGATACTCATGCTTCACCCCGAGCTTCTCCTCTAACGCCACATATTCCTCAGGGCTCAACGGGGTTCGTGGTGCCGACGGCATGGCAGTTTCCATCCTAATACCCCAACTGCCGCATCCGATTCTCAATAACGGCCCCATACTGACTCATCGCCGCCGGTCTCCTCCTCCTCGGCGCCGGAACGCATGCCGCCAGCCGGGCCGCCTGCTCCCGCGAGAGACTCGCCGCCGGCGCGCGGAAGTGATACCGCGACGCGGCTTCAGCCCCGTACACCCCAGGCCCCCACTCAATCACGTTCAAATACAACTCCAACACCCGCTCCTTCCCCAACACAAAATCCGCCACCGGAGCCAATGTCCATTCCACCACCTTCCTCACCGGATTCGCATGCGTCGTGAAATACAGGTTCTTGATCAACTGCTGCGTCAGCGTCGACGCGCCTCGCAAACGCCGCCGCTTACCAGCCGCCTCCTGCGCGGCATCCGCCATCGCCACGACATCCAACCCCCAGTGATCGTAGAATCGCGTATCCTCGCCGGCCACCAATGCGTGCCGTAAATGCGGCGAGATTCTAGCCATCGGCACCGGCGTGTACCGCTTCTCATATGGCCCCTTCCGGAACCACGACTCCACACGCCGCTGCATCTGCACGCCCGTTGTCGGCGGCGTCACCCATCGGAAAAGAATCAGCGTCCCGATCCAAAAGGCATAAAACCACAGAACCGTCTTAATAACGGCCGGCGCCACACGGCGCCAGATGCGTTTCACGATTTTTTCTTGCTGGCTTCCGCCAGCTTCACCCGGATGCGCGCAATCTCTTCATGGTCCGCCGCGTTGGAGCGCCCTTCCCTCTCCAATTCGTCAAACAGCTTCAATGCCGTCTCGTACTGCGCAATAGCGTCCCCATAGTCCTTTGCCCGCAACGCCACATCCCCGAGCACGCCATACGCCTCCGCCACTTCCCCACGCGCTCCAGAGTTCGCCGGATTCCGCTCTGCCAACAGCCGCCGCTCTTCCAGCACGCCGCGCAGGATGCGGCCCGCGCGCACCGTGTCCCCGAGGTCGCTCCATGCCTTCGCCTCGCGCAATCGCACCGTTGCCATTAGTGTCCGCGCGCGCACCTCGTTCGCATCCGCGTTCACCAGCGGCTCATACTGCCGGACCGCGTCCTGGAACGAACTTAACGCCGCCTTCGGATCGCCCGATGCGCGCAGCGCATTGCCAAGATTCGAATGTGCCAGTCCCAACGCCACTTGAAACTGCGCCTGCCCATGATGCGTCGTGTACAGCCCCAACTGTACGCGCAACGATTCCCGATAATGCTTCACGGCGCCCTTCAAATCATTCTCGTGCATCAAAATACTTGCCATGCGAGTGTGCGCAATCGCCAGGCCCTGCTGGTCGTCATCGTTGCTGCCGCCACGCCGCGCCAGTTGCTCGTACAGCGCCAATCCCTCGCGGCGCAGCTCCAAAACGCCCTGAAACGCCCCCAACAGCGATAGGCTCGCGCTCGTCGCCGTTAGGCTCGACGCCACGTTGCGCTGTCGCGTCACATCGTCCGGCTTCCGGTCGAATAGCCTGCGCCGCATCTCCAGCGCTGTCCGGTCCGCCTCCAGCGCCTGCCGCCCGTCGCCCGTCGCGCGAAGGATCGAGCTGATGCGCATCAACGTATTCGCCAATGCCTCCTCCCGGTGGTCGCGCTCGGTGTCGCTTTTCGACTCCGCTAGTAACGCCCGCCGGATTCCTTCCGATTTCCGGTAGCTCTGCAACGACGCCGCTGTGCCGCCCAGGTTCATCGCCCCGGGCCGCCCCTGCACATCGCCCACCTTTTCGTACGCATTCGCCAGTTCCTCCTGGAGAGATGGGTCATCCTTCGCCTCCTGCGCCAGGCCGTCGAGATACTGCAATGAGTTGCGCACCATCGTGCCGCGCACCGCCGTCGACCCAGGCAGCCGCGCAATCGCATCGTCCATGTCGAAGATGAACGTGTTCGCCAGACGCCGCACATCCTGGAATCGCCGCTCGGCCCGTTCGTAATTCAATCGCGCGATTCGCGCCTGCCAAAGCGTCATGCCCAGCCCACCGAGTAGCGCCAGCACCACCGCCGCCGTCGCGATGACTACAAGCCGGTTCCGCCGCATGAACTTATGAGTGCGGTACGTCCATGTATGCGCTCGCGCAGAGATCGGCCGCGAAGCCAGGTGCGCGCGCACATCCTCCGCCAGCCCATCCACCGATTGGTAACGATCCCCAGGCTCGAACTCCACCGACTTCAACGCGATGTTGTCCAGATCCCCGTCCAGCCGTTTGTCCCCGGTCCGCTCGCTCGGCCGCACCGGTGTCTCTTGCTTCAGCTTCTCGTAATACTGCAGCGGCCCCAGCCGTTCAATCGGCACGGCCTGCTCCCACGTCAGCATGAAATACAGAATCCGTCCCAGCGAATAAACATCTGACGCAATGCCCGCCTGCTCTCCGCGCAACTGCTCGGGACTCGTCCACGCCGGTGTCATCGCCGGTTGTGTCGTGCCTCCCGGCCGCTGCTCGGTCGTGTCCTCGCTCTGCTGTAACAGCCGCGAGATGCCGAAATCGAGCAGCTTAATTCCGCCGTCGCCATGCATCAGGATATTACCCGGCTTCAGATCCCCGTGAACCACAAGCTGCCTGTGCGCATAGCTCACTGCGTCGCAAATCGACAGGAACGATTCCAACCGCTTGCGAAGTTCCATCGCCCGCGCAGCCTCGCACTTGTCCAACGGCGTCCCCGCGATATACTCCGTCACCAGGTAAGGCAGGCCGTCGTCGGTAATGCCGCCGTCCAGCAACTGCGTGATCCCCGGATGATGCAGCCGCGCCAGGATTTGCCGTTCCATCCGGAAGCGGCGCAACGCTCCGGGCGTAACGGCCGAATGGCGAATCAGCTTCAACGCCACCGGCATCTGGTAGCCGTCCACTTCCCTTGTCGATAGATACACCTCACCCATGCCGCCCTGCCCAAGCAGCGATTCGAGATGATAAGGTCCTATTTGCCGCCCCGCCGACGTACGCGGAGCGCCCAGATTCACAACAGCGTCTTCCAAGAATGCCCCAGCCTCGCCAAGCGCCGCGATCAAGGACAAAACTTCCGCCCGCAACGTCGCGTCCGTGCCGCAGACCTCGTCTAAATAACGCGTCAACTCCCCGCGCGGAAGTTCCAGCGCATGGTCAAATACCTCTTTCACCCGCTTCCACCGGGCAGAGGACTCGGGCTCTGCCGGACGCGTCGTTTCCGGGTGCGGCGGCCCGGTCGTCATGGAGCAGCCGATTTTGGCTGGCCTTTTGATAACTCCCGGAAAAGCCAGGCTTTGGCTGACACCCAATCCCGTTTCACCGTCGATTCCGAAACGCCGAGAACCTCGGCCGTTTCTTCGATCGATAACCCGGTAAAAAAGCGCATTTCCACGATTCGCGCCTGCTGCGGATCCACTTTCGCCAGCAACTCCAGCGCCTCGTCCAGCGCTTCGAGCTCCAGGTTCCGCTTCTCCGACACACCCAGCGCCTCGTCCAGCGACAGCGCCATCGCTCCACCGCCACGCTTCGCCGCGCGTACCCCGCGCGCATGATCCACTAGAATTCGCCGGATCATTTGGGCCGCAATTCCAAAAAAATGGGCCCGGTTCTGCCACCGTACCGATCGCTGGTCCACCAGGCGCATATACGCCTCATGCACCACCGCCGTCGCCTGCAAAGTGTGGTCCGCGCGCTCCCGGTGCAGGTAGATCGACGCCAGACGCCGAAGTTCGTCGTATACTACTGGCGTCAAAGAGTCTAGGGCGGCTTTGCTACCGTCCGACCACTGTTGCAAAAGCTGCGTTACTTCCGGTGTCGTCATGCTCTGCCCGTAAGGCAGTATAACGTGTTGCCGCCCGGCGCGGCGCCAATGCGAGATTCGCCCCTCATCCATTTTTCAGACGAACCCGCGGCGGTTTGGTTGCGCCAGAATTGGAACCGCTTATGATCGACCGCACCCACCTCCAACAACTATTTCTCCTCCTACTCGCCGCCGCTGCACTGGTGCTTTGCTACGTCATCGTCGAACCGTTCCTCGGGCCTATCATTTCCGCGACAGCCATCGCGGTTCTGTTCTACCCCGTGCATCGGTCACTGCTCCGACGGATGCCGCGCCATGAGTCCCTGG
This sequence comes from Acidobacteriota bacterium, assembly GCA_016185425.1. Lineage (GTDB taxonomy): Bacteria > Acidobacteriota > Terriglobia > Bryobacterales > Bryobacteraceae. The sequence continues at coordinate 138,475 of JACPNQ010000001.1, read as the reverse complement.
CGGCCACTCTCTCCGTCCTCCTCGTCATCGTCCTGCTCGTCGTCCCTTCCGCGTGGATTATCTCTACCATGTCCAAGGAACTGGGCGGCGCCTACACCGCGCTCAAAAACAAAAGCGTCGCGGGCGGCGGCTGGACGGAATGGATCATCCAGTACGGCAGCCGGCCGCTACTGTACTTCGGCATGGACGCTGATGCCGCCGAGGACCAGATCCGCAGTTTCCTTACCGAACGCGTCCGCGTCATCAGTGGTGCGCTGCTGGGCGTCATGCAAGGTGTCGTAAGTAACGTCGCCGTCTTCCTCTTTAACGCCATCATCGCGCTGTTCGTACTCTTCTTCCTCCTTCGCGATGGTGACGATTTCCTCGACCGCGCGCGCGCCTTTCTCCCTCTTCCTCATGCCGTTTTCGATCGCCTGATCGCCGAAGTCGGCCAGAGCGTCCTCGCTAATGTTTATGGGGTCGGGGCTGTCGCCCTCGCCCAGGGATCGCTAACCGGCCTGCTCTTCGCCTTTGTCGGCGTCCACTCCCCCGTGCTTTGGGGCGTCGTCGCCGGCTTCTGCTCGATGATCCCCATCGTCGGACCGCCGGTCGTGTGGGTGCCCGTCGCCGTTGCCTTCGCCGCCTCCGGCGCCTGGGGCAAAGCCGCGATCGTCGCCATCTTCGGTGCCTTCGTCATCGGCACAGTCGACAACATCATCCGCCCATGGATCGTCAGCGGCAGGGTGCAACTCCACCCGCTATTTGTTTTTATTTCGCTTCTTGGCGGGGCGCAGGCGTTCGGTTTTCTTGGACTTTTCATCGGCCCCGCCGCCCTTTCCGTCACCATTGTCGTTATGGAGGTCCTCAAGCAGGGGCTCCCCGGCCGGGCCCCCCGGGAGCAGACCATGCCTTCCGAGAATCAACTGCCCCTCTGATCCTGCCAGAAATTCCAGCACCCTTCTAGCTTCCGCCGCCCGTACCGACCCCTTGATCACCACCCCCGCCTGCCGGATCGACTCCCCCAGCAAGATCCCGCCCTTCTCATGAGTCAGCGTCCATGAAGTCAACGCCGCGTCCACGTTCCCCGTCTCCGCAAACTGCATCGTCTGCCGCACCGACTCCGCCAGCACTACCTTCGCCTCCACCTTCTCCCACAACCCCGCCCTCTGCAGCGCAGCCTTCGCCAACCGCCCATATGGCGCCACCGCCGGGTTCGCCATCGCCACACGCTTCACCTGCGGCAGCGCCAGATCCTCCAGCCGCCGAACCGTCCCCGATTTCGACCACAACGCCAGCCGCCCGGTCGCGTAGACCTGGACGCTTCCCCCGTCCGCACGCCCGGATTTGACAAGCTGCTGCACGAAATCTTCATCTGCCGATAAAAAAAGATCGAAGGGTGCTCCCTGCTCGATTTGCCGCGTCAACTGTCCGGAGGAACCCACCGAAACACGAATTGTAACTCCTTTTTTTTCTTTTAGTTGTGTCGTCAGCAACGGTACCGCTGGAGCCAGGTCGGAGGCTGCGGCCACCAGCACCTCCTGCCCGCATAGTTGAGTGCCTATCACTAAACCCATGGTTGACAAAAGAAGACTCAAATTCCATACTGAGGTTGTGCGCATTCCGGCGCGGACGCGGCTCACCTTAGCCCCCGCCCGCCGCACCCAAGTTCCAGGGAGGCATCAGCAACTTTTATGAGCAAAATCATCGGCATCGATCTCGGCACCACCAATTCCGTGGTCGCCGTCATGGAGAGTGGCAACCCCGTCGTCATCGCCAACCAGGAAGGCGGAAGAACCACGCCTTCGGTTGCGGCTTTCGCGAAAAACGGGGATCGGCTCGTCGGCCAGGTCGCCAAGCGTCAGTCCGTCACCAACCCAGAGAATACCATCTACTCCATCAAGCGCTTTATGGGCCGCCGGTTCAATGAAATCGGCGAAGAAATGAAGCTCGTTCCGTATAAAGTTCTTCCGGGCGAGAACGGCGACGCCCGCGTCGAAATCCAGGGCAAGCGCTACGCTCCGCCGGAAATTTCGTCCATGGTCCTTTCCAAGCTAAAGGAAGCCGCCGAAGCCTACCTGGGCGAAAAGGTCACCAAGGCCGTCATCACCGTCCCTGCCTACTTCAACGACTCGCAACGCCAGGCCACCAAAGACGCGGGCCAGATCGCGGGCCTCGAAGTCATGCGCATCATCAATGAGCCCACCGCCGCCGCCCTCGCCTACGGTCTCGATAAGAAGAAGGACGAAACCATCGCCGTGTTCGACTTCGGCGGCGGCACGTTCGACATCTCCATCCTCGAAGTCGGCGACGGCGTCGTCGAAGTGAAGGCCACCGACGGCGATACCCACTTGGGCGGCGACAACATCGACGGCCGCCTGATGGAATGGATCATCACCGACTTCAAGAAGGAGAGCGGCATCGACCTCTCCCACGACAACATGGCCAAGCAGCGCCTGAAGGAAGCGGCGGAAAAGGCCAAGATCGAGCTCTCCACGCTGCTCGAAACTGAGATCAACCTGCCCTTTATCACCGCCGACGCCACCGGGCCGAAGCACCTTGTGATGAAGCTCACCCGGATGCGGTTTGAGCAGATGATCGCCGATATCCTCGACCGCTCGCTTGAGCCCTGCAAACGCGCAATGGCTAACGCCAAAGTTACTCCGAACCAGATCGACGAAGTCGTCCTGGTCGGCGGCTCCACGCGCATCCCCAAAGTGCAGCAGATGGTCCGCGACCTGTTCAACAAGGAGCCGAATCGCACGGTGAACCCGGACGAAGTGGTCGCGGTCGGCGCCGCGGTCCAGGGTGGCGTTTTAGGCGGCGAAGTGAAGGACGTTCTGCTTCTTGACGTCACGCCGCTCTCGCTTGGCATCGAAACGCTTGGCGGCGTTTTCACCAAGATGATCGAGGCCAACACGACCATCCCCACGCGCCGCAGTGAGATCTTCTCCACCGCCAGCGACAGCCAGCCGTCGGTCGAAATCAAGGTCTACCAGGGTGAGCGCGCCATGGCCGCCGACAACCGGTCCCTCGGCGTCTTCCAACTCGCCAACATCCCGCCCGCCCCGCGCGGCGTGCCGCAGATCGAAGTCACTTTCGACATCGACGCCAACGGCATTCTGAACGTCACGGCCAAGGACAAGGCCACCAACAACGAACAGAAGATTACCATCACCTCCTCGTCCGGCCTCAGCAAGGACGAAGTGGAGAAGATGGCGCGCGAAGCCAAGGAAAATGCCTCCGCCGACCAGAAGCGGAAGGATAGCGTCGAAGCCCGTAACCGAATCGATGGCCTAATCTATAGCGTCGAAAAAACGCTCAAGGATCACCGCGACAAGGTCAGCGCCGACGAAGCCAAGGCCGTCGAAGAAGCGCTCGAAAACGCCAAGAAGGCGCGCGACGAAGGCTCGCTCGAAGGCATCAACGCCGCGGTCGACAAGCTCACCAGCGCAAGCCACAAACTGGCCGAAGTCATGTACAAGGCAGGACAGGCCGGGGCAGCCGGATCCGGGCCGGAAGGCAACGGCGCCGGCACACCTCCGCCCCCAGGCGACAACAACAAGAAAGATGACGTCGTCGACGCCGAGTTCGTCGACGTGGACGACAAATCAAAGAAGTAACTGTCACTCATCGAGGCGGCGGGCGCCACCTACCCCCGCCTCGTTAGGAACCTCCAATGGCCCAGCGGAAGGATTACTACGAAACCCTCGGCATAGCCCGCGATGCCTCGGCGGACGACGTTCGCAAGGCCTATCGCCGGCTCGCGCGTAAATACCATCCCGATCTCAATCCCGGCGACAAAGCGGCTGAAGAAAAGTTCAAATCCGTCTCGGAAGCCAACGACATTCTCGGCGACGACAAGAAGCGCAAGATGTACGATCAGGTGGGCTACTATTCCGAGGGCGGTTTCCCCGGGGGCGGCAACCCCTATGCGCAGGGCGGACCCGGCATGGGCTTCGGCGGTTTCGATTTTTCCGATTTCCTCAATCAGCAGCAGGCCGGCAGCGGCGGCGGACGCCGGCGCCAGGCCAATCATGAAGGCTTTTCCGGCGGAGGCGCTGGCGGCTTCCGCGACATTTTCAGCCAGTTCTTCGGCCAGCAGGGGAGAGGCGCGCCGCAGCAAAGCGGCCCCGAAAAAGGTTCCGACCTCGAATACACACTCACGATCGACTTCTGGCAATCCATCAAAGGCACGCAGGCGCGCATCAATATCTCGCGCCAGGACACCTGCACCACCTGCAACGGTACCGGAACTGGCTCCAGCGGGCCTATCACCTGCCCGGAATGTAACGGCAGCGGCAACGTCACCCAGACCGCCGGCGCCATGCGCTTCACCCTCGGCTGCCCGCGCTGCGGCGGAACCGGCAAGCTCCAAAGCGCCTGCCCCACCTGCAAAGGCGAAGGCCGGCTTCCGCGCATGGACTTCGTCGAAACCCGCATCCCGCCCGGCGTTTCCACCGGCACGCGCATGCGCATTGCCGGCAAAGGCAATGCCGGGACCGGCGGCGCTCCAGCCGGCGATCTCTACATCAACATCCGCGTCGACGAGCATCCGTTTTTCGAACGCGAAGGCGACAACATCGAAATCATCGTGCCCATTACGGTGCCGGAAGCGGCGCTCGGCGCCAAGATCGAAGTCCCTACTATCGACGGCCGCGCCCTGCTAAAAATCCCTATGGGCACGCAAAACGGCCAAAAGTTCCGGCTCCGGGAAAAGGGCGTGTACAACGCGCGCAAGGAAACCCGCGGCGACCAGATCGTACAGATCGCCGTTCAACCGCCCAAGGCCAACGACGAGCGCACGCGCCAGCTCCTGCGCGAGCTTGCCGAACTGCACCAGGAAGACCCGCGCGCCGAAATGTGGACCAAGGTATAAAGGGAATTTCCCATGGCGAAGCGATCCAAAGCGGCATACATGATCTCCGCCGTCGCGCTGCAGTACGATCTGCATCCCCAAACGCTACGGCTCTATGAGCGCGAAGGCCTGCTGAAACCTAGCCGCAGCGACGGCAACACACGCCTCTATACGGAGGAAGACCTCGAGCGCCTCGAAGTCATCCTGAAGCTCACCCGCGATCTCGGCGTCAACCTTGCCGGCGTCGAGATCATCCTCAATATGCGCGAAAAAATGGAAGAGATGCAGCGGCAGATCGAACAGTTCGTCGCCTCGCTCAACGAGGAACTCGCGCATCACTCCCGCCCGCAGCCCATCTCCAGCAACTCGCTCGTCCCCGTCAGCCGAAGCGTCGGCATGATGCAGCTCTCTTCCCAAGCCGCCAAAGCGAAGAAGAAAAAAGCCTAGCGCGGCAGCGCCGAATACGCAATCTGCACGAACGCCTGCCGCTCGTCGCTCCCGCCTTCCCGGTGAATCAGGAAGATCCCGATCAAATCGTTCTTCGGGTCCAGAAAACAGAACGTGCCGTAGCGCCCGCCATGGCCGAACGTCCCGATTGCCATCGTCTGCCCCGCCGGCTCTTCCTTCATCACGAACCACCCCAACCCCCATCCCGCACCCGCCGTCCCCGTCCGCAGCTCGCCCGTCTGCGGCGTCGCCATCAGCCGCAACCCGGCCCGGCTCAACAGCCGGTAGTTGCCGTGCCGTCCGCCGTTCAGGATGGCCTTATACAGCACCAGCAAATCCGCCGCCGTTGAATACAGCCCTCCTTCCGGCAGCGAATACTTTGCCCCATCGCGAAACTTCATCGCCCCCTCTCCCAACGGATCCGACGTATACTTCACCAGCTTCCCATCGCGCAGAACATAGGCGGTCGGCATCCGGTGCCACTTGTCCTTCGGCGGAAAGAAGAACGTATCCTTCATCCCCAGCGGCTCGAAGATCCGCTTCGCCATATAGACCTCCAGCGGCTGCCCGCTGATCACTTCCACAATCCGCCCCAGTGTCGCAATCCCCTCGTTCGAATACTGCCACTTCGTCCCAGGCTCAAACTCCAGCGGCTGCTGCGACAACACCAGCGCCACATCCGCCAACGACCGATGCAGCGCGCCATGCAGCTCCCCAATCCCCGGCGGCGGATTCAACGGCATCCCGGACGTGTGCGTCATCAGATCGCGAATCGTAATCGGCCGCGACGGCTTCTGCAACAACTTGCTCCCATCCGCGTTCACCGCGGCGATCATCATCTGCCCTCGAAACTCTGGAAGGTGTTTTTCCACCGGATCGGCCAGCGACAGCCGCCCCTCTTCCGCCAACTGCATCGCCGCCAGCGCCACCACAGGCTTCGTCATCGAATGAAGCTGGAAAATGTTCTCCTTCGTCATCGGCTGACGCGTCTCCACGTCCGTATAGCCGACCGCGTCAAACTCCTCCACCTCGCCCTTGTGCGCCACCAGCGTCACAATCCCCGCCGCCTTTCCGGCGTCCACAAACTCCTTCATCCTCGGAGCGATCGCCGCGAGCTTCGATTTGTCCATCGCCTGCGGCAGCATCGGCAGGACCAACAGCAACAAGGCAAGAATGCGCATAGGGGAGATTGTATGGCATACGGCCATGGCAGAATGAGAGGATATGTTCGATTTGCTGTCCCGCTATCTGGAGGGGCTGCCCGTACATGATGGAATCTACCGGATCTCGGCGCCGAGGCCCTTCCAGCAGGACGAAGCGCTTTATGATAGTCAACACCGGCCGCCTTCTGACAGCGCCGAATTCTATCGCGCACGGGGCGAAACGCTGTTCGCCTTCTTCAAGCGCCATGGGTTCCGTGCCGGTGCCCCACTCCTCGAAGTCGGTTGTGGCACCGGCACGATGTCGATGAGCCTCGCCTCCCATCCCGGCTTTGGCCATCTTCTTTTTACGGATCCCTCCCCTGCCTTTTGCCGCCTGGCGAAAGCTCGTATCGGCGCTCAATCTGTTGCCGCCGCGCGCGTGGACTTCGCAATGCTCTCCGCCGAGGACATCGACTTGCTTCCCAACGGTTCCGTCGAGGCCGTGTTCCTTCGCAGCGTGCTTCATCACATCCCTGATATCGACGATTTCATCGCCCGCTGCGCCCGCCTCCTTCCCCCGGGCGGCATCCTCGTCTGCGAAGAGCCTTACTACGAGGGCTATCTCATGATGGGCTTCCTTGGCCAATTTGTCGCCGTGGCCCTAGCCGAATCGGGCTACACTTGCACTCCCGCTGAGATGGAGCACCTCAACCTCTTCGTGGCGACGATGCAATACTACAGCCGCCGCAACGTCGACAAATCAACGGCCGAAGATAAACACCTCTTCCGCCCTGACGAGCTCCAGGTCACCGGCCGCGCCGAAGGCCTCGATCTCGTTCACTATCCGAACTGGCACGTGACCGTTCCCGCCGATCAAAATATCGCCGGGCGCACCGGATACTTCCGCACGTTCTTCGGAACGTACGTCCGGCACTGCATGAGCTGGCCGGAAGATTTTGCCAATCGCGCCACTGCCGCCATGGCCAAGTACTTCGACTATTTCACTCCCATCGAATCGCCCGGCAACACGGTCCCCTACTGCTTCGGCACGTTTGTGTTCACCAAGCAGCGGTAGTAAAACACCGTCGTGTGCAGTTCCCCGTTCGTGCTCCTGGCATACTCCGGCACCTCGCCCCAACGCGTATACCCCAGCGAGTCGCATAGCTTCTCCGCCTCCCCGCCTTTGCGCGTGTCCATCAGCAGCAGCGTGATTCCCCTATTCGCCGCCACGCGTTCCAACTCCGCCAGCAGAGCCCGAGCCAGCCCGCGCCGCCGCGCCCTCCGGTGTACGAACAGTTTCCCCGCCTCTGCACGGTGCCGCCCGTTTGCCCTCCCCTCGCACATTAGCTGCACCGCGCCGATCACGACCCCACCCTCGACCACCGCGATCAGTTCCCGTTCCCCGGCCCGCATCGCATCAAACACCGTCCGCCAGTAGGCTGCGGCCTCCGCGGGCTCCAGCGGCGGCATAAACCCGATCGACGCCCCGCTGTCGACGGCGTCCATCAGCAATTCCGCCAGCGATGCAACATATCCCTCCGCCTCGGTAATCGAAAGAACCATTGGAACCGGATGATTCGCGTCTAGAGTCATATGAAACTTTTATTCTTGCCGGTTTTGGCCGCACTCGGCATCTTCTCGCAAGCCCCGCGCGCCGAAGTGCATGGCTTCTTCGGCTTCGACAACCCACCCGGCAACAACTTCGACTACAGCAGCGCCGGCCTGGGCGCCGATATCTTCGTCTACAAAGGCGCCGCCATCTCTCCCTCGGCCGGCTACCTATTCATCCGCGGCGCCCCCAATATTGGCCTCGCCGTCGTCACCGCCAACGGCAGCTACCACTTCCTCCGCGGCAAGAGCCGTATCGAACCATTCGTCACCGTTGGCTACGGCGCCCTCGCTAACTTGAGCGGCGGACAGTCCATGTTCAACTATGGTGGCGGCGCGAACTTCTGGTTCCGCAAACACATCGGTTTCCGCGCCGAACTACTCAACTTCCAAACGAACAGCTACCGCGAGCTCACCACGATTCGCCTGGGCGTCACGTTCCGCTAAAGCCGGACAATCTTCTCCGACTGCAAACCCTTCAACGCGTTGCGTGTATCGACGACCAGCTTCGATTGCGCCAGCACATCGGCGTAAGAGAAATCTTTGTGGTCGGTCACAATCACAACGCAATCCGCCGCCCGGCAGCCTTCGTCCGCGTCCATGGTCTCTAAGTCCTGCCCTTCGTGCCGCAGGTCGGTGACGTAGGGATCGCTGTAGGTCACTGATGCCCCGCGCTCCCGCAACAGATGAATAATATCCAGCGCCGGTGACTCGCGCACGTCGTCGATGTTCTTCTTGTACGCCACGCCCAGGATATGAACGCTGGAGCCCTTCACGGCTTTGCAATGCTCATTCAACGCGCCTTGAATCTTGTCCACCACAAAGTGCGGCATCTGCCCGTTGATGTATCCAGCCAGTTCAATAAACCGCGCCTCAATCCCCGCCTGCCGCGTCTTCCAGCTCAAATAGAACGGGTCGATCGGAATACAGTGTCCGCCCAACCCCGGACCCGGATAAAACGGCATGAACCCGAACGGCTTCGTCGCCGCGGCTTCAATCACCTCCCAGACGTTGATCCCCATCCGGTCGCACATTAGCGCCAGCTCGTTCACCATGCCGATGTTGATCATGCGGAACGTGTTTTCCAGCAGCTTCACCATCTCCGCCACGCTCGTCGAGCTCACCGGCACCACGGTCTCGAGGGACTGCGCGTAAAACTGCCGTCCCAACTCGGTGCACGCCGGCGTAATTCCGCCAACAACCTTCGGAATGTTGTAGGTCTGAAAATTCGGATTGCCCGGATCCACACGCTCCGGCGAAAAACACAGGAAAAAGTCGACGCCGCATTGCAGCCCGCTCTTTTCTAGCATCGGCAGCAAAAGCTCATCCGTTGTGCCCGGATACGTCGTCGACTCCAGAATGATCAGCATCCCCGGATGCAGGTACTTCGCGATCTGCTCGGTCGCCGACACCACGAACGACATGTCCGGATCTTTTGTTTTACGCAATGGCGTCGGCACACAGATGTTGATCGTGTCCACTTCCGAGATGCGCGAAAAATCCGTTGTCGCCGACAGCTTCCCCGTTTTCACATGCGGTTCCAGGACCGGCGTCGGCACGTCCTGAATATAGGACTCGCCGCGGTTCAGCGTATCGACTTTCCCCTGCGTGATGTCGAATCCCAGCACCGGCAGCCCGGCGCGGGCGAACTCCACCGCGAGCGGCAGTCCGACATACCCCAATCCGACAATCCCGGAAACCGCGGTTTTGTTCTGAATCTTGCTGGCAAGAGCGTCAAAATGACTCATTCGGTGCTATCTGTCCTATAGGTAATATCGGCCGTCGACGACAATTTCCGCAGGCCCCGCCATCACCACATCGCCGTCATTCGCCGGCCAGCGGAATTCCAGCGGACCCGCCGGCGTCCGGACCGTCATCGTTCGCCCGGTGAATCCGCGTAGTATCGACGATACGGCGGCGCCCGTCGAACCCGTTCCGGAGCTCATCGTCTCCCCCGCGCCCCGTTCAAAAAATCGTACATCGATGTTCAACCCGTCCACATGCTGGATAAACGAAACGTTCGTCCGGTTCGGAAAGCGCGGATGACGCTCAATCGCCGCGCCCACGGCGCGCCAATCGAAGTCGAAATTCTCCACAAACACCGCGCACTGCGGATTGCCCACCCACAGAATTGTGCAGTCGTAAATCTCATCTCCCACCGTCAGCGCGCAACGCAGCTCGTCCGGCTCCACGCGCGGCCTGCCCATATTCATCTCGAACGAGTATTTGCGTCCGTTCCGTTCCAACAGCCGCAAATGTTTCGTGCCGCCGCCTGTCACAATCCGGATCTCGGAACCGGCATAGCCGTTCGCCATCGCGAACGCAGCCGCGCACCGTGTGCCATTGCCCGACATCTCGACCTCCCCGCCATCGGGATTGAACAGGCGAATGCGAAGATCGCCGCCCTCCGGCGGATTGTGCAGCCGCGATACCAGCAGCCAACCGTCGGCGCCCGCCCCGGTGTGCCGGTCGCAAATCGCAATCGCCGCCTCCGCCAGACCCGTCTCCGGCGCCTCGTCCGCCCAGGTCAATAAGAAATCATTGCGCGCGCCGTGGGCTTTCGTAAAGGGGATGTCCATGCAGGTCGTATTTCGATTCGCGCCGCCAGATCTCAATAGGCGGCGCCTCTTTCACTTCCACTATTTTCACACGGGAATACCGCCGCACCTTACGCGCATTCGCGGCCATTGTTTGCGACAGCGGATCACCCGCAATCGCCACCACCCACTCCTGCCATAGGAACAGGTCCGGACGCTTCAGGATTCCCTGAAAATACAAACCGTCGCCGTCGTGCACAGTCTCTGCGATCGGAATGCCCGCGTCGCGGAAAATCGCTGTCTGGTCCCCGAAATGCGCCACAATGCCCCGGCCGGGAACGTACCGCTCGCGCAGATAATCCGCCGCCTCCCGCGTCCACGCCCGCCGCGACACCGAGTTCACCTCGGACTCTTTCCACGTCACCCAGTTCTCCTGCTTCGGATACGCCAGCCATGGGCTGATCGCAATGCCAACCAGTAGCACCGTCACCGCCTTCCGGCTCCCCTGCGGAAGAATCGCCGGAATCGCCGCCGCCGCCAATGCCGCGAGCGGCAGCACGATCATCCCGTACCGTGTGTTGTAGTAGCTGAACGGGTGGAGGTTCGGGACGAAAATCGTCGCGCCCGCGCCGTGCATGCTCCAGATGAAAAACAGCGGCCCGAGCAGCAAAAACGCCAGCGGCCACCACGTCTTGCGCACTGCGGCCGCCGCCAATCCAATCGCTCCCGCGATCACCAGCGGCAGCCCCGCGAACAGGCGGCCCGACATCGCGTAATACTTCGCCGCCGTCAGCCAGTCTCCATCGCCTGGCGCGCGCTCCAGCCCCTTCGCCAGCGCCTGCTCATAGATCCATTTCGCCGACCCCACACCACGATAGAATTCCAGCGCGTCGCCGTGAAATACATGGTTGTGCGCCAGCCAATACAACGGCCCCGCCGACGCAATCACCCCCGCCACAATCCCTGCCCGCCGGTTGCGAATAAAGAGATACAGCACAGCGAACGGAATCAAAAACCAGCCCTCATACCGCGTCAACGTTCCCGCCGCCAGCCCCGCGCCCGTCAGCCACGGATTCTCCCGCAGCGTCCCGTATAGCGCCAGCAGCACCGCGCACACAAACATCGCCTCCGTCATCGCCAGCGACTGCAGGTACAACATGTTCGGGTTCAACGCGAACAACAGCACCGCCGCCCACGCCGGCTGCTCGCAGGCAAAACAGTGGCGCGCAATGAGAAACAGAATCATTCCGGCTGCCACAAAACAGGCCGCGCTCGGTATGGCGCCGGCCAGCCCGGACGTCCAAAGCTCATCGACGGCCGCGAAAGGCATCATCAGCACATGCGGCAGCGGTAGCCACACCGTGCCAATCTGCTCATAGCCCGGGTTCCGCCCGTCGAGCAACCGCCGCGCGATGTTCAGATGCGCCGTCGCGTCGCCGTACCATTGCAGGTAGGCGTGCCGCCAGAAATAAAAGACCGCGAGCGACGACGCGATGGTCAGAAACAGCAGGGCTCCCCACGGCACGCCTGTGGCGGCCGCGAAGATCTGTCTCCGGGCCGGCCGCCGCGGCGCCGGGCGCCTAGAAGTCCGTGAACTTTTTGAACTCTTGGAAGCGGGCATCAATCTCCGCGCGCGTCAAAGTACGGAATCGGTCCACCCCAAATCTCTCACAACAGAAGCTACCCATCACGCTGCCGTAAATCACAGCGCGCGAGAGCTCCCGCCGGTCGATATGCCCCTGGCCGAGGTCGATGCCCTGTTGCGCGAGGTATCCGTTAAACCCGCCCGCAAAGCAATCGCCCGCGCCCGTTGGATCGTAGACTTCTTCCAGCAGGTAGCCCGGCACAATGAAGTAGTCGTCGCCGCGAAACAGCATCGCTCCGTATTCGCCGCGCTTGATCACCACCGTGTTCGGACCCATCTCCTGGATCGCCCGCGCCGCCTTGCGCAGGTTGTTCTCGCCGGAAAGCAGCCTCGCCTCGCCGTCGTTGATCAGCAGGAAATCCCAGCCGCGCAGCGTCTGCAGCAATTCTTCCCGCGCGATATTGATCCACAGGTTCATCGTGTCGCCGCCGGTAATCCGCGGCTTCCGCATCTGCGCCCGCACATTGCGTTGTAACGTTGGCTGAATGTTGCCGAGAAGGAGGTATTCGGCGTTTTTGTAGGATTCCGGCAGTTTCGGATCGAAGTGCTCGAAAACGTTCAGGTCGGTGACCAGTGTCTCCCTGTCGTTCATATCGGCCGAGTACACGCCTTTCCAGAAGAACGTTTTTCCCGGCGCGTGTTCGAGTCCAGCGAGGTCGACACCCCGCGAAAGCAGCAGGTCCGTATCTTCCTGAGCGAAGTCTTCGCCGACAACGGCGACAATCTGAACGGGGGAAAAATAGCTCGCGGCAAGCGCGATGTAGGTGCACGATCCACCGAGCATCCGCTCGACCTTTCCGTGCGGAGTCTCGACCCCGTCATAGGCGACGGAGCCAACAACAACTATGGGCATTCATACATGATAAGCGGTGGCTCCGCCGCACCGTGAGAAAATTGGCATAAGTTCCTGAGGCTGCCACTAGCCGGCGCAGGGGCGCTATGCGCGCAGGCGCCGGAGGAGCCCATCCTCATCGGCCCTGGTGTCGAGCCGCCGAAGATGCTGCGTCATGTCCAGCCGGTCTACCCCACTGTGGGCCGCAAACTGGGTTTGGACGCTACCGTTGTTCTCGAAATATCCGTGGATTCTCGTGGGCGCCCGGCCTCGATCGAGATGTTGAGGCCCGCGGGCTTTGGTTTTGGCGAAAACGTCCGCAAGGCCGTCGAGCAGTGGCTTTTTGCTCGCTCCTGGAGAGTCACACGCCGGCCGGCTTCGGCAGATGCTGTCGAACAAGTAATCGAATAGGCCGTTATGGCTTCGGCCCCGCTACCGAAGGCGGCCGTCCCTGACCCGGCATCCGCGGTGGATTCGCTACATACGCCGCAACATCCTTCGCCGCTTTCGTCTCCGCACCCGGTTTCTGGAGAAAACCCAAATCCCGGAACCAGTCGACAAATCGATACTGCCATGTTCCCATCGGCATATTATTCCGGTCCGTCAACCCGCCCGTCATCCGGCTTCCATCGCTCAACGGATCGCCCGGATGCCGCCCGTTGCCATACAGGTGCATCTCGATATTCGGCACGCCAGCAGCCAGCATGGCGCTGTAGTAGTCCATTGCCCAGATCGCGTGTCCGCGGTCTCCGGATCCGGCGCACGCAATAAATGCCGGAGGCACATCCTTCGGAATCGCCGGCGCGGTCCGGTTGCGCGCAAACGGTGTCGGCCCCGGATAGATGATGCCCACATAGTCCGGCCGCGACGAAATCCCGGCGAGCGGATCGGACGGATCGCCATTCTTCTTGTCGAACTCTTCGTAAAGTACCGCCGCCGGTGACGACAGTTCCGCACCTGCCGAAAAGCCCATAATCCCGATCTTGTTCGGATCGATGTTCCACTCCTTCGCATACGCCCGCACCAGCCGGATCGCCTGCATCGCATCGTTCACGGCATCGGTCTGCGGGTTATATCCGTCGCGCCGCAGCCGGTTGCGCAGGATGATTGTGTTGACGCCGTAGTTATAGAAGAACGGCACAAAATCCGCGCTCTCGGAACCTACATTCAACGTGTTGTGCCCGCCGCCGGCCGCCAGAATAATCGCCGCGCCGGTGTTCAATCCGCGGTCCACCGTATGGACCTCGATCGACGGATTATGAATGTTGACAATGCTGCCAATCCGGCCCGCAACGGTCTGGCTCATGTTGTAGACCTCGGGCTCGCGAACCTTGTCGGCCTTCAAATAGGGAGAACCCGCGGGATAGAGTGGAACCACAATCCCGCCCGGCAGAATTGGCTGCGGGGTATAGGGTCCGTCACCCGCCGGCCCGGGCTTTGGTACGCCGAGCGCCGCGGGCAGCGGCGGCAGCGCCGGTCTTGGCGTAGTCTGCGCAATGAGCACGCCGGAGGCTAATAGCAGACCGGTCAAAAATTGAGCTTGAAGAGAGGGCATGTCCGTTCCCGGACTCCCATCATAATGCGGGAAGACTACTCATTACCGGCCGAAGGGCGCCCCCGCCTCCCCAACACTTGCAATCCCCCGGCGGCCAAAAGTCCCAACAAACTCAATATCCAGGCACTTGGCTCCGGCACCGCGGCCGCGTCCAGGGACACACTCGGATTCCCCGGCCCGCCCGTCGGCGGATCCGAGTTCAAAGGAGGCGTGGAATTATTCTGCCCTGGCGGATCGTTGCTGGGGTTCGACGGCGGCGGATCATTCGAGGAAGGCGGATCGCTTGACGGAATGAACGGCGCTGGCGGGCCGGGAGGGTTCGGCCCTTGACCCGCCGGAATTAGGGGAGAAAAGATCGAGCGGATGATGGAATCGAGATCCTCGCCGTCGTCGTGGAACGTCGGAGGATCGACCACAATCGTCGTCCATATCGGCGCGCGCCATTCGAAACCGAAGTAGCCAACGATGGAGCCAGTATTCCAAATGGAGTACTGCGGGAATTCGCTTTGCATCTGCGGCGCGAGGTCGTCGGAGAACAGCACACCCGTATTGACCACGGGTGCCGGTAAACTGGCCAGCACGTCTGGATGGCTCCAGATTACGGCGCAAAAGCAGCAGTTGGCGCCGATCAACAACGGACCGGCGCGGCGCGCCAAGCCGCGAACGACGAAAGTAGCTAGAGACAGCATGGGGAAAACTCTATTTTGCAGATTTGTTTGTACGGCGCAGATTCAGATTTCCCTTAAATCCACCTTACGACCGGGCCGCGTGCATCCAAGGGCTGACTGAACGCGCAACAATACCTTTGCCGTATGGAATACGGCGCCGGCTGGACCGCCAGTGCCAGGTCCAAGTGCTTTGTTCTTGATGGGCTCTCAAATCATAACGCGTAGACTGGAGAAAAAGCACTCCATCAATCGGTCCAAAACTGCGTTCACTCAGTCGCCGGGCAAATCGTACTAAGTAATACCCGCCTTCGCGCTCGCTTTGCGCAACAAGGGGGAGTCGGCCCCTACTGCTGAAAATGCAAAAACGCTCCCCAAAAATAAGGCTTTTGCAACGCCGTCCCCGAACGCAAAAATGCCAGCTTCGCCTCCCGCAGCGCCTCCCCCGGCGTCCGCCCCAACTGCAACTGCCGGTACATCTGCTCCATCAATTGCGGCGTGCTCGCGTCGTCCACCTCCCACAGCGAGGCCACCACGTTCTCCGCCCCCGCGCCCAAGAACGCCCAAGCAAACCCCACCAGCCCTTCCCCCCGAAACGCCTTCGCCCCAGCCGCCGTACATGCCGATAACGTCACCAACTGCACTCGCATCGGGATCTTCGCCACCTCCCGCGCATACAACTTGTGTGACGCCCCGTCCGGCGACAAAAGAATCGCCGACTCCAACGGCCGCAAACGGTTCGCCGCCGCATGAGCCGCAAAATGGACATACACAGGATCTTCCCCCAACGCCGCTTTCACCGCTCGTGGCGTCGCCGCCTCCCGCCGCAGCGGGGTCACTCCAAACTGCGCCCCGATCCGGTCCAACTCCTCGCCCGCGTGACGCAGCCGCCCATACCCCGCCTCTGTATCCACCGCATCCCCCGCCGCGAGCATCCGCTTCGATTTCGGCCGCGTTCCGTTCGACGATCCCGTCAATCCGGGCACCACCGAGATCTCCGCGTCCTCCAGCCAGTAATGATCCGGCGGACCGGTCGCCACCAGCGTCTCGAAATTGAGCGCGTGCAAGCCCCCGTCGGGGGACAGAAATACTCGCCGCCCGCTCAAATGGCGTAGCGCCGGCTTCACCAGAATCTCGAACAACTGCCGCGCCTCCTGTCCGCCCTCCGTCAACGGATTGCGCGCCCGCAGCAGGAACTGGTTGTGCCGCTCCACCAGGTCCTGAATCTCTTTCGCACCCGGCAGGCGGAAATACACCGGCGCGCTTTTCGGCGCAACGACCCACAAGTGCGATGCCGGCTCATCCAACCAGTAAAACAGCACCGTCGCCCCACGCCGCGCCCGCCGGACGCTGTTGTCCTGCATCGTTCTCGCCCGGCTCCGCTCCGCCACAGCCAGCGCATCGACGGCCCGATTGTCTTTCAACAAAAACTGCAGCGCCTGGCGATAAACCTCAATGCCGCTCGAAAAATACGAAATCCGGTCCTCGGCGGCGGTCAGCGTCGATTGCGCCTCCTCCACCAAGCGCATCGCCTTCTCAAACTCCGCTTCCGCCTGCGCGTTCTTCCCGCGCCCCGCCTGTACGCGCGCCAACTCAACGTGCGCCGTCCATTGCGCGCCCCGCGGCAGATCCCGGTCCGCGAGTAACTTGCGCAGAATCGGCTCCGCTCCCGCGGGATCTCCCTGGCTGATCCGGATTCGCGCATCAATCAGGTTCCCCGCGCGTTCCATGTCCGTCTGCTTCAGCTTCTGCGCCAGTTCCATCGCCTGGCGGTTCCAACGCGCCGCATCAAACCATTTCCCGCGGCGGTAAGAGACCATCGATAGCCCCTGCATCACCGCCACCTGCTGGCTCGCGTCGGAATTCGTCCCGCTTCGCGCCGCGGCCAACGCCTTCTCGAAGTGCTGCTCGGCGCCCTCCGCGTCGTCCATTGCCAGCAGCGTCCGCGCTTGGTTCGTCTCGTTCACCACGCGCTCCCGCTCATGCTGGGGTTGAAACTGCCGCAGCGTGTCCATCGCCCGCTCGTAGTCGCCGAGCTCTAGCTGATGCCAGCCCAGATTGTCCAGCGCGCGCCGTGTCACATGCCGCCCCGCGGCGCCGGCGTTCGCCGCCGCGCGTAGCGCGTCTTTTGTATAGACGGACGCCTCATCGAAACGCTCGAGGCTCGCGCACAAACTTCCCAGCGACGACAATACCTGCGCCTCCAGCAGCCGGTCCCTCGACGCCTTGGCCGCTTGCAGCGCGCTGAGATACGCCTCCTCGGCGCGCGAAAATTGCGCCATCGCGCGCAAGCACGCTCCGCGGCGCAACTGCACTTTCCCCGCTTCCGCGCTCAACGGCGGAGACTCCGCCAGCACCGCGTCTAACACCGCGACGCCGGATTCCCGGTCCGCCGCCGTTCGCGCGGTGCGGCACATCGCCAAGCCCCACGAACGCCTCCGGTGCCGGTCTAGCTCCCTATCGGCGCCATTCCGCAGCGGCGCCGCTAACAAGGCCAAACCCTCCGCGCCGTCCTTCCGCTGTGCGAGCATCTCGCCCCGCAATACGAGGAACCGGTCGCGCAGTCCCGGCGCGACCTTCATCTCCTCCAGCAGCGCTTCCGTCGGGATTAGCGCGAGCGCGTCTTCGTACCGTTCATCGTCCGCTGTTGTTTCCGCCTTCGCGAAAATCTCTTCCGCCGTCTGCGCGGTCTTTGAACAACTCGTATGTAGTACCAGTAGCGCCGCCAGATAGACTGGCCAGCACCGCATTAAACTGGCGGTTCCCAATGCCCGTTGCCCGAGCCGTCTCCGAAGCCCATCCCTCCGCTCGTGTCGCATCCCAGTTCCACTCGCAGCATCGTCAGGTGCCGCGCATATTTCGATATACGGTATTCCCCAAAATAAATCGTCGCGAAGTCTTTCACCCGCAGTCCGCCCGACGTCCCATCCATCGGGTAAATCGTCGCCTTCACGTCGCCTACCGCCGTCTTGCACCCGTTCAGCTCGTAAGCGGTACACGGCGCGCCGAGCGTGCCGGGTTCGATGATCAACCCCTTCAAGGCGCCCTCCACGTAGGCGCGCTCCAGCGAAGAGTAGGTCGGATATTTGTCGAAGGTCGCTACCGCGGAATTTAATTGCACCGGCTCGTTGTGAATCGTCAGTCCTTCCATGAAGGAGCCCCCGGGGCTCACCCACGTCTCGTAACCGGACGGATCCGGCTGGCTTACCATGTGCAGAACAAGCCGGTCCACCTTCAGGATGTCCATCAGGTTAATTCCTTCAATGCTCACGGTAAGCTCGGTCTGCTTCGGATCTCCCTGAACCGTCGTCGTCGCCTGGCGAACGGACAAGATGCCGGGAACAGCGAAGTTCTCCACAGTGGACGAGCCATTTCCTCCCGCCGGTGAAAGCGAGGCCATGGCCTGGGTAGGAACGGTCAGCGAGGTAGGGCTGGTGAGAACTCCTCCAAATGCCGACCCGGACGCGGAGTAAGTGTAGTAGCGATTGCGCTCTGACATAGATTTTTTAGCGAACGGTTAGTTCGAATGGTAATGCGGCTACGTCGGCATGTGTAACCGCATTTTGCACTCGAAGATTGTAGACTCCTGCGTGTAGTCCCGTCACCGGGATCAGAATTTGAACATCGCTCGTATCTTTCGGCGCCCGGCCGCCAAACTGTAGCACGGTCCGTCCGCTTGCGTCTTCCAGCACGAAAGTCAATTGCGTCGCCGACGCATCCGTCTGGTTGAATAATAATGCTACCCGCCTCTGACTGGGCTCTAGCTCAATCCTCCGCGGTGCGCCGCCCGCCGCCCTCGTCGCGGTTACGAAATAGCTTCCCGTAACTTCCGGCTGCAGGCTCTCCGGGCGGCCGCGCCATACCAGCGCGATCGCCAGTACAGCGCATAGTCCGGCCAAAGCTGGCTTCGGCGCCAACACCAGCCAACGCTCCCACCAAGGGAGCCCCTGGCTTTCTTTGTTCGTGACTGGCGATCCCTCCGCTTCCAACGGAAGCAGGGGCCGCCGCGCGTTATCGAGGAACTTCGCGGCGGTTACCAATTCCTCAGCGCACACCGCGCACGAGAAGTAATGTTCCTCAAACGCATCCCGCTCCGGACTGGCCATCTCTCCGAGTAGATAGCGCTCCAGCAGTTTCGCGTTCTTGGCTTCTTGGTGGTCCATGGGTTGGTTACTTGCCTGTCAACTCGACATATTTTGCTTTAAAGATCAGCCGGGCCCGATGCAGCAGTACCCGCAGGTACTCCCGGTCGACGCCTTGCTCCCGGCAAATCTGGTCGCGCTGTTTTTCATCGAAGTAGACGGCCCGTAGTAATAGTTGCTCTCGCCGCGGAAGCGTTTCAAGAACATGACGGACTGCCGTCGAAGATTCCACGCTAAGCAATTCTGTTTCTACGTCCACGGCGTCGTCCCTCGTATCGAATTTCTCGTCGAGCGGCGCGGGATCGCGATCCCCCGCCCTCCGGAACTCCAGCACAACGTTATCGCAAATCGAGTTAACAAGTGGCCCCAGCCGCTCCGGTTGCCGAATCCCATCCGGCCGCCGGATCAACCGGAACGTCCGCAAAAACACCTCCTGCCGGATCTCTTCCACAAGTTGCGCCGAGCGCACACGCGCTCGTAGCTTAATCCCCAGCAACTCCCCAAAATAGGCGACAAAATGACGTTCCGTGTCGGAGTCGCCCGCGGAAAGCCGCTGCACATACGCCAGATCGAAATTGACGAACTGCATAAGGCCTCTTGCCTAAGTCCTCAGTACACCACATGATAGCAGCCGGCCTGGAAGATCCGAGTATGCCATTACTGAAACCTCCAGGCCGGGCATCCGGTTACTGAATACACATCTAGTGCTGGTAGAGGCAGTACCGTTTCAGGGGTTACGCTTAAAAATTAGATAGGTGTTGCTCTCCGCGTTGCGAAACCGCAATTCGTCTCCCACCAGCTCGATGTATTTCATTTCCGGCAGCGCTTTGAGGAACTGCCCTTCGAGCGCCATCGCCTCCGGCGGGCCGGCCATTCGCGTGGCGATCGGCGGGGTGATCCAGACGATGGTGTGGCCCTCACCGAACTTTGCCCGGAGGCCGTACCGGTTCACGCCGGCCATTCCGCTCACCTGGTCCGGTTCCGCGAACTGGATCGTCGGCCGGCGGGTTGCCGGAAGCGGAATCTCCTTCGTGACCGTGAATGCGGTCAATTCAAACGGTCGTTTGACGAGATCGGACCATTTTAGTGTCGAAACCGGTGTCAAAAGTGGCCTTTTGTGTGCACAACCCGCTAATAAGAGAGCAAAAACCGCCAGTATCAGGCGCATCCCGCCATAGTACGAGATACTGGAAGTAGAAAGCACCTCCAATGGACGCCATTCGCCTCCAACGCGTATCCGAGCAGATCCGCGAAGAATTGACCGAGCTCATCGAGTACGAGATGAGCGACCCCCGCGTCGAAGGAATCACCGTTACCGACGTTCACATCTCCCCCGATGGCCGCAAAGCCCGTGTAATGGTTGCACTTAGCAACGGCGATGGGAGGGAGGAGGCGATGGCCGCGCTCGAGCACGCCCGCGCCTACCTCCGCACTCAGGTCGCGCACCGGTTGGCGCTGCACCGGACGCCGGATCTGCAGTTTGAACTGGACGCCGTCATCGATCCGGAACACCTGAACAAGATCATGAAGCGCATCCGGAAGGGCCGGCCGAAGGATTAAAGCGCTACTTCGCCAGCAGCACCGTTAACTTGGAACGCGGCGTCTGCGACCGGGCAACAAGTCTTACGCTATTGATGTGCCGGCCATCGGCGAAGTCGAGAAGCGGGAAGGTGCCCGCTTGCACCATTCCCTCTCTGAAATCGACGACCTGCACCTGGCCATTGCCGAATTGCACTTCCGCAAAATCGAGGTGTGCACGGCCGTCGACGCTGAGATAGAGCGCTTTGCCGTTGTTATTGACGTTTAGCGTCGAATCGACCCAGTCCTCTCTGCGATGGATAACTTCACTGTCTTCCGCGAGCAATCGATCACGCGGCGGGAGCGGAACGGCGCGGCTTACCCAGACGACAGGCGGCGCGTAAACGACGGGGCCGCGCACGACGACTGCGGATGGGCGGATGGGGCGGACGATGACCATTCGATTCGGACGCACAATCGGATGTCCCGCGCCGAGATTGATTCGCACGCGCACATCCGCGGCGAACAGCGGTATCGTCAACAGCATTCCCGCCAGGAATAGCTTTCTTTTGAACATGTTGCCTCCTCTATATTAGAAAGCTCAGAAATGGAGGCAAAGTTGCGCTAGTGCGCTTCTTCCATGAAGTGATAGGCGATCATGTGGCACATCGCCATATGGGCGTCTTCGATGCGGCCCATATGGGGATTGGCGACATGCAGATGCAACCCGGCCATCGGCCCGAGTTTTCCGCCATCGCGGCCGGTCATCGCGATTGTCTTGCAGCCGAGGGCAGTGGCGGTTTCCATCCCGCGCAGAACGTTTGGCGAGTTGCCGGAACCGCTAATCGCGAGAAACACATCGCCGGGCTGCGCGAAGTTCTTGAGCTGTTCGGAGAAGACGACATCGTAGCCCACGTCGTTGGAATAGGCAGTGAGAGTGGGGAGGTTGTCGTTCAGGCTGAGGATGCGGAATTTCTTATCGCGCCCGAAGCTGGCGCCTTTCAACACATCACACACAAAATGCGAAGCCGAGCCGGCGCTGCCGCCATTCCCGCAAACGAAGATGGTGCGGCCGTGATCGCGCGCCTCCGAGAAGAGTGCGACGGCTTTCCGTACGCCATCGGTGTCGATGCCGCGGATGGTTTCGGCTAAATCCTGCTGATACTTGGCAATGGAATCCATTCGCTACCATTTTAGCAACGCCATCCGGCGGACAGCGTCTGATCTTTATGCGGATTGCCGTCGCTATTGCCGGATTGTCCCTCGTGGCGCAAGACCCCCGGGAGATTATTGAAAAGTGTCTGCAGCGAGATCGGCGCCATGACGAATTGGCGCGCCAGTACGCGTATCTGGAAACCGCGGCGGAGCAGGAGTGGAAGGGCGGCACACGGACAAAGTCCGAGACGGAGACACACGAAATCATCAGCCTCTACGGACAACCGTACCGCCGGCTGGTCGCGAAGAACGGCAAGCCGCTCACCGCGCAGGAGCAGAAGAAGGAACAGGAAAAGATCGACAAACTGGCCGCTGAGCGTGCGAAGGAAACGGCAGAGCAGCGCGAGCGCCGGCTGGCCAAATACGCGGAGGATCGCCGCCGGCAACGTTCCTTTGTGCAGGAGATACCGAAGGCGTATTCCTTTCAAATGGCCGGCGAAACGACGGTAGGAGGGCGACCTGCGTGGATTGTCGACGCAACACCGTTGGCTTCTTTTCGGCCGCGTGACACGCGCGAGCGGATGCTCACAAAATTCAAGGGGCGCTTCTATATCAGCAAGCTGGACTCAACGCTGCTAAAGATCGAAGCCGAGGCGATCGATACCGTTTCCTTCGGACTGGTACTGGCGAGGCTGAGTCGCGGGGCACGGTTTTCGATGGAGCAGGCACGCGTGAACGATGAGCTGTGGATGCCGCTGCGAATCAAGGTGGATTTCGATGCGCGGTTGGCGCTATTCAAGCGAATGCGCATTGATGTGCAGATCGACTACTCGGATTTTCGGAAATTTCAATCGGAATCTAAGGTATTGCCCATAAGCCCCCTAGAAAAGTAAGGCCATTCTTGTCCATGGCCTAGGTCTTGCGTACTATAAGTAATCGAAGGAAGTTTTTCGATAGTAGAGCAGGTCGACGTATAGGATGAAAAACGCCGCCAGTCTTGCGGTCGGGCCGCGCCTTCGAGCGCCGCGGCGGCCATTAGCCCAATGGTTGGATTGGCGCGCAGGGGCGATTGATGACCCGGTCGCACGGTTGGGATACTTGCGGGGGTCGGCCGCATTCTGGTCGCGGAAGCCGGTTCGGCGCGCGCTGCGCGACGCGCGCGTGCAGCGGATGAGCGCGTTCTTCGCGCTACTGGTGCTGCCGATACCGATGATCACCGACGGCGCGGCGCCGCGGCGAAGCGTAGAGGCGAGCTCGAAGACGGACACGTTCGCCACCGTTTGGACTGTCGAGAATACGCCGGACCACGAATTGTTCAGCAATGGCCTGCGCGTTGAAAAACGCCACATGGCCGCGCCACGACAGGCCGTGCCATTTCAACGCTGGCGTCTGGATGGCGGCAACCGGGAGGAAAAGGCGGGGCCGTATGGAATTGTCTTTCATACAACGGAGTCGGACGCCGCGGTGTTCGAGGAAGCCAACAACCGGCAGTTGCGGCGGGCCGCGCAGGGGACGCTGGAGTTTGTCCAGTCGCAGCGGGCGTATCACTACGTGATCGACCGTTTCGGGCGCGTCTTTCGAACGGTCCCGGAGAATGAACCGGCGAATCACGCAGGCGACTCGGTGTGGTCGGATGGAAAGTATTACTTCGTTAACCTGAACCACAGTTTTCTTGGTGTTTCTTTCGACGGGCAGACGCGCGGAGCGGACGGCAGATCGAGCATTACCGAGCCGCAAGTGGCAAGCGCAACATTGTTGACAGAGATTCTGCGAGCCCGGTATCGCATACCCGCGGTGAACTGCGTCACGCACGCGCAAGTATCGGTGAATCCCCGGAATATGGGCGTCGGCTATCACACAGACTGGGCGGCGGGCTTCCCGTTCGGCCGGCTGGGATTGCCGGTGAACTACTGGACGCCGCTGCCGGCGATCACGTTGTTCGGATTCAAGTTTGACGACTATTACGCAAATCTCGCGGCCGATGAATTGCAGGACGGCATCAGCGCCGGTGAGACGATGCTGCGGCAGGCCGCGACGCGGCGCGGCGTGACGACGGCCGTATACCGGCGAACGCTGGCAAAGCAGTTTCGCGAAGTGGCCGATCCGCACCGGTACGTGAATTTCACCGAACCGGAATCAAGGAGCACCAATCGATGACGTATCGCTATTCCGACGGTTCCACGCCAGTAGGTCTGGACGTCGGGACCAGCCGGATTGTCGCCGCGTGGCCGGATGAGACGGACTACGTCTACCGCAGCGAACTCAACTCGTTTGTGGCGCTGCCCGGATCAAAGTTCACTGAGAGCGTGCTGCGGAAGGAGAACGTGCCGCACACCGTCCGCGCCAACGAGATCCTGGTGCAGGGCAACGAGAGCGAGCGGTTCGCGGATCTGTTGGGGGCGGAGTCCCGGCGGCCGATGGCCCGCGGCTTCCTGAATCCGGACGAGCCGGAGAGCCTGACGATGATCGGCGAGTTGTTGCGGAGTCTGCTCGGAACGGCGAGCCATGCGCGGCAGAAGCTGTTCTTCAGCATTCCGGCGGCGCCGGCCGGCGCGGCGGATACACTGACCTTTCATGAGGCGACGCTCCGGCAGATGCTGAGTGAGTTGGGCTATGACGCAAAGAGCGTGAGTGAGGGCCTGGCGGTTGTGTACAGCGAGCTGGAGGGGTCGAATTACACGGGGATTGGGATCAGCATCGGCGGCGGGCTGTGCAATGTGTGCATGTCGTACCTGGCGGTTCCGGTAATTTCGTTCAGCGTGCCGAAGGCGGGGGACTACATTGACGCCAGTGCGGCGGCGGTGACGAACGACATGGCGACGCGGGTACGGTTGATCAAGGAGAGCTCGTTCCTTTTCGGCGGCGTGCAGCCGGAGAAGACGCACCAGGTGATCGCGGTCTACTACGATGATTTGATTCAGTCGCTGGTAGGAGCGATGAAGGATGTGTTCACGAAGTCGAAGAGTCTGCCGCGGCTGGGTCGTCCGATTCCGCTGGTTATCAGCGGGGGGAGCACCATGCCGCTGGGATTCCGGGAGCGGTTCGAACGGGCGATGCAGGTTGCGGAGTTCCCGGTGCCGATTTCCGAGATACGGCTGGCCGGAAATCCGCTGACAGCGACGGCCAAGGGCGCTCTCATTGCCGCTTTGAGTGAGATGTAGGGCTATCGGGAAGCGGCAGAGATTCTACGCAAGCACGGAGCGCGCGAAGCGGAGTAGATTCCGGCGACGGAGGACGGCGCGGTACACTACAG
This sequence comes from Acidobacteriota bacterium, assembly GCA_016185425.1. GTDB lineage: Bacteria > Acidobacteriota > Terriglobia > Bryobacterales > Bryobacteraceae. The sequence goes on along the minus strand of JACPNQ010000001.1, from coordinate 113,142 downwards.
GCGAGTCGGGGAGTAGCCATGCAGAATCCCTTTGACATACCTGTACCGCCGCCCCTGCCGGCAAGTCCGTTTGACCAGCCTGCATTCGATGCCGCGCTGCCGATGCCCATCAACCTCTGGCTCCAGCAAGGCCTGCGAGGCGCCGATGCGGAACGGCTATTCGAACATATCCGCCTGCACCGGGACGGCACGCAGGAGCGCTCCTTGTTATCCGACGGAATGCGGCGGCCGCCCGATGGCAATCCGGATTGGACGGTTCGCATGGAAGGGGCCTGGGCGATCGTTCACTATTCCCCGGCGATCATGGAGCCGTGCATGCTCACCATTGACGAACTTGTCTCCCTTGTCCTCCGGTGGTTTGACGCGCAGGCGCCGGGAGTGGCGCAGCGGCTGCGATCGATACTCGCCGCGCCCCCCGCGCCGCCGCGGGTAAAGAATACGGCGACCCTGATACTGGCCGCCGCGCTGGGCATGAACGATCTCAGCGAGGCTGCAGTGGCGAAGGCGTTGGGGATACCGCTTGAGCTGGAGAAGACGAGCGAGCCGATGCGCTATTACATCGGCCGTTTTGCCGAGGGGCCGTTTGAGACCGCGGATTTCCGGTGGAACACGGAACGGCGAAGCGGGGATCTGTTTCTCAAGGCGCGAACGTTCCGGCTGGACGATGTCGACTTTGACGCGTTGGGGGAATGGCCCGCGTTCAGCGGCTTCGACCTGATGCGGCCGGAGGAACCCGGAGCGACGTACGCGATCGATTTTGGCGGCAAGCTGCTGCGGTACCGGGAACCGAAGTCCGGCAGAGATCCATCGACGCTGGCCATTGAGTGGAAACGCAGCGCCTATGCTCCCGCGATGCAGGCATGCGGCGAGCCCCCGGCCAAGATCCCCCAGCTAACCGCGGCGCATGGGTTCCGGACGCCGGGGAGGTACTGGCTGGAGATGACCTTTGCGAGCGGCGCGTGGATGCCATCGCCGCCGTTAGCGGTGCTGCCGCACCATGCCGCCCGCGTGGAGCTGGCGAACATCCGCGAGTTCCCCTCACTGGCGATGCACCAGAACGACCGTGTGCGGTTCACGGTGCAGGTGCTGGCGCGGGATGTACGGCAGGCGGGAGAGAACGGACAGTGGCGGGACACTCTACTGGCGCGGATTCACGACGTTTGCGTGGCGGCGAAAGGCCAAGCGGAGAAGCGCGCGTTCCGGATGCGCGATGTGGTGCTGGCGGCGGGAGAACGCGGCGCGGTGGTAGACGTTCTGCACGCCGCCGGCGAGCCGGACAAATACATTGTGGAGTCCGTGGACGAGAACGGCGCGACGGCGTGGATCGCCGAGTACGGCGCGGAGCAGTTGTCGCTGGAGTCTCCGCGTCCATCGGAGGTGCTGCAGTTCGAGGAGATGGCGAGCGGAGAGCGAAGTCTGCTGCTGACGAGGGAAGTTCCCGCCGGAGAATTTCCGCGTTATGCGGCAAAGATAGCCGAGCGCATCGGCGGCGCGATCGTCGACCGGGCCGAGGATCCGAGCGAGCGCGTCTGGACGGTGGATCGCGATGGACTGCGGTTTTGGATCACGCACGAGGATTACGGTCCCGGACCGGAGGTGGCGTTGGAACCGCAGAGCGCGGCGGCAGGCGCCACGATGGATGAAATCCGGCGGAAACTGATCGCCACGCAGACGCCCCGGGAGATTGTATTCCGCCTGGCGCGGGATGAGCAGGGGCGGCTGATGCTGGCCTCGGGATGTTATGAATTGGATTATTTTTTGAATTACGACCTCGGCGGCGGCGGCGATGTGAACGACCGGGATTCGTTGACCCAGGAGATCTTTGGGCAGATTCGGGACTTCCGAATGGGCCGTTGCGCGGATGTTCGAAATGGCGGAGATGGCGTGTGCGTGCGGCTCGACGCGCGGGGCGCGCGCCTGGAACTTGCGGTGCCGGGCGCGGCGCGTCCGGGGCCTCTGCTCGATGAAGACGAGTTTGTATCGGTGATGCTGCGGTGGTTTGATGCGGTGAATCCGGACTTGGCGGTGAGGCTGCGGTCGATTCTACGGGAAGCGAATGGATAAAGGGCGTCCGGCGATCGTGTGTCCGGTGATGCGGACGATTGGAGTGGCGGAATTGGACCGGAGCGCCGCGTTTTACCGCGACGTGCTGGGGTTCGAGATCCGCGAGGAGCAAGGCGCCATCGAGGCGATTTCCGGACCGGCGCGGGTGCGGTTTGGGCCCGCCGGCTATGCACCGTTGGAGTGGGAGAATCCACGGCCGTCTGGCAGCGGGATGTTGTTCTTCCAATGCGCGGATGCGGCCGCGATGCGGGAGTATCTTGTGGCGCGGGGCGGAGCGCCGGGTGAGATCGAGAAGGTGAACTGGGTGAAGCTGCGGCTATTCGAGATTCGCGATCCGGATGGGAATACTCTGTGGTTCGGGGACTCGTATGACGAGCCGGAAAAGCCGCGCCCCACCCCGATGATGCAGAAGGCGCTGCCGGAGGTGACGTTCCGCGATGTCGCCGCGGCGGTGGACTACTACCGCGATGTGCTGGGTTTTCATATCAACTATCAGCAGGAGGATCTCGGCGTGATGGATCGCGATGAGATCACGGTGCTGCTGCTTCCGCGCGGGGAAGAACGGGGGATCGGGTCGTTTGAGGTGTACGTACGAGACGCCGATGCGTTGTATGCGGAGTTGGTAGCGAAGGGTGCGAATGCGCAGGGACCGCCCGTGAGCCGGCCGTGGGGGTTGCGGGATTTCGCCGTGCTGGATTTAGACGGGAACCGGATTACGTTCGCGCAGACGTTCGAATAAAAACCTCTTGCAAGCCAACTATCATGATAGTAGACTAAACGTATAGTTCGTTGAGTTGCGATGCCGAGCCATAAACTGACCAAGCTGGAATTGCAAGTCCTGGAAGCGCTTTGGGAAAAGGGCGCATGCTCGGTCCGGGAGATTCAGGACTTCTTTCCCGAGTCTGCAAGGCCGGCCTATACAACCGTGCAGACGACGGTCTACCGGCTGGAGCGGAAGAAAGTTCTGCGGTGCGTCAAAAGGATCAGCAACGCCAATATTTTTGAGGCCGCGATTTCACGGACCGACGCGCAGCGGCGGCTGGTCGACGAACTGCTGGCGCTTTTCGGGCGCGGCAAGGCGAAGCTGGTAATGGCGCACCTGGTAGAAGCCGGTGAGCTAACCCTTGCGGACGTTCAGGAGGCCGAACGGGCCCTCCGGAAGTCTTCAGGAAAGGATGGCCGCAAATGATCTCTACCACCCTTTCGCCCCTGGCGAACCATCTTTGGCAATCGACGGTTTTTGCCGCGGTTGCGTGGCTGCTCACGCTGACACTGCGGAAGAACCAGGCAGCCGTCCGGTACGGGCTTTGGCTGGCGGCATCGTTGAAGTTTCTCGTCCCGTTCTCGTTGCTGGTGGGCGTAGGCAGCATGGTGGAATGGCGGCCGTCCCCGGCCATCGCCGCACAGCCGATCCCACCGATCCTGCGCCAGATGAGCCAGCCGTTCGCAGAGCCGGAACCGACCCTGCTCCCGGTGGCGGAGTCACTACCCGCCGGCGGTCAGCTTCCGGGGATCCTGTTCGCTGTGTGGCTGGGCGGCATCGCAATTAGCGGCGCGTACTGGTTCCGGTTGTGGCGGCGTGTCCGCGCGACCCTGCGCTCCGCCACTCCGCTGCGCATGGACCTGCCGATTCCGGTGATGACTTCGCCCGCGCGATTGGAGCCGGGCGTGTTTGGCATTGGAAAACCAGTCCTATTGCTGCCGGAAGGGATTGCAAGCAGTTTGACATCCGCGCAACTACAGTCGATCCTCGCGCACGAGCTCTGCCATGTTCGCAGGCGTGACAACCTGGCCGCGGCCATTCTTATGGCTGTCGAAACGATCTTCTGGTTCCATCCGCTGGTGTGGTGGATCGGCAATCGGCTGGTGGAGGAACGCGAACGTGCTTGCGACGAGGAAGTAGTGCGGATGGGGAACGAGCCGCACGTATACGCCGAAGGAATCCTCAATGTGTGCCGGTTTTATCTGCAATCGCCGATGCGCTGCGCGTCCGGAGTGACGGGCGCGGATCTGAAGAAGCGGATCGAGGCAATCGTCAACGACAGGATCTCGCATAGACTGACACGTACGAGAAAGATCCTGTTATCAGCGGCCGCCATGGCCGCCATAGTGGGCCCCATTTTCATCGGCATCCTGCATGCGCAGTCGAAGACAGAGCAGCCGGCCTTCGAAGTGGCATCGGTGAAGCCGGCGGACCCCGATCTCCGGCAGATTTCGATCCGGTACCTGCCGGGCGGCGGAGTGCAAGCGATCAATGTCACGCTGAAACAGCTTATTGCCTTGGCCTACAACATTACCTGCGGCAAAGGCGGCTGTGGCGAACGAATCGCAGGCGGGCCCGGGTGGCTCGACTCCGCGAGATTCGAGGTGGTCGCAAAGGGTCCTGAGCCGCCGCAGGCCGGACAAAGCAGTACGTCCGAACAGGCCCTGATCCGGCAGCGTCTGCAGGCGCTGTTGGCCGATCGCTTCAATCTGGCAGTCCGCCGCGAGACCAAGGAGATGCCTGTGTATCACCTGGTGCCCGCGAAGGAGGGCCACAAACTGAAGGAGTACGCCGGAAGCGACGCGTCAGGCGGAATACGCGGGAACCGGCCGGGCGAGATTATCGCGGAGCGAGCGTCGCTTTATGGCCTTGTGGCCAATCTGACGGGCATCGTTGGGCGGCCTGTGATTGACCGTACGGGCTTGAGCGGGCGCTACGATTTCCGCCTGGACTGGGTGCCGGACATGGGCGGCGGAAAGGGTCCTGGCGGACCGGGCGAGAAACCCTCGGTATTGGAAGCGGGCGCAGGCGATCCTTCCGGCCCTTCGATCTTCACCGCGCTTCAGGAGCAGCTCGGACTAAAACTTGAGCCGCAGAAGGGCCAAGTGGAGATCGTTCTTATCGATCGGGCGGAGAAGCCGGAAGCGAACTGAAATCGGTTCCCGTAAAAGAGTAGAGGAAGGCCGGTGTCCTTCGCGGTGGCATACGTGAAACAATCCCCGAGATTGAGACCCGCCGGATGCCGGCCCTCTCCGTAGCGCGTGCTCGCATGGCTGAACCAGACCAGGTGCGCTGAGGTGAAGGGATCAATTCGATTTCAAACTGGCGAAGAAACTCCTGCAAGTCCGGCCAAGGGTCGCGCGCGAATTTCGGCCGCCAATAGCTTGGCTAAAAGTTCTTCCGCCACAGCCTCCTTGGTCAGAATCGCGACAACTGCCGATGTGTCGAGCAACAGAGCTGGAGGTCGTTTGTCCACTAAACCGGGGCTCCATCGGGCCCATAGTCGAGAATCTCGTCTTCTTCCTCGCGCGTAAGCGTGCGGCTGGCTCCGGCTGGCAGGGACAGCCAGACACGATCCTCGAGAAACCGCATGGCCCGCGAATTCCTCCCTTCGCGGGAGCCAAACTGGAGACGATCCTTCATTTGCAACAGCGCAAGCCTTACCGCTTCCGTCTTAGACGTGCCCGCGAGTCTGGCCATGTCCGTTGCCAACTGCTCCACTTCGTGGCTCTTGAGGTTTAACGCCATGGTGTAATTCTCCTACCATTACACCTATGGGAACATCTTTTGCGGAGGATTGCCTGTGCGTGCTGACGCGGACTCCCGCCGTGCTCGACACGCTGCTGCGCGGATTGCCGGACGAGTGGACGAGGGCCGATGAAGGCCCCGGTACATGGAGTCCTTGCGTCGTCATTGGCCATCTGATTCATTGCGAGCGAGCCGACTGGATGCCGCGCCTGGAGATAATCCTGGAACACGGCACCAGCCGGCCTTTTGACCCTTTCGACCGGGAAGCACAGTTCCGGGAGAGTGAAGGGAAGCCGCTGCCGATTTTGCTGGATGAGTTCAGCACGCTGCGCCACGACAACCTGACGCGGCTGCGTGCGCTGGACTTGCAGCCGGCACAGCTTGCATTACAAGGCACGCATCCGGCGTTGGGGCACGTTACGGCGCGGCAACTGCTGGCTACTTGGACAGCGCACGATCTGGCGCACATTCTGCAGGTGAGCCGCGTGATGGCGAAACGTTATAAGCAGGAAGTGGGGCCTTGGGCGGAATATTTGTCGGTAATGGGATAGCGCGTGGGGAGGACCGAGATCAGACGATGCGGTGTAACTACCATGCAGACATCACCGCAGCAATGCTGACCGAACTGGACCAGGCCGCTCTCGATCAACGCTACCTGGCGATGCGCGCCCGGCAACGATAGCCGGCTCAACGGCGGAGACCCGTCACGCCGATCTTCTCCCTCTTGACGATACGATCCGCAATGGCGCGGATCTCCGCGGCGTCGAGAGGATGCCGCGGCTCCGTCCAATGGGTGACCCCGCTGAAATCCAGGATGTAGCGCTCCTGCCAAAGCTTGCCGTCTTTCACCGGCGGCGCCATGGGGATACTGAGGAACTTGCCGGCTTCGTAGTAGCGCGACGGCGCGGGCGGGATTTGCAGATAGAAGCGGAACTTGGATTGGCCGCGGAGGAGCGCGCCGTCTTTGCCGATGATGTCGGCAATCGGACCTCGGGAATAGTAGGCGGCGATCTCATCGAGAATGGCTTCGCGGGCTGGCAGCCCTTCGAGTTCGCTGGCATCGACTTCGAAATCGTTAGGGTGGCCGGCTGTCTTGGCAAGAGCGGACCATTCGACCGGCAGAGTGAACTTGACCGGGCCATTCTCGTAATAGAGCTTGTAGCGGTCAACGCGGATACTTGCTGTCATCCCGGTTTCCGAAAGGCCGCGCCGATTGGGGCAGCGGCCAGACTCAGCAGCCAGACGTAGGCGCCAGGAAGAAGGCGTTGGATCGACGTCTTGTTCACATTGCCCTCGTCGGCGGGGAGTTCGCGGTCGAGGTCATTGAAGAGTGTCAGGGCGATGAGGATGGCGAGAAAGCCGATGACGATCGCCGGCGCACGCTTGCGTAGCGCGCCGAAGAAGAGACCGATGCCCCAGATGGGATTCGCATACCAGGCCAGCACTCCCGCGAAGATGCCAGACCAGCCGACGGCGAGCGCACGGAGGCCGAGCATGACATCCATGCCGTCCTTCTGTTTCCACTCAAGCGCGGGCAGACAACACGCCGCCAGGAACAACCCAACGCTGATGTACAGCGGATTCTTCATGCAAGCAGGTCTTGAATGACAGATCCGCCTACGTCGGTCAATCGGAAGTCGCGGCCACCGTAACGGTAGGTGAGCCGTGTGTGGTCGATGCCCATCTGCTGGAGCATGGTGGCTTGCAGGTCGTGTGCGTAGACACGATTTTCGACCGCCTTGAACCCGAAGTCGTCGGTGGCGCCGTAGGTAATGCCGCCCTTGAACCCACCGCCGGCAACGAGCATGGAGTAGCCATGGTTGTTATGGTCGCGGCCGTTTTGATGGCTGACCAATCCGCTGACTTCGACACTGGGCGTGCGGCCGAATTCGCCGCCGACAAGGACGATAGTCTCCTTCAGCATGTCGCGTTCGCGGAGATCTTCGATCAGCGAGGCGATGGCGGGATCGGCCTCGCGGGCCAGGGTGCGGTGGATCTGGATGTCATCGTGGTTATCCCACGGCTGGCCGTTGCCGTGGTAGATCTGCACCATGCGCACGCCCTTCTCCACCATGCGGCGCGCCATCAGACAACCGCGGCCGACGGGCGTGTCGCCGTAGCGCTCGCGCACCTTCTCGGTCTCACGCGTGATGTCGAAGACTTCGGGCGCTTCCTTCTGCATTCGGAATGCGACCTCCATCGACTCAACACCGCTTTCGAACTTGCTTTCGGCCTGCAGCTTGTTCAGTGACGCGAGGAGGTCCATCTGGCGGCGCTGCTCTTCGGGGGCGCGGCGCGGAGTGATGTAGGGGACAAGCTTGCGAACATCCTTCTCCTTGGTTTCGAGATGCACTCCCTGATGAACGGCGGGGAGAAACGCGGAGGTCCACAACTGGCTGCCGATGACGGGGACACCCGGGCAAAGGACGACGAAGCTGGGAAGGTTCTTGTTCATCGACCCGAGGCCGTAGCTGAGCCAGCTTCCCATCGACGGTTTACCGGGGAGCGGTACACCGCAGTTCATGATCAGAAGCGATGGCTCGTGATTGGGCCGATCCGTGTACATGGAGCGGATGACGGCGAACTCGTCGATGTTCTGCCCGATGCGCGGGAAGATTTCGCTGACTTCAATGCCGCTCTTCCCACACCGGTTGAACTGGAACGGAGAGCCGAGCAGGTTGCCGGTTTTGCGCTCCGTCTTCAGGTTCGGTCCGGCGGGCATCGGTTTGCCGTGATACTTCTGCAGCATCGGCTTGGGGTCAAAGGTGTCGACCTGCGAGGGGCCGCCGTTCAAGAAGACGAAGATGATCTGTTTGGCTTTGACGGGAAAGTGCGTTGCCGCGGCGGCGCTGGCGAGGCCGCAGCCGCCGAAGCCCATTCCCACCGTTTTCAGAAGATCGCGCCGGGTCATCATATTCAGTTACCTCACCATCAGGAATTCGTCGGTCGCGAGCAGCACCTGCCAGTATTGCGGCCAGGCATCGGCGCCGTTCTTCACATACTGTGCGCCGAGGTCGAGCTCGGCCTTTGTGGGCCCTCTGCCGAGAATGGCGCGGTAGCCATTGCGGATACGTTCTTCGGGCGTGGCGCCGTCAATCTTCTTGTCGAGCGCTTCGGCGGAGTCAGCCATGAGCGCACTGTTGAGCAGGAAGAGACGTTGCAGCGGCACGTCGGTGGAGACGCGCTTTTCACTGGTGGCGTTGGGATTGGGAAAGTCGAAGAGGTTGAGCATCGTGTCCGTGCGGCGGCGGCTGACGAAGCCGTAGAGGGTGCGGCGCGTTTGCTTGGTATCTTCCAGCGGGAACGGTTTGCCGCCGATGGTCGCGTCGAGACGGCCGGAGACGGCAAGGATGGAATCGCGGAGAGACTCGGCGTCCAGGCGGCGCACGGGGAACTGTTCGAGCAGACGGTTTTCGCCTTCCGCGCCGCCGCCCGCCATCTGATAGGAGGACGACAGCATGATCTCGCGATGCATCGCTTTCACGGACCAGTTGTGCTCCATGAATTTCGCGGCGAGCCAATCGAGGAGTTCAGGGTGCGACGGCTGCTCGCCGAGGCGGCCGAAGTTCGATGTCGAACGAACGATGCCCTCGCCGAAATGGCCCTGCCAGATGCGGTTCACCATCACGCGAGGAGTGAGCGGGTTGTCCTTGCTGGCGATGCGCTCAGCGAGTTCGAGCCGGCCGCTTCCCTTTTCGAACTTTGGTGGCTCGGCCTTCCCGGAGAGAATTGTCAGCCAGCCGCGCGGGGCTTCTTCGCCGAGGTTGGCGCGGTTGCCGCGGATATAGACGCGCTCGTTCTTCGGTTTCGCCGCTTCCGTCAGCGAGTGTAGGAACGGATACTGCTCGGGGAGCGCCTTTTCGGCGGCTTCCACAATCTGCCTCAAGAGGTTCAAGTGCTCGCGCCATTGGCCTTCCAGGAAGCGCTCGATTTTGCCGGGAGCGTAGTGGAAGACGCCGCCGGCGCGGTAGAAGTCTCGCCAGAGATAGAACTTGTCCGGCGCAAGAGAGACAAGGTCGGCTTGGGAGAGATCGCGGCGTTCTTTGGAACCCCCCAGGCGGATATTGTTGGTCTCGTCGATCTGCTTCTTCTCTTCCTGGACGGCGATCAGTTCGTTGCGGAATACGGCCGGGCTGTCGGCGATTTTGGCGAAACGATCTTTCTTCTTGAGGTAATTGCGAAAGCGTTGGATGGTCTCGGCGTCGAGGCCGTCGTAGGGGCCTTTGTCCTGCGCGGCGAGGAGGTATTTGTCGGCCTTGGCGGCGAGGATCTCGGAGAGTTGTTCGGCTTGTTTGGCGTAGAAGTTGTTGAGAGTTTCCTTGGCCTTGTCGAGCGCCTTCTTCTTCTCGTTCCAGGCTTTGACGGCCTCCTTATCGGCGAGCGGGTATTCGTTTTGCTTGGAGCTGTTGAACACGCCGAGGAGCGAGTAGTAATCCTTCGTGGGGATGGGATCGAACTTGTGATCGTGGCATTGCGCGCAGGCGACTGTGAGGGCGAGGAAGCCGCGCGTCGTCACGTCGACGCGATCGTCTTGAAATTCGGGGCTGAGGCCATAGAGACCGGTGCCGGCAATGAGCTCGGGGTTGTCCATGAGGTCGCCGGCGACTTGCGCTTTGACGAAGGTGTCGTAGGGCATGTCCTTGTTGAAGGCCTGCACCACCCAGTCGCGGAAGCGGAAGGCATTGGGGCGAGGCTCATCCATGGTGGAGTTCAGCTTGTCGTCGGAATAGCGGGCGACGTCTAGCCAGATGCGGCCCCAGCGTTCGCCGTAATGCGGGGAGCTAAGCAGACGGTCGACAACCTTGGCGAAGGCATGGGGAGATTTGTCCGCTTCAAAAGCGTCGATTTCGGAGGCTGTGGGCGGGAGACCGGTAAGGCCGAGCGTGGCGCGGCGGATGAGCGTGCGGCGGGAGGCTTGCGCGGTGGGCTTGCGATTCTTGGCTTCGAGCGAGTTGAGGATGAATGCGTCGATGGGGCTCTTGACCCAGGCTTTGTTCCTGACAGCGGGCGGGGCCGGATTCTTTACAGGTTGGAATGCCCACCATTGACGCTGCTCCGCGGAGACCGTGTACTGCTTGGCTTTGGGTCCTTCCGGCCAGATGGCGCCGTCGCGGATCCAGGTCTTGATGTCGGCGATGGAAGCATCATCGAGCTTGCCGCTTGGGGGCATCTTGAGCCGCTCATGCTGGTGCGTGATGGCTTGGATCAGAAGGCTGTGTCCGGGGTCGCCGGAGAGGATGGAAGGGCCGGATTTGCCGCCTTTGAGCAGGTCCTCACGGGAAGTCATTGCCAGGCCGCCCAGTTTGCTTTGGGTGTGGCACGAGAAGCAGTTCTTAGCCAGTACGGGACGGACCTTGGTCTCAAAGAACTCGGCCGGAGTTTCGGCGGCGGACAGACACACGCCCGCTGCTACGGCGAGTAGCCATTTCATGACGGCATTGTATCGAAGTCCCGCCAATATGGTGGAATAAGTGCGGTGTTGCCGCGCGGGATAGTAATCGGGATCGCGTTGCAGTTGGCTTCGTGGGGGAGCGCGTGGCTGTTTTCGCGATATTTGTATGCGATTGGCTGGTTGGCGGGACTGCTGATTTCGGTGCCGTTGTTTGTCGCGAGCCCTTTCTATCTGATGCGCGCGCCGGCGCCACTCTGGGTGCGGCTGCTGCTGAGTTTTTGGATCTTGTTGTTTCCGGCTTACTATCTGGGCTTGTATGTCTGGGAGAACTGGCAGCTTCGGACCGAGATCGTGCTGATACCGGTGGAGTTTCAGGGGAAGGCGAAGGTGCACTTCGGCGAGACGGGCGGGGCCGCGGAGGAATTGGAAGGAGGGAAGTTACTGCTGCGGTTGGGGAAGAATGGGGAGTTGCATACGAGAGCGTCGCAGCGGAAGTTTGCCAGCGACTCTCTGAATGAGGCACGGTGGCGTGGGCGCGAGTATTACTCGGTGACCCCGGATGGGAAGAGAGTGCGATTGGAAGAGCCGAATCCGTTGGAGGGGGCGGCGTTGGCGCCGGGGCAGATCGTGATCTTTGGGATGGGGGAGAGTTGGGAGGGGAACAGGATTCGGAGTGCCGATTTTTATGTGGGGACGCGGGAGTTTATTTTGGGCGAGTTGAGGGGGAAGTAGGGGTTATCCCGGCGGGTTCGCGCATCGACTCCTCGCGGCGATGCTCCAAAACAAGGGTGATCGCTTCCTTGAGGTTGTCGAGGCACGCTTCGCGCGTTGCGCCCTGACCGTTATCTCCAGAGACCGCCGCGCAATACGCGATGTACCAAGGCCCATCCTGCTCGACGATCGCTGTGAATTCGTTGCGCGTGACGTTATCTTACGGTCTTGATCAAACCGGTGCCAGGCGCGGATTCTTACGGCTGCTGGTGCTGCTCGCGCAAAGTCTTCGGATCATCCATGCGCGGACCGGGCTTCGGGTCGAGAGGGTCGCGGGCCTTTGCGGGGTCGAAGAGTTCCGGGCGTATCGGCTTCAACGCGTAGGGAGTGAAGTCGGGCGTATTAGTGAACACGTCGGAGAGATCGGACGCGGTGGCGTCGAAGAGATTCAGCGGCGGAATGTTCAGCAGGCGAAAAACGGTCTTCAGCAGCCCCGGAAAGCTTGCATTGACCTTCGACACGTAATTCCTGCGCGCATACGGGCTCGCGACCATCAGCACGGTGCGATGCGAATCGACATGGTCGACGCCGCCCTGCGCGTCATCCTCCGTGATGAACACCGCCATCTGCTTCCACCAGGGGCTTTTGCTGAGGAACTCCATAATGCGTCCGAGCGCGTAGTCGTTGTCGGCGACGTAGGACGCGGTGAAAGGATAGCCGTCCTCGGGGCGCACTTTTGCCGTGTGGTCGTTGGGCAGGTGAATGAAGAGGAACCGCGGCATCGGCTCGTTGCCGAGAATGTAGCGCTTCTCGATTTCGCCGATGAAGGCGTTGGCACGGAATTGGTCCGGAATGTTGGTGTTGTAGCCGGGATACTCGCGCGAGGTGTTGCGGAAGAGCGGGTCCGGCACTGGCGCGTTCGTCAGGAAGCGCCCGCCCGAAGGCTTCAGTCCGCCGCCTTCGTCAATTCCGGCCAGCTCAAAGCCTTCGCCGAAGTTACGGAACGGGATATTGTGGCGCTCCAGGTGATGCCAAAGCGCGCCAGCCTCCAACTGCTCTTCCGGATGGACGGACGACGCGCTTTCCGCGAAGAGCAACCGGCCGGGCGCGGACGTTGGAAAACGGAAGTCCTTCTTGCCGCCATGCGCGGCCATGAGCGTCGATTCCGTCCACGCGTTGGGATAGCTGCCCACAAGCCAATGATGACCGTCGACCGAGACTTCCGAATCGGCGTAGAAGTTATCGGAAAAGGAGAACTGTTCGGCGAGCGCGTGGTGATTCGGAGTAACGGCGACGTTGCGGAGGTTGAAGCGCTGTTGTAGCCCGCCGCGTTCTGGCGTAATGACGGCGTACTGCCCGTAACGGGCGAGATCCCAGGCGCCGTTGACCGGTGCGTTAGAGGCCGAGACAACATCGCCGAACACTTCGTCAAAGGTGCGGTTTTCCTTGACGATCACGACGACATATTGAATCGCCTCGGGCAATTTGGGGGCGTCGGCCGCCTTGTCAAATCCGTTCAACTGGAAAACGCGCGCGGTGAGCTTGGCGTAGTCGGCGGAGTCGGGGGTGGGGTAGATGGAGATGGTGCCGCGGCGCTGATCGGCGATAAAGCTGGACTCGTAGGCCTTTGTCATCGACGCGTTCGGTCCCGTGCCGTTGCCCTTGGCGTTCGTGACGTACATGGTGCCGTCGTGGATGGCGATGCGTGTCGGGAACCAGCCCGCGGGAAGGTGGCCGGCAACCTTCTTGTTCCTTAGATCGATTACGCCAATCGCGTTGATACCGGCTTCCGCGACGTAGAGAGTATGGCCATCGATGGCAAGACCGGTAGGCAGGATGCCGCGCAGATTTTCGAGACCGGGAATTCGTAAGAGGATCTGGTCCTCGACTTCGAGCGACTTGGCGTTGATGACGGTGATGGAATCGTTGTGGCCGTTGGCGACGTAGATGTGAGTGTCATGCGCGGCGACGGCGCTGGGGCTGGAGCCGCCGTGAGTGCCCTGGCCGAAGGGCAGACCAGTGGGAATGAACTTGACGATCTTCGGCGCGGCGGGGTTCTCCACGTCGATGACGATGAGCGAGTTGGATTCCTTGACGTTCGGGTTGCCTAGTCCGGGAATCTGGACAGATTGCCCCGCGGCATTCATCCGCTCGGCGCCCTGCTCGGCATCCTTCGATGGAAAGCCGAAGGGTGGAAACGGCAGGCCGGTATTGCGCGCATCGGCCTTCGCCGCGCCGGGAATCGGGCTGTATTCAAACATGCCGATGTTGGTGACGTAGGCGCGCTTGCCGTCGGGTGAGAGAGTGATCGCAAACGGCAGGCGGCCGGTGCGCACGTTGGCGACAATACGTTGCTTGCGCGTGTCGATGACGGCGACACGGAAGTTGGCTTGGTCCACGACGTAGAGGATGTGGCGCCTGGCGTCGTAGGCGATGTCGCCGGTATAAGAGTCGGAGAAGCTATCGGTGTTGAGATTGTAGAGCTGCTTGCGCTTGCCGCTGGCAATATCGAGCAGGCGGACGCGCCCCGAGTTGCCTTCGCTGGCGTAGATGTCGTCGTTGCCTTCAAACGCGAGGCCCATGAAGATGGAGCGGAACTCGTCCTCGTCTTCGGGCTCCTCGTCTTTCTTTTTCGACGCTTCCCGCCGCTCAATGCGCCAGCCGTCGGAACGGCGGTCGAGCAGCGTCAATGAGAATCCGCGCGGGCCGCCGTCGGCCGAAACAACGCGCTTGCCGTTAGGCGCGATCGCGAGTCCCCAGGGACCTGGACCGGTCTGATACTGGCGGCCCAGAGGCGCGACGGAACGGCCGCCGGGGATAACGGATTCGCCGCCGGGGCGCCTGGCGGCGGGCTTCGTCCCCGCGGGCGGACGGTAGTCCGCGGCGTAGATCACCAGCAGAGAGCCAATCGCGGCCCGAAGACATAAGGCAAGAGTGGCCCTCATCACGGTACTCTGTTCATTATGATTCGCCGCCGCGCGAATCTGTAAACGCGATGAATCATCCAACCTCTAGGCTATATACCTTTGAACAGTATTTTTTGAAGAATTCGAGCCAGGGCGGGCGTCTGCACGCATGGCTGGAGGAGGCTTGGCTGCCGGCCTATAAGCGATTGACCGGAGGCACCGCGGCGCTCGTGATGGACGCCATAGTAGCGGAACAAGTTCCGCAAGTGGCCGTCGTTGCCGAGTGGGACTCATACGCGCAGTGGCAGGAGACACGAGCGGCCATGCGCGCCGACGCCGATATGCGCGCGGCGCTCGCGTACTGGGAAGACCACGCCGAACCGCCGTATGAACATTTCACCCAATCGCTGTTGGAGGCAACGCCCTATTCACCGGCGCTGGCACCCGGCGGAGAGAAAGCGCGCGTCTTCGAACTCCGCGTTTACCATGCGCCGGCGTACCGCCAGTTGCGCGCGCTGCACGATCGTTTTGAAGGACCGGAGATCCCCATCTTCCATCGCTGCGGCATTCATCCCGCGCTTTATACGTCGGCGCTGTTCGGACCGTGGATGCCGAACTTGATCTACTTCACGCCTTTCGATTCCCTGGGCGCGCGCGAGGCGGCGTGGGCAAAGTTCATGGCCGACGAGGAATGGGTGCGCGTGCGGACGGAGTCGGTTGCGGAGCACGGACAGATCAACGCGTTTTTCAAAGTGGCGCTCTATCGCGCCGCGGGGTATTCGCCCGTGAAGTAAAGCGGAGCGGCGGTGCCTTGGCGCGATGCACGATACGCGCGTGGACCCGGCCACGGACGGGACGGGCGAAGCGGCCCGAGTACGCCGCGGCGGTGCGGAAGGGATGCGCGCCTGATCGAAACGGACTATCCGGAAGTAGCGGCGCGGGTGAGAATCATATGATGGAGAGCGGAACTTATGAGCCGTTCTCTTTGTATTGCCGCCGTTGCGGCGGCGTGCGTGTTTGCACAGGATCATACGCCCGAGCGGGAGAAGAATCCGTTCGCGGGCAATCCGGAAGCCGCCGCGGCCGGGCAGAAAATCTATGAGCAGACGTGCCAGGCATGCCATGGCGGCAGCGGACGCGGAAGCGAGCGGGCGCCGGCGCTAACCTCCGGGCGCTTTGCGCGCGGCGGAATGGATGGCGAGATTTTCCTGAACATCCGCAACGGCATCAAGGGCACGCAAATGCCGCCATTCGCCGCATTGAAGCAGGAGCAGGTCTGGCAGCTTGTCAGCTATATCCGCGGCATCAGCGGCGGCGCCGCGGTTGCCGGCGAACCCGAGGCGGGCGATGCGTCGTCCGGGGAGCGGTTGTTTTTCGGCAAGGCGGGCTGCGCGAACTGCCACAGCGTAAATGCGCGCGGCGGCATTGTGGGACCGGACCTATCGGCCGCCGGCCGCATGCCCGTGGAGCGGCTGCGCGCGAAGATTTTGAATCCGGGCACGAAGCGCGAGGGACGGCGGCGCGGAGACTCGGAAGCGATGATCGTCACCGCGCGCACAAAGGATGGGCGCGTGCTGCGCGGAATGCGCACCGCCGACGACTCGTTCACCGTACACCTGATGACCGCTGCGGGCGAGCGGCAACTCTTGAGCAAAGCGGATCTCACCGAGGTCCGCGCGGAGCCCGGCACGCTGATGCCGGGCGACTACGCAAAACGGCTAATGCCGGCCGAGGTGCAGGACATCGTGGCCTACTTGAAAACGTTGGAAACGCGCGATCTCGCCAGAACGGCCGGCGCGCCGATACCGGGCGGGTTATCGTTTGAGCGAATCGGGAATGCACAGGCGGAACCGCGGAATTGGTTGACATATTGGGGCAACTATCAGGGCACGCATTACTCCGCGCTGCGCCAGATCACACCGGCGAACGTGAAGCAGTTGCAGACCAAGTGGGCAGCCCAGTTGCCCGGCGATTCCGTGCTGCAATCGACTCCTGTTGTCGTCGACGGGGTGATGTACACCGCGGGTCCTCCGGGCCAGGTGTTTGCAATCGATGCGCGCACGGGCGTACAGATCTGGAAGTATCAGCGCCAGCGGAAGGCGCAGAATCCGTACGAGAGCAATCCGTTCAATCGCGGCGTGGCGGTGTTGGGCAATCGTGTCTTTGTAGGCACGCTCGATGCGGCGCTGGTGGCGCTGGACGCACGCACGGGCTTGCCGCTCTGGGAGACACAGGTGGCGGATTCCATGCTTGGCTACAGTTTGACGATGGCGCCGCTGGCAGTGAAGGACAAGGTCGTTGTAGGCGTGGCGGGCGGCGAGCACGGTATCCGCGGTTTTCTCGACGCCTATGACGCCGCCACGGGCAAACGGGCGTGGCGGTTCAACACCGTTCCCGGCCCAGGCGAGTTCGGGCACGACACCTGGCGCGGCGGCTCCTGGCAGCGTGGCGGCGCCGGCACATGGCTGACCGGCAGCTACGATCCGGAGTTGAACCTGATTTACTGGGCCGTTGGGAATCCCGGCCCCGATATGGATGCCGACATCCGCAAGGGCGACAACCTGTTCAGTTGCTCGGTAATTGCGCTCGATGCCGATACCGGCGCGCGCAGGTGGCACTACCAATTCACGCCGGGCGACGATCACGATTGGGATGCAAACGAAGCGCTGGTGCTGGCCGACCGCGTCGTGGACGGCCGGCCGCGAAAACTTCTGATGCAGGCCAACCGCAACGGCATGTTCTATGTGCTGGATCGCACCGACGGCAAGTTTCTCTTCGCCAAGCCGTTTGTAAAGCAGACGTGGAATACCGGATTCGACGCGGCCGGGCGGCCCGTTTGGGCAGTGAACGCGAAGGCATCGCCCGAAGGAACGGTGGTCTACCCATCGCTGGTCGGCGGCACAAACTGGCAATCTCCGTCGTTCGACGCCTCCACCGGAATGTTCTACCTGATGACGTCGGAATCCGGGCAGCGCTTTGTGCGCACGCCGCAGGAGTATGAGCCGGGCAAGGGGTATTGGGGCGGCCGCGCCGTTGCCATCGATGAACCGTCAAAAGCGGCGATCAAAGCCATCGATTCCGCCACCGGAACGATCAAATGGGAATTCCCAGTGTCGCGCGGATCGCTCTCCGCCGGCGTGCTTGCCACCGGCGGCGGCCTCCTGTTCGCCTCCACCTCGGAAGGCAGCCTGCTGGCGCTCGACGCGAAGACGGGCAAACTGCTCTGGCGGACACAGACGGGCGGACCGATCTCCTCGTCGCCGATCAGTTACTCCGTGGACGGAAAGCAGTATGTCGCAGTCTCGGCCGGACAGGTGCTGTATAGCCTGGCCCTGCCGGAGTAGTTACAGCTCCAGGCGTCCCAAGTAAATCATCGACGATAACTTGAACTTCTCTTTGCACTTCAGGAGTTGTATGTCGGCGAAGAATTCGATTTCTTCATCCCGGACTCGCAGCGGCTCTTCGCTGGGAAAGTGAACGAGTATCTTCAGCGTCGTTGGCTGAATAAACACATCTACCTTGGATGGCTTATACGTACGGCCCGCGCGGGTACGCAGCCAGGCGGAGCGCATGACCAGCGCCTCCACGGTGCCGGCCCCCTGATGGGCAACCTCCGAAGGTACGCCGAAGATCTCGACGACATAGTCGGGCGCCGGCGCGTCGATCAGGCCATTGAGCCGGTCGGCGGGCAGTTTTTCGTCGCGCAGCCGATAGAGCGCCTTGGCGTGGCGCAGCGGCAATGCGTTAGGGAAGCGAATGAGCAGATCGGCCTTCGTGGGCAGCTTCGGCTTCGGCGCGCCGATCCCGCCAAGCGGGCCCAGACCGGGATCTTTCACCTGGTTGTGGTCGGCGCCGGGAATATCCTTGTACGTTATCGGCCGCAATTCCCGCTTTGTCCATTCAATATCGGCCCCGGAACCCTTCGCCCACGGCGACGACGTGAGCAGCCGCAGCACGGTGTCTTGTGACCAATCCGGGAAACGCGCCGAATTCCAGTCGGCGGCCGCGGCCGTTAACGCAAGTATCAGGAAGAAGGATCGGAACATGCCTTACTTTCAGGATAGGCGTATGCCGGGCCCGGCGCGTTTCGTCGAATCGGCCACAGCCACGGATACTCGCCTATCCCGAGCAACACCAACTCCTCATCCGTTAACTCGTCTTCGGCCAGAAGCATCACCGGCCACGCATGGCAGACCCAATACTTCAAGTGCATCATCATCACCAGCAACAACGAAAAAGTATAGAGCCAGCCGAGAATATCACTAAGCATGTTGTCTACGCATAGTGTTCGGAGGTACATCACCGTATCAAACAAAGACAATAAAACTTCACATATCGAGCTGTAAGCAGAGTGCGGCATAACTACTCTAGGGACGAGGCCCAAGAAAATCTCCATTGCAACAAATGGTTAAAGGCAGTATAGGCCAAATAGTACTGAAGGGAAGGATACTAAGTAGATTTTGGGCACTCACTAGGGACTGAATAAGGCGCCCACGTTACACCGCCGACACAATGTCTCTTCGGCGCGGCCCATTTTGACTCTACATTTGGACAAGTTGACGCTACGAGCCGTCTCCGGCGATATAATGCCCTTCCATGATGAATCGCCGATCGTTCGCCAAGTCGCTATTGGCGGCTCCTGTCCTTTCGACCGCCGTTGCGCAGGAGGTGGCCAGGCGAACCAATGGCTTGCCCAAGCTGACGATCAAGGATGCAAAGGTCATCCCCGTCCAGTGAACCCATCTCCAGCCGCGCCGCTAGATGGGTTCACTGGACGGGGACAGCACAGCCGCCAGAGTCGATTCGTCAATAGCGCGACGGATCCGCACACGCCAGCCTTTGTCGAAGGGTACCCGTCCGGCGATCCCATCTATCGGTGACGAGGAGAAAGCCGGAAACTATAGCCTTGCGAGCGGGGAGGGTAAGCCGGAGAGCGTGGGCGAGCAACGGCCAGCGAACTAACGCTCTATCCGTAAGCTTCTCTTGAAGGTTGAAGCTTTGTCCACCCCCGCGACTGCAGCTTGTTGGGCATTGGAGAGAGAATGGTCCACATCAGCGGCTACGGGTCGCGGCGTGCAAAGCTTCGCCTCCAGTTCATTTGCAAACTAGCTGCCGGACAGGGAGTTGCTGGATATCGAGTACTATGAGCTTAGATAACTACGCTACGCCTACGGGCGCTACAGTATGCTCAAAGAAAGCATTAAAAGTGCGCTGAGCAAGCTCGGCATCGGCGTCTATCGCCTCAACGGGAAGTACGCAGAAGACGGATTGATCACCGTCCACTCCGGCTCGTTTCGCGAAGATCCATGCTTCGCGCAGGCATACGCGCGTGGCATTCGCTCAAGTAACGGAGTTGATCCACACTTCGACTGGCGCGTTCACGTAGCACTATGGGCGGCTCAAACGAGTCTTCGCGTGCCAGGCGACTTTGTCGAGTGTGGCGTCAACGCTGGGTTCATTAGCTCGGCCATTATGCAATATCTGGATTGGAATCGCGTGGACCGGCGTTTCTTCTTGATCGATACCTTCTCGGGCCCGGTGTTGGACCAATTTTCGGAAGGCGAGGTACAAGCCGCAAGGCTAGACTTCGCCGTGGCCGCAATGAATGCTGGGGCCTACGTCACCGACATCGAGAGAGTCCAAGCGATTTTTGCAGAATGGCCAAGTGCAACTGTTATCCGAGGCGTGGTTCCCGAAGTTCTACCAACAACCCCTATAGATCGGGTGGCCTTTCTTCACATTGACCTGAATTGTGCACTACCAGAGCAAGCAGCGTTGGAATTTTTCTGGGACCGGCTATCCTCGGGTGCGGCCGTTCTCTTCGACGACTATGCTTATTTAGGACACGACTGTCAGCGCCGCGCTATTGACCACTTGGCACGCCGGCTGCAGCGGACCGTTCTGGCCCTTCCAACGGGACAGGGACTTATTATTCGCTGAAAGACTGGCGACCGGCAAGTCCACCATCGGAATCGCAAAATGCGGCAGCTCGGTACGCAGGAATTATCGTTTTGGTGATGTAGAGGACCTCTACAGTAGTAAGTCACAATGGATCGGACAACCCCGATTGGCTTACCCGAGGACAGCGAATCGCTGCAGGCGATGGTGGGGGGCTTCTGGTGTAGCGTGATCATCAAAAGCGGCGAGCCGACTAACTCCAGGTCGAGATGCTGCGCTTGCAGCAGGAACCGGCGCGGTATAAGAAATGGTATTGCGGCCCGCGGGCCGACCGGCTGGAATCGGCGGGCGAGTTGCCGCAGATGATGCTGGATTTCGCCGCCCAACTGGAGGGGAAACCCGTGGCCGGCGGCAGTTGGCGAATTTCGAATGTCTTCCCGTCACCACGCATGCCCACGAACTGTCGGCCGGGCAGCGCGCTTGCTCCGGCTGTGGAGTCGAGCGCGGAGAGATCCGCGCCGAGGAGAGCTGGCAGATCGAGTATTTCCCCAGACATTTCGAACGGATCCGGCATGACCGTAAAAATGGAATAACAGCTACCAGACCATGGCGGTCATCGCGGCGCTGGAGAATCACTTAAAGCCGTGGCTGATCGGCAAGGATGCGGATCAGATCGAGGACCTGTGGTAGAGCTCGCACCTGCGTACCTATTGGCGTAACGGTCCGGTGAATAACAACGTGCTGAGCGCGATGGACATGGCGCTCTGGGATATTAAGGGCAAACGCGCCGGTATGCCTGTGTACGATCTGCTCGGCGGCAAAGTGCGGGACGCCGTTCCGTGCTATGACCACGTCGGCGGGAACGACGCCGCGTCGGCCAGCGACGCCGTGTTGAAGTCGATGGAGAAGGGTTATCGCCACATCCGTATTCAGTTCGGCGGTTATGGCGGCGGCGGATTCCTGCCTCCCGGCCAGGGACGCGCCGAGGGCGCGGTGGGCAACGCCCCTACGTTCGATGAGGAGGTGTACGTCGACCGCGTCTCGAAGATGTTCGAAGAGGTCCGCGCGAAGATTGGCTTTAAGCCCAAGTTGTGCCACGATGTGCACTCGCATCTCACCGGGATGAATGCAGTGGAATTCTGCCGGCGGCTCCAGCCGTTACAGATGTTCTTCATAGAAGACGTGCTCGCGCCCGAGCAACTGGCCTGGTACCGCGAGTTGCGCAAGCTGACGACAACACCCCAGGCCGTCGGCGAATTATTCACGTACCCGTTCGAATATCTGCCGCTTATTTCCGAGCGATTGATTGATTTCGTGCGGTGCCGGGTATCGGGCATCGGAGGGATCACGCCGGCGAAAAAACTCGCCGTCCTGTGTGAGGTGAACGGCACCAGGACCGCGTTCCAGGAGGGCGGTGAGAACGACCCGGTGAACCAGATCGCCGCCTACCATGTCGATATCAGCAGCCCCGGATTTGGCATTCAGGAAGAGAATCACTTCCCGCCCGCCGTCAGGGATCTACTTCCCGGCATGGCTGAAATCCGGGGCGGCTATCTGTATGGGAGCGGGAAGCCGGGCCTCGGATTGGATCTTGATGAAGCCGTTGCCGCGAAGCTGCCTATCCGTCCCATCACGAATGGCGGCGTCTACCGGCTGGACCGCGCAACGGATGGCAGCGTGGTTAAGCCGTAGCTACCCGTTCTATCGGCCACGTTCGATAAGCGACTTATTTTCAGTTACGTAGGTGACGTTAGGAGATTCCTTTTAACGTTGCCACCGCCCAGTCGTGGGCATATACTCATCGTGCAGGTTTTACGCTTTGCTGTGGGGGCCGATTGTTTGAGCCTGTTCCTCGCTGAACCGGGCTGATTCGCGCTTCCCAAATAACGGCAGCAAGACGAATGGAGGCACCATGTTGGTTCTTCGTGGGGCAATGGGGCCCGTACTAACCATAGTCGGGTTGGCGGGCATCGCATATGCGCAAGCAACTCTGGGAACGATAACCGGACTCATTACCGACAGCACGGGAGCGGTCATCCCCAACGCCGCCGTGGTGGCGACGAATACGGCGACCGGAACGAGAATAGAAACGAAGAGTTCGGGAACCGGGAATTACCTGCTCCCGAATCTGCCCGTAGGCAATTATTCCATCTCCGTCGGTGTGGATGGATTCAAGCGATTTACGCGATCGAATATCGCGCTTTCCACCGGCGACAATCTACGCGTCGACGTCGCCCTGGAAGTCGGCTCGGCGGCGGAGAGAGTGGAAATCAGCGCCGAAGCGCCGCCGTTGCGCACCGAGTCCACGGAAGTGTCGACCACGATGGAACGGAAGCTGGTGAACGATGTGCCGCTCGCCATCGCCGGCATCGGCGGCGGCATGCGGAACGCCTTCAGCATCATGATGATGATGCCGCAGGTGAAGAGCGGCAACGGGCAGAGCGCATGGGACGACCTGCAGGTCGGCGGCGGACAGCAACACGATTGGAACGTCAGTGTCGATGGCCTGTCGGTGGAAATGGGCTGGCGCAATCACGTCGGCTACATGAACCGCCTGACACCCTCCGTCGACTCCGTCGAAGAGTTCCGCATCGACACCTCGTCGTTCAAGGCCGAACACTCCCGCGCAAGCGGCGGGAACATCAGCGTCACCACGAAGTCCGGCACCAATGAGCTGCACGGCAGCGGATTCGACTTCTTCCAAGGCGACTGGCTGAATGCCAACTCCTGGCTGAATAACAAGGTCGGCCGCGCGCGCCCGAAGTTCCACCGCAACGACTTCGGCGCCACCGTCGGCGGTCCGATCGTAATTCCGAAAGTCTACAACGGCAAAAACAAGACCTACTTCTTCTTCTCCTATGAAGGCTACCGCTGGCCGGACAACTCCGGCGCGTCGCAGCAGACGATTCCGCTTCCCGAAATGCTGCAGGGAAATTTCTCAAACTGGAAACTGCCGAACGGCAACCTGGTTCCGATCTTCGATCCTTCCACGCTGCGCACCGACAGCTCTGGCGCCCTGGTGCGCGACATGTTCCCCGGCAACATGATCCCGCAGACGCGGTTCAGCCGCCTCTCACGGACCATTACGCAGTATTATCCGAAGCCCACCGCGCCGGGCCTCACGCTGAATTACATCGCCCCCGGCGGCGAGCCGAAAAAGCGCATCGAAAACGCCTACACCACGAAGTTCGATCACAATTTCGGCGTCAAGAACCGCCTGGCCTTCACGTATACAAAGAACGGCCAGTGGTTCAATAATGCCTACGACACGGACCCGGCGAATCCGCTCAATTGGAGCGCGCTTCCCTACCCGCTCTCCGGACGCAAGTACTATCACGGCGATCAATATTACGGTAACGTTTTCCGCCTGAACGACAGCCATGTCTTCAGCCCGGCGCTCGTGAATAACATCACCATCGGCGCCCACCGGCTGACGCATCCGGAACACGACATCACCGCCGAACCGTTCGGCCAGAACTGGGGCGACAAGCTCGGCGGGGCCGTGCGCAACAACCCCGGCTACAACACCACGTTCCCTTCGGTCAGCTTCCGTAACGACAACTATTACGGTTGGGACAGCTCCAAGCTTTGGGACGAATACCACACGGTCTACGGCATCGACGAGAACCTCACCTGGATCAAGCGCAACCACAGCTTCAAGTTCGGCTACAGCTACCAGAAGATGTTCCTCAACACGAACAACCGCAATACCGCCGCGGGCTCGTTTGCGTTCGACCGGCTGAGCACCTCCCGCCCCACGGAGAACAACGGCAACTCCGGCAGCTCGTTCGCGTCATTCCTGCTCGGCGAGGTCTACGCCGGCAACTTCACGATTCCGAACACTTCCATGATGCGGTTCCCGTATCATGCGGCGTATGCGCAGGACGATTGGAAGGTCACATCGCGGCTGACTCTGAATATCGGCCTGCGCTACGAAATAAACATGGGCGTCTTTGAGAAGTACGATCGCTTCTCCTTCTTCGATCCGGCGCTGCCGAATCCGGCGGCTAACGGCCAGCCTGGCGCCTTGCGCTTCCTCGGCAACGGTACCGGCCGCGAAGGCCGCCGCCAACTCTACGACAACGCCGCCGGCTGGGGCCCGCGCTTCGGCGCCGCTTACCAGATCACAAGCAAGACCGTCGTCCGCGCGGGTGCCGGCATTTTCTATGGCACCAACAAGGCGCCGGGTCTGGGTGGCGCGAACAACGGCTTCACCAACGCGCCGAGCTGGACTAGCCAGAACCAGGGCATCAACTCCGCCTTCAATTGGGATCAAGGATTCCCCGGTTGGGAAGCGCCTCCGTTCATCAATCCCGGTTTCAACGCCGGATTCAGCCTGCCCTGGTACGGCGCGGCGGAAACCGGGCGTCTGCCAAGCACCTCCAACTGGAACCTTGCGCTGTCGCGCGTGCTGCCGGGTAACTTCGTCGTCGACCTCACCTACACCGGCAGCAAAGGCACGCATCTCGCCTCCGATCGCGTGAACATCATGCAGATCGATCCGAAGTACGCCTATCTCGGCAACCTGTTGAACCGCCAGATCGACGATCCGGAAGTGGCCGCGCTCGGTTTCAGGCCGCCATTCGCGAACTTTAAGTCGCTTCTCGGCGCGAACGCAACGCTCGGCCAGTCGCTTCGCGTGTTCCCGCAGTATCAGGGCATCACTACCGGCGGCATGATGAATCACAGCGGCAACTCCACATATCATGCCGGCATCCTGAAGGTCACCAAACGCTTCTCCGGCGGCCTCAGCCTATTGGCAAGTTATACGTGGTCAAAGCTGCTGACCGACGCCGACTCGTCCGAACCCTGGATCGCGGGCGTGGTCGGCTCCGGCGTCGGCGCGGGCGCCGCGCAGAATCAGTTCAACCGCAGGAACGAGAAATCCTACGGTGTGCTGGATCTTCCGCACATGTTCAAGCTCACCGGCAGCTATGACTTCCCGTTTGGTAAGGGCAAGAAGTACCTGACCTCCGGACCGGCCAGCTACATTGTCGGCAACTGGAATCTCAGCTCGTTCATGTTTGCGCAGAGCGGCTATCCAATGGGCATTATCGACAACGGATACGTCAACAACCTGAAGGGCGGCACGCCGCGCCCGAACGTGTTGACCAACGATTGGCGCGCGCCCGTGACGGGTGACAGATTCGATCCTTCGGTGGACAAGTTCTATAACAGCGCCGCCTTCCAGCGCAGAACGAATCCATTCGCCGATCCGTTTGGCAACGCGCCGCGCTTGAACGGCGCAACGCGCGCCTTTCCCGTTGTCCGCACCAACGTCGCAGTTACGAAGGGCATTCCCGTCAAGGAACGCATCAAGGCGGACCTGCGGCTGGAGGTGTTCGACCTCTTCAACCAGAAGACCTGGTCGAACCCCACGAACGATATGTCGAATCAGCAGTTGTTCGGTGTCATCACGAATGCTAGCGGCAACCGTACGGCGCAACTTGGTTTGAAAGTGGTGTTCTAAACTGATTCTTGTTTCGAATCGTTTTCAGCCTGGCAGCCATTGGCATGCTGAGTTCGTGTGGACGCGCGCCAGTTCCGGTCGCGAGCTACATCGATACGAAAGCTTGCCGTGGCTGCCATGTGGCTGTTTACGACAGCTATCAGAAGGTAGGGATGGCGAGGGCGTTCGCTCCGGCGGCGGATGCGCCGGCCGGGCGCTATTCGCATGCGGCGTCGAAACGCGAGTATGAAGTAATCGTTCGCGATGGGCGCGTGATTCAACGGCGGCTGGGGGAGAATGCATTCGAGTTGGAAGCGACGCACGCCGTCGGCTCCGGTAATCATGCGCGCACGTTTCTCCACCGCAATGCCGGCGGCGAGTTCATTGAGCTGCCGCTGACGTGGTACAGCGACGGAAAGCAGTGGGCGATGAGCCCCGGCTTCGACGTTGCGCAGCCGCCGGACTTTACGCGCATCGTCGACGATCGATGCCTGTTCTGCCACAACGGCTATCCTGCGGCGGATGGCAAGCTCGCAACGGGGATTGACTGTCAGCGATGTCACGGACCGGGCGGACGGCATGTGGAGTTGGCGGCATCGGGCAAGCCTCGTGCGGAAGTGGCGGGCGCGATCGTGAATCCGGCCAAGCTCGACACAGAACGGCAGCTCGATGTCTGCATGCAATGCCACTTGGAGACGACCAGCGCGGAATTGCCCGCGATGGTGCGGCGGTTCGGGCGCCCGGTGAATTCGTATCGGCCCGGGGAGCGGTTGACGGACTATGCCGTGCAGTTTGACGATGACCGGAAAGAGAAGTTTGAGGTGGTAAACCAGGCGTACCGCATGAGGCAGTCGGCCTGCTTCCAGAAGAGCGGCGGGAAGATGACCTGCACCACCTGCCACAACCCGCACGACTTTCGGAATCGCGGCGAGACGTGCCGGAACTGCCACGCGACCGTAAAGGCCGCCGGCCATCCTCCGCTGGAGACAGGAGGATGTGCCGGCTGTCACATGCCGAAGCGGCCTACAGAGGATGCGCCGCGCGTGGTGATGACGGATCACAAGGTGCAGCGGCGGCTTATTAAAAGCGGGGAGCGGCGGGCAGGTATGCCGGCGCTCTACTATCCGGCAACTCTACCGGATGCGGATGTGTATTTAGGTGTCGCGATGATTACGGGCCGCCATGGAGGCATTGACCTATTGGAGCGCCACGCGGCGGAACTGCCAGGGCAAGCGCTCGCAGTGCTGGGCGAAGGTTATTTGCGTGAGCAGCGCCCGGACAAGGCGATCGATGCGTTGACGCGGGCGATTGGCAAGGAACCGGCGCTGCTTCATGCGCGATATAACTTGGCACAGGCGCTGGAGGCCGCGGGAAGATTGGACGAGGCGCGCGCGGAGTTCGCGAAGGTATCGCCCGCATTCCCCGAATCGGAATATGCGTGGGGAAATCTTCTGCGCAAGTCTGGCGATATTGCCGGCGCCGAAGCGCACTATCGCCAGGCCATCGCAATGCGGCCGACCTATGCGGAGGCGCACGGCAATCTGGGCAGTTTGCTCGCCGATCAGGGCAAGACGATGGAGGCGCGCGCAGCGTTGGAGCGGTCGCTTCAGATTCAGCCGGCGCTCAGCGATGCGCACAACAATTTGGGGCGCGTGCTTGCGGCGCAGGGTGCACTCCCAGCCGCGATCTCCGCGTTTCGCCGCGCGCTGGAGTTGAATCCGAAGGATGTGCGAGCGCGCTATAACCTGGCGCGAGTGTTGCAGGAGACGAATGCGACACAGGCCGCGTTGGCCGAGTACAGGCGCGCACTACAGCTCGATGGAAATTTCGTCGAGGCGCGTCTTGCGCTGGGGCAGTTGCTGGGCGACATCGGGAGAATTGACGCGGCCATCGCGGAATTCCGCGAGGTCTTGCGCCTGCGCCCCGGCCACGCTGAAGCGCAGCGCAGCCTCACGCTCGCTCTGCAAATCAAATCAAGGGGAGGGCGCTAGCGTGCGGTGGCTTGCCTTGCTCACGCTCCCCATCGCCGCGGCGGAGCCGGGCTACGTCGATCCCAGCACCTGTCAGCCTTGCCATGCCAGGATCTACGCGAGCTACATGCGGACCGGCATGGGCCGGTCCTTCCGCGCCGAACCGGTAATCCCGCCCTCAAGCGGCTATCGTCACGAAGCATCCGGCGAATCCTATTCGCTCGTAAAACGAGAGGGCGAAACAATGCTGCACCGTGAACCTTACGGTTTCGAGCGAAGCATCACGCACGCCGTCGGCTCCGGCAACCATTCGCAAACGTTTCTGCATCGCACAGCGGCCGGGAAGCTGATCGAACTGCCGTTGAGCTGGTACGCGGAGAAAGGCGGGATGTGGCGGATGAGCCCCGGCTACGATCGTCCCGATCATTCCGGCTTCCGCCGGGAGGTGACAGACTCCTGCCTCTTCTGCCACAACGGCTATCCATCGCAAGCGAACAGCGGACTCGCGAACGGCATCGATTGCCAGCGTTGTCACGGGCCGGGCGCGCGGCATGCCGTCAATCCGGCAAAGTTGGGCGCGGAGCGGCGGCTCGAAGTCTGTCTGCAATGTCATCTCGAATCGGCGAGCGGTACTCTTCCCGATGCAGTGCGCACTCCAGGGCGCGGCGTCTTCTCCTACCGCCCCGGCGAGCGGCTCAGCGACTACATCACTTATTTCGAATTCGCCGCTCCGGCCGATGACCGCATTACGGTCAACGGCGCGGGCTACGGGATGTTGAAGTCCGCATGCTTTCAGAAGAGCGGCGGAAGGCTGACCTGTACCTCCTGCCACAACCCGCACGAACAAAATACGGATGCGCCGCACTTCACGCAAGTCTGCCGTTCGTGCCACGCCGGATCGCACGAGCCGGCGCGCGCGAATTGTACCGGATGCCACATGCAGAAACGGCGCACGGAGGATGCGGTGCACGTCGTCATGACCGATCACCGTATCCGCCGCCGGCCTTTCGCAACGGATCAGACCGCGCCCATCGCCGAGCGGCATGACCGCATGACCGGGCCCGTCCGATTACTCTATCCACCACAGCTCCCCGATACTCCGGCGGCACGTCTTTCGCTCGCGATGGCGCAGCGTGACATCCAATCGCTGGAGGCCGCCAAGCCGTCCAACAGCGAGGTATGGATTGTGCTCGCGGAAGCATACAAACAAGCCGGGCGAGCCACGGACGCTATTCGCGCCTATCGCAATGGAGGCGCGCTAGTCGCGGCAGCGGAGTTGATGATGGCGCGCGGCGAATCGGTTGCCGCAATCCAACTTCTTGAACCGGCTCCGAATGACGCGAAGGTCCTGAATGCGCTGGCGATCCTCTATGTCGATCAGAATCGATCGGCCGACGCGCTGAAGCTGATGTACCGCGCTATCGAACTGGAACCGGATGACCCCGCTTCGTGGCTTAACCTTGGCGTATGCCGCGAAGCCACAGGCGATCGCACGGGCGCGGCGGCGGCCTATCAAATGAGTCTGCGGCTGCAGCCCGATCTCGCGCGCGCCCGCCAGTTTCTTCAGCGCGTCACACGCCCTTAAGCCTTCAGCTTGTGGCAGGCCACCACTTCATACGTGTTCGGCGAACCGGCCATCGTCGCCACGCGCAGCAGGATCTCGAACGGCTGATTCGGTTTCGCCGGGTCAAAGGCGTGCTCCCGCAGGGTGCGCGACAACGCTTCGACATTCGTTGCCAGATTCCCCGCGGCCTCGGTCGCTTCCGCGTTCGAGCCGGCAAGCAGCATCACGTTCCCTCTCTGCCCCGGATTCGGAAGGAACGCAACGACAGCATATGCCTGTCCGGTGCCACCGCCCTTCGCTGTTGGCAGGTACCGCGCCAACTCGCCGCGCGCCGGATGTTTGTTGACGATGATTTCCTGCCCGGTCGACGCGTCGTATTCGAAGCGGAAATCCAGCTTCTCTTCAAACAATCCAAACCAGGGATTCGAACGCGGACTGCCGAGCAGAATGAAGTTGTCGTCAGTCTTGAAATCGAGCAACTGCAACTGCCGCGCCGGGTGCGTCCGGACTTTGCGACCGGCCGAAGCGGCAAGCTCCGCGATGTTCAGCGCGATGGTGGAATCCGCATAGGCCACCTTCGTTCCGCGCATCGCATCGACAGCCGCCTGCATCTCCGGCGTCAACGTTGCTGTGGCAGGGAGATAGCGGCGGTTGGCGTAGTCGGAAAGCGTGATCTGAAAGTGCACCAGGTGCTGAATCAGCGAGATCTCCGGATCGCAAAACACGATACGGGGCTCCAGCTTCGCATTTAGAATGGATGCCCAGGGATGGAAGTTCGCGGCCGTTTGCCGCGATGCAACTACACGATCGCCCCACATATAGCCCGCCGTCGCCAGCAGCGCGACCAGAACGGCGTAGAGCGCGACGCGCGGGACTCGCCACAGCGGTGGCTTTTGCGGCGCGATGAATTCATTCGGCACTTCCACGGGCGTGGCGGAGACAACTTCCAGCGGCACCGGGCGGCGCTCAATCCAGCGAAATTCCGGCTGATACGAACCGGCCGGCAGCTCGATGCGCAACGGAAAATCGGGCTCCGCGTTCGCATAGAACTGGTGCAGCCGCCGCCGAAGATCGCTGGCGGTCACGCGCACGATGGCGTCTTCACTCGTATCGTAGGTCGCGGGCCGCCCGAACAACTCCACGCCCAGCACCCGCTCCTTCAGCGCGTCGAGTTGACCTTGCAGCGCCTTGTCGACGATGTACTGCAGGAACTCCTGGCTGCGCCGGCTGCCTTTGAATGCCGGACTGGCGATAATCTGACTGAAGTGTTCCTTAAACGCGCCGGCATACGGGCCCGATTGCGCTAGCTTCGACGACGCGACAGCGTGGGCGGTCTGACTCGTTTTCCCTGGCATTCCTAATTGCTGGGCGTAGCATATCACGCGCCAATGAGAGAATAGATAAAGGTACCAGGAGCGAAATGGGCGCCCTAGAAGAAACGCTTCCCGCACATCTCAAGGCGGAGTACCGCGCCCAATTCCTGCTGGAAGTTTCGAAAGCGGCGAATTCCCATCTCGACCTGGCCGACGTGCTGGAGGCAATCTCCGTCGCGATGCGATGCCGGAGGGTTTTCGACGCGATCGGCCTGGTTGTGATTGAGTCCGGGTATATCCGCCTGCACTCGCTGCACGTGGACGACACGCCGCGCCACCCCGGCGAGAACGTCAACAGCCTGCTCGCCCGCGTCCGCGCCAAGCGCTCGAAAAGCCCCATTCAGGGCAGCATGGTGGTGCAAGTCCCGCTTGCCGATTCCTGCGTCAGTTTGTTCGCAAACTCCAGCGACACCTACGTTTGCGAGGATCTGGAAGCCGACCGGCGGTTCCCGGAAGAGGAGCTGCTCTGGAACAACGGCATTTGCAGTTACATCAGCGTCCCGCTCAAACGGCGGGAGAAGCTTATCGGCGCGATGCATTTCATCACATATCGGCCGATGAAGTTCCGTGCCGACGAATTGCAGCTCATCGAAGACGCATCCAGCGTTGTTTCGATCGCAGTAGCCAACGCGCTGGCGTACGAAAAGATCAAGACGCTGCAGGAGCAGCTCAAGCACGAGAACGAAATACTCCAGAGCGAAATCGACTCCGGCTCGATGTACGAGGAGATCATCGGGTCGTCGCCGCTTCTCAGCCGCGTTTTGGAAAGCGTCGATCGCGTCGCGCCAACGGACGCCACGGTACTCCTGACCGGCGAGACGGGAACCGGCAAGGAGCTCGTCGCGCGCGCGATCCACCGCCGCTCCGCGCGCGCGGGACGCGCGATGGTGAAGGTCAACTGCGCGTCGCTGCCGCAAGAGCTGATCGCAAGCGAACTGTTCGGCCACGAGAAGGGCGCCTTCACAGGCGCGACGCAGCGGCGGCTGGGCCGCTTCGAAGTCGCGGACGGCGGGACGATCTTTCTTGATGAGATCGGCGAACTCCCGCCGATGATGCAGATCGCGCTGTTGCGCGTTCTGCAGGAGCGAGAGTTTGAGCGCGTCGGTGGAAATGCGACCATTCAAACCGACGTGCGCGTCATCGCCGCGACGAACCGCGACCTGCGCCGCGAAGTCGCCGAAGGCCGCTTCCGCGAGGACCTCTTCTATCGTCTCAACGTCTTTCCCATCGAATGCCCGGCGCTTCGCGACCGCCGCGAAGATGTTCCGCTGCTTGTCGAATACTTCGCCGCGCGCTTCTCCTCGCGCATGGGCAAGACCATTGACGGCATCGATAACAACACACTCAACGCGCTGATGGCCTATAGCTGGCCAGGCAATATTCGCGAACTGCAAAATGTCGTTGAGCGCAGCGTCATCCTTGCGGAAGGCCGCGGGCTGCGCCTGGAGCCCGGCGTGCTGACGGAGCGTGAACCGATTCACGCCCCGCCGCCGGTCGCGCCGACTCCTGCCGAGGACCGCAATCACCAGCGCGCCGAAATTGAAGAGGTCTTGCGCCAAACGGGCGGCCGCGTCTCCGGTCCGAAAGGCGCGGCGCAACGCCTTGGCGTTCCGGCGTCGACACTTGAATCCCGCATCCGCAATCTTGGTATAAACAAGCATGCGTTTCGCTGGCGTGGTTGATTGGTCTATGAATTGCGTACTACCTGGTTATGGAGCTATTTCGCGTTGACACTACGGCGGATACGCCGGAGTCCGTGACGCTTGCCTTCGTCGGCCATATGACACGCGAGCACCTGGCGGAGGTCGACAAAGCCGTCACCGAAGCCGCCGGCAAATCCAGCCGTGTAATCATCGACTTGCGGTCGCTATGCCTGCTCGATCGCGAGTCAGCGTACTTCCTCTGCGGCTGCTCGGAACGCGGCGTGCAGATCGTGAATGGCCCGGCGTATGTGCAGCGCTGGGTGGGGCAGTGCCGCGGCCATTAACGCGAATTCGTCGCGAATTTATCACGACTCGTTCGCGACGCTAAACGGAGAATTCTCATTATCTCCTTTGCATTCAAAGCACTAGTCGATTGGCATGCCGGGTGCATTTACATAGGCAGAGTTGATCATGAAGAACAAGGCAATACTTCCGCTAGGGATTTTGATCGTGACAGGCGCCGCCATCGCGCTGTCCGGGTGCCAAACAAAACATCAGCAAGCCGCCGCTGCTCCTCCGCCGGCGGCAGTTTCCGTCGTCACTCTACAAGCTGAGGACGTACCGATTTATCAGGAGTACGCCGCGCAGACTTTTGCACGTGACATGGTGGAAGTTCGCGGACGCGTAACCGGCAACGTGGAGAAGCGGCTATTCCAAGTCGGCTCCGACGTTCGAGCGGGCGACCCCCTTTACTTGCTGGACCTCCGCCCCTATCAAGCGTCTGTCGACAAGGCGCGCGGCGACTTGAAACAGAGCGAGGCGAGCGAAGAATTCGCGCGGCAGCAGGTGGCGCTGTTGCAGGCAGAAGCCGATCTTGCGCAGGCTCGCGCAAACCTTTTAAAGGCGCGGCAGGACGTTGATCGCTTGACGCCGCTCGTCACGCAAGATGCCGCCCCGCAGCAGGATCTCGACAACGCGACCGCCGCGCTGCGCGCCAACGAGGCGAACGTCAAGGCGCGCGAAGCGAACGTGCAGCAGATCAAGCTCTCGACGAAAGCGCAGCTCGATACGTCGCGCGCGCAGATCGTTTCGAATAACGCCCTGGTACGGACCGCCGAGTTGAATCTTGAATACGCCACGATCCGTGCGCCAATCAGCGGGCGCATCGGCGACAGCCTGGTGCAGGTCGGCGGACTGGTGAATCCCGCGTCGCCGCAGCCTCTGACGACGATCGTTCCTTTGAATCCGATCTGGGTCCGCTTCAAGCTGAGCGAGTCGGAGTACTTCGAATACAAAAGGCGCAAGGCGCTGACGGGCTCGGCGAATATTCCACTGCAGCTCGTGCTGGCGGACGGAACAATTCATCCGGAAAAGGGCAAGATCGAAAACACTGTCAACCAGGTGGACTCGAAGACCGGCACGCTGGAGTTGCAGGCAACCTTTCCGAATCCGCAGGGCAACATCCTGCCCGGCCAGTTCGGCCGCGTGCGTGTGAGCATTGAGGATCGCCGAAATGCATTGCTGGTGCCGCAGCGCGCCGTAACGGACTTGCAGGGATTGCAATCCGTGCTGACTGTCGGCCCGGATGACAAGGTGCTCGCGCGTGGTATCTCCACCGGCGAGCGCGTGGGTGACCGCTGGATCGTCCTGCAAGGCGTGAAGGAAGGCGATCGGGTCATCGTCGAGGGTTTGCAGAAGGTTCGTCCCGGTACACCTGTCCGTACCGAACCGTACGTTGCGCGACAAGCCACACAGAAAGCACCGGTGTTATAAGCCATGGCACGTTTCTTTGTCGACCGGCCCGTCTTCGCTATCGTTATCGCGCTGGTAATCGTCATCCTTGGGGCCGTGGCGATTCCCACGCTCCCTGTCGCCAGTTATCCCGAAGTGGTTCCTCCGGTGGTGCAGATTGTCGCCACGTATCGCGGCGGCAACGCGCAGGACTTGGAAAGCACCGTCGCGCAGCCGATTGAGCAACAGCTCGTCGGCCTGGACGGCATGCTTTACTACTACTCGCGCAGCTCCAACGACGGCGTGCTGACGATCGACGTGACGTACGAACTCGGCACCGACATCGAAATGGCGACGGTGCGCACACAGAACAAAGTGAATCTCGCCCTGCCGTCGCTGCCGCCCGAAGTGCAGCGCATCGGCGTGACGGTGAAGAAGGTGTCGTCGGCGTTTCTATTCGCGGTTGGCGTGACTTCAACCGACGATCGCTACGATTCGCTGTTCCTTTCGAACTTCGCGACCATCAACCTTGTCGATAAGATCGCCAGCCTTCCCGGCGTTGGCGAGGCTCGCGTAGCCGCGAACCAGGATTACGGAATGCGCGTCTGGATCAATCCGGACAAAATGGCGAAGCTTGGGCTGACGGCCACGGATGTGAACCGGGCGATTCAGGCGCAAAACCGCCAGAATCCGGCGGGCGCAATCGGTCAATCGCCGTCCGCGTTGGGGACCGATTTTCAATATCCTGTTACCGCTTCCGGACGTCTGAAGGAACCGGGGCAGTTTGCGAACATCATCATCCGCGCCGAGCCCGACGGATCCCTGTTGCGGCTGCGCGATATCGGGCGCGTGGAATTGGGCGCGCAAGATTACAAGGCATTCAACCGCCTGGGCGGCAAGCCGGCGGCGGTGATGATCGTCTATCTATCGCCCGGCGCGAACGCCGTCGACACCGGCGACCGCGTGAAGAAGTTCCTCGCCGAAGCCAAGCAGAACTTTCCGGCCGGTATCGATTACACGATCAGCTACGACGCGACGCTGTTCCCGCGCGCCGCGATCAAGGACGTACTCCAGACACTGATTGAGGCGATCCTGCTGGTGATTCTGGTGGTGTTCGTGTTTCTGCAGAACTGGCGCGCGACGCTGATTCCTCTGCTCGCCGTGCCGGTTTCGATTGTCGGCACCTTCGCGCTGTTCCCGCTGCTGGGCTTCAGCATCAACATGACGAGTATGTTCGGCCTGGTGCTGGCGATTGGCATCGTGGTCGACGACGCCATCGTCGTTGTGGAGGCGGTACAGCACAACATCGACCACGGCATGTCCCCGCGTGAAGCGACGATCAAGGCGATGAGCGAAGTCTCGGGCCCGGTGGTCGCGATCGCACTGGTGCTGAGCGCGGTGTTCATTCCGGTGGCGTTCCTTGGCGGCATCAGCGGCCAGATCTACCGGCAGTTTGCACTGACGATCGCGGCCTCCGTGCTGCTCTCGGCTGTCAGCGCGTTGACGCTCAGCCCGGCGCTGAGCGCGATGCTGTTGCGGCCGGAGAAGACGACGGGCGGTCCGCTCGGCTGGTTCTTCGCGAAGTTCAATTCGCTGTTTGCGCGGGCGACGAACGGCTACGTGACCGGCGTGAAGTTCTTCATCCGGCGCGCGGCGATCTCGCTGCTGATCCTGGGCGGTTTCTACGCGGCCACAGGCGGGCTGTTCAAGATTGTGCCCACGGGCTTTTTGCCCGATGAAGATCAGGGTGTCATTTTCATCGCGGTGCGGCTACCCGATGGGGCGACGCTGGAACGCACGGACATGGTGACCCGCGATGTGGAGAAAGCCGTTCTCGCGATTCCCGGTGTTTCGCAGACGACGGTCCTCGGCGGTCTGGACATTACGACCAGAACGAATAATTCGAACGTCGCCACGGTGATCGTCGCGATGAAATCGTGGGACGAGCGGAAAGCGGCGAGTCTCCAGTTCGCGTCGATCCTGCAGCAGGTCAATATGCGGCTCTTCCCGATGAAGGAAGCGTTCGTGTTCGGCTTCGGCTTGCCGCCGATTCTTGGTTTGGGAACGGCAGGCGGATTCGAATTCATGCTGCAGGACCGCGCCGGCGGCGATCTGCAATCGCTGGCGGATGCGACACAGCGGCTGATTGACGAGGCGAGGAAGGACCCGTCGCTGACGAACGTTGTCAGCGCGTTCCGTGTCTCGATTCCGGGATACCAGGTGAGCCTCGATGTGGAGAAGGCGCAGACGCTGGGCATTCCGACGACCGACGTTTACGACTCGCTGCAAACGTTTCTCGGCGGGCTCTATGTGAATGACTTCAACCGGTTCGGGCGCACGTGGCGTGTGATTATGCAGGCCGAGCAGGATGTGCGCAGCCGCCCGGAAGACATCAACCGCTTCTATGTGCGCACGGCGAACAACGACATGGTTCCGCTCAGCACGATGTTGACGGTGACACCGGTCGGCTCGCCGGATGTGGTTTACCGATACAACCGCTATCGCACGGCAAGTATCATCGGCTCGGCGGCGCCAGGCGCGACCTCCGGACAGGCGGTTGCCGCTATGGAGCGCATTGCGGGCAGAGTGCTGCCGCAGGGTTTCTCGTATGAGTGGACGGGCACGGTATTCCAGCAGAAACTGAGCGAGGGCAAGGAGATCTACATCTTCGGCTTCGCCGCGCTGCTGGTATTTCTGTTCCTCGCCGCGCTGTATGAGAGCTGGGTGATTCCGCTCGCTGTCGTGCTCGCGATTCCGATCGGGGTATTCGGCGCGATGATGGGAATCCTATCCCGCGCTTACGCCTACGACGTATATGCGCAGATCGGTATTGTCACGTTGATCGGACTCGCTTCGAAGAACGCGATTCTGATCGTCGAGTTCGCCAAGCTGAAGCACGAGGAAGGACTCTCCGTGATTGACGCGGCTGTTGAGGCTTCACGCCTCCGCATACGGCCGATCATCATGACCTCCTTCGCCTTCATTCTCGGCGTGGTACCGCTGCTCTACGCTTCGGGCGCTGGCGGGGCATCGCGGCGCGCGCTTGGAACGACGGTGTTCTCCGGCATGAGCGCGTCGACACTGATCGCGGTTTTTCTGGTGCCTGTGCTTTATGTGCTCGCGCAGCGGTTCGTCCAATGGCGCCGCTCCGCGGAACAGCCCGCAATCGAGTCTTTGAAAGGAGTACAAGCATGAGACTCCCAATCACTATCCTTCTTGCCGCCAGCCTGACAGTCCCAGCGTTCGCGCGGGGTCCGAAGTACAAGCGGCCTGACGTGAACGCTCCGGCGGAGTTTCGCGGAGCGGCCGCGGAAGCGGTCACAGCGCCGTCGATTGCGGACGGAAAGCTGTATGAGAAGTTCGACGATCCGGTGTTGAACGGCTTGATCGACGAAGCGCTGAAGAACAACTTCGACCTGCGGTCGGCGGCGGAGCGCGTGCAGCAAGCTCGGGCGCAGTACGGTATCACTCGCTCGGCGCAACTGCCACAGTTGAACGCAAGCGCGCAGTTCACGTCGAGCCGCTCGTCGACGGTCGGCTCCGCGGTGTTCGTTCCGCGTTCAGCCAATCTCGATGTGAGCTATACGCAGGCGGGATTGGGCTTGAGTTGGGAGCTCGATATTTGGGGCCGTATCCGGAGCTTGAAAGCCGCGGCGCTGGCCGATTATCTGGCGACAGATGAAGCGAAGCACGGCGTGCAGACGGCGCTAGTGGCGGAGGTGACGCGCGGTTATTTCCAGATGCGCGCGGCGGACCTGGAGTTGGAGATCGCACGGAAGACCAAGGAGATCGCCGAGAATGGCTTGCGTCTGACGCAGGTGCGGCGGGCGGGCGGCGCGGCTACTGGTCTCGACGTGAGCCAGGCCGAGCAGTTGCTGCGGACGGCGAACGCGCAGATCGCGGCGTCGGAACGGAACGTAGCGTTGTCGGAGAATGCCTTGAGCCTGCTGCTTGGGAAGAATCCGTCGGCGA
The DNA here is from genome assembly GCA_016185425.1 of Acidobacteriota bacterium. GTDB lineage: Bacteria > Acidobacteriota > Terriglobia > Bryobacterales > Bryobacteraceae. The sequence continues at coordinate 74,958 of JACPNQ010000001.1, read as the reverse complement.
TATCGCGCGGCAAGCCGCTTGAGGCGTTCATGGCTCCCGCCGAAGTTCCGACGGGGCTGCCATCGTCGCTGTTGGAGCGGCGTCCGGACATCCGGCAGGCGGAACAGTCGCTGATCGCGGCGAACGCGCGCATTGGCGCGGCGAAGGCGTTGTACTTCCCGCAGATTTCGCTGACGGGATTTATGGGCGGCCAGAGCCGGTACCTGGAAGAGCTGTTCACTGGCCCGGCGCGGATGTGGAACGTGGCTCCGTCGCTAACCGCGCCGATCTTCAACGCGGGGCGTATCCGGTCCGGCGTGAAGTACAGCGAAGCCCAACAGCGCGAAGCGGCGATTCAGTATCAGAAGACGGTGCAGACGGCGTTCCGGGAAGTATCCGACTCGCTGGTGTCGCTGTCGAAGACGCGGGAGCAGCGAGAGCAACAGCAGCTTCTGGTTGCGGCGTTGCGCGAGTCGGACCGGCTGTCCACGTTGCGATACAAGGGCGGGATGGAGAGCTATCTACAGGTGCTCGACTCGGAGAGGAATCTGTTTCAGGGTGAGTTGGCGCTGACGGAGATGCGGTATCAGGAATTGAATTCGGTGGTGCAGCTTTACCGGGCGTTGGGCGGCGGATGGCAGTAACTGGAAGTTAGTTGGAGAGGGCTCGGGTTAGTTCGGGTTTTGCCTGGGTTGCTAGCCTTTGTTTTCAATAACTTCTGGGATGGTGCGCTGGCGGGAGGCCTAATTTAAGCTCTCGGGGTTCCTGGGTTATCTCGGGTTATATGTCGGGCTCCGAGTGTGTGTTTTCAATTACTTCCGGGATGCTCCGTCGATTTTGTGTGTTTGGAGTTTAGCCCGACTTTAAGGAAGAATGTTCTCTGCTTTTTATTGTAACTTGGGTGTCAAGTGTCTTAGTCGCAGATCTGCGGCGTCTTGACTGCACAGTCGCAGGTTAGATCATTTCCCCGTTCCGGGTTCTCGATTCGTGACAGGCGTCAGGCGAGAAGCTATCAATAGGAACTTTCTACTTTGGGGCGCGTGGGGCCCCCTTGCATCCGTCGAATGCCGCGGATATGCTAGCGCATGGCCTCAGGGCCATGTCGCAGAATTCGCACAGGGGAGGTGACTCGTTGTCCTCGATTGATGTCCCGCTGAAAAATGGCGGCTTTGGCCAGACTTCCCGCCGGGACAACTGGTGGCTTCAGCCGCTTGCCGTTTTTCTCGGCCTCAGCACTTTTATCGTTTACTCAACCTGGGCTGCGTTCCAGGGAGACCACTACCGCTTCGGCGGATATCTCTCCCCTTTCTACTCACCGGAAATCTTTGGTTCCGCACACGCCTGGTTTGGACCGAAACCGCCATGGTGGCCAGGCTGGATGCCGTTTTCTGCCGCACTGCTCATTCTATGGGCGCCCGGCGGGTTCCGCTTTACCTGCTATTACTACCGCGGCGCTTATTACAAAGCGTTCTGGGCAGATCCCGTCAACTGCGCCGTCGGCGAACCGCGCAACTCCTACTGCGGCGAGCAATCGTTCCCGCTGATCATTCAAAACATACATCGCTACTTCCTCTACCTCGCACTCATCTTCATCGTGCTTTTAGCCCACGACGTCTGGGAAGCAATGTGGTTCGCTGATGGTTTCGGTATCGGAGCCGGAACGCTGATTCTGGCGGCGAACACGGCGCTGCTCGCTTCTTACACACTGGGTTGCCACTCGCTGCGGCACCTGGTGGGAGGCAAGCTGGACGTGATATCGAAGTCGCCGCTGCGCAAGAGCGCCTACGACGGTTCGACCTGTCTGAACAAACGGCACATGCGCTTCGCCTGGTTCAGCCTGTTTTCCGTGGGCTTTTCCGACTTGTATGTCCGTCTCTGTTCGATGGGCATCTGGCACGACTGGAGAATTCTGTAGATGACCGAATATCAAACGCTGGAGCACGACGTCCTGATTATCGGCGCTGGCGGCGCCGGCTTGAGCGCGGCGGTGAAGGCCTCCGCCGCAGGCGTTAAGGTAGGAGTCGTCAGCAAATCGCTGCTTGGGAAGGCGCACACAGTGATGGCGGAGGGCGGCGTGGCGGCGGCGATGGGCAACGTCGACAGCCGCGACAGTTGGCGCGTTCATTTCGCCGATACGATGCGCGGCGGGCAGTACCTGAACAACTGGCGTATGGCACAACTGCACGCGCAGGAGGCGCCGGAGCGCGTCCGCGAGTTGGAGCGGTGGGGCGCGTTGTTTGACCGCACGAAAGAGGGCGGGATTCTGCAGCGCAATTTCGGCGGACACCGCTACCCGCGACTGGCGCACGTCGGTGATCGTACGGGCCTGGAGATGATCCGGACGCTGCAGGACCACGGTATTCATCAGGGCATCGACTTCCACATGGAAGTCACTGTGCTAACGCTGCTGAAGGATGGCGACCGTATCGCCGGCGCCTTCTGCTACGACCGTGAGCGCGGACGGTTTCGCCTGTTTCGCGCGAAGGCAGTGGTGCTGGCCACGGGCGGTATCGGGCGCGCGTTCAAAATCACCAGCAATAGCTGGGAGTATACGGGCGATGGCCATTCGCTGGCGTATCACGCCGGCGCGGAGTTGCTGGATATGGAGTTCGTGCAGTTCCATCCGACAGGGATGGTGTGGCCGCCCAGCGTGCGCGGAATTCTGGTAACGGAAGGCGTGCGCGGAGAGGGCGGCGTGCTCCGGAACAAGGACGGCAAGCGGTTCATGTTCGACGATATCCCGCCACTCTACAAGAACCAGACCGCGGATAACGAAGAGGAGGGTTGGCGGTATACCCAGGGCGACAAGGAGGCGCGGCGGCCACCGGAACTGTTGACGCGCGACCACGTTGCGCGGTGCATCCAGCGCGAAGTGCGCGAGGGACGCGGGAGCCCGCACGGCGGCGTGTTTCTCGACATCGCCTGGATCAAAGAGCGCGTGCCTAACGGCGCGGAACACATCAAGCGCAAGCTACCGAGCATGTATCACCAATTCAAACAACTTGGCGATATCGACATCACGAAAGATCCGATGGAGGTAGGCCCAACGACGCATTACATGATGGGCGGCGTGAAGGTGGACGCCGACTCGCAGATGTCCGCGGTGCCGGGACTGTTCGCGGCGGGCGAATGCGCGGCGGGCTTGCATGGCGCTAACCGGTTGGGCGGGAATTCGCTGTCCGACCTGTTGGTGTTCGGCAACCGTGCCGGCGAGTATGCGGCGAAGTACGCGAAGGAGAATAGCGCCGCGGCGATCGACAGTGCGCAGATTGAAACGGCCGCGCGTGCCGCGTTAGAGCCGTTCGAACGCACCGGCGGAGAGAGCCCCTACGCGGTGCAGTTCGAACTGCAGGACATGATGCAGGACAAAGTCGGTATCGTGCGTGTAGAGGACGAGATGCAGCAGGCGATTGATGAGATCGCCAAGCTGCGGAAGAGAGCGGAGAAGGTGTTCGTGCCGGGCAACCGCGAATTCAACAACGGCTGGCACACTGCCATGGATCTGCCCAATTTGCTCACCGTGTCCGAGCTGATTGCTCGCGCGGCGGCCGAGCGGAGGGAGAGCCGCGGCGCTCATTTCCGCGACGATTTCCCGGAGAAGAGCGCGGAGTGCGGCAAGTTCAATATCGTCCTGCGGAAGGGCAACGACGGAGAGCCCGTCCTGGAGCGCCGTTCGCTGATGGAAATGCCGGCCGAGCTGCAGCAGATTGTCGAGGAGATGAAATAGCCATGGCCGCAGCGACTTTCAAAATCTGGCGTGGGGAGCGCTCCTCGGGCGGGTACAAAGAGTACAAGGCCGAGGTTTCGGAAGGCATGGTGGTGCTGGATGCGGTACACCAGATCCAGGCGGCCGACGCCAACGACCTGTCTGTCCGTTGGAATTGCAAGGCAGGCAAATGCGGATCGTGCTCGGCGGAGATCAACGGCAAGCCGAAGCTGATGTGCATGACGCGACTGAACACCCTGCCGCTCGATGAGCCGATCACGATTGAGCCGATGAAGACGTTCCCGCACATCAAGGACCTGGTCACCGATGTGAGCTGGAACTACAAGGTGAAGACCAGGATCAAGAAGTTCACGCCCGCAAGGGGAGAGGCGTGGAATGCATCGCAGGACGATGTCGACCGACCGCAGGAGTTCCGCAAGTGTATCGAGTGCTTCCTGTGCCAGGACGTGTGCCACGTACTGCGCGATCACGGATTGCACGATGAGTTTATCGGCCCGCGCTACTTCGTCTACTCCGCCGCGATGGAGATGAACCCGTTCGACTCCGAAGATCGCCTGGACGATCTAAAGTCCAAACACGGCATCGGTTACTGCAACATCACCAAGTGCTGTACGCAGGTGTGCCCGGAGGAGATCAGAATTACAGATAATGCAATCATTCCGCTGAAGGAGCGCGTGGTGGACGAATACTACGATCCGCTGAAGCGGCTGTTCAAGATATTCAAGTAGGAGGGTTCCATGTTCGAGCTGAAACCCATCTCGCCGGCATCGATACCGGAGGCGCTTTCCAAGGTGGAGCGTTACCGGTTGTTGAACGAGTCGTGGCTGGCCGAGAGCATCTGTCTGGACATTCTGCGTATCGAACCGGACAACCAGGATGCCCTCGTGGCGCTACTGCTTTCGCGCACGGACCAGTTCGCGCAGGGTGCGGCGCCGGGCTCGGCCAGGGAGATCATCCGGCAACTGCGCGACCCGTATGACCGCGCCTATTTTTCGGGCCTCATTTGTGAGCGCGAGGCGTCGGCGATTCTGCGGCGCGGATCTCCGTTCGCCGGGTTTGAAGCGTACGAACTGCTGCGTGAGGCGATGGAGTGGTTCGAGAAAGCGGAGGCGCTGCGGCCACCGGGGAACGATGACGCCATTCTGCGCTGGAATACGTGTGCCCGGATGTTAATGCGAGATCATGCCTTGCGGGCACGCCCCGCCGAGCCGGTGGAAGTGCTGCTGGACGATTAGCGGAATGCGGTGTACCCGGCGGCAATTTCTATCCGCGGCGGGAGGGGGCGCCTTACTGGCGCAAACGCCAATGCCCCCGCGCCGGCCGAACGTTGTTGTGATCCTGGCCGACGACCAGGGCTGGGGCGACCTCAGCGTTCACGGCAACACCAATCTGCAGACGCCGAATATCGACTCGCTTGCGCGCGACGGCGCGATGTTCGACCGCTTCTACGTTTGTCCGGTATGCGCACCCACGCGCGCCGAGTTCATGACCGGACGCTACCACGCGCGCGGCGGGGTACGCGGCGTGAGCACGGGAGAAGAGCGGTTGAACATCGGCGAACGCACGATTGCCGAGGTTCTTCGCGAGGCCGGATACACCACCGGAATCTTTGGCAAGTGGCACAACGGCAGCCAGCCGCCTTACCACCCGAACTACCGCGGATTTCAGGAGTTTTATGGGTTTACGTCGGGCCACTGGGGACATTACTTTACGCCGGAGCTCGACCACAACGGGGAGATGATTCGCGGGAACGGCTACATCATTGACGACCTGACGGATCGCGGGATTCATTTTATCGAGCAGAACCGCGCCCGGCCGTTTTTTTGTTATCTGGCCTACAACAGCCCGCACTCTCCGATGCAGGTGCCGGACAAGTTCTACAACAAGTTCAAAGAAGCGCCGCTGCCTCTGCGCGCCACAGATCCGAAGCTGGAGGACGCAGCGTTCACGAGGGCCGCGCTGGCGATGTGCGAGAACATCGATTGGAACGTTGGCCGCGTGCTTGCGAAACTTCGCGAGTGGAAGCTGGTCCAGGATACGGTGGTCATCTACTTCAGCGACAACGGCCCGAATAGCTGGCGCTGGAACGGCGGAATGAAAGGGCGCAAGGGCACGGTGGATGAGGGCGGTGTGCGCGCACCGTTTTTGATTCGCTGGCCGGGGCATGTGAAGGCTGGGCATACGGTGACGCAGATTGCCGGGGCGATTGACATCCTGCCGACATTGACGGACCTCGCCGGCGTGTATTGGTCGCCGCCGAAGCCGCTGGATGGAGTGAGTTTGAAGCCGTTGCTGTCGGGCGACGCCGCGGGCTGGACCGATCGGATGATCTTCTCGCAACAGCGCAATCGCTTCAGCGTCCGCACACAACAGTATCGGCTGGATGGGGACGGGAATCTCTTCGACATGGTTGCCGATCCTGGCCAGAAGCGCAACGTTGCAGCGGAGCAGCCGGACGTAGCATTGAAGCTGCGGGAGGCGGTGAAACGCTACGCCGCCGAGGTGAAGCCGTTCGTTGGCCCGGATGAGCGGCCGTATCCGGTGGGCTTCGCAAAGGCGACGTGGCTTCCGGCGCGTGACGGGGCCGGGCACGGCGCGGTGGAGCGCAGCGGGAAGGCGCCGAACTGTTCCTTCTTCACAAATTGGACGAAGAAAGACGACAGCATCACGTGGGACGTCGAGGTGTTGCAGGCGGGTACGTATCGAGCCGATCTCTACTACACCTGCCCGGCGGCCGATGTGGGTGCCACTGTGGAAGTGAGCTGGAACGGAAACCGTATTGCGGCAAAGATTGACAAGGCGCATGACCCGCCGCTGGAAGGCAGGGAACATGACCGCGTCGATCGCGGCGCCGAATCCTACGTCAAGCACTTCCTGCCGCTCCGGCTGGGCGCTATCCGCCTCCAGAAAGGCCGCGGGTTGCTGACGCTTCGAGCAACTGATATTCCTGGAAAACAAGTGGCGGACGTTCGGTACCTAATATTGACCCGATGAGAAATCTATGGCGCATTCTCGCGCTGCCGGCTCTGGCCTTGCACGGCCAGGAAGCGGCGGAGGGGTTCGCCACACGGATTCAGCCGGTGCTTGTAAAAGAGTGCCAAGGATGCCATGGCGGCTCGATGGCATTGAGCAAGCTCGACCTGCGCACGCGTGAATCGATGCTGCTCGGCGGGTCACGGGGTCCGGCTGTCATTCCGGGGAATGCGGCGGACAGCCTGCTGCTACGAGTGCTGGAAGCGAGAGACGGCTTGCAAATGCCGCCTGGTGACGCCTCAAAGCGTCTGCCGGCGGAGACGATCGCGTCCATTCGAACGTGGATCAATGCCGGCGCACCCTGGACCGGCACGACGAACAGCAACTGGGGCCACTACAAACCGGAAGATCTCTGGGCGATCCGCCCGCTGCCACCGCAAGATAAGTCGAAGACTGTCGATTCCTTTCTACAGTCCGGTTCGATGGCCGACCGGCGAACGCTAATCCGCCGCGTGAGCATCGACCTCACCGGCCTGCCACCGACTCTCTCCGAGATCGAGGCCTTCGTCAATGACAGATCGCCGCAGGCCTGGGCAAAGGTCGTCGAACGGCTGCTGGCGTCGCCGCGATACGGAGAGCGCTGGGCGCGCCACTGGCTCGACGTGGTTCGCTATGCGGACACGGCGGGATACTCAAACGACTTCGAGCGCCCCAATGCCTGGCGCTACCGCGACTACGTCGTCCGCGCGTTCAACCAGGACAAGCCGTACGATCAATTCATCCGGGAGCAGATCGCAGGGGACGAACTGTACCCGGGCAACGCTGAGGCGTTGATCGCGACGGGCTTTCTGCGGATGGGGCCGTGGGAGCATACGGCGATGTCCGTAGAGGCTGTCACTCGCCAGATGTTCCTCGACGATGTGACCCATTCAACCGCCGCGACCTTCCTTGGACTTACACTCGGCTGCGCCCGCTGTCACGATCACAAGTTCGATCCTCTGCCGACAAAGGACTATTACCGCATGCAGGCGATCTTCGCCGTCACGGAATTCGTCCGCCCCCCGGCGCCTTTTCTGCCATCCGAGAACACGAGCGGCTTAGCCGCCGGGAAGACGCACATGAGGGACGTGGCGGCGCAGGCGAAGCGGCGGATGGATGAATTGGGCGCGGGTAATAAGCAGCGGGAGAATCCCGACCTGTTCGAGGAGTTTAAGCTCTATCAAAAGCATACGGCTCTATATAAGGAGTCGCTCGATCGCTTTGAGCCGAAGGCGTTCGCGGTGTCCAGCGGACCCATCGACGGCGCCACCGATGGAGGCCCTAACCTACGTTACCCAAAGGCGGCGAACTATAAACCGGCGCAAGTTCACGTCCTGCCCGGCGGCAACATTCAATCTCCAGCCGAAACGGTCAAGCCGGGCGTGCTGTCGTTGCTGGAACGGTACGGGAGCTACCCGTCGCCCGCTGTTCCAGAGACGACCAGCGGACGCCGCTCGGCCCTTGCGAATTGGATCGCCGATGCCCGCAACCCCCTCACCGCACGTGTGATGGTGAATCGAATGTGGCAGTATCACTTCGGCAAAGGCATCGCCGAGGATGCGAACAATTTCGGGAAGATGGGCAAAAAACCGTCGAACCCGGAGTTGCTCGATTGGCTGGCCGGAGGCTTTATGGAGAACAGTTGGAGCATCAAATCGGTGCATCGTTCCATCCTTCTCTCCAACGCGTACCAAAGCGCCTCGCTACCGCCGCGACGTGTGGAAGCGGAGGTCCTGCGGGACAGCATACTGGCGGTAACCGGTGAGTTGAGTCTCGACACGGGCGGCCCTGGAACGTATCCGCAAATCAACGACGATGTTGCCCGCCAGGCGCAGCACCGCATGGGCTCACTGGCGCCCGCCTATCGCGCTTCTCCCGCCAAGCGCGACCGCAATCGCCGAACCATCTACACCTTCCAGCAGCGGAGCCTGATAGACCCGATGGTTGAAGTTTTCAACGGCCCCAGCCTTGACCTTTCGTGCGAACGCCGCGATTCCTCTACCGTGCCGACGCAGGCATTCACGTTGTTCAACGGTCAGTTCGTACACGACATGGCACTCGCTCTGGCCGCTAAGCTTGGTGCGCAGTCTCCCAAGGCGCAGATCCGTTCCGTCTTCGAACGTGTTCTCGGGCGTGTGCCTGACGCGCCGGAGGAAGCAACGGCACTCGCATCGCTCCGACGATTGACGAGACTTCACTCCGGCACGCCGCCAACACGCCCGGTACAGACGCCGGTTGTGCACACGATCACCAGTGAACTCACCGGCGCACAACATCAGTTCGTTCACCAGGAAGACCCCGCCACCTTCGAACACAATCTTCATCCCAGCGAGACGACTCCGGCCGTGCGCGCGCTTGCCGACGTGATTCTTGCTCTGCTCAATTCGAACGAATTCGCCTATGTCTACTAGATCCATGCGCATCGCAACACCGTCCCGCCGCGACCTCCTTTTCGGCGGCGGCATGGGTCTCGGTTCCATCGCGCTGTCGGCGATGATGTCCGCGCAAGGTCCGCATCACAAGGCGAGAGCGAAGAACTGCATCTTTTTGTTGATGGAAGGCGGCCCCAGCCACATCGACACTTTCGATCCCAAACCCCGGCTTGGCTCGCTCCACATGACCAAGTTCCAGAAAGAGCGCAACAAGTTTGAGGCGAATATGAATACGGGCGAGCGATACTATGTCAAATCGCCGTTCCAATTTCGCAGGGCCGGCAAGATGGGCATCGAGATCAACACGCTGTTCGAAAGCTTCCGCGAAGTTGTCGACGATGTCTGCTTCTATCGTGGGCTGCGCGCCGAGAGCGTCAATCATCCAACCGCGCTTTACCATCTCAACACTGGCAACCAGTTCGGCGGAGACCCGGCGCTGGGAGCCTGGATCTCCTACGGACTCGGCACGGTGAACAAAAACCTTCCGTCCTTCGTCGTGCTCCCCGACACGGCCTATCCTCAAGGCGGCGCAGCCAATTGGTCCAACGGCTTTCTGCCTGCCATTCATCAAGGCACGCCGCTACGTTCCACGGGCTCCCCAGTATTGGATATGCGGCCCCCGGCCGGGGTGACTGCAGATGAGCAGCGCGTAACGCTCGACCTCCTGCATTCGCTGAATGCCAGACATCAACAGCGGCATCCCGATCATGCCGAGCTCGCCGCCCGCATCGAATCGTACGAGCTTGCCTTCCGCATGCAAGCTGAAATGCCCCGCGTTCTCGATCTCAGATCCGAGAAACCCGAAACGCTCGCCATGTACGGCATCGGCGGGACGAATCAGGATGCGGACGCAATCGGCCGCCGCTGTCTTCTCGCCCGCCGACTGGTGGAAGCCGGTGTTCGATTTGTTCAAGTGATTGTCATGGGCTGGGACTCGCACGACTTTATCGAGAACGCGCACGGCGCGCGAATACGAGCCATCGATAAGCCGATCTCCGCGCTGCTGGGCGATCTGAAACGAACTGGCCTACTGGACGAAACAATCGTTGTCTGGGGCGGGGAATTCGGCCGCAGCCCGGATAACGGCATTCGCGGGGGTGGGGAAGCGTGGGGGCGGGATCACAATGCCGCGGCGATGACGTGCTGGCTGGCCGGCGGCGGCGTGAAGACGGGTAGCATCGTAGGCGCCACGGATGAGACTGGGTTGAAAGGCGTGGAAGCCGTCCATCCCATTCGCGATTTTCATGTGACGCTCCTGCACCTGCTCGGCCTCGACGATGCGAAGCTTCGCTACTTCCACGCCGGCCGCGAGAAACAGCTCAGCCAGACCGGAGGCGAGCTGATTCGCGAACTGCTAGTGTAATGTCATGTTTCTTAGAACGCTAATCCTGTTCGCCGCAGTTTTGACGGCGGGAGATATTCGATATCGCGGTTCTCTGGTAGGCAGCGTGGAATCGGGCGGCGACGTTCGCATTCGCGGCAGCCTTGCCGGGCGTTTCGAGAGCGATGGGAGCATTCGCGTGCGTGGCAGCCTGGCCGGCAAGATTGAGCCGGACGGCTCGATTCGAAAGGGCGGGTCGCTGGTTGGCAGGGTGGAGCCGGACGGCAGCGTGCGAGTCGGCGGATCGTTACGCGGCAAAGTGGAGAGCGATGGGGACGTGCGTATGGACGGTTCGATCGTCGGGTCGGCACGCGGAGTTCCGCGCGCCCAGGCCGCGTGTATCTTCTTCTTCGGCTTCTTCGACCTTCGCTGACGCTACGAGAACGCTTTCCGGACTTTCATCAGGAATGCGGTCACGACTTGCGCCGGGTCTCCCTCGCCCAGCGCCTCAATCGGAGTGAAGCCACGATAGCCGACCTTGTCGATGATAGTACGCACCCGAGGCAGATCGATATCCACCTTCTTGGCGCCGTACCAGACGTGCTCCTTGATTTGCCAGTTGCTCGCGTAGGGCAGGAGCTTTTCGATTTCCGCATACGGATCGCCCTGGCGCAAGCTGCCGACATCGAGAATCACGCTGAACCAATCCGAGTTCACCATGCGCACTACGCGGATCGTCTCGCCGGCGGTCTTGAGGAAATCGTCATGATGCTGTAGCCCGACGATAACGCCGTGTTTCTTCCCATACTCCGCGCACTCCTGGAACGCGGGGATCATCCACTCGAGCACCTGATCGAACGTATATCCCTTCGGAACCTCTTTGCCGGCGAACACGCGCACCATGTCGCTGCCCAGCTTCGCAGCCACTTCAATCCAATCCTTCACCAGTTGGATGTGTCCGCGGCGGCTGGAAGCATCGGTCAGGGCAAAGTCATTGCGCACGCCGGTACCGGTAATGGTGACACCGTTCAAGAACGCGTGCCGCTTCAAGCTGTAGATCAGTTCGTCCCTCGGCACATTGGGATAGCCGGGGAAGTAGTAACCGGTCATGTCGACGCCGTCGATCTGCTGTTTCGCGCAGTAGTTGATGACATCGTGCACGGTCATCTTCCCGGCGAGCAGCGGCTTGTTGAAGGAGTAGGCGTTCAGGCCGATCTTGATACGCGTTCCGGCGTTACGCTGCACTTCGCCGCTGGTTGCCGCCGCGAAGGCCGGTGCCGACAAAGCTCCCGCCAGCAGCACTCGTCGATTCATTTTGCCGTCCATTGCCACTCCTCGTTCACGCCAGGATTTCGTGCAGCACGCGCGCCGGTGATACGCCCACCAGCGATTCATCGCGGCCTTCGTAGAAGAAGGTGTTGCGCTTATAGTCGATGCCGAGCAGATGCTGAATGGTGGCGTGAATGTCGGCATGGCCGACACGGAATTCCGGCAGCGCAGCGTATCCCAATTCATCCGTCTGCCCAAAATCGAAGCCGCGCTTCACTCCGGCGCCGGCCATCCACATGTTGAAGCCGTAGGGGTTGTGGTCGCGGCCGGGCGCCGAGTTCTTTGCCTCGATGGTCGGCAGCCGGCCGAACTCCCCGGACCACACTACCAGCGTGTCGGCCAACATGCCGCGCTGGTCGAGGTCCGTTAACAAGGCCGCCATGCCTTGATCGATGTACTGGCAAAGACCAGGGAGCTGACCAACGATGTTGCTATGCGTATCCCAGTTGCCACCGCCGCCGCCATATACCTGCACAAAACGCACGCCGCTCTGCACCAACCGCCGCGCCATCAGGCACAATTGGCCGAATTGACCCGATACTTTGTTATCGCAACCGTAGAGTCTGCGCGTCTCTTCAGATTCGGCGGATAAGTCGGCGACGCGCATTGCTTCCACCTGCATTCGCGCGGCAAGCTCGTAGTTCGCGATGCGCGCCTCCAGATCCTGGTCGAGCGGGTGATGCGCTTTTTGCTCGCGGTTTAGCTCCTTCACCATGTCGAGGAGCCGCGCCTGCTGTTCCGGTGAGATGCTCTCCGGCCGCCTGATGTCGTAGATCGGCGCCTTCGCATCGGCACGCATAGCGGTTCCGCTAAAAACCGGCGGCAACCATGCCGCGGAGTGTGCACGGGTACCGATACTCGCGCCTTCGCCCAATGCAATGTAGCCCGGCAGGTTTTGATTTTCCGATCCGAGCGCGTAGTTCACCCACGAGCCGATGCTCGGAAAGCCCGTGAACCCGCGTCCGGTGACGAACGTGAACTGCGCGGTGGAATGATCGATGCGATCGGTCTGCATCGAGCGCACGAACGACACGTTGTCGACGACCTTCTGAAAGTTCGGAAGGAGGTTCGAGATCTCGCGCCCACTCTGGCCGCATTTCGTGAACTCCCACGGACTGGCCATCACCTGCTGCGACCCGTTGAGCGCGCGGCCCTTGATTTCAAAGGGCGCCGGCTGTCCATCATATTTGCGCAGCACAGGCTTGGGGTCGAACATGTCGATCGTGCTGGGGCCGCCGCCAATGTAGATGAAGATAACGTTCTTCGCTTTTGGCGCGAAGTGCGGACGCCGCGGTTGCAGATCGAAGGCCGTCCGCTCCGCGCCCAACGCGACTAGCGAGTTGAACGCCAAACCGCCGAAGCCGATCGCGGCCTCCTGCAATGCCTGCCGCCGGGATAGAAACCGTCTCATCTGGCCTTCTCCTCTCAATAGCTATACAGAAAATCGTTCGCGCCGAATAGGGCCTGCAAAAACAGCCGCAGACCTTCTTTCGGATCCGTTCCGGCGGCCATTGCCTGCCTGCCGATCACCAGTTCCCGCTCCGTCGCGGGGCGAGTATATGCCGCGATGACCGCAAGCCGGAGCGCCAATTCGGCGTCTCCACGGCTCTGCTCCATCACCTGATCCGCGAACGCCTTCGTAGTGCGCAACAGGAATGGACTATTCAACAGGGCCAGAGACTGCGACGGCAGCGCGGAACGGAAACGCTGCGTCTGATTATCCGCCGTCATCGTTGGCGCGTCGAATGCGTGGAGAAATGCAACCGGCCGTGTCCGGGACTGCTGCAAATACAGGCTTCGACGATTCGGGTTACCCTTTATATCGTCCTCCAGCCACTGCCCATCGGCGCCGCGCCGGATTGGTTCCTGCCGGCCATACATCCTGGTGTTCAGCAGGCCGCTTACCTGCAGCATCGAATCTCGAATGGTTTCCGCTTCCAGCCGCAATGGCGGCTTGCGCCATAAGAGCTTCGCCGAAGGGTCCGCCGTCAAGCACTCGGCTAGTTCCGATGAGCTCTGCCGGTAGACCTGCGACATCATGATCTGCTTCGTGAGCCATTTCAGATCCCAGTTCTTTTCCTGAAATGCTACTGCGAGGTAGTCGAGTAGTTCCGGGTGTGTCGGCGTGTCGCCCTGGCGACCGAAATCATCGACAGACCGGACCAATCCCTCGCCGAAGTGGAACTGCCATACGCGATTGACGAACACGCGGGCGACCAGGGGGTTTTCGGGTGAAACCAGCCAATTCGCGAGCGTCAGCCGGCGCCCCGTATGATTCCAATCCGTTCGCGAATGAGGGTCCGGGAAGACCATCGGCTTCCGCGGATCGTCGAGGACGGCCGGCAGCCCGGGCCTCACTTCCGCGCCCGGCGCCAGGTAATTACCTCGCTGCAGTATGTAAGTTGGCGATGGCGTTTTCGAGACATCCCACGCCGCCTCAATATAGTTTGGATCAATCGCCGATTGCTTCTTACGCCGGTTCGCGCGCCGCACCGCTATCTCCTGCTTCCAGCCCACGAACTCGGGATAGCGCTTGTCCATTTCCTGATCGGTGATTGTGTCGCGCGGGGCGTTTCGATCGACTTCGAGATCCGGATCGTCTTCAATTGCCTGGCGGATCTGCGCTCGCCGCCCGGCCGGCAGGTCGCGCCCGGCGCGCAATTCGGCACGGAAGCGTTGATAGGTCGCTTCGAGGAGGTCGTCGAGCCGCCGGAGGGTTCTTGCGTCACTGCTGGTGACGTCCTTTATCCAGGCTTCGCGTTTGTACGGCCCCATGTCGAGCACCATGCGGCTTGGCCATGGTCCAAAGTTCAAACTGCCGGCGAGCCAGTTTTCCGGATCCCACACGGACTGATAGATCGCCGTCAACTTGTAATAGTCGCGCTGCAACAGCGGGTCGAACTTATGATCGTGGCAACGCGCGCAGCCGATGGAGAGTCCCAATACGGAGGTGAGGCTTGTCTCCATCGCTTTTTGCAGCGCGTCGAAGTATTTGTCAACCTCGTAGATCGTCTGGTTGTCGGTGATATCGGCCGTCGTGCGAAGGAAGCCGGTCGCGGTTAGCGGTTCGATCTGATCGGGCGTTGGAACCGCGTTGTGCTTGTAGTTGACAAGTTGATCTCCAGCGATCTGCTCCAGCAGGAACCGGTTGACCGGCTTGTTCTTGTTGAACGCCTGGATCACGTAGTCGCGATACTTCCAGGAGACCTCGCGCTCCGAATCGCCCGCATCACCGCGCGTATCGGAATAGCCCGCAATGTCCAGCCAATGGCGGCCCCAATGCTCGCCATAACGCTCGGACGCAAGCAGGCGGTCGACCAGTTTCTCGTACGCATCCGGCGATTTGTCCTCCAGAAACGCTTTCGCCTCCGCCGGAGCCGGCGGCAACCCTGTCAGTCCGAAGTATGCCCGACGCATCAGCGACACGTGGTCCGCTTCCGCTTGCAGCTTCCAACCCTTCTCTTCCAATTTCGCTACTACGAAGGCATCGATAGGCGAGCGGGAAAACCCTTTCACCCGTGGGATCGGCGCTTTCACAGGCGTCTGGAACGACCACCATTGCCGGACGGCTGGAGTAATCCGCGCCAGTTCGCGCGCTTCCCGTTCGGAGTCGGACTCACCCGTTGGGAAGCGTCCTTGCTCTATGTAAGTCTTGATCAACTGCTTCTGCGCGGCAGTCAGTGCGCCGCCCATGGGCATTTTGTTGGACTCAATCATGACCCACAGCAAGCTACGGGAGGGCTTGCCCGGTGCAATCGAGGGCCCGCTCGAACCGCCCTTCATCATTCCGGCAAAGGTGCTCAGGTCCAGGCCGCCCATCTTCTGTTGCGGACCGTGGCACTTCGTGCAACTCTTCTCCAGGACGGGAAGAATCTCGTCTTTAAATAACGGCGCACGCTGCCCGGACACTGGCAACACCGCAAGGGGTAATGCCGTCGCAGCGCGCAGCCAAAACACACGCATCCGTCATTCCTCCAGGGGTAGCAATCCCGGTCCTGGCAATTTCATATCATATGGAGCACCCGGTAACAAGCCAAGGAGGCTTATGTTCCGCACCACCGTCACGCTGCTCTTACTAACATTCCCGCTGTGTGCGCAGGTTCGTAAACTGCACACCAGAGACTTCACCCGCCTGAGCCAAGTGCAAGTCGCCGAGTTTCTGAAGCAGTCCGACATCATCTTTATTCCTGTCGGCGCTGTGGAGACCAACGGTATCCAGCCCAGCGGCCGCGACTATACATGGCCCCTCGCCTACGCGATGGCGATGGCCGAAGAGACGGGCGGCCTATATATGCCGGGGCTGGTCTGGTCTTATCCTGGCACCACTCGCATCGCTCCCTCGTCCATCCACATCACGCCGCAAGCGGGCACAGCGTTTCTGAAAGACCTGGCGCGCTCCCTGCTCCGACAGGGTTTCCGCCGCCAGGTTTACCTCTCGGCCAGCCACGGCCCCGCACCTCTTACTGCCGGCACACTGGTGCGCGAGTTTTTCGAGGAGACACACGCGCCTATTCTCTACATCAATATGGACACTTACTTGCCGAGGCTCCAACTCACGGCCGAGCAACGCTCACGCCTTCTCTATGGCGCCTTCTCTTTAACCGGGCGTATTGAGGACCTACCGCTTCGCGGAGACTACGGCACGAAGGAGTCCGAGCCCGCCGGTCCTGTCCCTAACAACGAGGGCCTTGCGACGCTTGGCCGGCTCGGGTTTTCAGGCAGCCTTGCTCTTGGCTCCTGGGTACCCGACGTCATGTCCCATGGCGGCAGCGATAGGGAGCTTCCCGCCAATGCCGCTGAACGGGCGGCGTGGGGAAAGACGGGCGAGGAGCAGTTCCGCGCCGTCGTCAAACGCATGCGAATGCCCGAGGCTATGGAGGCACTTCGCCAGCACGACCGCTACACGCAGGAATTCCTCGTCCCGAAATTCCGAGCACTATTACCTTAAGGAGCCTAAGTCCATGAATCGCCGCAATCTCGCCATTCTTCTCGCCGCCCTTCCCGCACGCGCGCAGAACGATGCGCTGCCATCGAAGACCTATCGGTATGAAGACCTCCCGGTTCGTCCGAGCAGCAATGGCCAAAACAAATCCCGTGCTGTGCTGGACGGCAAGACCCATACCGGATATCGAGTTGAAATGCATGAGACGGAGCTTGGCCCCGGGCTCGCTCCGCACCCACCGCACAAGCATGTTCATGAGGAGATGGTCATCGTCAACGAAGGCACCATCGAGGTAACCATTGGCGCAGCGGTGTCCCAACTCGGACCGGGCTCCGTTGCCTACGTCGAGTCCAATATCGAGCACGGCTGGCGCAACATCGGCAAGACACGCGCCCGCTACTACGTGCTCACGCTTCGCGGATAAACTATCAAGGTGAATCCGGACACTGCCGCCGTCCGCAGCGGCGAGGAGTTGAATCTCGCGAATCTCGCCGCGTACATGGGCGAGCCCGTCACCGTCGAACAGTTCCCCGGCGGTCATTCCAATCTCACCTATCTCGTGATGGGTGCGGATCGCGAATGGGTCCTGCGCCGTGCGCCGATCGGAACCATTGCGCCGAAGGCGCACGACATGGCTCGTGAATTCCGCATCCTCGCCGCCATTCATCCGCACTTCCCCGAAGCGCCGCAGGTCTATCGGCTCTGTGAGGATCCGGCCATCATTGGCGCGACGTTCTTTCTGATGGAACGGCGCCGCGGCCATATCCTGCGCGATCGCATCCCGGCCGATCTATCCGCAACTCCGCAACAGATCAGTGAATTGTTCATCGATTGTCTGGCGCGTCTTCACTCTATTCCTCTCGTGTCCAACGGCCTCGACAAACTGGGCAAACCGGAAGGGTTCGTGGAGCGGCAGGTGAAGGGTTGGGCGGAGCGATGGCGGCGCGCGCAGACAGCCGAAGTTCCGCTGATGGACCAGGTCATCCATTGGTTGGAGACGCATCTCCCAGAGAGTGCCGACGCCTCCATCGTGCATAACGACTTTAAGCTCGACAACGTCATGGTCGCTCCCGCCAAGATTGCCGCCGTGCTCGATTGGGAGATGACGACTATCGGCGATCCGCTAGCCGACCTCGGGCTCACACTCTCCTATTGGTGCTGGGTCAACCGCCCCAACGTCCGCACGGCTGGAGTTCCCGCTCTCACGCTCGAGCCTGGCTGGTATACGCGCGAACAGTTCCTCGATCGCTATGCGGCGCGCACGGGCCGCGATCTGCGCAATATCGCCTACTTCGAAGTCCTTGGAGTCTTCAAACTGGCTGTGATTGTGCAGCAGATATACCTCCGTTTCCATCTCGGCCAAACGGCCGACCCGCGTTTTCGCGACTTCGGCGAGCGGGCCGCCGCACTCGTGGCGCTCGCAGCCGGTCTTGCGGAGGCTCACGCATGAGCCGCGTCTATTTGATTCGCCACGGCCAGGCGGGGACGCGGCAACGGTACGACACGCTTTCCGATCTCGGCCGCCGCCAAGCGAGGCTTCTCGGCGAGTACTTCTCGTCGCAAAACATCGTCTTCCAGGCGGCCTATTCTGGCGGTATGGAACGCCAACGCCTGACCGCCGAGGAGGTAGTTGCAGTGTATCGAGACTGCGGACTGGCCTTCCCCGAAGTGCAAGTCCACGACGCGTGGCGCGAGTTTGATCTCGACCACGTTTACCGCTCCATGGCGCCGCAACTTTGTGCGGCCGACGCGGCGTTCAAACTCGCATATGAAGCGCAACGAGAGCAGGCCCGCGTTAGCGCGGAGGACGCGACCGCTGAAATCCATCGCCGCTGGACGCCATGCGACATGAAGATTGTGGAGGCATGGCTGCACGCCAAATTTCCTTACGACGGTGAATCGTGGGCGGCCTTCCAGCAGCGAGTGGGGACGGCTCCCTTCCCCGAAGGCGACGCGAATATCGTCGTATTCACATCCGCTACGCCTATGGCGATATGGGCTGGCCGCGCGCTCGACATCCACGACACCCGCACTCTGCGCATCGCCGGCGTGCTGCATAATGCTTCCATCACCATCTTACGTGTCCGCGGCGAACAGGTTCGGCTATTCAGTATGAACGAAATGCCGCATCTCCCCCGCGCCGAATGGAGAACCCACCGATGAGCTATCAGCAGATCCTTTTCGAAGTGTCGGAACGCATCGCGACCATCACCCTCAACCGTCCAGACAAACTGAATGCGTGGACGGCACAGATGGATCAGGAAGTTCGAGCCGCCATTGGCGCCGCGGAAGCCGATCCCGGTGTGCGCGTCATTATCCTTACCGGCGCCGGCCGGGGGTTCTGCGCGGGCGCCGACATGTCGCTGCTGCAGGGCATCGCCAGTGAAGGACAGCTTCCCGATCACACGATCCAGACGCCGCGCGAGTACTCCTACTTCACGTCTCTTTCCAAACCCGTCATCGCGGCGATCAACGGCCATGCCGTTGGATTGGGGCTGATTATCGCTCTCTACTGCGACCTCCGCTTCGCGTC
Organism: Acidobacteriota bacterium; assembly: GCA_016185425.1. Classification (GTDB taxonomy): domain Bacteria; phylum Acidobacteriota; class Terriglobia; order Bryobacterales; family Bryobacteraceae. The sequence continues at coordinate 55,683 of JACPNQ010000001.1, read as the reverse complement.
GTCAGAGGCCAAGTTTGGCACCGCCTTCGCGCGCCGCGGTCTCATCGCCGAGTACGGCTTGGCGTGGATACTGCCCAAGCTCGCCGGCCAAGCCCACGCGCTCGACCTGCTTTTCTCGGCTCGCGTCATCGGCGCCGAGGAGGCCGTGAAAATGGGGCTGGCCAACCGTGTCATTCCCGCGGAATCGTTTCTCGCCGAAGTCCGCGCCTATGCGCTTGCGCTTGTCAACAACGTGTCGCCGCGCTCCACGCGTGTCATCAAGCGGCAAGTGTACAGTGCCATGTCCCAGACCCTTGCGGAAGCTACGGCCGCCGCGCAGGAGGAGATGATCGACAGCCTGCGTTCGGAGGACTTCAAAGAAGGCGTGGCGCACTTTATCGAAAAACGCGCTCCAACGTTCACCGGGGACTAGCCCATGCACTTCGAACACACACCCAAAGTTTGCGAACTCCAAGGGCGCGTACAGGCGTTCATGGATGAGCATGTCTATCCCAACGAACGGCTCTTTCATGAGCAGGTGGAGCGGAATCGTTGGCAGCCCGTGCCGATTGTCGAAGACCTCAAGCGTAAGGCGCGCTCCGCGGGAATTTGGAACCTCTTCCTGCCTCACAGCGAAAGCGGCGCGGGCCTCACGAATCTTGAGTACGCGCCGCTTTGCGAGATCATGGGCCGCGTCCACTTTGCGCCCGAAGTCTTCAATTGCTCCGCGCCCGACACGGGCAATATGGAAGTCATCGAGCGCTACGGCACCGAGGAACACAAACAGCGGTGGCTGGAACCTTTGCTCAACGGCGAGATTCGTTCCTGCTTTGCGATGACTGAGCCGGCCGTGGCATCCTCCGACGCTACCAATATCGAATCCTCTATCGTTCGCGACGGCGATGAATACGTCATCAACGGGCGCAAGTGGTGGACTTCCGGCGCTGGCGACCCGCGCTGCAAAATCGCTATTTTCATGGGTAAAACGGAACCTTCCGCGCCGAAGCATAAGCAACAGTCGATGATCCTGGTGCCGATGGACACGCCCGGTGTCCGTGTGAAACGCCTCCTCAGCGTATTCGGGTATGATCATGCCCCCCATGGCCACGGCGAGGTGATTTTTGAGAATGTCCGCGTGCCGGCCTCGAGCATTCTTCTTGGAGAAGGCCGGGGATTCGAGATCGCGCAAGGGCGTCTCGGTCCCGGCCGGATCCACCATTGCATGCGTCTGATCGGCGCAGGCGAGCGTGCCCTCGAGATGATGTGCCGCCGCGTAAAGTCCCGGACAGCATTTGGCAAGGCGATCGCCGAGCAGGGAACTATTCGCGCCCACATCGCCCAGTCCCGCATCGAGCTCGAACAGGCGCGGCTTCTCGTTCTGAAAGCGGCCTACCTAATGGACACGGTGGGGAATAAAGCGGCCCGGGCCGAGATCGCGATGATCAAAGTGATCGCGCCGAACATCGCGCTGAACATTCTCGACCGGGCGATTCAGGCCCATGGCGGCGCCGGCGTCTCCGGCGATTTTGAGCTTGCCGCGATGTGGGCTAACGCGCGAACACTGCGGCTTGCGGATGGCCCGGACGAAGTACACCTCGAAAGCATCGCTAAACTAGAACTCAACCGGTGACATCCATGCGGCATATGCTTCTCTTTCTCACTGCGCTTCCCGTCCTCGCGCAAGGCCCCCATGACGCGGTTGCGGACCTCTCCATCGGCAAACGCGTGTTCGAATCGCAATGCGCCCTTTGCCACGGCGCCGACGGCTCCGGGGGCCGCGGCCCCTCGCTTCGCAAAGCCAAGCTAAAAAACGCGCCGGACGATGAGGCGTTGCGTAAGGCCATCTCCGAGGGTCTACCGCCCGAAATGCCAGGCGCGTGGCAGCTCTCGGTTCGCGAAGTCGCGAGCGTCGCGGGCTATGTCCGCTCACTCGGCAAGATTGCGGTAGAGGAAGTGCCTGGTGACAGTGTTCGCGGTAAGGCGCTCTTCACGGAGCGGGGCTGTTCGGGCTGCCACATCGTCAACGGACAAGGCAATGGCGCCGGCCCTGAGCTTAGCGCCATCGGCGCACGCCGCAGCGCCGCCCATCTTCGCGAATCGATCGTGCGCCCATCGGCGACTGTGCCCGATGACTTCCTGCTTGTTGAAATCACCGATGGCGGCGGCCACACCATTAAGGGCGTGAAGGCCAATGAGGACCTTTTCACCATCCAGATTGCGCTGCCGGGCGGCAGATATCAGAGCTTCAGCAAGTCCACAATTAAGAAGCTTACGCGGCTCACCGGCCAAAGCACGATGCCCGCGTTCGACAAACTGCCTGCTAACGATCTCGACAATCTGGTTGCCTATCTCGCCAGCCTTAGAGGTGCCGAATGAAACTCGCTATTTTTATTCTTAGCGTTGCGGCCTGCGCCCAGGTACCGTTCGAACGTATTCGCGACGCGGCCAAGGAGCCCGGCAACTGGCTGACCTATTCGGGCAATCTGCAAGGACATCGCCATTCGCCTCTTACCGAGCTTACGCCCGCCAACGTCGGTGGCTTGAAGGTGAAATGGGCGTATCAATTTCCCGGCGGCCGCAATCAGACTTCACCGCTCGTGGCCGACGGCGTTATGTATGTCACGTCACCGAACCGGGCCGCCGCACTCGATGTGAAAACCGGCCGCGAACTCTGGGTTTGGGATCGGCCGATTCCGAAGGACTATCAGTCCATCGGCTTTGGCCGGGTGAATCGCGGCGCGGCAATTCTTGACGACAAGCTCTACATCGCGACGCTCGATTGCTACCTCGTCGCGCTCGATCTGAGATCCGGGCAGCAGCGGTGGGCTGTCAAGGTCGAGGACTACAAACCGGGCTACAGCATGACCCTCGCTCCCCTGGCCATCAAGGGGAAGGTGGTCGCCGGCGTGAGCGGCGGTGAGGCGGGCATCCGCGGCTTTATCGACGCCTACGATGCCAAGGACGGCCATCGGCTATGGCGTTTCTTCACTATTCCCGTTCCCGGCGAGCCGGGCAGCGAAACCTGGGCGGGAACGAGCTGGAAGAGTGGCGCTGGCTCCTCCTGGGTGACAGGCGCCTACGACCCGGATCTGAATCTCGTTTACTGGGGCATCGGCAACCCTGGACCCGACTGGAACGGCGACAGCCGCGCGGGCGACAACCTCTACACATGCTCCTTTGTCGCGCTGGACGCGGATAGCGGCAAGCTACGTTGGCACTTCCAATTCACGCCGCACGACACCCACGATTGGGACTCCGCCCATGTGCCAATGCTCATTGACGCTCCGGTCCGCGGCCGGCCTCGCAAGCTCATCGTCAATCCTAATCGAAACGCCTTCTACTACGCGCTGGACCGAACGACCGGCGAATTTCTGGCAGGCCAGCCCTATGCGAAGCAGACGTGGGCAAAGGGCCTGGACGATAAAGGCCGGCCCATCCTGGTTCCCGGAATGGATCCTAACGACGAAGGAATCCTGGTCTGGCCAGCGCTGAATGGTGCAACGATCTGGTACAGCCCCTCGTACAGCCCACGAACCGGGCTGGTCTATGTCGCCACGCGTGAGGCCGGCGCTACTTACTTCAAACGCGAAGCGGAATTCAAGCCGGGCACATTCTTCTCCGGCGGAGGAGAACGGCGCATTCCGGAGAGTGAGCAGTGGGGTGCGATTCGCGCTCTGGAACCGGCGACGGGCAAGTTGGCATGGGAGTACCGGCTGCTGTCTCCACCGTGGGCCGGTGTGCTATCCACGGCGGGCGGCCTGGTCTTCTCCGGATCGAACGAAGGCAATGTGTTTGCCCTGGATGCACGCACCGGCAAGCCGTTGTGGAACTTTCATTCGGGCGGCGCCATTGCGTCGAATCCGATCTCATTCAACATCGATGGCCGCCAACACCTGGCGCTTGCGGCGGACAAAGTGCTCTACGTATTCGGCCTTTAACCACTAGTCGATGTACCGATACGCGGCTGTCGTCAGGAACTCCTGGAAATCGTCTCGCGTCATCATGTCGGCGAATATCTCCGCCGCCTTCCGTTTGTTGGGTGTGCCGGGCTTTGTGTTTAACTCGTGGTCAATCGCCGCACGGACAACCTCCGGCGTCACTGTCCGGCCATCCGCCATCTGCACACCATGCTTTACCCATTGCCACACCTGCGAGCGTGAGATCTCGGCCGTCGCCGCGTCTTCCATCAGGTTGTAAATCGGCACGCACCCATTGCCGTTCAGCCATGCCTCCAGGTACTGAATTCCCACGTCGACGTTCATCTGCAATCCAGCGGCGGTAATCTCGCCGGCAACGGGCTCCAGCAAGTCGGCCTCCGTCACGTGAACATCTTCCCGCTTCACGGAGATCTGATTCGGCTGCGGCATGAATTCGTCGAACACCTCCTTTGCAATCGGTATCAGCCCTGGGTGCGCCACCCAGGTGCCGTCATGTCCGGCCTTCGCCTCGCGCAGTTTGTCTTGCCGCACACGCTCCAGCGCCTGTTCATTCGCCACTGGATCGCTCTTGATGGGAATCTGCGCCGCCATACCACCCATCGCGTGAATCTCGCGCTTATGGCAGGTCTGAATCAGCAGATCGACGTAGGCTTTCAAAAACGCCTTGGTCATCGTTACCTGCGCGCGGTCGGGCAGGATCTTGTCGCTCCGGTGCCCCAGCTTTTTGATGTAGCTGAAAATGTAGTCCCAGCGGCCGCAGTTCAACCCGGCCGAATGGTCGCGCAGCTCATAGAGAATCTCGTCCATCTCGAACGACGCGAGGATTGTCTCCACCAGCACGGTTGCGCGTACCGAGCCTTGGGGCACTTTGCAATAGTCCTGCGCAAACACGAATACGTCGTTCCAAAGCCGCGCCTCCAGGTGGCTCTCCATCTTGGGCAGATAGAAGTACGGCCCGCGATCGCGCTTGAGCAGCTCGGCCGCGTTGTGGAAGAAATACAGGCCAAAGTCGAATAGCGAGCCCGAGATCGGCTTACCGTCAACCAGCATGTGCTTCTCCACCAGGTGCCACCCGCGCGGCCGCACCAGCAGCACGGAAGTGACGGGATTCAGCTTGTACTCTTTTCCTTCCGGGCTACGAAACCCGATGGTGCCATTCACCGCGTCCCGCACGTTGATCTGGCCTTGCAGATTGTTGTCCCAGGTAGGGGAATTGGCGTCTTCGAAATCGGCCATAAAAACTGACGCACCGGAGTTCAGTGCATTGATCACCATCTTGCGGTCGACCGGTCCGGTAATCTCCACACGACGATCCAGGAGCGCCGGCGGAATAGGGGCCACGGTCCAGGAACCTTCGCGAATATGTTTCGTCTCCGGGAGAAATCCCGGAAGCACTCCGCGCCGTAACTCTTCCCAACGTGCTGCTCTCCGCGCGAGCAACTCTTCCCGGCGCGTGTCGAATCGTGTCGAAAGCTCGACCAAAAACCGGATCGCTTCGGGCGTCAGAATCTCAGCATAAGCGCCATTAATCGGCCTAGTGAAAGTGAAGGATTGCGACATAGAGCCCCTCCACAGTAACACCCGAATCAACGCCGCAGGGACACCAGCGCCGCTGTAAGCACAAGCCCCGCGGCGAACAGCACCAGGCCGGTATAAAAACTCCGTGGCCGGAATCGAAACTCCACTTGATGATTGCCGCCCGGCACGACGACGCCACGCACGACGCCGTAGGCCTCCCACAGACGCTCTTCGCGGCCATCCACCAGCACCTGCCAGCCCGGATAGTAGGAGTCCGCGAGAATCACCATCCCGTTGCAGCGCATTGTTGCATCAATGCGGACGCGGTTCGGGCTGCGGCTCACAATTTTTACTTCATCCCCGGTGCAGCTTTCGAGTTCGGGAACCTCGCCTACGAGCAAGGCAGCCTGGTGCGGATCGATCGGTTTTTTCAGCTCTTCCCGCGTGGCCGCGCGAATTGCCTGATGGACGCTCCACGTCCGTGGCCGCGATTCCGGGTTGCGAAACACTTTCACGCCGCTCTTGCCCTCCAAGTACGATTCCTGCCCGCTACGCGCCGGCTCCCTGGATAGATAATGCGTTGCGGCCAGGATCGTCTTCATCCTCTCGGTATGTGTTTCCGCGTTGATCAGATTCTCCGGCACTCCCGCTACGTACCCTCCCAGCGAATCGACGCCAAAGTAATCGCCGAAGTTCAGCGAAACATCATTGTCATTCACGTCCACGCGGACGACTTCCCGGCGGTCGAGCTCGCGCAGGAACTCGCCGACGTCCCGGTAGTTTTCCAGTTGCCGCGTGAACTTGTTCTGGTCCGTCCGGAACTTCGATGAGTAGGTGGCCGTGCTCACGCCGTGCATCTCGATCATTGCCGCGATGATCCAGACAACCGCGAGCGGCCGCAAACGCAACGACGCCGCCAGCGCAATCGCCAACAAGCCAGAGAGCAGCAAGCGGTCATCCAACTCCGGGTGGCCGATCGCCCAAAACACGACGCACGCCCCGAATCCCAGCAAACTCCAGAACATCGCTCTGCCGGTCTTTTGCGCCAACATCACGTCCAGTCCATATGCCGCCAGCAAGCACAGGCCCAGGTCGAAAATATGGATCGCCCGCACGGGAACTCGCGCTTTCCCCAATCCCGGCAGCAACGAATAGAGCGTCCCATGAAGCGGTGTGGCCGCTCCCAGCGCAAACAACAATGCCACTGCCGCCGCCACGCCGATCCATTTCACGCGGCCGCGCTCTTCCGACTTCGCGAGCCCCAACACCGCCATTGCCACAATCGCCAGCCCCAAAAAAGGGGCGCAGTCCGCGTAACGATTCGCGCTCGGCAGAACCGTCTCCAGGACGCCCCTGGCCGGCATCGAATACACGGTCGCGATCGAGTAGGGTATCGGATCGTTCCAGCCGACCGGTTCCGTCACGCCGATCCAGCGCTTTGACAGCCGCCCGAACTCAATGGTCGGCAGCACCTGTAGCGACGCGATCAATCCGGACACCAGCAGCGCAACGAATCCCAATCGCCACCGCGTAGCCGCCCAGATGCACGCGACCAGCAAGGTTACCAACAGCGGAATCTCGTGATGCCCGCTGAGCCACGCGATTCCGAGAAGCAAACCGGAAACCGCCGCGTTTGCCAACGGCTTGCGCGGCTGCTCCACGGCACGTGTGAGAAACAGTAATATCCACGGCGTGAAAATCGCTCCCGCCGCCACATCGAGCCATGCGACGGTTCCAAGAAATCCGCCGCAGCCGAAGCCAATGCCCGCGAGGATCGCCGCTTGCCGGCTCCGTCCCCACTCACGGCACAAGGCGTAACAACCAAACGCCGCCACTAGATGGAGCACCACCCAATACCAGTTCAAAAAGACAGCTTGCAGGTACCCCTGTTCCAGCGGTAACAACAGGAACGCGAGGTTCAGCGGAAACAACGGCCCAGGCTGCGTCTGTCCGATGAGCGACTGCCCAGCCCAAATTGACGGATCCCAAAGCGGAAAATGCCCCTGGTGCAACTCCCGCGCCTGAAACTGCAGGCGCGGGATCTCCAGGTAGCACATGTCCGGGTGATCGAACCACACGAATTCCCCGGAAAACGCCAGTTTCCAGAACAACGCGAGGACGAGGACGGTCAGCGCCGCCGGGCCCTTGGTCATCGCCCTCAGCCGTTCGAGCATTAGGCGATTGTATGAAATTCGACGCTACCGGATTCCGCGCCCCCTCGTCATGTCCGCAATATCCACGGAGTGAACGGCATAAGATGAGACGCCCGAGATCTCGGCGATCCTCCTTGCGCGGGCTTCCACCGCTTTCGCTTCCGGCTTGCGCCCTAATTGCCGTAGTAACGGCGCGTAGGTGGCCAGGATCGCGCCGGTGCGGGAACTGTCTTTGCCGCATCGCGCCTCGATAATTTCCAGCGCGGCCGCCAAATGCTTTTCCGCATCGGAGTACAGGTGCATGTTCGCGTAGGCCTGCGACAGGTTCGCCAGCGTCGCCGCCATTCCCAAACTGTTCTGCAGCCCAATCTTTTCGCCAATCCGCAAAGCGCGCCGCAGTTCATCCGCGGCGTCGGAGGGTCGATGCAGCTCTGTATAGGAGATGGCCAGGTTATTCAAAATCGTAATGCCCGAATGGGACTCTGTCTCGCCACGGGTTGTCAGGATTTCCCACGCCTTCTTGTTCAGCGCAAGGGCCTTGGCCGGTGCGCCGCGCATAATCTGCAATGCCGCTACGGTTCCCGAAAGCTGAATCCGGTCCGTCGAAAGCGGATCCTCCGCCTCCACACGGTCCAGCCACTTTTCCAGGCCTAATCGCTCCACCTTTGCGCGCAGGCCCAACTCCACGTAGAGGCACCCCAATCGATTCACAACGCGGTTCAGCCGCAAGTGATTGTCGCCAATCGCACGCTGATAGGTGGTCATCAGGCGTTTCAAGCAGTTCTCCGCCTGCGGCATCTGCCCTGTGTCTTGATAGAACGTGCAGGCCAAGTCCAAGGCCCGTAGGAGCTCGGAGGGTGCGGTCCGGCTGGCCGACTCAATGGCGGCTTTGTATTCCTTCCCCGCCGCCTCAAATTGCCCGCGCTCCTCCATTTGTAACGCCGTATCCACATGGCGCGAGGAGTCGGACGTGGTTTGGCCGAATCCGGCAATTATAGAAATAGAGAGCACGAGCAGTCGCAGCGGGTACATGGCACAGCCTTCTTTCGGAAGAGTTGGCCCAGCGACAATTTACCCTGCTCTAAAGCTACTAACGAACGAAATCGTCCAGCGTTCCGAAAAAAATGAAATCTTTCTCAGTTTTTTTCGGCCGACAGCCAGGTGGCCAGCCAATCCACCGCCGATTGCAGGATGTCCGGGTTCACCTTGTGCCCGGTCTTTTCCTGGAGGACAAACCGAAAGGAGCGAGAATCGCCATATGCAGCCCGGGCGGCATCAATGCACTCCATCAACCCAGGCCGGGGAGTTCGGGCGTCTGAATCGCCGTTGATCACCAGGAGCGGGCGCGGCGCAATCAGCGGCACCATCTTGGGACCATCGAACTCCGAGTACACACCCGGTGCCACGCGATCATAGAACGCGCGCAGCACATTCGCGTTGACCTGGGCTTCCCCCTGCTCTTTCGCCGCGGCGTCCGCCGCCGCCTGAAACGTTCCTACGCGGGACTGCCATGCGTCGTGCTCAATCGCCCAGCGGAAGCTCTGGACCCCGATGCAAGGAACAGCGGCCCGAATGCGCGGATCCGCAGCTGCGGCGAGATACAGTTCCATCCCGCCCTTTGAGAACCCGATCGCGCCGATCCTCTTGGCGTCGACGTCCGGTCGGGTTGACAGATAATCGATCAGCCGCATCACGTCCCAAACGGTGTCGTAGAGGAACGGATACTCTTTTCCCGTTTGGTAGCGGCGAAGCATCGCGGCGACATATTCCGCCGACCCTTTCCGGGCCTTGGTTCGTTCGCCGTGATACCGGCCGTCAATCGCGACAGACAGAAATCCCTTGGCCGCGAATTGTTTCAGCAGGCCAAGCTGGCCTTCCTTCGTTCCGCCTGTCCCGTGCAAAACGATGACGACCGGCAGCTTGCCGGCTGCTCCCTCGGATTTCAGGAAAATACCCGGCACCGCCTGACCGGCTTCGGAACGGAACGCCAAGTGATAGATCTCCAGCCCGCCACTCCGCTCGAGCAACCGTACCTCCGCTTCCGCAGGAACACGCGGCCTGTCGATCATCTTCAAGAAACGGTCCCGCAAGGCGGCCGATTCCGCCGGCAGAGCGAAAGAACCTGCGAGACCACCCAGCAATGCGCGGCGAGTTGTATTCATGACGCTGAACGAGATTGTATATTGCCGCCGTAGGTCAACGTGCAAACAAAGCCTGCTGCAGAGGCCCCGGATCACCGAAAAGAACTACCGGCGCCCACTGTAAAAAGCTGGCCGTACGGGGATTCCTGAGCAACTGCAATTGGGCCTGCCGCAGCGCTTCCGCGCGCCCTTTACCGGAGCTGAGCTGTTTGTAGAAGTGGTCCATCAGCGCCTGTCCGGTCGCATCGGCGATCTTCCAGAGCGGCGCGACAAACGTCTTCACACCAACAATGGCAGAGGCCCGACGCATACCGAATACGCCTTCTCCCGACGACGGCACGCCATCGGCCATCCGGCACTGCGAGAGCACCAACATCTCCGAGCCATCGAGGTCAAGCGTTTGCAACTCCAGCGCCGTCAGCAGGCCGTCCTGCGGCGACCCATCGCCGCGTCCGTAGGCTTCTTCCAGCACGATCGCCGACAGGCTCATGACTCGCGCGGCGGGATCAATGCCCACCAGTTGACAGCCCGGACTACCCGGCGCGGCCTGGCAATCTTCATTCCCTCTGACAATCCCGTGTCCAACGATGTGAAGCAATACCGGGCGATGCAATTGCTTGATCCGTTGCTCAGTTGCCTTTCCTTCGCCTAACAGTTGGGCCCGCGGTATCCACTTTTGTACGTCGCGAGCTTCTCTCTCAGCGCCTTCCAGTCTCTCCAGCCGATCCGCCCGAAACGCGCCGGGCACCGGCCGGGCAGCCATAGCCGGCTTAGCGCCGGCTCCCGGGCTCACGGCAATAATCACCGAACCCGCCGCGGAATCCGCGCGACCGGCGAACTCCGGAACGGCAAGATCGCGGCCCGCGGAAACGTAGCTGATTGTGAAACGCTCGATCAGAGGGTGTCCGTGCCCATCGGAAAGCGCCCCGAATGGGACGAGATTGAGCATTCCATCGGGAGCGACGCGCAACCGCCGTACTTCTTTTCTTTGCATCAAACCGGCGATCACTGCGCTCAGTCTTTCCGAAAGCGTATGCAGAGCATCCTGAGCCGTTTCCTCCGCTGGCTTCACGCTCCGATTCTCCTTGGCGGTCAAGGCGAGGCTCCAGTCGTTGGCCGCGGTGATGAGATCCTGAACCGCTCGATCAATGGGCCCGGCCGGGCCTAGATCCGCCCACTGCAGGTCACCGCTTCTGGCGAGTACGAACGCGCCGTAGCGCCGATTGGTCAGGCGAGGATCGCCTTCCGCATAGGCAACGAACTCGATAAGCAGTTCGTCAAGCTGGAGACGAGAGCGGATGTCTTCCCATCGTGCCGACTTGATGGCCGAAGCAAAATGCGGGACTTCCCGGCTTAGGTTCGATTCCAGCGCGTCAATACGCTGTCTGAGAAGCGCGACTACCTGAAGAGCCTGCCGACCCAACGCCTCTGTCCACTTTGTCCGGAGTTCGTGCAATAGGCCCTCATAACGACCCGCCAGTTCGGTACCCGGAAGTGCGCAGGTCCCCACCACAGCGGGCTTCAGATCCCGATAACCGAGCGCAATCGTCAGCGAGGCCTGGCACTCCAATAGATCTGTCCGCTGGTTGAAGCGGTTGCGTATAGTGATGTCGGAATTGTTCCTTAGGTTTTGACCCCAATCGTGCACCTGATCCAGGACCCTCCCCTTTCGGCGAGCCACCGCCTCAAAGGCCAGGGCCCGGGCAGCGGGCAGCGTATCGCCCGCCCTGCGCTGGAATGAGAGGAGTATCGGAATCGGGTCATCCAGATTCGTCAGGACTCCCGCTTTGTTACTCTCGGACCCCACGGCAAGCATGTCCGCCAGAGCCCGGCCGGAGATGTCAAGGCTTCGTCGATAAAGCGGCTCGGCGGCCCGATAGTCGCTGGCTTCGTCGTAAACAGCCGCCAAGCGTTCCAGGTACCGCGCGAGGTCAGGATGATTCTCTCCGTGTGTCTCCGTGATGATAGCGACGGCTTCCGCCAGACGTTGCCGCGCCTCCGCATATTCCCGCGCCGATTGGTGCACCAGCCCGAAGTCGCGCAGCACTGCGGCATAAAGAGGGTGTTTCGTGCCTAGGCCTTTGGTGGCCACGTCTGAGGCGTGTTGCAGGGTCTTGCGGGCCGCTCCCAGGTCGCCGCGATTCCGCTGGGCCTCGGCCAGACCCAACAGAGCAGTGGCATGATCGAACGCCGGGGCCTTGGGATTCTTGTTGTAGAGATCGACAGCCTCCTGATAGAGCTTCTCTCCTTCCACGGAGCTGCCCGCGTAGACCAGGCGGGCCAGATTCCGGAGCGACGCGCCGATGGTGAGGGAGTCCGGACCATAGATCTTTCTCTTTAGCTCCAACGCTTTCCGATAGTCCGATTCCGCGACGGTACGATTGCCCAACACGGCATAAAGGGCCGCACGATTGTTCAGGAACAGAGCGTAATAGGGGTGCTGTTCGCCAAGCTGTTCGCGCATGAGCGTTCCGCTCTCGTCGTACAGCTTTTCGGCCAGGGAGTAGTGCCCGAGGTCCGCCTGCAAATAGGCATAGGCAACCAGGCTGGCCGAATAGGCTGGATGATTGATTCCAGGTTTGACACGCAGGACGTTGACTCCTCGGGCAAATAGGGCCTCGGCCTTTGCATATTTCCCTGTGCGCTGATAGGTGCCTGCAAGATTCACACACAGTGTCCCGTACTCCTCGCTGAGGTCTCTGGGCTCAGGCTGCGACTCATGAATGGCGCGGGCTTCCTCGAATCGCCTGATCGCCAAGTCGTACTCTCCCAGAAGGGCGTAGACGCTAGCCAGCGTGTTCAGACTCTCGGCAACACGCCCATGACCCGCGCCCAGCACGCGCGACCGTATGTCCACGGCCTGTTCCGCGAGCGCCCGTGCTTCCGGCAGTTTGCCGGAGTCACGGCAGAAAAGCGCGAGATCATTAACGCTCTCCGCGTAATCGGCCGTGTTGATTCCCAGTTCCCTCCTCCGAAGTTCAAGCGCCTGCCGCAGGAACACCTCGCCATCCTTCAAATTTCCGGAGGTGTACTCGAAGAACCCCAGCCGGTCCATGCTGTGCCCGGACTGCTTCGCGCCGGAAGCCGCGGCAACGGCCAATTTTGCAACTCGAACGGCCTCCTTCAGGTCACCCTTGCTATAAGACTCCTCCGCCTGCCGGTCCAGCGCCGCCCAATCCTGTATCGTTGTGTGCTGGGAGAACATTGATGGGGCCGAGGCTCCGAGAAGGAGCACGGTTGCCGTCAACTGGCAACGGCGCGTCATTACTTCGGTCCTTTGATCCGCGCGAGATTGGTTTCCACGACGCGGCGTTCGTGCCCCGAAGAATCAGCGCCGCCTGCAAAGGCGTGTTGCGCATCCGTATACAACGCCTCTGCACTCCGCCGATCCCCGCGCAGCTCCGCCAGTACACCCCGGTTGTTCAAGCTCCGTCCATCCGGTTTGTTCGATGCCGAGGCCGAGCCAGTCAAGAGTGCAGCGGCCGCGTCATAGTCGCCGCGTAGCATTCGAAGGACAGCCAGATTGTTCAATGCGCTGGAGTGTTTTTCGAAAGACCCCCGGGATTCCGCGTCCAGGCTGTCTATTGCCAATTGATAGTGCCTCTCCGCCGCTTGCAGGGAGCCGGCTTGCGTTTCCAAAAGAGCCAGCATCTCCCAGGCTTTCTGTCTCTCGCCAAGCGGAATGTTAGTGGTCTCCGCCAACGCGACCGCCTTCTCCGCCCAATCTCTAGCCGGGCGCGAATCTCCTCGGCTTACCAGCACCTCAACATGGCCCATCAGCGCGGCCACTTGATCAGCGTCCGCCACTCGGACAGTTTTGTAATCCTGGGCGACCTGTTGGCCGGCAATCTCCCCGCGCGCCCGTTCACGAAAGACCGTCATCGCGACGAACCGGCCGGTAGCGCGCGTCGATTTCTCATCGCGAAAAACTGTAAGTACGCTCCCTTTCTTTATTCCGTCCAGCGAACCGAGATTGATCGTAGCCAGCCCGTCCTCAATAGAAACGATTACACCTGCCGGCTGAGGAGGCCGGCTGGCCGGATCCGGGCCGCGAAAAACGAGTGCGCCGCCCCGGCCGTCCGATGCAGGTATGCTCGCGAGGAGTATTGGCTGGCCCGGACTCGCTGAAGACCCCAGCGCCGGCTTGAGGACAGCCACGACTGTTTTGCCAGGCCGAGCTTGTGGCAAGGCCTGCTGTCGAGTGGGTCGCACTAAAAATATCGTGATCAACAGAACAGCGGCGGCCGCAGCGGCGAACGCAGTTTTCCACCGGAATCGAGCCATCCTACCGCCCCGTATTGATCGCTCAGTAAGACCCGCGTGCACAAGCGCTGAAGCAGTCAGCTCCTCAAACAACTCCGGATTGTCCAGAGATTCCTGGGCCAATTCTCGAGCTTCCGCGGGAGTCATCTCGCGCCGCGCGTAGCGGTCCATGCGATCCGAAGTCATCGCCATCCACCCCCCATGCGCTTTCGGACACGTTGTGCCAGATCGCGGATTCCGCGGCTAACCCAGGTTGCGACAGTGTTCTCGTTCACACCCATGCGCGTAGCGATTTCTCCGTATTTCATCCCTTGCGCGCGCATCTTCAGGACTGCTCGGTATTCGCGCTCCAGCATAGGGAAGCAGTCGGCTACGATCCCTTCCATCTCCTCTTGAATCAGGCTGTGGAGTTGATCGGGCGTAGGGTCGGCGGGGTCCGGGCCGATGCCGCCGATCGGCACCTCGCGGCTGTATCGCACTCTGCCCCGCTCTTCCCGGACAACGTAGCGAAGCACACCGTGCAGCCATGCCAGAAGTTGATCCAGAGGCCACACCGGAGGAGGCAGCGCGGCCGGAAGGTCCTGGCTGAAATAATACTCGACGGCCGGTTGTGAACTGGCATTTTCCAGGGAGCGCTTCAGGGTCTCCTGCGCAGCCCCTTCAGGATCGAGCGATCCAAGCCATTTCGCTCTTGAGGCGAGGGCGGCTAGCAGTCGGCGATAGTCGCTCGCCGCATCCCGCGCCGGCAGGGCGGCAGCGTCCTCTCCAGCGGCGGAAGGACCCAGGGGGACCATGCGATGAGTATATACCGGCCCTTTTCCTGCCGGAATGAAACAGACCTGTTTGAGTCCGCCGGTAACATGCGGACCTCATCTTGAGAGACCGCCGCTCGAGTATGTGGAGGCCACCGAAAAGGAGACATCCGCCAGCGCGACGCCGGTATCAATTCCGGTGGCGGAGAGCGAGGAGTAGACATTATTCTGAACCGCTGTGCCTCCACCGCCGTTTGGGAGGCCAAGAAGGATATACGAAGGCACTCGAAACTGACGTGCTTCTACCGGAGCGAGGCACGTGTAGCCTCCCGCCGCCGTGCCGGCAACCGCAGTACCGGTGATGACGACGTAGGTTCCAGGGTTTCCCCCGGTCCACGTAACCAGTAGCCCTTGCGTTTTGTCAATTGAGGCCGCCGCGCTTTGATTCGTCCAGCTCAGTAAGGGGCTCGAAAGACTCAGTGTGGATGTGAAGGGACCAACATCCGCGCCGCCGGAACCTCGAAACGTGTACATCCCGCCGGCGGTAGAAATTGCGCTCGCGGGTAGTATCGCCCCATAGGCGCCCTTCAGCCCAAACTGCGAAGGTAGTGTCACCGAAAGCCCGGCCGGCCCGGTCAGAGTAATGGTGCCCGCGTCCAGCCCCACGAGAGCCGGAATAGGTCCGCCGGCGACAACCTGAGTCACAATACATCCGCCCGGCGAAACCGTGCCGCCAGTGGCGGCTGCGGCCAGTCCGCCGTATTGCTGAAAAGCCGCGTTCGCGGAGTTGGTGACAACAGTACCGCGGCGTAGATCCACCGAAGTTGTCTGAATCAACGAAACCAGCCCGCCCTTTAACTTGGCCTGTCCACTCAACTGCTGGATCTGCCCGCCGTTATAACCGGTTTGCACGTCGACGCAGGCGCCCCCGCCTCTGTTGATCGGAAACGTAACGACATTGCTAATTACATTTCCAGTCACGGCGACCAGCGGAACCCAGCATCCCGTTGGAACCGACTCCGGAATGGTCACGTTAATCTGATTCACACCCGGGTACCCGGACGCACCCTGATAGAGAATTCTCGCCGGTACCCCGCCAAAGTAAATCTGCAAGGGAGTGTTCACGGGATGCGGTGCCGTCGAAAACGTCGTATCGCTATCCGCGGGGTTTGCGCCGAGCCCTGTGCCCCACAGCACGATCGTCTGCCCGGGCGAACCGGAGTTGATGTAGGTAAGCAAGGCTCCGGTTGCGCCGTCAGTGGCGACTCCCGAGCCGTTGTAGGTGTTGATTCCCACCGCGCTCGGCACAACCTGTATGGCCGCTGGAGCGCTGTTAGCTCCTTTATAGGTCACGACGAGAGTTCCGGTTCCGAGCGGGGTCGCTGCCGGCAGAACCGCCGCAAGTTGGGTTGGACTCGTGTAGTACAGTGCGGGGCGCGTCGTGACACCGTTCACGACAACGGCGATGCTGGTTCCGTTCAGTGTCAGCGGAATCCCGGGAGCCTCGCTCGATTGGAGGACCGGATCGCCCGCGTCTGACAGTCCACTTCCCGTGACGACGAACAAGCTGCTCGGCGGGATCCCGTAGTTCGGGAAGCCGGGTGGAACAGCGCTGGAGTTGTTCAGAATCGCAGTAATAGCAGGACCGCCAGGAGCATTGGTGGCTCCAAATGTCGTGAACTGAAGGGTGATGGATCCACCGCCGACGGCCCTTACCAGAACCTTAGCGTAGTGGCCGCTGTTGGCGCGTACCGCGAACACATCGTTGACGACGAGGTCGGTGGCGCGAATCGAAGCCTGCGAATAGCCCGGGAGGAAGGTTAGCGTACCCAGCGTAAGGGCATTAAATGCGCCAACGCCGACGTTCACCGCGGTCGCATTGCCGGCAGGCGTGATGGTGCTTCCGTTCCACAGGATGTCGGGGGTGCCCGTCGATCCCCTTGATCCAACAGCGGAAGTGGCGCCAGTATCCAGGTTTAGCCCTATATTCGCCTGGAGCGTCGTTGTTTGGCTCAGATCCGCCAGCGCCGCGATGGGCAAGGCGAGAGTCAGGCACGCCACCGAAATCCATCTGCATCTAGTTCGCTTCATAGCTAATGTCCTCAGGGTTATCCGAATCTTTCATACCGTGCACCGCACGCCTGCCCGGCGTGCCTCTGTTTCGCCGTCAATCATTCCGATACAACAGAATGGGAATTGCGCGCGTTTTCTTTCAGATAAATCGTGATTGCCGCTCGCCGCGGGAGACGCCCGTGAAGGGAAGCCTATTCAGGGTTGCCGATTTCAAGAATTCAGCCAAGACTCGTCTGGCGCGCCGCTTAATCAATTCGCCCTAATCCGCTCGTAACAATCGACTCAAAGCGCCGGTCGAGAATATTAAGGGATATAGATCGTCGTAATACCAGAGGCTTGCGAAGTAAAGGCCGATGGGTGAGGGCGGCGTCTTGCGGCCCTCGCTAGTTGCTTCGATTAGCCATGCGGCGCCGCGACTGATATTGGGGTTGAGGGTTGGACGATTTGCGCCGGCCAGTGCGTGCAGGGCAAGTGACGATTCCTCGATCGTTGACGATGTGCCCGGCCCGCCGCCCCAGCCCCCATCTTTATTCTGCGTTTTCCCGAGCCATTCCAAAGCGGTTTCCGCGGCGGGGTGATTGGCGCGAAGCAATGACGGCACTACACGAGCGGTACCGTAGGTCTGGTTCTCTTGTCTTTCGACATGTTCGTTGCCAAACCATAGCGGAGTCCACGAGCCGTCCCGCTTTTGGTTTCGCACGAGGAATTCGGTTGCGCGGCCTAGTGATTTTTTGGTGCGGGCCCGGAGGTTGTCTGGAAGCTCGGGGAGCCACTCCTGCCAGGCCGCGACGGCGTGAGCGGTAAGATCGGTGCCGCTGCGGTCAAAGGGGAGCCTCCCCCAACCGCGGCAGAAGGTGGGCATCCCGCCATCGTTATTTTGAAGATCGAGGAGCCAGCGTGTGCCGTTGGCGGCGGCGGCGCGGGTTCGGGCGTCGATCGGTCCCAACTGGCGGAGGGCCAGGAGCGCGCCAGGAGTGTCATCCGCGTCTGGTACCCCGCCAGGCAGCGGCGTCCAGGCCCAGCCCCCGGGCGCGGCGTGTGTGTAAGGATGCTCCACCTGATACTGCTGCGCGAGGAGCCAGTCGCGTATGGCGTTTCGGGCGGTGGGGTCGAGCGGGTGTTCATTTGCGGGTAGCGGAGAGAGGGCGTCGATGGAGAGTGTGGTGATCCAAGTGGCGAGGTTGGTGTCGATGGGCCAGCTTCCGTCGGGCCGCATTGATTGCGCCAGAAAGCGGATGCCTTGTTCGGCTACCGAATGCCGCTTGCGCCCGGCAAAAGCGAGACTCATGACGACAAAGCTGGTTAATGGCGTGGCTTCCAAATAGCCGCCGGTAGACGGCTGAATGTGGCGAAGGAGGCGAAGGGCCTTCGGCGTGAGACAGTTCCGAAGGGCGCGGGTGACTGGGTTTCGGGATGGCCGGTAGTGGTGACGGACCTGCCCGATGGCGATAAGCGCGGGGAGGGCATAGCTGACGACGGGGAGGCCCAACGCTCCGAAGATCTGGTGCGGGCAGGCAGCGAGTTCGAAGGGGAGCTGTGGAATCTCGCGCCATGCTTCACGGCCCTGGCCGAGCTTGCCGGCGATGGCCATGACGGTGAGGATGGGGACGGAAAATGTCCGGTCGGCGCCGTAACGGTGGAGAATGGCTTTCGTCAGTTGAGGTGCGCCGGTACCGCCGGCGGCGTTTGTCAGCCATGTTTCGGCTCCCTCGATCGTGGACCGATAGCGTGCCTCGGCGCCGGCGATGGCGAAGGCGCACCAGCAGAGAACGGTTGTGCTGATGTTGCTCAGGCTGAGTACGGTGTCGCCCCAGCCGCCATCTTCGTTCTGCGAACGGGCCAGCCAGTCGAGGCTGCGAGAAACTTCGTGGCTGGAGGCGAGCGTCAGGGCGCCGATGGCGGTGGCCGTGGAGAGGGCGCTGCTCGCCAGATGGCCCTCCCACCAGCCCCCGGAAACACGCTCAGCGTTGAGGCGCTCGACCAGGTTTCGTCGTGTGCGGCGCAGGGCTGCGAGGTCCATCGTCACTCGGTGAGATGGCCGATGGCGAGCAGCCCGTAGTAGGTGTATTCGGTGTCGATGCCGTCGTCGGACCAGTGGCCATAGAAACCGCCGCGATTGGTCCAGAGCGTGTCGATGAAGTCGAGACAGGGCTCGCGGAGGCCATTCATCGGGACATGCAGTCCGGAGAGCGCATGGAGGGCGGTAGCTGTGGAAAGGAGGTCCGGGATGGGCGCGCCGGGGAGGGCAAAGAATCCGCCGGTAGGCGCCTTTTGCGCCAGGAGCCATTGGGCGAGCGAAGGATCGGGAGTTTTGTGGAACTGGCGCTGGGCCGCGACCACGGCTGCCGTGGCCGCAGTGACGCCAGCGGGTCCGTCCGGCATATTACCGTATCCGCCGTCACGGGCGCGCAGGCTTTCAAGCGAAGTGAGGAGGCGGCCCGCGCCTGGTATTTCAACGCCGAAATCCTGATGCGCACCGAGGGCGAGAAAGGCTGCATAAGCCGTTCCATTTTCGGAGCCGAGTGCCTGATTGTAGCCTCCGTCGGGAGTCCGGTAGCGTTCGATTCCCGCCAGGATTCGCTCTGCCGGCACGGCGGAGTAATCCTTGGTAATTCCAGCCCAAGCGCGGGCGAGGCAGGCGAGGTGTACGAAGTCGAGCGATTCGCCGTCATCGAGAGTGCGGAGGTACGCCTCGACCGGCGTCGTGGGCGGGCCGGCTTGCAATGCGATCAGCGACTCAATGCCGAACACCGTGTAGTAGAGATCGCTGTCGCCGGCACGATTGCGGAAGGCGCCATCGGGGTTCTGCTGGCTGCGAATGAACGACTCGACCAGTTCGCGGGCGTCACCGAGCGACCTCGGAGACAGCCTGGCCACTTGCAGCATTTCGAGCCTCAAACTCACTGCACCACCCCTGTATTTCCACTTTGAAAATCTTGCCGATGACTCGCCGCAGCAAGCCCTTCAGACTCGGATCATGGAGTCCGGCGAGCGAACGAATGGCCGACTCCTTGTACGATTCGAGCAACCGCCCGGAGCGATTCTCGACGTCAGCCGCTACGAAGATCTGGCGGACACGCGTTGCGTCCTCGCGCGACACGTGAGTCTGCGCCCAGACTATCTCAAGGAAGGCCCGATCCACGCCCTTGGAACGGTCAAAGGCTTCGGCCAGCGGCATGGATGGGCGGATGCGCGAGACGAGCCCGGCGTCCGCGGCGAGATCGTCAATGTCATCGCGGATCTGGTAGGCGATGCCGAGAGCTTCACTGTACCGCTTCAACACGCCGTGAACCTCTTCGTCCGCTCCGGCGCAGGCAGCTCCGAGGCGAAGCGCGACTTCGAAAGCGGGCGCTGTCTTGAGCTTGAAAATGCCCAGCACTTCTTGCAACTTCAAGGCACGCTGGCGGCGGGACCAACTCAGCTCGGCGCCCTGGCCGAGACACAGTTCCCGGTGGCCGCCAGCCGCGATCCGCGTCATTTGTAGAACTGTTTCCGCTGGGAAACCGGATTCGGCGAGGAGGCGGTAGCCTTCGCCGACCAGCAAGTCACCCGCGTTCAGCGCCACGGGTACCCCGTATTCGGCGTGCATAGTGGCGGCGCCATAGCGCTCGTCGTCTTCGTCCTCGATGTCGTCGTGGATCAACGAAGCTTTGTGGAAGCACTCGACGGCAAGGGCCACCCTTTTCAGGCTATCGGGGAGCGGGGCTTCGGGATCGTCGTTGAGGGCTTGATAAACACACGCCGTAAGAAGCGGGCGCCAGCGTTTGCCGTCCTTAGCCAGCCACTGCCGGGCGAGTTGCTCGGCTTCGTTCGCGGGCGCGTTGCCGAAGAGCCGGTTCATGCTTTCTTCGCTGAACCAGCCCTTTACTTCCTCGCGGAGATTGTCGATATCGAGGCGCCAGGTGTGGTCGTCGCTCGTCAAATGGATCATGTCCCACACCCATTCAACGTCAATCGTGGTGTCCTTACAGTCGTCCTGGAGAAGCGGGATCGCGATGCTGGGGATGGCGGCAGACTCGATGTAGGGGAACGCACGCTCCAGAACTGAGAGACAACTCACGCCGACGACGGCTTCGATCTTACCGGTCTGAATGATTGCCATCACCAAAGCGGAACCTTCGGCGACCAGCACGGCGTAGCCGAGGCGCTCGGCTTCCGATTGCAGGTCCTGAATCGTGCAGAGTCCACACTGTTTACACAGCAGGCCCAACTCATCGAACGGAGCGGGACAGCGATCCTCAACGCGCAGGCACTTGGGGAGAAGGAGCAGGCGGCGCTCATAAGGAACGGCAGCCAACGCTTCGCGCCACGCTTCGTTGCTGAGCAGGACCCCGGCGTAATCCCTATAATCAGGCGCAATGCCCGTACGATCAATGACGGTATCGGCATGTGCGCGCAAATCGTCGAGCGGCATGGGCGGCGTTAAAGCGGCGCGGTTCTCCGCGACGTAGCGCGCGATGAAACTCTTGAGGTTTTCACGCTCCAGGCGGCTTTGCGGGATGTTGGCCTGCGGGCGCCGGCCGTTTTGCGCCGGAACGGCACGCGGAAGTTCGATCGGAATCAACATTTCAGGAGTACGCTCCGAAGCCGAAAAACCAATGCTTCTTGGCAAAGCGGTAAGCCCAGTGATCTTCTGGGACTTCCTGGCCCGGCTGGTGCTGGCTGTGGCGGGGTTGCATGGCGCCCAGCTCGGACATGGCGGCCTGGCGCTGGGTAGTGTCGCGCGCGCCGTGCTTGTTCACGAGATCGCGCACGATGTCAGGGCGTTCCAGAACAATGCAGCCGCGGGTGGTCTTGGCAGCCGTCTCGCGGAAATCCCGGAGGAATCCGGAACGGTTCATGAGCTCGTAGATGCTGTCGTGATCGTGTATTGTTTCTTTGGCGAATTGGATGATAGGGCAGGGCTCCAAGTCGCCGTATGGGCTGATGTGGTGGCTAGCGCCGGTGGCCATGGGGCAGAGCGCTTCGCCGTTGTCGTCCCAATAGGCATCGACAATGGCGATGGGGAGCTTCGACCGCATTTCCACGACGAACCGGCGTACCTGCACAATCTGTTCCGGGGTCAGGCCAAGAGCGGGGTTGGAGTTCGGCCCCACAGGTCGATAAGTGTGAAACCACGCGTAGTGGACACCCATGTCAATGAGGCGGCGGAGCCATCTCTCGCTCACAAGGTCGTCAATGTTCGTCTGGCACACGCTCGTAGCCACGCCAGTGATTAGGCGATGCTTGCGGCACTGTTCGAGGCCGGCTAGTGTCCGGTTCAGTACCTTCAATCGGCCGCGCCGTTCATCGCTGATGATCTCCGTGCCTTCAATGCTGACGAGGGGGGACACATTGCCGATTTCCCGGAGGCGGGCGGCTGTCTCCTCCGTGATCATCTGACCGTTGGTGAAGACCTGGAAATAGGCGTCGGGATGGGCGGCGAAGATATCGAGGAGCTGCGGGTGCAGGAACGGTTCGCCGCCGAGGATGCCGAAGTAGCTATTGCCATGCTTCTTGGCATCGCCGATCAGGCGGTTCATGTCTTCGAGCGAGATCTGCCTGGACGGTTTTTCGACGTCAACCCAGCAGCCCTGGCACCGCAACTGGCAGCCGGAGATGACCGATATGAAAAGGAAAGGCGGAAAGTATTCGCCGCGCTTCAGGCGTCGCTTGTACTTCTCAACGGAGAGCACGCCCTTGAGGCCGAAGTTGAGTGCGAATTTGCGGAGGAGACGGGGATCGGGCTCAGTCAGCATGCGCTTGGCGAAGGAATACACCATTTACCTACTGGACCTCCGTTTCTGGGGCCATCGCCGCCTGGGCACGCGCCGCCGCTTGTTGGGCCTTGGCGCGAATCTCATCGACCGAGGGGAGGGAGGCCAGTACTTCGGCCGGAATATCCATGTCCTGTTGCAACTTTCTGAGACAGTTTTGACGCTCTTTGATCGCGCGCTCGTCGTCCCGCTCCTTGGAAAACCGGGAGGTGGCCTTGACGCTGCGGTCGCGTAGCATGGCGTAGATATCGCCGCCAAGGAGGGCGGAGATGTCCACCTTCATGGCTTCGCGGCGCATATCATCGCTACTCACCTGGTCGCCGTTAATCGGGGCGTGGCGGTACTTCGGAAACATGATGGCCACTTCGGGACATACGCGGGAACAGGCGGGGCAATCGGTCTTGCAATTGTCCTGGTTGCGAACCTGGATCTTGCGGTCCTTTGAGACGCCATAAACGTCGAAGAGGCAGAAGCTGAGACACTGCATGCAATTGGTGCAGCGGCTGTAGTCGATAACGGGAAACCAAGGTTTCCATGCACCCGCTTTGACGGCGCCATGTTCGCCGATCAGTTGCTCGACCGCGGCTACGATCGCTGGGGCGTCGATCCCGTCAATAGGCTGGAATCGTACGGTGAAGCCATTATTGAAATCGGGCGGAGAATCGGCGAACCGGCCGAGTATGACAACCACATCGCGCTCGGCCGCGGTGAGGTGAGTGCTGGATTGCAGCGCGGTAACGGCAAAGCCCTTATCGAGAAGGGCACTCATTATTTGAGAACGGACGGCGGGCTCAATAGGAGCGCTGCCCGGGCCCTCATAGAGGACCGTGCGAATCTGCGTCCCGTCGAGACGGCTCATCCGGCGGTCTCCGCGAGTAGCGACTCGACGACATCGGGAGCCGCTTGTGTTCGCATGTTTAAGACGCTGGTGTCTTCGGCCAGCGGGCTGCCAGCCGCTTCGAATAGTCCGCGAACGGCGCGCGGGAAGCAGGCGGCGATGCGGAGTCCTGGCGTGGCCGCGAGCGCGGCGATTCGCGGGTCGCGGCGAGCCGACATTTCGCAGAGATCTGGGACCGCCTCAAACTCAATAGCGGCGGCGGATAGTTGATCGAGCACGGCGGCCTTCACGTCCCCTGGTACGACACGCGCAAACGCGCAATGGCAATACAAAATACGGAGTGGAGACGTGGATGCGGTCATGCCATGGCCATGCGATAAGTGGGCGTCGGCTTTCCAGGGCGGAATGCCTCAATGTGCTCGATATTAACATCCGCACCCGGTAGTATGTCGCGGAGAATGGCTTCGACGGCGGCGCGCAGGATCTCGGGATCGGCTTCGGCGCGAAGATTGACGATGAGCTCGCCTGATTCCATATCGTCCTGGAGGCGATGGATGCTTTCGGGAGTTCCGTCGCCGCGAACGAGATTGAGGACGGCAAGGTCGTTCCCTTCACTGGGAGAGAGGGTCATCTTCAAGTGAGCGATTTCGGCGCTCTGTTCGGCGAGTTTCGCTTGGAGAGTCCCGGCAATACGACTGAGAAGGGCGTTGCCGTCAAAAGACGCCGGGACGTTGATGGTGGCGGAGGCGTTCAACCATCCAAGCAGTGCCTCGCCTTCCGCGTAGATTTCGTAGTCAACGTCCGGAGCCTGGCGGTTGTCGATCTGCTCAGCCAGCAGGCACCGGTGCCACTCGTCGACACCTTCGCCGGTGCGGGCGGAAATGGAGAGAATCTCCGAGCCGGGGTAATTTTCTTGGAGGGCGTCGCGAAGGCTGGCATGATCGGCTTCCGAGAGCAGGTCCGTCTTATTGATGACGATGATGTCGGCCTCTTCAAGCTGCTTCCTGTAGACGTAGAGTACCTTCTCCGAGAACGCTTTACCCTTATCAAGGCCGAGGACGCGCATGGCCCGGATCGGATCGACCAGGACGCTGAGCGGGGCAATCTCGTAGTCTTCGCCATAGATCCGGCGAAGAGGATAACTGACGGCGGCGCGGAGGTCTGTGCAGCTTCCTACGGGCTCCGCGATAAAGACTTCCGGCGCGGCGGTACGGGTCAGATTGCCCGCGGCATCCATCAGCGATTGGAAGCGGCAGCAGAAACAGCCGCCGGTGATCTCTTCGACAGGCATTCCCTGCGACTGGAGCAGCGCCGTGTCGACCAGGCCAATGCTCTGGTCATTTGTAATCAGGCCTACCTGTGTGCCGCGCGAGTGAAGGTGCTGGGCAAAACGAAGGATGGCGGTCGTTTTGCCTGCCCCGAGAAAGCCACCAATCATGATGTAGCGGGCCTTGGCTGGTGCATCAGACATTCTCTAGTTCTCCTTGCGAGTGACGACTCGCGATCATCTTGTCAATCGTAGCGTCGAGGATACTAATATACCCGTGCACGCCGGTAGACCCTGGTCCGGGAGTTCCTTTGACGGTGTAGAGCCAGCCTTCTCCGAAGGGGTCATTATCGAGGAGGGTGATGGATTCCTGGAGGGCAGGATTGACTCCGAGGAACTCGCCCGACGCCGCGCTGTAGACATCGCTGAGCGCTTTGAATCCCTCCGTCCAACCGATCACCTGGCCGGTTTCTATCGTCGTGCCCGGCGCCACTTTGAACTCAAACTCAACAATGTCGCCGAGCATCCGGGTTGCAAACTTCGTGAAACCAACCTGCCAAATGCCCGGTTCGATTTCGTTCAGCCAGTAGTGAGCGGGACTGTAGCGGTACGTCTCCGGCAGGCGGGCGGTGAAGCGTGTTCGTTTGTAATAAATCGTCGGGATTTTCATGCGGCGGCGGCCACCATGGCAGGCAGGTCGGGTAACGGAGAGTCGTGGCACCAGGAAAGCCGAACGGCCCCGGACATGCGCTCATCCGGCAACCCCATGGCGCCCAGAACATGGCTGCATTGCTGGGACTGGCTAGTGCAGGCGGCGCCATCGGATATGGCGACAAGCTCGCTCCAGGCGTCCATCAGCGCTTCGGCTTGCATACCGGGAATCGAGAGGTTGACGATATTGGGCAGCGTACGGGACTGATCGCCGTGGAGGACCGGCTTCAACGGAGCGAGCCCCTCAAGGAGCTTCGCGCGATAAGCGCGGCAAAGATCGGCTCGTTCCCGCCATTCCGTTTTCGCGATCTCCGCGGCCTTTCCGAGGCCCGCAATGAGGTGGACCGGAAGCGTGCCGGAACGCAGGCCACGCTCCTGTCCGCCACCGTGCAGTAAGGGCCGTATGGGAGGGCGGGTGCCATTGCGGCGGCGGAGGATGAGCGCGCCGGCGCCTTTCGGCGCATGGATCTTATGGCCGCTGATACTAATGAGATCGAGGCGCGGATGGGTGAGTGCCTCAATAGCCTTGCCGAAGCCCTGCGCCGCGTCGGTGTGGAAATAGGCGGCGTGGCTTTGCAGCGTTTCGGCGATCTCGACGATAGGTTGTTGGACGCCTGTTTCATTGTTGACGTGCATGACGGAGACGAGGAAGGTATCCGGCCGCAGGGCGGTGGCGACGGAGGCCGGCGAGACCCAGCCGCCGGGTTCGGGGTCGACATAGGTTACCGTGAAGCCGCGGCGTTCCAACTCGGCCACGGGTTCAAGCACCGCGTGGTGTTCGATGCGGGTGGTGACGATGTGTCTCGATCGCTCCGGACCGGCGAGGCCGAGTATAGCCAAGTTGTTACTCTCGGTAGCGCCGCTCGTGAACACGACGTCGCCGCGGCTGGATCCGGTGATGGCTGCGACGCTGTCACGAGCCGATTCGACCGCTGTGCGGGCGCGGCGGCCGTAGTCGTGAGTGCGGCTTCCCGCATTGCCGAAATCTTCGTCCAGATAGCGCAAAACCTCCGCCCGAACCCTTGGATCGAGCGGTGTCGTGGCGGCGCAATCGAGATACACAACCATTTGTAGGTATTATGAACGAAGCCTCGGTAGAACCCATGAAAATGACGCCAAACACGCTTCGCTGGATGGACGTTTCGTTACCGGAACCGGCCGAAAATCTGCAATTGGACGAACAATTACTCGCCGAAGGCGTGGGCGTTCTGCGCGTCTGGGAAAGCGGCCGGGAATGCGTCGTGATGGGGCAAGGCGGGCGCGCCGATCGGGAAGCGAAGTTGGACGCGTGTGAGGCGGAAGGAGTGCCGGTACTCCGTCGATGCAGCGGTGGCGGGACGGTCGTATTGGGCCCAGGGTGTCTGAACTATGCACTGGTGCTCCCGCTAGATTGGGAGCCGCGTTGGCGTGATGTTGCGTTTAGCATGCAATGGGTGACGCAGCGAGTCTGCGAAGCTCTGGGCGTTCCGTATGTGATGCCGGCGGGTCAGAGCGATCTGGCGCTGCATAACAAAAAGGTGTCCGGCAGCGCTCAGCGGCGGACACGGCACGCCTTCCTTCACCATGGAACGCTTCTGTACGATTTCGACGTTCGCCGGGTGGCGCAGTTGCTCCAGATGCCTGCTCGCCGTCCGCCCTACCGCGCGGCCCGCGGCCATGCGGAGTTCCTGACTAACCTGCCAGTACCGGTGCTGGAACTGAAAGCGCGGCTAGCGGCGGCATGGTGCTGACGACGCGGCGCGGCGCTCCGGATTCTAACCCTGACGGCCTGAGCTGCGCGCGGTAAGATGCCTGCTTTGACCGTATTCGCCTTGGTCCGATTGTTGGGTACAGACTTTGAGCGCGCATGGAAGCCCCTGTTCGAGAAGCTTATTAAAACGTCACTGGAATCTGGCGAGCCTTGATGCATGCTGGGGCGCATGGCAAGTACTGTTAGGAAGGCAATCCGACCAACTCTGGTTGAATTTGCTTAAGGGCGATTCTCAACGACTTTTCAGTCTCGGAATATCACCCTCACCAGTGTGACGCTTCCTTTCAAATGAGGATTCCGCCGGTCTCTGTGTCACGATTCGGCTGCATCCGCCCACTGTTTGGTGTCGGTGTACTGTTGAAATTCGACGACCTTACCACCGCGCAGACGCCACACATGCGTGAATTGAGCGTCAACAAGCTTGCCGGTGGCCTTCATTTTCCCACGGTATCGCCCTTCGACAACGACGGCGTCTCCGCCCTCGACGAAGTGTTCCGGTACGGCGGCGATGTTCTCGATGTCGGATGCGATACGTCGAAAGAGGCCTAAGATCACGGCCTGCGGGCCGATGTACGGATTGCCGTCGGCATAAAGGAAGTTCTCGGCTTCTCTCCACTTGGATATTGGGGTCCAGGGCCCCGAGTAATGCGGCTACGTCGCCCTGGGCAAAGGCGTTGTATACATCCCTCACGACATCACCATTTGTTCGCATATTCGTCTCCTTCGGTCTGCGTAACTCCGGCCCGCGCCGCGACTCGGGCGCGCACGCGAAGAGCATCAACGGCGATGCTACTTCGCGTGCGCAATCCAATCACCAACTTGGACTACTGATCGCCGTTCAAGACTCCGTTGAGATCGCGATCGAGGGCCAAGCGTACGCCGTTGCCCTTGGGGACACAGGTGTAGGTGATGCCGGCGCCGTCGCCGGCAAGCGCACGAAGTTGCGTATCTGTCAATGCAGGTTTGCTCACGGTATCGCGCAAAAAGAGCCCGTTCCTGAACAAATAGCCCTCGGCCGTGTTTGCGTTGAAGGCGATCACTTCACACTCATCCGCGGCGGCACGCGCCAGTAGCAGATTGATCCGGCTATTGGCGGCACCGGCATTATTACTCGTCAGAGTCACTTGTTGCCCAACGATCGGAGCGAAGTTCGAATCCATCGCAAGGACGAACGCCTCCAACGCGTCGCGCTCGCGAAGACCCGCGGCGTCAAGCTTAATGCCCTCGGGATTGTCGACCGGGCCACCGATGAGAGGAGGCAGGATTGCCTGCGCTTCTCCGGTGCCGAAGTTGGGCGCGAAGAGGAAGTTAAAGATTGCGTCAACGGATCCGTCGTGGTTGAAGCCGTAGCCGCGAATCTGCTCGCCTTGCTGTACACCGAAGCGGGGACCGTTCAAAAAGACGGCCGAGAAGGCCATTCCGAATTTGCCGACCTTCTGATAGGCATTGCGAAGATGCGGATTTTTCAGGGTGACGGGTCCCGTCACCTCCGACGTCAGGCTGTTTGAACCGAAGAACCCAGGTTTCGTAGTTTGACCAGCGTTGGCATTGCGGTTAATCTCGTGGCAAGCATTGCAGTTCAGGTTAGGGCCAAAGGGATCGAAGACGGTACGGCGGCCAAAGAAGAGATTGGAGCCTTCCTGTTGCAGTGGCGTTAGCGAGTTGTCGAGGTTTCGGATCGGGTTGGGCGGATACATCAGTTCTAAAATGAACTCAGTGAAAGACTGCATGTCCGCCTCGGGGATCTGATCGTGACGCCCTAATAACCCGGGGAAGGCGACGTTGAATGCTTTGAACGCCAGGACCTCGTTGAAGGCGCCGGAATTGGGCTGGGCGTTTGGTTCGGCGTAGCCACCGGTGCGGTCACCGCGCCAGTGCATGGGCCCCATATTATCCATTCCGCGTAAGCTCTGGGTGGCAAAGATACCTTTCATGGAAGCAAAGCCAAATCGGGACGAAATGTTCTGTTTCACATTCGGGTCATCGACGTTGGGTTTGTCGGGATCGCCTAAGTTCCACGCGATGTGGTCCGTGTCGCCGAAAGGATGGCAACTAAAACATGCCGAATCTCCGTGGGTGGAACCTAGTGAGGCATCGTAGAGGAAGCGGCGCCCGTTGACGATGCGCGCGGGTTCCGGATTATACATCTTCGCTTGACCAATCTCAGATTTGGTCTGCGTATTTATGATCTTAATGGAGTTGTCAAAGCGGGTCAGCACATACAATCGGCTTGCGCCCTCATTCAGCGCCAGACCAGTGGGACCGCCGCCGCTGACGGAGATTTGATTGGCCGTATTGGGAACGAACGTGTCGTTTTCGAGCTGCGCGGTATTGTAGATGGCAACCTCGCTGCTGCCGACCGCGGCCACATATAGGGTTTGCCCATTCGAGGTGATCTCCATGCCAAGGGGGAAAGCGACGCTGGTCGCGTTCTCGATGGGATTCGGCTCACAGCAGATGGCGTAATTGATGTGTTTATTGAGATGCCTTGGCGTCACATTTCCGGCGCTGTCGAGCACGGTAATCCGGCTGAAGGCGATCTTCCCGCGAACGGAGGGATCGGGCTTGGCGGCGGAACCGGCAAAGTGATTCGCCCCCTCAAACCGCTGCATGTTGTTTGACTCCAGATTCGAGACATACACTTTTCCGTTGGCCGGGTTGACGATCATGTTAAAAAGCGTGGTCCCGACACCCGAGTAGACACCGGCCGGACCGGTAATGGCCCGTGGAGGATTGGCGTTGGCGTCGATCGCGAAAACGTCCCTGTCCGGAAGGGTGAAGGTCATTTCGGCGTCGCGATTCAGTCCATTCTCATCCTTCCAGTTGGTCCCATCGAATTTGACGATCACACCGGTGAGGGGTTGTGGCTCACCGAATGCGTTGACGTTGAGTGGCGCCGGAAAGAACGGGAAAATCTGAACAGGCGGCAGTGGATTTCCGATGGCGGGGAACGTGCCGACAAAGGTTGAGGCCGTTCGGTTGCCGCTGTTGTACGATGCGGCGTAGACTTTGGAGCCGTCCGGCGTGACTGCCAGGGCACGCGGCGTATCCGCGAAAAAGCTCAGGATGTTAAGCGGTTCCCCGCCTAGCGATGAACCATTACAACACTGGTTGGCATCGAATACCCACACGTCGGCGCGTCCGACGCCGGGAGTCGACAGTTTCGGATCTATCGGGGAATTTTGGCCCCGATGGGCGGTTGTAACAAAAGCGCGATTCCTGCTCTTGCCGGCAAAGACAATATCACGAGGTTCATCGCCAACATGCAGCGTAGCCTTGATATGGGAACTCCTGTCATTCAGCTCGATAATGCTGACACTGTCCGACAGGTGATTGACCACCCAGGCTTCCTGGTCATTTCGAATCGCTACGGAGACCGGTTCCAGCCCAACGGGGACCGAGACTCGATGCTCAAGGCCGCCGCCGTTCGCGATCTTGAAGATTTCCAATTTCGCATCGGGTGTGTTCACGGCCAGCAGGTATTTCTTGTCGGACGTTATCGCGAGCGGCCTTACCTGGCCGCTCTCAAACATCGTAAAGTTCTGGCTGTATGGATTGGGGTCCGCAAAGACGTGGCTTGCATAGGTTAGTAGCAAACCCATCAAGATTGCGCGACGCATTTGGCCCCTGCCTCTGATAGGTGGCCGATGTTGTTTCATGATCTCTCTCCTTGATAAGACTCGAAGCTATCGCCGGACGGTCACGCTGTGCCGTCCGATGCACATTTCAAAACATCAACTTCAGCGCGAACTGAACGAGGCGAGGCCCGCCGTCGCCAAGCGGATTCCCGTTTGCGACATCCACGGTACTCGCGATGGAGCCGAAGGCGGGACTGTTCACCGTCACGTTCGGCACCGTGAAATTCGGGTGATTGAACAGATTGAAGAATTCCGCGCGGAACTGCAGGCTCGTACGCTCGGCAATCCGCGTCGATTTCAACAGCGAAAAGTCGGCGGTATTTGTCCGCGGTCCAATCACGGTATTACGCCCGGCATTGCCAAACGTCCCTTTCGGCGCAGGGGCGAAAGCCGCGGTGTTAAACCAGGCATCGCGGCGCTTGGGGCCATCGTTCGGGTTGCCGACGACATTCGGCCGGTCGTTGCTCGATTCGCCGCTTCCACTAGGGGCCGTACCGTTCCAGAAGGGGGTTATCGGAGCACCGCTTGCCAGCGTATAGATGCCGTTTAGTTGCCAGCCCGCGGTCAGGCGCTTCGGCCATTTGTTCAGTGCGTGAGAAAGGAACTCCAGATCGTAGACGAAGTTGAAAGTGAAGCGCTGGCGCTGATCGAAGCTCGACGACGCCTTTTCGGCTCGCGTATTGAAGCTGTCTTGCGGTAGCGATACTCCTGCCGTGCAGGAGCAGATTCCGTTGGATGCATCGTCAATGGAATGCGACCAGACGTAAGATCCGAACAGTGTCAGCCTCCTGGAGAAGCGCCGTCGCAGGACCGTTTGCAGAGCGTTGTAGTTGGAGTTGGCGGAGGCCTCCAACTCATAAATGCCGGCGAACTGCGGGTATGCGGCATTGAAAGGCCGGCGCTGTTGGAGTCCTTCGGCCGGACCGGGAGCCGCCTGATTGATATTGCGGGGGCGGTACAACTTTGTGCCCTTCGACCCGATGTAACCAACCTGTACGACCGTGCCTGCGGCGATCGTTTGCTGGACGTTGAAGTTGTAGCTCTGCGCGTACGGTGTGCGCATGTGCGGGTCCACCCCAAAGGCGGTAAATGGCGGTACCGGCGCGTTGGCGCCGCCGAAGATGTCGACTCCCGGGCCGAACGGCACCGGACCCGTGAAGTTAACCGTGAAGGTTCCCTGTCCCGGTACGGGGTTCGTCCCGACGTTTCCATTGGGGAAGCTCTGCGCCAGGAAGAAATCCTGCGAGGGCGAGTCGTAGTAGACGCCATAGGCGCCGCGGATCACGGTTCTCCCCGTGTTCAGCGGGTCGAAGGCGAAGCCGATGCGCGGGGCGAAGTTGTTCTTGTCGCGGCCGTAAAGGGTGTCCAGTCCCTGTCCGACGCGCACCAGGCCCTGGCCGGGAATGAAGTTCGAAATAAGATTGGATTTCTCCGACAGCGGGCCGGTGTACTCATATCGAAGTCCGAGGTTCAGAGTAAGCCGGCTATTCACTTTCCAGTCATCCAGGAAAAACACGCCGAGATTGTTCGAGTACGTATCGCGACGAGTTGCGCCGCGGGCGATGGTCGTACCGCTGGGCGCGGCGACTCCGGCCAGCAGTTCGGACAGGTTGTTAAAGCTCAGACGCCCGCGCGAGAACTGATCGTTGAAGGAACGGACCAGCGGCCGGCGAAAGTCGACTCCCGTCTTGAAGGTATGGGCGCCTTGTGCCCAGACCAGGGCATCCACAACCTGATAGGCCTGGCTGACGCGTCCGCGCGGCACATTCGTGGGCGCGCCGAGACTCTCGAACCCGCCGACGACGATGGTCGGCAGACCACCCCTGGCTCCGGTGATCAGGCCGATACTGGCCGGGTCGAAAGCGGAATCCAGAGACGAGAAGACTTGGGCAAATCGATTGAAGCTTACGCGGACATCATTTATCAGGCGAGGAGTCAGCAACTGCGTGGCATTCAATCCCGCCAACTGCACGCGCGTGGGAACCACAGTCTGGAAAGGCGGGAGCTGCGAGCCTTGACCGGAATTCAACGGAAAGGTCTGGTTGCCTTCGCCGAAGACGTAGCGGCCACTCAAGTGGAAACGGTCATTGAAGCGATGGTCGATCTTCACCAGGAAGTTGTCGCTGTCAATGATATTGGGGACGTTGAACGCGTAATTGGCCTTGGCGCCGGGAATGTTTTCTCGCGGAAAAAGACCTAGGATTGCCGCGCCGAGCGGATTCTCCGAACGACCCGCGGCGGCGTTCGCCGCCCGCGCCGATGCGATATCTGCCGCACCAGGCACCGTTGTGGCAAGCGACGAACTGGGCCGTCCGCGCTCCCCTTCGTAGCCGGCGAAGAAGAATGTGCGGTTGCGAACGATCGGACCGCCGAGGGTTCCACCGAAGTTACTGTTCTTGAACGAGCCCTTCTTCGCGCCTGGAAGGGTTTCGAAGAAATTCCTTGCGTTCAATTTGTCGTGGCGAAGGAATTCGTAGAGGGTTCCGTGCGGTTCGTTGCCTCCGGATTTGATGACGGCGTTCATCACAGCTCCGGCGCTTCGGCCATACTCCGCCGATCCCTGGCTCTGCACACTGAATTCGGCTAACGCATCAACTGGGAAGAGCGTTGCCTGCGCGCCGACAACCCCACCCTGGTTGAAGGAAGGCTGATTGCGGAACGAATCGTTGTTATCGACACCGTCGATCAGGAAAATGTTCGATTTCTCGCGCTGGCCATTCACTGTGAAGGACCCAAGCGAGCCGCGGGGAGACCGCGGAGCTACGCCCGGCACCAGGAATGCCAATTTCCGGAAGTCGCGGCCGTTCAGCGGCAGCTCTTGCACCTGGCGAGTATCGACGACCTCGGCCAGGCCGCTGGAATCCTGCTGCAGGACGGGAACGACAGCTTTGGCTTCGACGGATTGGTCCACTGCCTGGACGGAGAGCGTAACATCGAGACGAGTTCCGCCGCCCACATCGACCTTGACTCGCTGCCGCTCCAGCGTGCTAAAACCGGCGGCCTCGAAGCGCACGGTATAGTAGCCCACCGGCAACTCCGCGGCGGCGTAAATCCCGCTTGCATCGGACATCAACCGGCGTAGCGCTCCCGTGCCTTCGTTCGCCACGGACACCGAGGCTTGGGGTATCACACCGCCGCTGGAGTCGGTCACCAAACCGGCGATCCTGCCACTAAACGACTGCCCGAAGAGGGCAGAAGTAAAAACTAAAAACATCGGAAGACAGATCGGAACGAATCTTCGTGACGGCATATAGGTATTTCTCTTTCGACTTGTTTTTTGCATGACGCGGACTGGAGCGTTGTCTAATCGCCTTCCAGTTGCGTTGAAGATCAAATAGGGAGCGGACAGTGTTCGCATACGTTCACTGCACCTGGAGTGCAAAGGAATCAAGGGTGGGACCCTGGTACCCCGTCCTGCACTCTCTCCCAGAGGCGTTGTTAACGCGGCGGTCGGTCAACGACACGGTGTAGGAGCCTGGAATAAGCGAGGCCGGCACCGCTAAGTTCACCCGGTAAACGCCTATTAGGCCGGGCGCGGCGCCCGCCGCAAGAGAGGGTGTCGCCGTATGAGATATAGGCCCATTCGCCGCTAAGGGGGGCAGAGAAAACAGTACACAGGGAGGGTTTGGCAGTTGCGGCGGAGGTGTAGGCGGTAAGACACCCGCGGGTATCGAGGGTTCCAGATCGCCCATCCCCAGGGCAAACAACGTGATTCCTTCTCCCCGGCGCACCGGTTCGTCCGCGCCCACCCGGCGGAGATCGGAGGTGTGAAACAACAACGGAGCTGCCTGGCGTGTCGGATTCTCCCTCAAAATATAGACAGCGCTATGCGAAATACCGACCGTTTGCCGGTCCACGCTTCCATCGGCCCGCCGGACCTCCATCGTCACGCTGGTCGTCGGCGGGAAGAACTCTGTTTCGGGAGCAAGCCCAAAGGGTACCTGAGCGTTGATCTGACCGGGTGAGACGAACAGCAGCGGCGCGGGTTGGCCGTTGAAGGAAACCGTGGCTCCCGCGAGGCTGACAGGAAGCGGCCCGGCTCCCGCCACCTGCGTTTCATTCGCGAGATCCTGGCCGTATATCGACACGAAACTGCCTGGCGCGAGTAGCCTTTCTCCGAGCATGTTTCGCGCAAAGGTTTGCCGGTCATTCAGCCGAAGCTCCTGTCTCAGCCAGCTCCGGCCGTAATACGTGTCGGGTAGGCGGGGGTCGATTTCCGCGTAAAACGCCCCGTAGCGGCCCGCAAAGGACAGCAGTGTCATCCACGTCTCCCCACCGTCGTCACTTTTCAGCAAGGCGGTGGGCGTCGATGCAAGTAGGACCGAAGGTTTCGCCGGATGCAATTGCAGGCTGCCAGCCGCAACCGGAAGGTTTCCAACACGCCGCCAGGTTCGCGCCCCGCCGGTGGACTTCCAGAGGCTGCTGTCGACAATGGTGTACAGGGTCCCCGGGTCAGCCACGCCTATCGCGAGACTCCAGATCCGCTGTCCGTTGGGACTTGGTATTCGCGTCCATGACTCCCCGCCGTCTGTGCTCTCGAAGAATCCACCTCCGAGAGCTTCGGTGCTTCCGCAAGCGAAGTACACCGACGAATCAGAGGGTCCAGCCCATAGTCTGGGGTAACCACAATTCGCCTTCACAGGAGGTTCCAGCCGCCTCCAGTTCCGTCCACCATCCACACTCGTCCAAAGAGCTTTGAAGTAGGCATAGATGTCGTCGCTGGCATCGTTGGTAGTCAACGCATAGAGCCTCGATTCCCCAGCGGGACCCGCAACAACGTCAACCAAAAACGAGCCCGACGCTTGGTCCGGTAGCGGCCCGTCGAATGTCAGTCCCTCGGCCTTGTACTGCTCGATGGTCTCGCCGCCATTCATGACCTTGGCCATGACGACTACGTGTCGAGAATCCGCATAAGATTCGTAGGCGAGGTAAAGCGTACCTGTGCTTGCCGGTCCCGCGGCTAACATGCCCCCGGCGCCCGGGGCCGAGAACGTCTGCCGGTTTTGCCATGTCAGGCCGCCATCGGCGGAGACCAACAAATGCCCTGCACCTCCCAAGTACGTCTGGGCCAATGCATAAATGGTGGATGTGCGCGGATCTAATTTAAGCCACTCGAGCACTTGGTCCGGTGGTCCCGGATCGATATCCTTCCATGTTCGGCCAGCGTCGATGCTCTTGATCAAAAGAGTGTCGGCGGTTGCCAGGCCACACGCGAAGAGCAGGAAGAAACAAAGAGTACGCATGCGCATTATTTCGACCTGAACCAGAGATCGCGTAGGACGACCTGTTCCGGGGCCTGGACGGCGAGGACCAGAATCGGGAGTGTGAGCGGCAGAAAGCAGATCACGGCAAAATTGCGTGGCGACATTTAGGTGTCTTTCTTCTGGCTTGTTTCTTGAACGACGCGGACTGGTCACCTGTTTGTGCCAGTCCGCGGGCCAAGAGGCGCAGTTCCTGCAAGCCCTGTTAGGGTCGACGGCGACGCCAGGCGGAGCCGAGGCCCAAAAGGGCGATCCCCCCGCTCAACATCGCAAAGCTTGACGGTTCGGGGACGCCGGATTCTGAGTCGGCAATGACGAAGTTGGCCGTCGAAAAGTTGGGAAGCGCGTTAATCCCGGTTTGGCCGTTCAGGTTTGTCATTCGGGCAAGAATCTTCAAGTCGGCCTGGTTGCTAGCCAGGTCGTCGGAGAAGACGAGTCGCGCCACGTTGAGGCTTGAGTTGAAATAAATGAAGACGCCCGGACCATGCGTCGTGATTCTGCCGGCCAGTAGATCCGCCGCGCTAGGGGCGGCAAATGGCGTTATGGGGTTGGCGTCATTGTCGAGAGTCTGGAGGACGACGACATTTACGTTGGATGGAATATCGCCGATCAGACCGTTGGCGAAATTCAACTGATTCGCCCCGCCGAAAATGACCGGATCGAAGACGAAGACATCCGTAGCGGGGTTAAATACGATGAAGGGCTCACCGCCGATCACCTGCCTTCCAGGATTGTTGCGAGCGTTGGTTCCGTCGAGCGGATCGGTATCAAATGTGAAATTGCTTCCAAAAGCAGCGGCGTTCAGAGCAAGCAACGCAACTCCCGCCGTCAAGACGCGCGAACGCATTGCCGCACTCAGTATTGGTGGCCCGAAGCAGCCTATCTTCATATAAGTATTACCTTTATGTCTTAATTGGAGGCCGGCTCCGACCTAGCGAACGGAGTGGCCACAGCCCCAAGATACGGGATCGCTGAAACCGAAACGTGACGTTTCGGAGGCGTTTTGGTCCGATTTTCGTTGACGCCACGGACTGGCCTAAGCATCTATACTGCGAGTTGCATTCGAGTCATCCTCTCTCGAGTGCGGACTGGGGAGCCTGTTTTTATATGAAAGCTTTCAGGCCCTTCCGGCTTGACATCGTGAACCACTGTCTTTGGCGAGGTAAGGAGCGCGCAACTCTTACTCCAAAGGCGTTCGATGTGCTGCGTTATCTAGCGCAGCATGCGGATCGCCTGGTGACGCAGGACGAGCTCCTGGAGGCGCCATGGGGAAAAGGTATGTTAATCCGGAGGGCATCCGAAAGTACATGCTTCCTGGAAATCCGTAAGGTGTTGGGCGACCGGTCCGGCGAACCGGTATTCGTTGAGACGTTTCCGAAGCGGGGTTATCAGTTTATAGCTCCCGTCACGGACGACCGCACAGTGCCCCGTTTGGATTCCGCGGCACCACCCCCCGCCAAGATAGTGGGGCGTGAAGAAGGACTCACGCGGCTGGACTGGACGATTATTTGCAGGCGGCATTGGACGGCCAGCGGCAAGTGGTCTTCGTAACGGGTGAAGCAGGAATAGGTAAGACAACACTCGTGGACGCGTTCCAGGACCAAGTCGCTCGCTATCCGGATCTACGAATCGCGCGAGGGCAGTGTATCTTTTCTGTTCCGGGGCCGGTTTGGGGAAATGCTTCAAATTCTTCGAGCGGGAAGAGACTTGGCGAAGAAGAATGAGGAGGACCCGTGGATGTACATTCTTGGCGAGGCATGGCTGCGGCTGCTCTGCTTCGATTTCGATGGAGTGCGCCGCCTGAGCAAAATCGTCATGCGCAGCGACACAGAGCCGCATGCGTCCTGGTTGAGGACTGTTTCCAGAATCGCTTCCGGGTATGCGGAACTCCTTCAGGGGAATCACATCGCGGCCTATCAATGCTTCTCGCAAGTCCGCGATCCTCAGATTACGCCAAAGTTCTTTCTGCACTGGCACTGGCGAATGTTCGCGCGGCTCGGAATGATTGAAGCCCGGTTGCAGGCTGCCGATATCGCAGATGCTCAACGGGAGGTGGATGACTTTCTGGCATCCGCACACTCTCTCCCGTGCCCTAACATCCGCGCGATGGCCTGGGAAATCAAGTCGCGAGTCGCCAAAGCCGAAAGGGACTTCGACGGCGCCCGAACGTGTATCCACAAAGCCCTGACAATCCTCGACAGGTTTGACATTCCTGTGGCGGCATGGCAGGTCCATCGCACGGCCTGGGATTTGTATGCGGGCGAACGGGATCGGGAAAGAGCTGACGGGCATTGGGCGCGCTCCAAAGACATGATCATGAGAATCGCCGATTCCTTCGATTACGACGAGCCGCTCCGCGAATCCCTGCTGATACCTCCGCCCGTCGTCCGGCGCGTCTTAGCCGTAGCACGGGAAGGCCTTCAGGGGTGCGGTTCAGACAGTGTCGCCAGCCTCCCTATGTCCGGCAAATAGAACGCAATGCAGACACGCCGGCTGCCCGATTCGACCCGCATCTGACCGCCGTGATCGCGCACAGCCTGGGATGAAAAACAAGGCCCAAGCCGAGGCCGTCCGGCTTGGAATGGTGCTGCAACCATTCCCGGCCACGGGTCAGTACTTGGTCTCACAACTCACCACTTGGATTAGCATAAAAAAGCCGCCGCGAGGTACACGGCGGCTTTATTCTTGGCTGGATTGCTGGTTAGAACTTGTAGTTAAGCCCCAGTTGG
Source organism: Acidobacteriota bacterium (assembly GCA_016185425.1). Taxonomy (GTDB): domain Bacteria; phylum Acidobacteriota; class Terriglobia; order Bryobacterales; family Bryobacteraceae. The sequence continues at coordinate 16,916 of JACPNQ010000001.1, read as the reverse complement.
ATCTGGCGCGCCGAGGTGGCCGACGTGACCTTGCCAAATGCGGAAGACGCGAAGCTGCCTTGCGGATTCCCCATGTTGACGTGGTTGGGCATGTTGAACATTTCGGCGCGGAACTGAATGAAGTTACTCTCCCGTTTGAACTTGAAGTCCTTCTGGAAAGCGATGTCCCATGTTTCGCGGCCGTCCGCCTGCGTAATAAACGAACCGGCGTTGCCATACGTGTAGATGGGCTGGAGCTGGAAGGCCGCGGTATCGATCCACGGTATGTCGACGTTCCGGTTGCCGCCATTGTTGGGATTCCGAATCACGTTCGGGCGCTGGATAGAGCGGCCGACGTTGGCGCGATCCTGCCCGACGGTGACGTTATACGGAGCGCCCGTCTGCAGACGTGTGATTCCCTCCACGGACCATCCTCCCAGAACCCAATCCGCGGGCCCTTGCCAGCTTGAGCCATACTTCTTCCCCTTCCCGAACGGAAGTTCGTAGACGTAGGAGGCCTGAAAGATATGCCGGATGTCGATGGAGGAGCGGCCCCAATCGGCGCGGCGGTCATATTGGTTTTGCGCACGGGATTCGGCCAGCGAGGACTGGTTGTCCAACGCCTTACCCCAGGTGTAATTGACCTGGAATTGTGAGCCGCGGCTGAATCGTTTCACAGCATTGACACGCAGCGAATTGTAGGAAGAGGCGAACACGTTATAGCCGGCATCGAGTTCGCCGAATTCCGGCATGAGCCGCCGCGGATTCACGGCGCCCGGGCCGGGGATGGGGGCGGTATTCAGCGCGCTGTAACCGATCTGGCGCTTGTTGGCGTTGCCGACGTAACCGATATCGACAGCGAGGTCGTTCATCAACTGGTGTTGGATGGTGAAGTTCCATTGCTGGGAATAGGGTGTGCGGTTCTCCGGGTTCTGCGACCATCCACCGATGCTGACGGTGCCGGTCTGCGCCGCGGACGTGATAAAAAGGTCGGGGATGGTGCCGGTGTTGGCGGTGAAGAGCTCCTGCGGCGTGTAGGGCCAGAACTTACGAAGATCCTGCAGTTCCTGCACGAACGTGGAGTTGAAGAAGATGCCATATGCCGTGCGGATGACTGTCTTCGAGTTCATCTGGTAGGAGATGCCCACGCGCGGGGCGAAGTCCCTGTAATTGGAGCGCTTCAGCGAGCGGCCGTAGCCCAATTGGTTGGGCGGGTCGTTAGCCTTGCCGGTGGCGGGGTTGACGGCCGGATTGACGGTGGCCCACATGAGCTTGCCGGAGTACCTGCCGGTAGACGGATCCCGGGTCACGAGCAGGTTGCCGAGACGGTCTGTAGTGTCATACGGCGGGTTGGCGAATTCCCACCGCAGACCGAGGTTGACAGTCAATTTATTATTGACGCGCCAGTCGTCCTGCACGAAGGCCTGGGAAGCAGTGACGTGCGCATCGGTAAGGGTATTGCCGCTGCTGCGCCGGATCTCCGTGGGCGTTCCAAGAAGCATAGTGGCGAAGCTGTGACCCGAGTTGCTGTCGGAGAACAGCGATGTCAGCCGGCGGTCGAAGTCGCCATTGCCGTTCATCGGATTGGACGTGTTCGTGTTGAAAATGCGCTTCGTAATATTGGCGCCAAACTTCAGGTTGTGCCGTCCGACCGTCCTGGAGAGATTGGCGATGAACTGGTTGATCTTGTCGCCGGTGATGTCGCCACCGCCGCCTACCGACACTTCCCCGACCGCGTTGAGGGTGGGGATCGGATCGAACAGGACATCACGCTGATACATCTTGATACCCGTCTTGTCGAAGAACTCGCCGCGGGTGATGGCCGTGTTGAGCGTCGCGCCGGGGTTGTTGGGCTTGTTGTACCCATACTTCACGTCGAGGACGGTGGTAGCGGAGAAGATGTGGGTCCATCCGCCGGCCACGTTTTCAACGTCGAAACGGTTGTTAGCGTACAAATAAGGATTGACGTTCGGTACCCGTTCGCCGACGCGTTGCCGGAGGTAGCGAACGTTGACGATATCTTTCGAAGAGAAGTTGTGATCGCCGCGGAGGACGAGCATGTCGCGGTCGTTGCTGCGGCCGGCCGTGTTGATGTAGTTGTTGTTCAACCCGGTACCGAAGTTCGGCAGCGGCATCATCGTGTCCACGAAGAACTTGATAGCGGGGCTGATGCGACCCGGAGGAATACGGTTGCCGGCGAAGGGATCCCGGACGATATTGCCTTGCGCATCCGGTCGGCCGGTGAAGGGGTCATAGATGGTACGGGACTGCTGGGAGAAGTCGCCATTGCGTTGGGCGGCAATGGGGAACGTCGTATTGGCGGAGCTGCCGCGGCGAAGCCGGAAGCCTTCCCAACTGGCGAACCAGAATGTCTTGTCGCGCCCGTTGTAGAGTTTCGGCAGGACGACCGGGCCGCCAACGGAGACACCATACTGATTCTGCCGGAAGGGGACCTTGCCGGTGCCCTGGCGATTGGCGAAGAAGTCGTTGGCATCGAACTTGTCGTTGCGCAGATATTCGTACACCGAGCCATGAAGATCGCGCGTACCGGACTTGATAGCGATGTTGACGTTTGCACCAGAAGACCGGCCGAATTCGGCCGAGGTGTTGTTCAGGACGCGGAACTCCTGGATCGAATCCATCGGCGGCGAAGCACCCGGAGAGTTCATCATCTGGAAGTTGTTGTCGACGCCATCGATGGTGTAGTTGTTGTCCTGGCGGCGCTGGCCGTTGACGGAGATGAGCTGGGTACCGGAGAAGGTTCCCTTGCTCTGTGATCCGCCCTGGTCGCTGGTCCCTGGCATCAACATAATCAAGCGGGTATAGTTGCGGCCGTTCACTGGAAGACGCGAGAGCTCAGCGCCGGTAACGGTTCCGCCGACGGATGCTTCCTGGGTTTGAAGGATGGCCGCGGCGGCGGTGACTTCCACGCTGTCGCTTACTTGGCCGACTTCAAGTGCGAAGTCGACTTTGACGGTCGAGGCGATTTCCAGAATAACCTCGGGAACGATTTTGGTCTTGAAGCCCGGGTGGGTAGCGGAGAGTTCGTAGCGTCCGGGGTTGAGCGGGAAAATACGGTAGTTGCCCGTACTATCGGTGGTGACGGTACGGCCGACGCCAGTACCTTTGTCCTTCACACTGACCACAGCCCCAGCCACAACGCTGGACTGGGCGTCGATCACGGAGCCGACGATTGTTGAATTGGTGGTTTGTGCGCACAGAGTGGCCGCAACGAGACCGACTCCAAGTAACAGGCGTGACAACTTGGATATGAGATGAGGTTTCAAACAGAGATCCCCTAAACACGAAGTGCCCTAAGGCTCAGGGAATTATTTCATATTTCAAGGGGTCTAGCAGGGGGATAATACGAGTGCAAATGCGGGACTTCACAATTCTGATCGCCAGCTTGGCGCTATTGGCCGGGGCGTTTGCGCAAGGGATATCGACGCAGGGTGCGGCGGCCGCGGCGCGAATGAAACCGAGCGGGCGGCCATTCGGGGTAAAGCTGACGGACGTAGCCGCGCAAGTGGGTTTGCGCGCGCGATTTGTCAGCGGCGGGGAGAGCACGAAGAAATACATTCTGGAAGCGAATGGCAACGGCGTGGCGTTCCTGGACTACGACAACGACGGCTGGGACGACATCTTCCTGGTGAACGGGACGCAGTTCGGAGCCGCGCAGGCCGGTGGAAACTACCTGTTCCACAATGAACGCGGACGTTTTGTCGACGTCACGCGGCGGGCCGGAATGACGCACACAGGATGGGGGAGCGGGGCGTGCGTGGGGGATGTGGATCGCGACGGATTCGACGATGTGTTCGTCACGTATTGGGGAGCAAACGTTCTCTTCAGGAATACCGGCAAAGGCGGGTTCAAAGAGGAGGTGTGGCCGGACAAAGGCGAGTGGAGCACGGGCTGTTCCTTTCTCGACTACGACCGGGACGGACAACTCGACCTCGTCGTCACGCGCTACGTCGGTTTCGAGCTCGCGAAAGCGCCGCTACCGGGATCCGCTGCGAACTGCCAGTGGAAAGGAGCGCCGGTGTTCTGCGGTCCGCGCGGGTTGCCAACGGGTGGGTTGACACTCTACCGGGGCAAGGGCGACGGCACGTTTACGGAGGCCATGCGGCGCGAGGGCTTCTATGGCTTCACGACTGTGGCCACGGACCTCAATGAGGACGGATGGACCGATATCTATATCGCCAGCGATTCCTCCCCAAGCCTGTTTCTCCGCAACAACCGCAACGGCACGTTCACCGAACTGGGCGCGGAAACAGGGTTGGCCTTCAATGAGCACGGATATGAGCAGGGAGGGATGGGCGTGGCCGCCGGAGACTTTGATAACGACGGGCGCTTGGACCTGATCAAGACAAATTTCGCTGGCGATTATCCAAATTTGTACCGCAATATTGGCGGGGGAATTTTTGAGGACGTGGTGATGAAGGCAGGTCTGGCCGTCAATCCGCAGTATGTGGCCTGGGGCGTAGGGTTGGTGGATTTCGATAACGATGGCTGGCTGGACGTCTTCCAGGTGAATGGGCATGTCTTCCCTCGGCTCGCCGGGGAGCCATACGCGAATCCGCGTTTGCTGTACCGGAATCTGGGCGGCGGAAAATTTGAGGATGTTTCAACCATTGCGGGACCAGGCGTAGCGCAGCGCGCATCGAGCCGGGGAGCGGCGTTCGCCGATTTCGATAACGATGGGGACATCGACGTGCTGATCATGAACATGCACGAAGGTCCTTCGTTGTTGCGAAACGATTCCACAAGCGGCAATGGCTGGCTGCAGGTATTGCTGAGTGGCGGCGGATTGGGCGCAGTGGTGACTCTGGAGGTGGGCGGACGGAAACAGGCGCAGACAGTGTTGAGCCAGACGAGCTTCCTTTCCTACAATGGGCGGCGACTGCATTTCGGGTTAGGAAAGGCGGCGAAGGTGGACGGGTTGACGGTAGCCTGGCCCAGCGGGCGGACGGAGCGGTTCGCGGTGGAAGGTGTGAACAAGCTAGTGCGGCTGGAAGAAGGGACGGGGAAAAAGTGACAACGCTCGTACTGGCGTTCGCGTTAATGCAGGCGACCCCGGATGCGTTGTCGGAACAGGCGATCGAGCTGGCATCGGCCGGAAGCGTCGAGGAGGCGGTGGGACTGTGGCGGAAGGCGGTACAGATGGCGCCGGCGCATTTCCCCTCGCTGTTCAACCTGGGGTTCACGGCGGTACGGCAGGGGCAGGACGAGGAAGCAGCACAGTGGTTGCGGCGCGCGGCGGCGGCGAATCCGAAGGACTTCAACACGGCCTACCTATTGGGGACCGCGTTAGCCCGCCAGAACCAGACGGAGGAAGCGTTGCGCGTCTGGCGCACAGCGTTGGCGTTGCAGCCGGAGAATCGGAAGTTGATGCAGGTGATGTCGGTCGAGTACAGCAAGGGCCGATACTTCGCTGACGCGGCCAGAATGGCCGAGGCCGCCCTGCGATTGGCGCCGGAGGAAATGCCGCTCTATTTTCTCGCCATGAAGGCCCGCCAGGATGCTGGGCAATTCGATGAAGCGCATGCGCTAGCGAGGCGGGCATTGGGGCGGTTCCCGGAGTCGGCGCGCGCGAATTTCGAGGTGGGGTTTCACCTGCACAAGATGGGGCGATGGGACGAGGCGATGCCCTACTTTGAGAAGGCGATTACGCTGGACGGGGTGTATGAGGAGCCGCACTACTTCCGCGGCGATGTCCTCCTGCGTCAGGAGGACCCCGCGCAAGCCGAGGCAGAATTCCGAAAGGCCCTGGAGCGGCGGGCGGAATACACGGTAGCGCGTCTGGCCTTAGCGCGGGCTCTAATGGCGCAGGGAAAGCTGGAGGGCGCGGCTGAGGAGTTACGGGAAGCGGCACACCGGGACGAGGGCAACCCACAGCCGCATCTATTGCTTTCGCAGGTGTTATTCCGAATGGGGAAGACGGAGGAGGCCAAGGCCGCAAAAGAGGTTTCCCAGCGTTTGCGGACAGCAAAACCGGAGTTATTGAACGTGCCCCAGCCTCGACCATTTCCGAACAGGTAGATCGTTTCGGTAAGCCTGGTTGCCAGCCAACGGTATGAGTTTTAGCGTTATGCCAAAGCCGCACGCGAGCCCTGGAGAGGATTCAGGTAATGCCACAATTTCTCATCGAAGTACAACACCCCGAAGAACGCTACGCCTGCACCCGGGTAGCGCAGGTGTTTCTCTCTACGGGATCCCATTTCCTGACCAATGCAGCCCGGGGGTGCATGGACGGCGTCCATAGCGCCTGGCTCGTAGTGGATGGAGGCGGCCAACAAGGACGAAGCTCGGCTGGTGGTACCACCCCTGTTCCGCGAGCAAGCCAAGATCGTCGGATTGAACAAATCCAACCTTGAGCAGATCGAAGCTGTCATTGGCCAACAGGAACACTGATCGACGCAATGTGGGTGCAATCGTGAACCATATACTCGAGTGCTGATCGGATATATAATCCCAGCCACTATGATCGCGATACACGTTTTTGTTCTTTTTTTGCTGTGTCTAGTCACGGCGTCAACGTCGTTCGCCCAAGTTTCCGCCGCCTCCATCAACGGTACGGCCCGCGACGCCTCCGGCGCCGCCGTCCCGTCGGCCACAATCGTCGCGCACAATACGGAAACCAACATCGAGACCCGCACTTCCACCAACGAACAAGGCGTGTATGTCATCCTCCATTTGCTCCCCGGCTCCTACACGATCGAAGCGAGCAAGGAAGGTTTCGCCGCCCGCCGCCTTGGCCCTATCACGCTCGTGGTGAACCAGCGCTCGATCTTCGACTTCGAGTTGAGCATTGGCAAGGTGCAGGAGTCGGTCACCGTTGAAGCCGTCGGTGCGCAGTTGCAAAGCGCCACTGCCGAACTTGGAAGTGCGCTCAGCCGGCAGCAGGTGGTCGACCTCCCGCTCGGCCGCAACATCCAGAACATGATGCGCCTCACACCGGGAGTCAACGCGATCACGACAGGGCAGTCCAGCATCCCCTCGGTGAACGGTCAGATCAATCGCAGCAGCATGTACATGTTGGACGGCGTCAACAACCAGGCCACGTTCTTCTCGAACCTCGCCCTCAATCCGATCATCGAGACGATTGAAGAGTTCAAGGTGCAGTCGCACAACGACTCGGTGGAAGTCGGCGGCGTGATGGGCGGCGTGATCAACACCGCCACTAAGTCCGGCACCAACTCGTTGCACGGCAACGTCTACAACATCGAGCAGAACGATGCCTTCAACGCCCGCAACGCTTTTCTTACGTCGGTCGCGCCGTTCAAGGGTCACACATTTGGTGGTACGGCGGGCGGCCCGGTGACAATTCCCAAGGTCTACAGCGGCCGCAACCGCACGTTCTTCTTTGCGGGCTACCAGTACTTCATGAGCCGATCGCCCGCGCTCAGCTTCTTCCGCGTGCCCACAGCAGCAAACCTCAACGGCGACTTGAGCGATTGGCCCAAGCAGATCTACAACCCTTTCACTACGCGCCCCGACCCCACTCAAGCCGGCACGTTCGCACGCGACCCGTTCCCGGGCAATCAGATCCCGGCCAGCCTATTCAAGCCTGGGATGGTCTATTACGCCCGCACTGTTCTGCCCGCGCCCGAGCCCACGGGGATTGCCGACCGCAATGCCGTAAACCGCGCGCTGAACGTCTCGGAGGTACACAGCCTGAACACGCGCGTCGACCACAAGTTCACCGACATGGATTCCGTCTGGTTCCGCTACAGCGGCACCTATGCACCAGCCACTGCGGCTTCGAGCATCCCCGCGATCAGCCGTCTGAACAACGGGCGTGCCCACAATCTCGCCGGCAACTGGATACACACGTTCGGGCCAACTGCGGTGCTGCAGGTCTCCTTCGGCCGCGTGTTCCAGTGGACCAATTCGAGCGACCTTTTTAACAGCCTGCCCGCCGACTTCACGCAGAAAGTGGGCTACTCGGCCAACGTGAACACCAAGTACCTCGACGGTTCTGCGCGCCTGCCCGCCTTCAATCCGGCCAATTTCTGGAGCGGCGGCGAGCAGTACAACCTGAGCCGCACCGGCGATAGCTGGCACTACAAGGCCGGTTACACGAAGCTCTTCGGCACACACACGCTGAAGTTTGGCGGCGAGTATAACCGGGTGCAGTGGTACTACGAAAACGGAATCACATCGGTGGGATTCGCCGACGCGCAGACGGCCAATCCGCGGGCGCTCGCCACGACAGGAAGCTCGCTGGCTTCTTTCCTGTTGGATGTGCCGGATAACGCCACGCGCCGGGACATCATCGAAACCATGCCCTGGTGGGGCGGCACGGTCGGCTTTTACTTCCAGGATTCGTGGAAGGCGACGAGCAAGCTCACACTCAACCTCGGGCTCCGCTACGACCGCACGTTCATTCCCACCGCCGGCACCGATGACGGCAATAACAACATGGTCGGCAACATGGACTACAACCGCGGCAAGTACGTGATCCAGAAAATTGCGCCGCCGTGCGAGACGGCCAAGAAGTCGCCCTGCGTCCCGGCACCGGCAGGCGCGCCGGCCGGCTGGCTGCCCGCAAATGTTGAAGTGTCGCCCACTGGAAAGGTCTACGAAGATACCAAACTCAACTTTCAGCCGCGCTTCGGCGCCGCCTATCGTGCCAACAGCCGTCTTGTAATCCGGGCCTCGGCCGGCGTCTTTTTCGACAACTACTCGGGCGTTACGCAACTCGCGCGCAACTTCATCGGCACCTGGCCAAGTTTGGGCTTCCAATCCGCAGCGTTGATCAACTATCCGTCGTCGGCGCAGGCGCTGCCGTCGGTGTCGGGAACCAATCCCCTGCCGTCGGCCGTACTTCCGCTCGCCGATCCGTTCGTGCAGACCGCTTACTTCGGCGATCCTAATTGGAAGAACGCTTACTCAATCCAATGGAACGGAGGGTTTCAATATCAAGTTACTCCGAGCTTTATGTGGTCCATGAACTATGTCGGTTCGGGCACGCATCGCACGACGGTGGGCGGCCGCTATAATGTGGCAGTCACACCCGGCCCGGGCAACTTCAAAGACCGCTCGCCGTTCCCTTATATGCCTGTGCCCACGTCATGGGATCGTTCCTGGGGCAACGCCAATTATCATGCCCTGCAGACTTCGTTCGACCGGCGCTTCGCCAAAGGCTTCGCCTTGACGGCGTCCTATACGTGGTCCAAGTCCATCGATCCAGGCTCATCCGGTTTCTTCGGCGTCGAAGGTAATTCCATTCAAAACCCTTACTCGATGAGACCCGATCGCAGTGTGTCGAGCTATGATGTGCCTCACAATCTTGTCGTGAGTTGGGTTTACGACCTGCCCATGGGCAAGGGAAGGCTTCTACATACCGGCAACCGCGTGGCGGACTACCTATTGGGTAATTGGCAGGTCAACGGCATCGCCGACATCCGCAGCGGCGTACCGGTCAACGTGACCATCTCCGGCGATATCGCCAACACGGGCAATGTCAATTATCTGCGGCCGAACCTTGTGGGCAACTGGCGTGTGGACAATCCTACGCCGGGCCGCTGGTTCGACAAGAACGCCTTCGCCGCGCCTGCACAGTTCACCTTCGGCAACCTCGGCCGCAACGTCCTGCGGGCGGACAGCGTGCACCGCTTCGATATGTCGGTGTTCCGCAATATCCCGATCAACGAACGCGCCTTCGCCCAGTTGCGGTTCGAGGGCTACAACGTGTTCAACACGGTGACCTACAACGCAGCGACGGCTGAGTTCACCAACGTGAATTTCGGACGCGTGCTGGGAGCCATGGCTTCGCGGAGCTTGCAAATAGGCGCGCGAATATACTTCTGAGCGGCCGCCACAGATACCTGCAGAGCCCTGTGGGCAGGAAACCTTCGACAACGTCGCGGTGGATTCCGGGCCGCACTCTCTTGCGGATCGCCAGGTCAGATGACACGCCTGGGCCGGGCATTGCATAATTGCTGGGGAAACCGAATCCCCCGATGATACAAGCGATCCATGCAAATACTCCCCAATAAGCTCTATCTCCTTTTGTGGAGCGTCATCGTGAGTGGTATTGCGGGAGGCTTGGTCTGGCGGAAGCGTTTTGAACTGGCCAAAATGGGGAGTGCGAGCAGCCCGTGGATAGCGCCAATCGTTTTGGGCAGCGCCTTAATGCTGCTCGTGGGATGGTGGAACGGGCAATCCGTCTATATGGCGGACGAAAGCATGTACCTGCTGGGCGCCAATAGTTACGCCGACGGAACATGGACAATAGAGGCGCCCCCAATCGGTTCGGGCGCGGGCCTCCTTCGGCCCTCCGAGTTCGGAGCGATGTATTTGGCCAAGTCCGAGGACCGGATGTACCCGGTGTATCCATTGGGCTGGCCGGCGATTCTCGCTGGGATGGGTACGATTTTCCCAGCCGCGTTCGTGGCCCCGCTGTTCGGAATAGGAATCCTAATATTGACCAGCTTCTATGCGCGGCGATTCCTGCCCGAAGGAACAGCCGAAGGGACGATTTGGGTAATGGTGCTTTCGGCCTCTTTTCTGTTGAATTGCGTTGGATTCACTTCCCATGCGGCCGCCGGGTTTATGACGATCCTTGCGGCAATCTTTCTGGAACAGGGACTCAAGACGGGCCGGGTTCGATATGTGGCGGTCACAATGCTGATTTGCGGGGCCCTACTGACGGTGCGGCCACTCAATGGCGCATTGGGACTGGCGGCCGTTTCGCTGGTCTTTTGTTTTCGTTTTGGATTCTGGCCCACGGCGACGATGACCGCGCTCGGCGCGGCCATTGGCAGTGCGATTCTGATCTGGCAGAACGTGAAGACTACCGCTGTTTGGTACCGCAGCGGCTATGCGCAGTATGTGATGCAGAATGTCGATGTGCGGCATTTCGGTGCACAGCTTGCGTCCATCCAACTTCGCCGCGTCGCCGATTCCATGGCGTGTTCGTTTCCATTGCTGGTGGTTCTGCTCCTGGTGGCGTGCGGGCATCCCGGAACGCGCCGCCGGAGCGTCCTATACATGGCGTATGGGGCAGTGACACTGGTCGCTTACGGGCTAATGCCGGTCGATTCCGACAGTCCATTCGGCGAGCGGTACTTGTTTGAAGCGATGATTTTTGTTTTTATCGCGGCCGGCATGGGGTGGGCCCGTCTGATCGCATGGGCGGGGCCGCGCGGCCGATGGGCGCTGCCGCTGGTAGCGGTTCTTGTATCCGTCTATAGCCTTTCCACCTTGACACTGGCGCATCATGAGTTACGCAGGGTACATGCGACTCTGCTGGAAAATATAGAAAGCTTGGCCAACGGGGCGGAAATCCTGTTTCTGGAGCGCAGCAACGCACTTCCAGTAGACAATTACTGGATTAACCCTGTGAGGTGGCGCCAAGCCAAGACTATTGTGCTGGCCGCACCGGCGCCTGACCGTAGAAATGAAGTCGCACGGATTCTGGGACGATCGAACTGGAAGCAGTTCCGGTTTGAGGAAGAAGGAAAGCGCTTCCTGGAGACCGCAAGTTCACAGTAGCGGGCCTGAGCCGGGCGCGGCCGATCGATTTTCTTAGTTGGCTATTCCGACCCTGATGCGTAGGGGAGGGAGTTAGACAGTCAAAGTGCTGCCGTTCAAGCTACCGAAGCGATCGGGCGACTCTCTTCAGGGCGATTGCCAAGGTCCTTGGCACGCTGAACAAACAGCCAAGCGAAACCTTGAGTTGTTCGCATCAGGAAGTGCTGGCTAACCAGCGGCCCTGACCGCGGCTACGCCCGAGCAGCCAGTTGTTTTCCTCTTAAGCTCATAGGCCTTTCCTTTGCACGCAGGCACGGGCAACAACGAGGCGGATTCCGCGTTCGTAATCCAAAAAAAGAGAGTGAGCGAGGCCCCTTTCGCCCCATTGATCCGCTACACAAGACGCACGAAGGAGATCCCATGCCCACTCAATACAACGACATCTATGTTCGAGACAACTTCGGCGACACCGGCGTCATTCCGTCCCAAGGAGTTCCCTACCAGTCACCGGACATTATCCCCTATGGCAGCAACGTGCTAAGCGTTCAGACCGCGATCAGCACCTACTACAGCGGACCGGACATCGGTCAAGCGATCTCCGTCCCCGGCCTCAACAACATCTTCATCCGCGCCAAGAACCTACAACAGCAAGGAACCGAAACCGGTTCCGCCAAACTCTTCTACGCCAAGTCGTCGCTGCTAATGACGCCTAACCAATGGACTGGCGTACAGACGGCGGGCGGCTCGTCCTCGGTCAACTTCGTCAACCAATCAAATAATCCGAATCTGAACCCGAACGACATCGCACTCGGCCAGCAGGCCTTCCTACTCACCAACCTTCCGCCCGTCCAAGGCGATCACTACTGCATGGTTGCCATTGTTACGACGCCTAACAATAACCCAACTATCCCGACGTCGTTCCCCTCAAACGCCGCCTTCTCGGTGTGGGTCCAGAACAATCCCGCCATCGGCTGGCGCAATATCTCCGTCGTACCCAGTGGCCAAGTTCTCTATTCGTCGACCCTCCAGTTCGGAAATCTTAACGCCACGGATGGTTCCTTCTTGTTCACTATCACCGCTCCCAAAGGCCACAACTTCGCGGCAAACACGACGGTGAAAATCGTCAGCACCGATACGCGTTGTCCCATTAACTGGCAGGGCACGCTACCGCCTCCAGATTCGAATGGCAACCAGATCATCGCCTTCGAGAACAGCATTCCGGCCGGCTTTCAGGGCACGCTCACCGCTACCGCCACCTCGCCATCCAGCCAGCCCTTCCCCCCTGGCGCGCAGCTCTCGGTGAGCTTCGCACAGATTCAGTCGTCACCGCTCGATCCGCTGGAACTTATCGCCTCCGTGCACAGGCCGGTTCCCAGATACAGCCCCGACGGCTCGATCTTCTACGTCAACACGATGATCATTCCCATCGGCGAGTGCTGGTTCTACGTCGCTAGTTAAGAGTCGAAGGAGCATGCCATGGCCGACAAATTCACTGCGCTCACGCTCTCCGGTCTCGCTTCCGCCCAGACCGCATCGAACCTCGGTATCGCCCTCGACGGCAGTGTCCCCTTTTCCGTCGATGCCTGGATTCGCCCCAACGGCGCCAGTTCTCTCGCCACCATCCTCGGTCAGGACGGCGTCTTTCAATTTGCCGTCACTGGCAGGTCTCTGACCTTCTCCATCGTGAACGCCGGCACCGTGCAGTCGTCGCCCAGTTTCCCGCTCGACGGCGACCAGGCCTGGCATTACGTCTGCGCCACCTACGACGGTTCCAACGTGCGTCTCTACGTCGATGGCGCTTTCAGCAATGGGCAGTCGTTTTCTGGAACGGCTCCGGCGCGCACCGCACCGTTTTTGATGGGTGCCGGTCTACAAGGATTGCTCAGCGCCGTTCGTGTCTACAGCACGGCTCTGGACGCCGAAACCGTCCTCGCCAACATGTACGGTACGCCCGCCGCCGGTTCGTACGTTTGCTGGTTCGATTTTTCCCAAGCTCCACCCGTCGATCGGGGGTCCGGCAATCTTCCCATTACTCTCAACGCCAGCGCGTCGATGACAAACTGTACGCCCTGTGTGCGATTCTCCGACAATCAATATGCCGAACCTGTGGGAGATGAAGGGATCAATCCCGGCGGCGCGCAAGTCGATCCCTATACCGTCCAAGCCTGGGTTTACACCGAAGGTCCGTCCGACGCTCCGCAGACCATTTTCGCCAACAGCGATCTCACCAGCGACGCGGGCATGGCGCTGTTTCTCCAGTCCGCGAACAACACCATTTCGCTTGTCAGCTCGCGTGGCAGCAACATACTCGAGAACCAGCTCGTCGCCACAACGCCGATTCTCGCGCGCACCTGGACCAACGTAGCCACGACCTACGACGGGGTAACTCTCTCGGTCTACGTCAACAGCCAACTCTCCGGCAACCAGCAGTTCGGCCCGATTCCGATCGCGATCCCTGCCAGCCGTCTCCACATCGGCGCGGCTACCGTTGACGATGCCGTCTCTCCGGCCAACAACCTGCACGGCTGTGTCAGCCGCATCGAAGTCTGGGACCGCGCCCTGACGGCCGCCGAGCTTGCGACGTACGCCGCGGCTGCTCCTGTTGCTGGAACGGACAATCTCCGCGCCGAGTACGACTTCACCAGTTCTCCCGTTCTCAATCAAGTAAACGGGCACACCGTCGGTCTTGCAGCCGGCGCTATGCTCTGCTGCCAGTCCGGCGCCGCCACCAGCGAGCTTCCGGCCGAAGAACGGGTGCAGGTCTTCGAAAGCAAGTACCTCAACCAGGAGGACATCCAGAGAATCCGGGATTCGCTCGATTACACTGCCTTTCTCGCCGAGCACGAATCGACCCTTCGCGCCGCGATGCAATCGGATGTCGATGCGTTGGCCGCCGATCCCGCCGGGCAGACGCTCGTGCAGAACGCCTGGAACGACGCCATTGCGCGGCTGCGCAACAAGCCAACCAGTGTTTTTAGTGTGACTCGCCATCACGTTAGCGGCCGTCACATCCTCGTCGCCCATACTGCTTCGGAATCCTACGTCTGCTACGAAGGCGAAGCGGCTATCAACGAGTGCGCTATGTGGAAGGTGCAACTCTTTTTTGTCGTTCTCGGCGGGGCACTCGACGCCTTGTTTGCGATCAAACCGGCGCTTGGCCCGAAGGCCATCGAATTCATCGTGAAGAAGGTGCTTTCCAGTCCGAAGATTGGTGCCGCGCTCGCCGTAGGCTCCAGCATGACAGCTACAAGGCTCTACAGCATTGTCAAAGAGGTTTACAACCTCGGTGTGCTGCGCGATCTCCTCTGGCTCGTCATCGACCTCAGTTGGTGGACGCTCATCCGTGTCGTCGCCAGCTTCCTTCTTAAGCTCCTTGGCGTCGGCTATGCACAGGTCATCGCCGCGCTCGTCGCGGCGGTCGCGACATTCATCTTCGTCTACGTCCATCGCCCCGTCTCCTGCGACCCGCTGCCGACGGTGAACCTCGCTGGGATCAAATTCAACTTCGATCCCACCGGCGCTAGCATTGATGCGCTGGCTATCCGGCGCAACTACACGTCTCCGGTCGCGTTCCCGGAGTGGACGCCCGCGAGTTCCGTCGCAACAGATTCTCCGGCGGCGTATTCCATTGCCGCGGTCTCCGGAAAAACGATTCAAGTCCAAGCCTCGTTCACCACCAGCGCCAGCGGTTCAGTCACGATACCCGTCAGAGCCGACGGCGGCGGCATCCTTGGCTCCATAGCTCCCGTCAACATCAACTTCCTGAATGGAAAGTCCAATCCGGAGTGGGTCACTCTCAATTTGTCGAGCCACCAGATCGGCGCTGCCGGCATTCAACTCCAAGACATCACATGGACTTGGTTTTACCAACCGCGCGGCAGCGCATTCACGACGATGAAGACCACGAAGCATCGCATCTATGCACTGCTCACGTCGCCTCCTAAGCCCTGGGTACAGTCGTCGAACCGCGCCGAAACGCAACTGCCTTGGACGGCGATACTCGACCTCGCCTGTGTCTGGGCCACCGGCAAGAACAATGCCACCGACGCGGCGACGGCGATCATTCAGAAGGTGAACACGGGCCTCAACCTCGTCTACGACACTACAGCCGGTGCGTCAACCTACACCGGCAGCGCGCTCGGCACCGCCACCTTCCTTGCGAGCAGCTTCCTGCTTGACATCACGACGAAGCCGACCATTGCAAAGAAAGTGAACTGCACCGACTGCGCCACGATCGTCGCCACGTTCGCGAACGCCGTCGGCTGCGGTCTCGGCGAATGGTGTATGACGACTCCGGCGTGGTCGGGGTTCCTCTGTAACGAGATCATCGCAATCGGCACTTCAAACTGGGCGTACCCATTCCCGCCGGGCAACAGTTTCAGGTATCACGAGGTCGCATGGCTCGATCCAGGTAGCTACAATCAGGCCATCTTCGACGCGTGTCTTCAATTCGATTCGAGTTCCAATCCATGGGACTGGTCTTCACCCAGTGCGCATGCACCAGTGCTTCCGCTCAACGTCCCGTTTACGACTCAACCGATTCCGACTCCTCTGCCGGTCCCGACGCCGTTCACCATAATGTCCTATCGTGAACGCCTTGCCCAAAACTCCTCCGGCGGCATCGGCTCGTGCCAGCCCGTTGGGGCCTATCCCGGTAATTCCGGCGGACGCCGTAAGCTGGTCTAAGGAGAGACGAAGATGCCAACCATGGAAGAATTCCGCGAAATGGCCAAGCGAAACTACAATTTCTACTCCTGGCCACCACTCACCTCGGCCGCCGTTCCGGGCCGCCGCCCGTTCCTCTTGGATCCGCTCCGTCTCGAAGGCTACACGCATCTTGGCCGCGAAGCCTTTCCCGGCGTCGCCAATGCGTGGCGCGACCGGTTTGCGCAGGACGCATATCCGGACCTGTTCTACATGGTGACTGTCCATGTGCACGGTACGCATGCGGAAACACACGATGCAATGCTCGATGCGCTGAATCTGTCGATGTCGCCTCGTCTCCCTCGATCGGAGGAGGCCGGAATCCAGGTTGGTGATATCTGCTTCGCGGGCCACGGCGCAGTCCAATCACGACTGCTTTTTGCCCGCGGCACCGTACTGGTCGACGTTTGCGCGATGAGCGGGAGAGAGTATCCTGTCGAAGATCTCGCCTATAAGATTGACAACCAAATTCTCGAATCGCTCCGGTAGTCAAGCAAGCTGCGCATCGGCCTGGAAAGGTCGTTGCATCACAAACTCCCGCAAATCGCCTTCCGCGAGAATTCGTATTTGACGCTCCCGCAGTATGCACGGACCGCGCGCGGACTCAGTGTTCCATCAGGCGTGTCCAAATTAGCGATTAGCAAGAAGTAGGCAAGGTCCTGATAGGTTAGGAGACGTTCCGCCAAGAACAGAATTCCTTCCGACGAGGACCAAGCCCTGACACGAGTATCGAGCATTTTCAGTCAAATTCTCCA
>JACPNQ010000002.1 GCA_016185425.1 Acidobacteriota bacterium | reverse complement strand
GTGATCCTATTAGCCAGCGCCTCGGGCCGTCAATCGGGCCAGATCATGGACAAAGCCCGCAAACTGGCCAGGAAGATCGATGTCGATATCTTCCCGCCGCCGCCAAAGTGCGACGGCTTCTCCCTCGCCAACGGCGCGCAAGTCATCGCTCTGCCCGACAGTGAAGAAACCATCCGCGGCTTCTCCGCGCCGCGCTTGATCGTCGTCGACGAAGCCGCCTTCGCCTCCGAAGACGTCTTCAAAGCGCTCGAACCGATGTTGACCGTCTCGGCCGGCACTATCCTGCTGCTCAGCACGCCCAACGGCCAGACCGGCTACTTCTACGAGCAGTGGCACAACGAAAGCGGCCCGTGGACCAAACTCCAGGGCTCGCTGAAAGATTGCCCGCGAGTTAACAAGGAAACCATCGACCAGATGCGCCAGACAATGTCCAAGGACGACTTCGCACAGGAGTTCGAATGCAAATTCATCACTGCTGGTGGCCAGTTCATCAGCCGCGAAGTCTTCCGCGCCTGTCTCCGTAACGACTTCCCGCTCTTCATGCCCGAATACGATCTGGGAGAGGATTAGCTACTGAAACGGATCAATCAGATCCAACCCGAGTCCCGCAAACGTTCGCGGCCGCCCGGTAACCAGCGCCAGTCCGTGCTCCGCCGCTGTCGCCGCAACCAACAGCTCGGTCTCGCGCGCCGCCTGCCGCGAGCCCGAAGCCGTCATCTGCCCCCACCGCGCCGCCACCGCCGGCGTAACGGGCAGCAACAACTCCGAGCCTAGCCCCCGAAAGGCGAAGCTCAGCCATGCCACCATCTGCGACCGGCGCCGCGCATCCGCCACATCACGGATCGCCCGCTCCATCTCGCCCGCCGTGATGACGCTCAAAAACTTCGGACGCTCATACGCCCACGCAAACCACGCCTCCACCTTCGGGTTCGGGCTCGTCTCCAGCGTCTCGGCCACAACGTCCGTCGCCAGCAGATAGCCGTTCATAACTTCACGCCGCTCCCCACCAGCGGCGAATTGCGCAGATACTCGTATAGGTCTGGCCTTCGATGCCGTCCTGTCAGCCGGTCGTACTCCGTCCGGCTCATCACAACCACTTCGCCGCCGCCTTGCCGCGTCACCAACTGCGGTCCCTCGGCCAGCGTCTGGCGAAACAGCTCGCTAAATCGAGCCTTTGCATCCTGGAGCTTCCACTCCCCATGTAATGGTTTCATACTAGTCAGACTAGTCAGAGTTTAGCAAAAACAAACACGGCCGAACGCTACAATAAAGGAGGTAAGCCATGTTCGAAAATCTCAGCGACAAGCTCCAACGGGTATTCAAAAACCTGCGCGGCGAAGGCAAACTGACTGCGGAGAACATGGAAGCCGCGCTGCGCGAAATCCGCGTCGCCCTCCTGGAAGCCGACGTCCATTTCAAGGTCGTCAAACAGCTCATCGAGTCCGTCAAGGAAAAGGCGCTCGGCCAGGAAGTCCTTTCAGCCCTCAACCCGTCGCAACAGGTCGTCAAGATCGTCCACGAAGAGCTCATCAAGCTCCTCGGCTCACACGCTTCCCGCCTCCGTTTTGCCAATGAGCCGCCTTCGGTCATCCTGGTCGTCGGCCTCCAGGGCTCCGGTAAAACGACGTCGACAGCCAAGCTCGCTCGCTGGCTCTCGAAGAATCAGCACAATCCAATGATGGTCTCGGTCGACGTCTATCGTCCCGCCGCTCGTGACCAGTTGGCCATCCTCGCCAAACAGCTCGCCCTGCCCATTTATCCCGGCTCCGCCGGCGAATCGAAACCGCTCGATCTCGCCCGCTCCGCGCGCCGCGAAGCGATCCAAACGGGCAAGGATGTTCTCCTCATCGACACCGCCGGCCGCCTGCACATCGATGAAGAGTTGATGACCGAGCTCGCCGAGCTGAAATCGGCCTTCGACCCCGTCGAAATTCTCTTCGTCGCCGACGCCATGACCGGCCAGGACGCCGTCAAGTCAGCCGACGAATTCCACAAACGGCTCGGCGTCACCGGCGTCATCTTGACCAAGATGGACGGCGATGCCAGGGGCGGCGCGGCGCTCTCCATTCGCAGTGTCACCGGACAACCTCTCAAGTTCATCGGTATCGGCGAAAAGCCCGATGCCTTCGAAGCCTTTCACCCCGATCGTGCCGCCAGCCGCATCCTCGGCATGGGCGACGTGCTCAGCCTCATCGAAAAGGTGGAGGAGACGATCGACAAAAAGCAGGCCGAGGAGATGCAGCGCAAACTCCTCGACAACGAGTTTACCCTTGAGGACTTCCGCAACCAGTTGAAGCAGCTCTCCAAACTCGGGCCTCTCGAAAACCTGCTCGGCATGATGCCCGGCATCGGCATGCTGAAGGAGCTGAAAAACGCCAAGGTCGATCCGAAGGAAATCTCCCGCGTCGTCGCCATCATCGACTCGATGACCCCGCGCGAACGCGACAACCATATGCTCATCAATGGCTCCCGCCGCCGCCGCATCGCGAAAGGCTCCGGGACCACCGTCAACGATGTCAACAACCTTTTGAAACAGTACGGGCAGGCCCGGAAGATGATGAAGTCCTTCTCGGGCACACTGCAAGGACAGGGCTTTATGGGCAAGAAATTGGCCAAGCTCGGCATGGGCAAGCTGCCCAACCTCTCTGACTTTAAGTTTTAACAAGCTGCCTTCGGCAGCGCTTCAAAAACAAGCTGCCTTCGGCGGCGCCTCAAAAAATCGTAAGGAGTAAGTTCAAAAATGCTCGCTATTCGCCTCGCGCGGTTCGGCTCCAAAAAGGCCCCCACTTACCGCGTCGTCGTTATCGAAAAGGATCGTGCCCGGGATAGCCGCGCCGTCGAAGTCGTCGGCCACTACAACCCCTGCACCTCCCCCGCTTCGGTCGTCCTCGACCATGAGCGCGTCCAGTTCTGGATCAAAAAAGGCGCTCAGCCCACGGACGTCGTTAAGCGTCTCGTCAAGAGCAATCCGGCGCCCGTCGCTTAACCAAAGGACTTGTCATGGCAGCCGTCAAGCAGTTAGTGGAAGACATCGCTAAAGCACTTGTGGACAATCCCGATGAGGTTTCCGTTCACGTAGTCGAGGGCGAACAGGTCACCGTGCTCGAACTCAGGGTTGCCGCCAGCGACGTGGGTAAGGTCATTGGCAAGCAGGGCCGCACAGCGCGCTCCATCCGGACGCTGCTGGGCGCTTGCGGCGTCAAGCTCAATCGCCGGTACAACCTCGAAATCCTTGAATAACGATTGGGTCATCCTCGCCGAAATTGTCCGTGCCCGCGGCAACAGGGGCGAAGTGGCCGTCAACGACCTCACAACAGGTCCTGACCGGTTCACCGAACTCGGCTCTGTGTCCCTCCTCGATGCGGACGACGCCGTCAAACGCGAAGTCGAAGTCGAAGAGGCGTGGGAGCACAACGGCTTCACGATTCTGAAATTCAAAGGGGTCGATAGTATCTCCGAAGCCGAATCGCTCCGCGGGTTGCGGGCCGCCATTCGCCCCTCCCGCCGCCGCCCGCTCGAACCCGATGAGTTCTTCTTCGGCGATCTGGTAGGTTGCCAGGTCGTCGGCGCGAACAACCAAACAGTCTATGGCCGCGTCACCGCGGTCCATGAACAGGGAGGCGCTAGCGGCCTCCTCGAAGTCGATAATAATTTGCTGATTCCGTTCGTAAAATCAATCTGCGTCGGCATCAAACCGGAAGAACGCCGTATCGAGGTCAACCTGCCCGATGGCTTGGTCGAACTCTTCCAAAACGAAAAATAGTGAACCCGGTTTATGACCTTCCATGTGCTTACCATCTTCCCCGAATTCTTTCGCGGGCCGTTTGAGCACGGAGTCGTCGCCCGGGCTGTACAAACAAACAAAATTCAGATCAGAATCCATGATCTCCGGCAGTGGACTTTCGACCGCCACCGGACCGTCGACGACCGGCCCTTCGGGGGCGGCGAAGGCATGCTCATGAAACCCGAACCCATCTTTCTGGCCGCCCAAACAATCCTGCCCGAAAAGAGCGACAATAAAAAGGTCGCTCTGATGTCGGCGCAGGGCCGTCTGTTCGATCAGGCCACTGCCCGGCGCTGGAGCGCGTTGGACGAACTCCTGCTCATCTGTGGCAGATATGAAGGAGTGGACGAACGGGTTGCTCAAAATCTGGCTGACGAAGAAACATCTATTGGCGATTTTGTTGTGAGTGGCGGCGAGCTTCCAGCCGCGCTCATCATCGACGCGGTTGCAAGGCTCGTCCCAGGCGTCCTCGGCAACGAGGCCTCCAGCGAAAACGAGAGCTTCTCCTCCGGCCTGCTCGATTGTCCGCAATACACCCGCCCGGCTGATTTCCGGGGACTCCAAGTTCCCGAGGTTCTGGCCGGCGGTAACCACGAAGAGATTCGCAAATGGCGCCGCGATACGGCGCTCGCAAAAACGGCCCGCAATCGGCCTGACTTGCTCAAAAAGATCTAACACCGAAGAGGTATACGAAAATGCAACACGCACTCCTCACTAAAGTCCAGCAGAGCCAAATGCGGAAGGACCTTCCGGCCATCCGCATCGGCGACACGCTCAAAGTGCACGTGAAGATCAGGGAAGGCGACAAGGAACGCATCCAGGTCTATGAAGGGACGTTCATCGCCCGCAACAATACCGGTATCAGCGAAACCATCACCGTTCGCAAGATGAGCTTCGGCACCGGCGTCGAACGCATCTTCCCGATCCACGCGCCGGTCGTCGACAAAATTGAAGTAGTGCGCAGCGGCGAAGTGCGCCGCGCCAAACTCTACTACCTTCGTGGCCTGCGCGGCAAAGCCGCCCGCCTGAAAGAGCGCGACTAAGCTCGGAAAGACCGTCCCCGCAAAAAGGGTATCGGGCTTGCCATGCGCCAGGCATCACGAATGCTCCGCCGCTCCAAAGCGGCGAACCCGAAGTGTCTTCAAAACAAGTACGGACTCAACGGCTCCCCCCGCCAGTACGGCTGCTAGACGCGGCTTGTTAAACTCCCCAACGGAGGGCCCCGCCGTTGTCGCCTGTTAGGAAGCTCGCCTGCTCACTGACTTTCGAACGTGAGGCCCGCATCGGCGGATTCAAGGCCATCGCCGGCGTCGATGAGGCTGGACGCGGTTGCCTCTTAGGTCCGGTCTATGCCGCCGCGGTGATCCTTCACCCGGACCGCCCCATCCGCGGCCTCAACGATTCGAAAGTCCTCGATCCCGAGATACGCGAGGAACTGGCAATCCGCATCCGCGAGCGAGCCGTCGCCTTCGCCGTCGCCGCGGCCACAGTTCTCGAAATCGATCGCATCAACATCCTGCAGGCCTCCCGCCTCGCCATGCGCCGCGCCGTCGAAGCACTCCAACCGGCGGCCGACTACCTGCTCGTCGACGCCACTACGATCGACCTGCCAGTCGCGCAGCGCGCCATAATCCACGGTGACGGCCTCTCCCGCTCCATAGCCGCCGCCTCGATCCTCGCCAAGACCTCCCGCGATGCGCTCCTACGCGAACTGGATCTCGTCTATCCCGGCTACGGCCTCGCCAGCAACAAGGGCTACGGCTGCCCCGAACACCTCGCCGGCCTCGACCTCCTCGGTCCTACCCCCGAGCACCGCATGACCTATGCGCCCGTCCGCGAACGCACGCAGCGCTCGCTATTCGCGGAGGCAGGCAGTTGACGACTCCCCCTCCCCCTCCCCCGCTCATCGCCGCCGAACCGGAACCGCCGCCCGCGCCGAAAAAACGTTCCTGGATGGCCATGTTTTCCGGCCTCGCTTGGATCATTCTCTGCTTCGAGCTTGGCGCCTTCCTCGTCGTCTACCCATGGATGGACGGCTGGGATCGGAACATGTTCGCCAACTGGCGCCAAGGCTGGAATGGCGTCTGGACCAGCCCCTGGTTCCGCGGCGCCATCAGCGGCCTCGGCACCGTCAACCTCATCATCGCCCTCGTCGAACTGTTCCGATACCTCCGTTACTGGCTCTTTGAATAGACCGGAAACGTTCAGTTAGAATCAAAAGGAGTTACGTGTCGAGTCCAATTACACAGGGCGATGCCGCCGAAGCCGTAATCCCGGCGCAGCCGCAATACGAGTCGCCCCGCAATACCATCGCGGAATGGACAGTCACGATCCTCCTCCTTCTGTTCGGAACCACGACGCTCGTTCAGGCGTTCGTCATCCCTACCGGTTCGATGGAAGACTCGCTCCTGATCGGTGACCACCTGCTCGTCGATAAGCTCGCCTACTCGCCGCCAGGGCCGGTCAGTAAATACTTCCTGCCCTACAGCGAAGCCAAACGCGGCGATATCATCGTCTTCCGCTGGCCCACCGACATCAAGTTCACCTTCGTCAAGCGCGTCATCGGCGTCCCCGGCGATCGCATCCGTATTGAGAACAAGCAGGTCTACCGGAACGGCGTGCCCATCGTCGAGCCCTATAAGGCTCACAAACGTGACAACTTCGACTCCTACAGGGATACCTTCCCCTCCGAGCCGAACGCCGGCCTCGACGAAGGCGGACGCATCATGCTCCAACGCCATATCGTGAATGGGGAAATCGTTGTTCCACCGGACGCCTACTTCGCCATGGGGGATAATCGGGACGAATCGAGCGACTCCCGCTATTGGGGATTCGTGCCGAGAGAAAATATCATCGGAAAACCGCTCATCATCTATTGGTCCTACGACGCGTCTACGAAGCAGCTTTCGTCGTCGACGCCGTCCATGGAACACATCTCGGACCTATTTCGTAACTTCTTCACGAAGACGCGTTGGCGCCGAACCTTTAACCTGATACAAGGGTATCCTTCAAAAGACTGAATGTTCTTCAAAAAGAAAGCTCCTGCCCCGGCGCCAGAGCGCCACTGGATTGCCGACTGGGCCTTCAATATCGTCCTCCTCGTCTGGTTCACGTCAACGGTGGCGCAGCCGTTCGTCGTGCCCACCGCCTCGATGGAATCCACGATCATGACGGGCGATCATCTAATCGTCGACAAGATCCCCTATTCGCCCCCGGGTCCGGTTACCAAGTACCTCCTCCCCTACCAGGACGTCCGCCGCGGCGATGTCGTCGTTTTCCGGTATCCGCTGAACATCAACATGCCATATGTCAAACGGGTCATCGGGATTCCGGGAGACAGAATCCAATTCATCGATAAGAAGCTGATTCTCAATGGAAAGCCGACCGAAGAGCCATACGCGCAATTCGTGGGGCCGAATATGGATCCGTATGCGGCGAACTTTCCCGCGGTCGCGCCGTCCTATGTCTACCCTCGCGGCGCGGAGATGCTTCGCGATAACGTCAAGGACGGCGTCCTGACCGTTCCTCAGGGCTACTTCCTCTGCATGGGCGACAACCGCGAAAACTCGGACGACTCCCGCTACTGGGGCTTGGTGCCGCGCGAAAATGTCATCGGGAAGCCGCTCATCATCTGGTGGTCGTTCGAAGCGTCGACCGAACACCTGGCCACTTACTCGGTCGGACAGGTCTGGAATTTAGTTACTAACTTTTTCCAGAAAACACGGTGGAGCAGGACCCTTAAGTTCATCAAGGCCTATCCGCTCGGTTACTAAGTCATGGCTAAGTCAGATCATTACTACGCCCTGGTTCTGGCGGGCGGCCGGGGCACGCGCTTCTGGCCGCGCTCGCGCAAACGCTCCGCCAAACAGGTGCTCAGCTTCACCGGGGAACGGACGCTGATTCAGCAGACCGTCGACCGCCTCGCGCCCGTCGTTCCGCCTGAGCGCGTCTGGATCGTCACGAATGACTTCCTGCGCGACACCATCGTCAGGCAGTTGCCCGAAGTGCCTAAAGCGCAGATCATCGCCGAGCCGGCGCAGCGCAACACAGCGCCGGCTATCGGCCTCGTCGCGCGGATCCTGCAGCAGCGGGATCCGGACGCGGTCATGGGTGTCTTTCCCGCGGACCACGTCATCGAAAAGCCCTCCCGCTATCTGCGCCTCGTCCGCCCTGCGTTCGAGGCGGGCCGCAAAGGACAGATCTGCGTTCTCGGCATACAGCCCCGCTGGCCGGAAACCGGTTATGGCTACATCGAGTTCCCGCACGGAGTGACTTCCGGCGGAGCCGAGCCGCTAAAGGTCCAGCGGTTCACCGAAAAACCGAATCTCGAAACAGCGAAGGAGTTCGTCGCCGCCGGCACGTACTATTGGAACGCCGGCATGTTCTTCTGGCGGGCCGGCGTCTTCATGGACGAGCTCCGGCAGCACATGCCCGCAACGGCTGAAACGCTGGCGAAGCTACCGGCTTTCGAGAGGCGGACATTCAAAAAGAAGCTGGGCGAGATCTTCCCGGGCTGTGACAACGTTTCCGTCGATTTCGGCATCATCGAGAAGTCCGATCGAGTCTACGGCATCGCCTGCGACGAGTTCGGCTGGAACGATGTGGGCAGTTGGAACGCAGTGTACGAGTTGGAGGCGAAGGGCGTTCATTCGAATGTCCTTCGTTCATCCGACGCGCTGACCGAACTCACCGAAGGCTGCTATGTCGACGTGCCCGGTAAACTGGTCGCTCTGGTCGGTGTGAAAGATCTCGTGGTGATTGAGACGAACGATGCGCTGCTGATTGTGGACCGCCACCGCGCACAGAATGTCTCCGATATCGTCAAAGCGCTTGAGCGCTCTAAAAGAGAGGAACTCTTATGAAGCAATACCCTTCGTACCCGGCTATGGGCATAGACCCGGCCAAGAAATATTCCGTCGCCATCACGACTAACCGCGGCGTGATCACGCTCGATCTCGATGCGGCTTCGGCGCCGAAAACCGTCAACAACTTCGTCTTCCTGGCGAACGACAAGTTTTACGATGGCATCGTATTCCACCGCGTGATTCCGGACTTCATGATCCAGACTGGCGACCCGGAGGGTACCGGCCGCGGCGGCCCAGGCTACCGCTTTGAAGACGAGCTTGCCGGTAATCCGAATACGCACCAGCGCGGTGTCATCTCCATGGCAAATGCCGGTCCCGGAACGAATGGCAGCCAGTTCTTCATCACCCACGTGGCGTGCCCCTGGCTGAACGGCAAACACACCGTGTTCGGGAAGGTGACGAGCGGGCAGGATGTCGTCGATGCTATTCAGCAGGGCGATGTGATGCAGTCGGTCGTTATCAGCGAGGCCTAGCGGGAATACTTGTAGATCAGGTCGAGCATCTCTTTGTATTGGTCGGGTCCGTGCACGCAATGCTCAAGGTGCTTGTGCATGAGCTCCTGGCTGACGGCGCGGAGGGCCTGCTGGACGGCGGCGATCTGCATCTGTACGTCCATGCAGTAGCGGTCCTCCTCGACCATCTTTGTCAGGCCGCGGACCTGGCCTTCGATCCGCTTAAGACGTTTGAGGGCGGCTTCTTTGCGCATCACTGGAATCTCCGGAGGCGAAGGCTGTTCGCGAGAACACTGAAGGAACTGAACGCCATCGCGGCGCTCGCAACGATCGGGTTGAGCAGGCCCAGCACGGCGACGGGAATGCCCGCGGCGTTATAGCAAAAGGCCCAAAAGAGGTTCTGCCGCATGATCCGGACCGTCGCTTTCGAAAGGCGAATGGCGCCCGCGACGGCACGCAGATCGTTGCGAAGCAGCGTCACATCGCCTGCTTCGACGGCGATACCCGAGCCGGACGCCATCGCTATTCCGGCGTCGGCCTGGGCGAGCGCCGGGCCGTCGTTGACCCCGTCGCCGACCATCGCGACTTTGTGTCCGCCTTCCTGATGGGCGCGAATGGCGTCGCGCTTGCCGCCGGGCAGGACCTCGGCCGTGACATCGGTGATTCCGACCGAAGCGGCTACCTGGCGCGCGGCGGCCTCGCGGTCGCCGGTGAGCATGCCGACCTGGAGGCCCATGCCCTGGAGCGTCCGGATCGCCTCGCGGGAAGTTGGCTTCACCGGGTCGTCGACTTCGAATGCGCCGGCGGGCAGGCCGTCGATCGTCGCGGCGATGCTGCCGGAACTGCCGTCGCCGACCCATGTGGGCCGGCCGACGCGGACTTCGCGGCCGTCAACGAGGCCCGTCGCACCGTGTCCGGGGACTGCTTGAAAATCAGAAACCGGCGGCAGGGGTGACCGGTTGTATCGAACGATGCTCTGGGCCAGCGGATGTTCGCTCAGGGCTTCCACCGCGGCGATGAGCGGGAGATCTTCGGGGGTGCCGGAATACTGCGTAACAGTGGGGCGGCCTTCGGTGATTGTGCCGGTCTTGTCGACGACAACCGTGTCGACCGCGGCGAGCCGTTCCAGGGCCTCGCCGCCCTTGATGAGAACACCCATCGAAGCGGCGCGGCCTGTCGCCACCATCACTGCCGCCGGAATGGCGAGGCCCATGGCGCAGGGGCAGGCGATGATGAGCACGGCAACGGCGGCGGAAAGAGCGCGGCCGGGATCGGCGCCAATGGCAAGCCAAATCAGAAAGGTGGCGAGAGCGATAACGAGGACGGCCGGAACGAAAATGGCACTGACCTGGTCGGCGAGCTTTTGCATTGGAGCCCGCGTCGACTGGGCCTCGCGCATCATCCGCCCGATCTGGGCGAGAGCGGTAGCTTCTCCGACGGCGGTAACGTGTAGATGGACAACCCCTAAGCCGTTAATGGTTCCAGCCGAGAGCCGGTCGCCAGGGCGTTTGACGACGGGTACCGGTTCGCCGGTAAGCATGGATTCATCGACGGCCGATTCGCCGGATTCGATGAGGCCATCGACGGGGATGCGCGCGCCGGGTTTAAGGAGTGCCGTGTCGCCGGGCCGGACCTGTTCGATCGGGACTTCGGCCTGTTGGCCCCCGCGGAGGATCGTGGCCGTGCGGGGCTGTAGTTCGGCGAGCTGCCGAAGCGCGGCGGCCGTTTCCCGGCGAGCCCGGACTTCGAACATCCTGCCCGTCAGCACGAGGGCGATGATGAAGATAACGGCCTCGTAGTAGACATCGGGCATGAGGCCACGGCTGTGGAAGGCGTGCGGTGCGAGCGTCGCGGCCAATGAATAGAGAAAGGCCGAGCCGGTGCCAATCGCGATGAGCGTGCTCATGTCGAACCGGCGGTGGCGAAGGCCCTGCGCGGCCCGGATATAGTATTCGCGGCCCGGCCAAGCCATGACGAATACGCTGGCCGCCAGTTGGGCGTAGCGAGCGATGGTTGAGTCGTGGCCGGCAAACGGCATGGATGCCATCGCGGCAAAGCCGAGAATGAGCGCGATGACGGCGCGCCGCCGAACGGCCGGAAATTCGTCGACAGGTTCGGCGGCCTCATAGCCGGCATCCTCGATGGCGGCCCGCAAGCCGGGAAAGCTGGTCCGAGTGGAGTCGAAAGTTACGGTCGCTTCGTTCGCGAGGAGGTTGACGGCAGTGGACCTGACGCCGTCAACCGACTGTAGGGCCCGCTCAATGTGGCCGACGCAAGCAGCACAAGTCATACCCCGTATTGGTATACGAATGGATTCAGAGGACATGGGCTGGATAGCCTGCTTTGTTCACGGCGGCGATAGCGGCATCCGGGTTTTCGGTGTCCACGGAGGCCGATCCTACCTGGACTTCATTGATCGTGATGCCGTCCACGTTCTCAAGAGCGCGCCTCACGCGGGCGACGCAGGACTGGCAGTGCATGCCGTCAATCTTCAGTGCTATGGTGCTCATGATTTATATACCCTATACGGGTATATTATTACGATCAGTCGCGAGACTGCAACCTAGCGTGACCAGCCCGAGCGCGAGCATGAGGATTTCACTGTCGGCGAGGTTGTGCTCGAATACCCCGGTGACGAGGATGCCGATCGCAAAGGCAGCGGCGCCGTGGAGCATCCACTTGACCTCGTCGTTCGCGTGCATGGCGGCACGCGCGATCGTCCAGGTCGACCAGACGAAAAAGCCGATGATGGCGAGCATGGCGGGGATACCGCGATCGGCGGAGAACTGGATATAGATGTTGTGAAGGTGCCCGTACCACCACGAGCGCGGAAACGGGCGCGGGATGTATTCGGGAGCGTAGCGTTCGAAGTTTCGTTGGACTTGTTCGGGGCCGATTCCGACGAGCGGGTGCGCTTTGATGATCTCGATCCCGGTCCAGAAGAGAGCTTTGCGGTGGGAATTGGAGTCGGTGTCGCCGCGGGGTTGCGTGATAGAGAGGACGCGGTCCTTCTCGGGCTGCGGCATGACGGCGAAGCTTACGATCGCCAATATTGGCAAGGCGATGACGAAGAGTTTACGCCAGAACCAGATGAGATAGAGCGTGCCGGCGAACGTGCCGATCCAGATGCCGCGGGTCCAGGCGAGGAAGATGGCTATTGCGACGATCGCGAGCGCC
The DNA here is from genome assembly GCA_016185425.1 of Acidobacteriota bacterium. Classification (GTDB taxonomy): domain Bacteria; phylum Acidobacteriota; class Terriglobia; order Bryobacterales; family Bryobacteraceae. The sequence continues at coordinate 131,529 of JACPNQ010000002.1, read as the reverse complement.
GCGGGGACGCGCCAGCGGATGGGTTTGCAGAAGAGTATGTATGCCGTGCCGAGAAGGAAGACGGCCATCATCGTGCCGCCAAAGGTCATCCAGTGGGACATGAAGCCGGTGATTCGAGCGGCGATGTAGGCGTCGGTGAAGTTGACGCCCGCTGCTTTGGCGGCGGAGTATTTCTTGGCGTACTGGAGGAGGCTCCATGCCGCGGAGAGCGTTCCGCCGAGGCCCATCGTCAGGAGGATTGTGCGGGCGGCCACGCGACCTCGATAGGCGGCGGCGAGGCAAGGAACGATGAGGTAGACGTAGAACTTGCGGACCTGCGGCCAGGCGCTCATGGGCGAGTTGGAGAGCCCCGCGGCGAGGAGTGTCCACACAAAGAAGAAGAGGAGCAGATATGCCCCTGGGGGGTATCTCGCGGAACGCCATTGGCGGATTGTGAGAACGATAGCGGCTCCGAGGCAGATCTGGGATGCCGCGATGGAAACGACGCTGAGAGCGAGTGCGGCACCGGCGGCGAGAATGGGCCAGTTGTCACGCTTGAGGACTTCGCGCATGGGAAAGGAGCGAGTATGACAGAATTAGAGAGTCTTTCGACAGGCTATGCAGATCTACCTCCTCCGGCATGGCATCGCCGAGGACGCCCGGCCAGGGCAGGCGGATGCCGATCGTGCCCTCACAACCGAGGGCGTCAAACGGTTGCGCGAAATTCTGAAGCGCGCGCGCATCGCGGGTGTTGCACCGTCGCTGATTGTGACGAGTCCGTATGTACGCGCGCGGCAGACGGCGGAACTGGCGGCGGAGATCATGGGGTATTCGGAAGAGTTGGCGAAGTCGACGAAGCTGACGCCGATGGCCTCGCCTGTGGACACGTGGGCGGAAGTACGGACGCTGCGAAACGAGCCGAGTCTACTGCTGGTGGGGCATGAGCCGCATATGGGTTCGTTTACCGGGCATCTGCTGGCGACGCCGGAACTGCGGGTGGATTTCAAGAAGGGCGCGATGGTGCGGATCGATTTGATGGATTTCGGTGTGCAGCCGCGCGGGGTGCTGAAGTGGATGATGGCGCCCAAGCTGGCGCTCTAGCGAACGGTCACCGGGGGAACTGTTCCAGGGCGAAGGCCTCGGCGGCTTGCCGTGTGGTGATGGTTCCTTCGAGCTGAGCGTCTTCGATTTGACTGAGGATCTTGCCGATCGCGGGGCCTTCGGGGAAGCCGAGCGCAAGGAGGTCGGACCCGGTCAGAAGCGGCTTGGGGCGAAGCGTCTCCTCGGGAAGCTCCGCCAGGGCGCGCTTGCAGGTGTCGTAGGTTTCCATGTGATGGTGGGAGCTCTCGCAGTCGAGGCGATGCAACTCCAGCAGCTCCGTGAAGATAGGCTGGCGGAGGAAGCGCTTCCTGGTGCTCTCTCTCATTTTCGGTACGGCGATGAACTTCATGTGCTGGGCGACGAGGTCGCGGACCGTCTCGATTATCGTGGTCGAATAGCGGAGGCGGCCCAGTATCTCCGCGGCCATATCCGCGCCCTTCCCGGCATGGCCGTTGAAGCGGATGCGGTCGGCTACCTCGTACGTCGGCGGTTTGCCGACGTCGTGAAGGAGGACGCCCCATGCTAGCGTGATGGGCGGGTTTTGCAGACCTTCGAGCATCAGGAGCGTATGCGTCCAGACATCGCCTTCGGGATGGAATTCCGGGGGCTGTGCGACGCCCTGCATCGCCTTTATTTCGGGGAGGATGTACTCAAGGATGTTCAGGTTATCGAGGAGCTCGAAACCTCGGCGCGCATGGCCTTCGGTGAGAATCCGCGTCAGTTCATCGCGCGTTCGTTCGGCGGCCACTCTCACGATCTCGCGGCTGTGGGCGCGAATGGCATTCGCTGTGCGCTCTTCAATATCGAAACCGAAGCGGGCCGCGAAGCGAACGGCGCGGAGCATGCGGAGGTAGTCTTCGGCGAAGCGCCGCGTTGGGTCGCCGATGGCGCGGATCAAGCGGTTGGCGAGGTCGGCGCGGCCGTTGACGTAGTCGAGGACTTCGTTGGTGGCGGTGTTGAAGAAGAGCCCGTTGATGGTGAAGTCACGACGCATTGCGTCATTGACCGGGTTCGTTTCAAAGCGGACCGAGTCTGGCCGGCGGCCGTCGCTATAGGGCCCATCGCTGCGGAATGTGGCGATTTCGACGTTGTTCCATAAGACCACGCCGAAGTGCGCGCCGATTTGGTTGGCGCCGTCGAAGAGGCGAGTGAGCTCATCCGGAGGGGCGTCGGTGGCGACGTCCCAATCCTTGGGTTCACGGTTCAGAAGGATATCACGGACGCAGCCGCCGACGAGGTAGGCTTGGCGGCCGTTGGCATGCAGCCGGCCGACAATCTCGGCAACATGCGGAGGAGTTTGCATTTCACTCCTATCGTGCCTCATTGGGAGCGCTATCATGAAATCTGGAATGTCTGATCCCGCTCAGCGGACGGCAACGACAGCGAAAGTCGTCGTTGCCACCACAGTTGCCCTCTCGTTTATCTCGTTCTGGCGCGGGGCCGCCATCGTCCTCTCCGATCTCGCATCCACGATGTACTACGTGGGCGGGATTACCGAATCCGCCATCGGAAAGTCGGCGCCGTGGTTTGTCCTGGCGGTGATGTTCTTTAGCTTTGCGGTGCGCTCCATTTACATGGAAAGCTGCGGCATGTTCGTGCGTGGTGGCGTGTATGTGGTTGTGCGCGATTCGATTGGGCCGTCGATGGCGAAGTTGTCGGTGTCGGCGCTTGTGGTCGATTACATACTGACGGGACCTATCTCCGCGGTGTCGGCGGGGCAGTATCTTGGGCATCTGGTGAACGAGATGGCGGAGTTGGCGCATCAGCAGATGCATGTGGATCCGAATCAGTTTGCGGTGTTCTTCTCGGTCGTAGTGACTGGGTGGTTCTGGCGGTCAAATATTCGCGGAATCCACGAGTCGTCGGGGCACGCGCTGCGGATTATGCAGGCGACGACGGTAATGGTCGTTTGCATGTTGATCTGGTGCGGCATCACGCTGCTGGTGAGGGGTGGCGCGCCGCTGCCTCCGCCGCCGACGCCGGCGAACCTGCAGATGAATGAAGAATCGCTGGGGTGGCTGCATGGAACGTTCTGGGCGCAGTTGCCGTTGGTGATGATGGTGGTGGCGTTCGGCCATTCGCTGCTGGCGATGAGCGGGTTTGAAACGCTGGCGCAGGTCTATCGCGAGATTGCGTATCCGAAGCTGAAGAACCTGCGGATCACGGCGAACATCGTTTGCATCTACGCGACGTTGTCGACGGGGCTTTTATCGATTCTGGCCGTGATGATTATTCCCGATGCGATCCGGCCGCAGTACAAGGACAACTTGCTGGGCGGGCTCGCAATGAGCCTCGAGGGACCGCATCTGCTGAAGCTGATCTTCCACATCTTCGTGGTGATCATCGGTGTGCTCATTCTCTCAGGCGCGGTGAATACGAGTCTGATCGGCGCGAATGGCGTGTTGAACCGGGTTGCGGAAGATGGCGTGTTGTTGAACTGGTTCCGCAAGCCGCACAAGAAGTTCGGCACGACGTTCCGCATAGTGAACCTGATCACGCTGATGCAGGTGGTGACGATTGTTGGCAGCGGTGGCAATCTGTATCTGTTGGGTGAAGCGTATGCGTTCGGCGTTGTGTGGAGTTTCTTCCTGAAGGGTTTGGGTGTGTTGGCGCTGCGGTTCCAGCGCACAGATCAGGAGTACAAGACTCCGTTCAACTTGAAGATCGGCGGGCGCGAATGGCCGATCGGGCTTGCGGTGACGGTGCTGATGCTGTTCTTTGTGGCGATCGCGAATCTGTTCACGAAGAAAATTGCGACTATCTATGGTCTTTCGTGCACGCTGGTGTTATTCGTCGTGTTTCTGATTTCCGAGCGGCTGAATCAGCGGCGGGCGGCTGCTGGAGCAAAGCATGGGTTGGAAGAGTTCAATCTGGATCATCAGCCGCAGGTTGACGTGGCGCATTTGAAGGCGCGCCCGGGGTGCGTGCTGGTGGCGTTGCGCGACTACAACAACATGGAGCACTTGAAGCGGGTTTTGGAGAAGACGAATCTGCGGCGCCATGACGTTGTGGTGATGACGGTGCATCCGATTTCAGCGGGTGCGGGCGAGTTTGAACTGCAGGAAGACCAGTTGTTCGGGACGTATGAGCAGGAGTTGTTCTCGCGAGTGGTGACGGTGGCGGAGCGGGAAGGGAAGCCGGTGGAGTTGCTGGTGGTGCCGGCGAGCGATCCGTTCCAGGCGATGATGCAGGCGGCGGCGCGGTTGCAGGCGTCGCGGCTGGTGACGGGGATTTCGCCGCGGATGGCGAGCGATGAGCTGGCCCGGCGGATTGGGCTGGCGTGGGAGCAGTTGCCAGAGCCGCGGCATCCGTTTTCGCTGGAGATTATCAGTCCGGACCGGAAGCCGACGTATGTGAATCTGGGGCCGCATCCGCCGCGGTTGTGGCCGGAGGATGTGGACCGGCTGCACGATATCTGGCTGACGTTGACGGAGCGGGAGGGGTTGGGATCGAAGCTGCATCACCGTGATGTGGTTGGGGTGGCGTTGCGGCGGTTGGAGCAAGAGCTGACGACACCGGAGGAAAAGGCGGAGATATTGGAGTTGATCCGGGAGGAGATGCGGAGGGGGTAGGCCTCTTTGCTTGACTTGATGGATGCCGACGTACAGGCGTTGATTGCGAGCATCGAGAATTCGTTTCGTGTGAAATTCGCCGAAGGTGAGTTGACCGACGATTCGAGTCTTGATGACGTGTCCGGCGCTGTTCGTTTGCGGGTGGACAACAAAGCTCTGTAACCCCATCGGCAACGCTCGAATTGCTGGTGCCCAGATTACGCCGGAGGAAAATCTGGCGTAAGTTGGGCGCGAGCGCGAGCCTACAGCTTCCACAATTGGAATATCCGGAGTGGGCCGTGAATTTGATAGTTTGGCTGTCTCTAGTGGCGCCAGTTTCGGCAGGTTATTTGGCCGGACTGCCGTGGGGCATCTTCGCAATCGTCTTCGCCTGGCCGGCACGCGTGGTTGTGCTTTTTTATGTGCTTACGCCGTTCGCTGTTGCGTTCCCTCCTTTTACGCAGACCGCGGGGGATATGGCCAAGGCGATAGCTTAAATTACGGCAGATTCGCACTTGAGTCGGGACCATGGTCTGATCGGGAATTGATGGGGGCGCTCCGATATGTTGTCGCTGACGGGACTGGAATCGCGCCAAGCCACCTTATCGGAAAGAACCCGCGGTTGATTGACCTCGTCGAGGCTAGTGGTTAAGGCCGAATCAAAACTACATGCCGCCAAGCCGGCGTAGCCGCATCAAGTGCCATCGATTCAAGTGGGCGATGATCCTAAGCGTATCGAGGAATGCTGGATTGAGACAAAGAGAGCTTGCAGCTAGAGTTGGGACTTCGGCGTCAGCTATCTACCGGCTGGGGGACGCGGACTAAGAGGGGCGTTCCCCGTCGCTGTTGAAGCGAATTGCCATGCATTGGATCGGCCATGCGATCCAGGCGATGATGCAGACGGCGGAGTGGTTGAAGGCGTCGCGGCTGGCCACGGGGATGTCGCCGAAAATTGGCAGCGACGAGTTGGCTCGGCGAATTGAGCTCGCGTGAGAGCAGTCGCCGCAGCCGCGGCATCCGCCTTCGATGGAGATTATCAGTCCAGACCGAAAACTGACGAGCCGGAGGGTCTAGGTCGGCTACCTCACGGTGCGCGGCGTTGGCTATCATGGGCTTATGCCTCAAGTCCCAGGTTTTGATCGAATCATCGTCGATCCGGGCAAGTGCGGCGGAAAGCCGTGCATTCGCGGGATGCGGGTAACGGTCCGCAGGGTCTTAGAAATACTGGCGACTTATGATGGGAGGGAAGATATTTTCCTCGAGTATCCGTTTCTGGAAGAAGAGGATTTGCGGCAGGCCCTCCATTTCGCGGCTGTGGCCGTTGACGATGAGGTTCGCGATTTCGACCGCGTCGCATGAGACGCGTTCTGCTGGACCAAGGATTGTCACCTCTTGCGCCGAAGACTCTACGCTCCCACGGTTGGGATGCCGTGCACGTGGCCGACGTGGGGGTTGGACGGCGCTAGCGATTTTGAGATTCTCGATTTCGCTAGAATCGACGGCCGTGTTTGCGTCACGCTCGATCACGATTTTCACGCCCACTCGCACGAGCGAGGTCGGCCGGACCGTCGGTGATATTTGTCCGAATTGAGGGATTGAAAGCGGTCGCGCAGGCGGGGCTGCTCGAAAAAATATGGACCGATTGCGAAGCAGAAATTGAGGACGGAGTCGCCCTTTCTGTCGATTCGGCCTCGATCCGAATGCGAAGACTGCCGATTTGTTAAAAGAGAAACGAGCTTGTGCGCCTAACGGAGGAGCGGCGAGCTACTTCGACGCCTTTTCGGCGGCGGCTTGCTGCATGAGCTTTAGCTCGCGCTTGGTGGGAGGGACGACACAGTCGGAGAAGTCGTGTTCCTTATAGCAGGAGCAGCAGCGGACTTTGGCTGGTTTTTCGTTCATCAGCGAGACGACGGCGTGGTTGGTGATGCGCTTACATTTCACGCAGTAATCGTCGAGGATATCGCCCAGGCGCACTTCACGCATGCAGTTGCAAGTATAACATTTGCACCACGGAAAGCAGCCCAGCGACAAGGACTACCCAGATAGATTCTATCCGCCTGTATAGGAAAGCCGCGAGAGCGGCGGCAAAGAGGAAAAGCTGGAATGGCGAGGTGATTGCTAGCCTGGCGATTGGCCAGCCGTTGGCCAGCATCAGCCCGGCAGCGGCGGCTGTCAGACCTAGAATTGCTCCACGGGCGCGGGGGTGGCCGGTTCGGCCCTCCAGGAGCTTCAAGAAGAGAATCGCGAGGAAGGCCGGCGTGATCATCGCGAGGTAGCCGGCCACGGCGCCAGCGGGCCCAGCGATGTAGTGGCCGATGCAGATTACATACGATCCGTTGGGACCAGGGCCGATGCGGGAGATGGCGACCGCGGTAGAGAGCTGGGCGTCCGTGATGGCGTGGCGGTCGACGACGAGATCCTGCCGAATGGAGGGGAGGGAAGTGCCGCCTGTGAAGGAGGTTAGGGTGGCCTTTACGAGGAGGAGGTATAACGTGAAGACGTTCATTTTGGGGGCCTGCATGCGCCGATGGCGGCGGCGCTTAAGAGGATGGTCACAGGTCCGGCGGTGTTGGAGAGCCCGAGAGTCAAGGCGGCGAAGAAGAGGACGAGTATGAGCACATTGTTGCGGTGCGGACCGAGGAGCTGCCAGGCGCTAGCAGCGATTAAGGCCACGACGGCGGCCATCGCGCCGATGAAGGCCGTTGCGACCCATCTATTCGAACTCCAGGCATCGAAGAAAAGCGTCATCAGCCAGATAACCAGTGCGGCTGGGAGTGTGCCGGCGATAACCGCAATGACACCGCCGGCGGGGCCCTTCAAGCGTGTGGCCGTGGCGGCGATGAAGGCGAGAATGTTGGTACCAGGCGTGAGACGCGCGATGGAGTAGAGGAGGCCGAAATCTTCGGCCGGAAGCCAGCGGCGCTCGTGCATGATGCGGCGTTGCAGCTCCGCTATCATAGGCTGGCCGCCGCCGAGAGTGAGGTTGCCGGCGCGTGCGAATTCGGAGAGGAATTGAGCCCAGGAGACCATGAACGCCGCTACTGTACCATGGGTTTATGCGCGGCAAATGGGCACTCTTCGGTGGAATTGTCATCCTGTTAGCCGTCGCGGCGGGGGCAATTGCCGTATGGAAACGGCAGGCTCCGGCACCAGTGCAACAGGCGCCTGTGACGCCCCCGCCGGCGCTGGCATCGGGAACGGAGTTGAGCTTGCCGGGGAAGGTGGAGGCGAGGGAAGTTGTGGGCGTGCAGGCACCGAGCGACGGGACGATCGCGGAGTACCTGGTGATGGTGGGAGAGGAAGTTTTCGAGGGGCAGTTAATTGCGCGGGTTGCGAATCCGTCGCTGCAGGGGGCGCAAGAGAAGGCAAGGGAGATAGCGGACAAAGCGCAGGAGAGGGTGAATGTGTTGGAGAGCCAGATGCTGGCGGCACGGCTGGACGCCTCGCGCGGGCAGGCGGAGCTTGCGCGGATTCACGACGATTACTCACGGACGGAGCGGCTGGCGCAACGGCAGGAGATGCTGCACGCACAGGGGGCGACGCCGCGGCTGACATGGGAGAAAGCCGTGAAAGACTTTGCGACAGCGAAGGCGGAGCATGAGAGCGCGTCGGCGCGGGCTAAGTTAGCGGAGGCGCGGGTGGCTGCGTTGACGAAGGAGATAGAGTCGGCGAAGAAGACGGCGGAGGAGAGGAGCGCGGAGTTGGAGGAAGCGGACAGTAATTTGCAGGCGACGCAGATGCATTCGCCGGTGGACGGCGTGGTGCTGGAGCGGAAGGGCGAGGCGGGCGTGGACGTGAAGACGGGCGAGGATAACGTCTTCCGTATCGGGACCGACCTGGGGCAGTTGCAGGTGGTTTTGGAGCTGGAGCCGCCGGTGCTGGCGAAGCTGCAGCCGGGGCAGGCGGCGCTGGTGATCCTAGCCGAGTTTGCGTCGGAACCGTTGAACGCGGAGATCAGCCGGATTGAAAAAGGGCGCGTGTATGTGATGTTCGGGAGCCCGGACCCGGCGATTAAACCGGGCGTGACGGCGCAGGTCCGCATCAAGCTGCCTTGATACGATAACTGCATGGAGTTTCTGTTCAACAGCCTGGTGGAATTGATTACGCAGACGGCTACGAATTTGCCGCCGGATGTGCGGGAGGCGATGGCTCACGTCCTAGACGAAGAGCAGCCGGATACGCAGAGCGGCCAGGCGTTGAACATCATTGCGAGCAATATCGACATGGCTGCCGAGGACGAGCAGCCGATTTGCCAGGACACGGGCATGCCAACGTTCCTGATTCATACGCCTGTAGGCGTGAACCAGATTGCGCTGAAGAAGGCGATTCGGGAAGCGGTGGCGGAGGCGACGCGGCGCGGGAAGCTGCGGCCGAACTCGGTGGACTCGCTGACGGGGAAGAACTCGGGCGATAACCTTGGCACGGAGACGCCGGTGATCCACTGCGAGCAGTGGGAGTCCGATGAGATTGAAGTGAAGCTGATTCTGAAGGGCGGCGGATGCGAGAACAAGAACATTCAGTATTCGCTGCCGGCGGAGTTGGAGCATGTGGGGAAAGTGGGGCGGAATCTGGAGGGCGTGAAGAAGTGCATTCTTCATGCGGTGTGGCAAGCGCAGGGGCAGGGTTGCGCGCCGGGGGCGCTGGGAGTTTGTATTGGCAGCGACCGAGGCCATGGGTACTTTCTGGCGAAAGAGCAGTTGTTCCGCACGCTGGACGATGTGAATCCGGACCCGGTGCTGCGGGAACTGGAAGAGTCGATCATGAAAGAAGCGAACGAGATCGGCGTCGGTGCGATGGGGTTCGGCGGGAAGGCGTCGCTGATCGGGTGCAAGATTATGGCGGCGAATCGATTGCCGGCTTCGTTTTTCGTGAGTGTCGCTTACGATTGCTGGGCGTTCCGGCGGTTGGGAGTGCGGCTGGATGCATCGACGGGCGCGATTACGTCGTGGCTGTATCGGGATCCGGCGCGGCAGTTGGACAAGATGGCGCGGAGCGAGGGGTTCCCCCTGACGGGGCGCGAGGTGGTGTTGACGCCGCCATTAACGGCCGAGGCGATGCGGCAGTTGCAGGTTGGCGACGTGGTGATTATCAAGGGCGAGATGTATACGGGCCGGGATGCGGTTCATGCGCACCTGATGAAGAATCCGCCGCCGGTGGATTTGAACGGGGCGGTGCTGTATCACTGCGGGCCGGTGATGATGAAGAGCGGGGATGAGTGGTTTGTGAAGGCGGCCGGGCCGACGACGTCATCGCGCGAGGAGCCGTACCAGGCCGAAGTTTTGCGGCGGTATGGGGTGAAGGCGGTGATCGGCAAGGGCGGCATGGGGAAGAAAACCCTGGAGGGTCTGCAAGAGTGCGGGGCGGTGTATTTGAACGGGATCGGCGGGGCGGCGCAGTATTATGCGCGGACGATCAAGAAAGTGCTGGGGGTGCACTGGATGGAGTTTGGAATTCCCGAGGCGATGTGGCATTTGCGCGTGGATGGGTTTGTGGCGATCGTGACGATGGACGCGCATGGGAATAGTCTGCATGCGGACGTGGAAGCCGAAACTGGAGAAACGCTGGCCGGTTTGGTAAAATAGAGTTTTGTTCGTGGCCAGGTAGCTCAGTTGGTAGAGCAGCGGACTGAAAATCCGCGTGTCGGGGGTTCAATTCCCTCCCTGGCCACCACTTTATTTATTGATTATGCAGGGCTTATGCCTAACGTGGGTCTAGCGTTCCTCACGTTTATTCGATCCGATCCTTCGCCTTTGCAGCAGCCTTTGTCTGCCACTGCATGTTCTCCGGCGAATCCGGCCCGCCGCGTTTAAGAGCCTTTCGGTGATCGATAACATAGCCTGGACAGCGGCCGGAGGTTCGACCGGTCGACGGACAAGGATTGGATTTTCGGAAAGCAGTGCGTGCGGCGCTCGTTCGTCGAATACGCCCTTTGTCATCGCGTGAGCAGTTGTGGCACTTACCGGAGGGGCGAGCCGTCTTTGCGCTTGTTCGAGTGGACTTGACTGCTGAGCTGCGCCGCGCTCCCGGAGTGGCGGACCGGATACGCGGGCTAGAGCCGGACGCCCGGCCTTTCGCCTCCGCGAACGGATTCAAGCCAAAGAGCAACAGTAATGACAGAATCGAAATTGAAACTCGTCGCAACAGACCTGATTCCATAGCGCCCCTAATTCTTTACCGTCATCGCATCCGTATTGACTGCCTTCTTTCCGGTCACTCCCTCCAGTCCGGCGAGCAGCCCGCGATAATCGTCCTTATTGGCCTGGAACGCAATACCGCCCTTCTTCCCTTTGTCATCCCACGTGAGGCCGATATAGTGTTTCTTGGACTTGGCGAGCGCCATCAACGCGCCGATCCCGAACGAGACAACGGCCAATCCGATTGCGGCGCCGACGCGGCGGTGAACGTCCTGGCCATAGCTGAGCTCGGTGACTGCCGCCGGCGGAATCGTTGCAACGTGCATATCGTCTTTCATCAGCCGGATCGACTCGCCGCTGACAAAGATGCGGAGGTTGGTTCCCGGCTTGACGCTCGAAATCGAGCCGCCATCATAATTGACTTTGTGACCCCCATTGGCGGGGAAGGAAGCCGCCGGCAGCACTAGACAGAGCGCGACGGCGATAGCATTTCTCATGATCGGTCTCCTGGATGTTCGGGTCTCATAACTCTATCGGCTTCTTGCCGTCGCGACTTCAGTGACTCCGATCCAGCGGAGTAAACGCCAACTGGCATCATACCTCGCGAATTACTATGTCCGCGTGAGCTTGATGCAATGGAGCAGTTCACGGCCTTCGCGACTCAGTACCGGAGACCGCAGCCACAAGTGAGCAAGCGAGTAACTGACCGTCAGTTGCGCGGTTGGTAAGGCGGATTAGTTCGAGTTGCCGTGCACGGCGGAAGGATCACCGCGCTCCAGCCACTCCTGCTCGCACCGCAACCACGCCCATGCCTGTTCGTAGGTCACTGACACGAGCCTCCCATCCGGTCCAGTTACGTCTATGAAGGAGCCCGGCAGGCAGCGCGGCAGGTGAGAGCCGCGCCGGCCATTTACGGCGATTATGTATCTGATTGCGGCTTCGTGGGCGGATTCGACCTGGATTGCACGCGGTCTATCTTGGTGGCTGAGTCTCAGGTGGAACATAAGATTACCAGCTTCGGGCACCTAAGAGATACATCGGCCAATCTCGCTGCGTTAATTAGACCCCTGGACCATATTTGCCGCGCGTTGTTAGCGCCGCAACAATTCCTCGAAGCCAATAGCCGGTATTCCGCCGATGGTCGTTTTGCCTTTTCCGGCATTAAATCGAGACCCCGCGAGGTGTACGATTGTCTCCATGCGAATCGGAGTGATGAGGACTATGGTTTGGTATGACGAAACACCAGCCGTGGCAATCCGAAAACATGGCTTGCACCGGCCCATTCTGGTATTGGGCGACGCGAAAGGCAGTCACTCCACGGAACTACGACCGGACGAGAATCAGGAGGCGCTGGAGTGGGACTACGTCGACAAAATCATCTTCGCGGGCAGGCCAGCGACTGCCGAGGAGAAGCCAGACGTTTGGCGCGGACTTGTCCGGCAGATATACGGCCGACCGGTCAAAGACCGGCGCGTCACCGGCGCAAAAAGCCTCGCTAGCCGTGCTATGTCTAACCTCGCTCGATCGGGGATATCATCCGGGTGTCAACAACAACGAGGAGACCTTCTCCCGGAACACCTCTTCGGAAAACTGGCTGGCGTGGGCCTGCAAAGCCTCCCGGTCCACTTCGGACTCCTCAAATTGAATCAGGGCGCTTTCCAATCCGGATTCCGACGGCTCATCGAAGAAGTATCCGGCACCGGGCACCGTCGCAATCTCGAGCACTCCACCACGTCCGAGAGCGACAACGGGCTTCCCGCTCGCCAGCGCCTCAACCGCCGTAATTCCGAAATCTTCCTCTCCCGGAACGATCAGCGCGCGGCATCGCGAGTATAGGCCGCGTAGTTCCTCATCTGAAACTCTGCCGCGAAACGAAATGCCGCTGGAGGTGAGTGCCGAAAGACGCCGCCGCTCCGGTCCGTCCCCAACGACCACCAACCGCCGCCCCATTCGGCTACATACCCGCAAGGCGAGTTCAATTCGCTTGTAAGCCACCAGTTCGGACACGATCAAATAGTAGTCTTCCGCCGGTTGCCAGGAGAATGCCGCGACGTCGACAGGCGGGTGAATCACCGTCGATTCCCGCCGGTACGCCTTCTGTATCCGCCGCTGCACATTCGCGCTGTTGGCGATGAAGTTGTCGACGCGGGCGGATGCGGCGTAATCCCAAATCCTAAGATAGTTGCCGAACAGGGCTATGGCTGCCCGCTTCAACGGGTTCGAGGTCCACTCGTGAAGATAGTCCGGATAGAGATCCCATAAATAACGCATGGGTGTATGGCAATAACAGATGTGGCGAGTCGAGGCGGAGGTGACGATCCCCTTCGCGGGCCCGGACTCGCTGCTGATCACGAGATCGAACTTTCGAAGATCGAACGACTCCAGCGCAAGTGGCATTAACGGCAGCACAGCGCGATAATGCTTGCGGAGTGGATTCAGGAACGATGCGGTGACCCGGCGGGAGCGAATTAGCGGCGACACACGGTCCGGTTCATAGAAAAGTGTGAACAGTTCGGCTTCGGGGAACAATCGGCAGAGAGCTTCAATGACCTTCTCACCGCCCCGCATATTGACCAGCCAATAGTGAACGATCGCCACACGCATGCCGAAGGAGTGTACAGGATTTCTCGAATGTTCGCCGCGATAAAACGCACGGTAAATGGGCAGTCGAGATTATTTACGCAGACGCTTGTCGTAGGCGGATTTCTCGCCGCGGCCAAACTTGCCGGCGCGGTGAAGATCGTGTTGATGGCGAGCCGGTTTGGCGCGGGCGATCAACTGGACGCGTTTCTGGCGGCATTCTCGCTGCCGGCCTTCTTTTCCGATGTCGTTGCCGGTTCGCTCCCGGCGGCGCTGGTTCCCGCGTTGATCGCCGCGCGCGAGTCTCGCGGCAGGGCGGCGATGGAACGCCTCCACGGCAGCGTCACGCTACTTGTGCTCTCTCTGCTGGCGGGCACGGCGGTGGTTCTGGCGATTGGCGCGCCGCTATTCGTCGGGTTGATCGCCTCCGGCTTCGAGGAAGGGAAGCGGGCCTTGTCCCTGGAGATGTTTTGCTGGCTGCTACTTCTCGTCCCATGTGGCGGATTGGCTGTCATGTGGCGGGCGGCGCTCATCTCCGAGGAACGGTTCAAGGCGAGTTCGCTGGCCGTGGGAATCACTCCTTTGACCACCGTGTTCGCCTTGTTGTTCGCCAAGCCGGGCGCGAACGTGTGGATCCTTGTGTGGGCGACCCTTGCCGGCGTGATGCTGGAGCTTCTGGTGCTGGGTGGAGCGGTTCGGCGGGCCGGGATACGGCTCCTGCCCCGGTGGAAGGGAAGGGACAGCGCGATCGCGTCTGTGATGGAGCAGTACCTTCCCCTGATCGCGGCCGCAGCGATCAGCGGCGGGAACCTGATGCTGGACCAGGCGATGGCCGCAACTCTGCCCGGCGGGAGCGTATCGGCGTTGAATTACGGAATAAAGCTGGCCGCCGTGATTGCCGCGGTCGCAGGGGGCGCATTGGGGACGGCCATCCTGCCTGTGTTCTCGCGCCTGGTCTCCGCCGGGAACTGGAGCGCGATCCGCGAGACGCTGCAAGAACAAAGCAGGCTGATACTGCTGATCTCGATCCCGCTCTGTGCAACGATGATCCTGTTTTCTTCCGAACTCGTGGCATTGGTTTTTCAGCGAAACGTATTCACGACAGATACGGCGCAACTGATCGCTTCCACGCAACGGTACTCGCTGCCCCAGGTGCCCGTGGCGCTCCTGCTTGCGATGGCTTTGCGGCTGGTATCGGCCATGGGTGCGAATGCGCTGCTGCTTCGTGTGGCGTTGGTAACCGCCGTGTTGAACGCGGCCGGGGACTACTTCCTGATGCGGTGGATGGGAGTTCCCGGAATCGCGCTTGCCAGTACTCTGGCGATGGCCGCGGCGTTCATACTTGTTATCTTTGAAATCCGGAAGAGGATGCCAACGCGGCGCGTGTTAGACTGCAATGCGCCCTAAGGCGGGCATGAGCGCTGCATTGCAAGAACGGGATCCACTACTCCATTTATTCGAATTCCCGCTGGAGGAACTTTACTTCCCCTATGGATTTCCTCTCCGCATCCGCACAAACGATGTGCGTGTTCTGCACGCCGCGCAGGAAGGGTTGGGGAACTTTCTTCAGCACGAGCGGGCCGCCCCTCTCCGTCTGGATGTCGCGATCGTGGGAGAAGAGACGGGCCAGTTTCCGCCAGCGCCAGTCGTGCGGTCGCAGGATCACCTGATCTGGTTCGTCAGCGACGGCCACCACTTTGCCGCCTGCGACTTTCATACCGGGACGGGGATCGCATGGCTTACGCCCAAAGTCTTCAGCGACACAGCGCTCCTGCGTTTTCATTTTCTCGAATCGGCGAGCTTTTGTCTGGTGGCGGAGCGGCATCTGACCGGAATTCACGCCGCCTGCCTCGCGTGGAAAGGCCACGGCATTTTGCTATGCGGTGAAGCCGGACATGGGAAGTCCTGCCTGGCGTACACACTGGCGAAACGCGGCTGGACTTATGTTTCCGACGACGCCAGCTTTCTGATCCGGCGTGCGTCCGATAGCGTCATTGCGGGCAATCCAGATCGCATCCGGTTCCGGCCGGCCGCCCGGGACCTCTTCCCCGAGTTGGCCGGCTTGGTGCCGGTGGAGACTCCGAATGGGAAGATGACGATTGAAGTAAAGACGGCGGATTTGCATCTCCCTTCGACCGCGGACCGCATTGCCGTGCATTCGGTGATATTCCTGGACCGCCGGGAGACGGGCGGTGCACGCCTAAGCCCCGTTCCAGTGAGCGAAGCCCTGCAGCGACTGGCGGCGACCAATCATTACGGAAGGCCGGCCACCCAAGCCGAGTGTGTGCAATCGCTCCGCCGGGTTCTGTCCGGCGCGGTGCTGACGCTGACCTTTTCAGACACGGGCGAGGCGGCAGCTTGCCTGGAAGAGTTTGCAGGTTGAAGGGAACATGCCGCGCATTCTCCCCGCGGGTCCGGCGGCTGTCCTTAAGACTCTCCGCTTTGACTGCACCGACCGCACCTGCATCGCAACGTTAACCGATAAGGACTGGCGGGAAGCCATTTCTTACTGCGATCGAAACAGGATCACACTGCGCTGGTTTTCCGCCATACAGGACGAAAACCTGCCCGCCTGGGTACGTGAGCGTTTCACTGTAAGTGCGAACGCCAACCGCGAGAGGCTGAATCGTTTGCTGGATCTGTCCGCCGAGGTGCTAAAGCAGTTTGCCGCGGCTGGCGTCGAATGCCTGATTCTTAAGGGTCCCGCGCAATGGCCGGATTTCGTCGCGGAGTTGTCCTGCCGGACACAATACGATCTCGATCTCTTCTGCCCTGCCGATTCGTTGGCGGGCGCGGTTTCAACGCTCCGTGGTCTCGGATACGAGGCACTTGAGGAGATGAAGGAGTTTCCTACAGACCACTTGCCGGTCATGATCCGCAAGACGGGGTGGGAATGGAAAGGAGATTTCTTCGATATTGAGATTCCTATCGCCATAGAGATTCACTTTCAGTTCTGGGACCGCAAGACCGAACGGTTCGGTCCTGAATCTTCCACCGAGTTCTGGGATGGGCGAGTGCTGCGCGAGATAGGCGGCACCTCCATGCCCGTGCTCGGCAGGTTGGCGGCGCTGGATTACACATGCCGGCATGCGCTCCGCCATCTCCTCCGCGGTGACTCGTGTCCTGTGCATCTCTATGAAGCCGCCTGGTTCCTGCATCACAGTTGGGACCGCTCATTTGAGGAGCAATGGGGCGCTGCGCGGGACGAGGCGTCGATCGAAATACAGGGCATTTGTTTCCTATTGGCGCAAATGTGGTTCGGGTGCCGAGTTCCCCCGCAGGCGCAAGCCGCCGTGGATGGCTTACCCGCATCCGTGAAAACATGGGCGGCACGCTGGGGGCGCTCTCCGCTGGAATCGCCATTCCATCCCAATAAGGACGAGCTTTGGCTGCACCTCGGCCTCCTCAAGTCCAGCGCCGCGAAGCTGGCTGTATTGCGCCGCCGCCTGCTTCCTATGCGGCCGCCGGGGCCGGTAGGGGCGGTCCACGTCCCAGCGGCGCAGCGGACATGGCGGCGCCGGGCTCACGATCGATGGCTGTATCTGCGATTTGTCTTCGCGCGGTTCAGCCTTCACGCACGCGTTTTGATTCCCACGTTGTGGAGCGGGCTGGGTTGGTGGTTCGGCCGACGGGAGATTTCGAGCGCCTATTGGCGTTTCTACGGCGCTTCGATGTTCTTCCATTTCGCGCTGTTCACGTTTTATCTGCTCTACAACCTCTACCTCGCCGAGGCTGGATACAGGGAGGATTTCCTGGGGTTGATAGGCAGTGCGATGGCGGCGGGCAGCTTAGCCGGCAGTTTCTCGGCCAACGCGTTGATCGGGAAGATCGGGCTCCGCCGCAGCCTCATCGCCTGCTTCGCCGTGACGGGATTCATTCTCGCGCTCCGCCTTCTCCTGTTGGGCAAGACCTGGCTGCTCGCCCTCGCCTTCACGGGCGGAATGTGCCAATCGCTGTGGGCGGTGTGCCTCTCGCCGTCGATCGCGCAACTGACGACGGAGCGGAACCGCTCTTTCGTCTTCAGCCTGTTTTTCTCTTCCTCCATCACGCTGGGCATTATCGCCGGCGCGGTGGATGGGTGGCTCCCGACCGTCTTCGGCTCCATCCGTAACGCCATCTGGTTCGGATGCGCATTTGCTCCGCTCGCGGCTCTGCCGTTACTTCGGATCCCGCTCGAGTCCCGTGTGGAAGCGCGCCAGTTCTTCCGTCCCAGTCCGTTTCTTCTCCGCTTTCTGGCGGCCATGGCCGTGTGGGGTGTCGCCACAGGATCGCTTGAACCGTTCTTTAACGTCTATTTCGCCAAAGTCGTTCACATGACGACCGCACAAGTCGGCCTGGTCTTCTCCCTTGCCCGGTTTGCGCAAGTCGTGGCGATGCTGCTGGCGCCGTTGGCGCTTCGCAGATTCGAGCTGGTGCCGGGCATCGCTTTGATGCAAGCCGGAACCGCGATCTGCCTCGCGACATTAGGCGTTGCTCCGGCGGTGATGCTCGGAGGCGTCTACTGCGCATTTACGGCGTTCCAGTATATGAGCGAGCCAGGCATTTTCAGCCTCTTGATGAAGGGCGTGCCGGAGGAGGGCCGGACCAGCGCGTCGGCCTGGAATTTCGTCGTTATGTTTGCGACGCACGCAATCGCCGCGGCGCTGGCCGGCCAGGTAATCGCCAGAATGGGATATCAGCCCATGTTGCTGGCGGCCGCGGTGCTGACGGCGCTGGCGGCTTTTCTGTTCTTCAGCTTACTGCGAGAACAATCTGCTCCATAATTCCGGCGACATAACGGTCGAGTGTGTAGCGCGTCTGCCAGTCGGCGCGGGCGTTGTCTGCAACCCGCTGCCGGCCAGCGGCGTCGGCAAGCACTTCGTCAATACGCCGAGCGAGCGCTTCAGGCGTCTGTGGATCCACCAGGTACCCGTTCCGGCCGTCATCAATAATCTCCGCGATCCCGCCCGACGGAAACGCCACGACCGGAACCATCGCAGAAAAAGCTTCAATCACTGTGCGGCCGAAGGCCTCCGGCCCGATGGAAGGAACGACCAGAAGATCAAGACCGGCAAGAACGGCTCCGATATCTTCCCTCCACCCGAGGAAGGTAACGGGCAATCCCGCCGCACCACGCTTCACGCGCTCGGCGTAACCGTCTTGCGACACCCACGGCGCGCCGCAGACGACATACCGATACTGTGGGAGCAGGCGGGCCGCTTCCACGAAGGCAAGCTGGCCCTTTTCCGGCGCAATTCGCCCGATGATCCCGATTCGCGGCACACCATTTTCCGTGCGCGGCAGGCGGAGATCGCCGACGCCGTTTGCGACCACAGCCGATTGGCGTCCGGGAAATAGTTCGTTTGCGGTGAACTGCGACACCGCGACTGTTCTGGCATTACTACGTTTGACGGCCCAGCGCACTGCTTTGCGGGCCAGTCCGTTTGGCACGCTATGCGCATGGAACAGCACTGGAAAGCCCGGCGGCCGTAACGCCACGGCGGGCAGCACGCGCGGACCGTTGACGTAGAGGAGTTGAAACCTCTCCGGGCTGCATAACTCTCGCAGCAAGCTTGCCAGCCTAGCACTTTCAATCAAGTGTCCAGGAGCGCCCCCGGTCCGGCTTCCCGCGAATCGTGTCACAACGACGCCTAATGCCTCCAATCGTTCCGCGAGCAATCCCTGACCGGGCACGACCGCGAATGGCTTCCACCCTCGCCGCAACGTTTCCGGTATGAGTTCGAGCAGGCAAAGCTGCGCGCCTCCCAGGTCGCCGAACTGATCAACGAAGAGGATGTTCATACGTGGGCGAGGTGCTTCGAAGAGCGGCGGCCAGCACCCAGAAGTAAATCGGCAGCACGCGCCAGTACGTCAGCAGGTCGCCGGACAACATCTGGAATAGTTCTCCCACCCAAAAGCAGAAGAACCATGTGCCCAACAGTGCGCCGTTTCGATTCGATTGGACGGCGGCCGCATAGCTCGCGCGCAGTATGCAGATGTTCATCCAAACGAACGCCGCCAGCCCCGCAACGCCGGTCTCGATGAGCAAGCTGAGATACATGTTGTCGGCCACAAGCGGCCGTCCGGCGAGATTCGTGTACGGAAGTGTTTTGTATCCAATGCCGGTAAGCAGGTAGTGCGGATTGTCCTCTAGCAGCCTCAACACCGCGCGCCAGCTTTCCAACCGGCCGGAGAGGATGGCGTTGGTATCGGAGAAAAAATACTCGAATGAGCCCGTCATCCGCCGGAGATAGATCTGCGTGAACTCCGGAAGAAGTAGCAGCAGGACCAGCGCCCCGGCGGCGAGAGAGAACGGAATCAGAATGATTCCGTAACGGACGCCGGATCGTTTCGCTTGCAGAAAGACGAGAGTCCCGATTGCGGCCATGAGCGCCGCGATTGATGCGCGCGAATAGGAAAGCATGAGCGCCGCGAATAGCACCGCTCCGGCCGGGATCATAACGGCTCGAGGCAACACCGGCCATCGCTTCGCGTCCGGTATCAGCACCGCGATCAGGACCAGAAAAAACGCGCTGAAATTTCCTAGTGTGCTGGCCTCGTAGAACAGACCTTGCGCGCGCCGGAATACTCCGCTCGCCAGCCAGACGAACTGGGCGCCATAGCCAGCCGGCGCGGGGAACTGAAAATAGAAATCCACCCAGGCGAACAGAGCAGCGAGGATTGCCGCGCCAGACAGCCATCGGACGGCGCGTATCTCGCTTCCCATGCCGGCGCGGCCAGGCCCGTAAACGGTGTAGAAATACACGTACAGGGAGATGCCGAAAAGCATCACACGGACAATGCTTCCCAGCGCCGTCCCACCGCCGGAAATGAATGCGGCGCTCGCGGTGCTCGCGAGTAGAATCGAAAAAAACACCAAAAAAGACGCTGCCAGCCTGTCAAAGCGAATCGTCCATTCGCGCGCCCTGAGAATCCCAACGACAAGACCGCTCGCGGCAACCAGCAGCGACGGATGGGGGCCGGAGTTGCCGATCGGAATCGGCAGGGGCGGAAGCAGGATTGCCGCCGCGAGAAAGGCGCTGATCCAGTGGTTCGCTCCGCTCAGAATCCACCATGACGCCGGGAGCGCGAACAGCAGCGCCGCGCCCGCCGCGCGCAGCGTCCAACTGGGCGCCAGCGCCACACCCGCCGCATAGCAACCCAGAAGAATCGCGCGGCCGGTATGCGCCGGGCCGGTCATGCGCGGAAGCCAAACGTAATGCTCAAATAAACGACGCTCGCCAGCATAGCCAACCCTATCGCCGCGCCAACCAGCAGCGCTGTTTTCGGTTCGCTTGGCCGCTCTGGAACGGCGCCGCGGTCGATTACCCGCAATCGCTCCCCGCTCATCCCCAGAGCCGCTTTCAAGTCGAGCACGCGCTTCGCTTCGGCATCATAGGTCTTTTGGGCGCCCTGCAGGGCCGCCTCGAATCTCTGCAGGTTAGCCGTTCGCTCCGCCAGCAACCTGCTCGCCGAGGCGATCTTTCCCTCAAGCTCTCCCGCGAGCTTTTCTGCCCGCGCGGCTCGCGCCCGCATGGACGCTCCCATTCGCAAATCCTCATCGCGGTTCGCACGGCCGGACGCCATGGCACGCGATTCATATTCGGCGGCGTCGGTGTCCGCCTCCGCCTGGTTGCGCTTCAAGCGATACTGCAGTTCCACCATCGCCTCGAGCCCGGTCCTGAGCGATTCAACCGGTTGCGCCGCCATCGCCTTCGCCATCGCCATCCGCGCTTCATCGGCTGCGGCCTTGGCCAAGTCCGCCTGTCTGCGCGCCTCTTCCACCAAACCGGCGCCGGAATCGTTAGCGATGGCATCGCTCGATTTCACGGTCTCTTCCGCAAGGTATTGGGCAACGGCTTGCGCATCGGCGGCGTTCTTCAGCGTCACCGCGATCTGCATCACCTTTGTGTCCCGCAGCTTGTTCACTTTCAATATGCGCGCCTTCAAGGCCTCCAGCGTTTGCTCGCTATTTCCGCCGCGGAGATGGAATTTATTCACAGCTTGTAAAAAGAGGCCTTCGCTGCCCGCCAGAACCTCGTAGGTTTTTAGGGATTCGAGGTAGACTGGGCTCACCGATGTCGCTATGCGAGAGTCGTTCCCGGCGGGGGCTTCGATTAATATGCTCGCAGTGGACGTATAGCGGGGAGGCGTCAACAGGCAATAGGCGAGCGTCAGCGCTCCCGCGACCGCGCATACCATGGCGCAAAACTTCCAATGCCTTCGCAGGTGAAGGGCGAAATCCCTGGCATCGAAGTCAGGCGATGTCCCACTCGGTTCCTGGATAGATAATGGCAAACTTGTCGGCCCTGCTTGCAGTGTTGATCCCAATCCTAGCACTTCCCTTTTGGTTCTTCTATTTCGATATCACGCCCAAAGCCGCCGTGCTGTTAACAGGTGTTGCGGCGGGCTGCTGGCTGATTCCGGCGCAATCCGGATGGCGCGCACTGGACAGCAAAGACCGCCGTGCCGCGCTCCTGGTTGGCCTGCAGATTGTCTTCCTCTCGATCGCCACCGCCACTTCCACGCACCCCGCCCTCTCATTCAGCGGAAGTAACTGGCGCCGCTTCGGCCTGGTTACTCAACTCGCTTTATTCGTTCTCCTGCTTCTCGCGATCCTGGCAAGGCAGAGCGCTGGTTTGTTGAGTCGAAGAGCGCTTCGAGCGATCGCGGTATCCGGAATCGCGATCGCCGTCTACGCCATTGCGCAGTACTTCGGCTATGACCTGCTGCTCCCTTCCGCCGCGTATCACATCGGCGAGGGCGAATGGACTATCGTTCGTCCCCCAGCAACAATCGGACACGCCGACTATCTCGGCTGCTATCTGCTCTTCACGGTCTTCCTCGGCGGTTCTCTTCTGGTGCGCGAAGCGGAACGGCGATGGCAATGGGCCGGGGCGGGCGCGGCGGCGCTCGGTGGTTTCGCGATCGTCCTGAGCGGCACCAGATCCGCCATTCTTGGACTCTTGCTGGGTGCCAGTCTCCTTGCAATGAGGCGCCGGCTGCCCGTTCGCCGTCTGGCCGCGCTCGCAATCGCGGCCACCGCCATAATGGCCGCGTTCTATTACTCGCCGTGGGGGCTAAAACTCAGGGGCCGGACCCGCTGGTATATGGAGGATCCGCGTGGCGGCTCGCGGCTTTATCTGTGGAAGGATTCGCTGCACATGGCGGCGGAGCGGCCCGTCACAGGTTGGGGACCCGAAACATTTTCGGCACAATTTCCCCAGTTTCAATCGCTCGCGCTGGCGCAGGCCTACCCGGACTTCTATCACGAATCGCCGCACAACATTTTTCTCGATGAGGCGGCGGGCAAGGGATTCCCGGCCGCCGCCTGCTTTCTCGGGTGGTGCGCATTGGCGTTCGCGGCTGCGTGGCGCGCGCTTGGGCACTCGCGCGACGCGCCGATCGGAGCCGCTTTTATCGCCGCCACGTTCAGCCTGCAGTTCAATGCCTTCGTCCTAGTTACCGCCTACTTCTACTTTGTTACCGGCCTTTTCCTGATGCGTACAGGCGACGACGTGACGCCGCCCTCCCCTCGTCCGAAATGGCAGTGGATCGCCGCTCCCGCGCTGTCGATCCTTTTCGTTGCCTTCGCCGTCAAGCTGTGTATCGCGGATTATCTGCTGCTTCAAGTCAAGAGCATGCTGGAGAAAGGCGATGTCGTCCAGGCCTCACAGACTTACGAGCGCGCGCGGCAGTGGCAGCCGCCGGGAGTGAACTCCGATCTCTACTACTCCCGCGTCATGCACGCGAACGTCCGCCGCCAGCCGGACCTGTTATTCGCCGTCAAGGGATGGCAGGAATCCGTGCAGGCCGCTATCCGCGCAACGCAGTTCGGCGAAGATCCCCATAACGCCTACTACTACCTGGCGAGCCTCTACGCCGGCGTGAACGATCGGCGCGACGCGGAGGAGAGTTTGCGCGGCGCGATCCGCTCCGCCCCCAACTGGTTCAAGCCTCATTGGATCCTTGCCCAGGTGCTCGACGCCGGAGGACGACGCGCCGAAGCCGCCGCAGAAGCGGCCGCGGCCGTCGAACGGAGTGGTGGTGCGCTCCCAGAGGTCAATGAAACGCTCAGAAAACTCTCGTCCGGAAGCCAATAATGTAACAACCGCCTCGCGCCGCTCCTCTGGTACGATTAGGGTGCTATGCATTGGGTCTACCGGGTGTCTATTCTGTTGACGCTATCGTGGACGGCGCTCTGCCAAGGCCCCGCGGTCGCCGACGGCGGCGTTTTGAATGCAGCCACCTTTGCTACCGGCCAGGCCGTGACTCCGGGCTCGCTGGTCTCCATTTTCGGAAGCAATCTCGCCGCCGGATTAGCACAGGCTGATTCCATTCCCCTCTCCACTTCGCTAGCGAACGTCTCCGTTACATTCAACAACGTTCCCGCACCTCTCCTGTTCGTTTCACCCGGCCAAATCAACGCGCAGATTCCGTGGAACACGCTACCCGCCGGAACACTTACCGGCACCGCGAATGTTGTAGTGACGAGGAACGGTGTCGCGTCGGCGCCGAAGCCCGTATCGCTCGCTCCGTTTTCGCCCGGTATCTATGCGGTGCGAAATCTTGCCATCGCCATTAACCCGGACGGGACGCTCGCACAGCCCGTTGGGGCCATTCAAGGCATCAACTGCCGTCCCGCAAAAGCCGGGGACTACGTGATCATCCTGGGCAGCGGCCTCGGGGCACTCGATTCTGAAGTGGCCAACGGCAGAAACTCGACTGACAAGCTGCGCAACGTGGTTACTCCACCGCAAGTTCTGGTGAACGGCATGTCGGCGCAATTGCTCTTCGCGGGGATCTCGCCGGATTTTGTGGGTGTTTATCAGGTGAACGCGTTCGTTCCGGCCGCGGCGGGCGCCGGCAGCGCGCACCCGTTGCAGTGGCAGGTGAGTGGGATTGCTTCGCCCAACACCACAACGATGGCGGTTACGCTTTAGCGTCCGCGTCACCACGCGCCCTTGCCGCTCAGAACGAGAGGAATGGTGCGAACCAACACATACCAATAGAGCCGCCACGAGTAGTTCCGTGCGAGGAATCGATCAAAGCGAACGCGCTCGCGATAAGTCAGAGCATTTCGGCCTTTGATCTGCCAAAGCCCGGTCAGTCCCGGCGCAATCGCCAGAATCTCCGCCTGGCTGGGGCCGTAGTATCTGTCCAATTCCCCACTCGTTAGCGGCCTGGGCCCCACAAGCGACATGCGTCCGCTCAATGCGTGGAGCAGTTGCGGCAACTCGTCCAGCGAATAAGTCCGGCAAAATCGCGCAAACCCGCTACGGACCCGTGGATCTTGCGGAGGCTTGATATCGTTTGGCTCCCCGCCTTGCAGCCGTTCGACCCAGCAAAAGTTTCGCGCCGGCCGGCCGTCCCACATCGTTCGGAACTTCAACATCCAGAAAGGGACGCCGCTCTTCCCTACTCGCAAATGAGAGACGAACGGCGAACGGCGGGAGAGAGCCGCAACTACCAGTCCGACAGCGATCATCACCGGCGACAGTAGAACCAAGCCGATGCCTGCCAGACACAAGTCAACCGCCCTGAGGAAAATGTGTTCCTCGACGATCAGCCCGGCGAACTCAGTCCGTGAAGGAGTCAATCAATAGACATTATGTGGACGCGGCCGGTTTTGAATTGTTAAACGTGCGGAACGAGGTGTGTCCCGCTCGCGCGATTGATTCCGCTTGCTAGGGAGGAGGCCAAATGCCCGAGCTAACATTTTCATGCACTATAAAGAGCGAATCGGCTATATCCGCCGCCTGTAAAATCGATGACGACCTCATTCCGCTGCAGCGAAACGGGGACACATTTGGCGGTAGGAAGAAGATTCGGGCCGGGGCGACGGCGCGGGTGCAAATCGGCGTGGTTGGGCTGCAGGGCACGGTGTGGAAAGCGGATGTCTCCATTGCGTGTCCGGCGAGTTCCGTTTCACTGCTGTCGAAGGACGGAGTTGTTCCTTCGTCGGGCAGGTCCAGGATCGACCGCCAAGTAGACATTCCAGATAATCCTTGCGGGGACTAACATGTATCGCATATTTACCGTCTTGATTTTCGCCGCGGTTGGCGGCGGTCTCCTAATGGCGCAGAAGTCGGCTTATCAATCGGGAGATGGGCAAACGAGCCTCTATCTCGATGCGGGCGCGACGATCTTTAACTTTGCCGAGACAAAGATCAGCGTCGCGTACACAAACCGGCTGCGGGCCGGCACTACCGCGCCGTTGTTTTATGGCTACGAGGCTTTCGCGAAGGCTTCGAGCGGAACGTTGACTCTCTATTCGGACAAACCGAAAGTTCCGGAAGGCGGCGCCTCGTTCATCATCGGAAAATACAATCCCTTCAAATTAAGCGCCGGACCATTGGGGGAAGGCAAGTTGGCGGAGGATTGGCTTGTGGCTGACTTCGGGTATTCGAGGGCGGGATTTAACATCGCCGAGACCGGGCAGACGACGTACGCTACGCGCTACTTTGACCGCTACAGGTTTATGGGAGCGTATAACGCCTTGGTGAATGGAGCCGTACTATTTGGCGTGGCAGCCGGAGCGGAACGAAGAAACAATTTGGACGATCTTCAGAATGCTACGTTTCAAACGGCGTTGACTCCTCCGTCCGGGCCCAATAGCGTAGTGAAAACGAAGACTGGGTTTTACGGCAACTATCGGGACTACACCGCCGCGCCGATCTACACGGACCTACTGTTTGTGCTTCCGCCGAAAGTGCATTTGCCTGGATTCGACAACCAGATCGGCATCGACGGGTTTACGAGGTCCGACGCGGCGCCGGCGCGGAGATCGATTGACGGCGGCGTGGGAATCTTCCTGACAAAAAAAGGCGCGCCTACGAAGGTCTTGGGAGGAATCAGCGCGTCCTGGAATGACGGCAAGATTCGTGTGGCTGTCGTGGCAG
Source organism: Acidobacteriota bacterium (assembly GCA_016185425.1). Classification (GTDB taxonomy): domain Bacteria; phylum Acidobacteriota; class Terriglobia; order Bryobacterales; family Bryobacteraceae. The sequence goes on along the minus strand of JACPNQ010000002.1, from coordinate 105,303 downwards.
GGTTCAATTTCAAATAGGCGGCTGCTAGTTAATCCTGTCAATCATCATGATGTCGGCTTCGTTTCTATCGACCTGGAGCAGCAGAAGCGTGCTGCCATCCGGGGTGATTGAGAAGCCCGGAGTCAACGGCACGAGCTTGGTATTCAGAGGGAGCAGGGAACGGGCCTGGTTGTCCTTCAAGTGGATCGCCGAGAGCGAGTAGGCCATGGATGCCTGGCGTATTGCCGCGAAGTAGATATCTTCATTTCCGACGCCCCAATATCCCTGCCACACTCCTTCGTTGACCAACGACTCGGGACCCCCTTCGGTCGGGATGCGCCATAGTCCGGGTTGGTCGACGGATTTAACAAAGAAGACGGTCTTGCCATCGCGGGATTCGTAAGCTTCGGCGCCGCCGTTTTTTGTGAGCTGCAGCACAGGTCCTCCCGCAGCACCGACTTTGCAGATCTGGCTGCTATCGGGAAGAGAGCAACGGAAATAGATGGAACGGCCATCGATGGACCAGCTTGGGCGCGAGGCACTACGAGTACCAGTGGGGACTTCGGTGAGTCCGGAGCCGTCGGCGTTAACGACATAGATGGCGTTCTTGCCAGAGAGGGAGTAGTCGAAGACGATTCTCCGGCCATCGGCGGACCAGCGGGGAGAGCCGGCGGTACCCAAATGGAAATGAGTGACTTGATGCAGGCCGGCTCCGTTTTTATCGCAGACCCAGATTTCATATGCGCCTCCGCGATCCGACGACAGGGCGATGGATTCGCCGTCGGGGGAGATGGCGGGGTCGAGGTCTATTCGGGTGGACTGCGCGATTTGGACGGGAGGTCCCTGCAAAGGAAAATTCCACCGTCGAATACTCACGTCCTCTTGAAACTGCGTGTAAACAAGCCTGCCATTGCGACGAGCGACAGCGGGCGTGAGGGCGGCGCCCTCGATATTGGGGATTCGCTGGGGGTCCGTTGCGGGCGAGGCATCGGCGGCGATACGCCAGAGTTTCGGCTTGCTGTCGCGCGAGGTGGAGTAGATGAGATCACGATCGGTGGGCGACCAGGCGAGACCGTAGATGGGCTTGGCATCACGGACGACGACTCTGGGAGTATCGGCATCGAGCGGCCGGACGAGGATCTGATAGCCGGACTCGGAGGACCAGCGCACGAAGGCCAGGCTGCGGGCATCGAAGGAGACTGCGGCGGCGATGTCACCGATGCCTGCGGTGGGAGATGTGATTTTGGTGCGGGCGCCGGTGGCAATGTCGACGCGGAACAGCGCGAATGGCTGCCCGGTGGACGCGGGATCCGCGATGATGACCGATTTTGAGTCTGGCCACCACGCGAGGACCATTCCCGAAGTTACGCCAATTTGGCGAGAGGCACCGCCCTGGGCGGGAATGATGCGCACTTCGGCGTTGGGGCCGGGGTGACGAAGGAAGGCGATCGTGTTGTTATCAGGCGACCACGCCGGGCAAGTGTCAGAGAATTCGAGAGGCGTGAGAAGCTTGGGGAGCTTATCTCCGGCCAAGTCGTTTACATAGATGTGGCTCGCGGTGCCTGATGGATCGAGGCCGGCAAAAGTTACGCGCAGGCCATCGGGCGAGATGGATGGGAAGAGCTCGAGGCCGGGAAGGCTGGTGACGGGAACGGGCGCACGCGAGGTGTCGCTGTTTGTGAGAAATCTGACGCTCAGCACGCCGAGGAGGACGCATGCAGCTACAGCCGCGGCCAGTTTCCGCGGCTTTGCGTGGTTGGGCGCGGGCGGCGGGGATTCCGGCGCGGCCGTGGACGCGACGACGGGGCAGACGAACCGGTATCCTTCCTTGGGCACAGTGACGATGAACTGGTGATCCTCCGAGACATCGCCGAGGGCCTTGCGTAGGATGGCGACATGCTGAGCGACGTTGGAATCTTCGACGAAGGCTTGCGACCATACCCGATCGACCAGTTCGCGCTTTCGCAGCAGCTTGCCGGGATTCTCCAGAAAGACGATGAGCAGGTCGAAGACCTTGGGACCGAGCGAATGGCGTACACCATCCTGCCAGAGCTGACGCTCGGCGGTATCCACGCGGAATGGTCCAAAATCGTAGAACATCCGGTGTTGAGCACGCTTTCAGAAGATTTTTAGATCTTTTTTAGGACAGGTTCGGATCTGCCTGACCGATTCTAATCTCTATGGAAATGTTTAGACAAGCGATATTGATTGTCGTTTGGAGGAAGCGTCCAAGCGAATAGACCCGAAAACTCGGACGCATGTCGCGGCTCCCCGCGGTTCGCCGTATCCGTCAGAGAATACGGCGGCTGCGGGGACAAGCGTCAGAGGCGTTGGAGGTGGCGCTGGGCCGGAAGCCAATGGCGCGCGTTGATATGATGCCGGGATGAACCGTCGAGCGTTTTTGCGGGCTGTTGCCGGTGCGGCCGGCGCCGTGAGTTTGGCCGATCGCGCGGATGCAGCCGGACTGCCGAAGACTAAGATCACCCGGATCCGTTATTTCAAAACACCGACCGACGCGGCGGGGCGGCCGAATAACCGGCAACCGTTGTTCAATCAGAGCACGAACGTCGTTCTGGTTGAGACAGATTCGGGGCTGGTGGGTATTGGTGAAGGCGGCGCCGATAACACGATGGAGCAGTGCTCGGGCCTACTGATCGGGGAAGATCCGTTCCGGACTGACCGCTTGTGGCAGTCGATGTTCCGGGCGTATTTTTATCCGGCGGGGCGAGAGAAGGTACATGCGCTGGGCGCGTTGGACGTGGCGCTTTGGGATTTGAAGGGGAAGGCGCTGGGCGTGCCGGTGTATCAGTTGCTGGGCGGGCAGTCGCGCGAGTACGTGGAATGCTACTCGACGGGGTATCCGGCGCAGGGGACGCCGAGGGAGGTGGCGAAGGCCTGCGTGGATGCCGGGTTCCGGGCGTACCGCATTTCGACGGACACGCGCGGCAGTGTGATGGACCGCTTCGCGACGGTGAATCGCGTTTATGAGCTGTGCAAGGAAGTGCGGGAAGGTGTGGGCAAAGACGGCGCGTGGTGCATCGACTTCCACACGGAACTGGACATGCCGGATGCGGTGGCGCTGGCAAACCAGATCGAACCGCTGCGGCCGTACTTCGTGGAAGACCTTGTCCGGAGTGAGAATCCGGGGGTGTACCGGACGTTACGGCACCAAGTGAAAGTTCCGATCGCCGTGGGTGAGCAGTTCGGACCGAAGTGGGATTGGAATGAACTGATCGAATCGCATCTGATCGACTATGCGCGGGCGACGATCCCCAACGTAGGCGGCATCACTGAGTTTCAGAAGATTGCCGCGATGTGCGAGACGCACTACGTGGGGTTGGTACCGCATTTTACGGGGCCGATTTCCGAGGCGGCCATGGTGCATTGCTGCGCGGCGTTTCCGGGTCCGGCGCTGATGGAGATGGTGATGGGCGGGACGCGGCCGTGGCCGTATTTGAACGCCCACTATGACTTGAAGAATGGAAAACTGTGGCCGAACGATCGCCCGGGGTTAGGCGTGGAAGTGGATACGTCGAAGCTGCAGATGATCGGGGATTACAAAGAGCGGTATGTGCTGACACCGATGTTGCGGCGTCCGGACGGGTCTTACACGAACTGGTAGTCCGATTTTCATCGCGGCGTCATTGAGGTGAAACGGATGGGTCCGCGTGCGACGGGATCGATTTCGCCGAATACCGGCGGGCTGACGTACGCGTGGGCAACAGCCCCGGGTTATCCGCAGGCGGCGATTTTGAATGCGAACACCGCGACACGGCTGATTCAATTTTCGCTGCGAGGGACCTACCAGTTCACGGTGACAGTTACGGATCGGACAGGCGCGAGTTAGACGGCAACAGTCACAGTGCGGTACGTGTAGCTTACGCGATTAGGAATCCGAGCCCGGCGAGTTGAATGATTACCTTCTCGGCTTCCGCCGGCTCGCATTGCATTTCGCCGGCAATGGCGGCGGCGGTGCGAGAGCCGTCGAGCAGCGGAACGATATGCTGCTGGGCAGGTGTAAGGATGATGCGGCGATGGAGGCAGTTGGTGCATTCGGCCGCGTCAGGGGCTTGCAGGCGGGCGAGCGGGTTGGCGATAGGGTGGCTGCTGACGACGTTGACGACGGGCGGGATGTGATCGCGAATGGACCAGAGGCCTTCGCGAGCCCCGTTCCAAAGTACCGAGGCGACCAGGGGATCGGCGGCTTCGCCTGCGCCGTCGAGATCCAACTCCTTGCGAACAATTCCCGCGAGCCATTGTGCAGACACCGGGATCGGACCGGCGCTGGTCCATTGGTGGAGCAGTTCGATGTCGACGGGGTCGGTGACGGTGAGATTGTCGCCCCAGGCGGAGCGGACCTGAAGGGATTCCGGGGTGCTGGCGGTTGGGGTGACGGTGAGTGTGAAGTTGCGATCGAGCAGGGAGAGGGGATCGATGTCGCGGTTGATAGGAAGGCCGTCACGGCAGAGGATAGAGCGCCGGAAATAGCGGCCGAGGAGAAGGTCGAGATATTGTTCGCGGCGGATATAACCGCCGCCGGCCGCTTCTTCGATGTGAGTCTGCGTGGCGTCAGGCCGGGCGAAGAGGTTGGAATCGAGGCGGGACTCGACGGCGAATTGCAGGCCGTGCGCGGCGGCGTGGTTGACGAATTCCTCGAAGAAAACGGGAGTGAGGAAGGGGACGAGGTGTTCGTGCGCGATGTAATAATCGGGCGCGCCATCGAGATTGGCGAGCTCCGAGCGGAGGGCGCGGGAGTAGGCGGAGTCCGGATTCGGAAGGGCGGCCGCGAGAGCGTTGACACGCGCGCGGGCGTCCGGGATGGAAGCGCCTTCGAAGTAGCGGAGAGTATCGCGAACGAGGATGCGCAGGCGCCAACCTGGATTGATGTTGTAGCTGATATAGGCGAGGCCGTTGGGTGCGATGGATCGGGCGGCGATCGCGAGAATGGCGTCCCGTGTGGCTTCCGGCACCCAGGAATAGACGCCATGCGCGATGACGTAATCGAAGGAGTTTTCCGCGGCGGGGAAATCATCTATGGAGAGACATTGGAATTCGGCGTTCGTGACGCCGGCAGCGCGCGCCGCCTCGCGAGCACGTTGGACGTGCGCTTCGCTGATGTCGACACCAGTGACGCGGGCTTGCGGGAGAGATAGCGCGATGGCCAGAAGATTGAAGCCGGTGCCACAGCCGAGCTCGAGCACGCGGGAGGTTTCGACCGGTGGTGGTTGGAGGCCCACGAGTGCCCCCATGGCGGCGATGACGCCGGGATGAGTGTCGTAAAAGGTGAGATCGCCGTATGAGATTTCCGTCATGGCCCGGTTGGTATTGTAGATGCATTATGAGAGTGCTGCTGTTACTTGCTGGTGCTGTGGCATTGGTTGGACAGGCGTTTCAGCCGACCTGGGAATCGATCGACAAGCGGCCGACGCCGGCGTGGTTTACGGACGCGAAGTTCGGAATCTTCATCCATTGGGGTGTGTACTCGGTGCCTGCGTATGCGCCCGTGATTCCGGGAAAGCTCGCGTATGCGGAGTGGTATTGGAACGCGATGACGCGGGGGCAGGACCCCAAGGCGAATCCGATTCAGACGGGGACCTGGGACTATCACCAGAGGCAGTATGGCGCCGATTATCCGTATCAGAATTTTGCACCGCAGTTTCGCGCGGAGTTGTTCGACCCGGACCATTGGGCCGATGTGTTTGCGCGGTCCGGAGCGAAATATGTGGCGCTGACATCGAAGCATCACGAGGGGTTTGCCTTATGGCCGAGCAAAGAAGCGTCGGCGACGTGGGGCCGGCCCTGGAACGCGGTGGAGACGGGGCCGAAGCGCGATGTGCTGGGGGATCTGACCGCGGCGGTGCGGCGGAGGGGATTGAAGATGGGCTTTTACTACTCCCTATATGAGTGGTTCAATCCGTTGTGGTTAAGCGACCGGCCGCGCTACATCCGCGAACATATGATTCCGCAGTTTAAGGACCTGGTGACGCGATACGAGCCGTCGATTATTTTTTCGGATGGGGAGTGGGACTTGCCATCGGCGGATTGGGGAAGTCCGGAACTACTGGCGTGGTTGTTTAATGAGACGGCGGTGAAGAATGATGTGGTGATCAACGATCGGTGGGGAAAGGATTCGCGGCACAAGCATGGCGGGTATTGGACGACGGAGTACACGCCGGGGATGAGCGGGATGGACCATCCGTGGGAGGAGAGCCGCGGAATGGGGTTCAGTTACGGGTATAACCGGGCGGAGCGGATTGAGCACTATCACACGGGGCGGGAGCTGGTGATTATGCTGGTGGACCTGGTGAGCCGGGGCGGGAATCTGTTGCTGGATATCGGGCCGGATGGCGACGGGACGATTCCGGTGGTGATGGAGGAGCGGCTGTTGCAGATTGGGGACTGGCTGCGCGTGAATGGCGAGGCGATTTATGGGACGAAGCCGTGGAAGGAGACGCGGCAGTGGAGCGCGGGGGAAGTGCCAAAGGTGGAGTACAACAAAGAGTTTTCCACTTCCTACGATGTGACGAAGATGGTGGGAAAGCCCGAAGGCGGGAAGGCTTCGATAGAGGCGTTTTTCACCGCGAAGGGGAAGGATGTGTACGCGATATTGCCACGGTGGCCGGGGCGCAGTTTTCATTGGAAGGGGATTGATGGGGTGAAATCGGTTGCGCTATTGGGCGCGGAGGGAACACTGGCTTACAAACCCCAGAGGGGCGGAGTGACAGTAAGCTTGCCGGCGGTGCCTGAGGCGTTGTTGGCACAGCCGATGTGGGTACTGAAGGTGAGCCGGTGATTGCGGTACGAGAGGCGAACCGGGAGGATGTGGCATTCCTGGTTGACGGGAATGCGCGGATGGCGTTGGAGACCGAGAATATTGTCCTGGACCGGGAGCGGCTGCGCGCCGGTGTGGAGGCCGTGTTCGCCGATGCGGCGCGCGGATTCTATCTGATCGCGGAAGCGGATGGCGAGCGGGCGGGGCAGATGATGATCACATACGAGTGGTCCGATTGGCGGAACGGCGTCTTCTGGTGGATTCAGAGTGTCTACACAGTGCCTGAGCATAGGGGGCTCGGCGTATTCAAGGCGCTGTATTCGGCGGTGCAGGAGCGGGCGAGGAATGCGGGCGGCGTTTGCGGGTTGCGGCTCTATGTGGAGGCGCACAACGAGCGCGCGCAGGCGACGTACCGGCGCTGCGGGATGAGTGAGACGGTGTACCGGATGTTTGAGGTCGATGGGGTGCTAACGCGAGGCGTGGTATCTTCGTGATTCTGCCTGGATATGCCGGAATTTTCTGTTCAGACGCTGTTGGACGTTTTCGCGATCATACTGATTGACCTGTTGTTGGCCGGTGATAACGCGGTGGTGATCGCAATGGCCGTGAAGTCGCTGGAGCGCCGGGAGAGGAAGCTGGGGATTGCGATTGGCGCGGCGGTTGCGGTGGCGCTGCGGATCGGACTGACGTTCTTCGCGGCGCAACTGATGTTAACGCCGTGGATCAAGCTGATCGGCGGGCTGCTGATTTTCTGGATTGCGATCAAGTTACTGACCGATGCGGCGGAGGAGCAGAGCGGGCATCATCATGCGCATAGTTTGTGGTCGGCAGTTTGGTACATCCTAGTGGCCGATGTGACGATGTCGACCGATAATATCCTGGCTGTTGCGGGTACTTCGAAAGGGAGTTTTCCGCTGCTGTTGTTCGGGCTTGGGCTGAGCATTCCGTTCGTGGTATTCACAAGTACGTTGTTGTCGACGATTATGGACAAGTATCCGATCGTCGTTTGGATCGGCGCGGCGATTCTTGGGCGTGTTGGCGCGGAGATGATGATTACCGATCCCGTTGTCCACGCGGCACTGCATCCGTCGACGGCGGTGGAGATCGCGGTGCAGGCGGCGGGGGCGTTACTGGTGGTGGCACTGGGCAAGTTTCTGGCGTCGCGAGGCGAGCAGGCTGTGTGATAGTGTAGCGGCGCATGAACCGCCGCGGCTTTCTCTCTCTTCCCGCCCTATCGGCGCTGGCGTTTGCGAAGCCGAAGATCGATGAGCACGATCCGGCGAACATCAAACTGTCGCATCGGATGGTGATCCGCTCGCTGAGCGATGAGGACCTGCAATTCCTGCAGCAGTTGGGAATCCGGTGGTGCCGGATCGAATTCGGGGAATCGGCGCCGTACGATTTCATGAAGGCAACGGTGGACCGTTTGGCACGGTTCCACATGAAAATCTTCTCGGGCGTTCACTATGCCTACCGAAACCTGGATGTGCAGTTGGGGAAGGGAAAGCGCGATGAAGTGATTGAGACCTATTGCCAGTTTCTGCGGGATTGCGGACGGCTGGGAATCCCTGTGGCGAACTACGACTGGCATCCGGCGAATACCTACACGACCGCGATGATCGATTCGCCGCGCGGGTATCGAACGCGCGAGTTCTCCGTGGACGATTTTCGGAAAAAGGTCGAAAAGCAGGCGTTCGACCGGGAGTATTCGGCGGAGGAGATCTGGGCGGCGTACACATACTTTATGAAGGCCGTTCTGCCTGTGGCGGAGAAGGCGAACGTGAAGCTGGCGCTGCATCCGGACGATCCGCCCCTGGCGAAAATGAACGGCGTGGCGAAGGTGCTGACGCACTATGACGGGTACGCGCGAGCGGAAAAAATCGCGGGGAGTTCGAAGCACTGGGGCCTGACGTTCTGCGTTGGCACCTGGTCCGAGGGCGGGACGCAGATGGGAAAAGATGTGTTCGGGATGATCAAGGACTTCGGTGGGCGGGGGAAGATTGTCGACGTCCATTTCCGAAACGTCTCCTCGCCGCTGCCGCGGTTCTATGAGACGTTTCCGGAAGATGGGTACATGGATATGTACGCGGTGATGAAGGCGCTTCGGCAGGTGCGGTTTAACGGGACAATTGTACCCGACCATGTGCCGGAGTTTGCGGGCGACAAGGGGATGCACCGCGCTGGCGTTGCGTACTGCATCGCGCAGATGCGCGGGTTGCTGTTGCGGGCGAATGAAGAAGTGGGCTAGCGCTTAAGCAGCGTGAGCGATGGCGTAGGCGGAGGTGTCGTAGAACGCTTCCCAATGCGTGACTTTGCCGCCGTCGACGCGGAAAAGCATGGCCCAATTGGTGGCCGCTTTCTTGCCTGTGGCGCGGGAAGTACATTCCTCGTAGCCGAGGGCAATGACGTTGTTGCCGGCGGCGACGAATTCACGGGGCTCGAAGCGCGTGATTTCCTCGGAAGCAGCGAGGTTCTGGAAGAATTGGGCGGCGCCTGCAGGACCGGAGTATTTTCCGGACGCGGGGATGCCGGTGCCGGGGGAGATCCAGGTGGCGCTGCCGGCGACGTGGTTCAGGATGAACGCGATGTCTCCGCGGCCGAAGGCGGAGAATAGGGCTTGGACTAGTTCGGTGGGTGTGTTCATGCTCTTCTTTACGGAAGAGCGGACGGGTTGGATTTATGATTTTGCGCGACCGGCGCGCGTGGGGGCGTTAAGATGGTTACGGCACCCGATGTAACGATTACATCCGCGCGCGCATCCACAAGTAAAGAGGAAAGTATGATGCCGACTCGTTTTCTTGCCGCAATTGCGATTTTTTGTATGCCTGTCAGCGTTTGGGCGGCGAAGCCGCGGAAGGTGCGGAAGGAAACGCCGCACTACACCGAAAAGGGTGTAAAGACTGTCGCCAAGGGCACGGCGCGAGCCACGGACCACACGATTTATGGCGTTGGGAAGGGCGTGAAGGCTGTTGGCAAGGGCATGAAGTGGATGGTGACTTAGCTTACGGCCGCAAAGCTGGCGTCGAGGAGGCGGATGAACTCGTCGACGTCCGTCCGCCGGATGTTGAGGGGCGGGGAGATGCGGAGCACGTTTCCATAGAGCCCGCCTTTGCCAATCAGGATGCGGTTTTGCCTGGCCGCCTCCATCAGCCGCCCGGTTTCAACCGGTGCGGGGGCTTTCGAGTCGCGATCCTGAACCAGTTCGAGGGCCTGCATGAGGCCCATGCCGCGCACCTCTCCAATTAGCTTGTACTTCTGTTGGAGATCTTCCAGCTTGCCGCGCAGGTAGGCTCCGGTTTCCGCGGCGTTGGCGGCAAGGTTCTCTTGCTGAATGAGGTCGATGACTGCCTTGGCCGCAGTGGTGGGGATGGGCCCGCCGCCGAAGGTGGAGATCGTGAGTCCTTTCAGGGCATCGGCAACTTCGGGCCTAGCGGAAGTTAGCCCGATAGGCAGGCCGTTGCCGAGACCCTTCGCGCTGGTGAGCATATCGGGGGTGACGTCCCACTGTTCGATGCCCCACATCTTGGAGCCGGTGCGGCCCCAGGCGGTTTGGACCTCGTCGCTAATGAAGATGCCGCCGTGCTCACGAACGATCGAGGCGACGATGCCGAAGTACTCCTTGGGCGGAGTGATGAAGCCGCCGACGCCCTGGATGGGTTCGGCGATCATGCCGGCGATGCGCCCCGAGGTGGTAGTTTGAATGACCTCCTTGAGATCGTGAGCGCACTTTACGCCGCAGTTGGGATAAGTGAGTCCGAACGGGCAGCGGTAGCAGTAGGCATTATGGGCGAAGGTGATGCCGGGCTGCATGACGGGACCGAGTTTCCACGCACCCTGGCCCGTGATGCCCATGGCGAGGGAAGAACGGCCGTGGTAGGAGTGCCGGAGGGCGACGATTTCCGATGACCCGGTGTAGCAGCGGGCGGCGAGGATGGCCATTTCGTTAGCCTCCGTACCGCTTGTGGTGAAGAACGACTTCCAGTGCTCGCCGGGGGCGATGCCGGAAATCGTACGGGCCAGGGAGGCCTGCGGCTCGGTGGCGAAGACGGTGGAGACGTGTTGCAGCTTGTCGAGCTGGGTGTGAATGGCGGCATTGACCCTGTCGTTGCAGTGGCCGACTGAGATAGTGAGGATACCGCCGAAGAAGTCGAGGTATTGATTGTCATCGGCATCCCAGACGAATTGATCCTTGGCACGGCTGATGACGAGGGGCTCGCGGAAGTAATGAAAGACAGAAGGGAACAAGCAGTCTTTGTTTGCCAGGATGATTTCGTCTTTGGTCACGATCCTCCGATTGTATTGCGTTGGCTGAATGTATGGGAGAATCGCAAAATCAAAGATCCGAGCCTTTATAACGAAGATCTGGCGCCGGTGCCCGCGGCTCGACGGACTTGGGGTATGTACAGTTACGCGTCGTTATGGGTGGCGATGAGTGTCTGCATTCCGACTTATATGCTGGCGTCGGGACTGATCGCGGGCGGCATGAACTGGTGGCAGGCCGTGGGCACGATTCTGCTGGGGAATCTGATTGTGCTGGTGCCGATGCTGCTGAACGCGCATGCCGGGACGAAGTACGGCATTCCATTTCCGGTGCTGGTGCGGGCGTCATTTGGAGTGAAGGGCGCGAATCTGCCGGCGGTGCTGCGGGCGCTAGTGGCGTGCGGATGGTTCGGGATTCAGACCTGGATCGGTGGGCAGGCCATTCATTCGATGCTGAAGATTTTGTGGCCGGCGGCGGGAGAAGCCTGGGTGGTATGGGTGTGCTTCTTCGCGTTCTGGCTGCTGAACATGTACGTGATCTGGCGGGGGATCGAGACGATTCGTTTTCTGGAGGGCGTTGGGGCGCCGTTCATGCTGGGTGTTGGCTTGTTGCTCTTGTGGTGGATTACGGGAAAGGCGGGAGGGTTGGGGCCGGTATTGTCGTCGCCCGGGAAGTTTCACAGTGTGAGAGAGTTCCTTCCGTTCTTTATTCCATCGTTGACGGCGATGGTGGGGTTCTGGGCGACGGTGGCGCTGAATATTCCGGACTTTACGCGGTATGCCGAGAGCCAGAGGGCACAGGCGGTGGGACAGGCGATGGGGCTGCCGCTGGCGATGACGCTCTATTCGTTTATCGGCGTAGCGGTAACGTCGGCGTCGGCCGTGCTGTTTGGGGAGGCAATTTGGGATCCGGTGCTGCTCGTTGGCCGGTTCAATCAGCCGGCGATTGCGTTGATTGCGCTCATCGCCATATTGATTGCGACATTGAACACGAATGTCGCCGCGAACGTGGTGTCGCCGTCAAACGATTTTTCGAATTTGAAGCCGAGCTTGATTTCGTTTCGTACAGGCGGGTTGATCACCGGTGTGATTGGGATCGCCATGATGCCATGGAAACTGCTGAGCGACTTCAATGCGTATATTTTCGGATGGTTGGTGGGGTATTCCGGCCTGCTCGGCCCTATTGCGGGAGTGATGATCGCCGATTATTTTATTGTGCGTAAGCAGGTGCTCAACGTCGACGATTTGTATCACCGGGGCGGGACGTATGAGTACAAGGGCGGGTGGAACCGGCTGGCGGTGGTCAGCCTGGCCGCGGGCGTGATCGTGGCGCTGTTCGGGTTGGCGGCCGCACCGATGCGATGGCTGTATGACTATGCCTGGTTCGTTGGATTCGCCGTTTCCGCCGTATTGTATGTCATGTTGATGCAGGGAGGACAGGATGGATAGCAAGGGGCTGCAAGAGACACATCCTCCTTTAACGGCGCATGAGGCGTTGGTGGAGGCGAATCGATGCTTGTACTGTTTCGACGCGCCGTGCATGCATGCCTGTCCGACGCACATCGATATTCCGCGGTTCATCAAGAAGATCGCGACGGAGAATTTGCGCGGGTCGGCGCGGACGATTCTGGAGGCGAATCTGTTGGGCGCGACTTGCGCTCGCGTTTGTCCGGTGCAGGAGCTTTGCGAAGGCGCGTGCGTGCTTGGGGCGGAACACAAGCCGATTGCGATTGGCCGTTTACAGCGGCACGCGATGGATTCAGTGAACGACCGCGGGCGTTCGATGATACCGGTTGCGGGGCCGAGCGGAAGGCAAGTGGCCGTTGTGGGCGCGGGCCCGGCGGGATTGTCGTGCGCGGGAGAGTTAGCGAAACGGGGACACGCGGTGACGGTCTTCGAGAAGCGCGACCTTGCGGGCGGACTGTCGACGTATGGCATTATCGGGCTGCGAGAGCCGGTGGAGACGTCGCTTGGCGAAGTGCGGATGATCGAGGGGCTGGGTGTGCGTGTGGAGACCAATCAGGCGCTGGGGCGCGATTTTGTTCTGGCCGATTTGCAGGGACGGTTCGATGCCGTTTTTCTCAGCGTTGGACTTGGCACAACACCGGAGATGACGATTCCGGGCGAAGAGTTTGTGCTGGACGGACTGGCCTACATCGAGGACAGCAAGCTGAATCCGGGCGGGATGAAGATTGGCCGGCATGTGGCGGTGATCGGGGCAGGGAACACGGCGATCGATTGCGCGACAGTCGCGGTGCGATTGGGCGCGGAACGGGTGACGATGATTTACAGGCGGACGGCGGAGGAGATGACGGCCTATCTGCACGAGTATGAGTTCATCAAGAATGAAGGTGTGGAATTCCGATTCCTGACGCAGCCGGTTCGGGTGCTAGCGCCTGGCGGGCATGTTACCGGGCTGGATTGCGTGCGGATGGAGTTGGGGGAAGCGGATGCGTCGGGCCGGCGCGCGCCGCGGATGGTGCCCGGTTCGGAGTTCACGATTGAGACGGACCAGGTGGTGAAGGCTGTCGGGCAAGAGAAGCCTTGGGCGGCGCTGGGGCTGGCGCGGGCCAAGGGATTCATTTCGGTGAACGAGGAGTTTGAGACGAGCCTCCGCGGGGTGTTTGCGGGAGGCGATTGCATTCGGGCGCGCGGGACAGCGTCGACTGTTATGGCTGTGCAGGATGGAAAGTTAGCGGCGGCTGCGATTCATCAGCGAATTACGGAAGGAGCGAATTGAGATGGCGGACTTGACGACAACGTTTGCGGGTGTTCGCTCGCCGAATCCCTTCTGGCTGGCGTCGGCACCGCCTTCCAACTCAGGGTCGCAGGTGCATCGGGCCTTTGAGGCTGGGTGGGGCGGTGCGGTGTGGAAGACGATTGGGCCGCCGGTGTTGAACGTCTCAAACAGGTATGGGGCGTGGCACTATGGCGGGCAGCGGATGCTGGCGATCAACAACGTGGAGCTGATTTCGGACCGGCCTCTGGAAGTGAACCTGCGCGAGATCACCGAGGTGAAGCGCGCATGGCCGGACCGGGCGGTGATTGCGTCGGTGATGGTGGAGTCGAAGCCGGAGGCGTGGCACGAAATTGTTCGCCGTGTGGAGGACACGGGCGCCGACGGGATGGAATTGAACTACGGTTGCCCACACGGGATGAGCGAGCGCGGGATGGGCGCCGCCGTCGGGCAGGACCCGGGCTATTGCCAGGAGATCACGAGCTGGGTGACGGCGGTGGCAAAGATTCCGGTGATAGTGAAGCTGACTCCGAACATTACGAATATTGTGGTCCCGGCGCGAGCGGCGATCGCGGGTGGGGCGAGTGCACTGTCGTTGATTAACACAATCAACTCAATCGCGGCGGTGGACCTGAATACGTTCGAGCTCACGCCGAGTATCGGAGGGAAAGGCGGGCACGGTGGATATGCGGGACCGGCAGTGAAGCCAGTGGCGTTGAACATGCTGGCGGCGTTGGGGGCGGACAGCGTGGTGGGGAAATCAGGTCTCCCGATATCGGGAATGGGCGGGATTACTACTTGGCAGGATGCCGCCGAGTTCCTGCTGCTGGGAGCGAGTTCGGTGCAAGTGTGCACGGCCGTGATGCATTACGGGTTCCGGATTGTGGAGGACCTCTGCGACGGGCTGTCGAACTGGATGGACGAGAAGGGGTTGGCGACGATTGGCGATGTCATTGGGAAGAGCCTGCCGCGAGTCTCGGACTTCAAGGATTTCGATCTGTCGTATCGCGCCGTGGCGCGGATCGACGAGGCGAAGTGCATTAAATGCAACCTTTGCTATGTGGCGTGCAACGATACGGCGCATCAGTGTATTGACCTGATTGACAGTAGCGGCGCCGCGGTCGTGCCGTATGGGTACGACGTGCGGTCGAATGGGAAGGACGAGGCGGTGTCGAAGCGCCCACAGCCGCGGGTGCGGGAGGACGATTGCGTTGGATGCCGGCTTTGCTACAACGTGTGTCCGGTGGAGAAGTGTATTGCCATGGTGGATGCGCCCAGCGGGCGCGAATCGGTGACTTGGGATGAGTTGATGCAATCGAACCCGGAGCTCGGGGAAGATTGGGAGGCGATGAAGGCGTACCGTGAAAAACACGGCATCCATGTGCATTAGTGGAGGGTTATGGCGCTATTGATTCGCAATGGGGATATTGTGACGGCGGACTCGCGGTTCCGCGGCGATATTTGGGTGGAGGACGAGACGGTCACCCGCATCGGACGCGGCCTGGACGCGCCGCCGGGGGTTGAGGTGATCGATGCCTCGGGCAAGATGGTGTTTCCGGGCTTTATCGATCCGCACGTGCACATCTATCTGCCGTTCATGTCGACGTTCGCGAAAGACACGCATGAGACGGGATCTATTGCGGCGCTGGTTGGGGGCACGACGACATTTATTGAGATGTGCTGCCCTTCGCGGTTGGACGATCCGCTCGAAGGGTATCAGTTGTGGAAGAGCAAGGCGGAAGGGAATAGCGCTTGCGACTACACGTTCCACATGTCGGTGACGCAATTTGGGGAGCGGACCGAGGGGCAGCTCCGGGAGATTGCCGCCGATGGGATCTCGTCGTTCAAGGTGTTTCTGGCGTACAAGAACTTCTTCGGGATCGACGATGGGGAGTTGTACCAGACGTTGGCCCTGGCGCGGAAGATGGGTGTGATCGTGACGGCGCACTGCGAGAATGCGGAGCTTGTGGCGCGGCTACAACAGGGGTTGCTGGCGGAGGGGAGGACAGGGCCGGAATGGCATGAGCCGAGCCGGCCGGAGGCAGTGGAGGCGGAGGGAACGCACCACTTCGCGACATTTCTCGAGGCGACCGGCGCGGCGGGGTATGTGGTGCATCTTTCCTGCCGCGCGGCATTAGAGAAGGCACTGGCAGCGAAGGCGAAGGGTGTGCGCTTGTGGGTGGAGTCCGTGATTCCACACTTTCTTTTGGATAAGAGCTTCGCGGAGCGGCCTGGCGTGGAGGGGATGAAGCACGTTATGTCGCCGCCGCTGCGAGAGCGGGGGAATCAGGTGGCTTTGTGGGACGCGCTGCGGGCCGGTTTCGTTGACACCGTTGGCACCGACCATTGTCCGTTCGATGTGGCGCAGAAGCGAATGGGCCTGGAGGCGTTTACGCAGATTCCCAACGGAATTCCGGGAATTGAGGAGCGTGTGAACCTGCTGTACACGTATGGAGTGAAGCGCGGCGGGTTGGGGTTGCATCGTTTCGTGGATGCCGCGAGCACGCAGGCCGCGAAATTGTTTGGATTGTTTCCGCGGAAGGGAGCGATCGCAGTAGGGAGCGATGCGGATCTGGTGATTTACGATCCCGAGTACCGCGGCGTTCTGTCAGCATCGACCCAGCACGCCAACTGCGACTACAGCGGTTTTGAGGGAATGGAGATTGAGGGGCGGCCGTCGGCGGTGACAGTGCGAGGGCAGGTGCAGGTGCGGGACGGGAAGTTTGTTGGCGAACGCGGGAGAGGACGGATGTTAAAGCGAGAGGCGATCTACTGATGAAGCTGGATGCGAAGCGGGTGATTGCGGACTTGAAGGAACTGCGCGCGTTGACTTCCGACGAGAACGGGGCGCAGCGCGTGGCATGGACCGATATGTGGCTGAGGTCGCGGGAATGGTTTACGGGGAAGCTGTCGGAGTTGCCAGTGGAGGACCATTACGACGCCGCGGGGAACCGGTGGATTACATTGCAGGGGGAAAGCGAACGGGCTCTGTTGTTGGGGAGTCATTTGGACTCGGTGCCTAACGGCGGGTGGCTGGACGGGTGCCTCGGAGTGATGACGAGTTTGGAGTTGCTGCGCGGATTTGCCGCAAGGTATAACGGCCGGCCGCCGGTGACGATCCGGCTGGTGGATTTTGCCGATGAGGAGGGCGCGCGTTTCGGGCGCAGTTTGTTGGGGTCGTCCGCGTTTGCCGGGACACATTCCATCGGGGCGGACCGGGGACGGGTCGACAAAGACGGGATTCGTTTGGAGGACGCGCTGCGGCGGTGTGGTGTCGAGATCGACCGGTTCCCGGATGCGGAGAGGGAACGGAAGAATGCCGCGGCCTATTTGGAATTACACATTGAACAGGGACCGGTTTTGGAGGGGTTGGGGCTGCCGCTGGGAGTGGTGTTAGGAACCAAAGGGGTGGAACGTCATGCGGTAACGTTTCACGGGCAGGAGGCGCACTCGGGATCGACACCGATGAAGGTGCGGCGCGATGCGCTTGCGGCGGCGGCGAAGCTGGCTCTGGAGATTCGACCGATTGCGGCTCGGCACTCGGATTCGGTGTGCACCGTGGGGAGCGTGAAGACGTTTCCAGGTATCGTAACGGCAGTGGCCGGAAGGTGCGAGGCGACGCTGGATCAGCGCGACTTGGATGCGGACGTGCTGGCGGAGATGTATCGGGCGGCTCGGGACGCGAGCGAGCGATTCGCGGCGGAGGAAGGGTGCACGGTGGAATGGTCGCGGATATGGAGTATCGAGCCAGTACCGTTCCATCCGCAATTGATTTCATTTTGTGAGTCGGCGACTGCGGCTGTAGCGGGTGCTACGCGGCGCTTGCCGTCAGGGCCCCTGCATGATGCGGCGGAGGTTTCGCGGTCCGGGATTCCGGCGGTGATGATGTTTGTGCAGTCGCTCGGCGGGATCAGCCACAACAAGATTGAGAACACGGGTGAGGACCATCTGGAGATGGCCGTGGAGGCAATGGGGAAGCTGGCCGAACAGACGGTCGATTGGATTGTGCGGGAGCGCGTATCATAGTCGGCGAGGTGCAAAATGACAGTTGCGGCTGGTTTGCGGAGCGTGAATCACTGGGTGACGGGGCAACGAGTTGCTTCGACTTCCGGGCGGACGGGAGTGGTGTGGAATCCGGCGACGGGGGAGCCGCAGGCACATGTTGACTTTGCGAGCGCGGAGGAGGTCGACCGTGTCGTCGCGGCGGCAGAGGCGGCGTTTCCGCCCTGGCGGGCGACGGCACTCTCGCGGCGCTCCGAGATTCTGTTTAAGCTGCGCGAGCTGGTGGACGCAAACCGGCGCGAGATAGCGCGGCTGCTGTCCAGCGAGCACGGCAAGACCATAGCCGACGCGATGGGCGAGGTAGCGCGGGGGCTCGAGAATATTGAGTTTGCGTGCGGCGTGCCGCAGTTGTTGAAGGGTGGATTCTCCGAGCAGGCGAGCCGCGGAGTGGACGTCTACCAGATCCGCCAACCGCTGGGAGTAGTCGCGGGGATTACCCCGTTTAATTTTCCGGCGATGGTGCCGATGTGGATGTTCGCCAACGCGATTGCCTGCGGGAACACGTTCGTGCTGAAGCCATCGGAGAAAGATCCTTCGCCAAGTTTGTTTATCGCCGAGCTATTGCAACGCGCCGGGCTGCCGGATGGTGTATTCAACGTCGTGCAGGGCGACAAAGTGGCCGTGGATCGCCTCTTGGATCACCCGAGTGTGAAGGCGGTGAGCTTCGTCGGGTCGACACCCGTGGCGAAGTACATCTATGAAACCGCGACGAGGAACGGGAAGCGTGTCCAGGCGTTGGGTGGGGCGAAGAATCACATGCTGGTGCTGCCGGATGCCGATATCGATATGGCGGCGGACGCGGCCGTTTCGGCGGCGTATGGGTCTGCCGGGGAGCGCTGCATGGCGATTTCGGTGGTGCTCGCGGTTGGGAACGTTGCGGAGCCTCTGATCGGCGCGATTCGGGAGCGGATGGCGAAGATCAAAGTCGGGTCGGGAGATGAAGAGGGCGTGGAGATGGGACCGCTGATTACGCGGGAGCATCGGGATCGAGTGGCCTCCTATGTTGCGGACGCGGCGGGTGAAGGGGCGTCAGTGATAGTGGACGGGCGGGAGGATGCGTCGTCGCGGCGTAGCGGCTTCTTCCTGGGTACCTCGCTGATCGACAACGTGAAACCGGGGATGCGTTGTTATGAGGACGAGATTTTTGGCCCGGTGCTCGGGGTGGTGCGGGTCAATACTTATGACGAGGCGTTGCGGCTGATCAATGAGAATCCATACGGGAACGGGACGGCCATCTTCACCCGTGACGGGGGCGCGGCGCGGCAGTTCCAATTTGACGCGGACGCGGGAATGGTGGGCATCAACGTGCCCATTCCGGTGCCAGTTGCCTATTACAGTTTTGGCGGATGGAAGAGCTCGCTATTCGGCGACCTTCATATGTACGGCCCAGAGGGGATACAGTTTTACACCAAGGCCAAAGTGGTGACGAGCCGGTGGCCCGATCCCGGGACGAGTAAGGTGGACCTTGGATTTCCTCAAATGCGCTGAAACGGTCGCCCAATGCGGCGCACCAAACCTAATGAAAAGGGGCTTCCAGCGCCTGTTGGAGCGTCTTCGCTCTCTCTTCGCCGGACCGGCGTTTTGCCTTGACATAGGTGTGTCCAGGCTGATACTGTTGTGATTCCGCCACACTGATGAGGCGGAAGTGCAACACGTGGAACCGGGCTCCCCCGGCCTGATTGGATTCAGGTACTTCGGTTCTTGAGCAGGTGCCGGTCGTTTCCAGTCCCCCCGCTTGATAGTGACAGTCAAAAGAACTAGGCAAGCCTGAGAGAGCCGATGAATCAGCCCTACTTTGTACTCGTCCTCGCCCATTCCGTCCATGGCCGTTTGCGCCGAATGCACCTTTCGCACACGGTAATGTATACGGTGCTGGCGTTGGCGCTGGTGGGCGGGTTCACGGTAGCGGGCTTCCTGACTAGTTACGCGAGAATGGCCTGGAAAGTGGCCAACTATAATCATCTTCGTGATGAGGTTTCCACGCTGCAACAGAAGTATCAAGCGCTGGCGCGGACGAACGAGCAGACGAAGGAGCAGTTGGCGACGCTGCAGTTGCTGGCATCCGAAGTGACTTCGGCCTATGGAATCAAGGAAAGGCTGGAAGGACCTTCCTCCATTTCGAACGAAAGCCGGCTGATTCCGACATACCAGCAGTCGCTTGAGCGGTTTGATTTGCTGCGTACCGCACGGTTGTATTCCACCGGTACACGGCGAATCAACCGGACGTGGCAGACCAACATTGTGCCGAGCTTGTGGCCGGTGTCAGGACGGTTGCTGTCGAGTTTTGGCTCGCGCAGCGATCCATTTACGGGCGGCAGCGCGTTCCATTCAGGTGTCGACATTTCCGCATCGACAGGAACCTCGGTGCGGTGCACGGCGGATGGCATAGTGAAATCGGCGGAGTGGTCGGGCGCGTATGGAAAGCTGGTGGTCATCGATCATGGCGGCGGGATCGAATCGTACTACGCACATTTGAGCGCGTTCGATGTGATTCCGGGGCAGGAAGTACGCCGCTCGCAGGTGATCGGAAAGTCGGGCGGCACGGGCCGCGTGACCTCACCGCATTTGCACTATGAGGTGCGCCAGGGCGGCGCGCCGGTGAATCCGTATAAATATTTGGCGCGTTCCATTATTCTGGGCAATGCGCCCGTGCAAAAAGACCTTCCGTTCTAATACAATGCTTGGGACCACTGGTCCCGTAAGCGGGCCAGTGGAATGAAGAGGATTCCTCCATGTCACCCGTACGTATCCGTATTCTTGCCGCCGCCGCAGGCGCACTACTTTTGATTGCCGCGGGAACCCGCTCGCACACGCCGGCTGTAATGTCGAATGCCGCGAATGCTTTTCTAAGCTCGTTGAACGCGGACCAGAAGGCGAACGCCGTGTTTAAGTTCAATGATGAAGAGCGGCTGAACTGGCACTTCATTCCGCGTGAGCGGAAAGGGTTGAGTTATAGGCTGATGACGGTGGAGCAGCGGCCACTGGCGCTGGCGCTGTTGAACGCAAGCCTAAGCCAGCAGGGCTTTATCAAAGCTTCGAGCATTATGAGCCTGGAAGAGATCCTGAAGATTCAGGAGAAGAACACGCCCCCGGGGCGGCGCGATCCGGAGAACTACTTCTTCTCGATTTTCGGCACGCCGTCGGAATCGGGCACGTGGGGCTTCCGCTTCGAGGGACACCACGTGGCGATGAACTTCACGATTGTGGACAACAAGGTCGCGTCAAGCCCGATGTTCTTTGGAACGAATCCCGCGGAAGTGAAGGACGGGCCACGTAAGGGATTGCGCGTGCTGGGCAACGAAGAGGACTTGGCCCGCACGCTGCTGAAATCGTTGACGCCGGAACAAAAGAAGGTGGCGGTGGTGGCGGAAGTGGCGCTGAAGGACATCATCACCATGGCGTCGCGGAAGGCCGCGCTGGAAGGACAGCCCTCGGGTCTGTCGGCGGCAAAGATGACGGCCGCGCAACGCCAATTGCTGCAGAACCTGTTGGAAGAGTACGCGAACAACATTCCGGAGCAGGGCGCGTCGGCGCGCCGTGAGCAGATTAAGAAGGCCGGCACCAATCTGCTGTTCGCATGGACGGGAGGGTCGGAACGCGGCGAGGGCCACTACTACCGTGTGCAGGCTCCGACATTCCTGGTGGAGTACGACAATACGCAGAACGGCAACAATCACGTGCACTCCGTTTGGCGCGATTACAACGGCGATTTCGGCTACGATTTGCTGGGGAATCACTACCAGACGAGCCATTAGTAAGTAACAGGTTGAGCGCGGGAGGGCGCGGCGGGGCCATGCTAGAGTGAGGGTATGAAGGTGGCCTCGTCCTCCGTTCGCCAGTGGACGCGGCGCGCAGTACTCGGCGCGGCGGCGGGCTCCGCGGTGTATGCGGCAAGAGGCCAAGATGGACCAGGAGAGGCGAAGAAATTCCTGGATCCGGCCACGGAGTTTGAAGTGCTGCGCGTTTCGGGTGTCGAGCACAACGCGTGGCTCCCGATCGCATCGAACCGCGCCTTTACGCGTCACGGGGATGCGTTGCTGTTCGCCTCCGACGCGAGCGGGAAACCGCAGTTGTACCGGCACGACTTCAGGGGCAACAAGCTCAGGCAACTCACCGAGGCGGAGAAGCTGAACACGAATACGTTCACGTGGATCGGGTCCGACCGTTTGCTGATGTATTTCGACGGGCGTAAGCTCCTGCAGAGCGGAAGCGGCCGGGAGCGGCTGATTTACGAGCTGCCGGACACTTGGGCGGAGAGCCCGCGGATGACGGCAAGCGAAGACGGGCAGGTGATTGTGGTGTCGGCGTACAACGGCACGAAAACGAAGATCATGCTGGCGGGCCGTGCGGGAGCGACGGCGGAGGAGCGTGAGGGCGACATCGGCACCCTATGCCTGCGGCCGAAGCGCGCCGCGGTGTCCTATGTTGCAGGCGGTCAACTTCGCCTTCTGACGCTGGATACGAAGAAGGCCGCGACGTTGCAAACGGCGCCGGGCGAAGTGTTGTCGGCGTATTGGACAGCGGACGGCGGGTCAATCCTGTACCTGCTCAAGCCGGCGGCTACGGGTAAGTTGACGGAAATTCGGGAGATCGTGCCGGACGGGAACAAGGATTCGCCGGTAACAAAGACTTCGCAATACGTGCATTTTCAACGAAATAGCGATGCGTCGGTGTTTCTAGGCGCCAGTGCGAGCGTGGCTTCCCCGCATCTACTGCTGCTGCTGAGATCGGTAAAGCGGGAACTGACGATTTGTGAGCACCGTTGTTCGGATGCGCGGCTTTCCCGGGCAGTGTTTTCTCCCAATTCGTCCCGCGTGGCGTTTCTGACGGACCGTCATAAGAACCTGGTGATTTATTCGATGGCGGTGGACCGGCTGATCGAGGAGACGGAAGAGAATACGTAGTTTCCGGCTGCCCGAGGCGACGGTGGCGAAACGTCGAGAGTATTTTGGTGTTTATTGATGTGCTGGGGCGGCTGCCGACAGTAAAGGACTAAAGGTTCTGCGCGAAATGGCGATAAGAGATTAGTAGTTACTGATGGTACTGAAGCTACTGGTTATCGATTCTGCTACAATGGGGCCGTCTGCGGAAGCATGTCCGGGGAGGTGTCCGCTAGGACATCGTCGGGAGGAGTTCGTATGAAGTTTTCCAGCGAGCTGGCAAAACTCGATTGTGCCGTGGCCTTGGAACGCCTCGGAGGGGATGAGGAACTTCTGCGTGAGGTGGCTATTCTGTTCCTGGACGAATATCCGATGCTGATGAAAGAGATCCGGACGGCGGCATCGACACGAGACGCCGAGGCGTTGCAGCGGGCGGCGCACAGCATGAAGGGTTCCGTGTCCAACTTCGGCGCCGAGGGCGTCTACCAGGCTGCATTTGCACTGGAAAAGAAGGGGCGCGCGGGCGATTTAGAGTCGCTGGAGCCTTGTATAGACCGGCTTGCCTGTGCGCTGGCTCATATTCATTCGGCGCTAGTCGTCTTAGCCGAAGCGTAGGGTTTTACAGGCGGTTTTCACCCCCGCTTTGCTATAGTGGGAAGACCCTATTAGTATGGATCTTCAGGAAATTGTTTGCGCGCACAGTCCGGATTCCGATGACGCGTATATGTTTTACGGACTGGCCACACGGAAGGTCAGATCCAAAATACTTAACTTTCGTCACCAGTTGGAAGATATCCAATCGCTAAACCAGCGAGCGATGCGCGGAGAATATGAGCTGACGGCGATTTCGTACCATGCCTATCCGTACGTTGCGGATAAGTACTTCGTGATGGCCTCGGGTTCCAGTGTCGGAGATGGCTATGGTCCGATGCTGGTGGCGCTTCATCCTCTTGGGATCGATGACCTGAAGGGGAAGAGAATCGCCATTCCCGGAAAGTTGACGACCGCCTACCTGACGTTGAACATTCTGCAGCCGGATTTCGTTCCCGTGGAAGTTCCCTTCGACAAGATCCTGGACGCGGTAAAAGAGGGTGTGGCGGATGTGGGTCTGGTGATCCATGAAGCACAGTTGACGTATTCAAAGACCGGTTTCCACAACATTCTGGATCTCGGCAAGTGGTGGAAGAAAGAGTACGAAATGCCGTTGCCGCTCGGTTGCAACGTGCTGCGGCGGGACTTGACGCCGGAAGTACGGACGGAAGCGTGCCGGTTGATGCGGGACAGCATCCAGTACTCGCTGGATAACCATTCCGAAGCTCTGGACTATGCGATGCAGTTTGCACGCGACATGGAGCCGGAGTTGGCGAACAAGTTCGTCGGCATGTACGTGAACCACTACACAGTCGATTGCGGGGAGATTATCCCGAAGGCAGCACAGAAGCTGCTGGACCTGGGGCATGCAATCGGACTGATTCCGCGGAAAGTGGAGTTGGAGGTCGTCCGCTAAAGCGGCCGACTTTTCGGACGCGCGGAGCGTCCCACCAAGAGTATGCGATTGACGATCCTGTCCGTGACGATAGCGACGGTGTTCGTATGGGCGCAGGACCCCTCGTCCGCCGACCCGAAACAGAGGGCAAAGGCAGCGCGTGCGTTTGCGAAGGCCGGAGCGCCGGGCGCAGAGAAACTGAAGCCGCTATTGAGCGATAACGACGTAAATGTGCGGCGAGCCGCCGTGGATGCTCTGGTGGTGATCGGCGGGCAGCAGACACTGGAGCCCTTAACGTATTCGCTGACGGACGGCGATGGGGAAGTGCAGCGCATGGCGGCTATCGGGCTGGTGAATTTTTATCTGCCCGGCTATTACCAGACTGGCTGGAAAGGTAGACTCAAACGCGGCGCGGACACGGTATTAGACCGGTTTCGGTCTGTTGATGAGCCTGTGGTGCCGGACTACGTGACGGCGCGCCCGGAGATTGTCGCGGCACTGGGAAAAGTCACCGCGGAATCGACATCAATGGATGGCCGGGCGGCGGCCGCGCGCGCGCTGGGCGTGCTGCGCGCGCGGGAGGCCGGTGATCAGTTGCTGACTGCACTGCTGACGAAGAATACGGCCGTGCTGTACGAGGTGCTGACGGCGTTTGAAAAGATCCGTAACCCAGACGTGGCGCCGCGTCTGTTCTATATGCTGCGAGATCCGGATGAAAGGGTGCAGGTGGCTGCCATCCAGACTGTCTCGGTGCTCGGCAACAAAGAAGCGAACCCGCCGTTGCGGGAAGCCTGGGAACGGACGAAGAGCGATCGCGTACGGCGCGCGCTGCTGGAAGCGATGGCGATGCTTCCGGACGAGTCCAACCGTCCTTTGTTTGAGAAGTATCTGCTTGACCAGGATGAGATGATGCGTGCCGGCGCGGCCGAAGGCTTGGGGCGTCTGGGGAAGACCGAGGATCGGGCGCGAATGGAGACGTTGTGGGAGGGGGAACGGAAGATCCGGCCCCGGCTCTCGCTGGCGTTTGCGCTGGTGGCGCTGGGGCGGCGCGAAGTGGAGCCGTTGAGCCCGTTGCAGTATCTGATCAACACGTTGAACCATGCTTCCTACAAGGGAGTTGCGAAGGGTTTCCTGAAGGATCTTGCCCCGAACACGACGGTGCGCTACTCGCTGCATAGCGCGCTGCTCCAAGCGAACCGGGAAGAAAAACTGGGACTGATTGACATACTCGGCGAAAAGGGCGGCAAGGATTCGGTTGAACCGCTCGAGACGCTATCGAAAGACCCGGATGCGGTAGTAGCCGGCGAGTCGGTGCGTGCACTGCGGACATTGCGTTCGCGATTGAAATAGCGGCTAGTTGCGGTACGCCGCAAAGGCGCGGACGTCGTCCATTTCGTCAATGAACTCGGGAAGTTCGCCGAGGCCGGCGTATTCCTTGGGAACGACGAACATGTTGAGCGGGCTGAGAAAAAGCAGGGAGTGAGCGATGAGCTCGATTTCGGTGCGGTCCTCGATGGGCACGCGCCGGAGGCCGACCTGTGTGACGTGGCACACCGCATACCCGAGTCCGAAGAGGTTCGGAGCATCCATTTCACTCACGGTGCCGGTATAGCGAGCCTGACGGCGTTCCTGGCCGGTGAGGGAAACGGCGACCGGCATGCGGCCGGTCAAAAGCCCGTTGCGGAGTATATGTAGGCTGGGCTCGCGGCGCTCCATCGCCAGCGAGAGCATGTACATTGCGGCGCTATTGTCGGCTGGAACGAGCATTCGTCCGCTGCGATGCGTGATCTCGCATCCGCGACCGCAGCGCGGGCGCCGGATGAGCAGGGGCATATTGCGATCGCGAACCCAATCCTCGACGGTGCTGTGCCAGCGGATCGCGTCGCTTCCGGCAACGGACGGGCGCGTTGGCGACTCGCGCCAGTTCGAGGCGAGGCGGCGAAGCGCAACGCGGCTGTATTCATCGAGCCCTGGGAACGGTTGCAACGGCAATCTAACAGCCCTCTAACATTAAGTGGCCGGCGCGAGGGATTATTCTCACCGTTCCCAGTAAGGATCACTCCCAGCCTGGCGGAGGCGGAGCGCCGCCGATTCGGCAGTAATGTCGCGTTGCGCCTGCGCAAACATTTCATAGCCCACGAGGAACTTGCGCACGGTGGCGCTTCGGAGAAGCGGCGGATAGAAGTGGATGTGGAAATGCCAGCCGGGATAAGGGCCGCTGTTGACAGGTGGCTGATGGAGGCCGAGAGAGTATGGAAACGGCGTCTCGAAGAGGTTGTCGTAGCGTATAGTCAGTTCCTTGAGGAGAGCGGCAAGGGCGTCGTCTTCCCCTGGCGTCTGCTCGAGCAGGGAACCGTAGTGGCGCCGAGGGATGACAATCGTTTCAAACGGCCAGACTGCCCAGAATGGAACAAGAGCGACAAAAGCGGAGTTTGCACAAACTAAGCGCTCTCCACTCTGCAACTCTTCGGCCAGGCAGGCGGAGAGAAGGGACTGGCCAGTGGCATTCCAGTGTGCCCCCTGCGATTCCAGTTCGACAACCGTCTCGTTTGGCAGCGACTCGTTCGCCCAGATCTGGCCGTGAGGATGCGGGTTGCTGGCGCCCATCATGGCGCCGCGATTTTCGAAGATCTGAACGCTGCGCACCCAGGGGACTGCAGCCAACTCGGCTTGTTCCCGCCGCCAGAGCCGAATGACGTCCGTTGTCTGCGCGATGGACATACGGCTCATGGAGAGACTGTGGTGTGGCGAGTAACAGAGTACGCGGCAGATACCGGCTTCGGGCTCCGCACGGAGGAGCGACGTCGATTGGGGCGGCTTCGGCTCCGGATGTGGGAGAAGTGCGGCAAAATCATTCTCAAAGGAAAATGTTGTTTCGTACTGCGAGTTGGTCTCGCCGTTCGCGCGGCGGTTGCCGGGACAGAGATAGCAGGTGGGATCGTATTCCAGGCCTTCCGGCTCGAGGCGGGACTCCGTTTGGCCTTGCCACGGCCGCTGTGTGCGGTGCGGGGAGACAAGCACCCATTGCCGAGCAAGCGGATTCCAACGCCGGTGAACGTTCATGCCGTCATCTCCGACGCCCCAGCGGCAGGGCGGCAAACGAAGATGTGGGGATCAATGCCTGTGGCGGCGGCATAACGGGAACGGAGCTCGCCGGTCGCCGCGTCGACGGAATCCGCGGCGGCGAGGTTGATGGTGCAGCCGCCGAAGCCTCCGCCGGTCATACGGGCTCCGTAGACACCGGGGAGTGTACGGGCGATCGCCACCATCGTATCGAGCTCTTCGCAACTAACTTCAAAATCGGTCCGAAGACTCTCGTGGGAGGTGTACATCTGCTCGCCGGCCTGGTGGAGATCGCCGGCAAGCAGAGCCTGCTCGAACTGCAGAACGCGGGCGTTTTCGCTGATAACGTGGCGGGCGCAGCGAAGTTCCGTCCCGGCGAGCGATGAATAATCGATATCCCGAAGATACGCGACGCCGAGCCGCGACGCGGCACTCTCGCACGCAGCGCGGCGGTCGTTATAGGCGCTGGCCGCGAGTTCATGCTTCACCATCGTGTTGGCGATAACGAGGCGGATTCCGGGTGGGATCGAGACAGCCCGGTAGGTGAGGTCGCGGCAGTCGATGAGAAGCGCGCGGCCTTCTTCGCCAAGGCAGCTTGTGAATGGGTCCATGATGCCGCACTGCATGCCGGTGAATTCATTTTCAGCGCGCTGACAGAGGCGGGCGATTTCGGCGCGTGGACGATTGCCGGCACCGAGCGCCAGCGCGGTTGCAACCTCGAGGGCGGCGGAAGAACTGAGGCCGCCGCCGATGGGAACTTCGGTGGCGATGAGGAGGTCGGCTCCGGTTTGGATGTCAAGAAGCGTGGCGACGCCGAGAACGTAGTCTGTCCAGTTTCCGGCGGGTTGCCGCCACTGGTCGATGGGCGTGTCGAGTGTTTCCGGAAAGGATAGAGATTCGGCGTGGAGGCGGCGATCGGCGCGGGGAGCGATCGCGACGTAGGTGGCAAGGTCGATCGCGGCAGGAAAGACGAAGCCGCCATTGTAGTCGGTGTGTTCGCCGATGAGGTTTACGCGTCCTGGCGCGCGGAAGAGGCGGGGCTGATTACCGAAGCGTCGATGAAACTCCGAGACAAGCCGGGATAACAGAGAATTCAAGCCGTTTTCACCAGACGAGGGAGGAGATGAAAGATGGCGCCGACAAGTGTGATGCCGCTACCCCAGGCGATATCCATGGAGGCGGCGCGTCCATCGTGGAGGAACCCATAAACGACGAGCTGCAGCCCGATGGCGAGGAGCAGGCGGCCGATGACGATGCGAAGATCGAGTGCCATGTTTCTACTACCAGAAGATAATGTTTAGTGCTGTGACTGCAACCAGGATGCAGATCGCAACCAGCTCCGGCCGTAGTCCGCGACCGTCTGAGCGCGGTTTATCGGTGAGCGAGTAGACCAGACCGCGCAGCGATTCATCGGGATGTGGCGCCGTCGCGAGACTGATAACAAACGTCGCGACGAAGCAAACAGAGAACGCCCAGATCGCCGTCCAGAAGTTCTGCGCCATTTCGCTCGGATACGTCGTGACCATTCCCAACCATCCACCCTTCAAGCCGGCAACGGAATGCGCCGGCAGCGTGACGCCGTGATGGGCGGCCGCGGCGATAGTGCCCAGGAGGAGGCCCGAAAATGCGCCGTGACCTGTGGCACGCTTCCAGAACATACCCAACAGGAATGTGGCGAAGAGCGGGGCGTTAACGAATGCGAAGACCAGTTGCAGCAGGTCCATGATGTTGTTGAACCGGAGAGCGGCGTAGGCGGCGAGAATAGAGGCGACGATGCCAGCGACGGTCGTGAGACGGCCGACTTTCAGATAGTGCGTCTCGGGGGCATTGGGGCGGATGTAGGCACCGTAGATGTCGTATGTGAATACGGTATTGAACGCCGTGACATTGCCCGCCATCCCGCTCATGAAAGAGGCGAGAAGGGCCGTCAGGCCGAGGCCGAGGAGCCCCGGTGGAAAGTAATGGGCGAGCATCATGGGTATCGTCATGTCGTAGTTCAGCGTTCCGTCCGGCTTGGCCGGGAGCTTGAATCCGCTCGTGTTGCCGCCGAGGGTCAGTGCGATAGCAATAAGGCCGGGAACGATGACGAGGGCGGGGAAAATCATCTTGGGCACGGCTGCGATGAGCGGCGTGCGGCGAGCCGCGTCCATCGACTCCGCGGCCATGGCGCGCTGCACGACGAGGAAATCCGTACACCAGTAACCGAAACTGAGAACGAATCCAAGGCCCATCGCAAGGCCGAACCATTCGATACCCATGGGATTCGCGGCAGGGTTGGCGGTGTTCTGCCAGAGTTGCGTGTAGGTGCCGGCGGCGAAGCCCTGTTTGACCGCAACTCCATTGAGGCGTTCGACGAGTCCGCCCCAGCCGCCGACATCCCGCAGGCCCGCGAAAACGAGAGGGAGAAAGCCAGCGACGATAAGGAAGAACTGGAGGACTTCGTTGTAAATGGCGGAAGTGAGGCCGCCAAAGAAGACATAGACAAGCACGATAGAGGCGGCGGTGAGGATGGAGACATCAAAGCCCCAGCCGAGAAGGGCGCTGAGCAGAAGGCCAAGCGCGTAGAGCGAAACTCCGGAACTGAAGACGGTCATCGCGGCGAAGGAGATCGCGTTCAGACCGCGAGTCTTTTCGTCAAATCGCAGCCGGAGATATTCGGGGACGCTGCGCGCTTTGGACCCATAGTAGAAGGGCATCATGAACACGCCGACGAAGAGCATGGCCGGTACGGCTCCGGCCCAGTAGAAGTGGCTGGTCATGATTCCGTATTTGGCGCCGCTGGCGGCCATGCCCATTACTTCCTGAGCGCCGAGATTCGCGGAGAGAAACGCAAGGCCGGCGATCCAGGCGGGGACTCCGTGGCCGGAGTGGAAGAAATCTTCACTGGTCTTCGTTTTCTCCTTTAGGAGCCAGCCGATGCCCAGCACGAACACCGTGTACGTGAGAAGGATGGAGTAGTCGATGGGGGCGAGGACGAGGCGGCCCATATCAGATTCCCACCAACTCGACGGAAGCGTCGTAAGTGACTTCGCGGCCCGGAGCGAGGGTTACGACACCAGTGTCGCGGTCCTTCCAGACCGCGCGATTGAACGGATCGCCGATGTTGAATTGGGGTTCGAGGACGATGAACGGCTTGTCGGGCGGGGCGTAGCACTGGTAGGCCTTCACCGAAGGGGAAGTGCTGGTGACTTTGATGGCAAAGTGGGCGGCGGGATCGTGGATCTCGGCAACAGCAGCGCCGCCGGCATCTCGGATGATGTCGAAGAAACAGTCGTCGAGAAATTGGTCGTTCATCGTGCGGGCCTGGCGGAAATCGAATTTGGAGCCGGCCACCGGTTCGGTGATACCAGTGGGGAAGACGTTGTCGTAGTTGTCCACGAGCGCGCGGGTATTCGTTGGGATTTTGAGCTTGGCTTGCCGGCGGTCGCCGCTGACGATGTTGAAGTAGGGATGCCAGCCGATGCCGATGGGAAGCGGATCCGAGCCAGTATTTACGACGGCGACTCTGAGAGTGAAAGCTTTGGCATTGAGCGATGCTTGGAACACCACTCTTGCCGATCCTGGCCATTGATTGCCGAAGGGCTTTTGCCAAATGGCTTCGAGCGTTGCGGCGTTCTCATCGGCCGCGCGGCGGGTAATCTCTACAGGCTGATCGAGCAGAAGACCGTGCATGGCGTGGGGCTCGGCACCGGGGTTCTTGCCCTTCCAGTTTGCCGGGAGCTTGATGGTTTTGCCGGAGACGGCCGTCTCAATGGTGCGCAGCTTTTCGTCGAATTTGCCTCGGATGCGATTGGCATACGGGATCAGGATGGCGCCGCCGTTTTTGAAGGATTCGTTCCCGCGGAAGTCGTTGTCGCCTCCCGTCATTAGCGCCGCGGCATTGGTTAGCGACGGCGCCGCGATGAGGTCCGTGATGCCTTTGCCTGGGATGTAGGCGCGGATCTGCCAGGTGTTGAAGCCGCGCCCGGGAAGGATGTCCGCTTCGAGGAGCATTGGCGAGCCACCGGACGCAGGGACAGAGCGTTTGAGGGTGATTGCTCTTTGGCCTCCGGGAGTCTCAGTGCTTTCGACGATGGAGAATCCGGTTGCGCTAGGGGCTGGTGCGCACCCCGCGAGGGTGAAGGACGCTGCGGTGAGCCATTCGCGGCGGGAGGTCAACGAGGACATGGTAAGGGTGTATCTTACCTCGACGGCGAATCGGCTGTTTGACAATTGAGAGATTTGATCGCGCCACCCTGCGCGATAATGCCGGGATGGAACCCCTCTTCGCCTCGCCAACTCTAGCCGCCGGATATGCACGATCGCGCCCCGCGGTGCATCCGCGCGTGTTGCGGCGTGTGCGGGGACACCTGGGAATCAGTGAACGCGTCGATTGCGCCGTGGACATCGGGTGCGGCGCCGGCTTGTCGACGCGGCCGCTGACGGAACTCGCCCGGACGGCCTTGGGCATAGAGCCACTGGAGCCGATGTTGGGATGGACTCGAGAAGTTGCGCCGGACTCCCATTTCGCCGTCGGCCGCGCCGAAGAGATTCCGGTCCGGGACGGTGCCGCGGATTTGATGACCGCCGCGGGGTCCTTGAACTACGCCGACCTGAACAGGTTTTTCCCGGAGGCGCGCCGCGTGCTTGGATCGAGCGGGACGCTAGTCGTCTACGATTTCTCGCAGGGCAGGCGGCTGGTGGATTCGCCGGCGCTGGAAGAGTGGTTCGACAGATTTGTGAAGCGGTATCCGGCGCCGCCATTTTCAGGCAGGCCGTTGACGCCGGACGCCCTTGCACCTCTGGCGCATGGCTTCCGGCCCGCAGGATCTGAATGGTACGAAGAGACGCTGCTGCTCGACCATTCGTTTTATGTCGACTACGCCATGACCGAGACAAATGTCGCTAGCGCCGTTCGCGCCGGCGTGGATGAGGACGAAATCCGGGGATGGTGCCGCGAGACGCTTGCGCCTGTGTTTGGCACAACACCGCGGCACGTTGTATTCACAGGCTATATCGCCTATTTCTCACCACTCTAGGCGGATACCGCTGCGGAAGCTGCGGGCGACACTCGAATCGAGAACCGAAGGGCCGCCAACGCCAGTGATAACGCCGACACCCACGGCAGCGGTAACGGTAACGTTGGGGTTGTCCCAGTTCGGGTGGTTGAAGAAGTTTGTCGACGTGAGCTCGAGACGAACCCGGACGCGTTCTGTAATTTCGATCCGCTTGAAGAAGCCTGTGTTCACAATGGCGGAGCCCGGTCCTTTGATAACGCCCTTTGCGGACGTCCCGAAGCGGCCGGCGGCGGGCGCGGCGAAGGCAGCGGCGTCGAACCAGCGATTGACCGAGCGGTCGCTGCCGCTCAGGTTTGCATCGCGCAAGGCGTCTGGCCGGATGCTTACCTGCGCGGGTGTACGGCTGGTGGAGTATGCGGTACCGGTGGGATCCGGCCCGGTCCAAATGGGCGTGAGGAACTGGCCTGAATACGAGCTGTAAATTACGCTCAATTCCCAACCGCCGGCGATGGTCCGGGCGAGGCGGTTTGTACGATTGAAATATTTCTTGCCGGGCCCGAATGGGAGTTCGTAGATGATGCTGCCGGTGACACGGTGTGTGGGAATGTCGAGCCATACGGCCTTTTCGCGTTGGCGATTATAGGCATCCTCGGGCGACTCGCCGCGCTCAAGATCGCCAATGTCGCGAGCGTATACCCACGAGAGCTGATACGAGAAGCCTCTGAGGAAACGGCGCTCCGCTTCGAGGGTAAGGGAGTTGTACTGGTGGCCGGCTCCATTCGATGTGTATGTGATCACGGGATAGTTCGGGAAAAGACGCGGCTTGTCGACGAACAGGCGGTTGTCGGCGATGGGCTGATTAATGTTGTAGCCCCACTCGCCCTGTCGTGTGTTGGTTCCGATGTACGATGCGCGGAAGCCTGTGTTCCAACGCTGATGCTCGATGGTGAAGTTATACTGCATGCTATACGGCATCCGGAGATCGGTCCGGACAGCGCCGGGCAGGCTGACTGTTGTCGGATTGCCGGCGGTGGCGGGGAATACCTGAGGGAAGAGCAAAGTCGGGATTGGCGTGGGATTCGTGAAGCTGGGCTCAGCGACGGTAAACGGCGCGCCGCCGTTGGAGACGGATCGCGGGACAATATCATAAAAGATTCCGATTCCGGCGCGAATCACCGTATTGTTGCCGAAGGGACGGTAAGCGAGGCCGATGCGCGGCGCCCAATTGTTCTTATCCGTCTTGATCAGGGTGCCGCCTGGGAGGCCGAGCGTCTTCGCTTCAACGACGTTAACGTAGCCCTTTGGGAAGATGGGACTCACTTTGCCTAACGCCCCATCGGGTACTACAATCTGACCGGAGCCAACGTCGAAAATCGACTGGAGGCCATTTGTCTCCGTCCACGCCGGGTGAAGTTCATAACGAATGCCGGCGTTGATGGTGAGCTTCTGGCTTACCTTGAAGTCGTCCGTGAGGAAGAAGTCATAGCTGGGCCTGGTGCGATTAATGTATGCCTGCGGAAACGCTCGCGCGGCCGTAGTCGGAATTCCGAGAAGGAAATCGGCATATGGGTGGTTGGTGAAACGGTTCGAGAAGTTGACGCTGCCGAAGAGATTCGCCGGCGCCTGATTGTCCTCGAACCGGACAAAACTGAATTGCCCGCCCGCTTTGATGTTGTGACGGCCGCGGAACCAGCTGAGTTGTTCCTGGAATTGCCGCGGATAGTTCTTGAAACCGGGATGGCGCCAATCGGTTTGCGTGAGACCGGTGAGACTGAGGTTCGAGAATGTGAGTTTTAGGATGCCAGTGATGTCGGGCAAATTCGGCGCGAGTCCTTGCAGGCCGAGCTGTTTCGCCATTTCATTTCCATTCACAGCGCCATTGCGCGGCTGGTCATTGTAGGCGAAGCCGAAACGGAACTCATTGATGAGGTTCGAACGAAACGTATGGGTGTAAGAGACATTGAAGGCGCGCGTATCGCGAATCTGCCACAGCGGTCCGATGGTGGGAAGGTTGCCTTCATAACCCCGGCTGTAAGAGTTGTTCCAGGTGTATCGCCCAAACACGAACGCCTTTTGTGAGAACCGGTGATCGATGCGGGTTGTCCAATAGAGATCCGGATCGAAGGGACGCGTGATTTGCTCACGGTAGTTTTGGCTGATGAGGGTGTTTGGATCGCCGACGTTTGGCAGGGGATAAAAGCGCTCCTGGATACGCTGGGCAACCGGCGAGATGCGATTCGCGGGAAGGCGGTTGCCGGGGAAGGGCGCGTTGGAAGCAAACGGATCGCGTATGGCCGAGGTATTGGAGAAGTCGCCGGCGCGCCACGAAGCGAGCGGCACTGTGGGGTTGAGCAGTTGTTGAACGGCACTGCCGCGCGACGTTTCGTAGGAGAAAAAGAAGAAGGTCTTGTTGTGGCCGTCGTAGAGTTTCGGGATGACGACCGGCCCACCGGCCGAGCCGCCGGGATTGTGGCGAATGCCTGTGCTGCGAGTGGCCGCGAACGGATTGCGGGCGCGGAACCAGGGAGTGGTGTAGTAGTCGAACAGGCTGCCGTGGAGTTGGTTGGAGCCGGACTTCGAGACGATGGTCACTTGGCCGATAGAGCCGAACTCCGAGGTGTTGTTCGCCATATCGACGCGGACCTCTTCAAAACTTTCGATGTAACTGACGAGCGGCGAGACCTGCGTGCCGTCGATGTTATTGCTGATCGTGATGCCGTCGACAGAAGCGTCCGACTGGTTGGCGCGGCTGCCCGCGAAGCGCCGTGTGGAAGAGCCTCCGCCCGCCTGGACCACACCGGGAGAAAGCCCAACGAAATTCCAGAGGGAGCGTGTGTTCATCGGAAGAGTCTTGAGAGCGTCCGAACCCTTCGCGTCGCTGATGCGAGCCGTCTCTGTTTCAATCAGCGAGGCGGTGGCCGAAACCTCCACTTTTGTGTCGACCGCGCCAATCTCGAGTGTGATGTTCACGCGGCGCACGTCCAGCGAGACGAGACTGATGTTCTGAACGCGAGACTCTTTAAAACCGGGCGCCTGTACGCGCAGGATATAGATGCCTTCTCGCAACTGCGAAATCGTGTAGTTGCCGGAGTCATTGGATGTTGCCGTGTACTGATAGTTGCTATCGACGTGGGTCGCGGTGAGGTTCGCGTTTGGAACCACGGCGCCGCCTGGATCGGTGACAGTGCCTGTCAGCGTGGCGA
This sequence comes from Acidobacteriota bacterium, assembly GCA_016185425.1. Lineage (GTDB taxonomy): Bacteria > Acidobacteriota > Terriglobia > Bryobacterales > Bryobacteraceae. Next base: position 69,864 of record JACPNQ010000002.1, on the reverse strand, counting down.
AAGTGGTTTGGCCGAAGGCAGGAAGGGTCAGCAGTAGAACAGCGGGAAGCAGTTTAACCGGCATGATAGCTCCTGGCGCGCGAGTATATCCAAAACCGGCAGGGCTTTGGCATTGTAGACTTACGTTATGAAAAGCTGGCTGCTTGCTGTGCCCGTAGTGTGCGCATTATGCGCCGGGGAGCAGGACTCGGCGATTGCCGCGAAAATGCGGGAGGCGATCGCCCAGAATGAGGTGCCGGGCGCCGTGACCGTGGTGGCGACCCGCGACGGCATTTCGCACATCGGTGTGATCGGACACGCGAATGCCGAGAAGACGATTCCGTTGCGCAAGGATTCGATCTTCTGGATTGCTTCGATGACGAAGCCCGTAACCGCCGTTGCGGTCATGATGCTGGTGGATGAGGGAAAACTCTCCATTGACGATCCGTTGAGCAAGCACATTCCGGAATTCGGCTCGAACGGCGTGACGCTCAAGGAGATGCTGACGCACACTTCCGGCATGGGAGAGGCGACGCAGGCGGAGTTGGCCACGGCAAATACGCTCGCGGATCTGGTACCGATCTATGCGAAGAAGCCGCTGGGGTTTCCGCCCGGAAGCCAATGGCGGTATTGCCAGGCTGGCATCAACATGCTGGGCCGCGTCGTGGAAGTTGTCTCGGGGATGCCGCTCGACCAGTTTTTCGAACAACGCCTGTTTAAACCGCTACATATGAGTGACACAACGTTTTATCTGAGCGAGAGCCAGGTGAACCGCTGGGTGCGGCCGGCGAGGAGGGAAGGCGATGCCTTGGTCGATGCGCCGATCGGTTTGTTGAATGGCATGGCACCCACTTCGCATGACCGCTATCCGGCAGCAAACGGGGGATTGTTCTCGACCGGGCCGGACTACGCACGGTTCGCCAGGATGCTATTGCGGGGCGGAGAATTGGACGGAAAGCGGTATCTTTCGAAGGCCTCGTTCGACCTGATGACATCGATCCACACACGGTCCTTGAAGGCCGGATTTCTTCCCGGCCATGGCTGGGGACTTGGCGTCGGTGTTGTAAAAGAACCTCAAGGGCAGACGGCGATGTCGAAGCCGGGGACTTTCGGACACGGCGGCGCATATGGGACGCAAGCGTGGATTGATCCGGGGAGTGGCGTTGCCTACATCTTGATGGTGCAGCGAACGAACTTCAAGAACTCGGATGATTCGCCCGTGCGATTGGCGTTTCAGCAGGCGGCGTCGGGGACAAACTAGGCCGTGGGCAAACCGAAACAACGGCTGAAGCAACTCGGGCTGACTTTTCAGGAGCGGCTGCTGAAGAAGTATTTTGTGCGCTGGCATATGAGCGCGATTCTAGGCGCCGCGATTGCATCGGGGCTGCTACTGGATAAGCTCTTCCTTCTGCTGGGCCTTGGCAGCATGGGTTGGCGTTACGCACTATCCGTGCTGGGTGCATATGGGGTGTTCTTCGTCCTGGTCCGCATGTGGATTTGGTACGCCGCGGGGGTGGCCGTGCAGGTTGGGCTCGGCGACTTTACCTCATCGAAATCACGGTCGTCTTCAGGAGGGTCCAGTGCGCTGGACATTCCGGATTTCGGCGGTGCGGGGACAGGCGCCCAAGCGGAGTTTGCCGGGTTTGGCGGCGGCGATTCTGGCGGTGGTGGTGCGTCGGACCTGTTTGATGCGCCTGTGATTTCGAGTAGCGGGGGCGGAGGCGGAGGAGGCGGCGGGTTCGACATCGACCTGGACGATGGATTTTGGATTGTGCTGCTTCTGGCGATTCTGGTTGCCGTTATCTGTGGCGCCGGCGCTTATCTTGTCTGGATGGCTCCCGAAATCCTGCCGGAGGTGGCGCTGGAGTGCGCGATCGGTGCCGGTTTGGTGAAGCAGTTGAAGAATCCTGAATCCGGATGGGCTGGACGGCTGCTATGGAAGACCTGGATCCCGTTGACGATCATCACGGTTTCCGCCTACTTCGCGGGGATGTTCATTCAGATGACGTGCCCTTCGGCCACACATGTGCGCGCGGCGCTACACTGCGCGGTAACACAGTGAGGGCTTAACAGTTCGTTACAAACGCGAATCCGTTGTCGCGCATCTGAAGAAACAGGTGCAATGTGATGAAGGTACTGTTCGTGGTTTCCATGCTGGCTCCGATGGCGTTTGGCGTGGAGTTGCGCGGTTTGAGCGAGGGCCTGGAGAAAATCTCGGAGTCGGTGTCTCCTGCTGTAGTGGAGGTGGCGGCATCGGGGTACGGGCCTCTGCAGGATGGCGGGATGACGAAGGTTGCCGTGGTCGGCCGGCATCGGAGCACCGGGTCGGGCGTGGTTGTCGATCCGAATGGCTACATACTGACGAACGCGCATGTGGTGGCCAACACACAACGAGTACGCGTTTCGATACCGGAGCGCGGCGGACGGCGCGGAACGGCTTGGTGGGACGCAAAGATTATCGGCCAGGACGAGGAAACAGACCTTGCGCTCTTGAAGGTGGAACGTACTGGTCTTTCCGCCTTGGAGTTTGGCAATTCGGACAAGCTGAAACAGGGCCAGATGGTGGTCGCAATGGGCAGTCCGATGGGCTTGAACAATTCTATGACCATGGGCGTGTTGAGCTCCGCACAGCGGCAGTTGCGGGAGGAAGATCCGATGACCTACCTGCAAACGGATGCGCCGATCAATCCCGGCAATAGTGGCGGACCGCTGGTGGATTTGGATGGCCGGCTGATCGGTATCAACACGTTCATCCTCACGCAAGGCGGCGGAAGTGAAGGATTGGGGTTCGCCATTCCGAGTAACGCCGCCGCGGGGATCTATCTGCAGCTTAAAGCCAACGGGCGGGTGCAGCGCGGTGAAATTGGCGCATCGTTGCAAAACATGACGCCAGGTCTCGCCGCGGGTTTGGGACTCGGGCAGAACTGGGGCGCAATCGTTACCGACATCGCGGACAAGGGAGCGGCGGCGGCCGCGGGTTTGCAGCCGAAGGACATCATTGTGTCCCTGGATGGCAAGCCAGTGGAGAATGCGACGCAATTCGCGATGGGTATTTTCCGGCACCGCGCAGGCGAGATTGTAGACCTGGGCGTGGTGCGGAACGGAAAAGAGATGAAGATGCAGAGCGCCATCCTGGCGAGGAGCGACGGGGCGAATCAATTGGCGAAGAAGGTAAGTGCAGAGACGAACCTGGTGCCGCAGATCGGGCTTCTCTGCGTAGACGTGGATGAAACCACGATGCAGATGCTTCCGGGGCTGAAACGGCCATATGGCGTAATCGTGGCGGCGCGAGCGCCGTCCGTCTCCAGCCAACAGACGCCGCTCCAGCAGGGTGACGTTGTCTATGCGATCAATGGGAAACTCATCCCGGATTTGACCTCGTTCCGCGCCGCGATGGGGAGCTTTCAGCCCGGCGATGCGGTGGTCTTCGAGGTGGAACGTCCAGGAAAGGTAGCGCTTTTAGAGTTTGAGTGGGAGTAGGCAAAAGTGATAGATTGTGCGCAGAAATCGTGCGCACAACACTTCCCTTCGTACTGTTATGTTGCCTACCCGGGGCGCCGGCACCGCCCCTTCCCGCCGGTGGCGCTGTGCAAGTGGAGATCTACGAGGACATTGCGCCCGGTCAGACGTTCGACCTTTCGTCCGCGGCCGCCGTGGACCGGTACAGCGAGCCGGCCTTTGCGTTTATTCACACCCCAGCCAAGTTCGCGCCCAACGCGGTTCCGTTAGACCGTTCGACTCCTTATTACCTGCGCGCGACTTACAGGCGTTCCCTCACGGGCAATGTTCAGTTTCGGCTCCGTGCACGCGGTGCCGCCCGTTTTTACGTCGACGGGAAAATGGTGGCTGAGACAAAGCCGCAGAAACCAAACACGTCCAGCGACGACCCGGTGCCGCCGCCCGTAGAGCGTGGGAATACGCCATTGCGGCCAGTTGTATATCCGCACCAGGATTCTCTTGTCACAGTCGATTTGCCGGCCGGAGAGCACGCGTTTGAGTTGATCGCTGTTGTGGGCGGAAAGGGCCTTTTTCCTTCGACGGGTGAGTTGGCGGTTGGAGTGTCGCGGAACGGCGAGGTGGATCATCTGCTGGGCCCCGATGAATCTCCCCTGCTGACGGACCCCGCCTGGGAGGCATACGCAGCGGCCTCGTTCTCGCGGCACTATGCCGCCGACATAGTCCGACGCCGTGCCGTCAGTCAGGAGGTGACTGCCGCATGGGACGAACGGCACAAGAACTTGCGGGAGCGGTTAGGTACGCCGGCGGGTGGCGCTACCGTCGATGGGTTCATTGATGCGCGCATGAAGGAAGCTGGAGCGAAGCCCGCGGCGTCATTGACGGATTTGGAGTTTTTGCGGCGCTTGACATTGGACACTACTGGACTTATTCCAACGCCCGATCAAGTTCGTGCGTTCTTGCGGGACGATGCCGCGACTCGACGGCGGAAAGCGATTGATCGTCTCGTCGAAGATCCATCGTGGGCGGACCACTGGGTGAGCTATTGGCAGGATGTGCTGGCGGAGAATCCCGGCATTCTGAAGCCGGATCTGAATAACACGGGTCCGTTCCGCTGGTGGATGCATCAATCGTTCACTGACAACATCCCCTTTGACCGGTTTGCCGCGGAGCTGGTGCAGATGGAGGGATCGGCCACGCTGGGCGGACCGGCATCCTTCGGCCTCGCAACGCTGAACGATGCGCCGATGGCGGCAAAGGCGGACATCATCGGACAGGCGTTTCTTGGACAAAAGATGAGTTGTGCTCGATGTCACGACGCCCCGTTCCATCCGTTTAAGCAGAAGGATCTGTTCTCAATGGCCGCAATGTTGGCAGGCAAGGCGGTGAAGCTGCCGGTCACCAGTACCGTGCCGCAGGGCGAAGGCGGCAGAAAGCCCGCGGTGACGTCTGCCCTGAAACCGGGAGAAACCATCACGCCGGCATGGCCATTCGCGAAGCTCGTCGCGCACGCGGAGGGCGATACGCTGCCGGCGGCGAGCAAAGTCGATACGCGCCGCGAGCTGGCCGCCTACATCATTTCGCCGGAGAATGAACGCTTCGCGCAGGTTGTGGCGAATCGGGTGTGGAAGCGCTACATGGGCGTTGGCATTGTAGAGCCCGCTGACGATTGGTCACGCGGCAAAGCATCGCATCCGGAGTTGCTTGCCTACCTGAGCCGGGAGTTCATGGCATCGGGATATGACATCAAGCATCTGGCAAAGCTGATTCTCAATTCGAATGCCTATCAGCGGAAGCCCGTGGGACTATCCGCGGACCAGATGAGCGCCGGTAAGCGCCTCTTCACCGGTCCCGTGCATCGCAATATGACGGCGGAGCAGCTTGTCGATTCGTTGCACCTGGCTGCGGGGAAGCCATTCGATTGCGAGAGCATGAACTTGAATCCGGCCGGTGACCGGCCTGCGCGGCAGTTCCTGGACCTGGGAAACCCGGCGCGCGGCTGGCAGATGACGGCGCTCTCGAATGAGCGGGACCGCCCTGCCCTCGCGCTTCCCATTGCGCAGTCGATCGTCGACGTAATGACCACATTCGGATGGCGCCAGTCACGGCAAAGCCCGGCAACGGACCGGGACGACGCGGCTTCGGCGATGCAGACGCTGATTCTGGCGAACGGTGTCCTGGGCACGAGGATGGCGCGGCTTTCGGACGATTCGTGGTTTACGGATCTGGCATTGTCGAACCGGCCTGTAGCAACGCTGGTGGAAGAGACATTCCTTCGGTTGATGTCGCGTCCACCGGAGGCCCAGGAGCGGGCGTCGTTTACCAGGCTGTTGGAGCCGGTGTATAGGGGCCGGATCGTTGCCGGAGCGAAGGCGCGATCCACCAAGCGAGAGAGTGACGGCCGCGTGTCCTGGTCGAATCACCTTAGCGCGGAAGCGAGCCTGATTCGAATGGAGGAAGAGCGGAAGCTGCGATTCGGCGACCAGCCGACGGCGCGGCTGACGAAAGACTTCCGCGAACGTTATGAGGACATGCTGTGGGCGTTGATCAACTCGCCGGAATTTGCGATGGTGCCATGAGACTAAGCCGGCGTGGATTCATTCAGTCAAGTGCGGCCGCTATGGCGGCGACTGCGTTGCCGAAAGGGAAAGCGGATGCCTGCATTTTCCTCTGGCTCGGTGGCGGCGCGGCCCAGGTAGATACGTTCGACCCCAAGGTGCGCGGGGACGGGAAGAAGCAGGCAGGATCGTACTACGACGCCATCGATACCGCGATCCGGGGCGTGAGGGTTTGCGAGCATTTATCGAAGTCGGCCCCATTGTTGGATCGCTGCGTCCTGATGCGGACGATCACCCACTCTATCGTCAGCGAACACGCGGCCGCGGCGAACCTGGTGCATACGGGACGAATGCCGAGCGGTACGCTGCAGTATCCATCGATCGGATCCGTAGTGGCCCATCAACTGGGACCCAAGACCGATGAGGTGCCGAGCTACGTGGTGATGGGTTACCCGAACATTACCCGCGATCCTGGATTCCTGGGAGCGAAATACGGGTATATCTATCTGACGCAGGTAGACATCGGCCCCAATGGTCTTGTTCGCCCTCCCGATGTGGATGCGGCGAGGCAGGATCGTAGGGAGACTCTTCTGGCCGCCATGCGCGACGGGCACCAGAAACGGAATCCCGGCGACGTGGTCGTGCAGGCGCAAGCCGATGTTTCACGGCAGGCGTTCCGATTGGCCGGGCCGCGTTTCATGGGTGTATTCGATTTGAATCGCGAGAGTTCGACACTCCGGCAGGCCTATGGCAGTGAGTTCGGCCAACGATGCCTGCTGGCGCGGCGGTTGGTGCAATCCGGCGTGCGCTTTGTCGAGGTCTCCTACAACCTGAACTTCCTGAACGGCAGCGGCTGGGACACCCACAATGAGGGCCAGTTGAAGCAGCACCTGTTGATCCAGGACTTGGACCAATCGTTCGCGACGCTGTTGCAGGATCTCGAAAAGAACAAAATGTTGGACACGACGCTCGTCGTAATCGCCACGGAGTTCGGCCGGCCGCCGGAATTCGACGCCGGTGGCGGGCGCGGGCATCAGTCCGAGGCATTCTCCATGCTGCTGGCGGGCGGCGGATTGAAGACCGGGCAGGCGATCGGCACAACGGACGAATTGGGCAAGAAGGTTGCGGAACGGCCAATCACGGTTCCCGACTTTCACGCCACGATCCACTGCGCCATGGGAATAGACCCGCACAAGAACCTCTATGCCGGCGACCGCCCCGTGCCGATTACCGATCAGGGTAAGCCGGTGCTGGAGATGTTCTAGGGCCGCGCCGCGCGCTTTTGATACTTAAACGATTTCCAGTCTGTGGCCGCGCGCCCATTTAGATCCCACACGAGGCGTCCTGCGCGCACGGTTAATTCGGCCGTGAGTTTTTTGCCGCCGCTCCGTGAGGCGCCCGCTGAATCGACGAAGCCGAATTTACCCTGTTCCAGCTTAAGAACAGCCACATCTGCCTCGGTGCCTTCATCGAGATTGCCCAATTCGAGATGCTTGATCTCCTTCGCCGGATTCCACGTGCTCATGCGGATCACGTCCTCGAGCGACGCTCCCAGGTTTAGGAGTTTCGACATGACGTTGATCATATCCTTCATGCCGGCGTTCATGGAGCCGGTATGCAAGTCGGTCGAGATGGAGTCCGGCCAAAAACCCTGTTCCGTGATCGGCGAAGCGATGTTCCAGTAGAAGCTTCCAGCTCCGTGACCCACGTCGAAGATGATGCCGCGTTTGCGGCCGGTGATAAACGCCTGGTTCACTTTGCCATCCTCGCCGAGTTCACCGCGGTGCCCGGAATAACAGTGCGTATAAATGTCGCCCGCGCGCATCTTGTCGCCGAGTAGTGTCTGCAGATTCCGGCCGAGGCCTAGATACCCGAAATCAACCATAATCGGCAGGTCCGTGGCCCTTCCGGCGGTAAGCGCGCCGTCAACCGAGGGCCAGCCTTCCCCGGCGTAGTGCGCTGTTTTGAATCCAACGACGACATCCTTATGCTTCCGCGCGACGGCGGCGGCTTGATCGGCCTGCATCTCTGCGTTATTGTCCTCGCCGGCAGGGCTCATCCCGGTTCCTACGATGTTGATGAAGGCGAAGACACGGGTTTGCGCGCGGTCGATGACTCGCTGGCGGAAATCTTCGAAATTTCGCCAGCCGGAGGTGCCGGCATCAACGAGAGTAGTCACACCGGTCCGGAAACTGAAGCCATCGGGATAGACGCTGGAGTCCCCGGTCAGCGCCTTTGTCCCGGTGCCGGTATAGACATGGGCATGGATGTCAATCAGGCCGGGCACAACGTAAAGACCGGTGGCGTCGGCGATACGAGCGGCCTGCGCGGCAGGGATATCCGGGGCAACTTTCGCAATCCGTTTGTCTCGAATCGCGACGTCAAGCTTCGCCGAGCGCCCATTCTTTGGATCAATCACGTGGCCGCCTTTAATCAGCAGCGTGTACTGCGGCTGTGCAAGCAGCATGGCCGGAATAGCAAGCAACGGGAGAAAACGCATGGGGCGATTATATCTAGATGAATGCCGCCTAATGTTTACTTCAGGATAGGCCGATAGTTCGAGAGAGGCGTCACTTGGGACGGAACCAATACAGCCGATGGATCGGGCATTGGCTATCTTTTTGGATCGCCCTGATGCCGGTCTTCGGCGCTGTAGAGCCCATAGCGGAGATTCGAGCGCGATTGTCCCGGCCGGCCGAAAGGGCCAAGGAAGCATGTGTCCTGGAGGGCGCCGCGGTCAACCCGGCTGCCGCGTCCGGCGAGCACGGCCCAGGGTTCTATCTGGAAGATGATTCCGGTGGAATTCTTGTTTGGACCTCGAGCAAAAGCGGCACGGCGGCCACCGGTGACCGACTACGCGTCACGGGGAAATGCTTTCAGGCCGACAACACGAGACTGGAGATGGAAGCCTCGAATCTGGAGCTGCTCCCGGGAGGGGGAGTTCCGCTCAAGCCCCGCCGTCTGTTCCCCGATGAGGCGCAGAAGGAAGAATGGCAAAACACGCTGGCCGATGTGGATGGTGTTGTGAGCGAGGTAAGCCGGCACGAGAATGTTGAATACATCTGGCTGCGCGGCGTTAGGCCGTTTCGGGCGACGTATCCAGTGTCGTCACGAGATATGGCGGCCAGCCAGCTTGAACCCGGCATGCGCGTAATCCTGCGCGGTATCCTAGGCCCCCAGCCGGATTCCAAAGAGTGGCCGCGTCCGCAAGAGCTGGTCCTGCGATCGAACGACGATCTGGTAATCGTCGACGCGCCGATCACCTCAAGCCGGCAATTCATCTATCTGTTTCTATCACTCGGCGTTCTGGCAGGCGTCTGGATCGTAAGCTTGCAACGTGCCGTCCATGAGCGAACGCAAGCGTTGAAGGAGGCCTTGCGCAAGGCGGAAGAAGGCTCCCGGATGAAGTCAACGTTCGTTGCCAACATGAGTCACGAGATACGAACGCCTCTGAACGCGATTATCGGTTTCTCCGACCTGCTCATAGACGGCGCGAGGGACGAAGAGAAACGGATTCTCGATACGATCCGCGTCAGCGCCAACTCCCTGCTCGACGTCATCAACGATGTTTTGGACTTTTCGAAGATTGAATCCGGCAAACTAGACCTTTCGTTCGAATCCGCATCGCCGCGGAGTGTCATTGAAGATGCGATCGATGTGATGGCGCCGGCGGCCGCGCAGAAGGGACTGGATCTCGGTTATTTGGTGGAAGAAGGTGTGCCGGCGCGGGTAGTGATGGATCCGGTGCGGCTGCGGCAGATTTTGATGAACCTGCTCAGCAACGCGGTGAAGTTCACGGATTCCGGATATGTTGGCGTGTCGCTGCGCGCGGAGCCGGAGGATGAGGCGATGATCCGCCTCTACTTCGCGGTGAAGGATACGGGCATCGGCATTCCAGGGGATCAGTTGGAGCGTCTGTTTCGCCCCTTTCATCAACTCGACGACTCGGTGCGCCGCCGGCATGGCGGAACCGGTCTTGGCCTGGTGATCAGCCGCCACCTCGTCCGCTTGATGCATGGCGACGTCTATGTCGGCTCCACGCCCGGAGAGGGGTCGGTGTTCACGGCATCGCTGCTCTGTCACGCGGAATTGAGCGAAGAACCCAAGCCGGAATTGCCCCCAGGGGCGGCATTCGCGCTTGAAATCGGCCGGCCATGGACACGGACGATTATTGAAACACTGCTGCGGCGGGCTGGTGCAAAGTTTGTTACTCGGGATCGGGCATCGACGATAATCGCGGATCGGGCGCCGGAAAAAGGAGATCTGCGAGAGGGCCGCCGTTGGGTAGAGCTGTCGCAACTGGTCCGCGTGAAACAGACCGCCACCGGACATGTCATCGTTCCGTTGCCGTTGAAGCCGTCTGCACTCTGGAAAGCCTTGCTTCCGCCACAGAAACCCGTCCCTGCTACCGAACAGCTTGGTCACAAGGGCTCCGCGTTGCGGATTCTGGTCGCCGATGACAACGCCGTCAATGTCAAGGTCGTCACCAGCCTCCTTTCTCGGCTCGGCCATCCGTCGGAGGTCGCGACCAACGGTAAAGAGGTTCTCGCCGCGATGGACAGGCAGGCCTACGATCTTATATTCCTCGATATACAGATGCCGGAAATGGATGGTCTGGAAGCGGCAAGGCGAATTCGGCAGCAGGAGCATTTGCGGGAGCGTCCGTGGTTGGTGGCGTTGACTGCCAACGCCATGAGCTCGGATCGGGACGCGTGCCTGGCCGCCGGGATGAATGACCATGTGGCGAAACCGATCGGCCTGAAACAGCTTGCAGCGGCATTGGAACGAGCCGAAGCCGGGTTGCTGGACGCCAACCCCATCGACAGCGAGCGCACGAAAGGGACTGCGTCCGGACGCTGACTACGCCTCTTTCCTCTTACCCGCGAACTTCTCCCGGAACTTCTTAACCTTCGGCCCCACGACGAATAAGCAATACGGCTGCATGGAGTGCGTGCGGTAGTAGTTCTGGTGATGGTCTTCCGCGGGCCAAAACTGCTCCGCGGGCCTCAATTCGGTGACGATCCGGTCATCGTACACTCCCGTCATTTCCAATTCACGCATTACTTCTGCCGCCTGCTGTTTCTGCTCTTCGGAATGGTAAAAAATGGCGGAGCGGTACTGCGGGCCCTCGTCATTTCCCTGGCGATCGCGAGTGGTGGGGTCGTGGATCGTGAAGAACACCGCCAGAATCTCGCGGAGCGATGCCTTTTCCGCATTGAAGGTGACCTGCACGACCTCAACGTGGCCGGTCGTGCCAGAGCATACTTCCTGGTAAGTAGGATTCGAAACGTGTCCGCCCATGTACCCGGACACAATCGATTCGACACCCTCCATCTCTTGAAATACCGCTTCCAAACACCAAAAACAGCCCCCGCCCAGTGTGATCGCTTCCGTCGCCATACGTCTATGGTCCCAATTCATAGGGCGGCGATGCACGTGAAATATTCCCCTGCTATTCTTTACGCATGATGCTTCGAACGGGCTTGTCTCTCCTATTCGCATGTGGGTTATTAGTTGGCCAGGAATTCCGCGCCAACATATCGGGCACGGTTACAGATCCAACGGGCGCTCCCGTCGCCGGAGCGCGCGTTGAGGCGATCAGTGTGGAGCGAATGGTTCGCTACGATGCTGTTTCCAACGACGCGGGCATCTATTTGATCCGCTTCCTGCCGCCGGGCAAATACTCGGTGACGGTGCAGAAGGAAGGCTTCAAACGCGCGCAGCGCGACGGGTTGGAGGCACAAGGCGCTGACCGCCTTGGCCTGGATATTCGCCTGGAAGTCGGCGGCGTCACCGAGAGCGTAACGGTCACGGGCGAGACACCGCTGCTCGCCACCGAGACCGCGTCACGAAGTGTGACGCTGGAACAGAAATATGTCGACGATCTACCGACGTCGGGCCGAAACGTATATCAGTTGTTGTTCTCCCAGCCAGGCGTCATCAAGACCAGCCGCTACTGGGGCTCTTTCGAGCTGTATGCATTTGGCAACATCAACTCCGTCTCCATTAACGGTGGGCGATCCGGCGAGAATGAGACTCTGATCGACGGTGTCTCGTCGGTCCGTGGCTCCCGTAGCGCGTCGTTTGCCCCGGCGCTCAACGCCATTCAGGAGGTCGCGGTCCAGACCAATTCCTACGATGCATCCTACGGCCGCTTCGGCGGCGGCGTGACAAGCATCGTTCTCCGTACAGGAACAAATCAGTTCCACGGCCAGCTATACGAATTCCTGAAGAACGACAACCTGAACTCAAACGGCTATTCGGCGAACGCGGCCAACGTGGCGCGGCCGGAGTTCAAGAACAATACCTTCGGATTCACCGTCGATGGCCCCGTCTTCATCCCCAAACTCCTGAACGGAAAAAACAAGCTTTTCTGGATGCTCTCTCTCGAAGCTTTGCGCGAGCGCAATCCGCAGATCCAGCTTTGGACGGTGCCGACGGCGGCGGAGCGCCGCGGCGATTACTCCGCCATCGTGGACAGCTCCCGGCGTCCAATCACCATCTACGATCCGCTGACAACCCGGGCGAATCCCAACGGCGCGGGCTATATCCGCTCGCCGTTCGCCGGCAATGTCCTTCCCGGCGCGCGCATCAACTCCGTCGCCGCCAAGCTAATGGACTTTTTCCCCGCGCCGAACCGCGTCAGCGAGAATGTCGACGGCCAGAACAACTATCTCTTCGTCAATAGCTCGAAGAACAATTACAACCAGTGGCTGGGCAAGTTGGACTATGCGATCACCGACCGTCACCGTGTTAGCGGCCGCTATGGCGAAACGCCCTGGTACAACTTCGCACGCGTGCAGTGGGGTACCAACGCCGCCGAGCCATCGAGCGAATATCCTTCTACGCGCATCTCCCGCAATTGGGCGGCGGATTGGACCTATACCATCTCACCTTCCACCGTCTTCAATCTGCGCGGCGGGCTGGCCCGCTATGAGGGTTTCAGCGGCAACACTTTCGGCCGCAACTACGATCCTCGCCAGCTCGGCTTCCCGGATCGGCTCGTCGCGCAGTTCGTGTCGCTGCAGTTTCCGCGCTTCAACTTCGGCGGCAACAACATTTCGCCGCTTGGCGCCACACAAACTAGCGGTTATGAGACCAGTGATTCTTATTCCCTGCAGCCCAACCTGCAGATGATCCGCGGACGGCATTCCATGAAGTATGGCGCCGAGTTCCGGCGCTATAACCAGAACAACATCCGCCCGGCCTCTGCCAGCGGCAACTACAGCTTCAGCCGCGGTTGGACGCAGGCCAATCCGCAGCAAGGCGATGCACTGTCGGGCTCCTTCCTGGCTGGCTTCCAGCTCGGCTACCCGTCGAGCGGCTACGTCGACCGCAACATCGATCCGGCCTATCGCAATCCATACATGTCGTTCTTCTTCCAGGACGACTGGAAAATTTCGCGCACTGTCACCATCAACGCCGGCCTTCGCTGGGACTATGAGGGCCCCATCTTTGAGCGCTACAACCGCCAGATTCGCGGGTTCGCGTTCAACCAGCCGAGTCCGATCGCTTCCCGCGTACAGGGATTGACGTTGAATGGCGGTCTGCTCTTTGCAGGATCCGGCGGAACGGACAGGGAAGCGTTCAATCGGGACTGGAACAACATCCAGCCGCGTATCGGTATCGCTTGGCAGGTAGCTCCAAAATGGGTGTTGCGCGGCGGCTATGGGCTTTACTATCTTGGCCAGAACGCCGTGGGCTCCGAATCCGGTTTCAGCCGCCGTACGGATATGATCACATCGACGGATGGCGGCCTGATTCCGTCGGCGTCGTTGTCAGATCCTTTTCCCGCTTCGCTCTTCCCGACGGGACTGCTTCAGCCGATCGGCTCGTCACAGGGATTATCGACCAACCTCGGCCTCGCGATCGCCGCGCAGCTTTTGGATCGTCCGCTTCCGAAATCGCATCAATTCTCGTTCGGATTCCAGCGCACGCTGGGAACGGACTGGCTCTTCGATGCTTCCTACGTCGCCAACATCACGCGGCAACTGCCCATCGGCGCAAGTCTGAACTTCCTGTCCACGCAGACGCTGAACTCGGTGCCGCTCGCCGACCGTCAGACGTACTTCAACCAGCAGGTCACGAACCCGATGGCCGGACTACTGCCCGGCTCCGCATTCAATAATGCGACGGTCCCGCGGCAGCAACTGCTCTATGCCTATCCGCACTTCTCACAGGTGGGCATCAACAACATTGCGGCCGGAGCGCAGAGCTACCATTCCTTGCAGGTGAAGGCCACGCGGCGATTTAAGCATGGCCTCGCCATGCAAGGCAGCTACACCTGGTCGAAGACGCTGGAGGAAGTGGCGCTCCTCAACGCGCAGGATGCCAATCTGTCCGATCTTCGCGCATCGCGGGCGGAGAAGCGGCTGGCGGAGTTCGATATCCCGCATACGATCTCCGTCGTCAGCTCCTACGACCTGCCCTTCGGCAAGAGCCGGCAGTTTCTCAGCGGTATGCATCCGGTTGCCGATACTATTCTCGGAGGATGGAGCATCAGCGCCCAGTACATCCGGCGCGGTGGACAGCCGATCGACTTCCCGAACGCGGCGCCGTTGGTTGCCAAGAGCGCCAAGCTGACCAGCGAACAGCGCGACGAGTTGGCGCGCAAGGCCGGACGCTCAGAGTTCAATCCCTTCTTCGACAAATATTTCGACACGTCCATCTTCCCCACCCGTTCGCAGGCTCCGTTCACGCTGCGTGACTTCCCCACGCGTTTCCCCGATGTGCGCAGCCCGGTTCTGACGAGCTGGGAAATCTCGGCGTACAAGAACTTCACCCTGAAAGAACGGTTGAAGATGCAGCTTCGCGCTGACTTCCAAAATGCATTTGACCAGCCCTACTTCGGCCGTCTGCTGTCTGGCGCCAACAACGTCACAGATTCGCGGTTTGGACAATTGGACCCGGCGCAAGGCAATCAGCCTCGCGTCGTTGTTCTGGTCATGAAAGTTCTGTTCTAAATGACAGACGGCGATATACTCCGCCGCTTCCTGTCGTTTCTACGAGAGACGGAAAACGAGCACGAGTTCGGCCCGCCCGCAAGTGCGGCCGAACTCGTGCTCGTTCCGGCACCGTTACAATCGCTCTACCGCGAAATGAACGGCGCCGCGCTCTTCGACGGCGACCTGCTGTTTTTCATGGCGAGCGGGCCTCGCGACGAAGACGGCACGGTGCAGCACGCCAGTCGCTTGGCCCGCGAAGCGGAATGGCCCATACCGCAGGAAGTCGTCCTTTTCGGGCGGGATACCGGCGGGGAGGTTCTCGGTGTTTGGACCGGCCCGCGCAACTCTGCGAAGTATCCCTCTCCGATCGTCCTCACCGGACTCCTGTTCAAGCCGGCCGCGCACGCGCTGCTCGCGACTTCCTTTGAACGCTATTTGCTAACGACGACAGTGTGGCACTGCCTCGGCACGGACTATGCGGAGGCGGCGTTCGAAACCTTCCAGGTGCCTTCCGCATTGCGGGCGGACGATCTCGAAGAACTCGACGCCGAAGCGTGGTTCGCCTGGTCGGACGCGGCGCTCCCGGGTCTGCCGGGAGATCCCTATCACGAGCCCCTTACGGGCTCGCAGATCCGGACGCTGCTGGCGAAGTAAGCGGCCGGCCATCGACGAAGCGCAGAACGGTGGCAACGGATTCTTCCAGCAGCGCATCGCCCCGGACAACGATGTCAGCATGACGGCGTGTCGGCCAAATGTACCTCTCCGCCATCGGACGAACCGTGGAGAGGTATTGCAACTCCACCGATTCCGGAGTGCGGCCGCGCTCCCGCACATCGCGAGCCAGGCGGCGGGCGTAGCAGACTTCGTCCTCGAGATCCACATAGACGCTGGCATGAAGCAAGTGCCGCAGATCGTTCCAATACAGCGTGAACAGACCCTCCACAATAACCGTCTTGCCGGCTTCGATTCGCTGTGTTCCGGCGACGCGCGTGTGGCAGGAGAAGTCGTAATGCGGCACGTCGACAGGACGCCCGTCTGACAAAGCCATGCACTGCTCCAACAGCAGCGCGTCGTCCATGGAGCCGGGCTCATCGAAGTTCGTGCGATCCCGCTCCGCCAGCGTCAGGTGGCCAAGATCGCGGTAGTAGCTGTCGAGCGAAACGATAGATGCCCCAGTAGCCGCCGATAGCCTGCGGGATAGTTCGCTCTTGCCGGACCCCGACGGACCGGCAATGCCGATGATACGTGCGGACATTCGCCTATTTCGCTGCCGGAAGTATGCCAATGCCCTTGGCCGAATACCACTTCCAAAGCTTTACCTGAAATCGCCCGGCATGGATCGCCGGATCGCTATCGCACCACTTGCGCGCTTCTTCAATGCTTGTTGTATCGAACAGAAAGATACCTGCCGCATCACCCGCTTCGGCAAGCGGCCCGGCCAGGATCAGCTTGCCCTCCTTCGCAAGGCGTCCGATATTTTCCATATGTCCCTTCAATAACTCCTTGGTTTCCGGTGTGGATTCCTTCGTCCACTTTGGCCCCTTTTCCAGGATCGCCATGATGTAGATGCGCATCGGTACTTCCTGCGCACACAAGGGCAGGGCGAGGAACAGCAGCAGAAGTAGTCGCATAACGGGGCCAGTATAGCGTTTTCCCTTGACGGACCGGATCGAATGCAGAAAATGTTGTATGTTGCATGCAACATTTACCAACTGGAGGAGTTGGAGTGAGTTCCTTGTACGAACAAATCGGCGGGCAGCCTGCCGTAAAGGCAGCCGTCGATCTCTTTTACCGGAAGGTGCTGACTGACGATCGTATCAGCGAGTTCTTCGACGGCGTCGACATGGACCGGCAGATTGCCAAGCAGAAGGGATTCCTGACAATGGCGGCCCCCATAACTATACGGGCGCCGATTTGCGAAGCGGCCATGCGCACCTCGTTGCGCGCGGGCTGAATGATTCTCACTTTGATGCTGTGGCGGAGAACTTGAGCGATACTCTGCGGGAGATGGGAGTGGAACAGGCGCTGATCGATCGGGTGATAGCCATCGCGGGGTCTACGCGAAACGGCGCCCTCGGCCGCTGACGCTATGGCCGCCGTCACTTATGACGGGGCTGCCTGTCCGGCATCTCCCGGTGAGAGCGTCCGGGAAACGCTTCTGCGCAATGGCGTGCCGATCTCCAACTGTTGCCGCGCCGACGCTTGCCAGGCTTGTCTGTTGCGTGCGTCGGCCGGTACTTTGCCGGAGCAATCCCAGCAGGGCCTCAAGGAGACCCTGGCGCGGCAAGGGTACTTCCTTTCGTGCCTATGCCGGCCGGAAGGGGACCTGACGATCGAACCACCCGGCGGCTTGGATATGCCGGCGACGATTGCTTCCCTGGAGCGCTTATCACCAACAGTCCTGCGCGCGCGTATTCGACCAACAAAAGACTTTGCCTACCGGCCTGGCCAGTTCATCACCCTGCGCCGCGACGACGGGCTCGCACGGAGCTATTCCTTGGCGAACCTACCGGACGAGGAGACGCTGGAGTTACACATACGGCGCGCGCCGCGGGGGCGTATGAGTGGATGGCTGTTTCCCGGAAAGCCGGAACAGCCGCTATTACTCGTTGGTACGGGCACCGGCCTCGCGCCGGTGGCAGGTATTTGCAAGGATGCTATTAGTCATGGACATACTGGAACTATTCATATATTCCACGGAGCATTAAATCCGGAGGGCCTGTATTTACAGGACGAATTGAGTTCACTCGCCCGATCCCCATCCAAATGTAACTTATAGTACCGCGGTCAAAGACGGAGGCCAGCCGATCGATAAGGCGATAACGTCTAGACATCCTAAGCGACATAGCTGGCGAGGGTTTGTCTGCGGCGCCGCCATCGTCCATCTGCTAAAGAAAACCCTTTTTATTGCCGGGATGGTAAGTTGCGATATTTTTCCCGATTCGTTTATTGAGTCGGTAATATAATTAGCCAAACATGCAGCTTACAATGCACACCGATTTCGGTTTGAGGGTATTGCTTTATTTGGCCCATTTTCCGGAGCGGCGTGTTGGCACGGAAGAGATGAGTACTGCCTATGGCATCTCCAGGAACCACTTGGTTCGAGTCGTTAAGACGCTTGCGGACGGCGGATTTCTAGACGTGATGGTCGGCCGTGCCGGTGGTGTGCAGCTCGCCAGGCCGCCAAAGGAGATTAGGCTCGGTCAGGTCGTTCGCGTGACGGAAGCCTCGTTCCGGCTTGTCGAATGCCACGACCCAGTGAACAACACCTGCCCGATCGTTCCGGTCTGCGGCCTGATCGGGGTCCTGGATAACGCGCTGCGAAAATTCATTTCCGAACTGGATAGGTACACGCTGGCAGACCTCGTCCGCGAACGCAGCCGTGAGAAATTCATCCAGCTTGTCTCTGGCTGAGCCCGCTTCTGCGGCGGCTCATTTCCCTCCGGAGATTTCGCCGTGCGGCTTCTTCTGCGTGATCTCCTCATAGACAACGATGGCTTGCCCACCCAATCCATCGCCGATCCAGTTCTTTGACTCCGGTGAGAACTGCAACGATGCTTCCAGTGTCTTCGCCATGCCTGTCTTTTGAATGTCATCCGCGGTCTTTCCGGATTTGATCAACCCCTGCACGCCCGCGTAAATCTCCTTCATGAACTTCCCTTGGCCGGCGATCATTTCAGGACCGCCCGGCCGTCCGTGGCCCGGCAACACGTACTTGATCTTGCGCTTCCCGGCGGCTTCGGCAACCTTCGGCCAATTTGCGACATTACCGTCGCCCATAAAATTGTAGGGCCCGTTGACGATCGCGTCTCCCGACGCGAGAACCTGTTCCTTCGGGAGGTAGACGAATCCGTCGCCCCGCGTATGCGCCCAACCGAAAAAGTGGAACTCCACCCGCCGCGTGCCGTCGTCGAGCACGAATGGCGTTTTGTCGAAGGTCTGCTTCGGCGGTTCGACCGAGGGGCGGTTCAACTCTTTCACGTCTTTCCGATTCGTCTCCTGCCAGCGTTTCGGCTCATACCGCTTCATCTCCTGCGCCACGCCCGCGTAGGCGAGTGTCGTCGCGCCCATCTCCGTCCATACCGCATTGCCGTAAGCGTGGTCGCCGTGATGGTGCGTATCGAAGACATACTTGACCGGTTTGCTGGAAACCTTCTTCGCATCCTCGGCGGCCAGCCGGGCTCCGGACGGGAAGTTCGCATCGACGACGATGAGGTAGTCCTTCATCTCGATGATGATGTTGTTGCAGTGTCCCTGCCCCTTGATGTCTCCCTCGCGGAACCAGACGCCGGGAACGATCTGTTGCACCGTGTTGGGTTGCGCCGTTGTTCGCGCTGTGAAGAAGACGGAAACGGTCAAGGCGGCAAAGCCGCAGAATAAGATAAGCCGGCCACGTTTCATGGGGGACAGTATACAGTAGAGACGGTGAGCATATGAAGATACTCGTTGCGGCGGTCACGTTGTTTGGCGCGGCTTTGGCTCTGATACGCGGCGGCCCCGTACCGGAGTTCCGGGACCTGTTCAACGGCAAGGATCTGTCCGGCTGGGTCAACGTCAACACCGCGCCCGATACCTGGAAAGTGCGCGACGGCATGTTGATCTGCTCCGGACATCCGATCGGCGTGATGCGCAGCGACCGGCAGTACGAGAACTTCATCCTTCACATCGAGTGGCGGCACATGGAACCGGGCGGAAACTCCGGCGTCTTTCTATGGAGTGCGGCGCGGCCGGGCGAAAAGAATCGATTGCCCGATGGGCTGGAAGTGCAGATGCTCGAACTCGAGTGGCCGGAACTGCACAAGAAGGATGGCATCACTCCCCCGCTTGCCTACGTGCACGGCGAACTCTTCGGTGTGGGCGGCGTGAAGACCATCCCCGACAACCCGCGCGGCGAGCGGAGCAAGTCCGTCGAAAATCGCTGCCTGGGCCGCGGTAACTGGAACACATACGATGTCGTTGCCGTGGACGGTGTCGTCAAGCTGTCGGTCAACGGAAAGTTCGTCAACGGAATCAGCAAGGCAACGCAGAAGAAGGGCTATCTCTGCCTGGAGTCCGAGGGTGCGGAGATCCATTTCCGCAACATCAAAATCATGGAGCTGCCCGCGGGCGTCACCGCTGCGGAACAAATCGCGCCGGAATTGTAGCTTAGCGCTTCGGCACCAGCTCAATCTGATAGATATTCGCCCACAGCTTGCCAGTGACGATCAGCCGGCGGGTTGTCGCGTCGTACGCAATCCCATTCAGTACGTCCGCGGTGCTGCGGTCGCGCGGTAGATCCGCCAGATCGATCCACCCAAGCACCTTCCCATTCGCCGGCGAGACACGGACGATCTGATCGGTCATCCACACGTTGGCCCAGATCTCCCCGCGCACCCATTCCAATTCATTCAACGCGCCCACCTGCCGCCCGTTGTCCTGCACCGTGATGCGGCGCACCTCCTTCAATGTCGCCGGATCCCACACACGAATCTGCGCCGTGCCGTCACTCATGTAGATCTGCTTTCCATCGTTCGTCAAGCCCCAGCCCTCACCCGAATAGGAGAACTGCTTCACGAATTGAAGCTCGGGGAACTTGTAGACGAATCCCGTCTGATGCTGCCACGTAAGTTGGATAAGCTGGCCATTGATGATCGTGATGCCCTCGCCGAAAAAGGGAGGATTCACGCGCAACTGCTGCAGCACCTTCCCGGTTGTCAGGTTCACTTTGCGGATTCCGGAATGTCCCACCATCCCGGTGCTCTCATAAAGGGCGCCGTTGTTGAACTCCAGCCCCTGCGTGAACGCTCCCGTATCGTGCGGAAACGTCATTACAATCCGGGCCGTGTAGCGGGGCGTCTCGGCTCCGGATAAATTCGCTGCCAAACATGCCGCAGCCATAACCATGCGAACCTTCACATTCGCATGGTAGCGAAATTAGAGGGGCCGCTTCGGCAGGAGGTGCTTTTGCACTTTCCCCAGCGCTGTCCGCGGGATCTTCTCAACCGCTACGAATGCGCGAGGAATCTTAAACGATGCCAGGTTTGCGCGGCACGCGGCTTCCAGTACCGCCGCATCGAACGCGCCGCACGGCACGATATAGGCCACCGGAACTTCGCCGCGCCGGGGATCGGGTAATGACGCAACGGCAACTTCCCCGACTCCCGGCTGTTCGGACAGGAACTCCTCAATCTCCCGCGGATAGATATTGAATCCGCCGGAGATGATCAGGTCGCTTCGCCGGCCCTGCAGAATGTAATATCCATCCGGCGAGCGTACGGCGATATCGCCAGTCCGGAACCAGCCGTCGCGGTGCGCTTCCGCCGTCGCTTCCGGCCGCCGCCAATATCCCGCGAACAGATTCGGCCCTTTCAAATACAGCTCTCCGATTTCTCCATCCGCCACGGGATTGCCGTCCGGATCCAGATTGCGCACCGACACGCCAGGCAATGGAAAGCCAACTGAGCCCGCCCGTCGCTCCCCAATGTAGGGATTGGAGAGATTCATCAACGTCTCGCTCATCCCGTACCTTTCCAAAATCGTGTGCCCGAACAGCGTACGGAAATCCTCCAGCGTCTGCGGCGGGAGCGGTGCCGATCCCGACACGAACAGCCGCATCCTACTGCCGATCGGCGCCGCCACATCCAGCGGCCACTCCAGCATGCGGACGTACATCGTGGGAACACCAAAAAAAACGGTCGGCCCAAACTCATCCATCCACTGCGCCGCCTGGTCATGCGCGAACCGTTCGGTCAATCGCAGGCGGCATCCGCTCGCCAGCCAGCAATGGACGCCATTACCAAGTCCATGCACGTGAAAGAGAGGCAAGGTAAGCAACAGGCGGTCATTCGAAGTGAATTGCCAGCACGTAAGCAGGTTCACCGCGTTGATGGCGAAATTGTGATGCGTCAGCACCGCCCCCTTCGATGTCCCGGTCGTGCCAGACGTATAGACAATTGCCGCCGGTGTGTCCGCATCGGTGACGTCAATCCGCCGCGTCGCCGGATACGACCCCACCTCAGTACGAATCTCCTCAAGCAGCCATACAGGTGAAGGAGAATCCGCCACAAACTCCGTCTGCGCCGCGGTCGTGATCAACGCCTTCGGCTCCGCATCGTGCAGAATATGCCGGATCTCCCGGTCCCGGTACAGTACATTGACCGGTACGAAGATAACGCCCAGCCGCGTCGCCGCGAGGTACAGATCGATGTATTCCAGGCAATTCGCCAGGTACACGCACAAACGGTCGCCCTTCAGCAGCCCGCGCGCAACCAACAGATTCGCCATCCGCGAAGCACGATCATCCACTTCGCCAAACGTGTAGGTCGCCCCATTCCACTCCAATGCGGGCGAATCCCGCCGCCCAAGGAAGGAAAGGTCGAAGAGGGACGGAAGCGTCATTCGCTACGAAGTCTTGGCGAGGAACCGGGCGATAAAGCCCGTATCGATCTCGCCGGCCTGGAATTCCGGGTCCTGAAGAATCCGCTGATGCAACGGAATCGACGTGTGGATGCCCTCGACAACGAACATCTCCAACGCACGCAGAGACCGGTGAATCGCTTCGTTGCGGTCCTTCCCATGTACGATCAGTTTCGCCACCAGCGAATCATAATACGGCGGAATCACGCAGTCGGTATACGCCCACGTATCCACGCGCACGCCGATGCCGCCCGGCAAATTCAGCCCGGTGATTTTTCCTGGGCTCGGCGTAAACGTCACCGGGTTCTCCGCGTTGATTCGGCACTCGATCGCATGGCCGCGCATCGTCACCGGCTCCGTCAGAATATCGCTCAGCCTCTCCCCGGCCGCGATGCGGATCTGCGCTTTCACGATGTCGATGCCGGTCACCATCTCCGTCACCGGATGCTCCACCTGCACACGCGCATTCACTTCAATGAAGTACAGGCTGCCGTCCTCATCCATAAGGAATTCCACTGTCCCCGCGTTCGTGTAGCCCACCTCGCGCATCGCCTTCTTCAGCGAGTCGCCGATCGTTTGGCGCATTTCCGGTGTCACACGCGGGCTAGGCGATTCTTCGATCAACTTCTGATGCCGCCGTTGAATCGAGCACTCGCGCTCACCCAGGATCTCCACGTTGCCGTAGTGGTCGGCCAGCACCTGGAACTCAATGTGCCGCGGCCTGGGGATGAACTTCTCCATGTACATGTCGGGACACGAGAATGCGGCTCCCGCTTCCGATTGCGCTTGTACCAACAGGTTCGGCAGTTCCGATGCTTCATTCACCACGCGCATCCCGCGCCCGCCGCCCCCCGCGCTGGCCTTCAGAATGACCGGATACCCAACTGCCTCCGCCATCTCCAGCGCCTGTTCCGGCGACTCAATAATCCCCTTCGAACCGGGCAGAATCGGGATACCCGCCTTCTGCATCGCCGTTCGCGCGTGCTGCTTGAAGCCCATCGCTTCAATCACCGCCGGCTTCGGCCCGATAAACGTAATCCCGCTCGCCTCGCACACATCGGCGAAGCCCGCGTTCTCGCTCAGAAAGCCATAGCCCGGATGGATAGCGTCGACGTTTGAAATCTCGGCGGCGCTGATGACACTCGGTATATCCAGGTAGCTCCGCGCACTCTTCGCCGGTCCGATGCAAATAGCCTCATCGGCGAAGCGGACGTGCAGCGAGTGGCGGTCGGCCTCCGAATACACGGCCACCGTGCGGATGCCCAGCTCCTTGCACGCGCAGATGACGCGGAGCGCAATCTCGCCCCGATTGGCGATGAGAATCTTATTGAACATCTCAGTGGGGGCGGACAGTGAAGAGCGTCGCTCCGTATTCCACGGGCGCGCCATTCTCGACAAGCCGCGCGACGATAGTCCCGGATACTTCGCTCTCGATCTCGTTCATCAGCTTCATCGATTCAACGATACAGAGAACCTGGCCGGGTTTCACAACGTCGCCGACAGTAACGAAAGGCGCCGAGCCCGGAGACGCCGACGCGTAAAAAGTGCCCACAATCGGTGACTTCACCGCGATGTTCTTGTCATCTTCCACCGGCGCGACTGGTGGGGCAGCGGCCTCCTGAACGGCCGCTTGCGGCGCCGCCCCGAACACGACGGGAGTTGTGGCAACGGTAGCCGGTTGGGCAACAATTACTTCCTGCTGGCTTCCGCCGCGGACGATCCGGACACGGTTCTCACCGCGCTGGACTTCGAGTTCAGCCACGCCGGATTCGACGACGGCTTGAATCATCTCTTTGATTTCGGAAATGTTCATTTCGTAGGGTTAAAGAATAACGAGTTCTTTGGAGGTAGGGGTTAGGACTTCGACGCCGTTCGCGGTTACGAGCACGGTGTCTTCGATACGCACGCCGCCGGCGCCTTCAATATACGCGCCAGGTTCGACCGTAATCGCCATACCGGCGCGCAAAATAGTTTTTTCTCCGCGGCCCAGCCGCGGAGCCTCATGGATTTCCAGGCCCAGCCCATGTCCCGCGCTGTGAATAAACGCCTTTGCCAAGCCGTGCTTGCGGAGCACACGCCGGGTAGCGGAGTCGATGTCCTCCGCGCTGGCACCGGGAGCGACAGCGTCCAACCCCGCTAACTGGGCTTCGAGGACCGCTCGGTACAAACTGCGCGTTTTTGCGCCGGGTTTGCCGAGGTGGATGCAGCGAGTCATGTCGCTGGCGTAACCGCCTCGAAATGTACCCATATCCACTAATAATAATCCATTTCCATCCAGCCTGGTGCAGCCCGGGCTCGCATGAGGAAGCGCTGAGCGCTCCCGGAACGCCACAATGGTGTCAAAACTAGGCTTTTCGGCCCCTAAAAGTCGCATTTGGTGCTCAATTTCGGCTGCAAAGTCCGTCTCCGACATTCCCGCGCGGAACCTCGTCAACGCCGCCGCGAACGCCTGCGAGTTAATGCGTACCGACTCGCGAATCGCCGCAATCTCCCCCGCCGACTTCACCATCCGCCGCTGTTCAATCACTCCCCCCAAAGGCCGTAACCCCGCGTTTAGCGGCAGATTCCGCTGCAAATGCTCCCAGGTGCGGTAGGAGACCCGGTTGTTTTCGAACCCGATCCGGCGCAGTTTGGATAGGCGCGGCGTCAACGCCTCCTCCAGCGATCCTTTCGCGATTACTGCTTTGATTCCCGTCTCCGCCGTCTCGGCCTTCGCCTGAATCGTGTACCGCGGATCCGTCAGCAGTGTCGCCTCTGTGTGCGTCACCAACAGCAGTGCATTGCTGCCGCTGAAGCCCGTCAAATAGCGGATGTTCACCAGCGAAGAAACGATCGCCGCGTCCAATTCCAACGGCGCCATATCCTCGCGAAGCCGCGCAAGACGGCTTTTCTGCTCGCTATGCGTTGACATCGAGCAGCAGCTTGCCGGTCGTCTTTCGTGCGGCCAAATCCTCGTGGGCCTCGCGAACGCCCGAAAGCGGATACGTCTTGTGAATCTGCAGCCGCAGTTCGCCGGACGCAATCCCGTTCAGCACGTCGCTCGCCCGCCAATTCAGCTCCTCTCGTGTCGCGCAGTGGTGCGCCAGCGTCGGCCGCGTCAGAAACAGCGAGCCCTTCTGGTTCAACAGCAGCGGTTCCACCGCCGGCACCGGGCCGCTGGCGTTCCCGTAGGTGACCATCATTCCGCGCGGCCGCAGGCAATCGAGTGAACCCATAAACGTCGATGCGCCCACCGAGTCATACACCACGTCCACGCCGCGCCCTTCCGTGATCTTCTTCGTCTCCGCCACCCAATCCTGTTCGTTGTAGAGGATCGCCTCGTCTACACCGATTTCCTTCGCAATCGCGGCCTTCTCCGCGCTACCGACGGTGCCAATCACGCGCGCGCCCCGCCGCTTGGCCATCTGCACGACAAGTTGTCCCGCTCCGCCCGCCGCGGCATGTACCAGGCAAGTCTGCCCGTTCTGCAGCGGGAAGGTCGAATGTGTCAGGTAGTGCGCCGTCATGCCTTGCAACATCGCCGCCGCCGCCAGATCGAACCCCAAATTCCCCGGGACCTTCACCAACTGCCACGCCGGAACGACGGCGTACTGCGCGTAGGAGCCGCGCTGCATCGCATAGGCCACGCGATCGCCCGGCTGCAATTCCGTCACGCCCTCCCCCACCGCCTCCACAACGCCCGCCGCCTCCATGCCCGGCGTGAACGGAAGATCGGCCTTGTACAGCCCGATGCGGAAGTATATGTCGATGAAGTTCACCCCGCTGACGGAAAGCCGGACCAACGCCTGGCCTTTGCCCGGCATCGGAACTGGAACTTCTTCATACAACATCTTTTCAGGACCGCCCGTTTCGCGGACGAGAATCGCTTTCATGCGCGTGCCTTTCTGCGTAGATGCACCATGCCGGCAAAAACCAGCAGGTAGAGAAGACTAAATGGAAACAAAATTACGCGGCCGATAGTAAGTACGGCGCCAGCTCCGGCCAAGCCCGAACGGAATAGAGCAAAATGCGCCAGGATGTCCAGGTGCCCCCGGTCCATCCAGAAATAGTCGCCGTTCTCATTCAAAAGGAAGACTTTTCCGGGCAGCCGGAGCGCCAGCATCCATTTCCACTTCGTCATGATCGGCTCGGCCGAGCAGATCATTCCCATGATGTTGTAATTCCGCGCCTTCAACTCCGCCACTATTTGCTCCCGCCCGGCGCGGCCCGGGTAATCGGTGATACGGAAAACCTGTCCTCGCTCTGCGCGAAATGCCTTCGGTGTACCGGCGTAGCAGGTAATCAGGTCAAGCTGCATGCCGTCGCCGTAGATCTGGTAGAGCCCAGGCAGCAAATCCTCAAGCAGCTGGCGGGAACCGCTTTCGATGATAGCGACGCGGTCAAACGGGGGGACATGTCTGGAAAAGAAGAAACGCATTGCCAAGCGGCTACGCTTACTATAGTAAAGCCATGAAGACTGTTGCCGCCGTGGCGTTGCTGGTGACGCTTGTCCTGCCTGCCCAGGAACCCGGCCGGCGCGCGCCGGTCAATCCGAAAGCCGTCCTGCAGGAAATGGGCCACGGGGAGGGCGCGCTTAAGCCCGGCGATCTTGCTCCCGACTTCCGTTTGCGCAAAATCAAGTCCAACAAAAAGGTGCGCCTCTCGTCGTTCCGCAGCAAGAAGCCAGTGGCTCTTATCTTCGGGAGCTACACATGACCGCCCTTCCGGTCCCAGGTTGGGGCACTCAATGCCATGGCGAAGAAATATCAAAAGGACGTCGAATTTCTGCTCGTTTACGTACGCGAAGCGCATCCTGTCGACGGCTGGCAGGTGGCGCAGAATGAAAAGGAGGGCGTGTTGATCGAGTCCGCGAAGACATATGAACAGAAGGATGAGCACGCTACCTCTTGCGCCCGCAATCTCGGTATCACGTTCACAACGCTCGTCGATGGTATGGATAACACGGCCGAAAAGGCCTACACTGCCTGGCCGGACCGCTACTACCTGGTCGGAACCGACGGCCGTATCGTCGTCAAGGGAGCTCCGGGCCCGGCGGGATTCCGCGCGGCGGTGCTCGATACGGCGATCACGAAACTGCTCGGAAGGTGACGCGCGGTGAACCGGACAATCATACTCACCCAACTGCGTGAAAGGATTGTCTCGTTCGCGGCATCTCGTATGATGAAGGGCGCCGGCGGAGCCGCCACCGAGGAAGATGTGGCGCAGGAAACGCTGCTGGTGCTCGAAGAGAAGTACTCGCAGGTCGAGGCGCTGGAGGATTTGGTGCCGCTCGCAATGCAAATCGCCCGCTACAAAATCATGGCGCTGCACACGAAATCGCTGCGCCGGGGCGAAAGCGCGTCGGTTCCTGTCGAGGAGTTCCCGATCGCCGACCCGGCGGAAGATCCCGAAGCCCTGCTCGAACGGCGCGAGCGGCTGGATCGGTTGGAAACTGCGTTGCTCGCCCTCGGGGACCGATGCCGCGACCTCTTCCGGTTGAAACTGCAAGGGCTAAGATTTCCCGAGATTCAACACATAATGGGCGCCGAGTCCATCAACACGGTGTACACCTGGGATCTGCGCTGCCGCAAACAGTTGCTCGAGCGCATGAAAGGAGGCCGGTAATGGAGCGCGAACTTCTGGACCGGCTTCTCGCCGAGTATGCAACCGGCGGACTTTCGGAAGACGATAAGAAGATCCTTTTCGCCGCGGCACTGGAAGATCAGGAGCTTTTCAATCAGCTCATGGACGAGGACGCGCTCCGCGAGGCCATCGAAATGCCGGGCGCTCGGAACCGGCTGATCGACGTCCTACAGGAAGACCTTGTCGAGACAGAGCACGTAGCGGCCGCGGCCGCGCCGGTTTTCCAAATGCAGTCTGGCCATACCCCGCCGCAGGCTCCTGGTCAAGGTCAGGAGTCGAAGCGCCGCCCGTTCCCGCCGCCCGCCTGGCTGGCCTGGGCCGCCGGGCTCGGTGTTGTTTTCGTATCCGGCGCGTTGACGTACGTCATGTTTGAAAAGTCCGCGAATCAGCCGGAAGTCGCCTCCGTCCGCACGGCAACGAAGGACGTCAAACCTTTCGTTCAGCCGTCTTCCGCCGAGCCGCCTGCCAAGACTCCACCCGTCTTCGTCGACGCCCCTCCGAAGATCGCTACCGTACCTCCCGCCGTGGCCGCTCCTCCGATAAGTATTCCCCTGCCATCGGCTCCTCCTCCGCCCGCGCCCGAGGGTCTCGGAGCCAAGGAGAAGGAGGTAAAGTCCGCGGATACCATCGCATCGGCAAGAACGGAGCGCGACCAAGCGTTCGCGGAGAACCGCGCTGCGCCGCAGCAGGTCGTCGTCCTGCCCGTTCCCTCCAACCAACAATTTCAGGCTCCCCCTGCTCCCGCCCCAGCGCTGGCGCGCCGTCAATCCGCCCCGGCTTCGGCTGCGGTCGCGACTGGTGCGGGCGGCGCGCCGAAGAAAATGCCGGAAATCCGCAGCGAGGAGCTGGAAGACAAGAAGGCTCGGGCAGAAAAGGCCAGGCTCGATGCCCCGGCGCCCCCATCGGTCTGGCGGCGCGCCGGTGATGGCGTCTGGGTCCGCGTACCCGCTGGTGACACAATCGGCCGCAACGAAACCATCTCGATTCGCTATACCGCGACAACGGCCCAGGGTGTCGCGCTTCTCGACGAACGCGGTGTTCGTCTCGACTATCGCAGCGGCCGAATCGGCGAGGAATTGTCGCTAAGTGTTCCCCACACCCTCCTGGAACGCGCGTCCGGCGATTCTCTCTCCCTCTCAATTATCGAAGGAACGGCCGCGATGGGCTTTGTCGGTGGCGTCGCGCGAGAGCGTGCCGCCGGTCCTCAGCAGCCGGTCAAAATTCTTTTGCGATTACGCTGAAAGGCTTCTCGGCCTGACGTGATCCTCAAGTGACGGCAACGAGCCAACACGGAGATCACCATGAGAAAGTCACTATCTGTAGTCGCCCTCAGCCTGGCGGCGATGAGCCTGTGGAAGCCGCAACCGGCCGAGGCCGCCAGCAGCCCGGGCGGAATGCTGGCGCGTCTGGACAAGAACGGGGAAGTTGACGCCCCATGCCCGCTGGAGCATACGGCGGTTACCGCGGAAGTGCAGGGTCCGGTCGCGCGCGTCAAAGTGCGCCAGGTTTTTCGCAACCCAACCTCCGGCCCCATTGAGGCCATCTACACCTTCCCTCTCGCAGCGAGCGGCGCCGTCGACGACATGACGCTGCGTATTGGAGACCGTGTTGTTACGGGCCGAATCAAGCGCCGCGAGGAAGCCCGCGCCATCTACGACGCCGCGCGCCGCCAGGGCAAGCTCGCCGGTTTGCTCGACCAGGAACGCCCTAACGTATTCGTGCAGAGCGTCGCCAACATTCCTCCGAACGCCAAGGTCGAAGTCGAAATCCAATACGTCGAAACGCTGCGCTTTGAAGCGGGCCGTTACGAGTTCGCCTTCCCGATGGTCGCCGGTCCGCGCTACTCGCCGAAACATAATCCGGATGCCTTCCGGAATCCGGTCTATGCCCAGCAAGGCACTCGCGCCGGGCACGACATCTCTCTCTCCCTGAAGCTGGACGCCGGCCTTCCGGTCGATTCCATCGATTCCACCACACACGAAGTGATCGTCGAAAACCGTACTGCGTCCGGGGCGTTCATCAAGCTCCGCAACCAGAATGAAATCCCGAACAAAGATTTCATCCTCCGATGGGACGTCACTGGGCGCAAGATCAACGACGCGCTACTGACCCATCGCGGACGTGACGGTCAGGGTTACTTCACCTTCGTCCTCGCTCCGCCCGATCAACCGGCCCGTGAAGACATTACGCCGAAGGAGCTGGTGTTTGTCATCGATACCTCGGGCTCCATGCACGGCTTCCCGCTGGAGAAAGCGAAGGAAGCGATGATGGCGGCCATTGACGGCCTGAATCCTCGCGACCGGTTCAACCTCATCACGTTCTCAGGCGATACTTACGTGCTGTTCCCACAGCCTGTCGCGGCGAATCCGGAGAACATCGCCGAAGCCAAGCGCTTCCTCGCCGGACGGCGCAGCGGCGGCGGCACCGAAATGATGAAGGCGATTCGCGCCTCGCTGGCTCCCTCCGGCTCGAAGGAGCACGTCCGCGTCGTTTGCTTCATGACCGACGGCTATGTGGGCAACGACGATGAAATCGTCGCCGAGATCCGCAAACATCCCGAAGCCCGCGTCTTCGGCTTTGGTATAGGCAGTTCTGTTAACCGGCACCTGCTGGATCAAATGTCGCTCCAGGGCCGCGGCGAGGTGGAATATGTCGGTCTGCAGGACGACGGATCGGCGGCCGCCAAGCGCTTTCACGCACGCGTGCAGACGCCACTCCTCACCGATATTCAGCTCGCCTTCAATGGCCTCAGCGTCGACGAAGTCTATCCGAAACGCGTGCCGGACCTCTTTAGCGCGAAGCCCGTCGTTGTCACGGGCCGTTATCACAACCCCGGGCGCGGCACCGTGAAGATTACGGGTAGAATGGGCGGCCACCCTTTTGAACGCGAAGTCCAGGTGGAGTTCAATGCCACCATTCAGCGTGACGGTATCCGCTCGTTGTGGGCACGGACCAAAGTCGGTGAGCTCGTGATTGAGGGCTCTGTCCAGAACCGTGATGCCATAACGGACCTCGGTTTGAAATACGCGCTGATGACGCCGTTCACCAGCTTCGTAGCCGTCGAGGAGCAGACCATTAGCGAAGGCGGCAAACTGCGAACGATAGAAGTGCCGGTCGAAGTGCCGGAGGGTGTGGATGCCCGCATGGCCGGCGCCGAGTCCGCCAAGAGCGTCATGTATGCCCGCTCGCCCGTTGGCTTCGCAGGCGGCTACGTGGGGCAATCCAGGGATCAGGCTGCTGCGCCGATGGCTCCTCCCCCGCCGGCAATGCGCCGCGAAGGCATAGCCATACAGCAACCGGAAAAAAAGGCCCCGGCGCAGAAACTCTCACCGGACCTGATCGGTAAGACCGCCTCTGCCGAGAAAGTCGGAGTGCGTATCTACCTGCGCGACGTATCCGAAACCATACTCAACAAGCTGAAGGCGGTCGGCCTGCACATCATCGCGCAGCCCGGAGGCGCCAAGCTCATCATCGGTGAAATCGTTGGCTCCAAACTGTTGGCCCTTGCGGCAATGGAGGAGGTCCAACTCATCGCGGCCCGGTGACGCCGCGACTGGGCGGGCCGGCCTACAACCCGGCCCGCATCTTCTCAGTCCTCCACCGTGATCTTCGGCCCGGATTTCGGCTGTCCAGCCATCGCCGCCGTCACCTTTTTTGCCAACTCGTGGAACGGCGCTCCCACTCCCGACGGGTCCAACGCCGCCGGTGACCCGGTATCGCCTCCCACGCGCACCTTCGGATCCAGCGGCAGCTCTACCAGGAACGGAATGCTCATCGCAGCCGCCATACGCTGGCCGCCGCCCTGCCCGAAGACATCGATCCTCTCGCCGCCGGGCGCCGTCAGATAGCTCATGTTCTCCACGAGCCCGACAATCGGCGTCTTCACGGTTTCAAACATGCGCACCGCTTTTCGCGCGTCTTCCATCGCTACCTCGCTCGGCGTTGTCACCACGATGGCCCCGGAAATCGGCGTCGTCTGCACCAGCGAAAGCTGCACGTCGCCCGTACCGGGCGGCAGATCGATGATCAGAAAATCGAGTTGGCCCCAATCCACGCCGCGCAAAAACTGCTGCATCACCGAATGGAGCATCGGACCGCGCCAGATGAGCGGCTTGTCGCCGGGACTCATGAACCCCATGGACATCAGCTTCACCCCGTAGTTTTCGAGCGGCTGAATCCGCTCCCCGATCGCATGAGGATTCGCCCGCGTGCCCATCATCAGCGGAACGTTCGGTCCGTATACGTCGGCGTCCATCAGCCCAACCTTGTGCCCTTGCGCGGCGAGCGCCACAGCCAGGTTCACGGCCACAGTGGTCTTGCCGACCCCCCCTTTGCCGGAACCAACGGCAATTAAATGCTTCACGCCCTCCACGGGCTGCAACGAAACTCCAGAAGGATTCATTACCTACTATTGTGCCGTGAGTTGGGCCCAGCGCTGTTCCGCCTGTTTTTCGAGGCGAGCCCGATCCACCGGCAACAGGAGCCCGTCCGCCGCCAGACCGTCAATCGCCGTGCGGATTTTTCCCATGTACTCCTCGCGCGATGCGTAGCGCTCCTCAATCGAAAGCCGCGGATCCTTCTGCGTCGCGCGGATCTGCTTCGTCGCTGGAAACGCATGGAATCCGCCAGTCATGCTGAATATCTCCGCCGGCGCGCCAGTCGACACGTCCCGCAAATTCCAGCCTGTGTAGGTTCCAAGCGGCACCGAAACATCCGGCATGCGAATCCCGCTCGTCTCGTTGCCGTCCCGATCCACCTGGGGCACCAGTACCGCAAACGCCTTTCCCGTCTTCGGCGGATCGATCGTGACAATCCCCTTGGATCGGAATTCTGGCCCGTAATCCGCGCGATAAGGAACATTCGGCGATTTCGGCAGGTTCACGCCCGGTATCGCCGGAAAGTGTAAGTTCGCGAGTGGAACCAGTTCGCCCTTGTCCACCCGCGGGATGCGCGAAGCCGGCGGGGCCTTGTCCTCCTTTACCCACGCCGTCATGTGCAGCAACAGTGCGCGCATAACCGGCCGCGCGTCATTCGGATTCGCGAGGTACGCGATGTCGTTTCCTTTTCGCGGCGGAAAACTGCCCGGCCCGTGTTGCGTCCCGCTAAGGAAGTAGACGCGCGTGTCGCTTGACGGTCCATCGTCCTTCCGCCCGTCAATCGTTGTGTGGATGAGCGATGCCGAGCGCCCCCAATACTCATAGGCGCCGTTCGAATAGAAAATCTTCGGCAGTACGTTCAATTCCTTTGATGCCGATAACAACCCGTCCGACTCCTTTGTCTCCGGGTCCATCATCGGCATGTCGGCAAACGGGAAAATGTCCGTCGGATAGAACGTGTTTGTCATACGATGCCCGTCGCGCGACGGTTGCGCGAAGCGGAAATTGAAGCTGCCTCGCCCCGCACCGCCGACATGCGGCCAGACGCCGTCAAAGACCTTCTTCCCGTTCTCATCGGCATTGAAACCGAAATACAGAAAGGTGCGCAGAAATCGTCCGGACTGCGATGTACCAAACCCGATCGCCCGCTTTAGATAGCGGTACTGGTCGCCAAGCAGCGTGATGCCGTCGTTCGTGTATTTCAGAAAGCTGATCACGTCCCGCGTCGCCGCCATACCAAGCCCGACGATATCCGGATTCTTGGCCGTATAGACGACGTCGTAAAGTTTGCCTGGCTGAAATCCAGAAGCCATCTCCACGCCCGTGTTGTCCCAAAACTTCCATTGGCTCCGCGGAATCACGCGTCGCGGTCCGTCCGGCGACTCGCGTACATATAACTGTGTCCCCGGCGCATCCGGATCGGCAACAGGATATGGCTTCATCGTCCGGTCACCGAGCGAGAACCGCGTTACCTTCGCCGCCGGCACAAATTCGCTGCGCACTATCCCCGCCACGCCTTCCGCTTTCGGCACCCGAATGCTTACGTTACCCTTCTCTTCCGGTACATCGAACTGCCAGCCCACCCAGACCAGCGTGTATCCCTGATCGAGCAGGAACTTATCGCCAAACTCAGCCTCGCTGCGCGGATCCATGCCCCCGCTTGCGTAGTTGAAGGTGCTTAACAACCCCTTCCTGCCGCGATTGGAAACTTCATACAAAATCGTCCCGTTGCCCTTTTCCGGGTTTCGCGGCTTCAGCACATAAAGATCCGACGTGAATTCTACCAATCCCTCGGCGTTCTTCGGTGCCAATGCGATATCACGAATCCGCTGATTGGCCGGCAGCTTCGGATCCACGGTGAAATGCACCTTCGCGACGATCCGCTCATACGGCCCCGCGTTGCCGAACGAATGCCCGTTCAACACATCGGTCCGTTCCTCCACGTAGATCTTCTTTACGGCCCCATTCGCACTCAGCGAAATGGCCAGAGCCACACAGGCAGCACGGGAAATCATGCAGCTATTGGATCACAGCGCGAGCGACGCTTTGGCCCGCAAATCCAGTCCCGCCAAATCATGCTTCCGGAGTTTGCGGGACGCCGCCGCGCCGATCATCGCCGCGTTATCAGTCGAGAGCCCTGGGGTAGGGAAGTAGATGGGAACACCAATCTTCGACGCGGCAGCAGCCAGCCGTAAGCCCGCGTTGCACGCCACCCCGCCCGTGATAATCACGCTCTCCACCGGATGCGCCTCCGTCAGCTTTGCGATGCGCGACAACAACTCGTCGATCACCGTCTGCTGGAAACTCGCAATCAAATCGAGTGTCGCCTTCGGTGTCACGGCCAGCCACTCATCGGCCGAAGCACTTGCCGCTACGCGCTTCCGCGCCGCCACTTCATCCGCGATTGCATTTGCCTCTGTCCAACGCAGCACCGCCGTCTTCAACCCGGAGAACGAAAAGTCCAGTGCGTTCCCCTTCATCTGCGCCCGCGTGAAACGCACCGCCTTCGGATTCCCGTACGGCGCCAGTTTGTCCAAAATCGGCCCGCCGGGGTAAGGGAATCCCAGCAGCTTCGCTACTTTGTCGTAAGCCTCGCCCGCCGCATCGTCGCGCGTTCGGCTGATCAGTTCATACTCGAAATCCGCACGTACATGATAAAGGTGCGTATGTCCCCCGCTCACAATAAGCGCCAGCGCCGGCAGCGCCGTCTGTGGGTGCTCCAGCACAACCGCGTGAATATGCCCTTCCAAATGATTCACCGCAATCAGCGGCAGTTTGTGCGCGTAGCTGATTGCTTTCGCATACGTCACTCCTACCAATAGCGAGCCCAGCAGTCCCGGTCCATACGTACACGCCACCGCGTCCAGTTCTTTCCACTCCGTGCCGCTCTGCGCCAGCGCCTCCTCCACTACCGGCGTAATCGCGCGCAGATGCTCGCGGCTGGCCAGTTCGGGTACCACGCCCCCATACTTCTGGTGCGTTTGAATTTGCGAAGCGACTACCGAGGAAAGTACGCGGCGTCCGTCCTCCACAACAGCGGCCGCTGTCTCATCGCACGAGGATTCAATAGCTAAAATGCGCAAGTTGATAGTCTGAGAGATTGAACCTCTCTCAATTCGATTATGACCTGCCGGAGGCGTTGATCGCCCAACACCCTCCCGCCGAACGCGACGGCGCTCGCATGTTGGTATTGGACCGCGCTACCCAATCCTGGCAGGACCGCATGTTCCGCGACCTGCCCTCCTACCTAAGAACCGGCGACGTCATGGTCTTTAACAATTCGCGCGTGTTCAAGTCTCGTCTAATCGGCACCCGCGCCGGCCACACCGGCCGCGTCGAAGTCTTCCTCGCGGAACAGATGGGCGATCTCTGGCGCGCTCTTGTTCGTCCTGGCCGCAAACTCCCTCCCGGTACAGTGATCGAATTTGCTCCTGGCTTCCGCGCCACCATTGAGGCCCGCCTGGAACACGGCGAACGGGCCGTTCGGCTCGAAGCCGCCGACCTATGGGAGGCCATTCAAACGCACGGCCACATGCCACTTCCTCCATACATCCACCGCCCCGACAACGAGTCCGACAGCGAGCGCTACCAAACTGTCTTCGCTCGTGAACGCGGCAGTGTGGCTGCCCCCACGGCCGGCCTTCATTTCACCGAAGAAGTCCTGGCGCAGTGCGAACAGGCCGGCGCGGCCCGCACCGAAGTCACGCTTCATGTCGGCCTCGGTACCTTCCAACCGCTCCACTCCGGCACCGTCGAAGAGAACGAGCTCCACTTTGAAAAATTCCACGTTGATCCCACCGCCGCGGAACGTATCAACGCCGCCCGGCGCGTCATCGCCGTCGGTACTACCGCTGTCCGCACTATCGAATCCTACGCGCGTCTCGGCAACGCCGGCCAGACGAATCTCTTCATCTACCCCGGCTTCGAATTTCAGCGCGTGAATGCCATGATCACCAACTTCCACCTCCCGCAGTCCAGCCTGCTATTGCTCGTCAGCGCCTTTGCCGGACACGGCTTCACCATGGCCGCCTACCGCCACGCCGTCGAACAACGGTACCGCTTCTTCAGCTACGGCGATTGCATGCTAATCCTTTGATATGTCCCTCACTCGCCGAGCACTTCTAATGGGCCTTGCAGCCCCCAACGCCCTCCGCGCCGGCGCCGCCACAGCCAACATCTCTCCTGCTCTCGGCACCTCTCTCGCCGGATACATGACGGATCGTAAATGCGCCGATGTGCACGACGATCTCCTCGTCCGTTGCGCCGCCATCGAGTCCGGTTCCACGCGCATGATGCTCGCGACCATCGACTCCTGCATGGTCCCCCGCACCATCCTCGACCGCGTCCGCGCCCGCATCTCTCGCGACAACTCCGTTGACCCCGCCTTCATTCTGATGAGTTCCACGCACACGCACAGTGCGCCGCCCGCCATGCACCTGTTTCAAAGCATGCCGGACACAAAGTACATCGAGCTCCTCGAATCCCGTATTGCCGACGCCGCTCGCATGGCCTTCTCCCGTCTTCGTCCCGCGCGCATCGGCTGCGGCCTCGGTGCCGAGCCAACCCTTGTCAACAACCGCCGATTCTTCATGCGCGAAGGCGCCATCCCCGCCGACCCCTTTGGCCGCACCAACGACAAGGTGCTTATGAACGCGCCGCTGCAAAGCCCGGATCTCCTCAAACCGGCCGGCCCCACCGATCCCGATCATCCCGTCATCGCGGCCATTGGCGAAGACGGCCGTCCCATCTGGATCTATGCCAGCTACGCGCTCCACTATGCCGGTTACAACCCAGCCACAGACGCCAGCGCCGATTATTTCGGCGCCTGGGCCCGCCAGGTCGAATCGAAAGCCGGCGGCGTCGCGATGCTTTCCAACGGTTGCTCCGGCAACATCAACGCCATCGCCTATGCCCGCAATTATCCCGCGCGCAACGAGTATACGTTCATCGAACGGGTAGGCACGGTTCTCGCTCTCGAAACCCTTCGCGTGCTCAAGAGCATCGACTACCGCGACACTCTTCCCCTGGCTGCCAATATCGAAAACGTCGAAGTCCAGACCCGCCGCCCATCCAGCGAAGAGACTGCCGCTGCGATCAAACTCGTCGGCGACCCGCCCGGCAATGACTACAAAGACCGCACACAAATCTACGCTCGGGAGACGGTCTATCTAAGCAAATTCCCCGCGGCAATCAGCGTCCCCGTCCAGGCGCTGAAAATCGGCGACACCGCGATCGGCACCTTCCCTGGCGAGACCTTCGTCGAACTCGGCCTTGCCGCCAAGAAAGCCAGCCCCCACAAGCGAACCATCACCGTCTCCATCGCCAATGACGCCTGCGGCTACATTCCGACCGTCGATGCGTTCGACCTCGGCGGTTACGAAACGTGGCGCGCCAAATCAGCATTCGTCGAACGCGACACGGCGTCAAAGCTCATCGGCACGCTGACGCGTTCGCTGAACAGCCTCTAAAATAACGTGACCTCCGTGAACGGGAAATCGTTCACGAGCATCGCCGGAACCACCATATCGAAGGCCTCTTCGCCCGAGGCCCGAACCGGCGCCGACATCGCCTCCACGCGCCGCAGCATCTCCACAACGCTCTCATTGAAACGGAAGTTCTGCAGCCCGCATACGATCTCGCCGCCCTCCACTAAAAACGTCCCGTCACGCGTCATCCCCGTCATGACTTTCCGGAACGGATCCACCTCGCGGATGTACCAAAGCCGCGTCACCAGAATGCCGTCGCCGAGCTCTCGCAAAAGATCGGCAGGCGAATGCGACCCGCCTGCAATCACGATATTCGTCACGCACTCGCCTGCCTCATTCGGCACGCTCAATCCATGGCCCGTCGGCTTGCGCCCGGCTCGTGCCGCCGCCGCCCGCCCGTACGGCATCTCCCCCGGCACACCGTTTGCAAACAGCGTCAGCGCGCGCCGCGCCACGCCCTCTCCATCGAACGGCGCGCCATCCTGCAACGGGTGCCGCACATCGTCGTAGATCGTGATGTTCTCGCCGAACAGCCTCTCCCCCATCCTTCCCGTGAGAAAACTCCGCTCCTCCTCTAACGCCGTCGCCGAGCAGTCCCCGAATATCTGTCCCACCAGGTCCAATACGGCGGCCGGCTCCAACAAAACACGGTAACGCCCCGGCTCCATGCGCCGCGGCGCCGCTGACTGTGTCCCCTTTTCCGCCGCGCTCCGCGCCAATGTAGCGGGATCCAAATCCTCCGCGCGCACCGCGCTTGCCTTCGCCCACCCGCTCGAATCCCGTGCCGTTGCTGTGATCGAGAACGTAGCTCCCGTCTCATCATGCCGCACATGCAGCCCGCGCGAGTTCAGTAACATTTGGCTTGCCCGTGATGTCGAATACATGCCGGCCGCCATATGACCGGCGTCTTCCACACAACCAATCGCCTCACGCACTATCTCCGCCCGCATCGCCGGCGTGACCTGCGCCGTCGCCTCATCCCACCGCATCACCGGCTCCACAATACCCGGCGAAAACATCTCCATCAAATGCGCATCCGGCTCGCTCGCCCTCGCCAGCTCGATCGCCGTCCGCGTCGCCTCGCGGATGTTCTCCATCCGGTTCGTCGTTGCGCGTGCCGTTCTCTGCCCGATCGCTACGCGAATCGACACGACTCGCGACTCCTCGCTCATGTTCTGATGAATCGCGTTGTTGGCGAACCGTGTCAGCGCGCTCTCCTCTTCCGCGCAAAACATCTCCACATCGTCAACGCCGTGTTCCCGCGCCTCGCGTTGCGCGGCACTGAACCACTCGCGCGCCTGTGCGTCCGTCATCACAGGCTCCCCACGGAAATCTCGCCGAACCGCGACGGGCTCGCGCCGTGCCCGGTCCCCATCACCTGCTCCGGTTGCCCCTTCCCGCAATTCGGTACTCCCCACAACGTCCAATGCTCGCGATTCGCAATCGCCTGGCACGCATTCCAGAATTGCGTCGAAATGCCGCTATAAACAGGGTTCTTCAACATCCGCACGCGCTTCCCGTTCCGTATCTCCCACGCCACCTCGCACCCGAATTGAAAGTTGTATCGTTTGTCGTCGATCGACCAGCTCTTGTTCGTCTCCATGTAGATCGCGTGCGGAACGTCGAACACTTCCTCCAGTGTTGATGTCCCCGGTTCCAGGCTCGTATTCGTCATCCGGATCAGCGGTAGCCGATCCCATCCGGCCGCGCGCAGACATCCATTCGAACGCGTCGCTCCAATCGCCCCCGCCGTCTCCCTGCTCGTCAGATACCCGGTAAACAGACCCTCGCGAATGATGTCCGTCCGCTGCGCCGCCACTCCCTCATCGTCGAACGCAAACGTCCCCAACCCCGGCCCGTGTTCCAACGTCGCATCGCTCACCACATGCACCAGCGGCGATCCATACTGCAATTTCCGCAACTGGTCTACAGTCAGAAAACTCATCCCCGCGTAATTCGCCTCACTCCCCAACACGCGGTCCAGCTCAATCGGATGCCCGATCGACTCATGAATCTGCAAACCCAACTGCGAGCTATCCAGGATCAGCGTGAACTCCCCCGCCGGACACACGTCCGCCGAATGCAGCGCCGCCGCCTCTTCGGCAAGCCGCGAAGCCTGCGACAGCATATCGATCTCCTCCACCAGCTCCCACCCCTTCAACTGATACTGCCCGCCGAACGAATTCGGGTAGGACCGCTTCTGCAAGTCGCCGTCCTCGAATACATAACAGGCGCACCCCGCTCCCGTCATCGTGCGCGTCTGTTCGATCTCGCTCCCCTCCGTATTCACAAAGAACTGCCGCGCCCGGTTCGCATGGAATAGTGTCTCCGTCAGCGTCACCGCCTTATTTGCCCGCATCGCCTCGTCTACTCGAAGAAGGTGATCCAGCTTCTTGGTCACGCTAATGCCGAACGGATCGATGGTGCACGGCGACGCCCACTTTGCTCGATGCACCGGTTCGTCCGCCAATCGCGCGGCGTTCTTCAACGCCATCGTGCTCGCCCTCGCAATCGCCCGGGCCATCGTAACCGCCTTCTCGACCCCCGCCGGCGTAAGGTCGTCGGTGGCCGCGAATCCCCATCCGCCGTCCACTAGCATCCGTATCGCCATCCCCACCGACTCCGCATCCGCCACCTGTGACACACGTCCATTTCGTGTCGACAAGTCCTGCGACTTCGATTCCACCAGCCGCACATCCGCATACTGCACGCCGCGCTGCGCGGCCAAATCTAAAGCTTGAAGCGCCACATGATGCATATGGTCTATTGTGGAGGACGCCATGCTTGATTGGTTATTCGGCGGTCCTCTGGAACCTGGCGCCGCCGCTCCACAATTCGAACTCTCCGGCGAAACCGGTCAGACCGTCTCTCTCCTCAACCTAAGAAACAAGCCCGTTGTTTTAGTCTTCTACCCCGGTGACGACACCACGATCTGCACGCGGCAACTCTGCGAAATCCGCGACGGCTGGGCCGCGTTCCGCAACAGGAACGCCGCCGTCTTCGGCATCAACGGACAGGGCGCTGACGCTCACATACACTTCAAAACGAAATACCAGTTCCCCTTCCCGCTCTTGATCGACAAGGGCTGGAAAGTATCGCGCCAGTACCGCGCCGGCTGGGGAATCGTGCGCCGCACAGTCTACGTCATCGGCCCCGATGGCCGCATTGTCTATGCACAAAGAGGAAAGCCCCCCATCGCGGATATCCTGTCCGCGATCGAGGGCATCCCGGTTACTTCTTAATCCGCTGGCAAGCGGCGATCGACGCTTCGTTATGTGGTGCCGGCTTTGGATCGTAGATGATCTCCGCGATCTTGCCTTCTTTATCAATGACGAAGGTCGTGCGGCTGGCGATGCCGCGTTCCGCCATCAGTACGCCATACGCCTTTGCTGTCGTTCGATTCGGAAAATCCGACAGCAGCGGGAACTCGAGCGTAAGGTCGTCGCTGAAGCGCTTTAGAGACGGCGCCGCATCGACGCTGATTCCAAACACCTGCGAATCCGCATCGTTAAAGTTTTTGATTCCAGCCTGGAATCCTTTCATTTCCGCGGTTCAACCGCCGGTAAATGCGAGGGGGAAGAAGGCAAGTACAACGGTCTTTTTGCCCTTGAAATCCCCCAGGGAAAACGATTTACCGGGAACCGAGGAACTGAGTTTCGCGAACTCCGGAGCCGCGTCGCCAACCTTCAGATGTGTCTTGCCGTCTTGGGCAAACATCGTGGTGGCGAGGAAGCTTAGGAAGAGTAGTTTCTTCATGGTCCGTCCTCGTAGAAATGGAACTGCCCTACCAGTCTATATCCGAACCATCTCCGTCTGCCGCTCCCCCGTTACCCGCGCCTCGCGGTCGCCAACGAAAACATTCACCTCGCTGCGAATTCCAAAGGCCGGCAAATACACACCCGGCTCCACCGAAAAGCACGTCCACGGAATCACGCGCCGCTCATCGTGTGTCTCCAGATTGTCCATGTTCGCGCCCGATCCATGCACGTCTTCGCCGATCGAATGCCCCGTCCGATGAATGAAGTAATCCCCCATTCCATGCTCGCGGATATGCGCGCGGCACGCATCGTCAACCTCGAAACCGCACAACGGCAGCCCCGCGCCAATCGAGTTCTGCACCTTCGCCACGGCCGCATCGCGTGCTCCCGTCACAACCGAAAACACACGCTGTACCTCATCGGGAATCGTCTCGCCCGTATAGCCTGTCCAGGTGATGTCGTAATAGACCGCGCCCGGCCTGCTCAACTTCGCCCACAAGTCGATCAGCACCACATCGTCCTGCCGGATCGCCTCGCTCGCCTCGGCCTCCGGTTCATAATGCGGGTTCGACGCATTCGCATTCACGCCGACAATCGGCCCATGATCTGTAAATAACCCCGCCCTGTCGAAGGCCCCCAAAATAAACGCCTTGATCGTGTACTCGTTCACCGGCTCACGCCCGCGCAGCCTGTCGCCAATCTCCTGAAAAGCGGCCCGCCGGATCTCGTCCACCAGCTTTCCCGCCTCCATGTGCGAGTCCAATTTTTCCTGCGTCCACTTTGCCTCGAACACTTGTACCAGGTTCGCCGACGTCGCCACTTCCACACCCTGCGCGCGGATCAGTTCCACTGTGCCCGCGTCTACCATAGCCACATACGGCACCGCGCATTCGGGCGAATATTGCATCGCCACACGCTTACATCCCGACAACAGCGAGGTCAGCCCATACACTTGCCGTGACCAGCTCGAATACGACGAGGTCGAACCCGGCAGATCATCCAGCATTCCCGGCTCGATCTGGTGCACCAGTTTCCGCGGCTCGCCCTGCGCGGGAATCAGGTAGTACCAGCGCCGCGTCGGAGTCCGCGGCGGCGTGAATCCCAGGATCCGGTACGCCAGCGGATCGCGCGCGTGATGATCGAAAAACAGCCACCCGTCCACCTTCTCTTCGCGCAACGCCTGCTGTATCGCGGCGACATTCATCTATTTCACTCCTCCCATCAATCCACGGAGCGGCTTCACAAAAAGCGCCAGCACCACTGCCGCGCCAATCGCGAATAGCGCCACGTACAAAAACAATTGCTCCAGCTTCATCGATTCATACACCCCCGCCAGCCGCCCGCCAATGTAATTGCCCGTCGCGATCGACATGAAGAACACACCCATGATCACGCCGCCAAACCGCT
Organism: Acidobacteriota bacterium; assembly: GCA_016185425.1. Classification (GTDB taxonomy): domain Bacteria; phylum Acidobacteriota; class Terriglobia; order Bryobacterales; family Bryobacteraceae. The sequence continues at coordinate 26,882 of JACPNQ010000002.1, read as the reverse complement.
GCGGCGCCAGCTTCGTCATCGCCGACAACCCCACCGGACTCAGGCACAACTCACCAATCGTATGTAGCAAATAGGTGAACAACAGCCACATCGGACTGACCTTCAAGCCCGCGTCCGCATCCGCTGCCGGCGGAACGAGAATCAGAAAGCCTAAACCGACAAACAGAAGTCCAAGCGCGAACTTCGCGGGCACGCTCGGTTCCCGTGAACCCATCCTCAGCCAGAGCATGGAGAAGAGCGGCGCCAAGGCAATCAGCCAGATCGAATTCACTGACTGGAACCAGCTCGATGGGAATGCCATGCCAAGAACAAAGTTCCGCGTCTTCTCATCGGCGAACAAATTCAAGGTGGAGCCCGCCTGTTCAAAAGATGCCCAGAACAACGCCGACGCCAGAAACAAACAGAAAATCACCGCAATGTTCCGCCGTTCCTGCGTCTCTTTGCATGCCATCCACAGCACCGCGAAGATCGCCAGAAAACACGTCACCAGAAGCACGCTGAATCCGTCGGCTACCGCCGTCGCCGGGAATGACGTTACCCCCGATATCTGCAACAGCCCAATCAATACAGGCACGCCGACCACGCCCGCTAGTCCCAGCAATAGCTGCTTCCGTTCCGCCGCTCCCGGCGGCGCTACCGGCTGCAATCCCGCCGTGCCCAGGTGCCTCTGCGTCAGCACATACTGAATCAGCCCAACCGACATTCCCGCCGTCACCAGCAGAAACGCCAGCCGCCAATTAATCTCCTGCCCTACATAGCCCACGAAAAGCGGCGACAAAAACGCACCGAGATTGATCCCCATGTAGTAGATCGAAAACCCCGCGTCCCGCCGGTTATCGTCTTTCGCGTACAACGATCCCACCATCGTACTCGCATTGGTCTTCAATAATCCCGTGCCAATGCAAATCAGTCCTAACCCCACATAAAACGCCCAAGTCATCGGCGTCGCCAGCAGAGCATTCCCCATGGCAATCACGATGCCGCCGAGCAGGACCGCTTTCCTCTGCCCCAGAATGCGGTCGGCCACCCAGCCGCCCGGCAAACTCAACAGGTAGACCGATGCGGTGAAGATCCCGTAAATCGCCCCCGCCGTCGTCTTGTCCATGCCCAAGCCGCCGTTCTGCAACTGCGCCGTCATGTACAGGATCAGAATCGCCCGCATCCCGTAATAGCTGAACCGCTCCCACATCTCCGTGAAGAAGAGCGTGGACAATCCGCGGGGATGCCCGAAAAACGATCTGTCGGTTACCGAGCCGGCTACGGGTTGCGTTGCCATTGAATCTCCGTGTTGAGTTGAATCATTCCCGCGGTGTCGCGGTGGTCGATCACTGCGAAACTCAGCGCGTCGTCGATCCAATCCTGACTAGCGCCGTTGGCATGCTGCGTGGCAACCGTCAGTGTATATTCCTGCCGGCTAAGCAGGCAATCCACGGAAAAGCGAACCTCCAGCACATCCCCCGCCGCGTAGGACCCCAGCTCGACCTTCTCCACTCGCGTATTCGTTCCATACACATCCACGCCCAGCCGGTTCCGAATCAGAATCCCCACCATCGGCCGTTCGCTCGCCTGCGCAAATACCGCGCGCAGGACAACAACCACACGCTCCCCGCTTAGAACACTCGTCGTCTCCACGCCGTTGCTGTTCAGAATGGAAATCGATTCAATCCGGCTCGTGCCATCGCCATGCCGGTAGCTCCCGCCCTCCTGCGGTGCGTCGCGCAGTTGCAGCTCATGGACAAGGCCCACGTAGCGGTTCACAACGTCGCTCGGTTTCCCCACGGCCGCCACTTCCCCCTGAAGCATTAGAGCCGCCCGGTCCGCCAGCCGTTTCACGATTCCCAGATCGTGCGATACAAACAGAATTGTTACTTTCCGTTCCTTCAGCTCTTCCAGCTTCCGCACACACCGGTTCGCAAAGATCGCATCGCCCACCGCCAGCGCCTCATCGACGATCAGCACCTCCGGCTCCACATGGATCGCCGTCGAAAACGCCAGCCGCACATACATTCCGCTCGAATATTCTTTCACCGGCCGTTCCATGAATTCACCGATCCCCGCGAATTCCGCGATCTTCGGAAACGCCGCCTCCACCTCCGCCCGGCTCAAGCCCATGATCTCGCCGTTCAGAAACACGTTCTCGCGCCCGCTGAACTCCGGATTGAATCCCGCGCCCAGCTCTAACAGAGCCGCGATTCTTCCCTCGGTAACAACGCGCCCGCGCGTCGGCTGCATGATCCCCGCCACAATCTGCAGCAGCGTCGACTTTCCGCTGCCATTCGGTCCCACGAGCGCAAACACCTCGCCGGGATCTACGCGCAGATTCACATCGCGCAGCGCCCAGAACTCCCGGCCGCGCTCCTCCCCAATTAAGGGAAGCAGCGACACCAGCCGGTCTGCCGGCCGCTCATAGAGCGAATAGACTTTCGAAACGTGTTGAACGGAAACCAACCTATCAGCTTAGCGGACCACGCCCGCGATAAACTCTCCCTTTCATGCCGTATCTGTTCACAGCGCTCGCGATCGCAACCCTCTCCGCCGCCGATGTACTTCTTGTCGCTGAAAAGAACAACGACTCCGTCGGCTTCTACGACCTCGCCGGCGGTGCCCCGCTTGCCTCCGTGAAAGTCGGGCACATCCCCCACGAATTTGTCTTCTCCGTCGGCGGCAAGGCTCTCTACGTCACCAATTACGGCACCGCCCGCTGGACCGGCGAAACACCCGGTAGTAACACCATCTCTATCGTCGACCTCGCCGCGAAGAAGGTCACGGGCAAGATAATCCTCGGCGAGTACCACCGCCCGCACGGCATCGAACTCGCCTCCAGCGGCAAACTTACGTCACCTGCGATCTCCCCTCCGCCGTCCTCGTCATCGACCCCATCCAGCGCAAAATCCTGACCGCCATCCGCTCAGCCGGTAAGGACCTCCCCCACATGCTCTGGTTGACGCACGACGAATCGAAGCTCTATACCGTGAACGCCGTGGCACCGTCAGCCTCCGCAACCTCAAGAACGGCACCGCGAAGTCCCTCGAAGTCGGCGGAGTGCCAATGGGCATCGCGCTCACGAAGGACGAAAGAACGATGTACATCGCGACGCGCACAGCGGATACCGTCGCCGAAATCGACACAGCGAAATGGGCCATCCGCCGAACGCTGAAACTGGAAGGCCAACCCGTCCGCTTGCAAATCCTGCCCGGCGAAAAGCGGATGTTGGCCAGCCTGATCGTCGACGGCGCCATGTCCGTCATCGATCTCAAATCCCTTCGGGAAATCAAGCGTATGAAAGTCGGTCTCAACGCCGAAGGCATGCACATCGATCCCAAAACCGGCGAAGGCTTCATCTCCGCGCAGGGTGAAAAGCGCGTCGTTCGCTTCTCTCTAAAGACCTTCGAGCGCAAAGGCGTCATCGCGACACAAGGGAGCCCGGATCCGATTCTTATCTGGCGTCGTTGGTCGCCAATTCGGAGAAGACGTTCAAAGTGCCCGTTAGTGTGAAGCTGCCGGACAGCGGCCAACATACATGCCTCCGTAACCCTCGGGACAACGATGAGGCATGGCTCCGCGATGCAGTGTCGTCCCATACCTTGTTCAAATAACAGGTCCTGGGAAAGGCGTACAGGATCCATGAAAGTCACCGGGACCTTGCGCCCGTCGGGCACGGCAACCGTCGCCCCCCGAACCACCCTTTTTGCTCAATCTCCCAGACCGTCCGCTCGACCAGCTCGCAAGAGTAGACTAACCGAATCTCCTCCACTGAATTACCTCGTAGCAGTCATGCTCTCCGTCTCGATGCATTGCCGAAGCTCTGTGAAGTGTCATCTTCGATGCTGCCTACGGCGGCACATAGACCCCAGTGCTGCCGTAGCAGACTCGTTACCGCCTCACCACAATCCCCAGCCCCATCGTATACAGGAAGTCATTCTTCTTCCTTCCCGCCACCGGATTACTCAAATACCTGTCGCTCGCCGTCGCATTCCAAGTCAGCCACCTATTAAGAGCCGCAGCAATTCCTACATCCGCGTTCTGCCGGTAATTGCCCGTATTCGTCATATTGTTGAACATCCGGTAGTTCTCAAAGAGGCTAATCCGGCTATTCAACTTGTAAGTAAAGTCATCTCCCCAATAGATTTCCGCCGAGTTCCGCGTGAACGGTAACAGCGGCCGGATCGGGTCGAACTTTTCATGGTTCCACGCGCCGCCGCCGATCACGTCCAAGCGGCCCCGTTCCCCTTTCCAGAGCATATAACCTAAGCCGCCGCCGAGCACCACGCGTAGATCCAGGCTTTGAAAGCGGTCATACTCGTAATCGTTAAACGTGTTCACGAACAATCGCGGCGCCAGATTCCGGCTGTATCCCCAACCACCGCGTATCGCCTTCGCCGTCGCTGCATTTATTCCATTTACCGTCGCCGACGCGCGGATAAAGTTAAAATACGCCGTTGTCTTATCGCTATTCGTCACGCGCGCGGCATTCACCGGCGTCGTAAACGTCGCTGTCCTTGCGTTGCCGCTGGTCCCGGCGATTCCAATATTCGCGTTGATGACCCAAAGATCGCCCCAACCTGGCTTCAACATACGCAGATAAGCCTTCTGCTCATCGGCGTTCCGTAGCACTTTGATGTCGGCCGGGGCCACCGTCTGCTTCGTGCCGCCCGCGGTAACTTCCACTTTGTCGCCAACCGTCGCCAGTGTTCCTTCCACCGCCGGCCCGTTCGCGATCACCACATTCACCGGCTTGTCGGCCGTCACGCTCGATACCTGCTCCCACGGCAGGGTCAAGACGCCGAAGTATTCGGTCCTAATCGTTAGGTTCTTGTCGTCTTTCTTGACGATACTGCCGGTGACCTTATCGCCATTCTTCATCACGATCTGGTCGGCCCGGAGACTAAACGCACACGCTCCCAAAGCCAGGAGCGGCAGAATGATTTTGCTTCGCATAATAGAAAGTGTTTCCTCAGGGATGCAACTCAAGCGCAAGCCGTTTCACAATATCGTGTGGATCTGCAGCACTTGCCGCCTTTTGCCATAATGGCTCCTCGCCCTTATGCCTGCCTACCTTCGGACGGTCGAATCGCCGCGTCGCGCCAAATTCGTGAGTGGCATAATACTCGCTGGAAGGAAACTCATATGAATCACGACTCCACGCGCCGTAGCTTCGTCAGGACCGCCGGAACGGCCACAGCCTTTTCGCTCATAGGCTCCCAATCTGTCCGCGGCTCCCAAGCCAACTCCGCCGTCACGCTCGGACTCATCGGCTGCGGCAACCGTGGTATGTACGTCAGCGGCCTCTTCGCGAAAAATGAGAACCTCCGTGTCTCCGCGTTCAACGACATCTACGAGGATCGCTTCCAGGCCGCCGCGGCAAAATACTCCGGCGCCAAACGGTTCAACTCCATGGACGAGCTCCTGGCCGACAAGTCCATCGACGCGGTCCTAATCGCCACGCCGGCCTTCCTTCACCCGGAGCACTTCGAACGCGCCGTCAAAGCCAAAAAACACATCTTCCTCGAAAAGCCCGCTGGTGTCGACGCCGCCGGTTGCCACCGCGTCCTGCGCGCTGCCCGCTCCGCCGACCCAACCAAGCGCATCACCATGGACTACCAGCAGCGCTACGGCAAGGACTACCGAAAGGCACATGAGGTGGTGAAATCCGGCGAACTCGGCCGCGTGCTCCAGGTCCGCGCCGCATGGATGGGCGGCGGTCCGCCCATCAAAACCGGCCACCCCGCCGAGCAGGAGCGCATTCGCAACTGGTTCTTCTACCGCGAGCTTTCCGGTGACATTCTCATCGAGCAGGACTGTCACAACATCGACGTCGTCAACTGGTTCATGGGCCGTCATCCCATCCGCGTCTCCGGCCACGGCTCGCGCATGTCCCGCACCCAGATCGGCGACATCTACGACAACCTCGCTTGTTCGTTCCAGTTCGAGGACGGCACTATCTGCAGCTACACGGCCAACCAATTCGGCAATATGGTCGGCTACAGCGACGTGTCGGAGACCTTCGTCTGCGAGAAGGGCTCGGTCAACGTGGGGCGCAGAGGCTACACCATCTACCGCCCCGGCAAGCCCAACGAAGTGGTTGAAACCAAGTACGACATCACGCTCGACAACGTGAATGAATTCGTCGACGGCGTTCGCACCGGCAAACTGGAAAACGCCGCTCTATGGGGCGCCGAAAGCACTCTCGTCGCCGTCATGGCTCTCACCGCCTGCACCAGCGGCCAGCCCATGACGTGGGAGAAGGTCAACCAGGTTTAGTGGATCGGGTAACCCTGCCAGATATATTCCAGCGCCTCCGGCAACGTGTTCTGTTTCACGTTACGGTCTGTGTGTCCCGAATTCTTCGAAAACACGAACTGATAGTGATAACCCTTAGCCGCCAGCACGTGGGCCATCCTCTCGTTGGCTAGCACCCAGTCGTGATAAGCGTCGCGCGTGCTGAGATTGTCACGGTCGCTGACGTGCATCCACAGGCGTATCGGCTTCACCGGACTCTTCGGGATGAGGTTCTCATGGAACTCCCACGCCCCGTGCGGAGTTTCGGGGTTATACGGCCACTGCTGATTTACGTAGGTGCCTGAATATGTGAGCACGCGATGATACCACTCCGGGTGGTACCAGGCCATAATCAACGCAGCCGATCCGCCCGAACTCCCGCCCATCGTCGCGCGGCCTTCCGGGTCTTTGGTCAGCTTCACATTGCATTTCTTCTCCACCAGCGGCAGCACTTCCTTCTCCACGAACTCGGCATATAGGCCGGACATCGTGTCGTACTCCAGCCCCCGCTGGCTCCCCTGTGCGTCGCCGCTTCCATTGCCGATCGATATCGCGATCATCGCAGGCACCCGCTTTTCCGCGATCAGGTTATTGAGCGCCGCAAACAGCAATCGGTCCGGCCCATCCGCGCCGACAATAAATGGCGCCGCCGTACCCGGCACATACTGCTTGGGTACAAATACCGCGAGTTTGCGCGTGTAAGGCTTCGGAAAGCTATTCACGATCAATTTGTTCGGATCGGCGGGATCCGGCCGCGCGAATGTGCCGGGCTCCCGTGCAATACCGGGATAGATCTTGCTGTCGGTCGACTCCATCGTGAACTCAATGACGTCTCCCTGCGGCACACCTTCTTTCACCGCCATCTCCGGAGCCGGCGCATACGTCGGGCCAATGAGGAAGTTGCCATCCTCCTTCGGCGAAGGGACCGAGCCCTCCGGCAGCTCCTTGGCTTTCACGTAGCCAGGCGTGTTCGGATCGCGCGCCGGCGGCGTGGGACGTTGTGGCTTTGCGGCGGCGGGCGTTGCAGGAGCGGGAGGAGTCTGCGCAGTCGCAACGCCCGCTCCCGTCAGAAGTAAAACGACACTTGACAGACGAAACATGCCCTCGATATTAGTACACCTTCATCGACTGCGGCATTCCGCGCAGATTAAACCGGCTTCGGTCGAGATTCGGATCATCGCCGGTGAGATCAATGGAATTTCCCCGGAAGTCTTCCCGGTCGAACACCTGCACACAGGTTGCGTGGCCAAAATTCACGGCTCCACTGCCGCAGGCCCGTTCGCATCACCATCCTGCCGCGATCGTCGAAATAGATCCCGTCCGCGTCCCGCTGTCCCGGCGTGCCGTCAAGCACCCGACGCCAATACAGTTGATGCCAACACAAATACTAGGCTGTGTTTCATCGGTTAGAATCCGATCTCCTGTAAGATCGTGTGTGCCCGGTAAACGCTTCTCAGCGCTTCCACAATGCCCTGACTTGCTACATGGACGGAACGCTCCATCTTGTCGCGGTACAGGTATTGATTCGGCAGACCCTCAATGTTGCCGTCAAATAGGATGCCCACCAGCTCGCCTTTCGAATTCACCGTCGGGCTGCCGGAGTTCCCGCCATGCGTGTCCGCGGTCGATACAAAATCAAACGGTGTCTTCAAACGCAGCGCGTCCTTGGACTTTTTCCAGGACGGCGGCAAGGTGAACGGTTCTTCTCCAGTCGCTCGCGTATAGAGGCCAGTGAAATCGGTCGCCCACGGAATCTTCTTGCCCTCCGCGTTGACATAGCCCTTCACGGGCGCGTACGTCAGCCGCAGTGTGAACGTAGCGTCCGGGTACTCATTCGCACCATACACGGCGAACCGCGCTTGGGCGATACGCGAAGCGCTCGAAGTCTGCACCGCCTCCACGCGGTCCTGAAACCGCTTGTACAGCGCGCGTCCGTCCGCGTCCAGCAACCGCGCCAGCTTGATCATCGTGTCGTCGGTCGACGTGACTGCCTCCGGGCTCGCTGTCAGTTTCTTCCGCTCCGCGACATCGGCGATCTTGCTCCCGCGCACGTAATACTTGGCGGCTTCTTCCGGTGTACGCCCATCCAGAATTCTCGCCACCAGCACATGTTCTTTCCCGAGCTTCTCAACCATCCGCTTCATCCATTCGGCGAGGACGATCTCTTCAAGCGCCGGATAGACGGGCGCCGTCGAGTACATCGCCATCTCCGTCGCCGGCAGCGCGGCGTCGGTGAATTCGCGTAACCGTTCGCCATTGGGCCTGGCTTTCTCAACGGCATACCGGTTGATCGAGCGCGCCAGCGTAAACATTTCGCTGCCAACCGCGGCCGCTCTCTCAAACAACGAATAGTCCACGTAGAAAGTCCGGTATTCCTTTACGTAGGCCTCAATCTCATCCCAAATCGCGCCAAACTTTTTCTGCTTCTCCGGATCGTCCGCAATCGCTTTGCGCAGCCGCGTCTCGGCATCTCTCTTCAGCCGCATCAACTCAGCGTCCGTCAGTCCTCGTTGAAATCCGGTCCGTGCTTTGAAGCTGTTCTGCACCGTCGCGAGCAGGTCCCGCGCAATGCGCTTATTTTCAGGATCTGTCGCGCCAAACGCCAACAGCCGGTCGCCCAGCTTCTTCAGAATCTCCAGGCCGTATGGCTGCGTCACATCTCGCTGGAACTCCAGCTCGGCCACCGTCGCAAGCCGGTCCGTCTTGCCGGGATGCCCCGTGACAAACACCAGTTCGCCGTCCTTCGCGCCAGTCTTCGACCACTTCAAATGATGCTTAGGTTTCACCGGCTGTCCGTTCTCATATGCACGAAACAGCGCAAAGTCCAGGCAATAGCGTGGATAGGTGAAGTTGTCCGGGTCGCCGCCAAACGCTGCGACAGATTCTTCCGGCGCAAACACCAGCCGGATGTCGGTGTACTTCTTGTACTCGTAGAGGTCATACTGCCCGCCCGAATAGAGCGTCACCACGTCGCACCGGTTGCTCGTCGCTTTGTTGCAGTCGGATTCGATCTTCGAGATGTTAGCTTGCCGCAATCGGTTCGCCTCCGCCGGCGACGTTGCCGGTGTAACGCCGGCGTTGACCTTGTCGTTGACCGTCTCAATGCGCAGAAGGATATTCACTTCGAGATCCGGACACGCCTTCTCCTCGCTCCTAGACTTTGCATAAAAGCCGTCTTTCACGTAGTCGTGCTCTTTCGTGCTGACTTTGTAGATACACTCCGCGCCCACGTGATGATTGGTGAACAGCATGCCGTCGGGCGAAACAAAGGAGCCCGACCCGCCGCTGTTAAACCGCACCGATGACATCTGCAGATGCTGCAGAAAATCGTCGCTGAGAGTGACTCCGTACTTCTTTTTCAACTCTTCTTTGGGGAACCGGTTGAAGAGCCACATGCCCTCATCGGCAATACCTGGTAAGGCCGCAATGAGGAGGACAAGCGGGAGTGTAAGTAATTTCGAGCGCATCGCTCCCCTATTGTCGCAGGTTTTTTCATGTTGGTTAACTGCATGTCTATCAATCGTTTGCAGGTGATTTAGCAAGGTGGATTGCTATACTTTGCGCGTTCCGTATGCCATACTCAGATCAGGAATCTTCTTCCCTGTAGCGTACGGCGATGAACCAAGTGGACGAGGCGATTGCCCGTTATCACAAACTCCTCGAAACGGAAACGTTTCGCGATCTAGGCTGGGTCGAGCAGCTTCATCAATCGATGAAGTCCAAGCAACTCGAGCTAAGCGGAAAGCCAGTCTCGGCATTTTTGCGGCCTCATTTCGTGACACGTCGGCAATACGAAGCCCTCGAAAAGGGCGGCGAGGGCCTGTGGGCCGCAATTGACCGGATGCGCCAGCTTGTGCTAAACTCTCCGGCCCTGCTCAACCGTCTCGACCTTCTTCCCGGCGAGCGCATGCTCGCGGAAGTAAATCCAGGCTATAAGCATTTCGCGGTTACCAGCCTGCTCGATTCGCACATCAACAACGGTGCGATGCGGTTCTCGCACTTCAGCGCCGAGACACCGGTCGGAGTCCTCTACCAGGATCTTCTATCGGATCTCTACTACGACATCGCTCCGATGAAGGAATTCCGCAAGCGTCACAAGTTGTCGAAAATACCCTCCGTAAAGTACCTCCAAAGCGCACTTTTGAAGGCTTATAAGGACTTTGGAGGGCGAAGATTGCCACGAATTGGCATCCTGGAGTTCAAACAACCGTTTGAAACCGTCGAATCGCGCGAGCATGCTCTTCTGGCCGAATATCTGACCGCTCATGGCAACCCGGCTATGGTCATCTCGCCCGAACAGCTTGAATACCGGAACGGTGTCCTGCGCAAAGGCGATTTTGTCATTGATGTGATCTATCGCTGCGTACGCACTCACGAATTCCTCGTCCGCTACGACTTGACGGTACACCCGCTGGTTCGTGCCTACCGCGAAGGTAAGGTGTGCCTGGTCAATAGTTTCCGCAGCGACATCGCGCAGCGCAAGGCGATGCTCGATCTGCTCACCGATGAAACGGTGACGGCGAAGTTCCCGATCGCCGAAAGGAAAGCCATCAAAGCGTTCATCCCGACCACGCGAGTGATGGGTGAGCGGAAAGCGCTGTGGGGATCGGAAGAAGTCGATTTGCCCGAATTTGTGCGGAAAAACCGCGAAAAACTGGTGTTGCGGCCCAACGGCGAATCGACGGAGATGCCGGTGTTTGATGGCGCGACGATGGACGATGTGCAGTGGGACCGCGCCTGCAAACGGGCCATGCGCGAACGGTATGTGGCGCAGGAAATTGTTCCCACGGTGACCGCGAAGTTCCCGATCAGCGTGTATGGATCGCTCGAAATGAAGGAAATGCAGGTGGACGTTCACCCGCATGTCTGCCTGGGCAAAGTGCAGAGCTGTTCGACGTGGCTGACGCCGGCCAACAGCGGTTTTTCAACCGCCATTGGCGTGACACCAACCTTCTTACTCGAAGGCAAATAAACTACTTACGCGCTTTTTCGACGTTGCGCATGACACGCAGCAGGTTCTCTCCGTAGAGCTTGCGGATGTCTTTCGCGGTGTAGCCTTTTTCGAGCAGGGCGCGCGTTAAATTGGGCATTTTACTGACATCGTCGAGGCCTTCGGGAACACAGTCGACGCCGTCGTAGTCGGCGCCGATACCGACTGCATCGATACCGGCGATTTTGACGATGTGATCGATGTGTGCGACGGCATCGGCGAGAGTGGCGGGGACGGTCTTGACTCCCATGGAGCGAGAGACTTCGCGCATCTTCGCGCGGCGTTCCGCCAGCGTGCCTTTGAATTCTTTCATCGCTTCGGTGATCTTCGCGCGGACGGCGGGATTTCCGAACGCGGAAGTATCGGCGGATTTCTGCGAGAGGAACTCGCAGCCAAAATTCACTTGCACCACACCGCCCTTCCTGGCGAGAGCGATGATCATCTCATCGGTCATGTTGCGTGGAATGTTCGAGATCGCGCGGCAGGAGGAGTGCGAGGCGAGAAGCGGCGCGGAGCTTACTTCCAGCGCATCCCAAAATGTTTTGTCGGAGACGTGCGAGATGTCGACCATCATGCCCAACCGGTTCATCTCGCGCACAACATCCTTACCGAAATCGGTGAGGCCCTTTGTGCGGCCATCGATGTCGCCCGAGGAACCGGCCCAGTTGTTGGTGTTCGAGTGGGTCAGCGTCATGTAGCGGATGCCAAGCGCGTAGAAGTCGCGGAGAAGGCGAAGGCTGTCTTCGATCGCATGGCCGCCTTCGATTCCCATCAGCGAGGCGATCTTGCCCTTCTTGTGAATGCGAACGATATCGGCGGCGGTGTAGGCCATTTCGAAATCGTTCGGGTGTTTGCCGGCGATGTCGTATTTGACCGTATCGATCATGTCCATCGCGCGGTGCGCGCTGCGATTGCCTTCCACATAATTCGCGGCGACGAAGACCGCGAAGAACTGCGCGCCGAAGCCGCCGGCGCGATAGCGAATCAAGTCTGTATGGCCTTCGCTTGAGGCCTTGCCGATGTCGAAGCCGGTGACGGTGCGGCTGGTGACATCGTTGTGTGTATCAAGCACGAGGGCCGAGCGGTGAACCTTCTTCACTTCGGCGTCGGTGATGGTGCGCTTGGGCGCTTGCGCAGAGATAGCGCAGGCGCCCAGGGCGAGAGTCGCAATGAATCGCATGAATGTCCTTCGTTAGAAGATAACCTTCAACGCCAACTGGATGTTGCGAGGTTCGCCGACGCCAATGCCGGGAGCACCGCTGCCGTTCCTCGTGTTGGTGAGTAGACCGAACGTGGAGGAGCTTGCGAGCGATGTGCCGGGATTGGCCCAGTTGGTGCGGTTGGTGAGATTGAAGATCTCGACGCGGAACTGGGTCGAGATTTTTTCGGTGATCGGCGTGGTCTTGAAGATGGAGAAGTCGATGGCGCCGAAGCCGGGACCGTAGATCGCGTTGCGGCCGATGTTGCCGAATGTACCCGCGGCGGGCGCGGCGAAGGCGGCGGCGTTGAAGTACCGGACGGAGCGCGTCCCCGTTGGCTGCACGACGCCCGAGAACGGATCGCCTACGACGTTGGCGCGATCGCGGCTGTCACCGGACGTGCTGATATTGGTGCCGGCGAGGATGTTGAGCGGCTGGCCGCCGTAAGCGGTGAACAGCGAGTTAAACTGCCATCCCTTCATCAGCAGCGGCATCGCTTTCACGAACGCGGGGACTTCGTAGCTCAAGAAAGCCGTGAGCACATGGCGCGTATCGAACGACGAAGGTCCCTTCTCGTTGCGGAGATCGTAAGAGTTTGTCGGCAGGTTGTTGCGGACGTCGGAGCCGTAGTCGATCGCTTTGCTCCAGGTGTAGTTGAGAACGCCGGTGACGCCTTTCCACATTGTCTGGCGGAGTTGTACCTGCATCGAGTTGTAGTTCGAATTGGTATTGCTCTCGAGCATGTTGATGGCGGCGAGATCGGGATAGGCGGCCGAGTAGGGGCGGCGCGCCTGAACAGTTCCCGTGGTGCCGGGGATGGGCGCGTTGATGTTACGCAGGAAGCTTAATTTGCGGCCCTGCGAGCCGACGTAGCCTACCTGCAGGATGGTGCCCGCGGTCAACTGCTGCTGCACGTTGAAATTCATATTGATGACGTAGGGCGTGCGGTAGTCCTGGCTGATCGCGAATGCGCCGAATGGTGGACGCGGGGATGCCGTTCCGAAGATTGGCGTGCCGGCGGTAAGATTCACCGAGCTCAGCGCGATGGAATAGACCGGAGTGGGGCCGCCGGGATTGGCGTGGACGCCGGCCGATCCGCCGTTGGGCATGCCGGTATTGGCGACCATGAAGTTGAGCGGCGGAACGTCGTTGAAGAAGCCGAGGCTGCCGCGAAGAACGGTTTTGCCGTTGCGCTTGGGCGTCCAGGCGAAGCCGGCGCGCGGCATGAAGTTATTCAGATCGCGCGGGTAGATGGTGTCGAGGCCCGATCCCGGTCCGACGAAGCCCTTGCCGGGAACGAAGGTGGCGAGGGAGTTTTTCTTATCGCCGAGAGGGCCGTGGTAGGTGAAGCGAACCCCGTAGTTAAGACTGAGCGTGGGGGTGAGCTGCCAGGTGTCGTGGACCCAGGAGTCGAAGGAGTTCTGGGTGTAGTCGCGCTGCAACTGCCCGCGGACGATGATGGCGCCGCTCGAATTACTGGTGTAGCCGGCGAGGAAATCGGCCATCGCCTTGAGCGTGCCGCTGGCGGTGGACGAGGCCCACGGTCCGCGTGCGCCGTCGAACGTAAATGTTCCGCGCTTGTTGGTGTCGTAGAAGACGTCGAGCAGGGCACGGCGGTATTCGCCGCCGACCTTCAACTGGTGCTTGCCGAAGGTATAGGAGAGGTTATCGGTGAGATGGCCGGTGGTATCGATGCGGCCGAGCGGCTGAGTGGAGCCGACCTGCGTGAAGCCCGTGATGTTCGTGGTTGGCGTGCCGCGCAGAGAGGGCTCGGTGACGCCGGTGATGAGGCCAAGGGCGTTGGGGTCGATGGAGGTGTCGGCGTCGTTGAAGACCTGGAGGAAGAAGTTTGTTCCGAGGGTCAACTGGTTGACCATGCGGGGCGTGAGCACGCTGTTGAGCACGACGGAGACGTTATGCATGCGGCTGGGCGCGACCTGGAAGTACTCCTTCAACTGGGAGCCTGTCGGGGCGGTTTGGGCGCCGGTGCCGCCGAAGTAACGCGCGGAGAGCGAGTGGTTAGCGTTGAAGCGGTGGTCCACCTTGATGATGCCGTTGTAGCTGTTGTATGTGCTGGAGTCGGCATTCAGGAAGTTATTGGCGCCCGCGCCGGCGGACTTGGTGCGCGCGGGCCAGAAGGTAAGCATGTTGAGAGAGAGCGGGTTGACGGGGACGCCGTATTGGGCCATCAGAGTTCGAGCGTCGGCGACCCAGGCGTCGGAGGGGACCGTGGCGAGGGCGGAGTTGGCCGCGTTGGCGTCCTGGCCTTCACCTGTGACGAAGAAGAAGGTGCGGTTCCTGATGACGGGTCCGCCGAGGGAGAGACCGTACTGGTGGTTGCGAATGGCGCGGGCCTTCTGGCCTTCGGGCTGGAGGGGCGAGGGGGAAGCGAGGGCTTCGTTGCGGTTGAAGTAGTACGCCGAGCCGTGGAGCGAGTTGGTGCCGGACTTGATGACCAGGTTGACGGAAGAGCCGCCGTTGCGGCCGACGTCGGCCCCGGCGTTGGTCTGAATGGAGAACTGGTCGATGGCTTCGACAGGGAGAAGGGTTCCGGCGATGCCGGCGACGCCGCCCTGGTTGACGGCGGAGGTGTTGTGGAATGCGTCGTTATTGTCGGCGCCGTCGATCTGGTAGTTGTTGCCGCTGGTCCTCATGCCGTTGACGGAGCTGTTGGCGGCGTTGACGCCGGGGGCCATTTTGAGCATCTGGCGGAAGTCGCGGCCATTGAGGGGAAGGTCCTTGACGGTGCGTGTGTCGACGACGCCGACGAGCGCGGTGGAGGTCGTTTCGAGGGTGACGGCTTGGGCGCTGACTTCGATGAGAGAGGCTTGGGAGGCTACGCCGAGGGTGATGTTAAGGTTGGTGGTTTTGGAGACGACGACTTCGATTTTGTCGATCTTTTTGGATTCGAAGCCGGGATGGGTGACACCGATCGTGTAGAGACCGGTGGGGAGTTCCGCCATGGTGAAGTCGCCGCTGGCGGACGCCATGACCGCGCGGGTGAGTCCGGTGGATGGGCTTTCGAGCTTGACGGCGGCGTTCGGGATTGCGGCGCCGCTTGCGTCCTGGACGGTCCCGGCGATGTTGCCGCGGAAGGTCTGGGCGGATAGCGCTGTGAAGAGAGCAAAAAGAGTTGCGATAAATCGCATGCGTGATACCTCGCGAATGGAATGGGCAAGGCATCTTGGCCTTTTGGGCAAAGCTGCGACTGGGAGTGGGGTGGGGCGGACTGTGCTCCGGGCGGGTGAAATTTTAGGATAGCAGAGGTAGGCTGGAAGATTGCCGATCAAGGTTCGCGAGCTGATCAAGCTCCTGGAAAAGGCGGGTTGGCGCCATTCGAGGACGTCCGGGGATCACCGGATTTACAAACACTCCGATGGCCGGATTACAGTGGTGTCTGGCCGGCTTGGGGACGATGTGCGCCCCGGTACGTATCGCGCTATTCTGAAGCAAACAGATCTTGAGGACTCTAACTGATGCTGCGCAAATACTCGTTAGTGATTGAAGGTGATGCGGCCGGGTATAGCGCCTACGTCCCGGAACTGCCGACCATTTTGGTGACGGGCCGGACGGTGGAGGAATTGACCGCACGGGCGGGCGAGGCGATCAAGATTTATTGGGAGAGTGTTCGGGTGCGGCCGTCAGCGGAGTCGATGGTTCGGGAGATTGAGGTGGAGTTGCCGGCGTAGAATCGGCTACGGAAGAAGATCGACACCTTGAATGCCGGACGGCCCAATTCAGCGCGTGCGGAACGTTGGCGGGCGCATTTCGAGCAAATTTTCCACCGCCGGACCTACTGTCGTGCGATCGGCGGTCACCACTAAGCGTCGGCGTCGAGGAGACTCTCCAACTCAGGTATCGCAGCCAAGTCCTTGCTCCGTCCGGCTGCGCGCTTCGCTTTGATGAGGGAGGGTAAGTCGAGAGTTAGCCCAGCTTCCGCAGTTTGTTTGATCTGCGAAAAAAGTGAGCATGTGTTGATCGGTATTGGCTGCAAGAAACAAAAGGTCAAGCTCTTGTTTGCAACGCGCGTCGGAACAGGATCAGCCGAAGCGGCGCGAAAAGTCGCGCTGTGACGCACGCTGGGGCAGATGTGTCGGGCGGCGGGGCTGGGCGATGAGCCGCGAAAGGTATTTGCCGAACTCAGTGAGATGGCTGTTGTAGATGTCGTGCTGCCGGCTCGCAATGGCGTCATCATTCGGAAACGATGCATTGCGCGTCCCTCAGATCATCAGGCGATTCTCCTGCAACGGCTCGGCTTGGCGCTGCCCGCCTCCCTCGAATTCCGCTTGTAGTGACGACTTTTGCACCTCTGTGTTGCAAATACAGGTGCTTAGCCTTCAAACTGCGGAAGTCGGGTTAACCTGGTGGCCAACGGCATGTCGAACCGGGAAAAATTGTGACGGAGTATCCAGATCTCGTGGAGGCTGATATTCGGTAGGCGTTGTTATCTGTTGCGGCGCACGCCGACGATGAATTTCACCCGTTTGTGAGCCCAGCCGCTTGAAGTTTCTTGCAGACAGGGGCTTATCGGAGGCGACCGTTCGATTCCTGCGAGATTCCGGCCATGATGCGACGCACCAGAGGGAACGAGGACTTCATCGGTTACCAGATGTTGCGATTATGGAGAAGGCCGCCGCAGAGGGCCGAATCGTACTTACGCTTGACCTTGATTTTGGTGAACTGCACGCGATTTCGGGGGGATTTCGCCGAGCGTGATCCAAGCATACGCGGGCACATCCGCGTATAGGCGACTTTTCGCTCATGTGGATTGGTTCGGGTTTGTCGACGATCTGCCCCTCGGAGTCGAGACTCGCCATACTCCGGCTCGGATGCTGGTTTTTACTTCCCGGCCGCGGCAGCCTTGAGGTCGTAGCACCACAGGGAATCGGCGTCGCGGACGTAGAGCCGGCCATTGGCAATCACCGGGTAAGCCCAAGCCTTCTCCCCGCGGTTGGCCCGCTGGTCAGGTGGGTTCGGCGGCGTGAAGCGGCCGTGCTCACGGTACCCATCTGGAGTAGCCTCGACCAGCGCCACTTCGCCGCTCTCCCCGTGCAGGTATAGCCGGCCATCCGCGTAGGCCACCGCGCCAGGGGCCACGCTCCGCTCGGACCATTTGACTTCACCGGTCTTGAAATCGGCGCACACGAGCGCCATACCGCTGGCGCCATAGAGGCGCCCGCCGATGAGCACCGCGCCACCGATCATTCTGGGCAGCTTCATGCCGCGGTACACTTCGTCGACCTTGGCCGCAGTACCATCGACGACGATCCGCACGGCAGCGCCGCCCAAGGGCTCGTTGGCGCTATAGACCAGACTGTCATTAACGACCGGCGTCAGAATACTCATGCCCTGGGGACCTGACGTCCTGCCGTACCTCCACAGGAATCTCCCGGTCTTTGCCTCAACTCCGACCAGACCGTCACCCGTATACGATACGTACTGCCGCACGCCGCCCGCCTCGGCCACGACGATCGAGGAATACCCGGCCCTGGCACCGCCAGGGACCGCGCACTTCCATACCGCCTCGCCATTGTTCTTGTTCAGCGCCACGATAGTAGCCTCAGCGCCGCCGGGCGTGACGACGACCATGTCGCCGTCCACCAGCGGCGACTCCGCATAGGCCCATGTCCCTGGCTGGCCGCCGAAGTCTGCACGGAGGCTCTTTCGCCAGCGCACCTTGCCGGTGGCGGTGTCCAAAGAAACGAGGTCGCCGTCGGAGCCGAGTGCGTAGAGCACCGCACCATCGACGGTCGGCGAGGAGCGAGCGGCCGGATAGTTCGGCTGCTGCTCCGGGTTGCCGACCTTGGCAATCCGAGTGGCCCACAACAGGCTGCCGTCATTCGCGTCGAGGGCCGTGACAAATTCGTTCTCGAGCCCCTTATTGGCGAACACGTAAACCCGGCCGCCGACCACCGACGGTGTGGAGTAGCCGCTGCCCAAGTCCTTCACCTGCCAGATCAGTTTCGGGCCGTCCTTCGGCCACGCTTTGAGCAGCCCTGTCTCTTTGGAGTGGCCATCCCGCTTCGGCCCTCGCCATTGCGGCCAGTCGTCGGCTCGCGCCAGCGCCGCCACCAGCACGAGTACCGGAGCCAAGAGGAGGCCCGCTGTCAGACGAACGTTGTTCATAATCGCTCCTTGCCAGATCGTCCAGAGGGTGTTGTCGCGGCGCGGTGTAGCGCCTACGTGTTCGCACTCTCGAAAGCTTCCGGCGACATGTTCTGAAATGCAGGGTGCTTCGTGAAGGACCAATGCACGTGCACCGCGCGCCACCGATTGTCGATACGTCTGTAGACTTGCGTGGAGTTCCACGGGGTTCCGGGCTTTTCTATGCCATCGGCGGCGCGGACGTAGTTTTTGAGGTTGTACGACAGCACTGCGAGTTCACCCTCGACGATCACCTGCGGATTGAGGATCTCGTAGCGCAGAATATTGATCTTTCCCGCATAAAATCTGTAGAAATAGTCGGCGACCACTTGCTTCCCATCGAAACGTTTTTCGGTGATCGGGTCAAAGAAAGTCACATCATCGGCGTAGATTGCGAGCAGTCCCGCGATATCCCCGCGGTTCCAACGTTCCAGCGCGGCGCGCTCCGTTGCGGTGATCTCAGCCGCAGTCGCGGCGGAATCCGTAGTCGTTAGCATGGTGTTCCTTTCAGGCACAGAAGCCTTGATCTAGGTTTCAGGAAACGGATCGAACACACCGGAAGCCAGTGTTTGAACCACCGCTGTCGACCACGCCTTTGCCGCGACTGCCGACGAAATAGCGCGAGCAGTACTGGTCGCTGCACAAAAACGACCCGCTCTTCTGTACTCGCTTGGCAACGCCCCGCTCCTGTGGATCGAAGCTCTCCCCCGGACCTTGTGGATTCCTGGCGACGCCTTGTCTTGCAAGTTCTGCGAAGTAATCGGGCCGATACCAGTCCGAACACCACTGCCAGACGTTGCCGCCCATATCGTAAAGGCCGAACCCATTCGCCGGAAACGCGCGCACAGGCGATGTCCGCTCAAACCCATCCTCCCTGGCGTTTTTCCCCGGGAAGCTGCCTTGCCAGATATTGGCGGGCCACTTTCCGTTTGGCTTTAGCTCGTTGCCCCACGCATAACGATTCCGATCTTGTCCGCCGCGCGCCGCGAATTCAAACTCCGCTTCCGTCGGCAATCGCTTGCCCGCCCATTGCGCATAAGCCGCCGCGTCCTCCCAGGCGATTTGAACGACGGGATGGTCTTCTCGCCAACGCAAATCGCTCTGCGGACCTTCGGGATGCTTCCAGCCCGCGCCAGGGACATACTTCCACCAATTCAGATAATTATTCAGCGAGACTTCGCTGACCGGCGGCGTGAAAACCGCTGAACCGGCCACGAGTCGTTCTTTCGGAATACCCGGGAAATCTCTTGGGTCGGGCGCGCGTTCGGCGACGGTATTGTAGCCGGTCGCGTCGACGAACTTTTGAAACTGCGCGTTGGTCACCGGCGTTGCGTCCATCCAAAACCCATCTACGCTGACCGGGTGTACAGGCAGCGCATCCGGCATATCGCAATCGTCACAGCCCATCCAGAACGTGCCTCCGGGAATCCAGACCATCCCTTCGGGCGCGGAGCCGGGCGGAGGCGTTTGGTTGATGCTCGCTGCCGTGCCCAACTGACGGCCAGCCTCGTGGCTCGCATGTGGCGCTTCCCGATTACGCTTGGGCGACTCCGAGGCTTGCCTGCTGGCACAACCTACTGCGGTGAGAACAGCAGCGAGCGCGATAATGCGCGGCACTGTAAGTATACGGTTCATCAAAGAAGATCCATCGTTATCGACTCGATCTTTCCCGTAAACGCGAAGGGACACGCGTACTTCGGACTGACTGGAGACACGAGGTCGCTGCCGATGTCCAGGGTATCGCCGCTTCCGGCCATCAACAGCCTCGACTCGGCAGCCAATTTGCCGTTAACCAGCAGACGCGCCAACATGGCAGTCGAGCGCCGGAAACCGCGCTGCCCCTCTTCACCACTGCCGGCAGGCGTGACCTCCACGACCAAACTCACCTTACTCGGAGCCAGCGCCTCCGGAGACACAAGGCTGCCGGTCAGATGCCCATAGGCGCTCGTCTCGTATGTCACACGGCCATCTTTGATGTACAGCGTGTAACCCCCGTACCGGCCACCCTGCGCCACGATGACTCCTTCTGCGCCGGAGACTGGAATCACCACGTCCGCGGTAAGCCGGTGCGAGCGGCCAGTGACTCGCGGCGCCGCAGACGCCGGTATCAGGCGGTCGCCTTCGTGATATACGAAGCGCATTCGCCCTGGTGTGGCCGATGGTTGAGGACCGAAGCCGGGTTCTAGCGGGTACACATTGTTGCGCCGGGCCTCGGCGTCGAAGAGCGCCTTCAGTTCTTCGAGTTTTTGCAGGTTCTGTCGGGACAGATCGTGGGCCTGGCTGAAGTCCTGGTCCAAATTGTAGAGCACCCACGAACGCTGCTCCGGCGGAACGGGAGGCGGATTCGGTCCCTCATTCCACGGTGACCGATAGGGTGAACCGGCCCACCAACCATCTTTGTATATGCCGCGGCTGCCGAAGATTTCGAAATATTGAACGCGGTGGCGACTCGCTTCTTCCGGGTGATCGAAGGTGTAGGCGAAACTCGCGCCTTCGAGCGGCATCTGCTTCACTCCATTGACTACACTGGGGGCCTGAATACCCGCAAGCTCAAAAATCGTCGGCGCGATATCAACGAGATGAAGGAACTGGGAGCGCAGGCCCCCGGCGCTGCGTATGCGCCCGGGCGCGGAGACCACCATGGGCGCACGGGTCCCGCCCAAGTGGGACGCATCCTGCTTCGCACCCTGGAATGGGGCGTTCGTCGCCCACGCCCACGCTCCGGCTGGAGCGTTGTCGAAGAGCTCACTGCCCAGAGCATCGTACTGACGCCATCGTTCGTCCAGGCTCTGCGGTTTGGCTTCCGCCGTCAAGGCATCCCGGCCACCGGCTCCGCCCTCGCCGGTCGGCCCATTATCGCTCGCGATATAGAAAACGATGGTATCTTCGACATGCCCCGCAGCGCGGATTGCATCCAGCAGCCGGCCGATTTCATAATCGGTGTGCGCCACAAAGCCCGCGTAAACCTCCATTTGACGGGCCAGGAGCTTTTTCTCCGGGGCGCGGAGGGAATCCCATGCGGCAAGTTCCTTCGGACGCGGTGTCAGTTCGGCATTGACTGGAATTACGCCGAGTTCCTTTTGGCGTTTGAAGGTCTCCTCGCGCATTTTGTCCCAGCCGTCATCGAACTTGCCTTTGAACTTGTCCACCCATTGCTTCGGCACGTGATATGGCGAGTGTGCCGCTGCCGCGGCGAAGTACAGGAAGAACGGTTTACCGGTCGTGATCGCATCGTGCCGCCGGACCCACCGGATCGCATCGTCCACCAGATCGGTGGTGAGATGGTAACCGTCTTTCGGGCGCGCTGGCGGCTCGACGGCGTTCACGTTGCGGTACAAGGTCGGCTCCCATAGACTTGATCCGGGGCCGATGAAACCATAGAAATATTCGAAACCCAGCCCTATCGGCCAGCGATCGAATGGGCCGGCAGGGGTGGTTTCCCACACCGGCGTGTTGTGCCATTTACCGAATGCCGCCGTGCTATACCCGTTCAATCGTAGCGCTTCGGCGATGCCGACGGAGGTCTTCGGCCAGAGCGAGTTATAACCTGGATAGCCTGCGGCCAATTCGGAGATCCTGCCGAATCCGACCTGGTGAGCGTTGCGGCCGGAAAGCAGAGCCGCCCTCGAGGGGGAACACATCGGAGTCACGTGGAAGCGGTTGTAGCGCAGACCACCGGCAGCTAGCTGGTCCAGCGCCGGCGTAGGTGTGGCGCCGCCATACGTCGATGTGGCGGAGAAACCTGTATCGTCCCAAAGGATCAGCACGACATTAGGCGCGCCCTTGGGGGCGGTCGCCGGGTTCGGCCAGTCGGGCGTCGAGTTGTGTGGGTTGAGGTCGATCTTTCCCTGGAACGGCGGCTCGGGTTTGGGCAGGACCTGCGCCGATGACACCGCCAACGTGCATGCGGCGAGTACGGCACTGAAGCGTGTCATGTGGATCTTCCTCCTAGGCATCGAAATCCGATCGAAAATCAGTGCGCTCAATCAACCCGCGCAACGACGCCGCGAAGTCGGGGGATTCGTGGAATGGGTGGTTTCGGTGGATATCGGCGTACTCGGCGTCTAGTGCATCGATCTGCTCGGACCGTTGTCCGGCCACTTCGCGCACCTGGATGATGCGCTCATGAGCGAAAAGCAGATGGTGAGGATCGATGTAACCCAGTTGGATGAATCCTTGTGTCTTCCTGGCGCAGCGGCACGGATTGGAAGCCTTGACGAGCCCGCACTTGCCTTGCATAAAGTTGCACAAGTCGCGCCGTGCACGGGACAGTTTCTGACGGAAGCTGTCGCGCGAAATATCGAGAAGTTCGGCGCCCACGCGGTCGGTTACGCCGAGGATCTCGCCGAGCACATATACGAGCCGCTGCTCGCGGTCGAGGCACAGCAGCATTCCGGTGGTGCAGCCGATCTTTGCCTCCTCTGCCAGCAGCAGGGCATCGGGCCTTTGCGCATCGGGAGCGGGCAGATCGGCGTCCGGAGTACGATCCAATTCGCTGCCGTATTTGTCGAAGGTCCACTCCCTCGCTTCGGCGCGGCCTCGCTTCATATTCAACAAGTGGCTGACCGCGAGCCGGTACAACCAGGTTCGAAACTGGCTCTGCCCACGGAACGTGGACAGCTTCGTGAGCACCTTGATGAGAATCTCTTGTGTCGCATCTTCAGCATCCTGGGGCAAGCACCGCATCCGGAGGGCGATGTTGTAGATCCACCGCTGGTGCCGGGTTATGAGCAACTCCAGAGCTTCTTTGTTGCCCGATTGCGCAAGCCGCACGAGGTCGAGGTCCTCGGCGTCGGTCAGCGCGAAATCGGCGAGCGGATTCGGGCAGGTCATCTCCCCTCTCATGTTTTGACACTTTGCGTAAGAGCGCTGTGACAGCTCCCTGTAAGTTTATTCCCAAAAACCGTGGTGGCCCCACATGCGCGTTCTCGCGCCAGGTCGGTTCGGAAGCGCTGCCCGTTCGCGAACGCGCTATTTGTTTCTGTGACGACGTAGGCTGCCGAGGCGAGTTGCGCGCGAAAAGCCGCGCTATTGCGATGTGTCGGTCCAGACGCACCGGTCAGACGGATCGGAGATCCGGATTGATATCCGGTCGTGTGGGCGAGTTCCCGGGAGGATGACGCGCCAACAGCAACAGCCCGCTTAGGTCACTTGGCCGCAAAACGCCCGTTGCTGGGATGTGCCAACGATTTTGCTTGGAGAGTCCCGTTATCGGAAACTGCCTCGAACCCAAACTGCCTCACTACCAGAATTTCATTGACAGACCCACCTTCAGGTGGTAACTTCGACAAGGAAAGGAGATCCCGTGCGTCAATTTCGACCATGTTCACTTAGACAAACGTGCGACAGCTTCGGCGCGGCGCGGGGTAACTCACTTTCTCCCTCCTCGTCCCGCGTCTAATCCTCAACCAATCAAGCCAACCGATTAAGGAGTCGTATGACGACCGAGGAATTCTTGCGCCGGCACTTCTCCCGTATGGGCGCACGTGTGCGTTTGAACGACGCAGGTGAGCGCCAAACGGCGAAGATCCGAATCGATATTGGCAGGGACCGCTACGGCGAGTTCTTTGACCTTCGCTGTCAGGATGGGGTTGCTCCCGAAATTCTGGATGTCCAACCCGACCGGCAGCATCTCGTGCTCATGGTGCGGGACGAAGGCGCGAAGAACAAGTTCCTGCTTGGCCACGATGAACGTCACTGGTTTGCCGCCGCTGTTCCGGGCGACAACGTGCGCGATGTACGTACCGCTATCGATAGCCTGCGGCCCGCTCAGGCCGTTGGCCGTCAATCCATCCGGCAAGGCGAGTGGTTTTTCATTGCCGATCCCCGCGTCACTGACAAAGGCGTGGTTATCCATCGCAATGAACCGCTTAGCCGGGGCGCGGGCAGCAAGCCGCATATCTGCGAAGAGCTGATGCGGCGCTCCGGCGTGGCGGTTATGGTTTCTCGTAAATATCCAACCGGAATCAGTCTGGCCGGTTACGAGAAGCTCATCGCAAGTGACACCAAGGCACGCAGTCTGGACTGGCGCCGGATGATTCGCGACGCTACCGTTTATGCTCGCGGGAGTGTCCGGCACAGCGACCACAAGACCATCTATCTGGATGGGTGGCACCGCGTGTACATGAACCGGGAAGCGGTGGCGAAGCACGCGCCGCAGATCGCCTTCCTGGACTAAGCAGACCGGCGCGCCGGAGTTCGAATCCGGCGCGCCCGGCCTATACGAAATCAGTAAAGGAAACCGATTGAGAGTAGAGACATCAGCACAGGTGCGTTTGATCGCATCGGCGAAGAATTGGATAGAAGGCGCGGCCGTACAACAACTCGAGAAGACGGCACTGCTGCCGGGGATGCGTCTTGCGGTGGGATTGCCGGATCTCCATCCGGGCAAAGGCAGTCCGATCGGGGCGGCGTTCGCCGTAGACGGCTGGTTGTATCCAACGCTTGCCGGCAGCGATATCGGCTGCGGGATCGGACTCTGGAGGGCAGAATTGAGCGCGGGAAAAATGAAAGGCGAGGCATGGGCAGACCGCCTGCGGAACCTTGAGGGACCATGGGATGGCGACACCGGCGACTTCCTCGCGTCGCGCGGGATTGAGGGTAGCGGATTCGAACACGCGCTCGGTACGATCGGCGGCGGGAACCATTTCGCAGAGTTGCAAGCCGTGGTGAACGTCGCCAGTCCCGAGGCGGAGCGGCTCGGAATTACGAGCGACGCCGTGTACCTTTGTGTTCACAGCGGGTCGCGCGGCTTGGGCGACGCCATATTGCGCGAGCACGTAGAGAAGTTCGGAGCGGACGGTCTGCGCGCCGGCGCCGGTTCGCAGGAGGCGCAGCAATACCTCGGCCGGCACGGAGAGGCGAAGAAATGGGCCACGGCGAACCGGGAACTGATTGCTGCCCGCATGTTTGAACGCTTAAAGACCAGCGGTGTGCGCGTTCTCGATATCTGCCACAACGAGATCGAGCTGGAGGTCGTGGGCGGCTGTGACTGCTGGATTCATCGGAAGGGAGCAGCGCCATCGACCAGCGGGCCCGTCGTGATTCCGGGATCGCGTGGTGCGCATACGTATGTTGTGTTGCCGAAAGAGCCCACCGAGCGAAGCGCATTTTCGCTCGCCCACGGCGCGGGGAGGAAGTGGTCCAGGTCCGACAGCCGCGGGCGCCTGGAGAAGCGGTTTACAGCGAAAGATTTGACCCGTACCGGATTTGGGAGCCAGGTGATCTGCGAAGACAAGGATCTGTTGTACGAAGAGGCGCCGCAGGCTTACAAGAATATTTCCGTGGTGGTTGAAGATCTTGTTGCGGCTGGACTGGTAGAGATTGTGGCGATTTTGAAACCGGTTGTAACGTACAAGGTGAGGCGATGAGGGACCGCGAATTGGAAGTCTGGCTGCAGATTACCGCGGGTCAAGGGCCGGCCGAGTGCGCTTGGGCGGTTATCAAAACACTCGAAGAGATACAGCGGGAAGCGCTGGCGGCTTCGCTTGATTGCCGGGCCATTGAGATAGAGGCTGGGCCGCAGCCCTCGACGGCGCACTCGGTGCTGCTCTCGATTACCGGTGATGCGGCGGTGGCCGGCTTTGCGGAGTCGTGGCGGGGAACTGTGCAGTGGTCGATGCGCAGCCCGTTCCGGCCAGAGCACAAGCGGAAGAACTGGTTCGTTGGTATCGAAGTGCTGGAGCCGGTTGACGAAGCCCATTTCGATGCGGGTGATGTGCGCTGGGAAACGATGCGGGCGAGCGGGCCAGGCGGTCAGCATGTGAACCGAACTGAGTCGGCTGTGCGGGTGACGCATGTGGCGACCGGCCTGTCGGCGACGGCGATGGAGGAGCGGTCACAGTTCCGCAATCGGAAGCTGGCACTTGCGCGGCTACGGAAGAAGATCGACACCTTGAATGCCGGACGGCGCGATTCAGCGCGGGCGGAGCGGTGGAGGGCGCATCACGGCGTGGAGCGGGGGAATCCGGTGCGGGTGTTTAGCGGGGTGGCGGGTTGAGGAGGCTCGACGCCCTTGTGGTTTCGAGCAAATTTTCCACTGCCGGACCTATTGTCGCGGCATCGGCGGCCACCACTAAGCGCCGGCGTCGAGGAGACTTTCCAACTCAGGTATCGCCGCCAAGTCCTTGCTCCGCGGCGCGTGTCAACGACTTTGAGACAGTCGGCAAAGATATTTACTGAGTATCGTTGAACGGAGTTAGTGGTTTGTTGATCCAGGCGTGAGTGGGCGCTGGACTGGATTGGGGCGGACGCTTCACAAATCGTTCGGG